>NZ_JBLXFB010000004.1:0-323765 GCF_048262615.1 Antarctobacter sp.
TGGACCACACCAACAAGCACGGCGACAGCAAGGTGCTGAAGGCATGCACCCTGCCGCTGACCGGCAAGGGCGTGGTCGACCGCATCATCACCAACCTCGGCGTGCTGGACGTGGTCGAGGGCGGCTTGCAGATCGTCGAGACCGCCGAGGGTATCAGCGAGCAAGACCTGCGCGCCGCCACCCAGGCGACAATCCTGTAACCCCCCCTTGCCCCGCGCCGTTTCGGATGCGGGGCAAGGCCCAAGGGTAGGGCGGCGGTGAAGCTGACCGGGTGCCCGCAAACGCGATGGCCTGTCGTCGCGCCGCCGATGGAATCGCCTGAGTGACGCACGTCATGGGCGATCACCCTTTTCCTCGCTTTCGGAAAAATTGCATTTTCAGTGAATTCTCAAGACCGGCGCATAAATCGGTTGCGCCGTTGCGCGCGCGGGAGGAACCGTGATGGCGGGACAACTGCGCCTGTCATCGGTTGCCCGCCTGACATTATTTTCAAAACCGACAGTTTGAAAGGATATCCGATGCGTTCATTTGTTATCGCGCTTGTTTGCAGCCTGTGTGCCTCTGCCGTTTCCGCCAGCCCCCTGACCTGCTGGTACAACTCTACAGGGGCGTTTACCGGCGCCGATGGCGGCAGCAGGGGGCTGCCAGAGTCCAAATGGGGGATGTCCTATGCCATCCCCAATCCGGAGGGCAGCGGCTCTGACGACTATGCCTATGTCATCATCCTGCCGACCTACGACAGCGGCAATGACTGCCCGGAAAGCGCGGAGTTGCGCAACGAATAGTGCGCCGCGACCGCGGATAACCGACTTTATGCCCGGCCCGCCAGTGACGGCGGGCCGGGCAATGAAGTCACGTCAAACGCTTGAATGGATAGGAGATCCATGATGGGCTTTTTGCGAAACGTGGCGGTTGCGGTGGTCTTGGCCTGTGCCGGCCCCGCGATGGCCGATGGAGTTGACCCGCTTTACGATCAAAACGGCAACTACCTTGGCGATGTCGAGATTGTCGGGGATGTCGTCGATCAGACCGGGACCGAATATGCGCGCCTTGATATCCGGTCATTGCGCCTGACGCTCTATGTCGATCCGGACGCCGTCTATGTGATGCTGGACCCGAACAATCCGATCATCCGGGGGCAGACGCCGTTTCATGGCTACTGGATCGGGTGGAATCCGGATCCGAGCGGCAACTGGCGGCGGTGTGATTATGGCGTCTACCCCGATCATACCGGGCGTGAACACCAATTGTACGGTGATCTTACGTGGACCAACCTCCGGTATTCTGAGCAAGACGGCTTGGTGTTTGCGATCGATCTGGGCAAATGCGGTGATCAGGTCACAAATTGGGCGACCAACTATGCCGGAGCGGCCCTCGGCGGTCACGGCGCAGCGGCGATGGACCCGTGGGATTTCGGTCATGTGCGGGAGATTTGCGGCAATGCGTCGGACTGGCAGGAGCGCGTAACTGGCTGTTCCCGCGTCATTGCGCACCCGGAGGCCACCGTCGAGGATGTGACCTGGGGTCTTTGGAACCGCGCCTATGTGCGGTGCGGGCAATCGGTTCCAGACACAGAGATCGTCGCCGACCTGATGTCCGCTGTCCGGCTCGAACCTTATGTGTGGCAGGAGTATTTCCGCACCGCGGGCGGCTATGCCGGGCCGATCAATGGCGAGGTCTCATACGAGCTGTATGAGGCGGTGGGACGCTACGTGATGGGAGGGTGCCGCTAGGTCGTCGTCAGGATGCGACAGCGGCCATAAAAACGGGGCAGGATCCGAAGACCCTGCCCCATCTCATTGCGCCCGATTTGGGAGGAGAGGGCGCAAATGCCGGTTCGACCTGGGTCGAATTACTTGGCTTTGGCTGCGGCGGTCGCTTTCTTGGCGTTCGCTGCAACGTCGTCCGTGGCTTTCTTGACGGCGGCCGAGGCGTCCTGCGAGAAATCCTTGCCAGCGGCCATCAGCAGTTCGACGGTGTCCATCTGAACTTTCTTGGCGATCTCGGCAAAGTTGTTGGCGTTCTCGGCGGCGATTTCGGCCTGCGCCGAAGCGAAGTCGGACAGCGCCTTTGCATAGTCAGCGGGCTCTGCCTTGGCTTTGGACATGTCGGCCATCTTGGCCAGTGTGTCCTTGGTCCAGGCGGCCGACAGCTCGGTCGACTTCTTGGCGGCTTCCAGCGCGACGCTGGACAGCTTTTCGCTCAGCGTGGCGGTGGTCTTGAATGCGCCTTCCATGGCTTTGGTGTCCACGGGGAATGCGCCCATCATGTCTTTCATCATGGCGGAGAAATCGTCGGTCTTTGTCATTTGTTCAGGTCCTTGATTCTGGTGTTGCCGGGGCGGCGTTTGGTACTGATGAGAAGATGGATGCTGCGGTGCAGCATTTCAAGGGGAACCTCTGCGGTGCGTCAAAAAGTCGAGGAAAATTGCGCCTGGAGCACGATCAACGCAGGCAAAGAAAAAGGGGCAGGATCCGAAGATCCTGCCCCAGGACATTGCGCCTGATTGGGAGGAGAGGGCGCAATTTCTGTTTCGGTCGAAACCGAAATTACTTGGCTGCTGCGGTCGCTTTCTTGGCGGTCGCGGTCATCTCGTCGGTGGCTTTCTTGACGGCGGCGGTGGCGTCTTCGGAGAAGTCCTTGCCAGCGGCCATCAGCAGTTCGACGGTGTCCATCTGGACCTTCTTGGCGATCTCGGCAAATGCGGCCATGTTCTCGGCAGCCACTTCGGCCTGAGCCGAAGCAAAGTCGGTCACGGCTTTGGCGTAGTCAGCAGGTTCAGCCTTGGCTTTGGACATGTCGGCCAGTTTGGACAGCGTGCCTTTGGTCCAGGTTGCCGACAGGTCGGCGGACTTTTCGGCGGCTTCCAGCGCAACAGAAGACAGCTTTTCGTTCATGGCGGCGGTGGTTTTGAACGCGCCTTCCATTGCCTTCGTGTCGATGGGGAATGCGCCCATCATGTCTTTCATCATCGCGGTGAAGTCCTGAGTCTGTGCCATCTTGATAAATCCTTGTCTGTCGCTGTCTCGGGCCCGCCCCGTGTTCAGCAGCTATCAAGAATATGCATGCTGCGGCGCAGCATTTCAAGTGAAATTCTGCGCCGCAGCATATGACACGCAAGCTATTGAATTTGCTTCGCGGCCTTCAGTTTCACATAGGTTCCGGGTGCCGGACAGATCGGTTCATAGCCCGAATCACCGGGAATGCGGGCCGGTACTTTCTTGCCTGACCGCTTCTTCAGCCAGGCTTCCCAGTGCGGCCACCAAGAGCCGTCATGGAACTCTGCGGTCTTTTTCCAGCCTTCGAAATCAAGGCTCATGTCTTCGAGCACGTAGTGCCCGTATTTGCCCTTGGACGGTGGGTTGACGATGCCGGCGATGTGGCCGGACTGTCCCATGACAAATTGCTTGGAGCGTGAGCCCATCAACTGCACCCCGCGATACACGTCCCGCGCGGCGGCGATGTGATCGGTCTCTGTCGCGATGGACATCACCGGGACATCCACATCCTTGACGCTCAAGGTCTCTCCGAACATCTCGAACGTGCCTTCGGCGAATTCATTGCGCTGGCACAGGCCGCGCAGGTACTGGCTGAACATGCGACCGGGCAGGTTGGCGCCGTCGCCATTCCAGTACAGCAGGTCAAAGGCGGGCGGTGTCTCACCCATCATGTAGGACCGGATTGCAGGCCCGTAGATCAGGTCGTTGGAGCGCAGGAACGAAAAGGTGCGCGCCATGATGAAGGAGGGCAGGATACCTTCCTGATTGATTTCCTCTTCGATGCCATCGGCAAAGTCGTCTTGCAGGAAGGGCGTGAATTCGCCTTGATCGCTGAAGTCGGTGAGCGCGGTGAAGAACGTGGCCGAGCGCACGGATTTGTCGCCGCGCTTTTTCATCAGCGACAAGGTCAGGCTGAGCGTTGTGCCGGCGATGCAGTAACCGACCGCATTGACCTTATCGACGTCGCAGACATCCTTGGCGATCTCGATGGCTTTCAGGAAACCCTCTTCGACATAGGCCTCCAGCCCGACATCGCGATACTTGGCGTCCGGGTTGATCCAGCTGACAACAAACAGGGTATACCCCTGATCGACGACCCAACGGATCATGCTGTTCTGAGGCTTGAGATCGAGGATATAGAACTTGTTGATCCAGGGCGGGAACAGAACCACCGGGGTTTCCTGAACCTGCTCGGTGGTGGGGCTGTACTGGATCACTTCCATCATGCGGTTGCGATAGATCACTTCGCCCTGCGCGGTGGCGATGTTCTCGCCGATCTCAAAGGCATTATCATCCGCCAGCCGCACCACCAGTTCGCCATTGTTGGCCTCAAGGTCCGCGACAAGGTTTTCCAATCCGCGCACCAGACTTTCACCCTCTGTCTCGACGGCTTTCATCAATGCGTCGGGGTTGGTGGCAAGGAAGTTGGTGGGGGCGAACATGTCGACGATCTGCTGGCTGAAGTACCGCAGCCGACGCTTTTCCTTTTCGTCCATGTCCTCGATCGCATCGACGGCCTGATGAATGGCGTCGGCGTTGATGAGATACTGCTGCTTGACGTAGTTGAAATAGGGGTGGTTGTCCCAAAGCGGGTTCTTGAAACGTTTGTCGCTGGGGCCGGGATCCTCGGGGGCCTCCAGCTTGCCGCGCGCCAGCTGCTGCTGGGCCTCGACAAAGGTGGTGACGGTCTTGCCCCAAAAGCTGACCTGTTGCTCGATCAGTTTGGCAGGGTTGTTCACCCATTCCTGAACATAGGCCTGCGCCGCCTTGGCATACAGCGCGCTGTCGGGACCATTCAACGCCTGCGGCGTCGGGTGGCGTCGGGTCAGTGCCGAAACAAGTCGCTTGCTGAGTTCTTCAACTCTATCAAGGTTCTCCTCCAGCCGCGCACGACTTTCGCCTGCGGCAACCTCGTTTATTGTCATCGGAACTAAATCCCCCTATCCTTCGCAGTTGCAGAAACTACCGTCGTGGGTTTCGGGGGGCAAAGCGACGAATTGGCTCGGGCTTGGGTTTGCGGATACCCGCCGACCCCACGAAACGAAAAGGAGCAGCCGTCGTGCGCTACATGGCCACCTACGACCTGATGGAAAGCATTCGCAACACGAATGCCTGGATGGGCGCGACCGCGCGCACACTTGCATCTTACCCGATTTTCGCTGCTGTTCCTAATCCGGCGTTGACCTGGATGGCAGCCTGGGGTGCCGTTACCGAACGGACCTTTGAACGTATGGTGGTCAAGCCGGACTGGGGCATCCATACCTTCACCTGCGAAGACGGCAAGGACCACCTTGTCGATATCGCCACCGTGGTGGAAAAACCCTTTGGCAACCTTATACATTTCAACGTCTCCGGTCGTGCCGAACAGCCGCGCAAGATCCTGCTGGTCGCTCCAATGTCGGGCCACTATGCCACGCTTTTGCGTTCAACCGTCAAGTCGCTCATCGTAAATTGCGAAGTCTATGTCACGGACTGGCACAACGCCCGCGACATTCCGGTGAGCTGCGGCAAGTTCGATATCGAGGATTACACGCTCTACCTGATGGACTTCATGCGCCATCTGGGGCCGGACACCCACGTGATTGCGGTCTGCCAACCGGCCCCGCTGACGCTGGCGGCGACTGCCTATCTGGCCGAGCTGGACCCCGATGCGCAGCCGCGCACACTGACCCTGATCGGCGGGCCAATCGACCCGGACGCGACGCCGACGGATGTGACCGACTTTGGCCGCCGCGTGACAATGGGGCAACTCGAAGAGACAATGATTCAGCGAGTCGGCTTCAAGTCCAAGGGGGTGGGCCGGATGGTCTATCCGGGCCTGCTGCAACTGGCGTCCTTCATGTCGATGAACGCAGAGCGGCACTCTGCCGCGTTTCAGGATCAGATCGGTCGCGTCGCACGGGGCGAGGCCTCGGACCACGACGCGCACAACCGATTCTACGACGAATACCTTGCCGTGATGGACATGCCCGCCGAATTCTACCTGTCAACGGTGGAGCGGATTTTCAAAAATGGCGAAATCGCCAAGAACGAGTTCGTCGTCGACGGCCACAAGGTGGACATCGGCGCGATCACGAATGTCGCGGTCAAGACCGTCGAAGGTGCCAAGGACGACATCTCGGCCCCCGGCCAGTGTGTCGCCGCGCTGGATCTTTGCACCGGCTTGCCGGATGAGAAAAAGGCCAGCCATCTGGAGCCGGGTGCCGGCCACTATGGTATTTTCGCGGGCAAGAGCTGGCGCAACAACATCCGGCCGCTGGTGCTGGAGTTCATCGACGCCAATTCCGGGCAGGAAAAGCCCGGTCCGGTGGCCGTCAATCTGGCGGATCACCGCTGAACCGGCCTTGATCCAACAGGGCGCGCCTCACGGCGCGCGCTGCTATCGTCGTCCTTGCGCGCACAGCGCGCCGTCCTCCGGTTTGGCGCTGTTGTCGATAGGGGGCACCGGACGAAGCGCTGCAATAAAAAGGCCGGCATCCGATGATGTCCGGCCTTTTGTATTGTCGGGACCAGCGGCGCGCGCGGTCAATGACCGTCGAAGGCGCAGAGGGCGTGGACGTCCATATCCATCGCCTCCAGCCGCTTGCGGCCCCCAAGTTCCGGCAGGTCGATGACAAAGGCGCAGCCGATAATCTGGCCACCCAGCCGTTCGACCAGCTTGATACCGGCCTCTGCCGTGCCGCCGGTGGCCAGCAGGTCATCGACCAACAACACCTTTTCACCGGCTTGAATCGCGTCATCGTGGATTTCCACCACGGCCTCGCCATATTCCAGCTGGTAGTCCTCAGAAATCACGGCACCCGGCAGTTTGCCCTTCTTGCGGATCGGGACAAAGCCTGCGGACAACTGGTGCGCCACGGCACCGCCAAGGATAAAGCCGCGCGCTTCCAGTCCCACGACCTTGTCGAACCGCACACCCGCATAGGGGTGCAGCAACTGGTCGATGGCCATGCGAAACCCGCGCGGGTCGGCAAACAGCGTGGTCACATCGCGGAACATGATTCCCTCGTGCGGGAAGTCGACGATGGTCCGGATGTAGTCCTTGATCTCGGTCTTGCGCGGCATGGGCACTCCTCAGTCAGACGCCGCCCTTGCGGTAGCGCGGGACAGGGCGCGTTGGCAAGCCTTCTGGCGGCGGCGAATCCCTGTCCACGGCGGGAGGCGCTGCGGGGTGAGGGGTTCAGGCGCGGCGCAGCGTTACGGTCAGCAGGCCCATGCCGATCAGAGTGGCCCCACCGGCCCGCGTCAGCCCGGTCAGAACCGAAGGGCGCGAGATCATCCGCCGCAGCCGGTCGGCGGCCAGCGCATAGGCCAGCGCGTTGAGCGCGGCGAGGGTGACAAAGGTCGTGACCAGAACGGCGAATTGCGGCAGCAGCGGTGCATCGGTTGCAACAAACTGCGGCACGAAGGCAATGAAAAAGGCGATGCTTTTGGGGTTGAGCGCAGTCACCGCCATGTTGTGTGCAAACACGCCGCGCGCCGTGACCTCTGTCGCGGGCAGGCTTAGTCCCTTGCTGGGGGCGGAGCGGATCAGCTTCACGCCCAGCCAGACCAGATAGGCGGCACCAGCCCACTTCAGGATCGTGAACAACGTGGCGGAGGCGGCGACCAGCGCGCCCAGCCCCGCCAGCGACAGGCTCATGGCGATGAAATCGCCGCTGGCCACTCCGGCGGCCGAGGCGACGGCAACCGAGCGCCCCTTGCTGAGGGCATAGGACAGGACCAGCAGGACGGTGGGGCCGGGGATCAGCAGCAGCGCGGTGGAGGCGGCGACAAAGGCCAGCCAGAGGTTCAGGTCCATGGTTTACTCCTGCGGCGGATAGTGGCGGCGCAGCGCCATCAGGTCCTGCGCGCCCAGATCCTTGGATTCATTGTCGTCCTGGGAAAAGATCGACGTCCCGAGGTACGCCGGGTTGCGAATGTCGGTCAACAGGCCAAGCGCCTGCGTCAACTCCTCGATCATGGCGGATTCGTAGTGGCGGATGTTCAGCCGGGTGCCAAAGATGATGCGCGCGCGCTGGATCTCTCCGGTTCCGCTGCGCGACCAGACAATGACCCGCGCGCCGGTGACTGTGGCCCCGTCCACGCCCTCGATCCCGGTGCCGTCAATCGGCGCCTCGCCATCGGTGTCGATCAGGTAGATCCATATGTCCGCCTCGGCCCCCGGACTGACCTGCCGCAGGGTGATCCCTGCACCCGCCCGGTTGATGAACTTGATCGCCCGCACCAGCGCGGCGCGCGCGCGCTTCTGCTTACCGCCAAGAAAGACACGGTCGATCTGTGTCAGTTGCACGCGCAGCGGGCGGTCGACCGGCCAGCGCACAAGAGCCTTGCGGCAGGGCTCTCCGGGCGGGGCGGCGCAGGCGACGAGGCGGTAGAAGTCATCATCGCTCAGCAGTCCCTCGGTTTCGACATAGTCCTCGGCGCTTGCCGCCGCGCAGGGCGGGGCAAGCAGCATCAGACCAAAGAGGAAGGCACGCAGCATCGCAAAAGGCTCAGTTGCCGCCCAGCATCCGGCCCGCCACCGCATCAAGCTTGGCCAGCAGGGCAGGGTCGCGTTTTTCCGGAGCGGTGAGCAGGGCGTATTCCAGCGCGCGGTCGCAGCCGTGCGGGCAGGGCGCGCGGTCGGCCCCCAAGAGGGCAGGAAGGCGGCGGATCATCTGACGGCTCTTGTCGGCGTTGCCGGTCAGGGTCTTGATGATGTCGGTGATGTCCACCGCGCCGTGGTCCGGGTGCCAGCTGTCGTAATCCGTCACCATGGCGATGGAGGCATAGCAAAGCTCTGCCTCGCGGGCGAGCTTGGCCTCTGGCATGTTGGTCATGCCGATCACGTCGCAGCCCCAGACCTCACGGTACATCCTGGATTCCGCGAGGGTCGAGAACTGCGGCCCTTCCATTGCCAGATAGGTGCCGCCCTTGTGTACGGTGATCCCGGCGTCCTGCGCGGCGGTATAGCAGGCATCGCCAAGGCGCGGGCAGGTCGGATGCGCCACCGAGACATGCGCCACGCAGCCCGTTCCGAAAAAGGATTTCTCACGGCCAAAGGTGCGGTCGATGAACTGGTCGACAATGACAAAATCCCCCGGCGCCATCTCTTCCCGGAACGACCCGCAGGCCGAGGCGGAAATCACATCCGTGACCCCGATCCGTTTCAGCGCGTCGATATTGGCGCGGTAGGGGACGGTGGTCGGGCTGTGCACATGGCCGCGCCCGTGGCGGGGCAGAAAGGCCATCTTCACGCCTTCCAGAGTGCCGGTCAGGATCTCGTCCGAGGGTGTACCCCAAGGGCTGTCCACAGCGCGCCATTCGGCCCCTTCCAACCCGTCGATATCATAGATGCCCGACCCGCCGATCACGCCGATCATGGTGTCTGTCATGGCTGTTATCCTCTTGCCTCGCGGCCCCGCAGCGGTGGACCTTTGGTGTCCGTTATTCATTATCGGGCAAGGTTGGAGCAAGCGGCGAAGGCGTCTGCAAGGGAATTTTGTCGTGACGCAGAGCGACCATAGAGGGCGCATGCAGGTCTGGCCCCGCCGCCGCTGGCCCAAAGCCCTGCGGTCTGTGTGGCCACGCCAACACAAAAAGGCCGTGAACTTGGGTGCAAAGCGCGCTAAACGGCTGGCTTGCTGACCGGGCCGCCTGATGGGTGGCCAACCATGCTGCATTGCAGTATGGCCTGTTTGCGCGAACATGAGGACCGTCCCGATGAGAAAAGCCATTCTGGCGACTTTCGCCAATCGCCTAGCTTTGCCCGATCTGTCGCTGATGCCGGACGAAAAGCTGACACCGGCCCGGTGGCGGATCGAACTGCTGGCTGGCTTGACCGTGGCACTGGCGCTGGTGCCCGAGGCGGTGGCTTTTGCCTTTGTGGCGGGAGTTCACCCCTTGGTGGGGCTTTACGCGGCTTTCCTCGTTGGTCTGGTGACGGCGCTGATTGGCGGGCGTCCCGGAATGATCTCGGGGGCGACCGGGGCCTTGGCCGTTGTCATGGTGGCGCTGGTGGCGCAGCACGGGGTGGAATACCTCTTTGCCACGGTGGTGCTGATGGGCCTGCTCCAGTTGATCGCGGGCGCGCTGCAATGGGGCAAGTTTATCCGCCTTGTGCCGCATCCGGTGATGCTAGGCTTTGTGAACGGGCTGGCCATCGTGATCTTTCTGGCACAGATGGGCCAGTTCAAGGTGCCGGGAACAATGGAAAATACCGGGCACGGTGTTGGCGGCGGCGAATGGCTGTCGGGTACGCCGCTATACATGATGCTGGGCCTGACGGCGCTGACCATGGTCATCATCTGGGTGATGCCCAAGATCAGCAAAGTGGTGCCTGCGCCGCTGGTCGGTATTTTCATCGTGGCGGCGCTGGTGATCGGCTTTGGGCTGGACGTGCCGCGCGTGGGCGACCTTGCCTCGATCCAGGGCGGGTTGCCGACCTTTCATTTGCCGGCGGTGCCGTTCAATCTGGAAACCCTTGAGATCATCCTGCCGTATGCGGTGATCCTTGCCGCAATCGGGCTGATTGAATCGCTGCTGACGCTGAACCTTGTCGGCGAGATGACCGGCAAGCGCGGCGGTGCCAGTCAGGAATGTTTGGCACAGGGCGCGGCGAACGTCCTGACCGGGTTTTTCGGCGGCATGGGCGGCTGCGCAATGATCGGTCAGTCGATGATCAACGTGAAATCCGGCGCGCGGACGCGGGTGGCCGGGATCGCGGCCGCGCTGTTCCTGCTGATCTTCATCCTTTTCGCCTCCCCTCTGATCGAATTGATTCCGCTGGCGGCGCTGGTCGGGGTGATGTTCATGGTCGTGATCGGCACCTTTGCGTGGAACTCTCTGACGATCCTGACAAAAGTGCCGCTGATGGATGCTTTTGTGATCCTTCTGGTGACCGTCGTCACGGTGATGGAGGACCTTGCCGTTGCCGTTGTCGTGGGTGTGATCGTCTCCGCGCTGGCCTATGCTTGGAACAACGCGCGCCGCATCGACGCCCACACGCGCGAGTCGGTCACGGATCTGGGGGCCAAGGTCTATGAGATCCGCGGCCCGCTGTTCTTTGGCTCTTCCGAAGGGTTTGGAGAGCTGTTTGATATCGAGAATGACCCCGATACCGTGATTGTCGACTTCAAGGAAAGCCGCGTGGTGGACCAGTCTGCCTTGCAGGCGATCGAAGCCCTGGCAGGCAAATACGAGGCGGCGGGCAAACAGATCAAGCTGCGTCATCTGAGCCGCGATTGCCACCGTTTGCTGAACAAGGCAGGGCACCTGATGATCGACAGCGACGATGACCCCGATTACGAAATCGCGGTGGATTATCACGTGCGGACGGGCATTCTGGGCGGGCACTGAGGCCCCCCCGATTATGCAAATCTCCGTGAAGGGTTTCCAAGGGCGTCCCACGGGACGCCCTTTTTGCTTTGTCGGACCGTTCAGGCGGGCGCGTGTTTCTGAAGCGCGGCAATGTCGCCCGCCTCAAGGGCCGGACGCGCGGCGGCGACCGCCTCTGGCGGCCAGTCCCACCAGCCAAGCGCGGTGAGCGCCGCAATCTCATCCGGTGCAAAGCGCATCCTGACCACCTGAGCCGGGTTGCCGGTGACGATGGCATAGTCGGGGACCGCGCCGCGCACCACGGCACCCGCGCCGACGATCACACCGTTGCCGATGCGGGCCCCCGGCAGGATCATCGCGCCGTAGCCAATCCAGACATCATGGCCAATCACCATGTCTCGTGTGTCAGGCTGATAGCCCAGCATCGTGTCGGGATCGAAGACCGCGAATGGAAAGGTGCTGATCCCGTCGGTTGCATGGTTGGCGGAACTGCCGATGAAACGCACGCCATGGGCGATCTGGCAATATTTGCCGATTGTCAGTTTCTCCTGACTGAAGGGGAACAGGTAGGGGGCAAGCCGGGTCGCCCAGTCTTCTGGCGGATCAAAGTCCGAGGCATAGGTGAAATCGCCGACCTCAAAGCGCGGATGGTCGATCACGTTTTTCAGATAGACGGTGCCGCGATGCGGGCTGCCGTCGGGCAGGATGATGGGATAGGCCGTATCGGCCCCGGGCAGAGGGGATGGAACAGGCATGATGCCTCCTTTGAACGCTGGATAATGTCAGGGGTTCAAAGGTGCTGGTCCATCGGTGCCTCCATTACTTTGCCGGTCCGATACCACATCATGCCGCCGATTTCGAGGGCCAAGCGACATGAGAATACGCATGGGAGGCATGCCTTGGCAGGCCAAACGGCCGGAATGGGAGGGGGCGATCACGCCTCCGTTTGGAGACATGACCCCGCCCACCTGTCGCGCCCGACGCTACTCGCCCGGTCGGTTCAGGCTGAACTTCTCGCGCACCACGGTATAGTCGCGATAGCCCATCCGGCTGAGCGGGTTGTAGCGCAGCACGTCAAAGATGCCGTCCACGATACAGTCATCGCGCATATGCACACCTGTGACCTCGCCGAAGACGGCGAAATTCGCCTCACCGGGCAGTTGCACGATCTGCGTCAGCTTGCATTCGAGGTTTGCGGGTGCAGCGGCCACGCGGGCGCAGTTGATGGTGTCGCACTCGGCCTTTTCGATGCCCGCAAGTTCGAACTCGTCAACCTCGCGGTCCCACGGGCCGGACGTCTGGTTCATCACGTCTTTCATCGCGTATTCCACGATGTTGACACAAAAGACGCCGGTCTCGCGAATCTGGCTGACGCTGTCCTTGGTGTCGCCCCGGTCCGGCTTGGCGCTGGTTGAGGAGAACATCACCTGCGGCGGGAAATAGGCGACCGCGTTGAAAAAGCTGTAGGGGGCCAGATTGTCGTGGCCGTCGCTGCCACGGGTCGAGATCCAGCCGATGGGCCGCGGGGTCACGATGGCATTGAACGGGTTGTGAGGCAGGCCGTGGCCGTCTTCGGGGCGATAGAACAAGGATCGTGCTCCTGTTTGCGCGTGGGTTTTGCGCGTGATACGCGGCCTTGCGCGGAAATGCACGTGGGTTGGAGGCAGTCGGGCAGTGTTCACACTTGCACAGGAAACGCCAGACGACTGGTGGGAAGTCGAGGCGCTGTTCGACCTGGCCTTTGCGCCGGGCCGTTCTGCCCTGTCGTCGTATCGCCTGCGCGACGACGTGGCCCCGGTTGCCGCGCTGTGCCGATTGGCACGGGATGAGGCGGGCACGCTGGGCGGCGCGATTCGCTATTGGCCGGTCCGGGTGGGGACGCATGATGCCTTGTTACTGGGTCCGGTGGCGGTGCACCCCATTGCGCAGGGCGAGGGGCTGGGCGCGGCGCTGATCCGCGACACCTCGGCGCGGGCGGCAGAGCAGGGCTATGCCCGTATCCTGCTGGTGGGCGATGCGCCCTACTACGGGCGCTTTGGATTTGAACGGCTGGAGGGGGTCGAGATGCCGCCGCCGACCAACCCGGACCGCATTCTGGGCCTGCCGCTGTCCCCCGGTGCATGGGACGGCGTGACGGGTGAGGTGACGCGCGCAGCTTGATCGCGCGCCCGTCAGAACCCATCTTTGACTGGATCAGGGAGGGTTTCCGCGTGTCCGATACAAAACTGCCAGTGGTGCAGCACCAGACTGAAATCGCCGCCTTGGCCAAACGCTATCGCGAGGCGGATTCACTGGGGATGCAGGTGTTGTCGCTGATTGGCGGCCATGCGGGCAACCTGCTGGAACGGCTGCCCGACGCGGCCAAGGACCGGCTGGAAGAGGCGACCCGGCGCGCGTTGACGGCGGCCATGCATGCGGCGCAGCGGTCGCGCTCGGTGGTGCCGGACCAGAAACACTGGCTCAACACGGCGGTCGCCACAGCGATGGGGGCGGCGGGCGGATCGGCCGGGCTGCCCTCTGCTTTGGCGGAACTGCCGGTGACG
This sequence comes from Antarctobacter sp., assembly GCF_048262615.1. Lineage (GTDB taxonomy): Bacteria > Pseudomonadota > Alphaproteobacteria > Rhodobacterales > Rhodobacteraceae > Antarctobacter. The sequence goes on from NZ_JBLXFB010000004.1 coordinate 13,862, forward strand.
GTGACGGTGCTGTTGCGCGCCATTCAGGGCGTTGCGGCGGATCACGGGTTCGACCCGAGCGACCCGGAGATTGCCCGCGAATGCCTGAGCGTCTTCGCCGTGGCAGGCCCGATGGAAGAGGACGACGGCGCGGAAATGGGTTTTCTGGCGGCGCGGGTGACAGTGACGGGATCGACGATCTACAGCCTGATCGCCCGGATCGCGCCCAAGCTGTCGATTGCCATGGGCCAAAAGCTGGCGACCCAGACCGTTCCGGTGCTGGGTGCGGTGGCAGGAGCGGCGACCAACTATGCCTATACCAGCTATTATCAGCAGATGGCGCAGGTGCATTTCGGCCTGCTGGCGTTGTCACGCCGCTCTGGCATCCCGCGTGAGGTGCTGGTGCGAGAGTTGAAAGAGGAAATGGTCAAAGCACGGTTAACACTGAATTAAGCTTAACCGTGCTATCTGAGTCGCATCGGGGCGGAAAGCCTCGTTGCAAACCACCCGCCCCACGAGAGTGTCGGTCCCGTATCGGGCCCGGCCAAGAGCAACGGGGCAGGGGATCTGCCCGCACAGAAAGTGCGGGTGGCGCTCTGGCCAGAATGGTAGGGGCGAATGTGTGTAGACAGTCCTGAACCCGGTCGCTTGCCGAAGGCTGCGACCGGGTTTTTTCGTACCCTTGTCTTTGCCAAGCGGCCGTTCGCGGCCAGTTGTCATTTGGCTGACACGCACACGCGACAGGGGGATGGCGCAAATCAGACCCGCAGTGCTCTAGTCGTGCGGCGGGTTCCGTCCGGCCTGTACGTCGCGTTCCCGTTCCGGCCATGTGGAGCGGATATAGGCGAGGATGTCCCAGATATCATCGTCGCTCAGGGCATCACCAAAACCGGGCATTCCGCTGGTAAACCCTTTGACGCCCAGCCGCTTGACCACTTCGGCCCCGCCCAGTTGCGTGTAATCGAAAAGTTGCGCGTTGCTGTGGTGCCAGGTGTGGCCGTTTTCGTCATGCGGCGGAGCGGGCAGCACGCCGTCCGGGCCGGGGCTTTGCCAGTCCGGTTGCCCTTCGAGGTTGGCGCCGTGGCAGGCGGCGCAGTTGTCCGCATATAGCGCCCGACCGTTGGCCAGATCGCGGGTGTCCAGTTCGTGCCCGGCCCATGCCGGGGCAACGGTGAGCGCCACAAGGGCAAATGCCGTTCTCATGCCACCTCGACCCATGTTTTCATGCCAGAGGCCTGATGCCCCAGCATGTGACAATGCAGCAGCCATTTGCCGGGGTTGTCAAAGACGCACAGGATGTCCCGCGTCTCTCCGGCCATCAGCAGGGTTGTGTCGCGCAGGTCCCCTTGGGTGCCCGTCGCGTCCAGTTCATAGAAATGATGCCCGTGCAGGTGGATGCCATGCGGAAAGGCCGTGTCGTTGATCAGGGTGATCCTTGCGGTTTCCCCTTGCTCAAAGCGCGCAAAGGGCGCGTCGCGCAGTCCGGAAATGCCGTTGAAGGCCCAGATGTCATCACCCGCATGGCGACCGCCCATGGCCCCGCCCTCCATCCGCAGGGTCAGGGCGCGTGGCGCGCCCGGTGTGGGGCGGTGTCCGGCGGGCAGGGGCTGGGTCGCGCTACGTCTGGCCGTGACTGGGGCGGTCCCGAGGGCCAGCTTGCCCATCTCGAAGGCCTGCTCCGGTGTCGGAAAGAGAAAGCGCACCACATCCGTCACATCGCCGATCACGTCAATCCGCTGCGCCGGGGCCAGCCGCAATTGATCCAAAGCGCGCGGCTCTGGCAACGCGCGGCCATCCAGCGCGACGATACGGGCGTCGATGCCTTCGAGGGCAACGGGAAAAATCCGCGCGGTCGCGGTGTTGATCAGGCGCAGGCGGATGCGTTCGCCGGTGTTGACGGTGGTCTGTGACAGGATCGCCTTGGCAAAGTTCCCCAACCGGCCGCCGTGGGCAAAGTCGTGCATATTGCCAAAACCGCCAGCCATCTCTCCGCTTTGTTCCAGCCGCCAGTCGTCGAGGATCACCGTGATGTCGCGGTCTACATCGGGCGGCGTCGTCTCTGTCACGATCAGCGGACCGTACAGGCCGCGCGCCACCTGTTCCCAGCTTTGATGGTGCGAGTGATACCAATAGGTGCCCGCGTCCGGCGCGACAAAGTCATAGCCAAAACCGCCCCCCGGCGGCACCGCGTCCTGCGTCAGGCCGGGCACACCGTCCATGGCGTTGTCGATGCGGATGCCGTGCCAGTGAACCGCTGTCGGATCGGCCAGTTGGTTGTCGAACGCGACGCTCAGGCGCTGGCCCTCGACCACCCGCAGTTCCGGCCCCGGTGTCGAACCGTTGAACCCCAGCATCGGGGTGGCCCCGTCACCGGGGTCGAGGATCTGGGCGACCACGGGTTCGGCGCGTAGCGCCATCGGCGTGGCCCCTGCGGCCACGCGCGGCAGCGCGGCAGCGGCCAGACCGGCAGCAAGAAAGCCGCGGCGATCTATCCGAAAGGGCGGCGTCATTTGCGGTAAACGCTGTGACAGGCCTTGCAAGCGGATCCCAATTCCGCCAGCGCCGGGCCAAGATCCTCGGCGCTGTCGAGAGAGGTCGAGACGTCAAGCGCGACGCTTTCCAGTTCCTCTGCCTTGGCGGTGAAATCCTCGAAGTCCTGCCAGATCACCGCCTTTGCCTCGGATTTCGGATCGGTTGCGTGGGTGTCAAAGAGGACAGGGGTCAGGGCGGCCTGTTCAGCGACCTCGGTCGCGGCGGCGCGCGCCGCCTCTGCGTCGAACGGGGCCATTCCCTTGGCCATGTTGCCCAGTACTTTCATCGCCTCGCCTGTCGCCTTCATCGAGTCCATGCGTTTGAGAACATCCGGGTTTTTCACGCCCCCATGGGCCAGCGCGGCGGCTGCGGAAATCACGAGGACTGTGGTCAGGAGACGGGTTTTCATAGGGGGCCTTTCGAAAGAGCCCGCAGGCGCGGGCAAAGATGAGGGGAGGCTCTGGCACGGGGGGCCGCCTGTCAATTCACGCTGCCGTCAGAATGCGCGCTCAGGCATTGTCGCGCAGGTAGTCCATGACCGACTGGCGCACCGATTGTTCACCGCGCAGCTTGGCCTCTTCGATCACGTCGCGGACCTCTTTGAGCGAATAGCGCATCAGCAGGCTTTTGACCGGTCCGACAGAGGCAGGGCGCATCGACAGCGAGCGCAGGCCGATGGCGGCAAGGCACAGCGCCTCGATCGGGCGACCGGCGTCCTCACCGCAGAAACTCAACGGGGTGCCCGAGCTTTTGCAGCGCGCCACGATGTCCTCGATGAAACTCAGAAACGACACGTTCAGCGTGTCGTAACGGCGGCGGACCATTTCGTTTTCACGGTCGGCGGCAAAGAAGAACTGCTTGAGGTCGTTCCCGCCAATCGACAGGAATTCCACCTCTTCAAAGAACCGCTGCGAGGCGTAGGCAAGGCTGGGCGTCTCCAGCATCGTGCCCACTTCCATCTTGGACGGCACCGGATGGCCCAGCTTGCGTTCGCGGGCCAGCACCTTGTCCACCTCGTCGCGGGCACGGGCGTATTCCTCATACTGCGCGATGAAGGGGAACATGATCGTCAGCGGGCGGCCATTTGCGGCGCGCACAAGCGCCTGCAACTGCATCCGCATCACGCCGGGACGGTCCAGCGCTACCCGGATCGCCCGCCAGCCAAGCGCCGGGTTCGGCTCATCCAGTGATTTCATGTAGGGCAGGACCTTGTCCGACCCGATGTCGAGCGTGCGGAAGATCACGCGCTTGCCTTGGGCGGCGTCCAGAACGCGGGCATAAAGATCCGCCAGCTCGGTCCGTCTGGGCATCTGGTTGCGGATCAGGAACTGCAATTCGGTGCGGAACAGGCCGACACCCTCGGCCCCGGAATCCTGCAACGAGGGCAGATCGGCCATCAGGCCCGCGTTCATCAGCAGTTGCATCCGCACGCCGTCGGCGCTGACGCAGGGCGTTTCGCGGATCGAGCCATAGCGTTCCTGCGCCTTGGCCTGCATCTCCATCTTGTCGCGAAAGGCGCTGACCACGGTTTCATCGGGGCGCAGGTGAACCACCCCCTGATCGCCATCGACAAGGATCTGATCGCCGTTCAGGGCCTCGTTGGTGATGCGTTCGGCATGGATCACCAGCGGAATGGCCAGCGCGCGGGCGACAATCGCGGCGTGGCTGCCGACCGATCCTTCCTCCAGCACCACACCCTTGAGCTTGCGGTTGTATTCCAGCAGTTCGGCGGGACCGATGTTGCGGGCGATCAGGATCGGGTTTTCGGGCAGTTCCGCGCCTGTCTGGCGGCCCTGTCCGGTGAGAATGCGCAACAGGCGGTTGGACAGGTCGTCAAGGTCGTGCAGCCGGTCGCGCAGGTAGGTGTCGTTGACCTGACTCATGCGCGCGCGGGCCGTGCTTTGTTCCTTTTCCACCGCTGCCTCGGCCGACAGGCCCCGGCCAATGTCCTCTTCCATCCGGCGCATCCAGCCTTTGGAATTGGCGAACATGCGGTACGCTTCGAGAACCTGAACCTGATCGGTATCGCCAGAGGTGCCCATCGAGGCCCCGGCCAGCATCTCATCGACGCTGATGCGCAGCGTTTCGACAGCTTCGTGCAGGCGGTGCAGTTCTTTGTCCGGGTCGTCGGCCACCGGATTTGTCACCACGACGCGCGGTTCGTGCAGCCAGACGTTGCCCATGGCGCTGCCTTCCTGTCCGGTGCCGCCCCGGAACAGCATCGACTGGGTGTGCCGCGCCTTCAGTGCCGCGCCTTCGCCGACAAAAGCGCCAAGCTCGCTCATCTCGGCGAGCACCATGGCCACCACTTCGAGCGCGTAAACCTCATCGGCGGTGAACTGGCGCGCCTGTTTCGACTGAACCACCAGCACCCCCAGCTTGGAGCCAAGCCGCTGGATCGGCACGCCGAGAAAGCTGGAATAAATCTCTTCGCCAGTTTCGGGCATAAAGCGAAAGCCGCGCTCTTTCGGGGCATCGGCGCTGTTGATGGTCTTGCCGGTGCGGGCGACGCGGCCAACAAGGCCCTCGCCCATCTTCATGCGGGTCTGGTGGACGGCCTCGGCCTTGAGACCCTGCGACGCGCAAAGTTCCAGCGTCTCGGTATCGCGGAACAGGTAGATCGAGCAGACCTCTGTCCCCATCGAATCCGCGGTCAGATGGGTGATCTTGTCCAGCCGCGCCTGACCGGCGGCTTCTTCGGCCATCGTGTCGCGCAAACGGCCAAGCAGCTTGCGGCTTTCCGATTCGGTGTTTGTCGGCATGGGCTTGCCCCCCGCGCGTCCCCGGTGGATGCGATCCGAAGGAATAGAGCATTCGGTCCGGCAAGGGAAACCGCTTTTCACCTTTGGAGGCGCAAAATTCCCGCTATGCGGGTGTCGCCTGCGTTTTGATCAAGCAGCGACCGCAATTGGCCGGGCATTGGTTAGATGCCTTGACCAAGAGAACGGCAATCATGAAACCGGGCACGACGTGCCGCCCCGGTCTTGCGGGGTTAGCTGGCCTTGTCGAGCTCAAACGCGTCGTGCAGGGCCTGCACGGCAAGTTCCATGTACTTGCGTTCGATCAGCACCGAGATCTTGATCTCGGAGGTGGTGATCACCTTGATGTTGATGCCGTCGTTGGACAGCACCTTGAACATCTTTGCCGCCACACCTGTGTGGCTGCGCATGCCGATGCCCACGACCGAAACCTTGGCCACATTGGTATCGGCAACGATGCCGTGAAAATTGATCTCGCCCTTGGCCTTGGCCTCTTCCATCGCCTTTTCGGCGCGCGCCACCTGATTTGTGGGGCAGGAAAAGGTCATGTCGGTACGACCCTCTTCCGAGATGTTTTGCACGATCATGTCGACATTCACCCCGGCCTCTGCCAGCGGCGTAAAGATCGCGGCGGCGATGCCGGGACGGTCGGCGACCGAAACAAGGGTCATCTTGGCTTCGTCGCGGGAATGGGCCACACCGGCCACAACATTGCTTTCCATGATCTCTTCCTCGTCGCAGACCAGCGTTCCCGCCGTGTCATCCATTTCCTCGAAGCTCGACAGCACCCGCAGCGGCACCTTGAACCGCATCGCCAGCTCGACAGAGCGGGTTTGCAGCACCTTGGCACCGAGGCTGGCCATTTCAAGCATCTCTTCAAAAGCGATCTTGTCCAGCTTGCGCGCCTTTTCGCAAATGCGCGGGTCGGTGGTATAGACGCCGTCGACGTCCGTATAGATATCACAGCGGACCGCGCCAAAGGCGGCGGCAAAGGCCACGGCGGTGGTGTCCGATCCGCCACGGCCCAGTGTGGTGATGCGGCCCTCGGGGGAAATGCCCTGAAACCCCGCGACCACGGCGACCTTCATGCCTTGCGCGAACTTGGCAGAGATATTGTCGGTCGGAATGTCCTCGATCCGGGCATTGGCGTGAACGCCGGTGGTCTTGACCGGCACCTGCCAGCCCTGCCAACTGCGCGCGGGCACATCCATTTCCTGCAAGGTCAGCGCCATCAGACCGGCGGTCACGTTCTCGCCCGACGATACCACGGCATCATATTCCCGCGCATCGAACAGCGGCGAGGTTTCCTCGACATATCCCACAAGCTTGTTGGTCTCGCCGGACATGGCGGACACGATGACAATGACGTCATAGCCCTTGGCCACCTCAACGCCCACACGCTTGGCGGCGCGGCGGATACGGTCCAGCGTGGCGACAGAGGTGCCGCCGAATTTCATCACGAGCACGGGCATCGAACGGTCCCCTTTTGATCGGTGGGCGTTTACGCTGCGTTGCAAGCCTGCGCAAGGGCGCTTTGGCAGGCGGTCCGCGCGGTGGGGATATCCGAACGGTGACACGCCCGGTAAGGTCGGCACAGCGGGGCGGTTTCGGTGCAGGATCTGCGGCAATCGACGGGCAAGATACCTGCATCATGAACGATTGGCTGCGTTGCATTTGTCCAAAAGGAAAGCGCCAAGATGGAAACAGGCGAACCCACCGCAAAGATTGCGGTAATCGGATTGGGTCCGCGCGGGCTGGGGGCGCTCGAATCGCTTGCCGCAAAGTCGCAAGGTGGTGCCGCGCCATTGGCTGTGGATGTCTTCGATGCCTATCCGGCCTGTGGCGCTGGCCCCAATTTCGACCCGGACGAAAGCCCGATTTGCCTTTTGAACATTCCGATGCGCGATATCGCGATACGCCCTCCGGCGTTTTCGCGGTGTGGAAGCTTTGCCGACTGGCTGACAGACGCGCCCGGTCCGGACACTTTCCCGACGCGCGCCGATCTGGGCCGTTATCTGGAGGCGCGGCTTGCCGACCTGATGGACCTTGGCATCCTGAAGGTGTCCCGATCAACACACCACGTCGCGGCGTTGCACCGTGACAGCAAGGGCTGGATGTTGCAGGTGGATGGCCAATTGCGCGGCCCCTATGCCGAGGTTCTGTTGACCGTCGGACAGCCAGAGGTCACCCCGGACGATCAACTGGCCGACTGGCAAGACCACACCGGACAGTCGGCGGGGGCACTGGCGCAGGCCTATCCGGCGAAACGGTTGATTGCCGCGGCGTCGGACTGGGCCGGAAAAACTGTCGCCATCCGTGGGCTTGCCTTGTCGGCCTTTGACGTTTTGCGCGCGCTGACAACGGCGCAAGGCGGGCGATTTGACCAAGGCCGTTACGTTGCATCGGGGCAAGAGCCTGCGCGCATCTTGCCCTTTTCGCTGGACGGTCGGCCACCCTATCCGAAACCCGGAACAGAGGCGCTTGATGCGCGGTTCGACCCGTTGCCTGAGGAAACCGCCTCCTTCGACGGGGCCATAGCCAAGGCGGCGCGCGCCACGCCAAGGCAGGCCCAAGCGCATCTGACCGCCGCGCTGGTGCCTGTGGTGTCGCGTATCCTGCGGGACTGCGGCGCGGCTGAGGAACGTGACGTGGTATCAGACTGGCTGGATACGGAATGGACGTCGCCGGGAGAACAGGAAAGCGAAGGGCCGCAAGAGACCCTGCGGTTGGGCATTTCAATTGCATGCGGGTCCAGCGCGCCGACAATCGGCTACACGGTTGGGCAGGTCTGGCGCAAATGGCAGGATGCATTGCGGACCGGGTTTAACGCCGCTCGAACACCGCCGGACACGGCCAAGGTCATTGTCGGCTTCGATGAAGGATTGAAACGCTATTCCTACGGGCCGCCATTGTCATCCAGCCTTGAACTGGCGGCCCTGATCGACGCCGGATTGGTCGATCTGGCGCTTGCCGCCGATCCAGACATCCAGATGACAGAGGCGGGCTGGACCCTTGAATGCGGCCCCCGGTCCGAGGCCGCGTCGGTGATGGTCGATGCGGTTCTGCCCTCTCCCGACCTGTCGTCGGTGACCCAGTCCCTTGTGGCGGGTCTTGTGGCCGAGGGGTGGTTAAGCCCGATTGCCGATGGACTGGCCGCGGACACTGTGGAGGATGGGCAGTTGATCGGTACTGACGGCCAGATCAAACCGGGGCTTTGTCTTTTGGGTCGACTGGCACTTGGCAGCGTTGTGGCGGCGGATTCGTTGCACGATTGTTTCGGCGCTTCGGGCGACCGCTGGGCAGAGGGGGTGATCGCGCGACTGGGCTAGGGGGCTAATCGTCGGGGCCAGACGGGCGTTCGCGGTAATCGACCGCATTTAGGCCGCCCGTGTTCACATGGGTTTCCTTGCCGGGGACGACATCGGTGTTCTGGGCGCTGACCGCGCGCCACCCATCCGCCTGCCGTTGGACCACAAAGGTCAGGATTGTGCGACGGTCGCCTGCATCCGTTCCGTCCGGCGCGATCTGGCCCGACAGAGTGAATCGGCATCGCACCACCGCAATGTCCGGTGACAGGTGGCGCACCTCGGTGCGACCGGCCCGAAGCGTGGACCGCGAAAAGAAGCTTTTCAACGCGTAGTCATGGGGTTTGGCGATTGCCTCACGTCCATGCCACCAAAGGCCGGTCACGTTCACGAAATCCGCGTCTTCGGTAAAGAGCGCGGCAATGGCGTCGCCGTCACGTTGATCCCATGCGGCGATGAAGGCCTTGGGGAAATCCTCTGGGCGGGAGGGGAGGTCAGTAGGGGTGCGCACGGCCATCCCAGGTCTCGAAACAGCCGGTGGTTTCGATCGACAGCGCGTCGATGCGGTCGGTCAGCCCCCGCGCCGCCTCATCAACGCTGATCTCGGCGGCGGTGCCGCCCATATCCGTGCGCACCCAGCCGGGGTGATAGATGCCCACAGCGATGCCCAGCGGTTTCAGGTCCGCGGCCAGATTGCGCCCGAGGTTCAGCGCCGCCGCCTTGGACGCGCGGTAGATATAGCTGCCGCCGGGTGCGCGGGTGCTTGAGGCCATTTGCGAGGAAATGATGGCGATGCGCGGGATGTCGGACAGTTGCAGATTGGGCAACAGCGCCTGCACCGTCAAAAAGACCCCGGTGACGTTCACCGCAAAAGTGTCCGCCCACATCTGGGCGGGGTAGCCGTCTGCCAAATTCTGGCCCTTGTCGAGGTAAACGCCGGCATTGCAGATCAGCGCATCAATCGGCTGCCCTTCCAGCCGTTGTGCCAGTGCCGCCTGCGAGGCGGGGTCAGTGACCTCAAGCGGCAGGTATTCGGGGTGATCGCGGGCGGTGCCCAGAACGGTATCGCCGCGCGCCACAAGGGCGCTGTCGAGGGCGGCACCGATGCCACGGTTCGCGCCGGTGATCAGGATCTGCATGTCGGGTCTTTCCGTTTGCGTCCGGTGCGTTTCTCGGCGCGTCTTCCGGGATGGGTCAGTTGCTCTTGCGGGTCGGCGTAAAGGGCAGCGGCGCGACCGGGATACCGTCGTCGATCAGGGCCTTGGCCTCTTCCCGTTTGGCCTCTCCCCAGATTGGCCGCTCCGGTGCATCGCCCGCGTGCATGGCCCGCGCCTCTTGGGCAAAGCGCCCGCCCACGTAGTCCGAATTCGCCTCTACATGTGCCTTGAGCCGGGCCAGGGCCTGTTCGGCGGGCGATTTGGGGGTGGTCAAATCCTTGGACTTGTCCGCATCGCCATGACCGACCCGAGGGGCCATAAGCGCCTTTTCCACCTCGCCGGAGCCGCACACGGCGCAGGCGACGTGCCCGGTGGCCCGCAGCTTGTCGTAGGCAGAGGCCGATTGGAACCAGCTGTCGAACTGGTGCCCTTCGGCGCATTTGAGGCTGTACTGGATCACGTCCCGGCTCCGGATGGCAATTACAGGAAAGATAAGGGAAACCGCTGGCGGTTCAAGCGTGCTCGGGCGCGGGCAGGTGGTCAAGGAGGGCCAAGGCAAGCGTGTCGAGGCTTGTGTCCTGCCGCAGGGCCGCCGCCGCCTGTTCCCCGGCGGCCTCTTGCGCGTCGCCTGCCTCAAGGGAAGAAAGCGCCTGTGCCAGATCCTCGGCGGTGCGGATTTCAATGCTTGCCTGTGCGGCCGCAAGACGGGCGTAGGCGGCGGCAAAGTTGCGGGTATCGGGGCCGTGCAAGAGTGCTGCGCCAAAGGCGGCGGGCTCATAGGGCGTGTGCCCGCCCCGGTCGCTGAGGGTGCCGCCAATGAACACCCGACCCGCGCGGGCATACCACAGCGGCATCTCTCCCATCGTGTCCGCCATATAGACCTGAGCGGTGCCCGGCACCTCGCCCAGGCTGCGCCGGGCCAAGGTGAGACCCATTTGCGCGGCCTCGGCGGCGATTGCGTCAGCACGGCGCGCGTGACGGGGCGCAAGAATCAGGCGCAGATCAGGGCTCTGTTTCAGGCAAAGGGCATGGGCGGTCAGCGCGATAGTGTCGTCACCTTCGTGGGTTGAGGCCGCAAGCCATGTCCGTGCTCTGGCAAAGGCGGCGTCGAGCATGGGATCGGCGGGGGGCGGTGGCGCGGTAAAGAAGGCCTTGAGATCTGTAACCGGCCCGCGTGCCGCAGACGGCAGGCCCAATGCGGCCAGCCGACCGGCGGACCCGCTGTCTTGCGCCGAGGCAAAGCTGACACGCGACAGGACCCTGCGCGCCAGTTGCGGAAACCGGCCCCATGTGCGGGCGGTGCCTTCGGTCATCCGCGCGCCCAGCAGCAGAACCGGACCGGGGCAGGTGAGAAAGCGGTTGGGCCAAAGCTCGGATTCCAGCGTGATATGGGCACATACGCGCCAGTCGCGCATCAGACGCGTGGTCGGATAATGCAGGTCCAGCGGGGCAAGGCGCGCCGCGACACGGGGCAGCTCCCAGCTTGCCACAAGGGCGACGCCGGTCTGCGTGTTGGCGGTGACCAGCCAGTGAAGATCGGGGCGCGCCGCGACCAGCCGTTCCAGAATTGGCCGCGCAGAGGCCAACTCGCCGTTCGAGGCTCCATGCAACCAGACAAACCGGCCCACTGGCGCGGGGCCGGGGGACAGGCGCTTGCGGGCCGCGACCGCCCCGTCCCGTGCGGCGGTCCGGGCCAGCGTGTAGGCGGCAAACAGACTAAGGAGGAGGCGATAGAGGAGCACGGCGATCCGTTCCAAGAGGCGCGGGCCGATGGCCCCGGACAGTCGGATAGGCCCTAGGGCGGGGCATTGGCAAGCCCTACGGAAGATGCAGAAAGCCCCGGCTGATTTTGGCGGTGATCCGGGCGATTTTGCAGGTTCGAACCGGGTTTGCGGCCGCTCTGCTGTGCAAGATGAAATGACCGGGTTTTACAACGGTTTGCGTCTGGTTTTGCCCGTATACCGGAGCGGACTAACGATTGGTGGTTGGCGGAAATTATTGCATTTTTCCATCATTAGGCCCGACATTTCGGCCAAATATTGAATGTTTGTTGTGGAAAACTGATCTATCCACGGGATCTCAGGCGATGTGGCCATCCGACATGGCGTTAAGGCTGGACAGCGTCTGGCAATGCGCAGGTGCCGGGCTGTGGGGCGTTTCGATTAGGCCCTGCGCCCATGCGGGTTAGCGGGTGAAGCGCCTGTGGATTTCGCCAAGCCTGCCGGGGCGAGCGTTACCATCCAGCGCGCGCCAAAAATCGCGTAAAGCGGCGTATGCAGTTGAAACGGGGTTTATAACCTGACGTCAATCTGTTGGACGGTGATCTTGTCAGTTGACATGAAAAGCCGTGGGTGCGGTGTCGATCTCTGCAAGAGGTCCGAATACCGCCCAATCGAGACGTCGGGGACAAAATCGCACTGTTTGAGAGACGGCACCATTCCGCATTGTCGCAGGCAGCGAAATGGTGCTGCTGGAGAGAATTGAACTCTCGACCTCTCCCTTACCAAGGGGCGGGCCTCCAGTTTCCCACGGTATCTGGCGGGCTCCGCGAATAGCCTAAACCCCTTTATTTGCAGTTTCTTGGGCGCTATAGTCGGCTCCGGTGGTATCGGCCCGTAAAGCCGAATAGCCCGCTGATCCGTTACCCGAGCGTTACCCCGGAGCCGCATATGAAGAAGAAGCTGACTGAGATGGCCGTGTCCAAGATCGCACCAGAGGCGGGGCGGCGGCTTGAGGTGTTCGACACGCTGACGCCGGGGCTCGCCCTGCGCGTGACCGAGCGCGGCAAAAAGAGCTGGTCGGTGATGTATCGGGTCGCGGGCCGGGGGCGTGAGGGCAACAGGGGGCCGCTGCGCCGGATGACCCTCGGGGCCTATCCCCTGATCGACCTCAAGGCGGCGCGTGAGAGGGCGCGGGCCGCAATCGACCTTGCCGACCGGGGCGACGATCCGGCGGACAAGCGCAAAGATGAGATGCGCCAGAAGGGTGAGCGGGTGTTCGAGGCCATCTGCGCCCGCTTCATCGAGCTTCACGCGAAGGCCCACACCGTTAAGTGGCGCGACACCGAGCGGCTGCTGGACACCTACGCGGTCCCGGCGTGGCGTGGCAGGCCCATCGACCAGATTGACCGGGCGGCGGCGCACGAGCTGCTGGACGACATTGCGATGGACCACGGGACCGGCGCGGCGCGCGAGGTCCGCAAGCACATCACTAAGCTGTTCAACTGGGCGGTAGACAGAGGCCTGTTGGCCGCGAGCCCGGTGGCCGGGATGCGCCGCCCCGAGCTGGGATACACGCCGCGCGAGCGGGTGCTGTCGATGGACGAGCTGCGCGCCGTCTGGGCGGCGGCGGGCAAGATGGGATACCCATTCGGGCCTATGGTGCAGCTGCTGATCCTGACGGCGCAGCGCCGGGCGGAGGTCGCCAACCTTGAGCGCGGGTGGCTGCTGCCCGACCAGCAGGCATTCGAGGTCCCGGCCAGCCACTACAAGACTGACCGCCCGCAGGTGGTGCCGCTTTCCGCGCCCGCGTTGGCCGTTGTCGAGGGCCTGCCCAAGTGGAACAGCGGGAACTTCATGCTGTCCACCACGGCGGGCAAGCGGCCCGTCTCGGGCTTCTCTAAGGCCAAGGCCCGGCTGGACAAGCTGTCCGAGGTGGAGGGCTGGACGCTGCACGACCTCCGCCGCTCCGCCGCAACGCACATGGCGCGCCTCGGGGTGGCGCAGGAACACATAGAGCGCGTCCTGGGCCATGCGATTGAAGGCGTGGCGGGGACCTACAACCGATACAGCTACCTGCCGGAGAAGCGGGCCGCGCTGGACGCATGGGGGCAGGAATGGGTGTGAAACCGAGGCTGACCAAGGCGGACGTGATGAAGGCCCGGCAGGCGTTCCACGCCATTGCTGACATCCCGGAATGGGAGCGTATCGCAGCCGCCACGTTCGGTGACGATGCAATCGCGCCCGCGACCGCCGCCGGGCCAGCCGCGAAGATTGCGGCGATCTGGTCATACATGACGCCTGCCGAGCGTGACGAATTCAACCGTGTCCTGTCAGCGGAGGTCGGAGAGATACCGGACACGCTGGCAATCGACGTTGGCGCGGCAGCGCAGATGATTGTCGAGAACGCGAAGGGGCGTGAGGGCAACCCGCCGGATTTCCCCGGATTGCGAGAGGCGGTCCAGACTTTGATGCAGGTTTGGAAGAACCAAGGCGGGACGGTCCAGCCGGGCAGGCTCTACACTACCGATGGCCGACAGCATCCGGGGGAACGGCCCATGCGCCCCACACCGACTGTGCGATTTGTCGCCGCCGGTGTCTTGCGGGCAATCCCCGAACACTACCGCATGATGAAGTGGCCGGACGCAAAGCGCCGTCTGTTGCATGATTGCTGGCGCCAAGTTGACCAGCTTCATCGAGCGCGGTCGCGCTAATGTCGGGCGTTTCCACCCCCGATTGGCGCGACCGACCTACGGTCTAGGCCCCCGTAGTCTCTCCCCAGATGACGCCATATCCGGGGATAAAGACCATGCCAGACGCAGACACACTGCTTACGATTGAGGAGGTTGCCGTGCGCACCCGCCTCTCCAAGCCCACCATCTACAAGCTGATCCGGCAGGGGGACTTTCCCCGCCAGCTCCGCCTCTGCGCCAACAAGGTCGCGTGGCTCGAACGCGAGGTCAGCGACTGGGTTGCCGCCCGAGCTGAGGCGAGGACAACGGGATGAAGGGTGAAGAAAGTAGCGCCCCCGGCGCGGGACAGCAGACCGGGGGCGAGGACAGGACCCGTCATCAAAACCCTGATGCCACGAGTATAGCCGGAAATTCCTCCACGACCGACCAGAAAGACTTGTTGGAAGCCGCGCAGGGCTACCTTGCGCGGGGCATGACGCCGATCCGCCTTGGCCCCAAGGCAAAGAAGCCGCTGGGCAAGCATGACGACAACACCATCACCGCCGACAACGCGGCGCTGCTGATAGACCATGGCGGCTACAACCTCGGGCTCCGGCTCGGGCCGGACCACGGCGGGCTTGTGGATTTCGACCTTGACTGGCCGGAGGCGCGCGCGCTTGCCGACCTCAACCTGTTTGCGCTCGCCCGGTTTGGGCGGTTCAGCGCGGCGGGCTCGCACCGTCTGGTCCTCTGCCCGGAATTAAAGGGCATCAAGAAATACGACATTCCCGAGTTGAAGGGCACCGAGGGCTTGCCGGAGGAACACGCCGTGTGCGTCCTTGAGGTCCGGGCGAACGGGCACACGATGGCCCCGCCGTCCGTCCATCCCGAGGGGGAGGCGGTGGCGTGGGAAAACGACCGGACGCCGCCGCGCTGGGAGGCCGGACTTGTGCTTTCGTCGGCGGGCCTGCTGGCGTTCCTCTCGGTGGTGGCGCGCTTCTACCCTGCGCAGGGCTCGCGCGATGACTTCTGTATGGCTCTTGCGGGCGCATTGCTGGCGGCGGGCCTCGGGCCTGACGACGCGGACAGGTGCATTGTCGCGGTGGCCGGGGCCGCAGGCGACGAGGAGGCGGGCAAGCGCCGCAAGGCAGGCCAGACCGCCGCCAAGGTCGAGGCAGGCGAGGCGGCAACGGGCATCCCGCGCGTGGTCGAGATGCTAAACCTGCCCGAGGCTGTCGGCAAGCGTTTCCGGCTCTGGCTGGGCATGGCCGGTCGCGAGGACGGGCGGACCCGGGTGGAAATGTCTGAGAACCGGCTGCACGAGACGCAGGACGCGGCGGAGGCCGCGATGATGGCCGCCGGGCTGCCAGTCTACCAGCAGATGGGGCGGCTGGTCCGGGCCGTCAGGCTCGACGTGTCCGAGCTTGATGGCGACGTGGTGCGGCAGGAGGGGGCGCTTGTCGTCCGCGACGTGCAGCCCCACAGCCTGCGGGACCTGATGACCCGCGTGGCCAACTTCGTGAAGGTAGTCGAGACAGAGGATGGGACCAAGGACAAGCCCGTTGGCCCGCCGGTTTCACTGTCGCTGGCCTACATCCAGCGGGTGCGCGAGGGCGGCGGGCGGCTCCCGGTGCTGCGCGGCATCGTGGAATGCCCGACGCTCCGGGCCGATGGGACCGTGCTGGCGCAGGAGGGGTATGACGCAGCCTCGGGCCTGATATTGGGCACCGGCGGCGCGACCTTCGACGCCGTTCCTGATGCGCCGACGCAAGAAGATGCGGTTGCGGCGCTGGCAAAGCTAAAGTGGATCATCGAAGGCTTCCCGTTCGTGGAGGACGGTGACGGGCGCTCGCCGTCGCGCTCTGTGGCCCTGTCCGCGATGCTGACGGCGGTGTGTCGCCGGTCCCTGCGCACGGCTCCGATGCACGGTTTCACGGCCCCGACCATGGGGACCGGAAAGAGCCTGCTGACCGACGCAGTGGCGCTGCTGGCGATGGGCCGTGCCGCCACCGTGCTGAACCAGTCGGGCGACGGGGACGGGGAGGAGGAGCGCAAGCGCCTCATGTCGGTCTTGATGCAGAGCGATCCCGTGGTGGTGATCGACAACGTGGACCGCCCGATGGGAGGCGCGCGCATGTGTTCGATCCTGACGCAGGAGACGTGGCAGGACCGGATGCTGGGCGGCAACGACCAGGGCCACGTATCGACGCGGACCCTCTGGCTGGTGAACGGCAACAACCTTGAGTTCCGCGAGGACATGAGCCGCCGCGCGATCCTGTGCACCATGGACGCAGGGGTAGAGCGGCCCGCCGAGCGGAAGTTTGACGTCGACCTCAAGTTGGAGGTGCCGAGGCGGCGGCATGAGCTGGTTCCGGCGGCGCTGACCGTCCTGCGCGCATTCATCGTGGCCGGACGCCCCGGGCTGGAAAAGCTGACTCCGTTCGGTGGCTTCGAGGACTGGTCCAACCTCGTGCGCGGCGCGCTGGTATGGGCGGGCGAGCCCGACCCACACGACACGCAGGCCGATGTGGCAGCTGTCGATTCAGTCCGCGAGGAGCTTTCGAGCCTGATCGAGGCATGGGAGCAGATGATTGACATCGGCGCGGTGGTGACGGCGGGCGAGCTGGTCCGGCGTGCGGGCGAGGAGGCCGCAGGTGGCCCCGGGCGCGATGGGCTGATGCTGGCGCTTGATGCGGCCTGCCCGAGGGGCGCAAGCCCGAAGGCGGTGGCGTCGTATCTGAAGCGGGTGAAGGGCCGGATCGTGCGTGGCCGGAAGATCGTGGCCTTCAAAGGGGAGAACAACGCCCTCGCATACCGGCTTGTGAAGGTGGCGGAATGGTGGCCGCCGGGCATCCGGGGCTTTCGGGGCTTCTCTCCCCCCAGCCGCGCGCGGCGGGCCGTTCCAACCGTATCCGGGGGGCTCCGCCCGTCTGCGTTCCTTACGGATACCGGCCTTTACTGTTCCCTTGTGTGAATCCTCCGCGCCGGGGGGAAAGAAACCCTGAAAACCCTGAATGCCCTGAGATGGGTGAATGACCCATTGGAGAAACACTGAGCCGCGCGCTGTGCGCCGCAGAAAAGGTAGCTGTCGAAAACACCGAAACCCGCGTTTTGCGCCCCTCCTAAAAGGCCGCGCCTGATCCCGTTGGCCGCGCCACACGATCCGCGATCCGCCGCGCCGATCCCCTTTGCCTGATCTTGCTGGGCAATCGCCACCCCGCAAGGGTCGCGCGATCTGGCCGCCTGAAAGCCCAAATTCGCAGGCGTTTATCCCCGCCGCGAAGGCCACCCCCGGAGCGACCGGCACAGGGTGCTTTCGGATAGACGGTCCAACTGTGTTCGCGGTATGTTCTACCTATGGTTGAGCTAAGAAATGGAGCAACAACAATGGACTGTCCGAAAGCACCTCCGCGCCGCGCCGCGATCTACGCCCGGGTATCGACCGGCGAACAGACGCCCGAGAACCAGCTTATCCGCTTGCGAGAGGTGGCAGAGCGCGCGGGCTGGGCGGTTGTGTGCGAATATGTCGAGACGGCATCCGGCGCCAGCCGCGCGCGGCCCGGGCTGGACGCGATGGTGAAGGACGCCGCACGCCGCCGGTTCGACGTGGTGATGGCGTGGGATGTATCGCGCCTCGGGCGATCCCTGCGCGATCTGGTGGACCTATTCGAGACGCTGCGCAGCGTTGGCTGCGACCTCTTTCTGGAACAGCAGGCGCTCGACACCTCGACCCCGGCTGGCCGGGCGCTCCTGCAAATGTCGGGCGTGTTTGCAGAGTTCGAGCGGGCGATGATCGTGGAGCGCACGAAAGCCGGGATGGCCCGCGCCCGAGCGCGCGGCAAGCAGATCGGTCGCGCCCCGGCCTCTGAAGCGCTGATCGACGCGATCCGCGCCCTGCGCGCGGACGGGATGGGAATGGACCGGATCGCGCGCAACCTGAAATGCGGCAAGGGCCTGAGCCAGCGGGTTTGCCAAGCGTTCGACAAGGAGATGGCAGATGGATGAAGACAGGTTTGACGCGGTGGCGCGCCGCGTGTCGGACGGCACCCCCGGAGGTCCGGCCTATCGCGTCGGCAAGCGCGGATTGAAGATCGTGGAGGAGCTGGCCGCGCGCGGCGTTGCCGAGGCGACGATGGCCAAAGCCCTACGGATGGGCAAGGATGCCTTCCGCGCTGCGAAGCGGCGAGATCCTGCTGTGCAGGAGGCCATCGACCGGGGCCGCGCGACGGAACACGACAAGCTCGTGGGTGTCCTGCATGATCTGGCAATGGCGGGCCAGTATGTCCCGGCGATGTTTCTGTTGAAGACCCGCCATGGATACCGCGAGGGTGAGCAGGTCGGGGTTAGCGTGAACATCGACACCGGCGGCGTTCTGGTTGTGCCGAATAAGATGACGATGGAGGAGTTCCTTGAAGCCCAGCGGCAGGCTGGCCTATACGACAGCCCCCAGCGGCCCGATACCGTGGAGCGCATCCCCGGCCAGCGCACTATCGAGGCGGTGCTGGACCCGGAGACTAAGCGGGGGGATTAGGCGACAGAAGGCCTTATTCTTTTGCGTCCAAGATGGCTTTCAAATCGGCAGCAACAGTCCCTTCCGTTTCGAGACGCAACAATTGTTTCGGCGTCGCGTCCACTTCGATATGCAGAAGAGATTTCAGTTGTTTAAAGAGCTTTTTGCCTTTCACGGTGCCAGCATAGTGGTAATCAAGCTCTTTTTTCGCGTCGTCCAGAGATGGCGTACCGGAACCGCCCGCATAGAACTTCTCATTCTTATTAATTGGTGAGCGTTTTGATTGAAACGCTTTAGGATCAGAGGATTTTTTCCACGCTTCGGCCAGGAAGTCTTCTGCTTCGTCTTCCGTGATGTCAAGACAAGCAATCAAGTGCTCACGGGTACACAAATAACCTTCTATGTCTGATGGTTCGGTTATCCATAGGCTACAACCACTACCTGCAAATTTTTTCCTGAGAGTTTCTTTTTCGGCGGAAATCATGAAGTCACCGTCTCGATGCACAACAAGTTTTGATATGCCTAGCATCGCTTTCAGAGAACTTGCACCATCCGCCGTGGGAAGGTTTTCGCTACCGAAGACTGGCCAAATTGCTGTTCGTTTGCTGTGGTCTGGCCACTGATCCACTATCGCTTGCAAGAGCGGCGTGTTTTGATCCTCCGTTATGATTAGAATAGACTTGTCCAGCAACCCCCATCCCATCTTCTCGCGGATAACCTTGTCGTCTGTTGCGACACCACCATCGGCCAACCACGCCATTTTTACCTTGCTAGATGCGGTGCGAATTACATGTGGGCTATGTGTCGTGAGAATTACTTGGGTAGAGAAATCCACCGAAGCTTCCTCGATAGCTCTTATGAGCTTTTCCTGCCTGTCTGGGTGCAGGTGTGCGTCTGGTTCGTCGATCAACAATGCTGATGGCCGAAAAAGTATCAAATATGAGAAAATCTGGATGACTTGGAGAACGCCTGTCCCGGCCAACTCAAGTGGCGACCAACAAGCCGCGTCCATGTTTTCTGTATTTATCAGAGCCTGAATACTGAAATGGTCGCCTTCCTCAAACGTAACATCGAGTTCTGTTGGGCCGAGGACTTTTGAAACCCACTTTTCCAAAAGCTTTAAATCATCTTCACTTGTATCTTTGATGAGCAGCAAAATGTTGCGCAGTACGCTATTGGCATCGCCACTTGCGGCACTTCTGAATACTGGTTGTCGGCTCTTTTTTTCTTCGTCGGATGGAATGCCAGCTAGTCCAGGAATATATGCTGTAAATGGTTTAATTCTATTTGATAAAAGGGTGTACAGATTTTGAGGCAATTTCTTTTTTTGCCGCAAGTCGATCTGAATGGCATCGTTTCGGCCTCGTTTAATCGGGATAGTTCCCGAATCCTCTTGGTCGTCGTCTATGAAATCAAGAGTGACAAAAACGGAAATATCGCCTTGATCGCCCCGTCCTTCACGAAGTTCTTGATTGTGACCAACTACCTTGGCATCCAGTGTGGGAAAATAATCCAGTGATTGGACGGCTACACTCCGCGCTTGGTTGTTTTGGATCTTGACATCTGCCACGCATCGACAAGCCCAATGAAGAGCTTGAAGAAACGAGGACTTTCCTGAACTATTTTGACCAACAAGAATGGTAACGTCGGCAAGTTCTACCTTGGCACTTTTGATAGCTTTGAAATTGTCGACAGTGATCGCCTTAAGTCTCAATCGGGAATCCTCACTGAGTTGACGCTTCCACACACGGCCTCGATCAATTATTCGAGGCAATCTCGGTTCACCTGAGGGACGAGTGTTCATTTATTTGTAACACCTTGAAGCGTGAGCGCAATGACCTGCGAAGTGCTCGCTGCAGCGATTGCGCATGCACGATAGCCCTCGCCTGAAGGCAACAACGATTACCGCTCTGCCGCCCCATGCGCTCGCGCTATAGTTGCGCATCCGGGGCAGTGGCGACCCTGACAGCGCAGTGGCAGCGCGTCGGCCCCCAAATTTGAGAGGACCGACCGATGACCGCAACGCTTTCCCCCGACGACACTCCCCCGACTTTGCCTGCCGCCGGGACGCTCTATGGCCTGCCCGAACTGGCCGAGGCCCTCGCCACCGCGACCCGGCTTGAAGAGAAGCACCGGGCTATGATCGACCGGCTTGAGGCCGCGATCTTGAAGCAGGCGCAGGACGCCGCCGACAGTGCGCGCCGCGCGGGGTTCGGCAAGCTCGACGCCCAGAACGCCGGAACGAAGATGGCCGCGAAGGCCCGCAACGATGTTCGCGCTGCGTCTGACGATGACCGCTGGGCGATCTTGCGCCAGCTCGACGCGCTGTCCTCGGGCCTGTCCGCCTCGGACGTGCTCTGGGCTTCGCCTGTGGTCGCCTTGGCGCGCGCCGGTATGGGCAGCGACAAGCGCACGAACCATATGGCGCAGCTTTCGGGGGCTGGCCCGGCGGAGTTGCGCACGGCAGCTGCGCTGGCCGCCGCCACGCTGGATCGGGTTCTGGGGGCCAGTGTCGCGTCCCTTCTGGACCGGACGCCAGTGAAGCAGCGGATCGTGTCGCCGCATGAACTGGCTGAACGCCTGATCGGAGACGATGTGCGGCAGGCCCGGGCCGCAATCGCGGCGGTGAAACAGGCGCACCAGCGCGCCCTGAATGCCGACCGTGAATTTGCGTCTGGCCGCCGCAAAGCAACGGCCCGGATCGCGTCGGCACTGGCCGACCGGGACGCGGCGAAGAAAGCGGGCGCGGCGGTGGAGGCGGGGTGATGGATATGGTCTGGTCGCGGCGGATCGCAGAGGCATACTCGACCCTGTTCCCGCGCCGCCTTCGTCAGGCCCATATGGCGCTGGTCTCCTGGGCCGAGGAAGCCAACCCTGACGGCTGGCCCAAACCCTCGGATGTGGAACGCTTCGCGCGGCTCTACGGTGTGCCGCGCGGCCCCCTAGGGGCCTTGGTCGGGATGCTGTCGCGCCAGCCGGTGAATGACCGGCGGGTCGTGGTTTGGGTCGATGCCGTGCGCGATCCCGATGCCGCCACGCCGCACCTGATCCGCCAGCACGACCACAAGGTGGTCCGCGCCTTCGGATGGTTCTGCGCTACGACTGATCTGGGTTGGCTGAATTTGCGCAGGCGCGTCCTGCATTGACCCTTTTAGGGACCGCTTTCAGCGGTGGCCGTGCTGGCCTCCCTTGGACCCACGGCGACAGGGCCGCGCGGCGATAGTCCGGCGCGGCCCTTTCCGGGTGATACTTTAGCGCTTGGCGAAGCGGGGGCGGTGCTCCTCCCGGGTCATCGCGTCAAGCGCCCGGGTCAGGTCGCGGAGGCGCGACAGCTCCACATCGTTAGCCTCTCCCTTGAACCAGTCGAACATGTAGGCCAGCGCGCCGCACATGACGGTGAGGAGTTCGCTGCGCTCCATGTGCCGATACTCCCCCGTCCACTGTCTGACCGTCATTGCTGCGAGGTCTGTGAGGACCATAGCCGGAATATCGGCATAGATGTTACCGGGGCAGTCCAGCCCCCGGATTTCTTCGGACGCCGCCACAAGCTCATCGCCCAAAGCGGCCATGTCCGTGGCAGTGTAGGTCATGTCATCGCCATCCACGTATCTTCTCCTTTTCCATCCGGCCCCATCGGCCAGAGGTTGGAGAAGTCTCATGTCGCGCGCCTTGTGTCGGTCGCGCCAATCGGGCGCTGAATTGGCGGGGATTAGTGCGACGGGGTCAGGCGGCAGCCTCGCCCTTAGCAGCCATGAGCCGCATCAGGTGGTCGCCAACGGCCTTGCCCAAGAGGGGCGGGACCGCGTTGCCGACCTGCACATACTGTTCTGTCTTCGACCCGGCAAACTCAAACCAGTCAGGGAAAGCTTGCAGCCGCGCGGCCTCGCGCACCGATATGGCGCGGTCCTGATCCGGGTGGATGTAGGCCCCCCAGTGGATGTCGCACTTAGTCAGGACGGTGCAGGAAAGCCCGTCCCATGTCATGCGCCCGTATCGCTTGGTATGGTCCGACCGCTTGGCCCGCTTCATGCCCTCGGGCAGCAGGTCATGCGGAATGTCACGCCAGCTCCCGCCGGGCGGGATGAAGGGCAGCCGGTCCATATTGACCTTGCCCAGCCTCGGGGCCGCGTGATTGCCCACGGTGGTCGCGTTGCCGCGCATCCGGCGCTGGTATTTGGTCGGCTTGCCGTCAGCGTAGGCAACCCGGCCCGGGTCCTCGCCATTGTCGAGCGGGGGAAGGTCCCCGATTGCGTCTCTGATCTTGGTGAACGGGTCCGCCCGGCCCGGCCCGTGTGTGGGCTCCGGGTGCGAGATGGGCGCACCGACGCGGTTGCCGATGAACACGACGCGCCGCCGTTCCTGTGGCACCCCGTAGTCCTCTGCGCGCAGCACCGCGTCTTCCACGGCATACCCGAGGGCCGCAAACTCCGCCTTGATTGCCCGGACGGCTTCCCCGTTGGCGATGGAGTAGATGCCCGTGACGTTCTCCATCACGATCCACTCGGGCCGCAGGCCATCGACAATCCGCAGGTATTCCCGGAACAGAGAGGCCCGGGCGTCGTGCATCCCGCGCTGGTGGTTGTAGACAGAGTAGGCCTGACAGGGCGGGCCACCGACTAGAACCGACAGCTCGCCTTTGCGCAGCCCCGTAACCTCCATCAGGCGCTCAACGGAAAGCTCCTCAATCGGCCCGGGGATAAACTTCGCCCTCGGGTGCGTGGCCTCAAATGTCCGGCCAGCCGCGTCAAAGAGGTCATTGCCCGCAAGCACGGTGAAGCCTGCCATCTCAAGCCCGGCGGACAGGCCGCCAGCCCCGCAAAACAAGTCTATCGCCGTGTATGTCATCGGGCTCGCCTCCGCTTTTGTTCTCATTTTGTCCCAGACTTACCTTACAGGGGGTTAACTGGGCAACTTCTATTTCTGGGCCTTCGCCGTGATCCGCGCCTCAAACTCGCCCTGTGACACGGGGACGCCACCCGTCAGCCCGAGGGTGGCGCTCTCCAGCGTGGTGTAAAACTCCTCAATGACCTCAAGCTGGAACGGTGCGCCGGGTGCGGCCTGCTTGAAGTCAACGAGGAACCAGACAATGTCCGCATTCGAGAGGTGCGGGACCCGCTCCATCTTTCCCATCGAGTAGAAGAACGGGGCGTCAACGACCACGGCCATCTTCTTGCCCCACCGCCGGAGGGTCGGCACCTTGGTCAAGAGCTGCGGCATCAGGCGCTTGACCCCGCTGCTGCGGTAGTCCGGGCGGCGCTTCTCTTGGGCCATCGACAGCTTGCCCTGCGTCAGCTTGAGGTGATCAAACTCAATGCTCATCTTCTTGCCGGAGAAGTAGACGGCCTGCACCTCTACGGCCACCCAGTTCATCGGCGCGCCGTCCGCCGCGTTCGACTTCACAAGGATCATGTCAATGCGGCCCACGTCCTCGCCCGGGTCACTGTCGAGGTTGCCGGTTGATTCGAGGAAGCCCACTTCACCGGCGCGCAGTGGCGATGGGTCCGCAAGAAGGCTCTCACCGATCTTGTCGAAGGCCGTGCCGTCCTGATGGAAGCGCCAAGGGCAGAGAGCGCGCAGCCGCCCGCGTTCCCCGTCTATCGGCTCGATGGTCCCGGCATCCTCTTGGTAGATGCGGATTGAGCAGACGCCGCCGGGCTTGGTGCAGGTCGGGTGTGGGCTGTCGGTGCGGAATGGGCAGGGCAGCTCCTCCGCCTGCTGCTGGGCCAGCTTGTCGCGCAGGACGTTGAGCCGGTCGGCCTCTTTGGGTTTCAGTGTCCCGAGGGCGTCCTTCTCCTCAAGGGCAACCATCCGGGCCAGCTCTGCCTTCGACATGGCCGACCCGCCTACGTCATGCCCGGCCAGCCGAACGCGGTCCCAGTCACCTAGGTCTTTGAATGGGTGTCCATACCACTCCGCAATGTGAAACCGCTCTTCTGCCAATGGGTTGCCTCCGCACCTTGCGGTGCATTGGACAACTTCCACAACATGTAGTCAATGATTCACCGGGCTCTGAAATCCGCCGGGTAATGCTGGGGTAACGCAGGCGCAGGGCCGGAGCGATCACTTAAGCGCTTGATTTGTAAGGGAGGGATGGTGCTGTGAGAGAGGATTGAACTCTCGACCTCACCCTTACCAAGGGTGTGCTCTACCACTGAGCTACCACAGCATCCGTTTTCCAGATAGCTACCCCGGGCGTTACCCCGATGCAAGCGGGCTCTGGAAAAGCCCTTTAGTTTCAGCCGCCTCTGCGCCCAGAGCTTCCCCTTACCAAGGGAGTGCTCTACCTCTGAGCTACAGCAGCGTGTGGCGGGCCTCTTAGACCCAATTTTCTGACCGTGCAAGAGGTCGATTGGAAAAATACGCAGTTGGCTGGCCCGGTTCCCCTGCGATGGCCGTGTCACGGGCTGGACCCGGTTTCGAGGCTGCGGTACACCCGCGCCATGGAGCGGCAGGATAATCAACGCGGGCAAGGCGGCAACGACGACAAGGAAGCGCGGCTGAAAGCGGCGCTGAAGGCCAATCTTGCGCGCCGCAAGGCGCAGGCCCGTGCCCGGAAAACACCGGCGGACACCGCTTCTCAGGACAAGAGTGCGCCGCCGAGCGAGGACTAGGACAGGTATGGATTCGATTGTTGTGACCGGGAATGGCCCGCTGAACGGGGATATTCCCATCGCGGGCGCAAAGAATGCCTGCCTGACGCTGATGCCGGCGACCCTGCTGAGCGAAGAGCCGTTGACGCTGACCAATGCGCCGCGCCTGTCGGACATTCGCACCATGACGTTGCTGTTACAGTCCCTTGGGGCCGAGGTCTCGACTTTGGCGAATGGCAAGGTGCTGGCGATGTCCTCGCACGGGTTGACCACGCAGCGGGCCGACTATGACATCGTGCGCAAGATGCGCGCCTCGATCCTTGTGCTGGGGCCGCTGCTGGCGCGGTTCGGCTATGCCGAGGTCTCGCTGCCGGGGGGCTGCGCGATTGGCGCGCGCCCGGTCGATCTGCACCTCAAGGCGTTTGAGGCGATGGGCGCGGAACTGGACCTGCGCGACGGCTATGTCCACGCCAAGGCCCCCGCAGGCGGGCTGCGCGGCGGTGTGGTGGAGTTTCCCTTTGTGTCGGTTGGGGCCACGGAAAACGCGCTGATGGCGGCGACGCTGGCCAAGGGCACCACAGTGCTGAAAAACGCGGCGCGCGAGCCGGAGATTGTCGATCTGGCACAGTGTCTGCGCCAGATGGGCGCGCAGATCGACGGCGAGGGCACCTCGACCATCACGATCCAAGGCGTTGACCGGCTGGGCGGTGCGACCCACTCGGTTGTCACCGACCGGATCGAACTGGGCACCTACATGCTGGCTCCGGCGATCTGCGGCGGTGAGGTGACCTGCCTTGGCGGGCGGATCGATCTGGTTGCGGCCTTCTGCGAAAAACTGGACGCGGCGGGCATCGACGTCGAAGAGACCCCCGCCGGGCTGAAGGTGCGGCGCAGGAATGACCGGGTGCGCGCCGTGGACGTGACGACAGAGCCGTTCCCCGGCTTCCCGACCGATTTGCAGGCGCAGATGATGGCGCTGCTTTGCGTCGCGGAGGGCGAGTCGCTGCTGGAAGAGAAAATCTTTGAGAACCGCTTCATGCATGCGCCGGAGCTGATCCGGATGGGCGCGAAGATCGATGTGCACGGCGGCTCGGCCCGTGTCACGGGCGTCGAGCGGCTGAAAGGCGCGCCGGTCATGGCGACGGACCTGCGCGCCAGCGTGTCGTTGATCCTTGCCGGGTTGGCGGCAGAGGGGGAGACGGTGGTGAACCGGGTCTACCATCTGGATCGCGGCTATGAGAACGTCGAGGACAAGCTGTCGGCGCTGGGTGCAAGGATCGAACGGATCAAAGGCAAATGACCGAGGACGCGCGTTTCGAAGATGGTGGTGAGCGGCCATTGAATCTAGGGGCTTTGGACGCCGAGGATTTGCAAGTGATTTCCAGCCTCGTGCAGGACGCGGTCCTGCCGGTGACGGAAATTCGCTGGCAGGCATCGAAGCGGCGGCTGGGTCTGTTGTTGAACCGCATCCGCTGGGAGGATGTGGAGGCCGCGAAAAAACGCGGCCGTCCGGCGGAGCGGGTGCAATCGCTGCTGGTGATCGACAACGTTTTGGGCGTGGCGAGCCAGGGGGTCGATCGATCCGACAAGGATATGATCCTTCAGGTGCTGGCGATCAGTTTCGAACCGGGCGAGGATGCGGACGGGGCGGTGGTTCTGACGCTGGCCGGGGACGGGGCCTTGCAGGCGAAGGTGGAGGCGCTGGAGGTGTCGCTGCGGGACGTGACGCGGCCCTATGTGGCCCCCTCGCGCAAGCTGCCGGATCATGGTGCCTGAGCGGAAGGCCGCACAGGCTGTCCACGCGTGGACAGATCCCCGCCCATCTGAAATCAATGGGTTACAGAGACGTTTTTACCTACTGTTAAGGTTTGCGCAGACGCCGTCGATGTGACCGGGAACTCTTGGAGGGGCCGATGCCCGTATTTCTGGACAGCCGTCAGGATGGTTTCGAAGCCGCCTTTCAGACACTTCTGAACGCCAAGCGCGAGGACAGCCCGGACGTGGATTTGGTTGTCGCCGGGATCATCGCCGATGTGCGCGCACGCGGCGACGCGGCGGTGCTGGAACTGACGGCGAAATTCGACCGGCTGGACCTGAACGCCACGGGGCTACGGTTCACCGATGCCGAGATCGAGACATACTGCGCGCAGGTCGCGGACCCGGAGCGGCAGGCGCTGGAAACCGCCGCCGAACGCATCCGCGCCTATCACGTCCGCCAGATGCCGCAGGATCAAAGCTGGACCGATCCGGAGGGTGCGACACTGGGCTGGCGCTGGTCGGCGGTCACGGCGGCGGGGCTGTATGTGCCGGGCGGCTTGGCGTCTTATCCGTCATCGGTGCTGATGAACGCGATTCCCGCCAAAGTCGCGGGGGTCGAAAGGCTGGCCATCTGCGTGCCGACGCCGGACGGGGTGGTGAATCCGCTGGTCCTGCTGGCGGCGCGGATTGCCGGGGTGGATGAAATTTACCGCATCGGCGGCGCACAGGCGATTGCGGCGCTGGCCTATGGCACCGACAGCATCGCGCCGGTCGACAAGATCACCGGACCGGGCAATGCCTTTGTCGCCGCCGCGAAACGGCGGGTGTTTGGCAAGGTCGGCATCGACATGATCGCTGGCCCGTCCGAAATCCTTGTCATTGCGGACGGCGAAAACGATCCCGACTGGATCGCGCTGGACCTGATGAGCCAAGCGGAGCACGACGAAAGCGCGCAATCGCTGCTGATCACCACGGATGCCGAATTTGGCCGCGCCGTGGCCGAGGCGGTGGACAAGCGCCTGGAAACGCTGGAACGGCGGACCATCGCGGGCGCGTCATGGCGTGACTATGGCGCGGTGATCACCGTGGCCGATCTGGACGAGGCGGCGCAGCTGTCGAACAGAATCGCGCCTGAACACCTTGAACTTTGCGTGGCCGAGCCTGAGGCGCTGGCCGACAAATGCCAGCACGCGGGGGCGATTTTCCTAGGCCAGTGGACGCCCGAGGCCATCGGCGACTATGTCGGCGGGCCGAACCACGTGCTGCCCACCGCGCGCTCTGCGCGGTTCTCCTCCGGTCTGTCGGTGATGGATTTTCTGAAACGCACGACACTGGCGCGCATGACACCCGAAGCGCTGCGCGCCATTGGCCCGGCGGCCGAGGTGCTGGCGCGTTCGGAAAGCCTAGAGGCGCACGGGCTGAGCGTGACCGCGCGATTGGACAAACTGAACCGATAGGAGAGGGCTATGGCCGTTGTTATCTTTCACAATCCCAAATGCTCCAAATCGCGCGAGACGCTGGCGTTGATCCACGCGGCGGGCGTCGATCCGGTTGTGGTGCCCTACCTGAAAACCGGCTGGACCAAGCCGCAGTTGCAGGCGCTGTTCGCGGTGGCGGGACTGGAGCCCGCCGAGGCGCTGCGCACGGCGGGCGGTGCGGCCAAGGATCTGGGTTTGACCGCCGGGGAGGTGTCGCAGGAGGCGATCCTTGACGCCATGGTGGCGCATCCCGAACTGGTGGAACGGCCGATTGTCTGTTCGCCCAAGGGGGTGCGGCTGTGCCGTCCGCCGGAACGGGTGTCGGAGCTGCTGTAGGGACGGCGCGCCGCCGGGACCGCGCGCCATCGGGGGCCGGATCACAGCCGGTTTGCCTGCGCCGCGACGTTCTTTTTGATCTGCGCCTCTGTCTGATCCATCTTGAATTGCCGCAGGATCACCTTGTTCTTGAACAGTTTTTTGCAGTTCACCTCTTTGCGGTACTTCTTGACGGTCACATGCTTGGGCGCATATTTTTTGCGCTTTTTTGTGATGTAGGCGCATTGCGTGACGTAGGGCTTTTTGCCTGTCCGGTTCTCGGCCTGTTCGGTGATCCGTTCACTTTGGGCGAGGCGCAGGCCGAAGTCCTTTGAGGGGGTCGCGGCGGCGGCACCGGGCAGGATGGCAATGGTGGCGGTGGCGGCGATGAGCAGCGCGGCAAGGGTGGTGCGCAGGGAATTGGCAGGGGTCTTGGGACGGCGGCGGGCAAGGGGCTTTGAAAGGGTCATGGGGTTGTCTCCGTTTTGGTGTGGTCTCGGCGTCGTTCTGGCCGCCGATGCCCCCAGACACGCGCCAATTGCGGGCCGGGTTTCAGGCGGTGAGGAATACCCGACCGCCCGCGCCGCGTGCTTTTGCGCCCTTGGTGGCATTGCCCCCGCGCGCAGGCCGCGCTAAGCCGAATTCGAGCTTTCAGGATGCCAACCATGACCCGCATCGCGCATATCGAACTGGATGACGCCAATCTGCCGCCGCCGACGCCGGAGATTGAGCAGGAGCGCCGCGTGGCGATGTTCGACCTGATGGAAGAGAACTCTTTTGTGCTGCCCCCGCGTGAGGACCGGCCCGTGCCGCCGGGACCCTACAACGTCGGCCTGTCGATCCGCGACAAGCGGCTGGTTTTTGACGTGACCGCAGAAGGCCATGAAAAAGCGGCGGAATTTCATCTGTCGCTGTCGCCCTTCCGGCAGGTGGTGAAGGACTATTTTCAGATCTGCAAAAGCTATTTTGACGCGGTCAAGACGCTGCCGCCCAGCCAGATCGAGACCATCGACATGGCGCGGCGCGGCATCCACAACGAGGGCGCGCGCATCCTGCAAGAGCGGCTGGAGGGCAAGGTGGAGGTCGACGACGATACCGCGCGGCGGCTGTTCACACTGGTCTGTGTGCTGCATTTCGGAGGCTGAGGTGCCGGAGTTGCCGCAGTCGGTGTTGTTCGCCTGCGATCATAACGCCGTGCGTTCGCCCATGGCCGAAGGAATCATGAAAAAGCTGTACGGCACAGAGACTTATGTGCAGTCGGTCGGCGTGATGAACGATCTGGAGATCAACGGTTTTGCCATCGCCGCCTGCCGCGAGATCAACGTGGAGCTGGAACGCCACCGCTCGCGCAGCTTTGAGGAGATGGAGCAGATGGGCGAAATGCTGTCCGGCTTCGATCTGATCGTCACGCTGTCGCCGGCCTCGCAGCGGCGCGCTTTGGAACTGACGCGGTATTATCATCTGACGGTGGAATACTGGCCGGTGATGGACCCCACCGGCATCGGCGAGACGCGTGAGCAAAAGCTGAATGCCTTTCGGCAGACGCGGGACCAACTAGTGTCTCGGTTGAGCGGGACGTGGGAATCGGCCTAAAGCAGGCCGGAGTCCGGGGTATTTTTACAAAGAAGAAACAGGGGACGTGCGGATGGCAACGGCGAAAGACGTGGTGGCGGGGTATTTTGCGGCCTTCAATGCCGAGGATACGGCGGGGATGCTGGCCTGTCTGTCCGAGGACGTGGCGCATCACGTCAACGAGGGGCAGGTGCGGGTCGGCAAGGACAAGTTCGCGGCGTTTTGCGACCATATGAGCCGCTGTTACCGCGAGGAACTGACCGATATGGTGATCTTCGAGGCCGAGGCCGAGGCCGAGGGCGGGGCGCGGGCGGCGGCGGAGTTTGTTGTCAACGGCACCTATCTGGAAACAGATGAGGGGCTGCCGGAGGCGCGGGGGCAGACGTACCGTCTGCCAGCGGGGTCGTTCTTTTCGCTTGAGGGCGGCAAGATCACCCGCGTTGTGACCTATTACAACCTTGCGGACTGGATGAAGCAGGTCTCCTGATGCGGGTCGAGGTGCTGACAGGTCAGGCGCTAGAGGCGGCGTTGGATGACGTCGCAAGGCTGCGGATCGCGGTGTTTCGCGCCTTTCCCTATCTGTATGACGGGGATTTTGCCTATGAGCGCGGGTACTTGCAGACCTATCGGGACAGTCCGGGGGCGGTTCTTGTCGGGGCGTTTGACGGGTCTCGGTTGGTTGGGGCTGCCACGGGAACGCCGATGGAGGATCACGCCGAGGATTTCGCCGGGGCCTTTGCGGGTACCGGGCATGATCTGTCCGAGATTTTCTATTGCGCCGAGTCGGTGCTGTTGCCCGCGTACCGGGGGCGCGGCATCGGCCATCGGTTCTTTGATCTGCGCGAGGCGCATGGCCGGGCGCTGAACCGGCGCTATTGCACGTTCTGCGGGGTGGTGCGGCCTGCGGATCATCCGTTGCGGCCTGAGGGCTACGCGCCGCTGGACCCGTTCTGGCGCAAGCGTGGTTACGCCCCATTGGTCGGGGCTGTTGCGCAGTTTCGTTGGAAAGACATCGACCGGGATGCGGAGACGGCAAAACCTTTGCAATTCTGGATGCGGGCGCTTTGAAAGGGATGTGAGATGAAGGTTGCAACAGCGTCGTACCCGCTGGATTTCCTTGCTGATTGGCAGGCTTATGTAGCCAAGCTGACGCAATGGGTGAGCGAGGCGGCAGGGCAGGGCGCGGACCTGTTGGTGTTCCCGGAATATGGCGCGATGGAGCTTGCCACGCTGGACGGGCGCGACGTGGCGCTGGATCTTGAGGCCTCTATTCATGCGGTGGCCGCGCGGGTGCCAGAGGTAGATGCGCTGCATTCGGATCTGGCGGGGCGCTACGGCGTGCATATCCTTGCGGCCTCTGCGCCGGTCATTGACCCCTCGGTGGCGGCGCGGCCTGTGAACCGCGCGCGGCTGTTCACCCCCACCGGCGGCATGGGGGTGCAGGACAAGCAGATCATGACCCGGTTCGAGCGCGAGGATTGGGACATTGCCCCCGGTGGCCCGCTGCGGCTGTTCGATACTGCGCTGGGCAGGATCGGCATTCTGATCTGTTACGATTCGGAGTTTCCCCTGCTGGGCCGCGCGTTGCGCGAGGCCGATATTCTGCTGGTGCCTTCGGTCACAGAGGCGCTGTCAGGGCATTCACGGGTTCGGATCGGTGCGCAGGCCCGCGCGCTGGAGGCGCAATGCGTCGCCGTCATGTCCTCTGTCGTGGGCACCGCCGACTGGAGCCAGTCCGTCGATGAAAGCGTTGGCCGGGGGGCGGTGTTTGGCCCGCCGGATATCGGCTTTCCGGCCACCGGCATTCTGGCCGAGGGGGCGCTGAACGCGCCGGGCTGGACCTATGCCGAGGTCGATCTTGACGCCATCGCGCGGGTCCGTCAGGACGGTGTCACCCTGAACCGGGCCCACTGGGTGGACCAGTTGGGACGGGATGACGCGGTGGATGTAACAGTCCTGCGCGCGTTTGTGACTTGAAAACCGCGCGCGACAGGCTCATATTGCGCCCGCCGCGCCGAGAGCGCGGTTTTCGATTCAGGAGAGACCATGGCCAAGGAAGATACGCTCGAATTTCCCGGTGTCGTGAAGGAACTCCTGCCGAACGCGACGTTCCGGGTCGAGCTTGAAAACGGCCATGAGATCATCGCGCATACGGCAGGAAAGATGCGAAAGAACCGCATCCGTGTCCTCGCAGGCGACAAGGTACAAGTTGAGATGACCCCCTACGATCTGACCAAGGGGCGCATCAACTACCGCTTTAAGTAAGCCGTTCCAGCGGCGGACGCGACCTGCGCCCGCTGCGGACCGGGCTCGCGCCGTGCCGCGCGGCAAGACGAATTGCGTCCGGACGCCGGGCGCGATAGGGCGCGTGCCAGAGTTCCGTTCAGAAGGCACGCCGCCATGACCGACCGTCCTCGCCTTATCCTTGGCTCTGGTAGCCCGCGCCGCCGCGAATTGCTGGCGCAATTGGGCGTGACCGCCGACGATATCCGCCCGCCCGACATCGATGAAGACCCCATGAAGGGCGAGTTGCCGCGCGCCTATTGCGTGCGGCTGGCGCGCGAAAAGGCGCAGGCGATCCCCGCTGACGCGGAGGAGATCGTGCTGGCGGCGGATACGACCGTGGCGCTGGGCCGTCGCATTCTGGGCAAACCTGCGGATGAAAAGGAAGCGGCGCAGTTCCTGACCTTGCTGTCGGGGCGGCGGCACCGGGTTGTCACGGCGGTGGCGGTGCGGCGTGGCGATCAGATCTGGGAAAAGGATGTGGTCACGCAGGTCAAGATGAAGATGCTGTCCAACGAGGAGTTGAACGCCTATCTGGCCAGCGAAGACTGGCGCGGCAAGGCCGGTGGCTATGCCATTCAGGGGCCTGCCGGCGCGTTCATTCCGTGGATCAACGGGTCTTTCACCGCTGTTGTTGGCCTGCCGCTGACAGAGACGGCGAATCTGCTTCAAGCGGCGGGTTATCCGCTCTACAAACCGGCGTCATGAAGGGCAGAACAATTGCATTGGACCAGTGGGGCGACCGCGAGGCGGCGGCGCTGCTGGTCGACGGACGGCTGGAGGACCTGTTGATTGACAGCGACCTGCCGCGTCCGGGAACCATGTATCGCGGCATCGTTGAGCGGCCCATGAAGGGGCAGGGCGGGTTGTTCCTGCGCACACCGGACGGGCCTGCGTTTCTGCGTCAGGTCAAGGGTCTTAGCCCCGGTGATCGGCTGCTGGTGCAGGTGACGGGCTATGCAGAGCCGGGCAAGGCGATTCCGGTAACGGCGCGCCTGTTGTTCAAGTCGCGCTATGCCATCGTGACGCCGGGGGCGCCGGGCCTCAATGTCTCGCGCCAGATCCGGGACGACGATGTGCGCGATGCGCTGCTGGAAATCGCCCATGAGACGGTGGCGGAGGCGGGCTTGCCCGAGGGGGCTGGTTTGATCCTGCGGTCCTCGGCGCATCCCGACGCGGCGGATGCGGTGATGGACGATATCCTTGCCATGATCGAGCTGGCCAAGGCGGTGATGGCGGATGTCGAGGGAGAGGCCGAAATGCTGGTCGAGGGCGATGGACCGCACGCGCTGGCGTGGCGGGAATGGACCGCCCCGGCAGAGGTGGACGAGGCCGAGGGCAGTTTTCAGCGGCACGAGATTGGCGAGTTGGTCGAGGCACTGCGCCAGCCGAAGGTTGCGCTGCCCACGGGGGGCAGCATGATGATCGAGCGGACTTCTGCTCTGGTGGCGGTGGATGTGAACACCGGCGGCGATACCTCGCCTGCGGCGGGGTTGAAGGCGAATATTGCCGCTCTGCGCGATCTGCCCCGGCAGTTGCGGTTGCGCGGCTTGGGGGGTCAGATTGTGGTTGATCCCGCGCCGATGGTAAAAAAGGACCGCCGTCAGGTCGAGGCTGTCATCAAGGCGGCGATCAAGACCGAGACGATTGAGACGGTGGTCGCCGGGTGGACGACGCTGGGCCTGCTGGAATTGCAGCGCAAGCGCGACCGCGTGGCCCTGACGGAGGTGATATGAGCTGTCCGATCTGCGCCCGCGCCAGTGACGCGGATTATCGCCCGTTTTGTTCGAAACGCTGCGCCGATGTGGATCTGGCAAAGTGGCTGGGCGGTGGCTATGCCATCCCCTCGGACGATCCCGAAGACATGGAAGAGGCCGCGCGCGCCGTGGTCGAGGAAGACAGGAAACCGCACTGATGTTCGATGACGCACTGCTGAGCGAAATCCGGGGCCGCTTTGCCCATGTCGAGGACTGCCCCTTTACGGGGAAGCGCATTTTCTTCGAAAATGCCGGGGGCGCGCTGACCCTGAACACGGTGGTTGAGACCTCGGCGCGGTTTGCCGCGATCCCGGACAATCAGGGGCGCGACAACCCGGCGTCCAAGGCGCTGGTCGAGGTGATCGCAAAGGCGCGCGAGGATGCGCGTCTGTTTCTGGGGGCCGAGGGCGGCGCGGTGATTGTGGGCGAAAGCGGCACCGAACTGCTGTTCCGGTTGATCCGCGATGCGTGCCTTGGGGCCGGACCGGGTGAGGCGTTGGGCTCGACCGTGGAACATCCTGCGTCGCGCAGTGCGATGGCGCGTTGGGCGGCGCAGGCGGGGCGTGAACATGTGTTGATCCCGCACGACGACGCGCTGGGGCAGGTCACGCCAGAGGCCTATGCCGCCCATGTGACGCCGCAGACGGCGGTGGCGACGGTGCTGCACACCTCTCCGGTGACGGGGATGGGCATGGATCTGGAGGGCATCGTGGCGGCGATCCGCGCGGTTGCGCCCGAGTGTTTCATCATTGTCGACGGCATTCAGCACGCCTGCCACGGACATATCGACGTGGCCGCGACGGGTGTGGATGGCTATGTCGTCTCGCCTTACAAGATGTTCTCGCGCCACGGTTATGGCATCGCCTGGGCCTCGGACCGGCTGACGGCGCTGGCGCACGATTCGCTGGTTGGCGGGCCTGCGGGCAACTGGGAGCTGGGCACCCGCGATACCGGCGCGTATGCGACGTTCTCTGACGTGGTGTCCTATTTCGACTGGCTGGGCGGGCAGGTGTCCGATGCCGGGGATCGCGCGGGGCGGATTACCGCCGCGCGCAAGGCGATCCACGCCCATGAGGCGGATTTGTGCAAGGCGATGATCCACGGCACCGGCAATCTGACGGGACTGGCCGATCTGCCGGGCGTGACCATCGTCGGCGGCACGGACAATCCGGCGCGTGAGGGGCTGGTTGGCTTTTGGGCGGACGGCCACGGCTCTGGCGATCTGGTGACGGCGCTGAACGCCCGTGGCATCCGCACGCATATGCGCAAGGCCGATCACTATTCGGGCAATATCCTGACGCCGCTGGGGCAGGGCGACTGCGTGCGGGTGTCGCTGGCGCATTACAACAGCCTGGACGAAGTGCGCGCCTTTCTGACGGCGATGCGCGAAATTCTGGGCTGAGGCTGTAGGGGTTGGACATTGCGCCTTGGCCGTGATGGGCTGGGGCGCAGGAGAGACCCATGCCCGATGATGTGACCCCCGATTGCCCGAGAATTGCACCCATCGGACTGGATGGGGTGATCGTCCGCTTTGGCGAGACGCTGTCGGAACCCGCCAACCGCGCGGCCTTGGCGTTTCGGGCAGCGGTAGAGCGGGATGTGCCCGAGGGGGTCGAGGAATGCTCGACCTCTTTGGTGTCGACCTATTTGCGGTTTGATCCTTTGCATCTCTCATTGGCGGCGCTGGTCACGGCGTTGGAACAGCGGTTGATAGGCACGGACTGGTACGCCGCGCCGCTGCCCGAGGGGCGGCGGCTGTTGCGTATCCCCACCGTTTATGGCGGCAACTTTGGCCCTCAGTTGGAAGAGGCCGCAGCGGCGGCGGGGATGGACGCCGATGCGGCGATTGCCGCGCTGTCGGGCGCGCGGGTGCGGGTCAGCGCCATCGGCTTTGCCCCCGGTCAGCCCTATCTGGGGACGCTGCCCGAGGCATGGGACATTCCGCGTCAGGCAGGATTGACGCCGCGGGTGCCCGAGGGGGCGCTGGTCGTCGCGATCCGACAGTTTGTGCTGTTTTCTGTGTCCGCGCCAACCGGGTGGCGACAGGTGGGGCGCACCGCCGCCCCCCTGTTTCGGCCCGGCAGCGAGGTGCCGTTCCTGCTGCGCCCCGGTGATGAGGTGCTCTTTGACGCGGTCGAGGCGGGGGCTTGGGACCGTCTGGCGGCGGACCCAAAAGGCGGGATCGTGACGGAGCCGTTGGCATGAGCGCGCTGGAGGTCTTGCAGGCCGGACCGGGGGTCACGGTGCAGGATTTGGGGCGACCCGGCTATCTGGCGCTGGGCCTGTCTCGTGGTGGGGCTGCGGACCGGATCGCGCTGGCCGAGGGCGCGGCGCTGTTGCGGCAACCTGTCGGGACGGCGCTGGAACTGGCGGGCTTTGGCGGGCGGTTTCGGGCGGATGTGCCGTGCCGCATCGCCTTGAGTGGCGCGCCGATGCGGGCGACTCTGGACGGCGCGCCGCTGGTCTGGAACGCCAGCCACCAGATGCCCGCAGGGGCGGTGCTGGATATTGGTGGCGCGCAGTCGGGTGTCTACGGCTATCTGACGGTCAGTGGCGGGTTTGACCTGTCCGAGGCGCTGGGCGCGCGGTCTGCGCATCTGAGCGCGGGTCTGGGCGCGGTTTTGCAAGCGGGCGATGTGCTGCCCTTGGCACCGGATGCGGGCCGCACGGTGGGTCAGGTCTTGGACGCCGCCGCGCGGTTTGATGGCGGCACATTACGTGTCCTTCCCAGTCTGCAAACCACGATGTTCCCTGAGGAGATGCGCGCGCGGTTTACCCAAGAGGTGTTTCGCCGTGACAGCCGGGGCAACCGGATGGGGATTCGCATTCTGCCGCCGGAGGAGGGCTATGGCCTGACCTCTGGCCAGACGATTGTGTCTGAGGTGATCACGCCGGGCGACATACAGATCCCCGGCGACGGCGCGCCCTATGTCCTGCTGTACGAATGCCAGACCACCGGCGGCTATCCCCGCATCGGCACGGTCATTCCCGCCGACCTGCCGCGCGTGGCGCAGGCCGCGCCGGGGGCGGAATTGCGGTTTCGGTTTGTCACTCGGGATGAGGCGCTGGAGGCCGAGGCAGGCTATCGCCGGATGCTGGAGGCATTGCCGGGCACGGTGCGCCCCCTGATTCGCGATCCGGCGCAGATGCCGGACCTGTTGTCCTATTCCCTGATCAGCGGCGTTACCGCCGGAGAGGAGCTGTCATGACATCTGTCGATCTGAATGCCGACATGGGCGAAAGCTTTGGCCCGTGGGTGATGGGGCAGGATGCGGATTTGCTGGAGGTTGTGACGTCGGCCAATGTGGCTTGCGGCTTCCATGCGGGCGACTGGGACGTGATGGCCGACACGATGGCCACGGCGCGGGCGCGGGGCGTGGGCATCGGCGCGCATCCCGGTTTCGCCGATTTGCAAGGGTTCGGGCGGCGGCGGATGCACCTGCCGGAGAAAAGCCTGCGCCATATGGTGCAGTATCAGTTGGGCGCGGCGCTGGGCATGGCGCGGGCCGGGGGCGCGCAGGTGCGGCACCTGAAGCTGCACGGCGCTCTGTCCAACATGGCGTCCGAGGATGAGGCGCTGGCCGAGGCCTGTTACGGGGCGGCGTTGGAGGTCGCGCCAGAGATCATCGTCATGGTGCTGGCGGCCACCGCGCAGCAGCGGGTGGTTGAGCGGTTGGGGTGTCTCTGGGCCGGAGAGATCTTTGCGGACCGGGCCTATAACGCCGATGCGACTTTGGTGGATCGGCGGTTGCCGGGGGCGGTGCTGCATGATCCTGAGACCGCCGCGCCGCGTATCGTCAAGATGGTGCAGGCGGGGGCGATCCTGCCCGAAGACGGCGCGCCGATCCCGGCGGCCATCGACACGATCTGTCTGCATGGCGACGGGGCGACGGCGCTGCCGATGGCCCGCGCGGTGCGCGCGGCGCTGGAGGCGGCGGGAATCAGGGTCAAGGCATTCGAGGGGCGGCGCGGGGCGGTCTAGAGACCTGCACAGGTCATGATCCGCCGCGCCATGTCGGCGATCAATTCCGGGTACAGCGTGGCCCCCTGCGGCAGATCGGTGCCCAGCGGGTCCAGCGTGGCGGTCGGCACGCCGCTGCCCTCGACAATGTTCAGCAGACGCGGATCGGTGCCCGGCTCGATCAGCAGGCAGGCGGGTTTGTCTGTCGCCAAACCGTCGCGCAGCGCCGCAAGGCGGGCGGGGCCGGGGGTGTTCGCCTCGGCATCCGAGATGGCCCCCAGCACGGTCAGGCCGAAGTGATCCTCGAAATATTGGTAGGCGTCATGGGCCACGGCCAGCGGGCGTCCGTTTAAAGGGGCAAGGGTGGTACTCGCCTCGGCCACTGCCTTGGCGATGGTGTCGGCACCGGAGCGGGCGTTGGCGCGGTATGTCTCGGCGTTGTCGGGATCGGCGATTGCCAGCGCATCGGCGATCTCTGTCAGCCAATGGGTCGCATTCTCGGGTGAGAGCCAGACATGGGGGTCGTGCAGGCCGTGCCCGTGGTCATCATCGTGGTCGTCATGCTCTTCGGCATGGTCCTCATGGACTTCGTTATGATCGTCGTGGTGTTCGTCTTCGTCATGGTCGTGCGGAAAGAGCCCGGTGTCGCGCGCGGGCAGCAGATGGGTGGCGGGCAGCTCCGCCAACGGCAAAGAGCGGGCGGAGACGGCCAGCGTGCCGATCTGTCCCGCCAGTTGCGGGGTCAGGTCCGGACCGATCCAGATCACCACATCCGCCCCGGAGAGGGCGCGCGCCTGACTGGGTTTCAGCGCCATGTGGTGCGGCGAGTCGCCCGGCTGCAACAGCCGGTCCGGCGTGCCCAGATCGCCCATCACAATGGCCGTCAGGCTTTCGACCGGGCCGATATCGGTGACAACCCGCGGCACCTCGGCCAGAGCAGGGGGGGCGAGGGTGAGAGAGGCGGCAAACAGCATTGGGCGCAGCATGGGATACTTTCGAATGTTATATCATAACGTCTTCGTCTTGTAGGGCGGAATGTTATACCATATCAACCCTAAATCCGCAGGAGACTCGCATCATGGACACCATAGGGTTTGAACGTCACGATCACCGGCACTGCATCGCGACCGCGTTGCAGACCGTCGAGGAGACCTGCGATGAGCAGGGGCTGCAACTGACGCCGGTGCGGCGGCGGGTGCTGGAGATCCTGTTGGCGCGGCACCGGGCGATGGGGGCCTATGATGTGCTGGACGTGTTGCGCGAAGAGGGGCGCGGCTCGCAGCCGCCGGTGGCTTACCGGGCATTGGATTTCCTTGTGGCGCACGGGTTTGCGCATCGGATCGAGCGGTTGAACGCCTTTGTCGCCTGCGCCGCCCCCGGAGAGCGGCACGCGCCCTGTTTCCTGATCTGCCGAAACTGCTCTGCCGTGGCCGAAACGCCCGGGCGGCGCGCGTCAGAGGCGCTGCGCGTCTCCGCCGGAGAACTGGGGTTTCAGGTCGAGCGGGTCGCGATCGAGGCCGAGGGCCTGTGCCCGGCCTGCGTGGACCCGTCGCGATGAGCGCGCTGATCGAGGCGCATGGTCTGGCCGTGTGGCAGGGCCCGCGCGAGGTGCTGCGCGACGTGGATTTTACCATCGCCCCCGGCGAGATCGTGACCGTGGTCGGCCCCAACGGATCGGGCAAGTCGACCCTGCTGCGCGCGTTGATCGGGGCCTTGCGGCCCGCGCGGGGCCGGGTGGTGCGACAGCGCGGTTTGCGCCTTGGCTATGTGCCGCAGGGGCTGCGCATGGACGAGACCCTGCCGATGACCGTGAGCCGGTTTTTGAACCTGCCCAACAGAACCAGCGCCGAGGCGCGCGCCACGGCACTGGAGGAGGCGGGCGCGGGCGATCTGGCCGACCGCCAGATGTCGGCGCTGTCCGGCGGCCAGTTCCAGCGCGTTCTGCTGGCGCGGGCCTTGCTGAACGATCCGCAGGTTCTGATACTGGATGAGCCGACCACCGGGCTGGACCAACCGGCGCAGGCGCGGTTTTACCTGCGGATCGAGGATTTGCGCGACCGTCTGGGATGTGCCGTTTTGATGGTCAGCCACGAATTGCACGTGGTCATGAGCGCCTCTGACCGGGTGATCTGCCTGAACGGGCACGTCTGCTGCGAAGGCCACCCCGAGGTGGTCGCGCAGGCCGAGGAATATCGCGCGCTGTTCGGCTCTGGCACCCGAGGCGCGCTGGCGCTGTACCGGCACGAACACAGCCACCACCATGATCACGACCACGCTCATGATCACGACCATGATCATCACGGGCATGTTCACGACCATGAGCAAGCGCCGGGGGAGAGCCGCGATGCTGGATGATTTTCTGGTGCGCGCCGCGCTGGCGGCGGTGGGCGTGGCCTTGGCGGCGGCCCCGTTGGGGGTCTTTGTGGTCTGGCGGCGGATGGCCTATTTCGGCGATGCGACCTCTCACGCGGCGATCCTTGGGGTTGCTCTGGCGCTGGCCTTCTCTGTGCCGGTCTTTGCCGGGACGCTGGCGGTGGCGCTGCTGGTGGCCTTTGGCGTCGCGCATTTGTCTGGCCGGGGGTATGGCGCGGACATGGTGCTGGGCGTGGCGGCCCATGCGGCGCTGGCGCTGGGCCTTGTCGCGGCCAGTCTGCTGCCCGGTCCGCGGCTGAACCTTGAGGCCTATCTGTTTGGCGACATTCTGGCCGTCAGCCGCAGCGATCTGGCGGTGATCTGGGGTGGCGGGGCCTTGGTGGCGGCGCTGATCGGCTGGCGGTGGCAGGCGCTTTTGACCGCGACCGTGTCACCGGATCTGGCGGCGGCCTCTGGCCTGCACCCGGAACGAGAGCGCGTGGTGCTGATGCTGGCGCTGGCGCTGGTGGTCGCCGTGGCGCTGAAGGTGGTGGGCGCGCTGTTGATCGGCGCGCTGCTGATCGTCCCGGCAGCGGCGGCGCGGCCCTTGTCGACGACGCCGGAGGGAATGCTGGCGAGCACGGCAGCGGTGGGCGTGCTGTCGGCACTGGGCGGGCTGTGGGCGGCGTGGACCTTCGACACCCCGGCGGGGCCCAGCGTGGTTTGCGCGGCAGCGGTGCTGTTTGCGGTGGCCACGCTGGTGCCCAAGCGCCGGGGCTGACTAGCGTATCCAGACCCGGGCGTAGGGGGGCAGGGCGATTGTGCCGTCTTCGCCCCGGATGATGGCATCCGACAACAGCTCATGCAGGCCGGTTGCGCCGTGCTGGCGCAGCCAGCCGACCGGGACCGATGTCCAGTTTTCGGTGAAGTTGAAAAGGCAGACCACGCTGCCGGTGGGGGCCTGACGGGCAAAGCCGAAGAGGGCGGAATTGCCTGTTTCCAGAATTTCTATCGGGATGTCTCCGTGAAATTCCGGCACGGTGGCGCGGCGGGCAAGGATCGTCCGAAGGCCATGGTACACCCGGCCAGACAGGTTGTCCGGGTGCAGGCGCGCCTGCAACGCCGTGTCCCAATCCATCCGGGGCCGGTGCAGCCAGCGGCTGTCAAATGCGTGGGCCGGGTTGTCCTGATAGCCGTAGTCGTTGAGCAGCCCCAGTTCGTCACCCATGTAGACCAGCGGAATCCCCCCGAAACTGGCAATCAGCGCGTGGCCCATCAGGATGCGGTCGATGGCGCGGTCGATCTCTGCCGCATCCGCTGTTTCCAGCGCCCGCTCCAGTCCGGCCAGCGAGGCGCAGGTGCCGCTGTTGCGCTTGTCGCCGGTGTCGGGGTTGTGCTGGAACAGTTCCCCCTTGGCGAAAGAGCCGGGAAAGACGCCCTCGTAGAAATCCGCAAGAAAGGCCCGGTGGCCCGCGCCGTTCAGGCCGACGGCGGCCGCGTCCTCATCCGTCACCGCCCAGCCGATATCGTCGTGGCAGCGCAGGTAGGTGGCATAGGTCGCATTGGTCAGGCGCGCCGGGAAATGGGTGCGCAGCACATGGGTCATCAGGCGGGTGTCGCGGGTGGCCAGCGCCGACCAGACCTGCACCATCAATGAGTTGTGGTAGGCAAGGTTGCCCTCTTTGCCGTCATGTTCGCCACGGCCCAGATAGGGCAGCATCTCGGCCGGGCTGACGATGGCCTCTTCCAGATGGATCACCGCCGGGGCGACGATGCGGCAGGCGGCGCGCAGCGCCTGAAGGATCATGTGGCATTCCGGTTCCGACTGGCAGCGCGTGCCCATCCGTTTCCACATGAAGGCCACGGCGTCAAAGCGCAGCACATCGACGCCGCGATTGGCCAGCGACAACATGACCTTGGTCATTTCCAGAAAGACCTGCGGGTTGGCCCAGTTCAGATCCCATTGGTGTTCATTAAAGGTGGTCCAGACCCAGCGCTGGCAATCGTCGTACCAAGTGAAACTGCCCGGCGCGTTGTCGGGAAAGATCTCTATCAGGGTCCGTTCGTATTGTTTCGGCAGGGTGTCATCGGGAAACATCAGGTAGTAATCGGCATATACCGGATCGCCGGCGCGCGCCTTTTGTGCCCAGTCGTGCTCTTTGGCGGTGTGGTTCAGCACAAGATCGACGCAGACGCTGATGCCCTGTTCACGGCAGGCGCGGGTGGCGGATTCGAAGTCCTTCATCGTGCCGTAGACCGGGTTGATCTGTGCGTAGTCCTGCACCGAATAGCCGCCGTCGCTGTCGCCGTCGCGCGGTTTGAGGCAGGGCATGAAGTGGACGTAGCGGATGCCCAGATCGCGCAGGTAGTCCAGCCGGTCCGGCACGTTCTTCAGGTGGCCGCAAAAGCGGTCGATGTAAAAGACATAACCCGCCATGTCGGGGCGTTGAAACCAGTCCGGCTCCAGATCGCGCTTGAGATCCAGCAGCCGCAGATCGGCGGGTCGCGCGTCCCATGCCTTGCGCAGGGTCTTGTCCAGTTTCCGCGCGAAATCGCCATAGCCCGGATGATCGCCATACAGCCGGTCGAGCATCTGCCACAGGTCGTCGCGGCTGCGGTCGTAGCGCAGCGCGTAGAGCGTGGCGTGCATGTCGCTGTTGTCGGTCTTGGGAGTCGTCTTGGCCATCGTTTCGCGCTCGCAGGGGGATGTGTGACCTCTGTGTTAGCGCATTGGGCGGGCGCCGCGAAGGGATTGCAGGCCGCAGGTGAGGCATATAGCCATCCGGTGCCTTGTCGGCGTGGTCGGGACGGGGGCGGTTGGAACCCTCTGTCGGGACTTGGAAAATGAGGACAGGTGCGGGCGGGCGCACTTGTCGACGCGCGGATGCGGTTCCGGCCACGTGGAGTCGGCGCAAAGCGGGTCAGAGCATGGACCAGCGACAGCGCCGGGTTATGTCGCCTGCGGGATGGCCCGAGAGATGGCCAGCGGGGCGCACGACC
The DNA here is from genome assembly GCF_048262615.1 of Antarctobacter sp. Lineage (GTDB taxonomy): Bacteria > Pseudomonadota > Alphaproteobacteria > Rhodobacterales > Rhodobacteraceae > Antarctobacter. The sequence continues at coordinate 57,560 of NZ_JBLXFB010000004.1, forward strand.
CGTGTCACTGGTATTGTTGAAAATGGTGGGCGACCCTGGAATCGAACCAGGCGTGAGTCGCCTCGAGGGAGTTACAGTCCCCTGCCACACCTTGCGGCCTGTCGCCCACCGGACACCGGGCACGCCCGGTGTGAGGGGCTGACTACATCCGCCCAAAAACCGCGTCAACAGGAAATTCCCTTGGCAAAGCACGGCGCAGGGTGCAAACCCTGTCTCCTCAGAAAGCGGGGGCATCGGCGATGGCGAAGAAACCGAAATGGGTGGTCGAAAAGGAACAGGCGCGCAAGGCCTCGGCCAACGAAACCGTCTGGCTGTTCGGGTTACATGCGGTCCGCGATGCCCTGATGAATCCGCGCCGGGACAGGCTGCGGCTGATCCTGACCCCCAATGCGGCGGAAAAGCTGACAGAGGCGGTCGCCGCCTCCGGCATGACGCCCGAAATCCACGACCCGCGCCGGTTCGATGCGCCGCTGGACCCCGGTTCGGTGCATCAGGGGGCCGCGCTCGAGGTCAAGCCGCTGGATTGGGGGCGGCTGGAGGATGTGGCCTTTGCCGGGCAGGGCGCGCTGCGGCTGGTGCTGCTGGACCGGGTGACGGACCCGCATAACGTGGGCGCGATCCTGCGCTCTGCCGAGGTGTTCGGCGCGCAGGCGGTGATCGGCACCCGCCACCACGCGGCACCCGAAACCGGGGCGCTGGCCAAGACCGCCAGCGGCGCGCTGGAACGGCAGCCCTACCTGCGCGAACGCAATCTGGCAGAGACGATTCAAACGCTGCGCGACATGGGTTACCTTGTGCTGGGTCTGGACGGCGAGGCCGGGCAGACCATCGAAGAGGCGCTGGAGGGACGGCGCGACTCGCCCGTGGCGCTGGTGTTCGGGGCCGAGGGGCCGGGATTGCGGCCCAAGACCAAGGATACCGTCGACGCGCTGGTCAGGATTGATTTTGCCGGAGAGTTCGGCTCGCTGAATGTGTCGAACGCGGCGGCGGTTGCGCTCTATGCGGCGCGTGCCTAAATCGGCCTCATGGCCACGACAAAGATTGCAACCTGCTGTTATTGCGGCACCCGTGCGGCGCTGATCCTGAAGGGCGAGGTCCGTCACGAACTGGCCTGTGCGTCCTGCGGCGCGCCTTTGCACAACATGAAACACCTCAAGGCCGAGGCCACCGCCACCGGGCGGAAGGACAAGAAGCGGCCGCGCAAGATGACCGCCCCGGCATCGTCAGATCGCAAGGTCCGGCAGAAAGCCAGAAAAAAGAAAAGCAAGGGGCTGGCGCACCGCTTTTTCGATGAGGCCTTTGATCTGCTGGACGACATCTTTGACTGAGGTCCCAGAGCGCCCAGATTGCGGCGCGCCATCGACAGGTTGCGTCATGCCCGGGGGCTGAATCACGCGTTTGCGCAGGGGCGCGGTGCGTCACAGGCGACGCTTGGCTCTGGTCTTTGGCGGTGTGCTCAAGTATCCCGCTTCTGACTGGCAAAAGAGAGGCCCCATGCCCGATTTTGAAACACCGGGACCGGTTGAACAGGTCTGGTCCGATGCGATTTCCTCTGTCGAGGAAATCATCGAGGATGCCCGAAACGGGCGTATGTTCATTCTGGTCGATCACGAAGACCGAGAGAACGAAGGCGATCTGGTGATCCCCGCGCAATGGGCGACGCCGGATGCGATCAACTTCATGGCGCTGTACGGGCGCGGGCTGATCTGTCTGGCGATGACCTCGGACCGGATCGAGGAACTTGGCCTGCCGCTGATGTCCACCAACAACTCGTCGCGGCACGAAACCGCCTTTACCACCTCGATCGAGGCGCGTGAGGGCGTGACGACGGGCATTTCCGCCGCCGACCGCGCGCGGACCGTTGCGGTGGCCATCGACGCCTCCAAGGGGGCGGCGGATATTGCCACGCCGGGCCATGTGTTCCCGCTGCGCGCCCGCAAAGGTGGCGTGCTGGTGCGTGCCGGTCACACAGAGGCGGCGGTCGACGTGTCGCGGCTGGCGGGACTGAACCCGGCGGGCGTGATCTGCGAGATCATGAACGATGACGGCACCATGGCGCGGCTGCCTGAAATGGTGGCCTTTGCGCAGCGTCACGGGATAAAGATCGGCACGATTTCCGACCTGATCTCTTACCGGCGGCGTCACGACAACCTTGTGCGGGTCCGTACCGAAGAGACGATCACGTCAGAGTTCGGTGGCGCGTGGAACATGCGCATCTACACCGACGAAACCCACGGCGATGAACACATTGTTCTGACCAAGGGCGACATCTCGACGCCCGAGCCGGTGCTGGTGCGGATGCACGCGATGGACCCGATGCTGGACATCATCGGCACCGGGCCGAAGGGCAGGGGGCATGAATTCCAGCACGCCATGGAGGCGGTCGCCGAAGAGGGGCGCGGCGTGGTTGTCCTGCTGCGCGACACCTCGATGAAACTGGACGTCTCTGACGGAGTGTCGCCCAAGACATTGCGGCAATACGGACTGGGCGCGCAGATCCTGTCGTCGCTGGGATTGTCCAAGCTGGTGCTGCTGACCAATTCGCCGACGCCCAAGGTTGTCGGGCTGGAGGCCTACGGCCTCGAAATCACCGGAACCCGCAAGATCTCGGAGCTGGGCTGATGGCATCACATGAAACCCACCACGTGCTGGACCGTCCGACGTTCGACAAGCCGGTCAAGGTGCTGATTGTCGTGGCCCCCTACTACAAGGACATCGCGGATCAACTGGTGGCGGGGGCCGCGGCCGAGATCGAGGCCTGCGGCGGCTGGCACGAAACCATCGAGGTGCCCGGCGCGCTGGAGGTGCCGACCGCCATCGGTATTGCCGAGCGTCTGTCGAATTTCGACGCCTATGTGGCCCTTGGCTGCGTGATCCGGGGCGAGACCACGCATTACGACACGGTCTGCAACGACAGCTCTCGGGCGCTGACGTTGCTGGGACTTCAGGGGCTGTGCATCGGCAACGGCATCCTGACGGTCGAGACCTTTGAACAGGCCCGCGTGCGCGCCGAGGCGGCGGGCCAGAACAAGGGCGGCGGCGCGGCTGCGGCGGCCTTGCATCTGTTGGCGCTGGCCCGTAAGTGGGGCGGCTCGCGCAAGGGGGTGGGATTCGTCCCCTTTGGCGAGGAAATCCAGATCGCAGGCAGCAGCAAAGGCCCCGACATCGCATGACCCAGCTTTCGGGCAACCAGAAACGCAAGATGAAAAGCGCCTCGCGGTTTTATGCCGTGCAGGCGCTGTTTCAGATGGAACAGTCCGACGCGGGCCTCGACAAGGTCCGGCACGAGTTTCTGGAGTACCGGTTCGGCGCAGAGATCGAGGACGGCACAGAGATGATCGACGGCGATGTCGATTTCTTTGCGCGGCTGCTGGAGCAGGCGGTCAACTGGCAGGTCAAGATCGACCAGATGACCGACCGGGCGCTGGTGGCGAAATGGCCCATCGCACGGATCGACCCCACATTGCGGGCCTTGTTTCGCGTGGCCGGGGCCGAGATGCTGGCCTTTGATACGCCGCCCAAGGTGGTCATTGTCGAATTTCTTGAGGTGGCGTCGGCCTTCTTTCCGGACGGCAAGGAAGCCCGCTTTGTGAACGCGGTGCTGGACCATATGGCACGCGAGGCCAGGCCCGAGGCGTTTTGACGCCATAGGCTATTGGCCCGCCGGGTCGGGCTTGCAGGATCTTGCACAGGTGACGGGCGCTCGCCATCTTTGACCTGACCCAAGACGGACGAGGACGGGATGAGCGTTGAAGTGACGGGAATTGGCGGCTTTCTCCTGCTGGCGCTTGCCGTCTGGGCGATCATTTCCATCGTGAATTCGCGTGCCTCTACCGGTCGCAAGGTGCTGTGGTGCCTGTTGGTTCTGCTGTTCCCGCTGGTCGGTTTTCTGATCTGGCTGATCTTCGGCCCTCGCGCGCGGCGCTGAAATCGGGCTGCGACCGGTTGCCGGATTGCCATTCCGTCCCAAATTGCATTCTGTTAATGGAATGCGAAGGAGTCGCCCATGCCCAAGCTTATCCGTCTTTACATCATTCAGGTCCTGTCCGGTTTCGGCCTCTCGGCGCTGTTTGTCGGCGCGCTGCTGTGGTTCAACGTGGCGAACCTGTGGCACCTGATTTCCGGCAGCGATGTCGCGGTGGTGGCCGTGATCATGCTGGTCTTTTTCAATGGCGTGGTATTTGCCGGGGTGCAGTTCGCCATCTCGATCATGCGCATGGCCGATGAGGACGACACCTCGGATGGCAAGCGTCAGCGTGCCAATCCGCACGTGCCTGCGCGGGTGCAGGTTGCCGCCAAGACGCCCAAGGCGCGGTCGCTGCGGGTTTTGCGCGGTCGCTGATCCTCTGACAAGGCAGGCATTCGGATGCCCCCGACAGGCCTGCGGCCCAGCGGTCCGCCCTCTGGCCAGAGTCCGGTTTTGTATGTCCATGAGGCGTGCGGCGGGAACCACGCCAACCGTGTGGGTAGTGCATTCCCGAGGACCTGTATATACAGGTGGGCGCCAGGTAACGAGACCACGATCCCGCCAGAGCCAGCTCCCTCGGATTTGCTTAAGGCCACCGGAATGTACCCGTTTACGAGAAGGGCAGAACCCGCCAGCGCCTGAGGTAAGGCGCGGCAGGCGTCATGACAAGGCCATCGCTTCGATTTCGTGCAGATTGCCGACAAAGCCATGCCATCCCTTGTCCATCGCAAGCACAAGCCCATAGTCCCCGGCGTCTTCGGGCAGGCCCGAATGTTCCAGCGTCAGGTGGGTGCCGCCGGGGGCGGCGGTCAGGTGCCATTCGACGGTTGTCATCGTTCCGTTCAGAGGGCCGACGGTGAAGGACCAGCGCATGTGATCCTTTGGCGACAGTTTCTCTACCGTGCCCCAGCACATGCGGTCGCCGTCCTTTTGTGACAGCAGCGTATAGGCCTCGCCTTCGACAAGGTCAGAGGTGGCCGGGTGAAACCATTTGCCCAGCAGGTCGGCGCGCGTCAGGTGGTCCCAGACGGTGGCCTGATCTGCGGGCAGGAAGACGGATTTGCGGATGGTGAGGGTCATGTGTTGTCCTTGTCGTCTTGAAGCGTGGTTGAAAGGGCCATGAGCTTGTCGTCCCAGAAGGCATCGAAGTAGCTCAGCCAGTCCGTGACCGGTTTGAGCGCGGCGGCGTTGAGGGTCGAGATCGTCTCGCGCCCCTGGCGGCGCATGTGGATCAGGTTGCCTTCCTCAAGCACGACAAGATGCTTTTTCACGGCGGCGCGGGTCATCGCGCAATGGCGGGTCACTTCGGCAAGGGTCATCTCGCGCGCCGAGAGGCGGCGCAGGATGTCCCGGCGGGTCGGGTCCGCGAGGGCGCGGAAAGCGGGTTGCAGGTTTGGCGGCATGGCGGATCCGGGGTGCTGGGGAAAAGGATGCTGTTTGGTGTCCTTTTTTAGGATGCTAAACGGTATCCTGTCAAGTGCGAAGCAGTTTGGGAAAAAGGCCCAATGCCGGTTGCCGCTAGGACCCGTCGGTGACGAACCCGTAGCGCCTCAGTTCCTCGGGCAGCAGGATGTAGATTTCATCGGGTGGCGTGCCAAGCGCATGGCGCATCACCAGCGGGTCGATTCCCATGTCGTCGAGAAAGCCCATGACCTCTGCCTGACCGCGCTGGATGTCCTCGACCGCGACAAAGGCCGGCAGCAGGGTGCTCTCTCCGAAATAGTGCTGGTGCACGCCGATTGAGGCGGCCGCCGCGGCGCTGCGGGTCTGTCCGGCGGCAAAGAGATACGGGCAGGCGGAATAACAGAATTCGCCCGACAGGACCTCTGTCGCGATGCCCGAGGCGCGCAGGTGGCGGCCAAGGTCAAGGGCGTCGCGGACCGAGCCCCCGGAGGATTGCAGCACCAGCGCGGTGATCGGCGGGTCGGCGCGGTCGATCTGCGGGATCAGGCGTTCGGCATCGCCCTCGGCAATATCACCTTCCAGCCGCCAGATGCCCTCGTTCAGGGTCAGGGTCAGACGTTCGGGCAGCTCGCCGGGGTCGCGTTCGGGCGTCACGGCGGGACGGTCACGACCGGGTTTGAAGATGCGGCGCTGGTCGCCGGGGCGGACTGGTTCGGACAGGCGGGGTGCATCGGGTTTGAAGGTCGGCAGGGACAGGGTGCCTTGCCGCATGTCCCCAAGGACAAGCAGGACGCCGATGCCGACCTGAAAGATCAGCACGGCGGACAGGGTGCGTGCGACGCTGCGGTTCATCGTTGCGGCTCCGGTGCGGACATAGGGCCACCTGTCCCGGCCTTGCGCCGGGACCTCATAGCCGCCGTGTTGCGCCTTGGTCTCGGTCGCGCCCTCGTCGTCATGCGGATTTGCCTTTGAGCGGGGTGACATCGTCGCTCGGCGCGGACGGCGATTCAGGACGCGCGGGCGGCGGGCCTGCGACTGCCTCGACCTCGCGCAGGGCGGTGACGGCGGCGCGCAGTTCGGCCAGCGTCAGCGTGTCCTCCACACCCGCGCCTTCGCGGCCCTGCCGGATCGCGCCATGGGTGATGGCAAGGATAAAGACCAGCACCATGGGCAACAGGTCAATGGCGATGGCCCCGGCCCAAGACGGTATGAAATTGCCCGCATAAAGGATGACCGCGTCGGCGGCGGACAGCGGCGCATAGGTGACATCTGTGGGCGCTTGCAGCGATTGCACGTTCAGCGCCGCCCTTTCGAGGGTGGCGGCCCGTTGCGCCAGCACTTCCAGCACAGAGGTGATGGTGGCGGACTGGTCGGCGCGGCCCTGCGCGGTGGAACTGTCGAGTTCGGGCAGCACCACGGAGGCGGCCAGATCCTGCGCCGCGCGTTCGACCAGCGGGGCCACCGACAATTGCCGCAACTGGGTGATAAGCCCTTGGAGGCGCACGGCGGCCTCTGAGAACTCGACTGATCGAGCCTCGACGTTGCCGGGCTCCACCGTCAGCGCGCGCATCCGTGACAGGATGGTATTGCCCTCGGTAAAGGCGGTGTCGACCAGTGGCGTCTGGGCGGCGATCTGCGCCTCCAGCGCGGTGAGTTCGGCGGATTTCTGGCGCAGCACCCGAAACACCGCGCCGCGCCCGGCCAGACCGGAGAGCGCGCCCTGCGCCTCCAGTTCGGACAGATCCTCAAAGCTTTGCCGGGTGCGCGCCACGTCCCGCTCCAGCGCCTGCCCGGTCAGGGCGATCTCATGCGCGCGTTCCAGTGCCGCCTGATAGTCCTGCACCGTTTCGGCCAGATGCTGTTCGACCGCCGCCGATCCGGCAAGGGCTGCGGCGTTCAGCCAGGATGACATGGCGACGATGGCCAGACTGCCCAGCCCCATGGTGGCCAGCAGGCCAGCGCGGGCGCGCGCGGTGCGCACGGCGGGAAACAGGCGCAGCATGTAAGACCAGAACACGAAGATCCCGACAGAGACGGCGGTGGAATAGGCGATGGCGGCAAAGACCGACATCGCGCCGTTTTCATCCAGCAAGGACGACACGCCTAGATAGGTGTAAATGCCCGACGCGACAGAAAGCACACCCAGCGCTGTGCCCGAAAAGGTGTCGAGCCATGTCAGGTGCCCTTCCAGTTCGCGCGCGGCACGCACACCGCGCGCCTCTTCGCGGGACAGTCGGTTTTCGGGGGCGTCTTGGGACATGGGCAACCTTGGGTGTCATGAAAACGATGCTTTGGCGACAGTAGGCAATTCGCCGCCAGAGGAAAGGCGGCTGGCGGCGGGCTTGCGTTTGTTCACGTATTGTTCAATAATTTGAGCATGGATTTGCCTGTCGCCCCCGACCTGACGCCGCCCCTGATGCCTGGCCAGTTGCTGGCGCGCGGCGTGTCCCGCCATCTGGCGGGGCATGGCTTTGCCGTGGTTGAGGAATTTGTGCCCGATCGCGGTTTGCGGGTCGATATCATGGCGCTGGGCCCCAAGGGGGAGCTGTGGGTGGTCGAATGCAAATCCTCTCGGGCGGATTTCATGAGCGACGGCAAATGGCAGGGCTATCTGCCGTGGTGCGACCGTTATTTCTGGGCGGTGGATCAGGATTTCCCGACCGATCTGTTGCCCGAGGGGACCGGGCTGATCCTTGCGGATGGCTACGATGCCGAGATCCTGAGGATGGGGTCAGAGGACAAGCTGGCCCCGGCGCGGCGCACAAAACTGACCCGCAAGTTCGCGGTACACGCGGCGCGGCGGTTGCAGGGATTGCGCGATCCCGGCGCGGGGCTGAACGGCTGGGGATAGCCCTGTGCCGATTGCAGGGCTTGCCTGACCCGGCATTTCCGGTGGACGGTGGGACCGTCATCTATCGCACGGAAAGGATCTGCCATGAAGCTTGGAGCATTCTCGGTCAGTTTGTCGGTCAAGGATCTGACCGCCTCACGGACCTTTTACGAGGCGCTGGGGTTTCAGCAGGTCGCCGGTGTCGCCGAAGAGGGATGGCTGATCCTGCGCAATGGCGACAGCGTGATTGGCCTGTTTCAGGGCATGTTCAGCGGCAACATGCTGACCTTCAACCCCGGCTGGAGCGGCGGCGGCGAGCCGCTGGACGATTTCACCGATATCCGCGAGATGCAGGCACGGCTTCGCGCTGAGGGGATCGAGCCGGAAAAGGCCGTGGAGGAGGACAGTTCCGGGCCGGCCTGCATGACGCTGGTCGATCCGGACGGGAACACGATCTTTGTCGATCAGCACGTCCCCGCGCCGTCGCGGGCTTAACGCTTTGGCTTGCCCTTGCGCGCGGTTGCGGCGGCGGCGCGCAGTTCTTCGGCGATTTCCTCGGCTTCTTCGGGCTCGAAATCCATCGGAATTTCCAGCCCGTCAGCGAAGATGAACAGGCGGACCATGCCCTTGTCGGTGGGTCCGATCTGAAGGTTGGCTTCGATGTCGCGTTCGTCGTGGATGCTCATGTCACCAGTGCCTTGTCCGATAGGTTTAGAGGATCGACGTCACGTAGCGGCGCGGGGCTTGATTTGCAAGTCGCGCGGCGGTTTGGTCCGGGTATGGATATCGAATTGAAACCCCTTGGCCCCGGCGACATAGACTGGCTGGTGGCGGAACACCGTCGCCTTTACACGCGCGACGAAGGCTTTGACGAGACATTCCCGGCGCTGGTGCGCGAGATCCTTGAAGGATTTGACGCGCACCATGACCCGTCCTGCGAGCGCGCCTTTATAGCCTGGGAAGGGGCGCAGCGGTTGGGCAGCATTTTCTGTGTGCGTGAAGATGCGCAAACGGCGAAATTGCGGCTGTTCCTGCTGACGCCTGCGGCGCGCGGCAAGGGACTGGGCAAACGCCTGCTGGCAGAGTGCATGGGATTCGCGCGCGCCAGCGGGTATCGTCGCATGGCGCTGTGGACCCATGAAAGCCACCGCGCCGCCTGCGCGCTGTATGAAAAGACCGGCTGGCGTCTGGTCCGGTCCGAACCGAAACGCAGTTTCGGCATGGATGTGGTCGAGCAGGGCTGGGAGATTGATCTTTGACCCTGCGGATCACCGCTCTCCGGTGAACTTGGGCGCGCGTTTGTCGAGGAAGGCCGCGACACCTTCGGCGTAGTCGGGATGCTCACCGCAGGCCTTCATCAACTCGGCCTCCAGATCCAGATGGGCATCCAGCGTATTGGTGGCCGCCGCATCAATCGCCTGCTTGGTGCTGGAAAAGCCAAAGGTCGGGCCATCGGCAAATTGTGCGGCCAGTTTGCGCGCCTCATCCATCAATGTCTCATCCGGCAGCGCCTTCCAGATCAGGCCCCAGTCCTCGGCCTGCTGTGCGGGCAGCGGCTGGGCCGTCAGCGCCAGACCCATGGCGCGGGCGCGCCCCAGCAGGTGGGTCAGGTGCCAGCTGCCGCCGGTGTCGGGGATCAACCCGACCTTGGCAAAGGACTGGATGAACTTGGCGCTGTGCGCGGCCAAAACCATGTCGCAGGCCAGCGCCACGCTGGACCCGGCCCCGGCGGCCACGCCGTTGACGGCGCAGATCACCGGCATTTGCAGAGCGCGGATCTGGCGCACCAGCGGCGCCCAGTAGCTACGCACCGTTTCCCCCAGATCGGGCGGGCCATCCATCTTGCGCGGATCGCGGTCGCCCAGATCCTGCCCGGCGCAAAATCCGCGTCCCGCGCCGGTCAGCAGCACGGCGCGCTTGCCGTCTTCTGCCGCGCGGTTCAGCGCGGCGCGCAATGCCAGATGCATTTCGGGGGTAAAGCTGTTCAGCCTGTCGGGCCGGTTCAGCGTGACCTCGGCCCATGTGCCGTGGTCGGTGACAAGAATCGTGTCCGACATGTGATCCCCTCCGATACGCGGTCAGGGCAAGGGATGGCACGCCCGGATGCGATGATCAACTGACACTCAGTGCGCCGGGCTTTCGGGCTTGTCCTTGGGCAGCCGCAGCGGCGCGCGCGTCCGGTCGTTGCCGGCGGCGGCAACCTTGGCGGCGAGGCGGATAAACTCTGCTTTTTCCGTTTCGGTCAGGCCGACCAGCAGGTTCTTCTGCATCGTCTCGACGATGGGCCGGATATACGCAATGCGCTTTTCACCCTCGGGCGTCAGCGCCAGCACCTTGGCCCGGCGGTCAGTGAGGTTGGTGCGCCGTTCGATCAGCCCCTTGGCGCACAGCCGTTCGATCACGCCGCCGATGGTGGCGCGGTCATGGGCGATCAGACCGGCCAGCGTCGCCTGATCGATGCCGGGGTGTTCCTGCAACATCGTCAGCGCCGCAAATTGCGGCGAGGTCAGGTCAGAGCCGACGGCCCGCATCTGTTCGGCGAAGATCGACGAAGACAGTTGTTGCAGTCGGCGTATCAGATGGCCGGGCATGTTATAGATCGCGTGCATCTCCACAGGGTAGGCGACCGGGCAAAAGCCGCAAGTACGCATATTGTCATCACACTTCGTTTTCATCCGGTGGCGGCGAGCGGGCCGTTATGTGCATTATAGTGCGATTCTTGGTGGATTTCATGTTACTTGTTGCAAAAAATTGCACCTTTTGAATATAAGGTGTACGCTTATCAAAGAGGCGATTCCGCTGCCGGGCATGGGCCGGGGCACGGATCGAGGGGCCGGTGGTTTGGAGGAAGCCGGTGTCCGGTGCCAACCCGCCGAGACTGCAAACGCCATGGCGGGAGAGGCCCGCGCAACGTTAGTCTGGTGCGGGGACCGGACCGAATGGAAACGCCGCCACGCGGCGCGGGTGACAGGCAGGGAGGAGGCCACGTCATGAATGAAAACGCAGCACTGTATTTTGTCGACCGCCATCTGGACGAGGGGCGCGCCGACAAGGTGGCCTTTCAGGAGGCGGACGGGCGCAAGCGCAGCCTGACCTTTGGGCAACTGGCGGAGGAAAGCGGGCGATTTGCCGGGGCGCTCGACCGTCACGGCGTGCGCCGCGAAGAGCGGGTCGCCATGATCGTGCAGGACCAGATCGAGTTTCCGGTGATCTTCTGGGGCGCGCTCAAGGCCGGGGCGATCCCGGTGCCGCTGAACACGCTGCTGTCCGCGCAGGTCTACGACGCGATCCTGACCGACAGCCGGGCCTCGATCCTCGTGGTGTCGGAAAAGCTTTGGGAGACGGTACAGCCGGCGATCGCGGACAACCCGTTCCTGCGCGCGGTGCTGGTGATCGGCGACGCCCCCGAAGGCACCGAAAGCTATCACCAGTTTGTCGCCGGCGCGCCGGTTGTGCCAGCGGTCGAGGCGCATGAGGATGAGATGGCCTTTTGGCTGTATTCCTCCGGCTCGACCGGCCAACCCAAAGGCGTGCGGCATGTGCATTCCAGTCTGAAGGCGACCTCGGACACCTTTGGCGCGCAGGTACTGGGCATCCGTGAGGACGACATTGTCTATTCGGTGGCCAAGATCTTTTTCGCCTACGGCCTTGGCAACGCCATGTCGTTTCCGCTGTCGGTGGGGGCAACGACGGTGCTGCTGTCGGGGCGGCCGACGCCGGAGGTGGTCTTTGATATCCTCGGGACGCATCGCCCGACGCTGTTCTGCGGGGTGCCGACCTTTTACGCCGCGATGAACGCCGCGCTGGAGAAGTCCGGCCTGCCGCAGGGGATGGCCGTGCGGTTGTGTACCTCTGCGGGTGAGGCGCTGCCGCGCGAGGTGGGGGAACGCTGGCACCGGCTGACCGGCACCGAGATCGTCGACGGCGTCGGCTCGACCGAGATGCTGCATATCTTTCTGTCGAACCGTCCCGGAGAGATCGTCTATGGCACTTCCGGCACGGCGGTGCCCGGCTACGAGGTGCGGTTGGTGGACGAACGCGATGAGGATGTGGGCCAGGGCGAGGTCGGCGAATTGCTGGTGCGCGGACCTTCGGCGGCGGATGGCTATTGGAACAAGCGGCACAAGTCGCGCTCTACGTTCGAGGGCCACTGGACCCGGACCGGCGACAAGTATGAGTGCACCGCCGAGGGGCGCTATATCTACTGCGGGCGCACCGACGACATGTTCAAGGTATCCGGCATCTGGGTCAGTCCCTTTGAGGTCGAACAGGCGCTGATCGAACATCCCGCCGTGCTGGAGGCGGCGGTGGTCGCCTGCGCCGACGACAAGGGGCTGGACAAGCCCAAGGCCTTTGTCGTGCTGAAAGAGGGGCAGGAGGCGGCGGCGGTCGAGGGGCTCAAGGAGTTCGTGAAAGAGAAGATCGGGATGTGGAAATATCCGCGCTGGGTTGAGGTCGTGGACGATCTGCCCAAAACCGCGACGGGCAAGATTCAACGGTTCAAACTGAGGGCGCAGGCATGACAGTAGAGTGGACGGAAAACGGGCGGCTGACGGCGGCTGGCAAGGCGTTGGAGTACGCCTGTTTCGGGCCAGCCCCGGACAAGGCGCCGACCTTGGTCCTGTTGCATGAGGGGTTGGGGTCCGTGGCGCTGTGGCGCGATTTCCCGCAGGCTTTGGCGCAGGCGACGGGCTTTGGCGTCTTTGCCTATTCGCGGGCGGGGTACGGTCAGTCGGATCTGGCGGACCTGCCGCGCCCGCTGGACTATATGACCCGCGAGGCGGTGGATGTGCTGCCGCAGGTGCTGGACGCCATCGGATTTCAGCGCGGGCTTCTTGTGGGCCACAGCGATGGCGCGACCATCGCCGCGATCTATGCGGGCAGCGTATCCGATCAGAGGGTGCGGGCGCTGGTCCTGATGGCGCCGCATTTCTTCACCGAAGAGGGGGGGCTGGCCGAGATCGCCAAGGCGAAGACGGCCTATGACACCGGCGACCTGCGGACAAAGATGGCGCGTTACCACCGCGACCCGGACAACACCTTTCGCGGCTGGAACGACAGCTGGCTGCATCCCGATTTCAAGGCATGGAACGTGGCGGATGTCATCGACTACCTGCGCATTCCGGTTCTGGCGGTGCAGGGGCGCGAGGATCAGTACGGCACGCTGGCGCAGGTCGAAGAGGTGGAAAACCGCAGCTATGCGCCGGTCGAAATGGCGATCCTCGACGCCTGTCGCCATTCCCCGCATCTGGACCAGCCAGAACGGGTGGTGGCAGAGATCGCCGGGTTCTGCGCCCGGCTGGAGCGGATCGAGGCCGCCGCACCCGAACTCGCGTGAGCGCGGGCGACTGGTTCCTCCCGGCACAGGCCTATGTGCCGGGGCGCACCGCGCGGCACCCCGAGGGGCTGTTCGACCCTGTCCGTGCAACGGTGCATCCGGGGATGGCGGCTGATGACCTGGCGTACAGCGCCGCGTTTCGCCACGGGCTGTTCTATATTGAACGTGGTTTCTATTGGGAAGCGCATGAAGTGTTGGAGCCGGTCTGGATGGCGCTGCCGGATGGCAGCGTCGAGCGGCGCTTTGTTCAGGCCCTGATCCAGACCGCCAATGGCTTGCTCAAACTGCGCATGGGCCGACCGAAGGCCGCGCAGCGCCTGTGCAGGATCGCAAGGGCGCTGTTGCCCGAGACCCGCGACGCGCAGATCATGACAGTTGGCGCGGACGAGGTACACGCTATGATCGATTCTTTAGAAGTCAGCGTGAGATGTGAATTATAATGCATAAAAATTCGCAAATGGGCGGCGATTCTTGTAAGTAATTGAGAATATTCGTGAAATAATGTGCTTTATTGTGCATACATAAGTTTACTTACTTTCACCATTGATGTACGTTGCCTGCAACTTCGCGACCAGGGAGGACCCGATGACCAAGATGATCGACTTTCAGACAGACCCGTCCCGCTACCGCCATTGGCGTGTCGAATACGACGGTCCGGTGGCCACTCTGTTCATGGATGTGGACGAGGACGGTGGCCTGTTCGATGGCTACAAGCTCAAGCTGAATTCATACGATCTGGGCGTCGATATCGAGCTGAACGACGTGGTGCAGCGGATGCGATTCGAACATCCCGAGGTCAAGACCATTGTCATGAAGTCCGGCAAGCCCGGCGTGTTCTGCGCCGGCGCGAACATCCGTATGCTGGGCGGCGCGGCGCACAGCCACAAGGTGAACTTTTGCAAGTTCACCAACGAAACGCGCAATGCCTATGAGGCCGCCGAGGCGGAGAGCGGTCAGAAATACATTGCCGCCGTCAAGGGCGCCTGCGCCGGGGGCGGGTATGAACTGGCGCTGGCCTGCAACCATATCATGCTGACCGACGACAGCACCTCTTCGGTGGGTCTGCCCGAGGTGCCGCTGCTGGCGGTGCTGCCGGGCACCGGCGGGCTGACCCGCGTCACCGACAAGCGCAAGGTGCGCCGCGATCGGGCCGATATCTTCTGCTCGATCGAGGAGGGCGTCAAAGGCAAGCGCGCCAAGGAATGGCGGCTGGTCGATGAGGTGATCCCGAACTCCAAGTTCGACGACACCGTGGCCGAACGTGCCCGCGAATTTGCCACCGCGTCGAAGAAGGCTGACGTGGCTGAGGGCATCGCACTAGGGCCGTTGTCGCGCAACATCACCGAGGACGCAGTCAGCTATTCTCTGGTCGAGGTCGAGCTTGACCGGGCAGGGCGCAAGGCCGTGATCACCCTGAAAGGCCCGGAAGAGGATGCGCCCGCCGACATGGACGCCTTTGTGGCGCAGGGCGATCAGGCCTATATGCTGCGCCTCTGCCGCGAGCTTGAGGACGCGATCCTGCACCTGCGCCTGAACGAGATGGCGCTGGGTTTGTGGATCTTCCGCACGCAGGGCGATCCGGAAAAACTGGCCGCGCATGAGGCGCTGCTGGCGGCGAATGCCGATCACTGGCTGGCCAACGAGGTGCGCCAGTTCTGGAAGCGCACGCTGAAACGGATCGACGTGACCTCGCGCTCGCTGGCGGCCTTTATCGAACATGGCTCGTGCTTTGTCGGTGTGCTGGCGGAAATCCTCTTTGCGGTCGACCGCAGCTATATGATGGAAGACGAGTTCGAGGGCGACAATCGCCCCACGGCGACGATCACCCTGACCGACGACAACTTTGGCCCCTATCCGATGGGCAACGGCATCACCCGTCTGGAAACCCGTTTCCTTGCGGAGCCGGAGCATGTCGAGGCGCTGAAATCCAAGATTGGCGAGGCGCTGGAGGCCGAAGAGGCCGACGAACAGGGGCTTGTCACCATGATCCTCGACGACATCGACTGGGAGGATGAGGTCCGCATCTTCATGGAGGAACGCGCGTCGTTCAGCCCGGATGCGATGACCGGGATGGAGGCGAACCTGCGCTTTGCCGGACCCGAGACCATGGAAACCCGCATCTTTGGCCGTCTGACAGCCTGGCAGAACTGGATCTTTATCCGCCCCAACGCCGTGGGGGCCGATGGCGCGCTGCAACGCTACGGCACCGGCATCCGGGGCGATTACAACATGGAGCGTGTCTGACCGACGCGCGCAACGGCGGGGTAAACCCCGCCCTACGGGCCCCGGCAGGTGTCGGTCCCGTTGAACGCTGTAGGGCGGAAAATGCTCCGCCGCACCAAATGGGAGAGAGACATGCTCGATCTGATCAACGTAAGTTATGACACCCAGATCCCCAACAACGTGGGTCTGAGCTCGGACAAGAAGGTGCTGAAGGCGCTGGAAAAATGGCACCCCGGTTATATCGACTGGTGGAACAAGCTGATCCCGCAGAACTTTCAGGAATCGATGGTCTACCTGCGCACCGCCGTCAGCGTTGACCCCAAGGGCTGGGCCAAGTTCGATTACGTGAAGATGCCGGAATACCGCTGGGGCGTGCTGTTGGCCCCGCAGGTCGAGGGCCGTGTGATCCCCTGTGGTGAACATATGGGCGAACCGGCATGGCAAGAAGTGCCGGGCGAATACCGCAACATGATGAAGCGTCTGATCGTCATTCAGGGCGACACAGAGCCGGGCTCGGTCGAGCAGCAGCGCTTTCTGGGTCTGACCGCGCCGTCGCTGTACGACATGCGCAACCTGTTTCAGGTCAACGTCGAAGAGGGCCGCCACCTTTGGGCGATGGTCTACCTGCTGCAAAAGTATTTCGGCAAGGACGGTCGCGAAGAGGCGGATGACCTGCTGATCCGCTCGTCCGGGTCCGAAGAGGCGCCGCGCATGCTGGGCGCATTCAATGAGGAAACGCCGGACTGGCTGTCGTTCTTCATGTTCACCTATTTCACCGACCGCGACGGCAAGATGCAGCTTGAGTCGCTGGCGCAATCGGGTTTTGACCCGCTGTCGCGCACCTGCCGGTTCATGCTGACCGAAGAGGCGCACCACATGTTCGTCGGCGAAACCGGCGTGGGGCGCACCATTCAGGCGACCTGCGAGGCAATGAACAAGGCGGGCATCACCGACCCCCATGACATCAACAAGATCCGCGATCTGGGTGTGATCGACCTGCCCACCATCCAGAAAAAGCTGAACCTGCACTACACCCTGTCGCTGGATCTGTTCGGTCAGGAAATCTCGACCAATGCGGCGAATGCCTTCAATGCGGGCATCAAGGGCCGCTACATGGAAAGCCGGATCGACGACGACCACCAGCTCAAGAACGACACCTACAAAGTGCTGGATCTGGAAGGTGGCGCGATTGTCGAAAAGGACGTCCCGGCGCTGACTGCGATCAACATGCGCCTGCGCGACGACTATGTCCGCGATGCCGCGGGCGGGGTGGGTCGCTGGAACAAGATCATCGAAAAGACCGGGATCGAGTTCGAGCTGAAGCTGCCGCACCAGTCCTTCAACCGCAAGATCGGCGTGTTCGCGGGTCACAACTTTGACCCCGACGGCAATCACGTCGCGGGCGAGGCGTTCGACAAGGGGTTGCCGAACTGGCTGCCGACCCATGGCGACGGCGATTTTATCCAGTCGCTGATGAAGCCCTGCTACGAGCCGGGCAAGTTCGCCAGCTGGATCGCGCCGCCGAAAGTGGGCATCGACAACAAGCCGGGCGATTTTGAGTACGTCAAACTGCACATGGCGTGACGTGGAGAGAGAGACGAATTTTCGTCGAAAATTCGTCTCTGCCACGGTCAGCGGCCAGCAGGAGGAGGAAAGGCTATGATCACCAAACGCAACGTGGGTCATGCACCGCGAGTAACCGAGGTCGCCAGGGAACTGGGTGAGACCGGCTGCTGCATTGGGTGCGAGGATTGCCGGGGCCTGTGTCAGGCCTTGATCGAGGCAATCGCCATCCCGGAGGCCGTGCTGAACCGGGGCCGCTGATGCCGGACCCTGCCCTGGTCCCGGAGCGGCGCAGATTCGTGCGCGGCGTGCCAACCGGGACGCTCGGGTCTCTTCGCGCAGCCAAAGTGGGACGGTTTTCGCTTTGCAATTCAGGGGACGGCCCGGCCCTGACCGCGACGGGATGACGTTCGGGTGGCGCTGGTCCGCCACCCTGGCCACCCCCGCGCGAGGCAATCGGATAGAAACACCGTCAGAAGATGCTGTGTTTTATTGCGAAATCGGCCTAGATCGTGCGCAGATCAAGCAGGAACAGGAACGGTGTCTCGCCTAAGATTGGTCGACCGCTCCGTTCTGGGAGGAATGACGAGATGAACAAGCCGCTGAAACAGCACCTGATCGACCCGGAAATCTGTATCCGCTGCTACACCTGCGAGATGACCTGCCCCGTGGGCGCCATCGAGCATGATGACAACAACGTCGTGGTGAATGCAGAGGCCTGCAATTTCTGCATGGATTGCATTCCGGTCTGCCCGACCGGGTCAATCGATGAATGGCGCGTGGTCGACACGCCTTATTCGCTGGAGGAACAATTCGGCTGGACCGAACTCCCCGAGCAGGGAGAGGTCAGCACGGCCGACGCGGCGGATGCGGGTGTTGAGGGTGGTGAGGATCCCGTGGCGGTCCTGTTGGCAGAGGCGCACAAAGGGGCAGGCGGCAAGGCCACGGCCCCTGCCTCGGCGGCGAAACCGACGGTAAACCTCTACAATCTCGGCAGCCCGGTCGAAGCGGTGGTGCAGGGCAACTATCGCCTGACCGCCGAGGGGTCGGATTCGGACGTGCGCCACGTCATCCTCGACTTTCAGGGCAAACCGTTCCCCGCGCTCGAAGGTCAGTCGCTGGGCATCATCGCGCCCGGAACCGACGCCGAGGGCAAGCCGCATCTGCCGCGGCTATATTCGGTGTCCAGCCCGCGCGACGGTGAGCGGGCGGGGTATCACAACGTCTCTCTGACGGTGAAGCGCGAAGAGGGCGGCCTGTGTTCGAACTACGTCTGTGACCTGAAGAAGGGCGATACCGTTCAGGTCACCGGGCCGTTTGGCGCGACCTTCCTGATGCCCAACGACCCGGACGCGCGCCTGCTGATGATCTGCACCGGCACCGGCTCTGCGCCGATGAGGGCCTTTACGATGGCGCGGCAACGGACGGTCGGCAAGAAATCCGGCGGTATGGTCATGTTTTTCGGGGCCCGCACCCCGGAATCGCTCCCGTATTTCGGTCCGTTGAACAAGGTGCCGTCCACCGTGCTGCAAAAGCATCTGGTGTTCAGCCGGATGCCGGGACAGGACAAGGAATACGTTCAGGACCGGATGCGCATCGAAGAGGACATCGTCGCAAACATGTTGCAGGACCCGGCGACCCATATCTACATCTGCGGGCTGAAAGAGATGGAGGAAGGCGTAGAGCGGGCCTTTACCAACATCGCCGAAAGCATCGGCCACCAGTGGCGCAACCTGCGCGACGTGCTGCGCGAAGAGGGCCGCTATCACGTGGAGACCTACTAGCATGGAGCCACGTCCCGACACAGCATACCGCCATGAGATTCGCGTCACATGGGGCGACTGCGATCCGGCGAGAATCGTCTACACGGCGCGAATCCCATGGTTTGCGCTGGATGCGATCAATGGCTGGTGGGTCGAGAATCTGGGCGGCGATGGCTGGTTCCAGATGGAACTGGATCGCAATGTGGGCACGCCCTTTGTCCGGTTGGAGATGGATTTTCGCGCGCCCATCACGCCCCGGCATCCGCTGATCTGTCATGTCTGGCCGGTGCGACTGGGCGAAACCTCGATCACCTTTCGGGTGGATGGCACGCAGGACGGGACGCTGTGTTTTTCCTCGCGCACGGTCAGTGTGTTCATTGACGCGGCGGCCTTTTCCAAGCGCACCCCGCCCGACGACATGCGCGCTGCGATAGAGCGGCTGTTGCCCGGCGCGGGCTGATTTCCGGTACCGGTCTGACATGCCGGAATTCCGCCCGACAGGGTGTGCCGTGGGGCTTGCGCTTGGATTTTGGCTTTGCTAAATAGCCCTACGTTCGGCGTCGGACCTTGGTGTTCAGCGCCCTGTGCCGCCTTAGCTCAGTTGGTTAGAGCGCTTGATTGTGGATCAAGAGGTCCCTGGTTCGAGACCAGGAGGTGGTACCACTCCCCCCAATTTCTTCGGTCCGGGCCACGTCACAGGGGGTGTCGCAGGGCGGCCACTCTGGAACATGTCGCGGGGCGACCTCTCTGGTCTAGGTCGGTCATCCGTCGTCCGGCGCATCCGCGTTTGACAGGTCCAGATCCTGGGTGACGTTTTCCAGCGCGTCCAGCAGATCGGCGATCCGATCCGCGCCTAGCCGCTCTTCGATTTCCTTGTAGATCCCGGCGCTTGTCTGGCCCGCTTCATGTAGCAGCGCCTTGCCCACAGCACTGATGTTCACCAGCGTGCGGCGGCGGTCTGCCGCATCCCTGTGCAGGGCGATCAGGCCCCGTGCCTCAAGAGTCTTGAGGATGCGCGTCAATGAGGGGGCCAGCACGCAGGCGGCGCGGGCCAGTTGCGTGGCGTCGATCTCGCCAGCTTCCTGCACCACCCGCAAGACGCGCCATTGCTGTTCGGTCACGTCGATCTCGCGCAGCATCGGGCGGAACCGTTCCATCACCGCCTCACGGGCGCGCAACAGGGCGATCGGCAGGGTGCGCTGCGTTTCGGACAGCGGAAAGGCGTCGGGGCGGTGTTTGGTCGGGGCCATGGATTTCTCCTGTTGACAGGCAGTCTAATATTTAACATGTTAAGTGTCAAAGGGAGGGCTGCTGGATGCCGCATCTGAGGGTGGAGTATTCTCCGGGGCTGGAGGCGATAACGTCTATACAGGCCATGTGTGATGCACTGCACGCGGCAATGGCCGCGACCGGAGTGTTTCCTTTGGCGGGCATCCGGGTCAAGGCGCATCGCTGCGCGCAGGTCTGCGTGGCCGACCGGCATCCGGACAACCACTTTGTGGCCTTGGAACTGTCGGTCGGTGCCGGGCGGCCCAAGGCGATGTTGTCCGGGGCCGGAGATGCGGTGTTCGCGGCGGCCAAGACCGCGCTGGCCCCGCTGCTGGCCCATCCGCATTTCATGCTGTCGATGGAACTGCGTGAGATCGACCCGGAGCTGAGCTGGAAAGCCAACCCAATCCATGACCGCCTGCGGGCGCAGAGTTGAGAGGACGCCATGAGTGACCTGACTGAAAACCTCGCCAAGGCCGAGACCGCGCTGGCGCGTTTCCGGCGTGAGGGCGTTCTGAACCACATCGGCGGCACGCAACGCCTGGCGGCCTCGGGGGCGACGTTCGACACGACCTCTCCGGTGGACGGTGGCGTTCTGGCGGCGGTGGCCAAAGGCGGGGTAGAGGACGTGGACGCGGCGGTCCGCGCCGCCACAGAGGCGTTTGCCGCGTGGCGTGACCTGCCCGGCAAGGACCGCCGCGCGATCCTGCACAAGGTCGCCGACGGCATCGTCGCCCGAGCCGAGGAAATCGCGCTGGTCGAAAGCATGGACACCGGGCAGGCGATCCGTTTCATGTCCAAGGCGGCCATTCGCGGGGCCGAGAATTTCCGGTTTTTCGCCGACAAGGCACCCGAGGCCCGCGACGGCCAGACCCTACACGCGCCGGGCCAGATCAACATCACCTCGCGCCGCCCCATCGGGCCGGTGGGGGTGATCACGCCGTGGAACACGCCCTTCATGCTGTCGACGTGGAAGATCGCCCCGGCGCTGGCGGCGGGCTGCACCGTGGTGCAGAAACCGGCCGAGTTTTCGCCGATGACGGCAAAACTGCTGGTCGAGATCGCCGAAGAGGCGGGTTTGCCGCCGGGGGTGCTGAACGTGGTCAACGGCATGGGAGAGGACGCAGGCAAGGCGCTGACCGAACATCCCGGCATCAAGGCGATCGCCTTTGTCGGCGAAAGCCGCACAGGCTCGATGATCATGCGGCAAGGGTCAGAGACGCTGAAACGTGTGCATTTCGAACTGGGTGGCAAGAACCCGGTGATCGTGTTCGACGATGCGGATCTGGAGAGGGCGGTCGATGCGGCGGTCTTCATGATCTACTCGCTGAACGGCGAACGCTGCACCTCTTCTTCGCGGCTGCTGGTGCAGGACACGATTTACGATGACTTTTGCGCCCGTGTGGCTGAACGGGCCGCGCGTATCAAGGTGGGGCATCCGCTGGACCCCGACACCGTGGTCGGGCCGTTGATCCATCCGGTGCATGAGAAAAAGGTGCTGGGCTATTTCGACACCGCGCGCGCAGAGGGGGCAGAGATCGCCACCGGCGGCGTCAAGGTCGGAGATGCGGGCTGTTACGTGGCCCCCACGTTGTTCACCAAGGCCACCAACGATATGGCCATCGCCCGCGAAGAAATCTTTGGTCCGGTCCTGACCGCCATCCCCTTTGCCGATGAGACAGAGGCGATGCGCATCGCCAATGACACCGACTACGGCCTGACGGCCTATCTGTGGACCAATGACCTGACCCGCGCGCTGCGCATGACCGAACGGCTGGAGGCGGGCATGATGTGGGTCAACTCGGAAAACCTGCGCCATCTGCCAGCGCCCTTCGGTGGGGTCAAAGCCAGCGGGATAGGCCGCGACGGCGGCGACTGGTCGTTCGATTTCTACATGGAGACGGTGAACGTCTGCCTTGCCACAACCGCGCATAAGATCCCCCGGCTGGGGGGCTGACCGCCGGTCCGGGCCAACCTGATCCTTGATCTGCACTGAGGAGGTGCGTGATGCCAATTCCTGACCCAAATCTATATCCGCCATTCAACATCGTGCGTCTCAGCCATGTTGAATTCGGGGTGACGGACCTTGCCGCCAGCCGCGCCTTTTATGTCGACACGCTGGGTCTTCAGGTGACGGAGGAAAGCAATGAGGTGATCTGCCTGCGCGCGCTCGAAGAGCGCGGCCATCACTGCATGGTGCTGCGCCGGGCCGACACAGCGACCGTGCGCTACCTGACCTACAAGGTCTACGCCGAAGAGGATCTGGACAAGGCGCATGACTGGTTCACGGCCGAGGGCCATCCGGTGGAGTGGGTCGAGCGGTCGCATCAGGGACGCACCCTGCGCACGCAGGACTGTTTCGGCGCACCGATGGAGTTCTATCACAAGATGGACCGCCTGCCGCCGATCCATCAGGAATACCGGCTGTATCACGGGGTCAAACCGCTGCGGATCGACCATTTCAACTGTTTCGCGCCGGACGTGGACAAGGCGGTGGCATTTTACGGGCGGCTGGGGTTCCGGGTGACCGAGTACACCGAGGATGACACCAGCAAGAAACTCTGGGCGGCGTGGATGCACCGCAAGGGCGGCGTGCATGACGTGGCCTTTACCAACGGCACCGGCCCGCGCCTGCATCACACCGCCTTCTGGGTGCCGACGCCTTTGAACATCATCGACCTGCTGGACCTGATGTCGACCACCGGCTACCTCGCGAATATCGAACGGGGGCCGGGGCGGCACGGGATTTCCAACGCGTTCTTCCTGTACATCCGCGACCCGGACGGCCACCGGATCGAGATTTATTGCAGCGATTACCAGACCGTCGATCCGGATCTGGAGCCGATCAAATGGGACCTCAAGGACCCGCAGCGCCAGACGCTCTGGGGGGCGCCCGCGCCGCAGTCGTGGTTTGAAGAAGGCTCGCTGTTCGAGGGCGTGACCCCTGTCGAGGCGGCGTTGAAGGCGACGCCCATCGTTGCACCCTAGGAGGACACATGGACTGGGATGAATTCGCCCGCTGGGGCCGCCAACTGAGCGATTACGGTGCCGAGTATCACAAGACCCTGCGCGACCGTCCGGTGCGGCCCCGCGTGTCGCCCGGTGAGATCGCGGCGCAACTGCCTGCCTCCCCACCCGAGGGCGGTGAGGGTATGAAAGCGATCCTTGAGGATTTCGAACGCATCGTGATGCCGGGCCTGACCCATTGGCAGCACCCCCGGTTCTTCGCCTATTTCCCGGCCAATGCCGCGCCGCCGTCGATGCTGGCAGAGATGCTGGTCACAATGCTCGCCCCGCAGTGCATGTTGTGGCAGACCTCTCCCGCCGCGACAGAGATGGAAGGCGTCATGCTGGACTGGCTGCGGCAGGCGGTGGGTCTGCCGGACGGCTTTCAGGGTGTGATTCAGGACTCGGCTTCCTCGGCCACGCTGGCGGCGGTTCTGGTGATGCGGGAACGGGCGCTGGGCTGGGCGGGCAACGTCAAGGGGCTGGCAGGGGGGCCGGCGGTGCGGATCTACTGTTCCGATCAGGTGCATACCTCGATTGACCGGGCGGCCTGGGTGTCCGGTGTGGGGCAGGAGAACCTTGTGAAGCTGCCCACCGTCGCGGGCGATCCTCTGCGGCCTATGGATATGGCGGCACTCAGGGCGGCGATTGCGGCGGACCGGGCGGCAGGCCATCTGCCAGCGGGGATCATCGGCGTGACCGGGGCCACCGGCATGGGTGCCTGCGACCGGCTGGGCGATCTGGCTGACGTGGCACAAGCCGAAAACCTTTATCTGCACATTGACGCGGCATGGGCCGGGGCGGGCATGATCTGTCCCGAAAACCGGGTGTTGTGGGAAGGCGTCGAGCGGTCCGACAGCATGGTGTTCAATCCGCACAAGTGGATGGGTGCGCAGTTCGATTGCTCTGCGCATTTCATCCGCGACCCGGATGCGCTGCGCCAGACGCTTGCGATCCGGCCCGAATACCTCAAGACATTGGGCGCGGAGGACGTGACCGATTACAGCGAATGGTCGATCCCGCTGGGCCGTCGCTTTCGCGCGCTGAAACTGTGGTTCCTGATCCGCTCCTACGGGCTGGAGGGGCTGCGGCAGATGATCCGCAACCACGTCGCCTGGTCGCGTGATCTGGCGACGCGGCTGGCGGCGGAACCGGATTTTGAGATCGTGACCGCGCCGGTTCTGTCGCTGTTCACCTTCCGGCACACAGGCGGTGATGCGCATAATCTGGCCCTTGTCGAGGCGATCAACGCCGACGGGCGGATCTATCTGACGCAGACCAAGGTGGACGGGCAGGTGGTGATCCGCTTTCAGGCCGGGGCCTTTGGCGCGACAGAGGCGGATGTGGCCATGGCCTTTGATGTCATAACGGAAATCGCGAGGGACCGGGCATGATGACACCGCATTTTGTGACCTACAGCCATGAAGGGCGGCTGGCCTACGGGCTGCACACCGGCGACGGCGTGATCGACCTGTCCACGGCAAATCCGCACTGGCCGACCCTGCGCGAGGTGATCGCGGCGGACGGGTTGAAAGAGATATTCATGCAGGCGGCGGGGCGACAAGCCGATCTGCCGCTCGGGGCGGTGACGCTGGAGCCGCCGATCCCCGCGCCGGAAAAGATCATCTGCGTCGGGGTGAACTTTCCCGACCGCAACGCCGAATACAAGGACGGGCAGGCGGCGGCGGGTCGGCCGTCGCTGTTCATCCGCTTTCCGCGCACCTTTGTCGGCCATGGTGCAAACCTTGTCCGTCCACCCGAAAGCCCGCAACTGGACTATGAGGGGGAAATCGCGCTGGTGATCGGCAAGGGCGGGCGGCGCATTCCGGTTGAGCACGCCTATGATCACGTCGCGGCGCTGACCCTGTGCAATGAGGGCACGATCCGCGACTGGGTGCGGCACGCCAAGTTCAACGTCACGCAGGGCAAGAACTGGGAGCGCTCCGGCGCGATTGGCCCTTGGCTAGTGCCGTTCACCAGTGCGGCGCAATTGGACGATATCGCGCTGGAATGCCGGGTGAATGGAGAGGTGCGGCAGCTAGACCGGACCTCGCGGATGATCTATGACTTCCGCTACATCATCAACTACGTCTCGACCTTTTGCACGCTGGTGCCGGGGGATGTGTTGGTTTGCGGCACGCCCACGGGGGCGGGTGCGCGGCTGGACCCGCCGGTCTGGTTGCAGCCCGGCGATGTGATCGAGGTTGAGGCAGAGGGTATCGGCATCCTGCGCAACGGGGTGGAGGACGAGGCGTGACCGAGGATGAGGTTCACGCGGCGGCCCGTGCCTTGGTGCGGGCAGAGGCAGCGGCTGAGCAGATCGGTCTGCTGTCCTTGGCGCATCCGGGCATGACCATGGCCGAGGCTTATGCGGTTCAGGCGGCCTACGTGACGGCCCGGCTGGCGGCGGGGCGGCGGCAGGTGGGGTGGAAGATCGGCCTGACCTCGCGGGCGATGCAGGACGCCCTGGGCATCGACACGCCTGACAGCGGCGTCTTGCTGGATGATATGGTGTTCGAGAGTGGCGGCGTGGTGCCCAAGGGGCGGTTCATTCAGCCTCGGGTCGAGGCGGAGATCGCTTTTGTGATGAAAGGGCCGCTGGAGGGGGCGGTGACGCGCGAGGAGGTCGTGGCCGCGACGGACCATGTCTGCGCGGCGTTGGAGATTTTGGACACGCGGATTGTGCGCAAGGATCCGGCGACGGGGACGGCGCGAAATGTCTGCGATACGATCGCCGATAATGCGGCCAATGCGGGCATCGTTTTGGGGACTCGTCACATGAATCCAAGGCTGGTGGACCTGCGCTGGGTCGGGGCGATTGTGGCCCGTGACGGTGAGGTCGAAGAGACCGGGCTGGGCGCGGGGGTGCTGAATGATCCGGTCATGGGGATCGTCTGGCTGGCCGAGAGATTGGCCCGATATGGGCAGAAAATCGAGGCCGGGCAGGTGGTCCTGTCGGGGTCTTTCATCCGGCCGGTGGAGTGTCCGGCGGGGTCGATGATCGAGGCAGATTTTGGCGATTTTGGCAGCGTTTCTATCGCCTTTGAATAGACCTGTCCACGCGTGGACAGAAGGGTGACGTCGCGTCTTCAATGGCTTGCAGAGGCGTTTTAACGAAGGCTTAGGATTTGCCACCGCGCCGCAAGCCCAGTCAGTCCGCCGTCTCGATCTGCATTTCCTGCCGCAATTTGCCCGATCCGCGGTCAAAGATCAGGATGCGGTCGTCTCCGGTGACAACGGCGTACCAGTCGCTGCCTTGGGTATAGGCGGTGGCCGTGGTGCCGTCAGGCAGGGTGATGACCTCTGGCAGCGGCGCGCGGGCGTTGCTATAGCGGTGCCAGATCAGGCCGAGGATCCCGACGATCCCGGCAATCATCACACCTGTCAGAACCGTGACCAGCACGCGCAGAAAACGCAGGCCAGCCGGTTCGGGCAAATTGTCGTCTTCGGGTTCGGGAGAGACCATGGACATCCTTCGGGTCGAAATCGCGGACAACCCGCCGCCGCGCCTTGATAAGGCGCTTGCGCGCGATGTGCCAGAGGAGGCGGCGCTGTCGCGGACCCGGCTGGCGCGGCTGATCGCAAGCGGCGCTGTCACCCGCGACGGTGTGGTGCTGACCGACCCCAAGGCCAAGGTGGCCGAGGGCGACGTGCTGGACATCGCCGTGCCACCTGCCGAGGACTATGACGTTGTGGCGCAGGACATTCCGCTGGTGGTGGTCTGGGAGGATGACGATGTGATCGTCATCGACAAACCCGCCGGAATGGTGGTGCATCCCGCACCCGGTACGCCGGACGGCACCTTGGTCAACGCGTTGCTGCATCACTTTGGCGGCAAGCTGTCCGGTGTGGGCGGCGAAAAGCGCCCCGGCATTGTCCACCGCATCGACAAGGACACCAGCGGGCTGCTGGTGGTGGCGAAATCGGACCGGGCGCATCACGGTCTGGCGGCGCAGTTCGAAAAACACACCGCGCGGCGCGCCTATCTGGCGCTGGCGCATGGGGTGCCGGAAATCGCCGACCCGCGTCTGGTGAACACGCGCGGCGTCAAACCCGGACCGGATGGCGGCGTGACCATCACCAGCGGGCTGGCCCGGCACAAGACCGAACGCCAGCGGCAGGCGGTCTATTTCGACGGGCAGGGGCGGCACGCGATCACCCATGTCAAACTGCTGGAACGGTTCGGGCAACCGGCCTGCATCAGTCTGGTGGAATGTCGGCTGGAAACTGGTCGCACCCACCAGATCCGGGTTCATATGGCCCATGCGGGCCATGCGCTGATCGGAGATCCGGTTTACGGCGGGCGGCGCAAACTGTCGGAGAAGGCGCTGGGCGCGGCCTATGCGCCTGCGCGGGGCTTTGCCCGGCAGGCCTTGCACGCCGCCGAACTGGGCTTTGACCATCCGGTGACGGGTGAGCCGCTGATGTTCAACAGCCCGCTGCCCGACGATATGGCGGATCTGTTGGCGGCGCTGCGCGCGATCTGAGGCCTTGGACAAAGGCCGTGTTGGTGGCATCCTGCGGGCTTTTCCGGGGGCGCGATTGATGAAATATCACCTGTTGTATTGTGACGACGCGGGCGACAGCCATTGGCGTGATGTGGACGTGGCGCTGACCGAGACGGAATTTGCGCCGCCCGCCCGCAGCATTCTGGTGTCAGAAGGAGAGGCCGCCAAGGCCACGCTGTTCCTGCGGCTGGAGGCCGGTTGGAATGAGCCGATCCACCCGACGCCGAAACGCCAGACCCTGATCCCGCTGGCGGGGCGTATTCGCGTCACCGCCAGCGACGGCGAGGCGCGCGACTTTGGCCCCGGCGACGTCTGGCGGATGGAGGATACGCAGGGCAAGGGCCACCATACCTGCGTGATCGGCGATGAAGATTTCGACTGCGTGGTTGTGCAGTTCGACTGAGGCATGTTTCGGGGCGGCGGTCAGATCCGCCCGGTGATCAGCAACCAGAGGCACAGCGCGCTTTCGGCAAGGATACAGACCAAATAGGCGGGCTCAAACGTTGCTGACAGGCTGGGGGCGGTCAGGCGCAGCAGGCTGCCGGTCAGGTAGACAAGACCCGCCGCCGCGATGCCAAGGGCGATGATCCGGGGGGTGTCCCCAAGGGCCAGCAGCCGGGCCATGAGCAGGCTGTTCACGCCGAACAGGATCAGGCCGATGTCATAGCCAAGCGCGTGCATCTCGGTCATGTGGACGGCCATGCGCGGCGCGTCATCCAGCAGGGCGGGGGCGCTGGCCAGCGCCATCAGGCTGGCCCCGATCAGCACCGCCTGACCAAGGCGAAAGACAAGTGCGGCGCGGGCCAAGGCAGGGGCGCGGTCCCGCAGCAGGCTGAAGAACACAAGCGCCAGCGCGATGTCGGCCAGCAGCATGATGACATCCGCCAGCAGGCTGAGCCGCAGGTGCGGCAGATGTGCGGCCATCGCGGCGGCGATCTCTTGCGGGGTGCCGTGCAGCAGCGGGCCGCGCAGGGCAAGCTCGGCCGTCAATCCGCACAGGATGATCACAAGGTACAGCGCCCCGGCGCTGCGGGTGAGGGCGGGGGATTGGGCGAGGGCAGGCATGGGGAGGCTCCGTTCCGGCGAGGGCTGACGACACCCTTATATCATGCCATAATGCTTGAATATTGGCGTATTATGCAGTACAAGTATGCAGTTCTGCATGTATTGCAGGAATATCGGAACCAAGCACGTCTTCGTGACGCTGTGACATAAAGCGTGACAGCCCGGAGGCTGGGTCATAGCTGCGGTTCAAATAGAATGCGACGGGTCCAGGACTTGAACTGAAGCGTTCAGTTACCTAACTAATGTTAAGCCCCGTAACATGCGGGTCCGAACGGAGGGACACAAACAATGTCGAACTATGCAAATTTGCCGGCACCCTCGCCGGAAGCGGGCCTGAGCCGTTACCTTCAGGAGATCCGGAAATTCCCCCTTCTGGAACCGGATCAGGAATACATGCTGGCCAAGCGCTGGGTCGAGGATGAAGACACCGAAGCGGCGCACCAGATGGTCACCTCGCACCTGCGGCTGGCGGCCAAGATCGCCATGGGCTATCGCGGTTACGGGCTGCCGCAGGCAGAGGTGATTTCCGAGGCCAATGTGGGTCTGATGCAGGCGGTCAAACGGTTCGACCCGGAAAAGGGCTTTCGCCTTGCGACCTATGCGATGTGGTGGATCCGGGCGTCGATTCAGGAATACATCCTGCGGTCGTGGTCGCTGGTCAAGCTGGGCACCACCAGCGCGCAGAAAAAGCTGTTCTTCAACCTGCGCAAGGCCAAGGCGCGCATCGGCGCGCTGGAAGAGGGCGACCTGCGCCCGGAACATGTGCAGAAGATCGCCACCGATCTGGGGGTGACCGAAACCGAAGTCATCAGCATGAACCGGCGTCTGTCGGGCGGCGATGCCTCGTTGAATGCCACCGTCGGCTCTGAAGGCGAGGGCACGATGCAATGGCAGGACTGGCTGGAGGACGAAGACGCCGATCAGGCCGGGGATTACGCCGAACGCGATGAGCTGGAGGCGCGGCGCGCCTTGCTGGCCGAGGCGATGGAGGTTCTGAACGACCGCGAAAAGGACATCCTGACCCAGCGGCGTCTGGAAGAGTCGGCGGTCACGCTGGAGGAGCTTTCGGGACAATACGACGTGTCGCGCGAACGCATCCGCCAGATCGAGGTGCGCGCGTTTGAAAAGCTGCAAAAGCGGATGCGCGAGCTGGCCAAGGATCAGGGGATGCTGGTCAGCGCCTGACACAGGGTTCGTGCGACCGCCGTTCGACAACCCCGGCCCAAGACTTCCCTCAAGTGTTCCAAGGCACGGGTTGGCCCCCATCGGTTTTCCGGTGGGGGTTTTTTCATGACCTGACGGGTGGTCAGTGGTCGCACGGCGGGCCGACCCCCGATCCGGCGACATGTCAGGCGCGCCGCCCCAGGCGCGGAGCGTCCCGCGCGGCGGCGGAGGCGGCACAAGGCGCGACAGGGGCCTGTCGGTGGCGCGGTTGCGCGGCGGGAGCCAACGGGCGTCACCCCGATCAGCCAGGTGTTGCAGGCGGGCGCGCATGAAGTAAGGTTACCGCAATCACAAAAGGATTGAGCCATGACAAACCACGTTCGCTGGGGCATTCTGGGCGCTGCGAAATTCGCGCGCGAACATATGGGACCGGCGCTGCATATGGGGCGACGCGGGCGGCTGGCCGCATTGGCAACCTCGTCGCCGGACAAGGCCGCGCCGTTTGCGGCGCTGGCACCGGGGCTGCGCGTCCATGACAGCTATGACGCGCTGTTGGCGGACCCGGAGATCGACGCGGTATATGTGCCGCTGCCCAACCATCTGCACGTGGAATGGGCGCTCAAGGCGCTGGAGGCGGGCAAAAACGTGCTGGTGGAAAAGCCGCTGGCGATGACGGCGGCAGAGTTTGACCCGGTGATCGCCAAGCGGGATGAGACCGGCCTGCTGGCGGCAGAGGCCTATATGATTGTGCATCACCCGCAGTGGCAAAAGGCCAGCCAACTGTATCAGGAAGGCGCGATCGGCAAGCTGGTGCGCGTGTCAGCCGCGTTTTCCTATGACAACCGCACCGATGGCGGCAACATCCGCAACCGGGCGGACACCGGCGGCGGCGCAGTGCCGGATATCGGTGTCTATATCTATGGCGCGACCCGCTTTGTGACCGGCGAAGAGCCGGAAGAGATCCTGTCGGCAGAGGTGGTGCGCGAAAACGGCGTGGACGTCTGGACACATATCACCGCGCGCTTTCCCTCGTACCATTACACCGGCATCGTCTCTATGCGGATGGCGCCGTGGCAAGAGGTGGTCTTTCACGGTGAGGACGGCGTGATGAAGCTGACCGCGCCGTTTAACGCAGGCGTTTACGGTGAGGCGCGGGTGCTGGTGCAATCCAAGGATCTGGTGGAGACGGCGTATCGCTTTCCCTCGGACAATCACTATGTCCATCAGGTCGAGGCGTTCAACGCCAGCGTGCTGGACAAGGTGCATTACCCCTGTCCGCTGGAGTTCAGCCGGGGCACACAGGCGATGATCGACATGGTCTGGGCCAAAGAGCAGGCAGGCTAGGGATCCAGATCGGTCACGATGACCTCTGTCAGGGTGCCATCTGCGTCGCGGGTAAGGGTGATGCCTGTCGCCTCTTGCACCGCGTCGCGGCGGATGTGGGAATAGTCGCTCTCCATGATCGGATGGTTCGGAAACCGCAGCGGGACATAGTCGCGCGCCAATTCCGGACCGTCCAGAAAGCCGGATGCAGCGGCAAAGTTGCGCGCGCCAAAGATGAAATGCGGCTGTTTTTGCTCAAAGATATAGGGGCGCAGGAACTCGGCGTTGCCCATGTTCTTGGCCACGTCGCGGTCGACCAGCCCGCCCAGATCGACAAGGCCTATGGATCGTTCATAGCTGATCGCGCCCGCGTCGTGATGCGCCAGCAGGGGGCTTTGGATGCTCATGCGTTCGGCCACCTTGGCAAAATTCTGACCGATCTCTGACACCACCGCCAAAGGCGTGGTCGGGTCGGCGTCGAACTTGTCCACCTGCGTCAGCGTGTTGGCAAACAGCGCGACAGAGGCGAGCGTGGCAAGCCAGGCCCGCGACCGCAGGGAAAACCCGTGGTCGATGGCCATGACCGCAGGCAGCACGATCAGCGGCAGCACCGGCATCAGGAACCGGTACTGTCCCATCCAGTCGCCCTTGGCCCAGACGACAAAGCCGATGTGCCCGGCCAGCGCGGCAAAGATCACCCAGCGGCGCGGCAGGCTGTCCCTTGCCCCGACCACCATGACCAGCGGCAGCATCAGGATCAGCCCGCTGTCCTGCAACCCGCCCCAGACATAGCGCCAGCCGCCGCCAAAGGGATTGACCAGCCCGGCAAAGCTGCTGGCCGAGGTCTTGGCGTGGTAGGGGTTGGGGAAGGGATCACCGAAATACTGCATCCGAAAGGCCATCAGCCCGGCAAAGGCGGCAAAGGGCAGCGCGGCAAGGATCAGGTTGCGCCAGAACCGGGTGCGCCCCTCTTCGACGCGGGTCATGTACAGCGCGGCGGTAAAGACGGCGATCACGATCAGTGGGGTTTCGGGGCGGGTCCAGACAAGGAGTGACAGCAACAGCGCCACCGGCAGCCGCCAGCGACGCAGATGGGCGGCGACCGCGATGAGCAGTAGCAGCAGCGCTTGCAGCGCGTGTTCCTGCCCCGAGGTCGCCCAGACCACCGTGGGGGCGGTGCCGATGGCCGCGACGGTCAGCACCATGGCCAGCGCGCTTTCGGTCACGCGCCAGACCCAAGTGATGCTGATCCACAGGGTCAGGACCGTCAGCCCAAGGCCGATGGTTTTGGCCGCCTGCGGGATGTCGACGCCTAGGCTGTGCGCCGCCGCAAGGGTCGCCATCCATGTGGTGCTGGAATAGCCCTCGGTCGGTGGGGTGCCGGGATGAAAGGTCAGGCCCGCGCCCTCGGCCAATGAGCGCGCGTAGGAAAAGGTGATGCCCGCGTCGTCGATCCACCAATCGGAGAGTTGCTGGGCATAGAGCAGGAAACAAGCCGTCAGTCCCGCGCCCAGCAGCCAGAGCAGCCCGGCGACGGGCTGGCCCTCCGCCCGGCGGGCGTCGATCCACAGCGCCAGGGACAGTGCGATCATCCCGGCGCCAAAGCCGCGCATCAGCCAGTCGCGCGTCTCGAACGGACCGGCGAGGTGTGAGACCCGCGCCAGCACCGCCTCTGGCATGGCAAGGGCCGCGCCGCCAAGCGCCAGCAGCAGCAGATGCGCCACGAGGGTTGGCAGGACATGGGCGGTTCGGGTCATGGCGGGTCTTCCCGGAGAGGCGTTCGGGGGGCCGGGGCCCCCTCAGCCGTGGTTAACCCGCGCCTATGGCGAAAATGGGGCGTCAGACGTCCAGCGTGACGACCACCTTGCCAGTGGATTTGCGGTTGCGCAGCAGTTCCATCCCCTCTGCCGCGCGGTCCAGCGGCAGGACGTGGCTGACGTGAGGCTTGATCCGCCCCTCGGCGTGCCACGCCATCAGTTGCGCCAGCGATCCGGTCAGCACCTCGGGGCGGAACTCCAGATAGCCGCCCCAGTACAGGCCCATGACCGACAGGTTCTTGACCAGCAGGTGATTGGCCTTGATCTGCGGCACCTCGCCGGAGGCAAAGCCGATGGTCAGGATGCGCGCCTCTGGTCGGCAGGACCGGAAGGCGGCCTGAAACTGGTCGCCGCCGACCGGGTCATAGACCACATCCGCGCCGCCAAGCGCCTTCATCTCGGCGCGGATGTCGGCGTCGGAGGCGTCGATCAGGTGGTCGGCCCCGGCGGCCTTGGCGGCGGCCAGCTTGTCCGCGCCGCGTGCGCAGGCCACAACCCGCGCGCCCATCAGCTTGCCGATCTCCACCGCCGTCAGGCCGACGCCGCCTGCTGCCCCCAGCACCAACAGCGTCTCACCCGGTTGCAGGTGCGCCCGGTGGTCCAGTGCCACATGGCTGGTGCCATAGGCGATCTGAAAGGCGGCGGCGTCGACCCAGCCCATGCTGTCGGGCAGATGCACCGCGCGGGAAGCCGGAAAACAGCCGTAGTCCGCCAGACCGCCCTTGCCGCCAAACACCGCCACCCGGTCGCCGGGTTTGAACCCCTCGACACCTTCGCCAACCGCATCGACGATTCCCGACACCTCCATCCCGAGGACAAAGGGCAGGGCGGGGGTGTCCTGATAGGTGCCGGTCTGCATCAGCAGGTCGGCGAAATTCAGTCCGCAGGCGGCGATACGCAGCCGGATTTCGCCCGAAGCGGGCTCTGGCACGGCGATCTCGCTCAGGCTAGGCGGGCTGTTGTGGTCGGTCAGATAGTAGGCGCGCATACCGGTCTCCGCTTGAGATTATGCCTTTGCCTAGCGGAGATCGCACAGGAGGCAAAGCCATCGACCATCCCGATGCCCTGCAAAAGTATCCAAAAGGATAAGGACCCTATTCAACTTTGTCGTGTTTTTGGGTTTGGTTTTCCATCAATGGGTGGTCGCGCGGCTTGATTTCGGGGACCGTTATGATGTAGCAATTCAGGGTATATACGTGCAGGATGATGCGGGTCTTTGGGGGATTGGGGTTCGGTCCCGGCTCATCTGGTCACACCCATAGTACAGGAAGACACAGATGGCGCACCCCGTGGATGTTCACGTCGGCAAACGAATCCGGCATCGCCGTTGGCTGGTCGGAATGACCCAGCAGCAACTGGCAGAACGTGTCGGTATCAAGTTCCAGCAGATCCAGAAATACGAAACCGGCGCCAATCGTGTCAGTGCCTCGCGGCTCTGGGACATTGCCGATGCTCTGGACGTGCCCGTGAGCTTTTTCTTCGAGGGAATCGAGAACGAGAATGCCGAACCGCAGAGCGGCGAAAGCGTTCCGGCGGATATCATGGGCGACAAGGAGGCACTGGATCTGGTGCGTTCCTACTACGCGATCCCGGAAAACCAGCGCCGCCGTCTGTTCGAACTGGCGCGCGTTCTCTCTGACGTGGCTTGAGCCGGTCCAGTCCCTGCTGTAGCCCGGTGACGGGCACAGGAGGGACGCATGGATCGGATCGCAGGGGATCTCGCAGTTGAGCTGATGGACACCGCCGAGGCCCTGGCCGACGCGGCGGGCAAGGTGATTCTGCCGTATTTCCGACAGCACGGGCTGGCCACCGAAAACAAGGCCGGCGGGGCCGGATTCGATCCGGTGACAGCGGCCGACCGGGCGGCGGAACGCGCCATGCGCGATCTGCTGGCGCGGCTGCGCCCAAACGACTCGATTCTGGGTGAGGAATACGGCACCAGCGCCGGGAACAGCGGCCTGACGTGGGTGCTGGACCCGATCGACGGCACCCGCGGCTTTATGTCCGGCACGCCCACTTGGGGCGTGTTGATTGCGGTCCGCGACGCGCAGGGGCCGCTATACGGCGTGATCGACCAGCCCTACACCCAAGAACGGTTTCGCGGCGGCTTTGGCCGCGCCGATTTCGCCGGGCCGCATGGCGCAGGCGCGCTGGGCACCCGAGACACCACCGGGCTGGATCAGGCGATCCTGTTCACCACCTTTCCAGAGGTCGGCACGCCCGCCGACCGCGCAGGCTTTGACCGGGTCGCGGCGCAGGCGCGGCTGGTGCGCTATGGCATGGATTGTTACGCCTATGCGCTGCTGGCGGCGGGGCAGATCGATCTGGTGATCGAGGCCGGGTTGCAGACCTATGACATCCTTGCCCCCATCGCGGTGATCGAGGCCGCAGGCGGCCTTGTCACCAACTGGGAGGGCGGCCCGGTCCATGACGGCGGGCGCGCGGTGGCCGCCGCCAACCCCCGGATTCACGCCGCCGCGCTGGACTTTTTGCGGGCAAACGGCTAGAGACGCCGCGCAGAGCGTGCGTCCTTCCCCTTTTCTGGCGCGCTGCTGTGGATCTCTCACCGAAATGGGGCCCAGTGAGAGTCTGACATGGCACAATCCGAACGTCTTATCCGCAATGCGCGCACCGTCCTGTGTATGGACGACGCGAAAACCGAACTGTCCGGCGTCGACCTGCGGCTGCGCGACGGGGTGATCGCAGAGATCGGGCAGGGGCTGACCACAAATGGCACGGTGATCGAGGCGGGCAACTGCGTGGTCACGCCGGGCCTCGTGAACACGCACCACCATCTGTATCAGACCCTGACCCGCGCGGTGCCCGGCGGGCAGGATGCGTTGTTGTTCGGCTGGCTCAAGACGCTCTACCCGATCTGGGCGCGCTTTGGCCCCGAAGAGATGTTTGTCTCAGCGCAGGTCGGGCTGGCCGAACTGGCGCTGTCGGGCTGCACCCTGACCTCTGACCATTTGTACCTCTATCCCAACGGCGCGCGGCTGGATGACACCATTGCGGCGGCGGCGGAGGTGGGGTTGCGCTTCCATCCCACGCGCGGCGCGATGAGCATTGGCGAAAGCGCCGGGGGCTTGCCGCCCGACAGTCTGGTCGAGCGTGAGGCGGCGATTCTGGAGGATTGCATCCGGGTCATCGACGGCTTTCACGATCCGCGCCCCGGCGCGATGGTGCGCGTCGGCGTCGCCCCCTGTTCGCCGTTTTCGGTCAGCCGTGATCTGATGCGCGACGCCGCCTTGCTGGCGCGCGACAAGGGGGTGATGCTGCACACCCATCTGGCCGAAAACGATGAGGATATCGCCTATTCTCTGGCGCAATTCGGTTGTCGCCCCGGCCAATACGCCGAGGATCTGGGGTGGACCGGCGATGACGTCTGGCACGCCCATTGCGTCAAGCTGGACAGCCAAGAGATCGATCTGTTCGCGCGGACCCGGACCGGCGTGGCGCATTGCCCCTGTTCCAACTGCCGTCTGGGCAGCGGAATTGCGCCGGTTCGGGCGATGCGGGACGCGGGCGTGAAGGTTGGGCTTGGCGTCGATGGATCGGCCAGCAATGATATGGCCAACCTTGTGGCCGAGGCGCGGCAGGCCATGCTGTTGCAACGGGTCACACGCGGCGCGGACGCCATGAGCGCGCGTGAGGCGCTGTGGATTGCCACGCGCGGCGGGGCCGAGGTGCTGGGCCGCGACGACTGCGGTCAGATCGCGGTGGGCAAACGGGCGGATCTGGCGCTGTGGGATGTCACTGGCGTCGAAAGCGCGGGCAGCTGGGATCCGGCGGCGCTGTTGCTGGCGGGACCGCAGCGGGTGCATGGCCTGATTGTCGAGGGACGCGAGGTGGTCAGGGCCGGGCAGGTCGTCAGTTTCGATCTGGAGGCCGCGATTGGACGCCAGACCCGTTTGGCGCGGAGGCTGGCGGAAACAGTGTAGGAGGGCACGGGATGCGGTGGTTGGCTTTGGCGCTGGTGATGGCGGCGGGGGCCGCCGGTGCCGGTGAGGAACGCGCGCTGTTGAACGGGTTGCGGGCCGAGGCGGGGCTGGCGCCGCTGTCCACCTCTGCAACGCTGGAAAAGGCGGCGCGCCGCCACGCGCGCGACATGGCGCGCCGGGGGTTCTTTGCGCACAGCGGGTCCGACGGCAGCGACGCGATGGACCGCGCCCGCCGCGCCGGCTATCGCCCCTGCCAGATCGCCGAGAACATCGCCAAGGGCCAGCGCAGCCTTGAAGAGGTGTTTGCCGACTGGATGACCTCACCCGGACACCGCCGCAACATGCTGAACGGCGGTGTCAGGGATTACGCTCTGGTGCGCGGCGACGGCAATATCTGGGTGCTTGTGCTGGGCCGCGACGGCTGTTGAGGCGTTATTCCTCGACGTCGTCCATATCGACCTGACCGGACAGCTTGCGCCGGATGATCGACCAGCTCAGGCCCACGCCCAGCACCAGCGACAGGGCAAAGATGCCGACCCATGTGGCCAGCTTGGGATTGCTGAGGTCGACCAGCCCGTAAAAGATCAGCACCCAGAGAATCGCCCCCACAAGCGCGAGGATCAGCGCCATGCCGAACAGGCCGATCGACCGCAGCGTGGCGCGCAGATAGATGATGTAGCCGATCAGCAGCACCAGCCCGAGCAGCACCACCACCGGCATCTGGCTGTCGAAATTGGCCGACGCCCAGCGGACAAAGTTCCACTGCGTCGGATTGAACGTCGCTGCGAGCAACACAAAGGCAAAGAGCCAGCGCAGAAA
This sequence comes from Antarctobacter sp., assembly GCF_048262615.1. Lineage (GTDB taxonomy): Bacteria > Pseudomonadota > Alphaproteobacteria > Rhodobacterales > Rhodobacteraceae > Antarctobacter. The sequence goes on from NZ_JBLXFB010000004.1 coordinate 95,560, forward strand.
GAAACTCATTTTGGTGGCCTCCCGGAGTTTGGTGCCTTGCTGCCCTGACACGCCGCCCCTGTCCAGCCTCTTGCGGCGTTTTTGCGGTTTCGCAGGCGGGATTGCGCGCGTATACACACGCGGGTTTGCAACGCCGGTAAAGGGGAAATCCATGGCTAATGTGGTCGTCGTGGGCGCGCAGTGGGGTGACGAGGGCAAGGGCAAGATCGTCGACTGGCTGTCCAGCCGGGCGGATGTGATCTGCCGCTTTCAGGGGGGTCACAACGCGGGTCATACCCTTGTCGTCGATGGCAAGGTCTACAAGCTGCACGCGCTGCCCTCGGGCGTTGTCCGTCAGGGCAAGCTGTCGGTGATCGGCAATGGCGTTGTGCTGGACCCCTGGCACCTGATCGGTGAGATCGAGACGGTGCGCGCGCAGGGCGTTGAAATCACGCCGGAAACGCTGATGATCGCGGAGAACACGCCGCTGATCCTGCCGATCCACGGTGAGCTGGACCGCGCCCGCGAAGAGGCCGCCAGCAAGGGCACCAAGATCGGCACCACCGGGCGCGGCATCGGCCCCGCCTATGAGGACAAGGTGGGCCGCCGGGCGATTCGCGTCGCCGATCTGGCCGATGACGCCACGCTGGAGGCGCGGGTGGACCGCGCGTTGCAGCACCACGATCCACTGCGCCGCGGTCTGGGCATCGAGCCGGTGGACCGCGCCGCGCTGATCGCGCAACTGCGGGAAATTGCACCGAAAATCCTGCAATACGCCGGTCCGGTCTGGAAGATCCTGAACGAAAAGCGCCGCGCCGGGGATCGTATCCTGTTCGAGGGCGCGCAGGGCGCGCTGCTGGACATCGACTTTGGCACCTATCCCTTTGTCACCTCCTCCAACGTGATCGCCGGTCAGGCGGCGACCGGCACCGGCATCGGGCCGGGGGCGATCGATTTTGTGCTGGGCATCGTCAAGGCCTACACCACCCGCGTCGGTGAGGGGCCGTTCCCGTCTGAACTGGAGGATGCCGACGGCCAGCGGCTGGGCGAACGCGGCCATGAGTTCGGCACCACCACGGGCCGCAAGCGGCGCTGTGGCTGGTTCGACGCGGTTCTGGTGCGCCAGACCTGCGCGACGAGCGGCGTCAACGGCATCTCACTGACCAAGCTGGACGTGCTGGACGGGTTCGAGACGCTCAAGATCTGCGTCGCCTACGATCTGGACGGCGAGCGGCTGGACTATCTGCCCTTTGCCGCCGACGCGCAGGCGCGCTGTGTGCCGATCTACGAGGAAATGGACGGCTGGGCCGAGTCGACCGAAGGCGCGCGCAGCTGGGCCGATCTGCCCGCGGCAGCGATCAAATACGTGCGCCGGGTCGAGGAGTTGATCGGCTGTCCGGTGGCGCTGCTGTCGACCTCGCCAGAGCGTGACGACACCATTCTGGTCACCGACCCCTTCGAGGACTAAATCCGCAGGCAGGGGCGGGGCGATCCCCCCGCCGTGCCGCCAAGAGGAGCAAGAACATGGCACTCAGCTACAAGGCGCGCAAGCGGTGGTCCCTCTTTGTGCTGCTGGTGGGGTTCCCGCTGTATATCGTGCTGGCATGGGGCATCCTGAGCCGGTTGAACCTGTGGCAGTTGCCGTTGCTTGTCGAATTGGTGATCTACGTGGTCTTTGGTGTCGCGTGGATCTTGCCGCTGAAACCGATCTTCAAGGGCGTCGGCCAGCCGGACCCGGACGCCAAGGACTGACCCCCGCCGGTCTTTGACAGGCAAAAGCCCCCCGCGACATCGGTCGCGGGGGGCTTTTTCATGTGCTGTGATTCATGTGTCAGGACAGGCTCAGCCGTTGGCGGCGGGCTTGAAGCTGATCGTTTCGGCGGCAGTGAACCGGCCGCCCGAGGTCTTGCGGATCTTGCCCTCGCGCAGAAGCTGGCCAAAGCTGCGCAGCCGGTCCTCACGCGAACTGTCGGTCAGTTCCGCCTGCCGCAGGGTGGTCATCAGTTGCGGGCGCGAGAACTGATCGCGGCCCTCGACATAAGACATGTAGGCGGCGGCGGCCTCCAGCAATTCGGGCAGATCCTTGACGCCCACATCCTCGGCGAAGGCGGCAAAGCCCGTCGTGTCGCCCGCGACCATCGCGGGCGCGGGGGCCGGTTCCGTGCGGCGCACGCGGCGCGGACGGACCGGACCGCCGGTCTCTGCTGCGGGCGCGACCTCATTCGAGGCCACAACGCGCTGTTCGGCCACCAGTTTCAGCGGTGTCGGTGCCTCGGCCGGGGCCTCGGGGCGTTCGGTCGGGCGTGAGACACTTTGCGGGCGGCGCGGGCGCACCACGCTGGCCAGATCCTCGCGGTAGGGTTCCTGCTCTTCGGCGGCGTCGGCCTTTTTGCCCAGCAGGCGGTCGGCCTTGGTCGCGGCGACGGCGGCGCGCAGATGCGCAATGGCGCTGCGGCGGCGGTTGCCTTCGGGTTCGTCCATCTCATTGTCGGTCTGGTCCATCAGGCGCGAGGTGTCGTCGTCCTTGACCTCACGTTCGGTCAGCAGGGCGCGGGCCGGGCTGGCCAGTTTGACGGCCTTGCGGGCGCTGCTCTGCATCTCTTCGTCGCGGTCCTCGTCCCAGTCCGGACCGACCGACGTGTCGGCTGCGGCAATGGGGTTGTCGAGGCGCAGCGGCGCGGCATGGTCGGTGTCGTGCTCATCCGCTTCGGGATCAACGTCAGCAATGCCCGGCATGGTCGACGCAAAGGTCGGGTCCGGGTCGGCATCGTCGTCATCCCAAGCCCCGAAATCGCTGGCGAGTTCGGCCTTTACGGCGGCGAGTTCGCGGGCGAGTTCCTCTTCTTCGTCGGGCGACAGGCTGCTGGTTTCGGCCTTGGGCGCAGGTGGCGGCGGGGCGTCGTCCTCGATCTCTTCGAGGATGCCATTGTCGATGGCCTGTTCAAAGGCGGCGCGCTTGACCTTGACCACGCGGGCCCGCACGTGCGGTTGCGGGGCCTGAGGGGCCGGGTCATGGGCGGGGGCCGGTGTTTCGGCAATTTCCGCAGGCTCGGATTCGGACCGGGGCGACATGGGCCCTTCGGCGGCCCAGTTCCGGCCCAGAACGGGCGCGGCGGTGTGGTCTGTGTCCCTATGGGCGCTGTCCGTGATATCCGTCTCGTCCAGCGCGTCAAAGGCATCCAGCTCGGCGGTCTCTGGTGCGTCGTCGTCGTCATCGTCGGACTGCCCGGCGGCCAACGCCGCGACCGCAGAGACCGCAGCGGCAATCGGTGCCGACCCGGCGGGCGCATCGTCATTGCCATTGCTGGCCATCAGGCTGGCGACGGCGGCGTCCAGGGCGCTGTCTGCGGCGTCATCGTCGAAGTCGTCGTCGTCAAGGTCATCGTCGTCAAGGTCGATGTCGTCGGTCAGATCGGCGGCGTCGGCCTCGCCGCTTTCGACCACCAGTTCCCCCAGCAGCGATTCGAGCGCGTCATCCCGCGCCTCTTCCTCCGGGGTGTCGTCCTCTGGTGCCTCATCGGGCAGGGACAGCTCTTCGGGCGTTTCATCGAAAAGCGCCGCTTCGGCAAGGGGATCTTCGACGAGGGAGTCTTCGACCAGAGGCTCTTCGACAACGGGCTCTGCGACAAGCGTTTCGGCGCTCTCGACCACAGGGGCCTCGTCCGGCACATCTGTCATTTCGGGCGCCATTTCGGGCGCGTCGTCTTCGGCGTCCTCCTCGGCGGTCTGCGCAACAACGGCGCGGATGCGGTCCAGCTTGGCGGCGATATCGTCCGGAGCGGAGGCGAGCGGAGCAGGCGCCGCCTCCGGCCCGTCGGGCACCAGATGGTCCAGCACGGCCTCATGGTCGAGGTCGGACACGTCCGGCGCCAAAGTTTCCGTCAGGACGGCGGTGGCCTCGATGGTGTCGTCATCGGGCAGCAGGGCGTCCTGATCATCTGTGTGTGCGGCGGGGCTTTTCATCGCGGCGGCCATCGCCCCGGCAGAGGCGGCGGCGGCCATCACCCGTGGCGGGCTGCCCAGCGACAGCGTGCCGCCGGTGTCGGCCATCCGGTCGCGCAGGTATTCGGTGGCCAGTTCCGGGTCGAACTGCGGCGGTTCGGCACCAAAGAACCGATCCTCGCCCACAACGCCGCGAAAGAAATGCGTTGTTTCCTTGACCACTTCCATCGGATCGTCAAATCCTTCGGCGGTACAGGAGAAGGTGCCATAGGACACGGTCAGGATCTTGCTCGAACTCACCATGGTCTGCTCACTTTCATTCGTTCTGCAACAGTGTGTTTACCACGTTGACCGAGACGAAAGCTGTTCGAATCTGTGCCGTCAACGGTATCATTTCATGACCGGATTGTGGTCTGTTTCCCAAACCGTCATTAATCGGCCATGAATACTAAAATTGTTCAATACTCCGCGCCAGTGCTGCTGGTCGGTGGCGGAGAGGTCGACCGACAGGTTCTTGCGGCGGCTTTGCCGACGGCGGGCCGGGTGGTGGCCGCCGATGGCGGTGCGGCGCAGGTGCTGGCGCTGGGGCGGATGCCGGACGCGGTTTATGGCGACATGGACTCGTTGTCGCCAGAGGTGCAGGCGCAACTGGACGCGGGCGTCCTGCGCGCGATCCCGGAACAGAACAGCACCGATTTCGACAAATGCCTGCGCCATATCGAGGCACCGCTGGTCTTTGGCTACGGCTTTCTGGGGCAGCGGCTGGATCATCAGCTTGCCGCGATGACGGTGCTGGTCAGACGCGCGGACCGGCGCTGCCTGCTGATCGGGGCCGAGGACGTGGTGATGGTCTGCCCGCCGGATCTGTCGCTGGACCTGCCGACGGGCACGCGCTTTTCGCTGTATCCGATGGCTCCGGTGACCGGACGGTCGACGGGGCTGCGCTGGCCCATCGACGGTCTGACGTTCACCCCCGCAGGCACCACCGGCACCTCGAACGAGGTCGACGGGCCGGTGCGGCTGACACTGGACGGGCCTGCAATGCTGCTTATCCTGCCGGTGGCGTGCCTGAGTGCATTGCTTGCGGGGCTGGCGGACGCGCCCGGAACATGGCCCGCTCGCGGATGACAATATAAAGACCCGCGCCGATGGTGATGGCGATGCCCACCGTGGCCAGCGGGCCGGGCAGGTCGCCGAAGATGGCAAAGCCCACGGCGGTGGCAAATGGGATCTCAAGATACTGCATCGGGGCCAGCGTCGCGGCGGGGGCATAGCGCAGCGACCACGTCATCAGCAGATGCGCAAAGGTCCCGGCGGTGCCCATCAGCGCGATCAGGGTCCAGCCCCGCATGCTTGGCGGGATCCACGCGAGTTCGGGCAGAACGTCGGCGGGCGTCAGCGCGATGACCGGCACCAGCAGGACTAACGCGACCATCGCCGACACCGCCTGCATACCGATCGGATCGGTGGTCCCGGCAATGCGCCGCGTCACCAGCATGAAAAAGGCAAAGATCACCGCGACCCCCACAGGCAGCAGCGCGGGCCAGCCGATGTCGGTAAAGGCCGGTTGCACCACCAGCAGGGTGCCGACAAAGCCGACGGCGCAGGCGACAAGGCGGCGCAGGCCAACCTCTTCGCCCAGAAACCAGTAGCCCAGCAGCAACATGATGAAGGGCATCACAAAGGCGATGGCCACCGCATCCGCCAGCGGCAGGAACAGCAGCGCGCTGAACATGAAGGCGACGCCCGCGATGTGCAGCAAGGTGCGCAGCACCACAAAACCAAACGTGCGCAGGTCCATCCGCCAGACCCGCCCGGTGAGCAGCGTCAGCGGCACCAGAATCGCCGCCTGAAAGACAAAGCGCAGGGTGACAAGCTGGCCCACCGCCATCTCGGGGCCCAGCAGCTTGGCCAATGCATCCGCAAAGGGGGCCAGTAGGCAGAAGCCCAGCATCAGGGTGACGCCTAGCAGCGGCTTATCGTGATCAGTGAGGGTCATGCCGCGACCCTAGCGCCGGTACGCGATGGGCGAAATGATCAAATGCCCCGCGATGGGGCCTTTGCGGTATCAAGCGCCGCCAGCAAGGCGGGCAGCGCCGACACCGGGATTTCGGCCTGTTTGCGCCACGGCGCGTAACGATGCAGGAGCATGCCGCCAAACACGGCCAGCGCCGCCAGCGGCACAGCCATGCCGACCAGCCGGTCGGACCTGACGCCAGTGGCCAGCGCGGCGGCCCCGATCCCAAGGCCGGTCAGCAGCGACAGCAGACCGATCCCGAACCAGACCCGGCGCAATCCGCCGCTTTCCCCGATCCTGACCGGCAGATCCGGCGCGCGTTCGGCCAGTCGCGTCGCCACCGCCTGACACAGCGCCCGGTGCGCGGCGCGGTCGGGGTCATCCGGGGGCAGGCCGCGACGGGCGTTGATGGCAATCCGGAACGGGCCGGACGGGCCGATCAGGTCCAGCCGCCGCAGCCGCATAAACTGCACCGACATATCGACAAAAACCGCCGCCTCGATCTCTGTCAGGGCGCAGCGTGGTACCGGGCATTCCGGCGGGCCGATCAGCAGATCGCCCTCCAGCCGCCAGCCGGTCGCCGCGCGCAGCGGCGCGCGGCGAAAGGTGAAGGTCTCAGTCAAGCGCCCGCCAGCCAATGTCACGGCGGAACACGCCCTGCGGCCAGTCCACCGCGTCGACCATGGCATAGGCCCGGTCGCGCGCCTCTTGGAGGGTGTCGCCGCGCGCGGTGGCGTTCAGCACCCGCCCGCCATTGGCCAGAACGCGGCCGCCCTCGGCCTTGGTGCCTGCGTGGAACATCATCCGGAAACTGTCCTCGGGCAAGCCGTCCAGACCGCCGATCTCGCTGCCCCTGGCATAGGGGCCGGGGTAGCCATCGGTCGCCATCACAACGGTCAGGGCATGGTCATCGGCCCATGTGACCTGCGCCTCTGCCAGCCGCCCCTCGGCGCAGGCATGCATCAGGTCCAGCGCCTGCGCGCCAAGGCGCAGCATCAGCACCTGACATTCCGGGTCGCCAAAGCGCGCGTTGAATTCCACCAATCGGGGCTGCCCGTCCTCGATCATCAGACCGACATAGAGCACACCTTGATAGGGCATCCCGCGTTTGACCATCTCGGCCATCGTGGGCCGCACGATCTGGTCGAGGGCTTTTTGCGTGACCTCCGGCGTCATGACCGGGGCGGGAGAATAGGCCCCCATGCCGCCGGTGTTGGGGCCGGTGTCGCCCTCGCCGATGCGCTTGTGATCCTGCGCGGTGCCGATGGGCAGGCAGGTCTCACCGTCGACCAGCACAAAGAAAGACGCCTCTTCGCCGGTCATGAATTCTTCGATCACGATCTCGGCCCCGGCCTCGCCAAAGGCACCGCCGAACATCTCATCGACCGCCGCCTTGGCCGTGGCCTCATCCATCGCCACCACCACGCCTTTGCCAGCGGCCAGCCCGTCGGCCTTGACCACGATGGGTGCGCCGACCGCCTCGATATAGTGGTGCGCGCCCGAGGGGCCGTTGAAGGCAACCCAGCTGGCCTGCGGCGCGTCGGCGGCATCGCAGATTTCCTTGGTGAACTTCTTGGAGGCCTCTAGCTGGGCCGCTGCCGCAGAGGGGCCAAAGACCAGAAACCCCGCCTCGCGCAGACGGTCGGCGACACCCGCCGCCAGCGGGGCCTCGGGGCCGATGATCACCAGATCGATGGCGTGTTCGCCAGCAAATTCGGTGACCGCGCCGGGGTCTTCGATGTCCAGCGTTGCGCATTCGGCGATCTGTTCGATCCCCGCGTTGCCGGGGGCCACGATCAGCTTGTCACATTTGGGGTTTTGCAGCGTGGCCCATGCGAGGCTGTGTTCACGGCCGCCGCTGCCGAGGATGAGGATATTCACGGGCGTGCTCCTTGTTGGGCCGGGAGGGTGGGGCGTCATGCCAGAGGCGTGCTTTCGGCATGCCCCCGTCGCTTGGGCGACTTCTCGGGGTATTTGGACAGAGAAGAAGCCCAGGGTGGCTTTTCCGGCGGTTGGGGGTCGTTTAAGGTCCCGCGCAGGCAAGAGCAAGCGAGGCGGCATGGACCTGATCGAGGACGGACCAGAGGGCAACACGCCGGAGTTCTCAGTGACCGAGCTGTCGGGCGCGGTGAAACGGGTGATCGAGGGCGAGTTCGGCTTTGTCCGGGTGCGCGGCGAGGTCGGGCGCGTCAGCCGTCCGAAGTCCGGGCATGTCTATCTGGACCTCAAGGACGACCGCTCGGTGATTGCGGGGATCATGTGGAAAGGCGTCGCCGCGCGTCAGCAGGCCCCGGTCGAAGAGGGGATGGAGGTGGTCGCCACCGGCCGTCTGACCACCTTCCCCGGCCAGTCCAGATATCAGATCGTCATCGAGGAAATCCGCCCGGCGGGGGCGGGCGCGTTGATGGCCATGCTGGAAAAGCGCAAGGCGATGTTGCAGGCCGAAGGGCTGTTCGCGGCAGAGCGCAAGCGGCCTTTGCCCTATCTGCCAGAGATCATCGGGGTTGTGACCTCGCCCTCGGGCGCGGTGATCCGCGATATCCTGCACCGGCTGCGCGAGCGGTTCCCGCGCAAGGTGCTGATCTGGCCGGTGGCTGTGCAGGGCGCGAACTGCGCGCCCGAGGTGGTGCGCGCCATCGAGGGGTTCAACCGGATGACGCCCGGCGGCGCGCTGCCCCGGCCCGACCTGCTGATTGTCGCGCGCGGCGGTGGCTCGGTCGAGGATCTGTGGGGCTTCAACGAAGAGGCGGTCGCGCGGGCGGCGGCGGCCTCCGAGATCCCGCTGATCTCGGCGGTGGGGCATGAGACCGACACCACGCTGATCGACTTTGTGTCCGACCGGCGCGCGCCCACCCCCACGGCGGCGGCGGAACTGGCGGTGCCGGTACGGATGGACCTGATCGGCGCGGTGCGCGATTTCGGCGCGCGGACGGACCGCGCCATGGTGCAGCGGCTGGAGGTGCGCGGCCAGCGGCTGCGCGACCTGTCCCGCGCCCTGCCACGGGTCGAGGAATTGCTGGACGGGCCGCGCCAGCGGCTGGACATCATGGGCGAACGGCTGCCGCAGGCGCTGACCCGCAGCGTCGACCGCCGCAAGCTGGCGCTGTCAGAGGTCGCGGGCAGCCTGCGCCCCGCTGTCCTGACGCGCGCCCTGTCGGTCGAGCAGCGCCGCCTGTCGGAACGCGCTGCGCGGCTCAAGCCCGCGCTGGACCGTCTGGTGCAGGTCCGGCGCGAGGCGCTGGGCCGCCGCGCCGACCGGCTCAGCCCGCGCGCCATCCTGCGCGAGATCGCGGTGCAGCAGACCCGGCTGGCCGATCTGACCCGCCGTCTGGCGGATGGACAAGACGCCCGCCAGACCGATCTGCGCGCCCGGCTGGACGCCCTGACCCGCCTGCATGAGACGCTGGGCTACCGCGAGACGCTGCGGCGCGGCTATGCGGTGGTGCGCGGCGACGGCCATGTGGTGACCACCAAGGCGGCGGCGGAAAACGCCACCGGTCTCGAAATCGAATTTGCCGATGGCAAGCTGAAACTTGGCGGCGGCTCTTCATCCCGCAAACCGGCCAAGCGCAAGCCGCCCGAACAGGGCAGCCTGTTCTGACCGCCTTGTGGCCATCCGCAGGATAAACACCGCTGGACTTTCCTTTTCTTCTGCGCTCGCATAGGATTGCTGCAATGCATCATTGGCAAGGGAGGGGAGCCTGTGGCCGAGAGTGAAAAACCGCTTCTGATCAAGCGCTACGCCAGCCGGCGGCTCTATAATACGGAAACCTCCGACTATGTCACACTTGAGGACATTGCCGGGTTCATCCGCGACGGGCGCGAGGTCAAGATCATCGACCTGAAATCCGGCGACGACCTGACCCGGCAGTATCTGCTACAGATCGTGGCCGAGAACGAGAGCAAGGGCCAAAGCGTGCTGCCGATCAGCGTGCTGACCGACCTTGTGCGCAGCTATACGACCCATGCCACCAGCGCCGTGCCGCAGTTTCTGGCCGCCAGCTTCGAGATGTTCCGCGACAGCCAGTCGAAATGGCTGGAGAACGTGAACTCTATGAACCCGATGGCCAAAAGCCTTGAGGCGATGCAGGCCCAGCAAGAGGCCTTTATGAAGGCGATGACCGGGGCGGCGGACGAGGCAGAAGGCAAAAAATCCGCGTCGCAGGGCAAGGAAGACCTCGAATCGATCAAGCAACAGCTCACAGACCTGCAAAGCAAACTGTCCAAGCTGGAAAAGTAACCGGCGCTGTGGGGCGCGGCCCCGCACGCAATCGGTTTGCGCGGCCCGGTTTGTCCGGGCCGTTTTTCATTGTGGCAATCCCTGCGCGCAACCGGGACAGATCCTGTCCCGGTCAAACCGTGCCGGGACGCGCCCCCAACAGGGCGCATCCCGGCGGCAGTACCGGCCTCAAGTGCCGTAGGCGCGCGTCGGTGTTGCGGCCTGTTCCGCGGCGCGCACAAGAATCGCGGCCACGGCATCGCAGTCCGTGAGTGTGAGGCGGGCAGGCAGTCGGGTGTCGCAGGCGCGCATCAGCATGGCGCGCGTGCGCGGAAGCTCGGGCATTTCGGGCAGGAACTGCCAGTTCCAATAGGCCCGTGCGTTGTCGCGGCTCAGGCCAAAGACCTGCACCTTGACACCTTCGTCGGCAGCGGCGGCGACAAAGTCGCGGACCTCATCGTCCGACAGGCCGGTCAGGTTGAACTGAAGCGAATCCGGCGCGCGTTCCTCGGGCGGCAGATGCGCGGGCACGTCGATCCATGGGCTTTTGGTGATGGTGGCGGCGACGTGGTCGTGATTGCGGCGGCCATCGGCAACGCGCTGGTCGATGTGGGACAGTTGCGGACGGATCACCGCTGCCGACAGGTTCGACATGCGCAGGTTGTACAGCGGCAGCTTGTTCTGCCAGCGGGCAAAGGCCTGTTCCAGTTCGGCGGTATTGTCGCCGGGGGTCAGGTGTTTGGCCCATGCGTGCTCATAGGCCCCCGACAGGATCACCGCGCGCGCCACCAGATCGGCGTCGTCGGTGACAAGAATGCCGCCTTCGCCTGCATTGACCAGCTTGTAGCTTTGGAAACTGAAACAGCCGACCCGGCCCAGCGTGCCGATCTTGCGCCCGTGCCATGTGGTGCCAAGGCTATGCGCCGCGTCCTCGATCACCGGCACACCGGCCTTGGCGCAGAGCGCCAGGATTGCGTCCATGTCAGAGGTATGGCCGCGCATGTGGCTGACGATGACGGCGTCGACCGCGGGCAGGCGGGCGGCGAAATCCGCCATGTCGATGCGATAGTTCTCCCCGACCTCGCACAGCACCGGCACCAGACCGGCATGAATGACCGATGACGGCACGGCGGCAAAGGTAAAGCCGGGGATCAGCACGCGCCCGCCCTTGGGCAGGTTCAGCGCCTCCAGCGACAGGAACAGCGCGGCAGAGCAACTGGACACCGCCAGCGCGTATTTTGTCCCCATGAAGGCGGCGAACTCGCGTTCCAGCAGCGCGACGGGGGCATCTTCGGGGGCGGTGTAGCGAAACAGGTCGCCGGACTGCAAAAGGCGGTCGATCTCGGCGCGGGCCTCGGCTGGGATCGGTTCGGCGTCGTGCATATTCGGGAGCATGTTTTCAAAATCCTGAATTTTGGTTTTCAAAAATGTAAATCAGATGCGCGCGTCGGGGAAGCCTAAAAGCGACGCAAAGCGCTTTGGCGGCGAATTACAGCCGCGCGGCATCGCCGAGGCGCGGCGTGGTTGCGGAGAAAGGGGGGGCTTGAGTGGCCGTCAGACGCCCAGCCGGTCGCGCATCGCGTACCAAGTCATTGCCAGCGTCAGCAGCGGCGCGCGCAGACGCGGCCCGCCGGGAAAGGCCGGTGAGGGCAGGGCGGCAAAGGCATCGAACCCGGCGGATTGCCCGCGGATCGCCTCGGCCATCAGCTTGCCCGCCTGCACCGCGTTGCCGACGCCGTGGCCGGAATAGCCCGAGGCGCTGAGGATGTTGGGCGCAACCCGTTCCAGATGGGGCAGGCGTTTCAGCGTGATCGCCAGCGTGCCGCCCCATGCATAGTCCAACGCCACGTCGCGCAGCGCCGGAAACACCTCTGTCATCGGTTTGCGCACGGTGGCGCGGATGTCGGCGGGAAAGCGATAGCCATAGCTTTCGCCGCCGCCGAACAGCAACCGCTTGTCGGGCGACAGGCGGAAGTAATTGACGACAAAGCGGTCGTCAGAGACCGCCACGTCCTGCGTCAGCACCTCGGCGGCGCGGGCGCCCAGCGGCTCGGTGGCGACGACAAAATTGTTGATCGGCATGACACGGGCCGCCACGCGCCGGTTCAACCGTCCCAGATAGCCGTTGCAGGCCAGCACGACATGATCCGCCGTGATCCGCCCGGATTCTGTCTTGACCGTGGGTTTGGCCCCCTCGGTCACGTCCAGCACCAGACTGCGCTCGAAGATCCGCGCGCCAGCGGCCTGTGCCGCCTGCGCCAGACCTTTGGCCAGCTTCAGCGGGTTCAGATGCCCCGCGCCCCGGTCGACAATCCCGCCCCGATACAGCGGTGAGGGGCACAGCGCGGCAAACCCGTCCGGGTCCAGCGCCTCTATCGGATAGCCATAGACCCGGTCCATATGCGCGGCGTAGGCGTGCAGATCGCGCATTGCCCCGGCTGAGGACCCGGCCCAAGCGATGCCGTCGCGCAGGTCACAGTCAATGCCGTGCCGCGCCGCCAGATCGCGCACCAGCGCCTTGGCGTCCTCGCCCAGATCCCACAGCACGCGAGCGGCGTCGCGCCCGACCATCTTTTCCAGCGTGACCTGATCCTGCCGCTGGCCCGATCCCAACTGGCCGCCATTGCGTCCCGACGCGCCAAAGCCCACGCGATGCGCCTCGACCAGAACCACGTCCAGCCCGGTCTCTGCCAGATGCAGCGCCGCCGACAGGCCGGTGTAGCCGCCGCCCACGACGCAGACATCGGCCCGCATCTCACCTTTTTGCACCGGGAAGGGCGGCAGGGGCGGCGTCACCGCCGCATACCAGCTTTCGGGGTATTCGCCGCGCCGGTCGTTGCTGAACAAGAGGTTCACGGGCCCGCTCCGCGATCAGACGTTCAGCAGCAGGTGCTCACGCTCCCACGGCGAGATCACTTGCAGGAACTCATCGTATTCGGCGCGTTTCACGATGGAATAGACCCGCGCGAACTCTGGCCCCAGAACCTCGTGCAGGGCGGTGGCCTCGTCGAAGATGTCCAGCGCCTGACCCAGAACGCGGGGGATGTCGCCCTCGCCCTCATAGGCATCGCCCTTGAACTGTTTCGAGGGCCTGCGCTCTTCCATCAGGCCCAGATAGCCGCTGGCCAGCGAGGCCGCGATGCCAAGATAGGGATTGCAGTCCATCCCCCCCAGCCGGTTTTCCACCCGCCGCGCCTCGGGGCCGGACAGGGGAATGCGGATGCCGGTAGTGCGGTTGTCGCGTCCCCACTCCAGATTGATCGGCGCGGCGTGGTCCTTCACGTAGCGGCGATAGCTGTTCACATAGGGCGCCATGACCGCGATGGCCGAGGGCAGATGCGTCTGCAACCCGCCGATAAAGTGGAAAAACGCATCCGTCTCACCGCCCTGCGGACCGGAAAACAGGTTCTGCCCGGTCTCGATATCCAGCACCGAATGGTGGATATGCATGGCGCTGCCCGGTTCATCGGCGATGGGCTTGGCCATGAAGGTCGCGAAACAATCGTGCCGCAGCGCCGCCTCGCGGATCAGCCGCTTGAAGAAAAACACCTCATCGGCCAGCTTGACCGGGTTGCCATGGCGCAGGTTGATCTCCAACTGCCCGGCGCCGCCCTCCTGCGTGATACCGTCGATCTCAAAGCCCTGCGCCTCGGCGAAATCATAGATGTCGTCGATCACCGGGCCGAACTCATCCACCGCCGTCATCGAATAGGCCTGACGCGCCGCCGCCGGGCGACCGGAACGGCCCATCATTGGCTCGATATCCTTGGCCGGGTCGATGTTGCGCGCCACCAGATAGAATTCCATCTCCGGTGCGACCACCGGCTTCCACCCCTGTGCCTCGTACAGGGCAACCACCCGTTTCAGCACGTTGCGCGGGCTGAAAGGCACCGCCGTGCCGTGCCGGTCATAGGCATCGTGGATCACCTGCAAGGTCCAGTCGCCGGTCCACGGCGCGGCGGTCGCGGTGGTCATGTCGGGGCGCAGGACCATGTCGCGCTCAATAAACCCCTCTTCCGAGGCCGCCTCTCCCCAGTCGCCGGTGATGGTCTGGAAAAAGATCGAGTCGGGCAGGTGAAAATACGACTGACGGGCGAATTTCGACGCCGGAACCGCCTTGCCCCGCGCAATCCCCGGCAGGTCCGAGATGATGCACTCCACCTCGTCCAGACGCCGCCCCTCAAGGTAGGCATGGGCCGCTTCGGGCAGGTTTTCGGTCCAGTCGATCTGGGCGCTTTTGTCCACGGTATGTCCTTTGCGTTTCAGGCGGCGCGCTCTGGCAACTGCTTGTGTTTCAGGAAGTGTATCAGGTCGTCGATCATCTCGGCGTTGTCCAGCGGCGTATCGATCTCTGCCGAAGCCTGCGCCAGCAGCGGGTCCGGCACCACGCCGCGCCCGCGTTTGTCGATCAGACCCTTGGTAAAGGGGGCGTTGAATTCAGGATGCGGCTGCACCGTGTAGGCCTGACCGGGATACAGCAGCGCCGCATGGGTGCAAAAATCGCTGGAGGCGACGGTCCGCGCCCCCTCGGGCGGGGTGATCACCTGATCCTGATGCCATGCCATCACGGTTTTCGGTCCGCGCCCGGCAAAGTCATAGACCTGCGGCCCGATCGACCAGCCGCCGGGGAATTTGACAACCTCGCCGCCCAAGGCCTGCGCGATCACCTGATGGCCAAAGCAGATGCCAACCAGCGGTTTGCCCGCCGCCACGATCTGCCGGATTAATTCCTCCAGCGGCGGCAGCCACGGGTGATCCTCATAGATGCCGTGCCGCGATCCGGTGATCAGCCAGCCATCCGCCGCCTCTGGCCCCGGCGGGAACTCACCGTTCACCACCGCCCATGTTTCAAACGCGAACCCCGCGTGGGCCAGCCGGTCGATGAACATATCCGGGTACTGGCCGTGGGTTTCGGCCAGTTCCGGCACCACGATCCCGGTCTGAAGAATACCGATCTTCATGTGTCACCTATGCGTTGGCGTATGACGAAAGCGTCCCAAGATCACACCGTATCCAGATAGATTTCCGTCTGTTCCGACTTTGTCAGCTCTTCCATGTCGCGCATTTCCTGCCGCTTGGTCAGCACCAGATTGCGGATCAGTTCCTTGGGGAAGATACGCGGCATATAGGGGCTGGCGTCAAAGGCGTCGATGGCCCCGCCCCAGTCGCGCGGAATATGCGGCAGGTCCTGATCGTAGGCGTTGCCGGTGATGCGCTCTGGCGGGGTCATCTTGTCCTCGATCCCCATCAGGGCCGCGCCAAGGATGGCGGCCAGCGCCAGATAGGGGTTCACGTCACCACCCGCCACGCGATGCTCGATCCGCCGCGCGACCGGCGCGCCGGATGGCACGCGCACCGCCGCGGTGCGGTTGTCATAGGCCCAGCAGATCGCCGAGGGCGCGTGTGATCCGGGCACGATCCGTTCATAGCTGTTGAGATGCGGCGCATAGATCAGCGCGCTGTCCGACAGCGCCGCGATGCAGCCGCCGATGGCGTGCAGCAGCGCCTCGGTGCCTTCGGGGCCGCCGTTGTCAAAGATGTTCTTGCCGTCCTTGTCCAGCACGGAAAAATGCGCGTGCATCCCGTTGCCGGAATAATCGTCATAGGGTTTGGCCATGAAACTGGCGGCAAAGCCGTGTTTGCGCGCCAGACCCTTCACCAGCATCTTGAACAGCCACGCATCGTCCGCCGCCTTCAGCGGGTCGGCCTGATGCATCAGGTTGACCTCGAACTGGCCCAGACCGGCTTCCGAGATCAGCGTATCGGCGGGAATGTCCATCAATTCACAGGCCTCGTAGAGGTCGGTGAAAAACACGTCAAAGGTGTCCAGCGCCCGGATGCTCAGGACTTCGGCGGCGTTGCGCCTCTTGCCGGTGCGCGGCGACACCGGCACCTGCAAGCGCCGCGCGCTGTCGTCGATCAGGTAGAATTCCAGTTCCACCGCCACCACCGGCGTCAGACCCTTGTCGGCAAAGCGTTGCTGCACCGTCGCCAGCGCATGACGCGGATCGCCGCCATAGGGGCGGCCGTCCTCATGGAACATCCAGATCGGCAGCAGGGCGCTGGGCGCTTCCAGCCACGGCATCGGGACAAAGCCGCGTTCTGTCGGGAACAGGATGGCGTCGCGGTCGCCGCTGTCAAAGACCAGCGGGCTGTCCTCGATGTCCTCTCCCCAGATGTCGACGTTGAGCGCCGAAAAGGGAAAGCGGGTGCCATCGGTCAGCATCTTGATCGCGCTGGGGATGGGCATACGCTTGCCGCGTGCGACGCCGTTCACGTCACAGGCAGCGGCTCGGATGGTGCGGATTTGCGGGCGGTCGTGCAGCCAGTCGGCGCTGGGGGCGGTCATTTGAGACTCGTCTGTTTTGAAATTTGATCAAATTCATATGCCAGCCGCGACGATCCGGCAAGGGGGGGCGTTGAACGGGGGCGGGCAAGCCGTCAAAATCTTGGCAAAACGGGCGGACCCGTGGGCGCGCTTACTCCGCCAGAAACGCCGCGGCCCGGTCCCGCACATCCTGCGGCACCTCCACCGCGCGCCGCGTCTCCAGCGACAGCAGCACGCCCTTGAACGTCGACTCGAACGACAGGGTTTCTTCCGGGCAGCGGTACAGACGATGGCGAAAGGTCATCGTCTTGGTCCCGATCGCCACCACATCGGTTTCCACCCGCAACAGGTCGCCCGCGTGCAGTTCGGCGCGGAAATCGCTTTCTGCATGGACCACCGCAAAGGACAGCCGCCGCCCGCCGCGCATGTCCGCAGGCGTCAGCCCCAGTTCCGCCTGCAAGGCAAAGACCGCATCAGAACAGGCGGCGAAATAGCGTGAGACATTCATGTGGCCCAGAAAGTCGCAATGCGACGGGTCGACGGTGGCGCGGTAGGTAGTCATGGCGGGCATGGGCGGCGTCTCCTGTGGGTGTCATCCGGCGCGGCGATGGCCAGCGGGGGGCCATCAAATGATGGCCGTTTCCTAACGATAGGTAAATTCGCCTCTGTAACCCATTGATTTTGCTAAGGCGCAAAGCTGTCCACGCGTGGACACCCGTCAGCGGATGAGGTTCATTTTCAACCTGATCCGTCCCCTCACATCCTGAGGCAGATGCCGGTTCAAACGCCGGTTCATCAGCCCGAACAGGCTGATGATCACCAGCGTCACAAGGACAAAATACGCCGCAAGGATCGGGTAGGGCACGAAGGGATTAAAGGTCTTGTCGGCGAAATAGCTGGCATAATACAGCGCGTCGCCCTTTTGCCGCCAGGCCGGAAATCCCGACAGAAAAACCAGCGTGGTGGCATGAAACAGAAAGATCGCCTCATTCGTGTAGGCCGGCCACGCCAGCCGCAGCATCGTCGGCCATGTGATCTTTCTGAATTTCGTCCAGCCCGAAAACCCATAGGCATCCGCCGCCTCCATGTCGCCCTTGGGGATCGACAGCAGCGCGCCGTAAAAGATTTCCCCCGAATAGGCGGCGGTGTTCAGAAACAGCACAATCGCCGCGCCCAGCCATGCGGCCGTGAAGGGGTCAAAGATCGGCGAGACGGATTTCAGGCTGAGAAAGGCGAAATAGGCAAAGAAGAACTGGATGAACAGCGGGCTGCCCCGAAAGACAAAGATGAACCACTCGCTGAGTTTGCGCGCCAGCGGGTTGGCCGAGGCCTTGCCCAGGGCCACGGCGGTGGCCAGAAAGAACCCCGACACCAGCGCGATCACCCCGAAGTAGACGTTCCAGATCATCCCCGACCCGATCAGCACCACCTGCTGGCAGAGGGTGAAATCCTCTCGCGGCAACAGCCGCTCGCCGATCCCGACAGAGCGCAGGCCATAGTCGGCGATGGTCTCCCAGCAGCTCATGCCGTCTTCCTCTGCGCTTCGCCGCCCATGGTCGCCTGCCCGTGGGTCAATCGTTTCATGATCCGTCCAAGCACCAGCTCGGACACGCGGGTAAACGCGAGATAAAACACCAACAAGGCAAGGAAATACCACATCCGCCAGTCGCCATGCGGATAGTCGGTAAAGCGCGGCGTTTTGGAGCCGCCCAGTTCGCGCGCCCAGTAGACGATATCCTCGACCCCCAGCAGGAACAGCAGCGGCGTTGCCTTGATCAGCACCATCCAGAGGTTGGACAGGCCGGGCAGGGCAAAGACCCACATCTGCGGCACGAGTATACGCCAGAAACACTGGCGCTGACTCATGCCATAGGCCTCGGCGGTTTCCAGTTGCGCGCGCGGCACCGCCCGCATTGCACCATACAGGACATTGGCCGCAAACGCGCCAAAGACGATGGCAAAGGTCAGGACGGCCAGAAAGAAACCGTAGGTCTCATGCACCCATTGCGCAGCGTTGCCTTGCGGCAGCTTGGCGGCGGCGCAGACGACAAAATCATTGCCCTGCCGGATCGGCTGATCCCAGTCGGGGCATTTTACTTCGTGCCGGATCCACTCAAAGAACTGGTCCAGCGCGATGACAAAGAACAGAAAAAACGCGATGTCCGGCACGCCGCGCACCACGGCGATATAGCCGCGCCCCAGCAGGTTCAGCGGCAGGAACCGTGACCGCGCCGCCGCTGCCCCGGCAAAGCCGAACGCCAGAGCCGATGGCGCGGTGATCGCCAGCAACAGCAGGACGGTGCCGACGGACCAGTAGATCGCCATGTGCTTGCCCGTGGTCAGGTAGCAGGCCATCCAAAACACGCCGTCGAGCGTCGAGGGGTCAGCGCAGGAATTGAACATGCCGGGCCGCTTTCTTGTCTGATCTGTCGGGCACCCCCAAAACCGGAGGTGGGGGAGCGACTGCTGTGTGTCTGGCCCGAACTTTCCCCGTAACCCGGCGGGCGCGGGCCATTACACTGACGTCATTCAATTGTTCATGGTCGGAGGTCATTATGCCAGATGAATTTGTCTTCAAGAAACCGGTCGCCGTCGTCATCGACAACGGGTCCGGGATGTTTCAGCCACCGATGTCCAGTTTCGAAGACCCGCTTTTGGGCAAGAAGGGGCCGCCCGTGGTCTCCTACGCCTATGCCGATACCGGATCGCTGGTTCCGGTCGCCTTCGAAGACCCGCTGCTTGGCAAAAACCCGCCTCCGGTCTTTGAGGACCCGCTGCTTGGCTTCATGCCGCAGGGCTTTGAGGACCCGCTGCTGGGATAACGGCCAAGGGACCGCACGTTGCCGTGCGGTCCCGCGATTGCATCAGAAGGTTTCGCCGATTTCCCACTTGGTGATCAGCGCGTTCAGCGTGCCGTCGTCCTTCATGGACTGGATGGCCGCGTCGAACTTTTCACGCAGTTCGGTGTCGCTTTCGCGCAGGCCCATGCCGACGCCGCCGCCGATCAGGATATCGTCCCCGGCAAAGGCAAGCTCTGCGTCCTCTTCGGCGATGGGGGTCAGGAACGCCTTGTCGGCCAGAACCGCGTCTGCCTCACCGTTGCGCACGGCAGCGATGGTTTCATCCGGCGTGGCGAATTCCACCAGCGTGGCCCCCATCTCGGCGATGTAGGAGGCCTGAATGGTGCCGGTCTGCGCGGCAAAGATGCCCCCTTCCATGTCCAGTTCCGCACCCTCGGGGGCAAGGAACGAGGACGGATCGGGCTGGGTATAGTTCTGGGTGAAATCAATCACCTCGTCGCGTTCGTCGGTGATCGACATGCCCGCGATGATGGTGTCGTAGTTGCCCGACACGAGGTTCGGAATGATCGAGTCCCACTCGTTGGTGACCCACTCGCAGGTCAGGCCCGCGCGCTTGCACAGCTCATCGCCCAACTCACGTTCAAACCCGTCGACTTCGCCGGCGTCGTTGATGAAGTTGAAGGGCGCATAGGCGCCTTCGGTGCCCATCCGCACAACTGAATGGCTTTCCGCCCATGCCGCACCTGCCAGCATGGCCAGCGCCGCCGTTCCGATCATCAGTTTTTTCATATCGTTACTCCCTGGTTCTTTGGCGGCTGGTTCGGCCGCCTGCTTATCCGCAGGCCTTTGGCCTACGCGTGCACGGTCGACTTCAGGAACCCCTGAAGCCGCTCCGACTTGGGCGCACCGAAGAGTGTTTCCGGCGGCCCCTGTTCCTCGATCAGACCCTTGTGCAGAAAGACCACGTGGTCGCTCACATCCGAGGCCATCTTCATGTCATGGGTCACGATCAGCATTGTGCGCCCCTCTTGCGCCAGCGCTTTGATGACGCGCACAACTTCCTGTTCCAGTTCCGGGTCCAGCGCGCTGGTCGGTTCATCGAACAGCAGCGCCTCGGGTTCCATACACAGGGCGCGGGCGATGGCGGCGCGCTGTTGCTGGCCGCCCGACAGTTGCGCGGGATAGGCCTCGCATTTGTCGCCGATCCCCACCTTGTCGAGATAGCCGCGCGCGGCGTCCTCTGATTCGGACCGGTCACGGCCCAGAACGGTCACGGGCGCTTCCATGACGTTTTGCAGGATCGTCATATGCGCCCAAAGATTGAATTGCTGAAAGACCATCGACAGGTTGGTGCGGATGCGCAGAACCTGTTTGGCGTCGGCGGGGCGGCGATTGTGGCCGTTGCCCTTCCACTGCACCGGCTCACCCTTGAACAGGATGTCGCCTTGCTGGCTGTCTTCAAGCAGGTTGCAGCATCGCAGAAGCGTGGATTTTCCGGACCCGGACGACCCGATCAAAGAGACGACGTCCCCCTTGTGCGCTGTGATGTCAACGCCCTTGAGGACTTCGAGCGAGCCATAGGCCTTGTGCAGGCCTTTGATCTCTATGACGGGCTGGGTCGCCATGCACTTCCTGACTGTTGCTCAGATTTGCGACAGATTGGCGGCAAGACGGCAGGGTTGCAATCGCGAAATCGCCTCAGTGCGGTCAATGGGGGGCATGATGACGAAAGGTCAGGCGACGTCGCGCGCCTGCGGCGGCGGTGCCGGGATCGGCACCGCAAGGTAGTCTTCGTTCCGGTTCTGGGCCAGTCCGACCGGCCCGCCCATCGCCGCGCGGGTCTCGTCCGGGAGCGTCTGCAACGCCTCCGCCAGCGCCGTGCGCAGGGGGAGGGGATCATTGCCAAGGGCGGTGATCAACGCCAGACCGGCGGTCGGCGTGCTGCGGTCGCTCACCTGTAGCGCATCTGCGACCGACGGCTCCAGCAGGCAGAGAACGCGCCATGTCACGGCATCGACATAGGCCACGTCCGCGCGGCCCTCGATCACCGCCGCGACAGAGGCGCGATGGCTGCCGGTCTCCAGATAGCTGGCAAAGGGCCGGCCCCGCGTCGCCCCCCAGCCGGACTGGCTGTCGGGCTGGTTGAAGGCAAGGCGCAGATCGCCCCGATCGCCGGGGTCGCCGCGCCGGGTCAGCACAACGGAATGGTAAAAGCCGGGCGGGGTGTCCGGCAGCGCGTAGTCGAAAGAGGCCACATAGGTCACACGGTCGCGCAGCCGGTCCCGAAAGGGCAGCCCGCAGGTGTGCGACAGGATCAGATCCGGGGCCATCCAGTGCGCATACCAATCCTCGGGCAGGGCATCGGGGGGGGTCAGGGGGGGCAAGTCCGGCAAGCGGTGCTGCACCGCGTCCCAGAACACCGCCCAATGCGGCGCGGTCTCGCGCTGCCAGTACATCGGAAGGCTGGCGATCATCCGCGTTTCTCCACCCGGCGCCGCGCAAAGGCGCTGTCGCGGTCGTTGACACCCAGCAGGTTGGACACCAGCCGCAGCAGCGCGTCCTCTTCGGCCTCGCGCACGCCATCGGCAAGAACAACCTGCCACAGCGCCTCGATCACACCGATGCGCTCCTCATAGGGGACCGCATCCTTGATCGCACGGGTAAAGCGCACGGTGTCGGGGGCCTCGGCCTCCAGCGTTTCGGCGTCGCCGCGCAGCTGGGCCGCCTCGAACGGCGAGAGGCTGTACCGGGCGGCAACGATGCGGTCGATCCGCGCCTTTTCGGCCTCGTCAAAGTCGCCGTCGGACCGGGCGACCCGCACCAGAAGGGCGGTCAGCGCAAGGCGGGCATCCGCATCGGGCAGCGGGGCGGGGTCTGGCGCGGTCAGGCGCTTGAGGAAATCTGCGAACATGGCGGTGATATAGTCCCGGGCGGCGGCGGGTACAAACCCTCAGGGGATCACGGCGGCGCTGCGCGCGGCCTCATTGTCGGCGGGGGCCACGCCAAGCGCGTCTTCGACCAGTTGGACCAGCGCCGCTTCGCGCGCATCGGTGATCCCGTCGGCCCATGCCACCTGCCACAGCGCCTGCACTGTCTCGACCCGGTGGGCATAGTCGACATTCTCACGGATCAGCGCCGACATGCGGGCGTCATCGGTGATCTCATGGGCCAGCCGTTCACAGGTGGCGCGCATCTTGGCCGCCTCAACCGGGTTGAGGCCAAACGCCTTGGACAAGGTGCGGTCGATCTGGCTGATTTCCTCAAACAGATAGGTGTTGTCGGCCCGCGCGACCCTCACCAGCAGCGTTCCCAGCGCCAGCTTGGCGTCGGGTTCCGGCAGCGGTTCCGGTTTGCGCGGACCGTGGTGGAAAAAGGTTTTCAAACGCTCGAACATGGGCGGCACTCCGCAGGATCTGGCTTTGGTTAACACGGTCCGCGCGATGGCGTCACGCGCCTCCTGCGGAGAGGTTCGCGAATTGCGCCGACAGTGTTTTCAGCGCCGCGTCCAGCCCCCAGGGCGGGTTCACGACGAACAGGCCAGAGCCGGTCATCCGGTGTCCTTCGCGCGCCGGGGGAAAGGTGACCTCGTGGCGTAGGCCGTCCGGGAAATGGTCCTGCAAGGCGCGCAGCATGGGGGTATGGGGCGCGTCGGTCAGCAGCGGATACCACAAGATCATGACGCCGACGTTCCATTTCCGCGCCACCTGCGCCATCGCCTTGGGCACCGTGGCGTAGTCGGTCTTGACCTCCCAGCTGGGGTCGATCAGCAGCAGGCCCCGGCGCGGATCGGGGGGGCAGAGGCTCTGGATCAGGGCGAAACCGTCCTCGTGATAGACCCGCGTATTGGGCGCGCGCGCCACCTGTTTCAGGGCGATGTGTTCCTGCGGGTGGAGTTCGGCGAGGTGCAGCCGGTCGGTTGCGCGCAGCAGGCTTTGGGCGATCAGGGGGGAGCCGGGGTAGGCGGCGTCGCCGTGGGTGTCCCGCACATGGGCCAGCGCGCGGGCATAGGGGTGGTCGGGTGGGAACCACGCGGAGGCGAGGGTAATCCCCTTGGCCGCCTCCCCGGTTTTTTGCGCCTCCGTGCCCGAGAGATCATAGATGCCCCGGCCAGCGTGGGTCTCTATATAGGTGATCGGCTTGGGCTTGCGGGTGAGGTAATCGAGGCACCAGGCGAGGGCCGCGTGCTTGTGGACGTCGGCAAGGTTTCCGGCGTGATAGGCGTGTTGATAAGACAGCATGGGCCTCGGGTAAGGGCTTGGGCCGTCACTGGCAAGTGGGATCGGGCGGATGGCGAGGTGATTTCGGGGGTGTCCACGCGTGGACAGCTTTGCGGGTGTGTAAAATCAATGGGTTACAGAGACGTTTTCAGGTTTTGTTAAGGAGTCGGGGGTGGTGATGGTGTCGCGTGGTGGGTTGAAAACCCACCCTACGGGCGCTTGGTGCATGGGCAGGTCATCGCCGTTGCAGCCGCCACGCCGGGGTGTTTTCCCATGACGTGACGGCCCAAAGGGGGCGATGTCAGCCGCGCCGGACGCTGTCGACCATCAGCATCTTTTCCGCCTTCTTTTGCGCGCGGCCGCGCCATGCGGGGTACGCAAGGAAGGGTGATACGAAAAACCCGATAATCAGAAAATTGAGTAGAAAAACGATCAGCGCGCGGCCCCAAAAGCCATGAACGGCGAAATAGATCGGGCCGAACGGGAAGGCCCAAAGCCAGCTTGCGCCGGTTGAGTCGTCGAAGGTGTCGGCGAGCACGTCTGCCTCGGCCTTGTTGGCGACGGCCTCATTCTGGAGGCGTTGTACGCGGTCGGTGGAAGTGGTGTCTGTCATGGGCTACCGCATTGAACACGCTTGGGTTTGCGCGGGGTCGGAGGGTCTGCAATTCCGTTTTTCCGACAAGTTTCAGTTCATCGTGGCTGGGGCGGGGGTGGTTTGAATCGGGCGTTAAGCGGTGTGTTGGTTGTGGTGAGGGATTCGCGGTTTGGGCCGGTGGGGGGGCGTTGCGCGCCGATCTATCCTCGGATGAAGCGCGAAGCCCCCGGGCGCGGGACAAGGCCGCAGGCCGCCGCGCCAGCGCCGACCCGCCCCCCGGGGCGGCGCTTTGGTCAGGTCTGGATGGGCCGGTGAGGGCACACGGACTTGGCTGGGATAAACTGCCGAATTGGGAGGTTTGGAGCGCCACCCCGCGGGTCGGCGCTGGAGCGGCCGTTCAAGTCTGCGTATCGTCCAGCGTTCCAGTAAAAAAGAGGGGAATTCGAGAATCTAGCGCAGTCAGCGACAACTCGTCTTCGACGTGAACGATCACTTCAGAAAACCTTTTTTCAGGCAAAATATCCTGAACCAAGTGCATGCTAAGTGTATTTAAAACGTGTGTCATTTGTCGACTTGCTTTCAATGTCCAGTCTAGCCAGGACAAGAAAACTTCTGTTCCAGTTTTATCTTTCTGTTTTGCAAAATCTTCAATGGCGCAATCGAACATTGTAGCTTCCCCAAAAGGAAAGAAGCTATCTCCTTCATGGCGATGGAAGTAGAGTTTTTTTGAAAATTTCTCGTTGCCATGGGGAAGAAATTCTAGAGCGCGTGCCGGAAGTGAGTGGTTGGTCGAATAGTCTCTAAGAAATTTAGAAATCGCGTAGCCATCCAAGTTCTTTAGGATTTCAATCTCTGTCCATATCGTGGAGATTTCTTTCAGAAGGGCAATATTCCTTGAGCGGGATTTTTCTAGCCTCTTTCTAAATCCGGAAATGCCATCTATGGCCTCAAAGGACTTTGCGCTTAGAAGTCTCGCTAGGGTGTTGGTGTGAATTCTCCACTTTTGGAGCGCGTGCTCGTCGCTGGGTTTTGACTCGTATGCGGAAAGGTAAATTCCTTGCACTACACGAATTTCGTTTCCGGTGTGACATGCGACTGCCAATAGGGCTGCGAATTCCTTTGGAAGCTTGCTGTATTCTTCTTTGGTCAGTTCCAGTAGCGAAAGTGCTGTTGACCCCATTTCTGACACTAGCCCCTCAAACCAACCGCGACACATCCTTCGCCGCCCGCACAAAATCCCTGAAAAGCGGATGCGGGTCAAAGGGTTTCGACTTTAGCTCGGGGTGGAACTGGACGCCGATGAACCACGGGTGGTCGGGCCATTCGACGATCTCGGGGAGGCGGTCGTCGGGGGACATGCCGGAAAAGCGCAGCCCGCAGGCCTCCAGTTGATCCTTGTACTTGATGTCGACCTCGTAGCGGTGGCGGTGGCGCTCGTCGATGGCGGTTGTGCCGTAAACCTCGGCCACCTTGGAGCCCTCTTTCAGCACCGCGTCATAGGCGCCAAGGCGCATGGTGCCGCCTTTGGCGTCGTCGGGGCGGCGGTTGACCTTTTCGTTGCCCTGCACCCATTCCTTGAGGTGATAAACAACCGGTTCAAAACGCTTTTCGCCGGATTCGTGGTCAAATTCCTCGGAGCCCGCCTTGGCGACACCGGCGACGTTGCGCGCCGCCTCGATCACCGCCATCTGCATGCCAAGGCAGATGCCCAGATAGGGCACCTTATGTTCGCGGGCGAATTGCGCGGCCTTGATCTTGCCCTCTGTGCCGCGCTCGCCAAAGCCGCCGGGCACCAGAATGGCATCGTATTTCTCAAGGTAGGGGGCGGGGTCTTCGCTCTCGAAGGTTTCGGCGTCGACCCATTCCACGTTGACCTTGACCCGGTTGGCCATGCCGCCGTGGGTCAGCGCCTCTGCGATGGACTTGTAGGCGTCTTCAAGCTGGACGTATTTGCCGACGATGGCGACCGTGACCTCCCCCTCGGGATTGTGGATGCGGTCAGAGACGTCTTCCCATTTGGTCAGGTCGGGCTTGGGTGCGGGGCTGATCTGAAAGGCGTCGAGGACGGCCTGATCCATGCCTTCGCGGTGGTAGGCCAGCGGGGCGTCGTAGATCGATGACAGGTCCTGTGCCGCGATGACGGCGTCGGGGCGGACGTTGCAGAACAGCGCCAGCTTTTCGCGTTCTTTCTGCGGGATTGGTCCTTCGGAGCGGCAAACAAGGATATCGGGGGCCAGACCGATGGAGCGGAGTTCCTTGACGGAGTGCTGGGTCGGCTTGGTCTTCAACTCACCGCTGGCCTTGATGAAGGGCAGCAGGGTGAGGTGCATGAAGATACACTGGCCGCGCGGTTTGTCCTGACTGAACTGGCGGATCGCCTCGAAAAACGGCAGGCCCTCGATGTCGCCGACGGTGCCGCCGATCTCGCAGAGCATGAAGTCGACTTCGTCTTCGCCGATGGAGATGAAATTCTTGATCTCATCGGTGACGTGGGGGATCACCTGGATCGTCTTGCCGAGGTAATCGCCCCGCCGCTCTTTTTCCAGCACATTGGTGTAGACGCGGCCCGAGGAGATGGAGTCGGTCTTGCGCGCGGGGACGCCGGTGAAGCGTTCGTAATGGCCAAGATCCAGATCGGTTTCGGCGCCGTCGTCGGTGACAAAGACCTCACCGTGCTCAAAGGGCGACATGGTGCCGGGGTCGACGTTCAGATAGGGGTCCAGTTTGCGCAGGCGGACTGAAAAGCCGCGTGCCTGTAGCAGCGATCCGAGCGCCGCCGAGGCCAGACCCTTGCCAAGCGAAGACACAACGCCGCCAGTGATGAAGATAAAGCGTGCCATGTGGGCGATCCCGTGATTTTGCCTGTCGTACCGGCGTTTTGGTCCTGACCCAAGCGTGTCCGGATCTGGGGTCCGGCTGGGCCAATTCATGCGCTCCCGCTGCCAGAATGGCAGCAGCATCACGGGATTAAACCGATAGCGGATTCGGAACGATTTGTCCAGCCAACCGCAAGATGCTGTTGCGGTTGGTGAAAGTTATGCAAACCCTAGTGGGGTGGGTGTCAGTCGGCGCGCGGCACCAGCGGCGCGTCGGGATCGGTGTCCGCGGCGGGCGGCGGAATCAGCGCGCTGGGGTCGATGCCATCGAGTCCGGGGGCCGGTGCGTCGGCAGAGGCGGGCGCGGAGGTGCCCAGCCGGTCGAGGATCGAGGTGCCCGAGGCATTGCGCGCCGAGATGACGGTCAGCGTGATCGAAGTCACGATAAACGCCACGGCGAGGATCCAGGTCAGTTTGCCCAGAGCGGTCAGCGGCGCGCGCTGGCTCATGGCGCCACCGCCGCCAATCCCCAGCCCACCGCCTTCGCTGCGCTGGAGGAGCACGACGCCGATCAGGCCAAGGGCCAGAAGCAGGTGCACGATGAGGATGACGTTTTCCATGGGGCCAGCGCCTTTCGGTCGGTTTCGGGGTCATTTAGGCGAAGGTGAGGGGCGGTGCAAGCGACGAAACTGTTTGGCGGGTGGCGGGTGGCTCTGTTTGGCCTGCGGCCAAAGGCGCCCACCCGCCAACCCTTGGGTCGGGGCGGGCGGTCTGGGGGATTGTTCCGGACGGCGGGCGGGGGCATGCTGCGGCTATGCCCCATGATCACGCAGACGATGCCCCGCCCCACAGCCTGTTGCCGCCTGAGCCTGCCTTGCGGGTCAGGGCGCTGGAGACTTTGTTGACCCGCAAGGGTCTGGTCGATCCGGCGGCGATGGATGAGATCATCGAGACTTATGCGCACAAGGTGGGGCCGCGCAACGGCGCTGCGGTGGTGGCGCGGGCCTGGGTTGATGCGGATTTCCGCGCGCGTCTGTTGGCGGATGCGACGGCAGCGGTGGCGGAGATGGGATTCGCCGGGCGGCAGGGGGAGCATATGGTGGCGGTCGAGAACACGCCCGAGCAACACAATATGGTCGTCTGTACGCTGTGTTCCTGTTACCCGTAGCCGCTGTTGGGGATTCCGCCGGGGTGGTACAAATCCGACGCCTATCGGGCGCGGGCGGTGCGCGAACCGCGCGCCGTTTTGGCGGAATTCGGCGTGACCCTGCCAGAGGGCCAGCGGGTGCGGGTCTGGGATTCGACCGCCGAGGTCCGTTACCTCGTGCTGCCGATGCGGCCCGAGGGCACGGGCGGCATGGATGAGGCGGCTTTGGCGGGTTTGATCAGCCGCGATGCGATGATCGGCACCGCGCTGGTGGCGGCCCCCACATGAGCCGGGTGCATGACATGGGCGGGCGGTTTGGCGATGGGCCAGTGCTGCCCGCGCCCGAGGATGCCCCGGTGTTTGAGGCGGACTGGCACGGGCGGGCGCTGGCGCTGACCCTTGCGGCGGGGGCCTTGGGACAGTGGAACCTTGATATTTCGCGGCACGCGCGCGAATGCCTGCCGCCCGGCGACTACATGGCGTTTTCCTACTATGAAAAGTGGCTGGCGGGGTTGGCCGATCTGCTGGTGGCGCGGGGCGTTGTCACGCGCGCGGAACTGGCGGGGGCGGTGCCTGCGGACTCAACGCTGACAGACAGGCGGTTAAAGCCCGAGGCGGTGGCGGGGGCCTTGGCGCGGGGCGGACCGGCGTCGCGCGACGGCGCTGCGCCGCGCTTTGCCGCAGGAGACAGGGTGCGGACGCGGCGGCCTTCGCGCAATGTGATGGTCGATGGCGGGCATACCCGCCTGCCGGGCTACGCGGCGGGGCTGGTGGGGAAAATCGAATTGCTGCACGGCTGCCACGTCTTCCCCGATGCCAATGCGCATGATCTGGGGGAACGGCCAGAGCCGCTGTACACGGTTGTCTTTGACGCGGGCGAGGTCTGGGGTGCGGCGGAGTCCCCCGGCGATACGGTCAGTTGCGATCTGTGGGAAAGCTATCTGGAGCCATTGGCATGAGCGCGCCTTCGCCGGTGTTCGAGGCCCCGTGGCACGCCGAGGCCTTTGCCCTTGCGGTCGCGCTGGAGGCGGCTGGCGCATTCACATGGCCGGAGTGGACGCAAGTGTTTGGCGCGGTGCTGGCCGAACATGGCGCGGCCAAGGATCTGGACGGCGGCGAAGATTATTTCCGCGCATGGGTGGCCGCGCTGGAGCGGATTTGCGCCGCCAAGGGGATTGCCGGGGCCGACGATCTGGAGGCGCTGCGGCAAGCGTGGGAACGGGCCTATCTGTCGACGCCGCATGGGGCACCAGTGCGCATCGACGCCTAGCCGACAAGCTTTCCGCCGACATAGGTGGCCGCGATGGCGCGGTCGTCACCCATCATGATGGTGGGAAAGAGCGATTCCCAGATGTCGCCCGCGCGTGCATTGCGTTGGGCGATGGCAGCGGTGGAGGCAAGGTCCAGCGCGATGAAATCCGCCTCTGTGCCGGGGGCCAGCGTGCCGATCCGGTGATCCAGCCGCAGCGCGCGGGCGGACCCGGCGGTGGCCAGCCAGACCAGTTCGGCGGGGTGCAGGGCGCGGCCCCGCAACTGGGCGATCTCATAAGCCGCCGCCATGCTGCGCAGCATGGAAAAGGACGACCCGCCGCCGGTATCGGTGGCCAGCCCGATGCGGTGACCGTCACGCGTCAGCCCGTCCATGTCGAACAGACCCGATCCGATGAAGGTATTGGAGGTCGGGCAATGGATCAGCGCGGCACCGACCTCTTGCAGGCGGTGGGCCTCGCGCGGTTCAAGGTGGATGGCATGGCCATACAGGCCGTTTCCGCCCAACAGGCCGGCGCGCTCATAGGTATCAAGGTAATCGCGGGCCTCGGGGAACAGCGATTTCACCCAAGCGATTTCGTCCTCCTGTTCGCTGAGGTGGGTCTGCATCAGGCAATCGGGGTGTTCGGCCCAGAGTGTCCCCAGCGCCTGTAGCTGCGCGGGCGAGGAGGTGGGCGAAAAGCGCGGCGTGATGACGTAGGACAGGCGGTCCTGCCCATGCCAGCGGGTCAGCAGCGCCTTGCTGTCGTCATAGGCGCTTTGCACGCTGTCGCGCAGCCCCTCTGGCGCGTTGCGGTCCATGCAGGTCTTGCCGCCCAGCACCCGCATGCCGCGCGCGCGGGCCGCCTGAAACAGCGCGTCGACCGATCCGGGGTGGATGGTGCAATAGCTGCACACGGTGGTGGTGCCATTGGCCAGCAGCAGGTCCAGATAGCGGCCCGCGATCTCTGCCGCATAGGCCGGATCGCCAAAGCGCATTTCCTCTGGAAAGGTATAGCTGTTGAGCCAGTCGATCAGCCGCTTGCCCCAACTGGCGATCATGGCGGTCTGCGGATAATGGGCATGTGCGTCGATGAACCCCGGCAGCAGCAGCGCCGCGCCGTGATCGGTGACGCTGGCATAGTCGCCCTTGCGCAGGGCGTCGGCCTCTCCCAAGGCGGCGACCACGCCATCCTCGACCACCAGCGCGCCTTGACGGCTGTGACGGGCGGCGTCGAGCCCGTCGTGGAACGGGTCGCCGGTAAAGGTCAGCGTCTGACCAAGGTGCAGGTGCCGTTTGCTCATGCAGCAAAGCCTAGGCGCGGTTGAGAAAAAGGTAAATCTCTGATGCCCCCCTGTCGCCCGCTCTGCGCATGACTTATTGTCGGGGCAAAGCAGGTTGAGGGCACAAAACATGGCCGAAGAGCTGGAGGCAGACACCACAGACGCGCCCGAGCGCGACGACGCCTATGCGCTGGACCGCAAGGCCGTCGCGGCGATTCTGTATGCCGTCGATATCGAGGACCGCGAACAGCTGATCGAGTTGATGGAGCCGCTGCACGCGGCGGACATCGCCGACCTTCTGGAACAGGTGAACGCCTTTGATCGCGGGCGGCTGATCCGTCTGTACGACAAGGAAATCGACGGCGAGATCCTGTCGGAACTGGATGAGACGCTGCGCGAAGAGGTGATCGCCGCACTGACGCCGCAGGTTCTGGCCGAGGCGGTGCGCGAACTGGACACCGACGACGTGGTCGATCTGGTCGAGGATCTGGAGACCGCGCAGCAGGACGCCATCATCGACGCGCTGGAGGCCGGGGATGCGGCGGCGGTGCGCCAGTCGCTGGCCTATCCGGAGTTCTCCGCCGGGCGCCTGATGCAGCGCGAGGTTGTGATGGCCCCGGAATACTGGAGCGTGGGCGACGCCATCGACTACATGCGCAGTTCCGAACACCTGCCCGAGCAGTTCTATCATGTGATCCTTGTGGACCCCAAGCTGCGCCCGGTGGGCAACGTGACGCTGGGCAAGATCATGTCCTCGCGGCGCGATGTGCTGCTGAAACGGATCGTCGAAGAGACCTTTCACACCATCCCGGTGACACGGGATGAGGGCGAGGTGGCCTATGCCTTCAACCAGTATCACCTGATTTCCGCGCCCGTGGTGGATGACAACGACCGGCTGGTGGGCGTGATCACCATCGACGACGCGATGGCGGTGCTGGATGAGGAAAACGAGGAAGACATCCTGCGGCTGGCCGGTGTGGACGGTGAAAGCCGCCTGTCGGACAAGGTGATCGAAACCACCAAACGGCGCTTTCCCTGGCTGGCGGTGAACCTGTTGACGGCGGTTTTGGCCTCGCTGGTGATCTCGCAGTTCGAAGAGGCGATCACGCAGGTGGTGGCGCTGGCGGTGCTGATGCCGATTGTCGCCTCGATGGGTGGCAACGCCGGCACCCAGTCGCTGACGGTGGCGGTGCGGGCGCTGGCGACCAAGGATTTGACCGGGTCGAACATCTGGCGGGTGATCCGGCGTGAGGTCGCGGTGGGGCTGATCAACGGGCTGGCCTTTGCGGTGATCATGGGGATTGTCGGCATCGTCTGGTTCGGGTCGCTGCAACTGGGCGGGGTGATCGCGGTGGCCATGGTGGTCAACCTTGTGGTCGCCGGGCTGGCCGGGATCGCGATCCCGGTGATCCTTGAAAAGGCCGGGGTGGACCCGGCGCTGGCCTCGGGGGCCTTTGTGACAACGGTGACCGATGTGGTCGGCTTCTTCGCCTTCCTCGGGCTGGCCGTCGTGGTGCTGTTGTGACGCTGGAGGCGCGCAAGGCGGCGGCCCGCAAGGCGGGCTTTGCCCGCCGTCAACAGGCCTTCGACACGCAGATGCCCGGCGCGGCAGGCAAGCTGAGCGAGGTGCTGGCCGGCTACCGCGGTGTGCCGGTGTCCGGGTTCCTGCCGATCCGCACGGAAATCGACCCGGTGCCCGCCATGGCAGAGGCCGCGGCCCACGGCCCTGTCGGCGTGCCGGTGATCGTGGCCAAGGCAACGCCGCTGAAGTTTGCCCGGTGGGAG
Organism: Antarctobacter sp.; assembly: GCF_048262615.1. Taxonomy (GTDB): domain Bacteria; phylum Pseudomonadota; class Alphaproteobacteria; order Rhodobacterales; family Rhodobacteraceae; genus Antarctobacter. The sequence goes on from NZ_JBLXFB010000004.1 coordinate 127,938, forward strand.
CCGGACTGCACGCTGGTCGAAGGCGCGTTCAAGGTGATGATCCCCGACCCGGCAGAGTTCCTCGAACCGGAGGTGCTGGTCGTGCCGCTGGTGGCCTTTTCACGCAGCGGCGGGCGGCTGGGCTATGGCGGCGGCTTTTACGACCGAACGCTGGAGATGCTGCGCGCCAAGCGACCGACGCTGGCCATCGGCTTTGCCTTCTCCGCGCAAGAGGACCGCGACCTGCCGCTGGAACCCACCGATCAGCCGCTGGACATGATCGTGACCGAATCCGAGGTCATCACCCCCAAGGGCTGACCTCAGACCGGCGGCGCGGGCGGCTTGGCCCGCAGTTCCAGCCGCCGTTCCCGCTCGAACACATACAGACCAGAGGCGACGATGATCGCGATGCCGACCCATGTCAGCGGCGTGGGGAAATCGCCAAACGCCAGATAGCCGATCACCGTGGCCCCCACGATCTCCAGATACTGCAACGGCGCGATGGTGCCCGCGGGCGCAAGGCGCAGCGCATAGGTCAGAAACAGATGTGAGATCGTCGCCACCACGCCAACCCCCAACAGCGTCCACACCGCCCGCCCCGCAGGCCAGACCGGGTCGAAATAGAGGTTGCCCGTGCCGTTGAAGATCAGCAGCGGCGGCAGGATCAGCAGCGTCGCCGCCAGCGCCGTGTGCCCCTGCAAGACCAGCGGATGCAGCCGCCGCGCCATGGCGCGCGTCATCAGCATGTAAACCGAAAACAGCGCCGCCGTGCCCAGCGGCAACAGCGCCACCAGCCCCAGATCGGAAAAGCTGGGCCGGATCACCAGCAATGCGCCGCCAAAGCCCACCGCGCAGGCGGTCAGGCGACGCCAGCCCACCGGCTCGCCCAGAAACACCGCCCCCATGAGGATCAGCACAAACGGCTCGACAAAAAAGATCGAGATGGCATCGGCGATCGGCATGTAGCGCAGCGCGGTAAAGAACATCCCCGTCGCCACCAGCAGCGCCGCCGCGCGCACCAGATGCAGCGCGGCATCGCGTAGGGTCACACGCTGACTGTGGCCCAGAAGGGCGGCCAGCGGCATCAGGATCGCCACCTGAATGGCAAAGCGGAACACAAGGATCTGCGGCACCGGCACAACCTCCGGCGTGGCCTTGGCCAGCGCGTCCATCATCGGCGCGAACAGGCAAAAGGCCAGCATGAAGACAATGCCTAGGGTGGTGCGGTCAGGCGGGCTGGTCATGGTGGCCTCAAAATGGTCTGCGGCGCCAGATGACCCGCGCCGCCGGTGAATGTCAAAGCGCATCGCCCCGGTTTCTTCTGTCCAGAAATATTCCCGGGGGTGAGGCGCGCAGCGCCGAGGGGGCAGCGCCCCCTTGCCCCGCTCTCCTCCGCGCTCAGGGCAGCAGCGACAACCAGATCCACGCGGTGATCACCGACAGCGCCGTGGCGATCAGCACCGCCGAGGCCGCCACCCGCCGCGCCCGTCCGTACATATTGGCAAACACATAGGTATTGATGCCCGGCGCCATGGCGGCGGTCAGCACCGCAGAGCGGAACGCCTCGACCGACAGGCCGGTGAGCGTGCCCAGCGTCCATGTGATCGCCGGATGCAGCACCAGTGAGACCGCGCAGATATAGGCGATCACCCGCCCGTCGCCCTGCGGCTTGTAGCGGCACAGCACCCCGCCCATGCCGAACAGCGCCGCGGGCAGGGCGGTGCGGATCATCATGTCCAGCGCGTCGGTGGCCACCGAGGGCAGTTGCAGGTTCGTCAGGTTGGCGAACAGCCCCAGACCGATGCCGATCACCAGCGCATTGCGGAACATCGCCCGCCCGACCTTGGCCGGCAGCGCCCGGTTCGAGATCCCGGCAGAGCGGGCGCGGGCAATCTCCATCGCGGTGATGCCGATGCCGTAGCAGAACGGCGAATGCAGCGCGACAATCACATAGTTGGCCTGCAAGGCATCGGTGCCGTAGGCGCGTTCGGTCAGCGCAAGGCCGATCATCACCGAATTGGCAAACAGACAGCAAAACCCGATGGCCACCGCGTCCTCCCAGTCGCGCTTGAACAGGTAGCGCGCGCCTAGCAACCCGGCGGTAAACCCGGTGGCCGACCCGGTGTAAAAGCTGACCAGCAGCCACGGGTTGAAATCGTCGCCCAGTTCCAGCGTCCAGATCGCGCGGAACAGCAGGCAGGGGATGGCAAAGCTCTGGGTAAAGCTCATCAGCCCGTCGACGCCGGACTCGGAGAACCAGCCTTTCCAGACCGCGCCGTAGCCGGCGGCAATGACCAGAAACACCGGCAGGATGACGTCAAGCAGCGCCTGCATGTCAGCGGGTCTTTCGGTTTGGATCAGAGGGCATAGCGCAGGACCATGCCGTCATAGGCCGGGGTGATATGCGCGGCGGTCTCTGCGTCGAGTTCGGCATAATCGAGATCGATGTGCATATTGGTCAGCACCGCGCGGCGCGGTTGCGCCCGCGCGATCCAGTCCAGCGACAGGGCGAGATGCGCGTGGGTCGGGTGCGGCTTGCGGCGCAGCGCGTCCAGCACCCAGCAGTCAAGGTTGTCCAAAACGGGCCAGACGTCCTCGGGGATGGTCGCCACGTCGGGCAGATAGGCCAGATCGGCGATGCGGAATCCCAGCGCGTCGATGCTGCCGTGGTTGACCTCGAACGGGGTGAGGGTGATCTGACCGCCCGCGCCGTCGATGCTGAAGGGGCCCTTGATGGTGTGCAGGTTCAGGATCGGCGGATAGGGAGAGCCTTCGGGCTGCACAAAGGCATAGGCAAAGCGCGACAGCAGGTCGTCCTGGGTGTCGCCATCGGCCCAGACGTTCAGCCGCTCCCGCGTGTTGAAGACGATCTGGCGCAGGTCGTCCAGCCCGTGGGTATGGTCGGCGTGGCCATGGGTCCAGACCACGGCGTCCAGTTTGCCGATCCCGGCGTCCAGCAGTTGCGCGCGCATGTCCGGGGTGGTGTCGATCAGGACGGTGGTGGTGCCGTCTTGGGTTTCGCGTTCGACCAGCATCGAGCAGCGGCGGCGGCGGTTTTTCGGATTGTCCGGGTCGCAGTCGCCCCAATGGCCGCCAAGGCGCGGCACGCCACCCGAGGACCCGCAGCCAAGGATGGTAAAGCGCAGCTCACCGCTCATGCGTTGGCCTCATTGGTCGTGTCCGCCATCCATGCGGCGGCCTTGGCAAAGAGGCGGTCAAAGTTGGCTTCGGTCTGTTGGGCGAAATCGTCGTAGCCGAGGCCAAAGACCTCGGCCCCCTTGCGGGCGGTGTGGGCCACGTATGCCGGTTCATTGCGTCGTCCGCGATGGGGCGGCGGTGCAAGGTAGGGGCTGTCGGTTTCGACCAGAATACGCTCGACCGGGGCGGCGGCAAAGATGTCGCGCAGCTCTTGCGATTTCGGGAAGGCGGCGATGCCCGACATCGACAGGTAGAACCCAAGGTCCAGCGCCGCCCGCGCCAGTTCCGCGCTGGAAGAGAAACAGTGCATGACGCAGGTGTAGGGCTGCGCGCGGTAGCCTTCGGTCAGGATGCGGGCCATGTCGTCGTCGGCGTCGCGGGCGTGGATGATCAGCGGCAGGCCGGTGTCCTGCGCAGCTTCGATATGGATGCGCAGGCTTTGCTTTTGGATTTCCGCGCTGTCGGCGGTGTAGTGGTAATCCAGCCCGGTCTCGCCGATGCCGACGAATTTGGGGTGTTTGGCAAGGGCCGCCAGTTCGTCGAGTGTCGCCAGCGGTTCATCGGCGGCGGACATCGGGTGGGTGCCTGCGGCGTAAAACACCGGGGCGTTTGCCTCGGCGATGGCGCGCACCTGCGGTTCCAGCCGCAGGCGGGTGCAGATGGTGACCATGCGGTGCACCCCGGCCTCAACGGCGCGGGCGATGACCTCGGGGCGTTCCTGATCGAAGTCGGGGAAATCGAGGTGGCAATGGCTGTCGGTAATGGCGGGAACGGTCATGACGGATCCTTGGTTGCCCGTGGTATCTAGGATGGGGCGGGGAGGGTCAAGACGGCGGCCGCGACTAGGGCGCGCCCAGCCCGGCGGGGCGGGCGACCGGGCGCAGGGTGAACGGATCGGGGCGGAAACGCGGGTCGCGCGCGACCGGGCGCAGCGAGGAGTCCGGGGCCTGCGCCGTGGGCGGCCCGCGCTCTGGATCGGGGACTATCGGGTCCGGTGCGGGGGCGAGGGGCGTTTGCGGCTCTGGGTCGGGTTGTGGGTCTGGCAATGGCTCTGGCTGCGGGGCGGGCTGCGGCTCTGGCTCCGGTTCCGGAAGTGGGTCCGGGTCGGCGGGCGCGGGTGCGGGCAGAGGGGCCGGCTGAGGGTCGGGGGCGGGTGCCGGTGCGGGGGCGGGCGCGTCAGCCGGCAAAGGCGCGGGATCAGGGGGCGCGGCCCTCTCTGGTGTCGGTGGGGGCGGAGGCGGGGGTGGCGCTGCCGGTGTGGTATCCACCTGCGGCAGCGCGCCGTTTGCGGGCGCGACCAGTGCCGCGCCGGAGACGCGCGGCGCGGCGGGCGCGCTGAGGAGCGCCGCGCGCGAGGTCTGCAACTCTGTCGCGGCAAAGGGCGCGGGCAGCACCAGCGCATTGGGCACGTCGCCTGTCACCACCGGGCGCGGGCGCGGCGTGGGGTCGGGCGCGGGCGGCACGGCTGGCGCGTCAGGCGTTGCGGGTGCGGGTGGCGCGGGGAGGCGTGCGGGCGCTTTGGCCTCCGCCACCGGGGGGCGCGGCGCGGCCTCTGCCGGGGGCGTGGCGGGCGTTTCGGGCAGGTCGGCCTCTGGCGCGCGGTCCCATGCGGCGACAAGATCGCTCAACCCCGGCGTGACCGGCGACAGGGCCAGCGCCGGGTCGGGCGGCTCTGCCTCGGGACGGGCGATCACGGCGAGGATCGCAAGGTGGACCGCCAGCGCCAATGCAACGCAGACCAGCGCCTCGATCAGCCGCACGCGGGTCATTGCGCCGTCTTTCCGGTGGTCACAAGATCAACCCGCCCCGCGCCCGCCTGCGCCAACGCCGACAGCACCCGCGCCAAGGCGGCTGCCTCCGTCCGGCCGTCGGTTTGCAGGCGCACCGGACCAGACCCGGCGGCGGCGGTGATGGCGGCCTCGCCGCGCAGCGTGCCGAACGACACCAGCCCCGAGGGCGCAAGGATCAGGACCGAGCGCATCGGGCCGGGCGCGTCCTCGACCGACAGCTTGCTGCGCCCGGCGCTGCCGGGATCGGCGAATTGCGCGGTCATCAGGAAAAAGATCAACAGCAGGAAGACCACGTTGATCATTGGCACAACGGGTTCAGCCCGCGCCTTGGGCGGACCGGGCCAGAACCGGCGGGGCGTGCTGAGCGGGACGCGGGCCATTGCGCTATTCCACCACGGCGAGGCGCGCAAAACCAGCCTCGCGCAGGGTGTCCAGCACCTCGACCAGCCGGTCGACACCGGTGCCGGGGGCAGGGCGGAGGACAATAAGGTCGTCCGGTGCGGCCATGAGCGGGCCAAGCGCCGTGGGCAGGTCGGGCACTGGCAGGCCATTGAGCGTGACGCCCGATGGCAGCACGGTCACAAGGCGCGGCGGGCCGGTATAGGGTGCCTCACCGCCCGGCGCGGCCAACAGCAGCGAAATGCCATCGGTTCCGCCAAAGCGCGCCACCAGCATAAAGAACACCAGCAGCAGAAAGACCACGTCAATCATCGGGGTCAGGCTGGGGCGGCGGCGGCGCGGAGAGACGGGCAGGTTCAACATGGGATCAGGCCGATTGCCCTTCTTCATCCTCGACATAGGCCCAGGGGGTTGTGAAGACGCGGGTGACCAGATCCTCAAGGTCATGGGCCAGCCGGTCGGCCATGCCGTCAAAGATCGACAACATGACACTGGCGGGGATCGCCACGGCCATGCCTGCGGCGGTGGTCAGCAGCGCCGCCCAGATGCCGCCCGCCAGCGCCGCCGGATCGGCCTGCTGGCCGCTGTCCTGCAAGGCCTGAAACGCGTCGATCATACCCAGCACCGTGCCCAGCAACCCCAGAAGCGGCGCAATGGTCACGACAAGGTCCAGCATCCGCAGGCCCAGCCGGGTTTCGTTCAGCACGGCGCGGGCCTGCCGTGCGGATTCCTCGCGGGCGTCTTCCTCGGGGATCGACAGGCGCGCCTGCATCGCGGCCTGCACGACGCGGGCGCGCGGCGCGGGGTCAAAAGAGATATGCGACATCGCCAGCGTGGTCTGTCCCTGTCCCCAGAACCGCAGCGCGGTCTCTGCGCCTTCGCGTTTCCATGTGCCCCGGCGGAACATCTGCCAGAGTTTCCACAGGACGAGGCTTAGCGTCAGGACCGACAGGACAGCGATGGCCCAGAGCGCCGGGCCGCCACGGTCGAGGAACTGGGTGATTGTGCTCAGCATAGAGGGGCCTTCCGCGTGGGGGCGAGGGTGCCTGTGTCAGTGATCTCATGAAATGGCTTTTGGGGCGAGGGTGTCTTGCGCGCGCCCCCGCATGCCCCCTCGGCGCGCGCCGGAAAAACAGATTTGGCAGCCCGACATGGGAACTGATGGGACCGGACATGGGCCGAGATGGAACAAGCGGGGGATTTGATGGTCCGGACTGGGCGGAGACAGCCAAAACGGGCGAAACCCTGCCGAGTCACCGGGATTCGCCGCGATTTTTGATGAGTCACACCGGCATTTGAGGCAGAAAGCGCCTGTCGACCGGCGTGATCAGGCCTTCTGACCGCGGCGATCGTGGTTTTTCTGGGCTCTGATGAGATTTTTTTCTCGGCCATGGGTTCGTCTATATCTTGTGTGCATGTGGCGGGGCGCTCGCTAGGTCTGCCCGGATTTCGCCATCCTGAAGGGATTTTGCCCTAATTTTATGGGCCTGGCTACCGCTCGGATGAGCAATTTCCCACAAAAAACTATTGAATACCATTCCTTCCCATGGCATCCATGGTTCACACGATGAGAACGGCAGCAAGGGCATCCAAGACCCGGCACTGAACTCAAATAATAACAAGAGCAGGTTTCATACAGGCGCACGCTCTCATCGTGACACAAGGATCCGGCGCGCGGGCGAGCAGACATCCCCCCAGGTGGCGCGCGCAGTCGGAGACACCCGCATAGCGGGTCCAGCGGCGGGTTGATCAATGGCAGCTGATCAACCCGCCGTATTTCGTTTCAAAACGGGGGATTGAAGGGGCCGAGGGCAGTGAGCCGCAGGCTGAGGTTCAGAGGCGAACATCGACTGAAGGTCGATAGCAAGGGGCGGATGTCCATTCCGGCCGAATTTCGCCGTGTCCTCGCAGCGGGTGACCCCGACTGGAACCCCGAGTCCAAGGAAAACGCGAACCCCAGCCTTGTGATCGTGACAGGTGACCCGCGGCAGGAATGCCTTGAGGTCTATACCGTCGAAGAGATCGAGAGCATCGAGGCCCGCATCGAAAAACTGAAAGCCGGCCCCGGAAAAGCGGCGCTGACGGCGGTCTATTCCTCGGGGGCCACGCCCGCGACGGTGGATGAGACCGGGCGTCTGGTGCTGTCGGCGCGGTTGCGCACGCGATTTGGGATCGGCTCTGAGGCGTGGGCGGTGGCAAGCCTGAACAAGTTCCAGATCTGGAGCGCCGACCGTTACGTTCCGACCGATGCGGTCGAGGCGGATGACCTGGCAGTGGATCTTCCCGAAGACCCAATGGAACTGCTGGATGCGCTGGAGGGTCTGTGATGGCCCGGCCCGCTGCGACATCCGGCGGCGCACCCCATGTTCCGGTGCTGTTGCGCCCGCTGTTGGCGGCGGTGGCGCCGGTCACAGGCGTGTGGATCGACGGCACGCTGGGCGCGGGCGGATATGCGCGCGGGCTGCTGGAGGCCGGGGCCGACAAGGTGATCGGCATCGACCGCGATCCGCTGGCGCATGAAATGGCGCGCGAGTGGGGCGCCGAATACGGCGACCGGCTGACCCTGTGGCAGGGCAATTTCGCGCAGATGGACAAGGCGGCAGAGGCCGTCGATGGCGTGGTGCTGGATCTGGGCGTGTCCTCGATGCAGCTGGACCGGGCCGAGCGCGGCTTTTCCTTCATGAAGGATGGTCCGCTGGACATGCGGATGGGGCAAGAGGGGCCGACGGCGGCGGATCTTGTCAATTCGGTCGAAGAGGCCGAGCTGGCCAATATCCTGTTCATCTATGGCGAGGAACGGCAATCGCGCCGGATCGCCCGCGCCATTGTGCAGGATCGTCCCTTTGACCGGACCTTGCCGCTGGCCGAGTTGATTGAGCGGGTGCTGGGACGCACCAAACCGGGGCAGGCCCATGCGGCCACCCGCAGCTTTCAGGCGCTTCGGATTGCGGTGAACGGCGAATATGACGCGCTGTGGCAGGGGCTTATGGCCGCCGAGCGGGTGCTGAAACCCGGCGGGTATCTGGCGGTTGTGACTTTTCATTCGGTCGAGGACCGAATGGTGAAACGCTTTTTCCAACTGCACGGCGACAAGAAAACCCATGTGAACCGCTACGGCGACCAGACCCATGAGGCGACGGACCCCTTTACGGTGCTGACCCGCAAGGCGGTGGGGCCGGATGCCGAGGAACTGGCACAGAACCCGCGGTCCCGGTCCGCCAAGCTGCGGGTCGGGCGGCGGACAGAGGTCGCCGCGCGCCCGGTCGAGGCGGCGGAACTGTCGATGCCAATGATGAAACAGACACCAAGGAGAAGATGAAATGCGCAGCGTCCTGTTCCTGCTTGCCGCCATGGCTGTCATCACCTCCGGCTATTGGGCCTATTACGAAAATTACCGCACCAAGGCGGAACTGGATAATGTCGAGGACCTGCACCGCGAGATCGGGGCGGCGCGCGAACGTCTGGCGATCCTGCGCGCGGAATGGGCCTATCTGAACCGGCCCGACCGGCTGCGCGATCTGGCCGAGCTGAACTTTGACCGGCTGGGCCTTTTGCCGCTGCGCCCGGATCAGTTTGGCCGCATCGATCAGGTGGCCTATCCGCAGCCCGAGGTTCTGGACATCACCAAACCCGTCGACGTCACCTCTGCCGGAGCGACAAACCCATGACCCGCACGCCGCTGCGCCCGCTGGCGCGCATCCTTGAGGCCCGCCAGAAGGGCGAGAATCCCGACGTCATCGAGCGCGAGAACCGCAGGCTGCGGCATGAAGAGATCCGCGACCGGCTGCGGCTGCGCGCCGAAGGCCGCCTGCTGGTGCTGGCGGCCTTGTTTGTCTGTGCCTATGGCGTCGTCGGTGCGCGAATGGGGATGCTGTCGGCCTCTGAACCGGCAGAGCCGCGCGCGCAGGCCACCGGGGCCTCGATTATCGCGACGCGGGCGGATATCACCGACCGGCATGGCCGCATTCTGGCCACAAACATGTCGACCCACAGTCTGTATGCGCACCCGAACCGGATGGTCGATCCGGTGCGCGCGGCGCAGGAACTGGCGGCGATCTTTCCCGATCTCGACGGCGACAAGCTGACCGCCCGCTTTACCAACCCCAAGACCAAGTTCCTGTGGGTAAAGAAGAAACTGAGCCCCGAGCAGGTGCAGGCGGTGCATGACATCGGTGAGCCGGGACTGTTGTTCGGCCCGCGTGAGATGCGGCTGTATCCCAATGGTGCGCTGGCGGCCCATGTTCTGGGCGGGGCCAGCTTTGGCGACGAAGGTGTCCATGCGGCCGAGGTCATCGGCACGGCGGGCATCGAGAAATTCTTTGACGCGGAAATGCGCGATCCCGCCCGGCAGGGTGTGCCGCTGACGCTGTCTCTGGATCTGTCGGTGCAGGCCGCCACCGAAGAGGTGCTGGATGCGGGCATGAAGCTGCTGAACGCCAAAGGCGCGGCCAGTGTGCTGATGGATGTTTACACGGGCGAGGTGATCGCCATCGCCTCGCTGCCCGATTTCGACCCGAACGACCGCCCCCGTGTGCCGATCGCGGGTGAGAATCCGGGCGACAGCCCGCTGTTCAACCGCGCGGTTCAGGGACTGTATGAACTTGGCTCGACCTTCAAGATATTCACCGCCGCGCAGGCGCTGCAACTGGGGTTGGTCAACCCCCAGACGATAATCGACACCTCGCCCCCGTTTGAGGTTCTGGGCTTCAAGGTGGGTGAGTTTCAGGGCAAGAACTATGGCAAGCTGACCGTCGAGGACGTGATTGCGCGCAGTTCGAACCGGGGCACCGCCAAGCTGGTCATGGCCATCGGGCGTGGGCGGCAAAAGGACTTTTATGGCAACCTTGGCATGTTCGATCCGGCGGCGCTGGAGATTGTCGAGGCCAAGCGCGCCAAGCCGTTGATCCCCGACCGATGGACCGATCTGTCGGCGGTCACAATCTCTTACGGTCACGGAATCTCTGTCTCGCCGCTGCATCTGGCGGCGGGGTATGCGATGCTGGGCAATGGCGGCCACGTGGTGCAGCCGACGCTGTTGAAACAGGATGGCCCCCGCTTGGGGGACAAGCTGTTGCGCGATGAGGTGGCGACGCAGGCGCTGACCATGCTGCGCAAGGTTGTAAGCGACCAGAAAGGCACCGCGTCCTTTGCCGAGGTGCCCGGCTACCGCGTCGGTGGCAAGACCGGAACGGCGGAAAAGCCCAAGCGGAGCGGCGGCGGGTATCACAAGGACAAGGTGATCGCGACCTTCGCGGCCTTGTTCCCCACCGATGCGCCGCGGTATGCGCTGGTGGTGATGCTGGATGAGCCTGTCGAAACCTCCGGGTCCAAGCCGCGCCGCACCGCTGGCTGGACGGCGGTGCCGGTTGCCGCCGAGATGATCACGCGGATTGCGCCGCTTCTGGACTTGCGTCCTGAGTATGATACGGGGCAGGTGAAAACGTTGACGACGGCCTCTGATTAGGGCCGCTTGGACGCGGTGCCGCCTGCCGTGCGGCTGAACCAGACAGACAGCCGGGGGCGAGCAAAACATGGCGTCGGAACGCAGCATCCTGACCAAGAGCCTGTCACAATTGGGACTGACCGCCCGAGGCGGGCGCGAGGTCGAGGTGACAGGCCTTGCGGTGGACAGCCGCGAGGTGCGCGCGGGCTTCCTGTTTGCCGCGCTGCCGGGCACGCGGGTGCATGGCGGTGAGTTCATCCAGTTCGCCCTGCGCATGGGGGCGGCGGCGGTGCTGACCGACGCGGCGGGCGCAAAGATCGCCGAGGCAGAGCTGGCGGCGTCGAACGCCGCGCTGGTGATTGCCGAAGACCCGCGTCAGGCGCTGGCCTATACGTCGGCTCTGTGGTTCGGGGCGCAGCCCGATACGGTGGTGGCGGTGACGGGCACCAACGGCAAGACCTCGGTCGCCAGCTTTACCCGGCAGATCTGGCAGGAACTGGGTCTGCGGGCGGTCAATGTCGGCACCACCGGGGTCGAGGGCGATTGGCAGACACCGCTGAAACACACCACGCCGGAACCGATCACCCTGCACCGGGTATTGGCGGGGGCGGCGGACTCCGGTGTGACCCATGCGGCGATGGAGGCGTCCAGTCACGGGTTGGCGCAACGGCGGCTGGACGGGGTGACGCTGGCGGCGGCCGGGTTCACCAATTTCACGCAGGATCATCTGGATTACCACGAAAGCTTTGACGAGTATTTCGCCGCCAAGGCGGGGCTGTTCGCGCGGGTGCTGCCCGAGGATGGCGTGGCGGTGATCAACATCGACGATCCGCGCGGCGTGGACATGTTGGCCATCGCGCGGGCGCGCGGTCAGGAGGTGATCACCGTGGGCCGCGAGGCGGCGGACCTGTGCCTTGAGGCGCAGCGCTTTGACGCCACCGGGCAGGAAATCCGGCTGAGCTTTGAGGGCACCGTGCGGCAGGAACGCCTTGGCCTGATCGGCGGCTTTCAGGCGGAAAACATTCTGGTCGCGGCGGGGCTGGTGATTGCCTGCGGCGGCGACCCGGAAGATGTGTTCGACGTGCTGCCCCTGCTGGGGACGGTGCGTGGGCGGATGCAACTGGCGGCCAAGCGCGACAACGGCGCGGCGATCTTTGTCGACTACGCCCATACTCCGGACGCGGTGGCGACCGCCTGCAAGGCGCTGCGCCCGCATGTCATGGGGCGGCTGATTGCCGTGGTCGGCGCGGGGGGCGACCGGGACCGCGGCAAACGCCCGCTGATGGGCATGGCCGCCACGGCAAACGCCGACAGCGTGATCGTCACCGATGACAACCCGCGCTCCGAGGACCCCGCCCTGATCCGCGCGGCGGTGATGCAGGGCGCGCCCGAGGCGCTGGAAGTGGCCGACCGGGCCGAGGCGATCCTGCGCGGCGTCGACGGGCTGGGCCCCGGCGACGCGCTGCTGATCTGCGGCAAGGGCCATGAGACCGGGCAGACCGTGGGCGATACGGTGTACCCTTTTGATGACGTGGAACAGGCCAGCATCGCGGTGGCGGCGCTGGACGGGAAGGGGCTATGAGCGCGCCTTTGTGGACCTCTGCCGAGGCGGTCGCCGCCACCGGCGGCAGCACCCCCTGCGACTGGACCGCAACGGGCGTGTCGATCGACACCCGGACCCTGAAACCCGGCGATCTGTTTGTCGCCCTGAAGGCAGAGCGCGACGGGCACGATTTCGTCCAACAGGCGCTGGACAAGGGCGCGGCGGCGGCCTTGGTCAGTCGCGTCCCCGAGGGGGTGGACGACACCGCCCCGCTGTTGCTCGTCAAGGACGTGCAGGCCGGGCTTGAAGCCTTGGGGCAGGCCGCGCGCGCCCGCACCCGTGCGCGCGTTGTTGCGGTGACAGGCTCTGTCGGCAAGACCTCGACCAAGGAAATGCTGCGCACGGTTCTGGCCGCGCAGGGCCGCGTCCATGCCGCCGAGAAAAGCTATAACAACCACTGGGGTGTGCCGCTGACACTGGCGCGGATGCCTCGGGACGTGGATTTTGCCGTGATCGAGATCGGCATGAACCATCCCGGTGAGATTGCGCCGCTGGCCCGTCTGGCGCGGCCGCATGTGGCGCTGATCACGATTGTGGCCCCCGCGCACCTTGCGGCCTTTGACAGCGTCGAGGGCATCGCGCGCGAAAAGGCCGCGATCTTTGACGGGCTGGAACCCTACGGCACCGCCATCTTCAACGGCGATCTGGCGGTCAGCCCCATCCTGCGGCAAAAGGCCGGCGAAGGCCGCCGTTTCGCTGTCAGCTTTGGCGAGAAGGCCTGTAACCAATACCGTTTGTACCGGGTCACGGTGCGCGATTCCTGTACCGTAGCCGTGGGCCGGGCCGGGGTCGAGACGCGGCTGTTCAAGGTGATGGCGCCGGGGCGTCATTTCGCGGTCAATGCCATTGGGGCGCTGGCGGTGTCCGATGCGCTGGGCCTTGATCCGGCGCTGTCGGTCATGGCGCTGGGCCAGTGGGAGGCAGGGGCCGGGCGCGGTCAGCGCGAAAAGATCGCGCTGGACCCGGTGGATGCCCGCATCAGCGTCGAGCTGATCGACGATGCCTATAACGCCAATCCTGCCTCGCTGGCTGCCTCGCTGGAGGTGCTGGCCGCGGCGGAACCCCGGCACGGGGTTGGCCGCGTCGCGCATGGCCGCCGGATTGCCTATCTGGGCGACATGAAGGAACTGGGCCGCAGCGAAGTGGCGCTGCACCGCATCATTGCGCAGAACCCCGCGCTGGAGCGTATCGACACGGTGCATTGCATCGGCCCGCTGATGCAGCACCTGTGGCGCGATCTGCCACCGGCCAAGCGCGGTCACTGGACCGACACCGCCGACAAGATGGCCGAACGGGTGGCGCGTGATCTGGACGCGGGGGACGTTGTGTTGGCCAAAGGCTCGCTCTCGATGGGGGTGGGGCGCGTGGTTGACGCCATCCGCAAATTGCGCCAAGCGACACCGGATCTGGAAGGCTAGGAAGGACGAGGGCCATGCTATTCTGGCTGACAGAGTTCAGTGACGGCGGCGACGCCTTTAACCTGTTTCGCTACATCACCTTCAGGGCGGGCGGTGCCTTTATGACGGCGCTGATCTTTGGCTTTATCTTTGGCCAGCCGCTGATCAACGTGCTGCGCAAGCGGCAGGGCAAAGGCCAGCCGATCCGCGACGACGGCCCCGAGGGGCACTTTGCCAAGGCGGGCACTCCGACGATGGGCGGCCTGCTGATCATCGGGGCGCTGGTCACCTCGACCCTGCTGTGGGCGCGGCTGGACAACCCGTTTGTCTGGATGGTGCTGTTTGTGACCATTGCCTATGCGGCCATCGGCTTTGCCGACGATTACGCCAAGGTGAGCAAGCAGAACACCGCTGGTGTGTCCGGCAAGGTGCGGCTTTTGCTGGGTTTTTTGATCGCGGGCATCGCGGGTTTCTGGGCCTCTGCCTATCATCCCGACGACCTGACCTACCGGGTGGCCTTTCCGATCTTCAAGGACACGCTGGTGTATCTCAGCTACTTCTTCATCCCCTTCGCGATGATCGTGATCGTGGGCGCGGCCAATGCCGTGAACCTGACCGACGGGCTGGACGGGCTGGCCATCATGCCGGTGATGATTGCCACCTCGACCCTTGGGGTGATCGCCTACGCGGTGGGCCGGGTCGATTTCACCGAGTATCTGGACGTGCATTACGTGCCCGGCACCGGTGAGATTCTGGTCTTTGCCGCGGGCGTCGTGGGCGGCGGTCTGGGGTTCCTGTGGTACAACGCCCCTCCGGCGGCGGTGTTCATGGGCGACACCGGGTCGCTGGCTCTGGGCGGCGCTTTGGGGGCCATCGCGGTGGCCACCAAGCACGAGATCGTGCTGGCCATCGTCGGCGGTCTGTTTGTGGTCGAGGCGCTGTCGGTCATCATTCAGGTGCTGTATTTCAAACGCACCGGCAAGCGCGTCTTTCTGATGGCCCCGATCCATCACCACTATGAGAAAAAGGGCTGGGCCGAGCCGACGATCGTGATCCGCTTCTGGATCATCTCGCTGATCCTTGCGATCATCGGGCTGGCCACGCTGAAAGTGCGCTAAGCCGGAAACGGTGTGTCTGACAGGTGCTTGCCGCACCTTTGTGACCTTATTGGAGAGCTGTCATGATCCCTGTTCGCGGGTTCGAGGGTGCCGTGGTCGCGGTGCTGGGACTGGGCCGGTCCGGCCTGTCGGCGGCGCGTGCGCTGCGCGAGGGCGGCGCGCAGGTGGTTGTCTGGGACGATACGGATTCGGCGCGCGCGCGGGCCGAGGCCGACGGGTTCGAGGCACGGCGGCTGGACCGGGTGGAGGCGTTTGACGACGTGGCCTGCCTGATCACCTCGCCCGGCATCCCGCATCTTTACCCGCAGCCCAATGCCGCCATTCTGGCGGCCCTGCGCGCCGGTGTGCCGGTGGACAATGACATCGGCCTTTTCTTTCAGAGCCTTGGCGGCGACTGGGACATGTATGACAAACCGCCCAAAGTGATCGCGGTGACCGGGTCGAACGGCAAATCCACCACCTCGGCGCTGATCCACCATATCCTGACCACCGCAGGCCGCGAAAGCCAGTTGGCGGGCAACATCGGGCGCGGCGTGCTGGACATCGACCCGCCGGGGGATGGCGGCGTGGTGGTGCTGGAGCTGTCCAGCTACCAGACCGATCTGGCGCGCAGCCTGACGCCGGATGTGGCTGTTTTCACCAACTTTTCCGCCGACCACCTTGATCGGCACGCGGGTCTTGGCGGCTATTTCGCGGCCAAGCGACGGCTGTTCGCCGAGGGCGGGCCGGACCGGGCGGTGATCGGCGTCGATGAGGTCGAGGGGCTGTATCTGGCCGGGCAACTGGCAGAGGGGCGCGCGGATGACCGGGTGATCCGGGTGTCCAGCGGCCAGAAACTGGGCGGTCCGGGCTGGTATGTCTTTGCCCGCAAAGGGTTTCTGTCCGAATGGCGCAAGGGGCGGCAGGTCGGCGCGGTCGATCTGCGCGAGGTGGCGGGCTTGCCCGGTGCGCACAACCATCAGAACGCCTGTGCCGCCTACGCGGCGTGCCGGAGCCTTGGTCTGGCACCTCGAGACGTTGAGGCGGCCCTGCACAGTTTTGCCGGTCTGCCGCACCGCAGTCAGCGCGTGGCAGAGGCCGGTGGCGTCACCTATGTCAATGACTCCAAAGCAACAAATGTGGATTCGGCGCTGAAGGCCCTGCTGGCGTTCCCGAAGGTCCGCTGGGTGTGTGGCGGGTTAATGAAAGAGGGGGGTCTGGCGGCCTTGCAACCGGGGCTGAGCCATGTGGCCAAGGCCTATGTCATTGGCCGGGAGCCTGAAAGTTTTGCGCTGCAACTGCCCGGAGTCGCGACAGAAATCTGCGGCGATATGGCGACGGCAGTGGCCCGCGCCAGTGCCGATGCAGAACCGGGAGAGGTGGTTTTGCTGGCCCCGGCGGCGGCGAGTTTCGACCAGTATGACAGTTTCGAGAAACGCGGCGAGGATTTCATTGCCTGCGTCAACGCCGCGACGGGCGTGACATAAGGCGCGTTTTCAACCGGTTGCGCGGCTCTGGATGTCGCGCCCGGCAGCCACACCCGAGGCCCAGGCCCATTGGAAGTTGTACCCTCCCAGCCAGCCGGTCACGTCGACCGCCTCACCGATCACGTAGAGGCCGGGAAGATGCTTTGACATCAGCGACTTGGAGTCGATCCCCGTGGTCGAAACGCCGCCAAGGGTCACCTCGGCGGTGCGATACCCCTCAGACCCGGTGGGTTTGAGCCGCCACGCGGTCAGCGCATCGGTCAACTGGTCGATGCGACTGTCCGACAGGTCAGCGATATTGCCTTTCAGATCAATCTCCTGCCCGATGAAGCTGACCAGTCGCGCGGGCAAATGGGCCGCCAGTTCGACAGTCAACGCGCGTTTGCCATCGGTCTGGCGCTTTTCCCGGAGCAGGGTGGGCAGGTCCACCTCTGGCAGCAGGTTGACCACGATCTCTTCGCCTTCGTGCCAGTAGCTGGAGATTTGCAGGATGGAGGGGCCGGACAGGCCGCGATGGGTGAACAGCATCGCCTCTGGAAAGCTGGCTTTGTCGTTTGACACCAACGTGTTGGTCGCAACCCCGGCCAAGGGGACAAAGCGGTCGCCAAAGGTGAGGGGGACCAGCGCCGGGCGGACCTCGGTCACGTCATGGCCAAACTGCCGGGCAATGTCGTAGGCGATGCCGGTGGCCCCCATCTTGGGGATGGATTTGCCGCCGGTGGCGAGGATCAGGTTTTGAGACGTGATTTCAACCTCTTGCCCCTCTTTCTCGACACGGGTGACAAAGCGGCCTTCGGCGTGGCGAATGTCCTTGATCTTTGTGCGCAGCCAGAGGCGCGCCCCGGTCTTTTCCATCTCTTTCAACAGCATATCGACGATCTGGGTGGACTTCCCGTCGCAGAACAGCTGTCCCAGCGTCTTTTCGTGCCATGCGATGCCGTGGCGGTCGACCAGCTCGATGAAATCCCACTGGGTATACCGGGCAAGGGCCGATTTGGCGAAATGCGGGTTCCCGGACAAAAAGCTGTTGGGATCGCAGTACATGTTGGTGAAGTTGCAGCGCCCGCCGCCAGAGATGCGGATCTTTTCGCCGGGCGCTTTGGCGTGGTCGATGACCAGAACATCCGGCCCCGCGTGGGCGGCGGCCATCAGTCCGGCGGCACCCGCGCCAAGGATCAGAGTGTTGACAAACATGCGCGGGACGTAGGGCCAAACCCCGGAAAAGGCCAGAGGACAGCGGGCTTTGGACAGGACATAAAGGCGCGTCAACGTGGCCGCACGGGCACACCGCCCATTGCACCCCCCCGATTCCTTTGGCGTGGCCCGGAATTCTGCGCTACACTACCCGTCAGACCCGGAAAACCGGGCGATCCGAGGCAGTAGCGGTGTTCAGATGACAGAGATGGTTTATGGCACGGTGCCCGTGAAGGGTGGCGAGCCGGTGTTGCCCAAGTGGTGGCGGACGGTGGACAAGTGGACCTTGTCCTGCATTTTCATGCTCTTCGGCGTGGGGCTCTTGCTGGGTCTGGCGGCCTCGCCGCCGCTGGCGGAACGCATCGGGTTGCCGCCGTTCTACTATGTCCAGCGTCAGGCGTTCTTTGGCGGTCTGGCGATGATTGCCATGGTGCTGACCTCGATGATGGGGCCGGTGATGGTGCGGCGTCTGGCGGTGATGGGTTTTTTCGCGGCCTTCGTGTCGCTGGCCCTGCTGCCGGTGTTCGGAACGGATTTCGGCAAGGGGGCGGTGCGGTGGTACAGCCTTGGGTTCGCCAGCGTGCAGCCATCTGAATTCCTCAAGCCGCTGTTTGTGATCATGACCGCTTGGCTGATGGCCGCAGGACAAGAGCTGAGCGGTCCTCCGGGGCGGATGTATTCCTTTGTGATCATGTTCTCGATCGTGATGATGCTGGCGTTTCAGCCGGACTTTGGTCAGGCGGCGCTGGTGCTGTTCGGCTGGGGCGTGATGTGGTTTGTCGGCGGCGCGCCGATGCTGTTGCTGGTGGGACTGGCGGGGCTGGTCGTGCTGGGCGGCATGCTGGCCTATAACTCGTCCGAGCATTTTCAGCGCCGTTTCGACGGGTTCCTGAACCCCGAGGTCGATCCGACCTCACAACTGGGCTACGCCGAAAACGCGATCCGCGAGGGCGGATTTTTCGGCGTCGGCGTCGGTGAGGGGCAGGTGAAGTGGAGCCTGCCGGACGCGCATACGGATTTCATCATCGCTGTCGCGGCCGAGGAATACGGGCTGCTGATGGTTCTGGTGATCCTGACGCTGTATGCGGCCATCGTGATGCGCAGCCTGATCCGGCTGATGCGCGAGCGTGATCCGTTTATCCGGCTGGCCGGCACCGGCCTTGCGGCGATGTTCGGCGTGCAGGCGATGATCAACATGGGCGTTGCGGTGCGTCTGCTGCCGGCCAAGGGCATGACGCTGCCTTTTGTCAGCTACGGCGGGTCGTCTTTGATCGCGGGCGGCATTGCGGTCGGCATGCTGCTGGCCTTTACCCGGTCGCGGCCGCAGGGCGAAATCCGCGACATTCTGCGCGGTCGGGCGCGGTGACACGCGCCCGATGGGCAGGAACCTGCCGGTCTTCCCCTTGTCATGGACGGGGCCATGCGGATGTTATATCCGCGCGTGGATCGGGTACGGAGTTGGGTAAATGGGCGAGCGCAAGCCTTTGCTGGTGATGGCGGCGGGCGGCACAGGCGGACATATGTTCCCTGCGCAGGCTCTTGCGGAAATCATGCTGGCGCGCGGCTGGCGGGTAAAGCTGTCGACCGATGCCCGTGGCGCGCGCTACACCGGCGCTTTTCCCGACGGGGTCGAGATCGAGACGGTGGCCTCTGCCACCTTTGACAGGGGCGGGGTGCTGGCCAAGGCGATGGTGCCGTTCCGGCTGGCCTCGGGGGTGTTGTCAGCGATTTTCGCGATGCGGCGGGACCGGCCTGATGTGGTGGTGGGCTTTGGCGGTTATCCCAGTGTCCCGGCGCTGACCGCCGCCTGGCTGCTGAAACTGCCGCGCATGATCCATGAACAGAACGGCGTCCTTGGCAAGGTGAACACGTGGTTCGCGGGCAAGGTCGACGTGATGGCCTGTGGCACATGGCCCACCGATCTGCCCGAGGGGGTGGAGGGCATCCACACCGGCAACCCGGTGCGCATGGCCGTGCGCGAACGCGCCGGGGCGGGCTATATCGCGCCCGGACCCTATCCGATGTCGATCCTTGTGATCGGCGGCTCTCAGGGGGCGCGGACGCTGTCGGACGTCGTGCCGCCCGCGATTGCCGCGCTGCCGCTGGAGATGGTCGGCAACCTGCGGGTCAGCCATCAGGCGCGCGACGAGGATGAATTGCGCGTGGCGACCTATTACGCGGAACACGGGCTGGACGCGGATGTGCAACCGTTCTTTCATGACGTCCCGGCCCGGATGAGCGAGGCGCAATTGGTGATCTCGCGCTCTGGCGCGTCCTCTGTCGCGGATATCGCGGTGATCGGGCGGCCCAGCATCCTGATCCCCTATCCCCATGCGACGGGCGATCACCAGATGGCCAACGCACAGGCGCTGGTGGATGCGGGGGCGGCCATCCGCATCCCGGAAAGCAAGCTGACCATCGAGACCCTGACAGAGTCGATAGAGGCGGTTCTGAGCAATGAGCAGGGCGCGATCCGCATGGTGCAGGCGGCGCTGCGGGTGGGCAAACCCGAGGCGGCGGACCACTTGGCCGCGCTGGTCGAAGAGCTGGCAGGCATAACAACAAACGATGAGGGCACGGCAGATGAAGGATTTCGGGATTGAGCGGGGCGCTTGCATGACCGGCGCGACAAAGCTGCCCGGCGATGTGGGCGCGATCCATTTCGTCGGCATTGGCGGGATCGGCATGTCTGGCATCGCCGAGGTTCTGCTGGACCACGGCTATGCGGTGCAGGGGTCTGACCTGAAGGCGACCAAGATCACCCAGCGGCTGGTGGATCTGGGCGCGCGGGTGTTCGAGGGGCAGGTGGCCTCGAACCTCGAAGGCGCTGAGGTTGTGGTGATCTCCTCGGCGATCAAGCCGGGCAACCCCGAACTGGACGAGGCGCGCCGTCGCGGTCTGCCCGTTGTGCGCCGGGCAGAGATGCTGGCCGAGCTGATGCGGCTGAAATCCAACGTGGCCGTGGCCGGAACCCACGGCAAGACCACCACCACCACGATGGTCGCCACGCTGCTGGACGCCGGTGAGTTTGACCCGACCGTGGTGAACGGCGGGATCATCCACGCCTATGGCTCCAACGCGCGGATGGGGCAGGGCGAATGGATGGTCGTCGAGGCGGATGAGAGCGACGGCACCTTCAACCGGCTGCCCGCGACCATCGCCATCGTGACCAACATCGACCCCGAGCATATGGAGCATTGGGGCACGATCGAGAACCTGCGCAACGGGTTTTATGACTTCGTGTCAAACATCCCCTTCTACGGGCTGGCGGTCTGTTGCACCGATCACCCCGAGGTGCAGGCCCTGGTGGGCCGTGTGTCTGATCGGCGCGTGGTGACATACGGGTTCAACGCTCAGGCGGATGTGCGCGCCGTGGGGCTGACGTATAAGGGTGGCGTGGCGCATTTCGACGTGGTGTTCCAGCAGAGCGGTGAGCGGATCGAGGCCATGACCCTGCCGATGCCGGGGGATCACAACGTGAGCAATGCCTTGTCGGCCATCGCGGTGGCGCGGCATCTGGGCATGTCGGGCGATGAGATTCGCAAGGCCTTGGCGGCGTTCGGCGGCGTGAACCGGCGCTTTACCAAGGTGGGTGAGGTTGGCGGCGTGACGATCATCGACGATTATGGCCACCACCCGGTTGAGATTGCCGCCGTTCTGAAGGCGGCCCGGCAGGCCAGTGAGGGGCGGGTGATCGCGGTGCATCAGCCGCATCGGTACAGCCGTCTGTCGCACCACTTTGAGGAATTCTGTTCCTGTTTCAACGAGGCGGATGTGGTGGCGATTGCCGAGGTGTTTGCCGCCGGTGAGGACCCCATTGCGGGGGCCACGCGGGACGATCTGGTGGCTGGGCTGGTGCGGCATGGCCACCGGCATGCGCGGGCGATCCGGGACGAGGACGATCTGGAGCGGCTGGTCCGTGAGCAGGCGCAGCCGGGGGATATGGTGGTCTGCCTTGGGGCGGGCACGATTTCGGCCTGGGCCAATGGCCTGCCGGCGCGGCTGGAGGCGGTGCCGGGCTGAAGCCCGGCCTACCCTTGTCCACGCGTGGACAGCCTGTGGGGTATGTGAAATCAATGGGTTACAGAGACGGTTTTACGTTTCTTTAAGAAATGGCCCCTTCGGGGGCTGTTTTTGTTTGGGGGCGGGGGCGCTGCCCCCGGCCTTCGGCCTCCCCCGGGATATTTTTGGACAGAAGAAGCTGGGGTGAGGGATAAGTCGTTGAGTTTCGGTGCCGTGGCGGTGACAGTTGCGGGATGAAGGCTGAGGATATCAAGGATCGGGAGGCGCTGGAGGCGTGGCTGGAGGGGCGGCCCCGGCAGGATGCGGTGGTGATTGCGCATCGGGCGGCGCTGCGGGTCTTGCCGATCTGGGGTGCGGCGATGGGAGAGGATTGGGCAATTGAGGAAGGTCTCTCAGTGCTCCCACTGCTCCGTTGTTGTCTAGTCTCAGCGCTAGATGCCAATGATGCTTTGGGTTCCAAAAATGCGGCAAAAGCAGCTTTTGGGACTGATGCCGTCTATGATCCGTTCATTGCAGCTCAAGGAAAAGACAGAGTCAGTGCAGCATTTGCGGCTGCTAGGGCCGCTGCGCGAACGTCGGTTTCTGAATCACTTTCGGAGTCTGCTGCATTTGCAGCTGCCCGGTTTTCTCAGGAACAATCATGCGAGATATTGGGTGATGTGGCTGCTTTGCTTGAGGGACTTGACCCAAGAAGTTTCAACATTTGGGCCAAGGATGTAGCTCCCGACTGGTTTCAAGACGCCGAGACCGAGATGCAGGCATTGTGGCACAATGACGGAAACAAACGTTGGGAGTTTTGGGCGCGGTGGTGGGAGAGTGCTGTACGAGGCGAACCACTTGACCCAAATCTTCAACTGGCCATCGTGCAGGGGATCGACGAGGAAACCTGGAAAGACCCTGACAAGGTGGCGGCGCGGATTGTCGAGATTGAGGCGCGGTTCAGGCTGGATGCGGTGATTGCCGAGAATCCGCACGCCTGGCGGATCGAGTTGGACCACAAGACCGGGCTTTTCAACGCCTATGCCATCGAGACGCGCGACCTGTCAGAGATCGTTGCTGGTATTCAGGAGGCGATCAGCGAATTCCACCGGCGCTGCAAGCTGCTGAACGTCAGCAATTTCGGGCAATCGGTGAAACTGGCTTTCAAACCCGTGATCGACACGTTGCGGCGGGACATTCGACGTCACTCCGAGGAACCCTATAGCTTGTTCAGGTCGCTGGACTACGCGCGCGCAGAACTGGAGGAGATTGCCACTGCAGAGAAATATGCCGGGGAAAGCTATGTCACGCGGTTCTTCAAGACGCTGGACGACCATGCCGAGGACATCTGTCTGGCCTCGCCCGAGGTTGTCGAACAGTTGAAGGCCAAGGCGGCGGTGCGTTTTGAGCTTTGCACCGTCGAGCGGCGCATGATGATGATGCGGCAGACCCTTGGCCTGCATCTGGATGCAGAGGGGATCCTGAAGCGCGCGGCGCTGGAGGCGCTGATCGTTCTTCAGGACGACAAGGCAAGCGACGAACGCAAGAAAGATGCCTTTTACTTTTGCACCGCGATCTTGCCGCGTGCTGCGCGGGCCTATCTGGCGGAGAAAGATGAGACAGGAGAGGCGCCCAAAGGGTCGAAGTCCACGCGGGCCAAGCGCATTGTTGAAGCCGCCGATGCGCTGTCAAAGCTGGACAAGGGGAAGGATGCGCTCGTTGAGAATGTTCCAGAAATGTATGAAGGGGCGCAGAGCTTGCTTGAATTCATAAACAGCAATGCTTGGCCGTTTTGACCGTGGGCTTACGGGATTTGCGCCTGTCCAGTCAGCAGATAGGGCCTTCCCCCTTTCAAACCGCCCAAACCACCCTCTTTTCTGCAATTGCATCTATCGCGGGGCTTGTCTGACGGGCCGCCTTGGCGCAAGCTCTTGGCACCTCTGGGGGGACACGGAGGGCAGACAATGTCGGTTTCGCTAATACTCGCCTGTGCCTGGGCTTTGCTGGCCAATGTGCTGGCGGTGCTCCCGTCGCGGGACAACCATTGGACGCGCGCCTATGTGCTGATCGCGTTGGGCATTCCCCTTGTCGGTTTCGTCACCTATCAGAACGGCCCTTGGGTGGGTCTGCTGGTCCTGTTCGCGGGCATGAGCGTGTTGCGCTGGCCGCTGCGCTATCTGTTTCGCTGGGTGCGCAAGACCGCCGCAAGGTAAGGGCGTCCTGACTGGCGCAACGGCGTCGGACCGGCGAGATTTGCGCCGGAAGGAGGGCCGCGCCCATGATTTTCGTCATTCCCGCTGTTGCGGCGCTGATCGGTCTGACCGCCGGTTGGGGCTTTTTGCGATATGGGCTGTCCCGTGCCGCATGGGCCATGACTCTCCTTTTGGCGGGGCTGATGGCCTGGGGGCTGTACAAGAGCCAGGTGGCGCAGGGCTGGGACGCGCTGGCCTATGTGATCCTCTGGCTGCTGGGCGCGGCCCCGGCGCTGCTGGGTCTGGGGCTGGGCGCGTTGATTGGCCGGTGGCGGCGGGTCAAGGCCGAGGTGGCTGGGC
The DNA here is from genome assembly GCF_048262615.1 of Antarctobacter sp. Classification (GTDB taxonomy): domain Bacteria; phylum Pseudomonadota; class Alphaproteobacteria; order Rhodobacterales; family Rhodobacteraceae; genus Antarctobacter. Next base: position 152,079 of record NZ_JBLXFB010000004.1, read on the forward strand.
AAGGGGCTGCGCAGGCCGAGTGATCCCCCTTGCAGAGCGCGCGCCCGCGGCCTAGCAACCGGGGCATGAGCGATCTTCCTACCCCGCGCGGACGGCTGACCCCGGACCGCCCGCTGAACGATCTGACATGGCTGCGCGTGGGCGGGCCTGCGGATTGGCTGTTTCAACCTGCTGATCTGGACGATCTGCGTGCGTTTTTGGCGGAGTTGCCGCGCGAAGTGCCGGTGTTCCCGATGGGCGTCGGCTCTAACCTGATTGTGCGCGATGGTGGCATTCGGGCCTGCGTGATCCGGTTGGGGCGCGGCTTTAACGGTATCACGGTTGAAGGGTCTCGGGTGACGGCGGGGGCGGCGGCGCTGGATGCGCATGTGGCCAAGCGCGCCGCAGAGGCGGGCGTGGACCTGACGTTTTTGCGCACCATTCCGGGCAGTATCGGCGGTGCGGTGCGGATGAACGCAGGGTGTTATGGCACCTATGTGGCCGATCATCTGGTCGAGGTGCGCGCGGTGACGCGGGACGGCGATCTGGTGGTGATCCCCGCGGCGGAGTTGGCTTTGCAGTACCGGCAAAGCGATTTGCCCGAGGGCTGGGTGCTGGTCGAGGCGGTGTTTGAGGGGGTGCCGGGCGATCCCGACGCCTTGGCCGCGCGGATGGACGCGCAGTTGAAGAAGCGCGATGAGACGCAGCCGACCAAGGACCGCACCGCCGGCAGCACGTTCCGCAACCCGGCGGGGTTTTCCTCGACCGGTCTTGCGGATGACACGCATGACCTGAAGGCATGGAAGGTGATCGACGCGGCGGGGATGCGCGGGGCCACGCAGGGCGGCGCGCAGATGTCGCCCAAGCATTCGAATTTTCTGGTGAACACCGGGGGCGCGACGGCGGCGGACCTTGAAGGGCTGGGCGAATCAGTGCGAAAAAAGGTTTTCCAACACAGTGGAATAGAGCTACACTGGGAAATCATGCGGGTCGGTGAACCGGACCGCGACTAGGGCCACGATCAAGAAAATAAGAGCAGGGCCCGGCGACCACAGGCAGGTTGCACACATACATGCGGCATCGTCCGCGCAAGAATTTGCGACGGGGGCACGAAACCCCGCGCGATCAATGGGGGCATGGCCCTCTATATAAGAATGGGGGCTCCGCCCCTGGGCAGTTGAGGCAGATTTGGGAATGTCGAGCAGGACAATCCCGAAAGTGGTGGTGTTGAAAGGGGGGCCTTCGTCAGAGCGCGAGGTCTCGCTGAGTTCCGGTCGGGAATGCGCCGCCGCTTTGAGGGGCGAAGGATACGAGGTGATCGAACTGGACGCGGGGCCCGATGTGGCCGGGCGGCTGGCAGAGATTGCCCCGGACGTGGTGTTTAACGCATTGCATGGGCGCTGGGGCGAGGACGGCTGTATTCAGGGCATTCTGGAGTGGCTGCGCCTTCCCTATACGCATTCCGGGGTTCTGGCCTCGGCGCTGGCGATGGACAAGGAAAAGACCAAGGACGTGTACCGCGCCGCCGGGTTGCCGGTGGCCGAGAGCCTGCTGGCGCGGGCTGATGAGGTGCGCGAACGGCACGTGATGGCGCCGCCCTATGTGGTGAAGCCCTACAACGAGGGGTCCTCGGTCGGGGTGTATCTGGTGGACGAGGCGGCCAACGGGCCGCCGGCGCTGGATGCGGCGATGCCCGAGGTGGTCATGGTCGAGGCCTTTGTGCCGGGGCGGGAACTGACCGCCACCGTGATGGGTGACCGGGCGCTGGGCGTGACGGATATCCTCACTGACGGCTGGTACGATTTCGACGCCAAGTACAAGGCGGGCGGGTCGCGGCATATCTGTCCGGCAGACCTGCCGCAGGATATCTACGCGGCCTGCATGGACTATGCGCTGCGCGCCCATAAGGCACTGGGCTGCCGGGGGGTGTCGCGGACGGATTTCCGCTGGGATGAGGGCAGGGGGCTGGACGGGCTGATCCTGCTGGAAACCAACACCCAGCCGGGCATGACGCCCACGTCGCTGTCGCCGGAACACGGCGCGCTGGAGGGCATGAGCTTTGGCCAGTTCTGCGACTGGATGGTGAAGGATGCCTCATGCGACAGGTAGAGGCGCAGGCCGCCCATGACGATCCGCAGATGGCGCGGCTGGACCCGCGCGCGTCCAAGCTGAAGTACCGGCTGGAACGGCTGATGCTGACGCCGTTCTTTCGGTTTACCTTGCGGGTGTTGCTGCCGTTTGGCCTGTGTTTCGGGGTCGGGGCGGCATGGTTCGCGGTGGATGAGAACCGCGAGGCCTTTCACCTGATGCTGAGCGAGGTGCGCGCCACGGTCGAGAACCGGCCAGAGTTTCAGGTCCGCATGATGGCCATCGACGGCGCGGCGCCAGAGGTGGCGGTTGCGATCCGGGCCGACCTGTCGATCGACTTTCCCAAAAGCTCTTTCGATCTGGATCTTGAGGGCATGCAACAGACGGTGACGGCGCTGGACGCGGTCAAGACGGCGCAACTGCGGGTGCGGCAGGGCGGTGTCCTACAGGTCGACGTGGTCGAGCGCGTTCCCGTGGTGCTGTGGCGGACCGCCGAGGGGCTGAACCTGCTGGATGACGAAGGCGTCTTTGTTGGCCCTGCGGTATCGCGGGGGGCCCATGCGGCGCTGCCGGTGATCGCGGGCGGTGCTGCGGAACTGGCGGTGGACGAGGCGCTGCGGCTGTACGCGCTGACCGGGCCGGTGCGGGCGCGGCTGCGCGGGTTTGAACGGATCGGCGCGCGGCGCTGGGACGTGGTGCTGGACCGGGGTCAGCGCATCATGCTGCCCGAGACCGGCGCGGAACGGGCGCTGGAACAGGCCATCGGCATGGCGCTGACGCCGGGGCTGGACCTGCTGGCGCGCGACCTGACGGTGGTCGATCTGCGCCTGCCACGCAGACCAACAATACGAATGACCGAGGACGCCACGCAGCAGATGTGGCGGATCAAGGCGATTGAGGCTGGTAGGGAAGTGTTGCGATGATCGAGCTTTACGAGTCCCAAAGGGCGATGCGGAACATGCGGCGGGCAGCGATGCAGCGCGGCGTGGTGGCCATTCTGGACGTGGGGTCGTCCAAGGTGGCCTGTCTGGTGCTGCGCTTTGACGGCACCGACCCGTCCGATGAGGGCATCGGGTCACTGGCGGGGCAGTCCGGGTTCCGGGTGATCGGGGCCGCGACAACGCGGTCGCGCGGGGTGCGTCACGGCGAAGTGCATGACATGGGGGCGACCGAACGGTCGATCCGCACGGCGGTGCAGGCGGCGCAGAAGATGGCCGGTATCCGGGTGGATCACGTCATCGCCGCCTTTTCCGGGGCCGAGCCGCGCTCTTACGGGTTGGCGGGCAAGTCCGAGGTGCTGGGCACCACGGTGGATGAACAGGACGTGGCGCGGGTGCTGTCGGCCTGTGATGTGCCCGATTTCGGCTATGGCCGCGAGGTGCTGCACGCGCAGCCGGTGAACTTTGTGCTGGACCACCGCAGCGGGCTGATCGATCCGCGCGGCCAGATCGGCAACGAACTGGGCTGTGACATGCACATGCTGACGGTCGAGGGGCAGGCGATCCAGAACCTTGCCCATTGCGTCAAGCGTTGCGATCTGGAACTGGCCGGGCTGGCGTCGTCGGGCTATGTCAGCGGCGTCTCGGCGCTGGTCGAGGATGAGCAAGAGTTGGGCGCGGCCTGTATCGACATGGGCGGCGGGGCCACCGGCCTGTCGATCTTTATCAAGAAACACATGATCTACGCCGACAGCGTGCGCATGGGCGGCGATCACGTCACCCGCGACATCTCCAAGGGGCTGAAGGTCTCGATGGCGACGGCGGAACGGATCAAGACCTTTTACGGCGGTCTGGTCGCCACCGGCATGGACGACCGCGAGATGATCGAGATCGGCGGCGACACCGGCGATTGGGAACACGACCGCCGCACCGTCAGCCGCGCCGAACTGATCGGCATCATGCGGCCGCGCGTCGAGGAGATCCTTGAAGAGGTGCGGATGCGGCTGGATGCGGCGGGCTTTGACCATTTGCCCAGCCAGCAGATCGTGCTGACAGGCGGGGCCTCGCAGATCCCCGGTCTGGATGGGCTGGCGTCCAAGATCCTTGGCCAGCAGGTGCGCCTTGGCCGCCCCTTGCGCGTCCACGGGCTGCCGCAGGCGGCAACCGGGCCGGGCTTTGCCACGGCGGTGGGCCTGTGCCTGTTCGCGGCGCATCCGCAGGACGAATGGTGGGATTTCGAGATCCCGGTGGACAGGCTGCCGGCGCGGTCGCTGAAACGCGCGGTGCAGTGGTTCCGCGAGAATTGGTGACAGCGCCGGACAGCGCTTTCAATTCAGACCGGAAAAATCCTTTCGGCAAGTCACTTCCGGGGCTGACGGGCGGGTAAGGCTCTGTTAGGTTATACACAAATCCGTCCACAGAGGCGGGGCTACGGGATGTCGGGCAGGCTCCCTTACATTGTCAGTTGATCGGACGCGCGCCATGGGTGTTTGTCGCGCGCCATTAGTGGTCGGCACTGAGTAATCCACTGCATATCGGTGAATGGGCGAAATACGGCCAAAACACGCCGCGAATTTGCCACATTTGGTAGATTTCGCGCGTTTTTCGCGTGACGGACCGGGCGTCTATCGGTAGGATTCAAGGGAACGGGCCGCGCACAGGCCCGAAACCGGAATAAAAAACAGGCGGACGACAACATGGCACTGAATCTTTCGATGCCCGGACAGGATGAGCTGAGACCCCGTATCACGGTCTTTGGCGTGGGCGGCGCGGGCGGCAATGCCGTCAACAACATGATCGAGAAAAACCTTGAGGGCGTCGATTTTGTCGTCGCCAACACCGACGCTCAGGCGCTGGCCCAAAGCATGTCGCAAAGCCGCGTGCAACTGGGTGTAAAAGTGACCGAGGGTCTGGGTGCCGGGGCGCGGGCCAGTGTGGGCGCCGCCGCCGCCGAGGAAAGCATCGAACAGATCGTTGACCATCTGGCCGGCGCGCACATGTGTTTCATCACCGCAGGCATGGGGGGCGGCACCGGGACGGGGGCGGCTCCGATCATCGCTCAGGCGGCGCGTGAACTGGGTGTGCTGACCGTTGGTGTGGTGACAAAGCCCTTTCAGTTCGAGGGCGCCAAGCGGATGAAGCAGGCCGAGGCCGGTGTCGAAAGCCTGCAAAAGGTTGTCGACACGCTGATCATCATCCCGAACCAGAACCTGTTCCGTCTTGCGAACGAAAAGACCACCTTTACCGAGGCGTTCAGCCTGGCCGATGACGTGCTGTATCAGGGCGTCAAAGGTGTCACGGACCTGATGGTCCGTCCGGGTCTGATCAACCTCGACTTTGCCGACGTGCGCGCGGTGATGGACGAGATGGGCAAGGCCATGATGGGCACCGGTGAGGGCGAGGGCGAGGATCGCGCGGTTCAGGCCGCCGAGAAGGCCATCGCCAACCCGCTGCTGGACGAAATCAGCCTCAAGGGCGCGCGCGGTGTGTTGATCAACATCACCGGCGGTCACGACCTGACGCTGTTCGAACTGGACGAAGCGGCCAACCGCATCCGCGAGGAAGTGGACGCAGAGGCCAACATCATCGTCGGCAGCACGCTGGACGATGGCATGGCAGGCCGGATGCGCGTGTCGGTGGTCGCCACCGGCATCGACGCCCGCGACAACACCGGCGATGTGCCGGTGCCGCGCCGTCCGCTGTCCAAGCCGCTGGGCACTCTGGCCAACACACCCGCGCCTGCTCCGGCCCCCGCGCCGCAGCCCGCACCGGAACCGGTTGCGGCCCGCGCCGCCGAGCCCGAGCCGTCGCTGTTCGGTCAGATGGAGGAGGCCGGACAGGCCGATCCGGTGATCTCACGCGAGTATGACGAGGTGATCGAGGATGAGCGCGCCGACGACGGCCTGCCGCCGCCGGTCTACCGCGCCCATGTGGCCGAGTTCCGCCCCGCGCCCGACACCATCGAGGCCGATCCGCAGGACTTTGTCGCGCCGCGCGCGCCCGCACCCGGCACGCCCAGCCCGGCCACACTGGACCGGCTGAAGGCCGCCGCCGCGCGGACCCGCGAAGAGACGCAGGCCGCTGCCGCGCCGCAGCCCGCGCCCGCCGCCCCGCCGGCAGAAGAGCGGTCGCGCTTCAGCGTGAACTCTTTGATCGGTCGCATGACCGGCCATACCGAGCAGCAGGCCGCGCCGCAGTCACGCCGCGCACAGCCGCCGGTGCAGGCGCATCGCCCGGCCCCGATCCACGATCAGGAGCCCGAGGCCGAGGATGACCGGATTGAAATTCCGGCCTTCCTGCGCCGTCAGGCCAACTGAGGCCAACCGGACTTGGCGGTCGGGCCTGCGCCCGACAGCCAGAACCACCCCGCGACATGAAAACGCCCCCTGCCTGAGCCGGGGGCGTTTTCATATGTTACGCCCCCGGCCAAAGGTGTTCACAAAACGCAACATTGATGCAAATAACGGTCGAGTCCGGGTCGCGGAGAGGTCTGGGAGAGACCCCGATTCCTGCCGAAATAATGAGGCGATAACAGTTGCTTGCCGCGTGTTCTTCGCGTTTGTGGCGGGGTTCCGCCGACCGTTCACGAGTGATGTTTCACACCGTTGCAATCTTTGATTTGAGGCGAGGGGGTACCTTCGCTACGTCCATACCCAAAGCCGCGTCCGGGTTGGGGGGACGTGTGCAACTCAGGGGCAACCTCGTGCAGACCACTCTTCGTTCGCCGATCACATTCACTGGTGTTGGACTTCATTCCGGCGCGCCCGCGCGCCTGACGATCCGTCCTGCCAGCGCCGACTATGGCATCTGGTTCAAACGCACCGACATCGCGCTTGGCGACACGCTGGTTCCCGCCCGCTGGGACGCGGTCGAGGCGTCGCCGCTGTGTACCTGGATCGTCAACCGCGCCGGGACATCGGTGTCGACGGTCGAACACGTCATGGCGGCCCTGTCGGGTTGCGGTGTCCACAACGCATTGATCGAGATCGACGGACCCGAGGCCCCCATCCTCGACGGATCGTCGGTGCCTTTCGTGCGTGGCATCCTTGCCCGTGGCCTGCGCCAACTGGCCATGCCGATCCGCGCCATCGAAGTGCTTGCACCTGTCGAGGTCCGCACCGACATGGGCTGGGCGCGTCTGTCGCCCGCCGAAGTGGGGCAGGGCCTGACCATGCAGTTTCACATTTCGTTTGCCGATGCGGCCATCGGCGAGCAGACCAAGACGCTTAACCTTGCGAACGGCACCTTTGTGCGCGAACTGTGCGACAGCCGCACCTTTTGCCGCGCCTCGGACGTCGACGCGATGCATGCCGCTGGCAAGGCGCTGGGCGGCACCTATGAAAACGCGGTTGTGGTCGATGGCGACAAGATCCTGTCGCCCGGCGGGCTGCGTCATTCGGATGAGGCGGTGCGGCACAAGATGCTGGACGCGCTGGGGGATCTTGCCCTCGCCGGGGCACCGATCATCGGCCACTATGAGGGCCACAAGGCCGGTCACGCGATGACCAATGCCCTGCTGCGGGCGCTGTTTGACATGCCCGGTGCGTACCGCGTGGTTCTGTGCGATCCGGCGCAGGCGGCTCGCCTTCCCGGAGCCGGTGTCGAGCGGCACGAGATTCCGGCCGTGGCCTGAGCGCCGCGTGGGCGGCATAGCGCGCATTATTCGGGCTACAAGACATTTTGCACCGGAATTTTCTGTGCTAGACCGCTCCCAATGGCAACCGCTGAAGGCGGTGCCGCACGAAGTAGAGGACGATCGGGCATGACTGGGGGCGGATCGCGGAAACTTGGGATCGTCGCGGTGGCGTTTGCGCTGTCGCTGGCGGGCTGTGGTGAATTGCAGCGCAAGGAAGTGGGCCCCGGTGGCGTGCCGCTGGAAAGCTTTACCGCCAAGCAGATTTTCGAACGCGGCGAATACGAGCTGTCGAGAAACGACTCAAAAGACGCGGCGTTTTACTTTGGCGAGGTCGAGCGCCTCTATCCCTATTCGGAATGGGCCAAGCGTGCATTGATCATGCAGGCCTATGCCTATCACGAGGACAGGGATTATGAAAACGCGCGCTCTGCGGCGCAGCGGTTCATTGATTTCTATCCCGCCGAAGACGACGCCGCCTATGCGCAATACCTGCTGGCGCTGTCCTACTATGACCAGATCGAACTGGTGGGCCGCGATCAGGGGCTGACGTTTCAGGCCTTGCAGGCGCTGCGCACGGTGATCGAACGCTATCCCGACAGCGAATATGCCCGCTCTTCCATCCTGAAATTCGACCTTGCCTTTGACCATCTGGCGGCCAAGGAAATGGAAGTGGGGCGCTACTATCTGAAGCGGTCGCATTACGGTGCCGCAATCAGTCGGTTCCGCGTTGTGGTCGAGGATTTCCAGACCACGACCCACACGCCGGAGGCGCTGTATCGTCTGATTGAGGCCTACCTCTCGCTGGGTCTTCTGAACGAGGCGCAGACCGCCGGGGCCATCCTTGGCTATAACTACCAGTCGACCGACTGGTATGAGGATGGGTTCAAGCTGTTGACCAAGCAGGGGCTGAAGCCTTCTGTGCTGGGCGACAACTGGCTGTCGGCCATCTATCGTCAGATGATCAAGGGCCAGTGGTTGTAAGGAGCGGCGGACCTCAGGTCTGGCCGACGGCGAACCATGCTGCGCGCGCTTGAAATACGAGACATGTTGATCATTGAGCGGCTGGAACTGGAGTTCCAGCCGGGTCTGAACGTGTTGACCGGGGAAACCGGGGCCGGAAAGTCGATCCTGCTGGATTCGCTGGGCTTTGTGCTGGGCTGGCGCGGGCGCGCCGAACTGGTGCGCTCTGGGGCCGAGCAGGGAGAGGTGGTGGCCGAATTCGAGTTGCCGCAGGGACATGCGGCGTGGTCGGTGCTGGAAGAAGCGGGGTTGCCCGCCTCGGACGAATTGATCCTGCGGCGGGTGAACACCAGGGACGGGCGCAAGACCGGCTGGGTCAATGACCGGCGGGTGTCCGGTGAGGTGCTGCGGCGCCTGTCGGAAACGCTGGTGGAACTGCACGGCCAACATGACGATCGCGGCTTGCTGGACCCCAAGGGGCACCGGGCGATCCTTGATCTGTATGCGGATGCGGGACCGGCGCAGGCCGAGGTGCGCAGCGCATGGCGGGCGATGGGGACGGCGCGCAAGACGCTGGACGCGGCGCAGGCGGCGCTGGAGGCGGTGCGCGCCGAAGAGGATTTCCTGCGCCACGCGGTTGCGGAACTGGACAAACTCGCGCCGGTCGCGGGCGAAGAGGCGGAACTGGACGCGCGCCGGCGCAGCATGCAGTCGGCGGAGAAGATCCGCGACGACATCGCGCAGGCCTCCAGCGCGTTGGGCTATGACGGGGCCGAGGGGGCCATGTCGAACGCGCTGCGCTGGCTGGACGGGGTGGCGGAAAAGGCCGAGGGGTTGCTGGATGCGCCCATCGCGGCGCTGACGCGGGCCATGTCCGAACTGGACGAGGCTTCGCGCGGGGTGGCCGATTGCCTTGAGGCGCTGGAATTCAACCCGATGGAACTGGACGACACCGAGGAGCGGCTGTTCGCGATCCGGGGCTTGGCGCGCAAACATCAGGTGATGGCGGATGACCTGCCGGGTCTGGCGGCGGAGCTGTCGGACCGGCTGGCGGCGCTGGACGCGGGCGAGGCGCGCATCGGCGGGCTGCGCGCGGACCTGAAGACCGCTGAGGCGGGGTATGACGCGGCGGCCACGGCGCTGAGCGCGCTGCGCCGCGAGGCGGCGGGGCGGCTGGACGTGGCGGTGGCGGGCGAACTGGCCCCGCTCAAGATGGAGCGGGCGGTGTTTCACACCGCCGTGTCCGAGGCCCCGGCAGGCACCGAGGGGCGCGATACGGTGGCCTTTACCGTGGCGACAAACCCCGGTGCCCCGGCGGGCGCGCTGAACAAGATCGCCTCTGGCGGCGAGCTGTCGCGGTTTCTGCTGGCGCTGAAGGTCTGCCTGACCGAGGCGCAGGGGCGCGGGGCGACGATGATCTTTGACGAGATCGACCGCGGGGTTGGCGGGGCCACGGCGGATGCGGTGGGCCGCAGGCTCAAGGCCTTGTCCGAAGGCGGGCAGGTGCTGGTGGTGACCCATTCGCCGCAGGTGGCGGCCCTTGGCGGGCATCACTGGCGGGTGTCCAAACGGGTCGAGGGTGAGATGACGCTGTCCGAGGTGCTGCCGCTGGCGGTGGATGACCGTGAGGATGAGATCGCGCGGATGCTGTCCGGCGACGTGGTGACAAAAGAGGCCCGCGCGGCGGCGCGGGCGCTGCTCAAGGCCTGAGGACGGGACAGGGGCATCTTTGAGTGTCTTGACCGCCCGTCAGGCGGATGGACATCCGACCACATCCGACAAGGGCGATCAGTTGCTGGGCACCAGTTTGCCCGGATTCATCAGGTTTTGCGGGTCGAGCGCCGCCTTCACGCTGCCCATGACCTGCCATGCGTCGCCGTGTTCGGATTGCATGAAGGGCAGTTTGCCATAGCCCACGCCGTGTTCGCCGGTACAGGTGCCGCCCAGTTGGATGGCGCGCGTGGCCATGCGCGCGGCCAGTTCCTTGGCCTTGCCCAGTTCGGCGGGCTGGTCGGGGTCGATCAGCAGGATGGCGTGGAAATTGCCGTCCCCCACATGGCCGAGGATCGGCCCGGGCAGGCCGCTGTCGGCGATGTCGGCCTGTGTCGCCTCGATTGCCTGCGCCAGCCGCGAGATCGGCACGCAGATGTCCGTCACCACCGCGCGCGCGCCGGGGCGCGAGGCGAGGATGGCATAATAGCCGTTGTGGCGCATCGCCCAGAGCGCGCGCCGTTCCTCTTCGCGGGCGGACCAGCGAAAGGCGCTGCCGCCGTGGTCTGCGACAATCTCGGCAAAGCGTTCGGCGTCCTGTTCGGTGCTTTGCGGGCTGCCGTGGAATTCGACCATCAGGTGCGGTGCTTCGGCCATGTCGGTGCCGGCATAGGCGTTGAAGGCGCGGGCGGTTTGTGCGCAGGCAAATTCGATCCGCGCCATGGGAATGCCCATCTGGATGGTTTCCATGACGGCGGCGGTGGCGGCGGCCATGTCGGGAAAGGCGCAGATGCCGGCGCTGACCGCCTCTGGCTGACCGTGCAGGCGCAGGGTCAGTTCCGTCACCAGTCCCAGCGTCCCCTCCGACCCGACCATGAGCGCGGTCAGGTCGTAGCCAGCGGCACTTTTGCGGGCGCGGGTTCCGGTGCGGATCACCCGCCCGTCGGCCAGCACCACCTCCAGCCCCATGACATTGTCGCGCATCGAGCCATAGCGCACGGTTGTGGTGCCCGAGGCGCGGGTCATCGCCATGCCGCCCAATGAGGCATTTGCGCCGGGATCGACCGGAAAGAACAGCCCGGTGGCGCGCAACTCTTCGTTCAGTGCCTCACGGGTGACGCCCGGTTGCACGGTCACATCCATGTCGGCGGGGCGGATTTCCAGCACCCGGTTCATGTGACGGAAATCCACCGAAACGCCTCCACGCAGGGCCTGACCGTGCCCTTCGAGAGAGGTGCCCGCACCCCAGCCGATCATCGGTACATCCGCTTTTGCGCAGATTTCGACGATCTGGCGCACCTCGTCGGTGCTGCGGGGATAGACCACCGCCTGCGGCGGCACGGGGGGGAAATAGGATTCCGATGCGCCATGCGCGTCGAGATCGCTCTTGGACAGGCTGACGCGTTCGCCTAGGACGGTTTTGAGATTATCGATCGCCTGCGCGATGGGCATGGGGGACTCCGGCATTTTGCTCGGACCACCTTAACCAGCGCGTGCGTCGCGGGAAAGCCACGGGATTTGGGGAGGCGGTATTGCCAGGCCTGCTGCGAGAGCAATTGCGCAATGTTTCGGCGGCCTGCGGGCAGGGCTGGGACATGGTGCGGCACCAAGGGCCGGGACAGGTCCAGTTCTGGTTCATCGCGCTGGGTGTGGGAATTGCCTCGGGCTTTGCGGCGATCGCCTTTCGCGGCGCGGTGGAGGGGTTGCAGACGCTGGTCTACGGCACGCCGGACGTCAACACGCTGCATTCCTTTGCCGAACGGCTGCCGTGGATCTGGGTGCTGATCATCCCGGTGCTGGGCGGGATCGCGGTGGGGATTATCCTGCATGTGGCCACGCCGGACGGGCGGGTGCGGGCGGTGGCCGATGTGATCGAAGGCGCGGCGCTGAACGACGGCCGGGTCGAGAAAAAGGCCGGAATCGCCTCGGCGCTGTGTTCGTGGATCACCCTGTCGACCGGCGGGTCGACGGGGCGCGAGGGGCCGGTGGTGCATATCGCTGCGATGGCGTCGAGCTGGGTGGCCAACGCGCTGAAGGTGGACGGGATCACCGGGCGCGACCTGCTGGGCTGCGCGGTGGCGGCGGCGGTCTCGGCTAGTTTCAACGCCCCCATCGCCGGGGCGCTGTTCGCGCTGGAGGTTATCCTGCGACATTTCGCGCTGCACGCCTTTGCGCCGATTGTGGTGGCCAGCGCGGCGGGGACGGTGATCAACCGGCTGGTGTACGGCGACGTGACCGAATTTGTCCTGCCGGGGACAACGACGGTGGAGTTCTACCTTGAACTGCCCGCTTTCTTTATCCTTGGGCTGGTTTGCGGATTGGTTGCGGTGATCATGATGCACGCGATATTTTTCGCAGACGACATGGAGACGCGGCTGCAAAAGCGCCTGAACCTGCCCTACTGGCTGCGCCCGGCAGTGGCGGGGCTGCTGCTGGGTGGGATCGCGATCCTGTATCCGCATATCATCGGGGTCGGGTATGAGACGACCTCACGCGCGCTGACCGGCGGGCTGTTGATGCACGAGGCATTTGTCTTTTGCATCGTCAAGGTGGCGGCGGTGTCGATCACCATGGCGGGGCGCATGGGCGGCGGCATCTTTTCGCCCTCGCTGATGGTGGGGGCGCTGACCGGGCTGACCTTTGGCCATATCGCGACGGGGTTGTTTCCCGAGGTGTCCTCGGCCTTTACGCTCTATGCGCTGGCGGGCATGGGGGCGGTGGCGGCGGCGGTGCTGGGGGCGCCGATCTCGACCACGCTGATCGTGTTCGAGCTGACCGGCGACTGGCAGACCGGGCTGGCGGTGATGGTGTCGGTGTCGATGTCGACGGCACTGGCCAGCCGGTTGGTGAACCGGTCGTTCTTTTTGTCCCAGTTGAAACGCCGCAACGTGCATCTGGCGGCGGGTCCGCAGGCCTATCTGCTGGCGATGTTCCGGGTGCAGGGGGTCATGCGCAAGCCGACCGACGAGAACGCCGCCGACGAAGAGGCCTGCCTGCGGATGATCGAACAGGAACTGTATGTGCAGGCGACCGCGACACTGGAGACGGCATTGCCCCGGTTCGACAAATCCGGCGTGGCCTTTCTGCCGGTGGTGACGATGGTCGAGGACAAGCCGGTGCTGCAAGGGGCACTGTTCCACGTCGATGCGCTGAAGGCCTATAACCGGGCCTTGGCGGCGACGGCCAAGGAAGAGCACAGGTAACCGCCGCGACCGGGAAAAGACGGGCCACGCCGGGCCCGTCCTGTGTCTGTGCCGGTGGTCTTGTCGCTGTCCGGAGTGCTGTCCGGAGCGCTGTCCGGGGCGCGGTCACCTGATCCGCGAGATGTTCCGGGCAAGGCAGACCTGAAGGTCATTGCCATTGTGTCCGGCGCAGGCGGCCACGGCCTCGGCGAAACTGTCGAAGGTCTTGCCGCCCTTCTTGCCCTTTCTGCGGTTGTCGTTGTGGCCATAGTCCTTGTGGCCGGTGTCGCCGCGCCAGTCGCCGTCACGGTCGCGACCACCTTTGCGCCTGTCGTCCCGATGGTCGTAACGGTTGCCGTTCGGGGCGCGGCTGTGGCCGGGGTCCTGTTTGACCAGATAGTCGCCATGCGCCCAGCCGGTATAGCCGGAGGGGTGACGCAGAAGAATCCAGTCGCCCTGACGGCCAAGCTCTGCCACCTTGTCGCGCTGGCCCATGGTGAACAGCACCGGGTAGCCGGTTCCGGGACCGTTGCGCAGGTTCAGCCCGCCATAGCCGGGGGCATAGACCCAGTAGTGCTGCCCGGTGGGTTGGGCATAGGGCGTTCCGGCATGACCGCCATTGTGGCCGCGTGTCTTGACCTTGTGCTCTGACAAGAAGCGGCTGTTGGCCCAGCCGGTCTTGCCCTCAAAGCGCAGCTTGTACCAGCCATCCTGTTTGTAGATCACATGCGCCTTGGCGCCGTGGGGCATCTTTTCGATGACCTGATAGGCTTGGCCCGGTCCGTTGCGCAGGTTCAGGTGGCCAAAGCGCGGCGCGTCGATCCAGTAGTCCTGCCCACGGCTGTATCCGGGATCGCGGTCATGGCCGAGAACCGGCTTATGGTCGGTGAGAAAGCCGCTGTGCGCCCAGCCGATCAGGCCCGAGACATGCCGGACCTTGACCCATTTGCCCGGCGCTTCGAGCAGTTTGACCGGGCTGCCGTGGGGCATCTTGCCAAGCACATGGTACTGGACAGAGGGGCCGGTGCGCAGGTTGAGATAGCCGTCGCGGGGGGCGTCGACCCAAAGGGACGTGGCGGCCGCCGCGCTGGCGAGGAACAGGGCAGAGAGGAATGTCAGCAGTCTAAGCATGGTGTCGTCCTTTGTTGCAGAGGCGATGACCGGATTAGGCCCACAGCCCCCCGGACGCGCAATATCGGGGGGGTGTTAGAGGATAGCATCCTTGTTTTTCAGCGGCTTACGGCGGCGCGGGGCCGCCACCTTTTTTGCGCGCAAACCCGCCGGTCAGGGCCGCGCAGGCGGTTCCGGCGGCGAATTCGGCTTTGCCCGGAGCCCGTCCCTGAGGTATGCCCGGCCCTGTCAGTTGGATCGAAGGACGCCGCCGCCCGTGACCCGCAAACAAGTCCTTCTTGTCGTTGGTGCCGCGCATAGCGGCACGACGATCCTTGACGCCGCGCTGGGCGTCTCGCGGCAGGTTGTGGGGGTTGGCGAGGCGGTGCGCTTGGTGTCGGGGATTCGCCCCGACCGGATGAAAAACCCGGTGACGGGACGCCTGTGCACCTGCGGGCAGCGCGCCGAGCAATGCCCGCTGTGGTCACAGGTACTGCCGGACTTGCACGCCGACAGCACCGTGGCCTCACATTTTCCACTGGTGGATGACGCGGCGCGCGCGCTGTCGCCAGAGGTGCGTTACGTGCTCGACAGCACTCCGGACGCGCTGGACCACGTCGACGGGCTGGCCGGCTACGATGTGCGGGTTCTGCAACTGACCCGCGACGTGCGGTCCTGGGTGGCTTCGCGGCGACGACGCCGGGGCGGCAGCCTTGTGTCCGGCTACGTGACATGGCTGCGCACGGTCAAACGGATCGACGCCGATCTGACGCGGCGCGGCCTGCCGCGCTTTCGGCTGGGGTATGAGGAACTGGCGCTGCGCCCGCGCGAGGTGCTGACCCTGATCTGCGCGTGGTTGCAGGTGCCGTTCGATGAGGCGATGCTGCGGCCCTTTGGCAATACGAACAGCCATATCATCACCGGCAATGCCAGCATCCGCACACCCGATCTGGCGGCGACGGTGCGGTATGATGGCAGCTGGCTGGCGTCGAATGACCATCCCGCCGCCTCTGGCCTGCTGACCAGCATGTGCGCCGGGATCAACCGGCGGCTGGTCTATTCCAACGGGGTGTTGAAACGGCGCGGCTGACACGAATGCCCCCCGCGCCGGGGGGCGCAGGGGGCGGGGTCTTGGCTGTGGCTGGCAAGGCGCGGTGTCAGACGTGTTCGACCGCGACCCCGTCCTGAACGTAAAAGGCGATGTGGTCCTTGATCTGGGCCACGTCGGCCTTTGGGTCCTCATAGGACCATGCCGCGTTCACGTAGGTCGTGGATTTCGACATGATCGAGAAATAGCTGGCCGCGCCCTTGTGCGGGCAGGCGGTGGTGTGGTCGGTGCGGTCCAGAAAGGCCATGGCGATGTCGCCGCGCGGAAAGTAGACAATCATCGGATAGCCGTCTTCCTGTAGTTCAAGCGCATTGGCGGATTCGCCCAGAACGGCCCCCCCGGCGCGCACAACCCAGGTGCCGGTGGCCGGCGTGATGGTGATCTTGCTCATTTCATGTCCCCCAGATGTCGCCCGCATCAGAGACACGGGCAGTGTAACGTTGTCATGTCAGATGACAGAACAGGCGTCCGACAGCCACTGCCCCGTTGCCGCATCCAGATGCGGGGACAGCGTTGCGTAGACCCGTCGGTGATAGTCGTTCAGCCAGATGCGTTCGGCCTCGGTCAGCAGAGTAACGTCGATCAACCGGGAGTCTATAGGCACCCATGTCAGGGTTTCGAACTCCAGCATCTGGGCCACGGTCTGCCCGTCCAGTTTCGGTGCGGGCTGCACGGCGATCAGGTTTTCGATGCGGATGCCATAGGCCCCTTCGCGGTAAAAGCCCGGCTCATTGGACAGGATCATGCCCGCCTCCAGCGGCACGGTGCCGGTACGCGCGATGCGCTGCGGGCCTTCGTGGACGGACAGATAGGCGCCGACCCCGTGGCCGGTGCCGTGGCCATAATCCAGCCCCGCCTCCCACAAAGCCGCGCGCGCAAAGGGATCAATGTCACGCCCCGCCAGCCCCTTGGGAAAGCGCAGCCGCGAGACGGCGATCATGCCTTTGAGAACGCGGGTAAAGGCCTGCACCTCCTCCGCCCCCGGTGTGCCGATGGCGACGGTGCGGGTGATGTCGGTGGTGCCGTCGACGTATTGACCCCCGGAATCGACCAGCAGCAGCTCACCGTCGCCCACGGGACGGTCGGTGCTGTCGGTGACGCGGTAATGCACGATTGCGCCGTTGGGGCCGCTGCCAGAGATCGTCTCGAACGAAATGTCGCGCAGGGCGTTGGTGGCGCGGCGTTCCTCCTCCAGTCGTTTGACGACGCCGATTTCGGTCAGGCTGCCGGGGGGGTGCGCGTCCAGCCATGCCAGAAAGCGTACCATGGCCAGCGCGTCGCGGT
Organism: Antarctobacter sp.; assembly: GCF_048262615.1. GTDB lineage: Bacteria > Pseudomonadota > Alphaproteobacteria > Rhodobacterales > Rhodobacteraceae > Antarctobacter. Next base: position 169,074 of record NZ_JBLXFB010000004.1, read on the forward strand.
GGTGGGCGGCGCGGGTGCCGTCCAGTTCGGCGGCGTTCTTGAGCGCCTTGGGCAGCCGACAGGGATCGGTGCCGTCCTTCGGATCGACAAGGGCGTCGGCCACGGCGACCGGACAACTGGCAGGGTCGATCAGCACCGGGCCGGTCAGGGCGGCAAGGTCCGTCAGGAAATCCGATGGCGCGCGCAGGGTGATCTGCGGGCCAAGGTGATCGCCAAGATCGGCCAGCTTGGCGGCGTCCATATACAGCGTGACGCGGCCCTCCTTGTGCAGCACGGCAAAGCCGTGCGGCACCGGCGTGCGGGCAATGTCGCTGCCACGGATGTTAAGCAGCCATGCGATGCTGTCGGGCAGGGTCAGCACGGCGGCCCCGGCGGCAAGCGTCTTGGCCAGTCGCGCGATCTTGTCCGCGTGGCTTTCGCCCGCCAGTTCCAGCGGCTGCGCAAAGACCCGGCCCTGCGGCGGGGCGGGTTGATCGGGCCAGATGGCATCGACAAGGTTGTCGGTGGGGGTCAGGGTCACATCCGGCAGCTTGTCCGCCAGAGCGCGGTGCAGATCGACGCTGAGCAGCCACGGGTCAAAGCCCAGCTTCCCCTTGGGCAGCGCCGCGCCGATCCAGTCGTTCAGCGCGGTTTCGGGCCAGTCGACCTTTTCGAAGACATCCGCCACCTGCGCCTTGACCTGCACGCGGTAGCGCCCGTCGACAAAGACCGCCGCCCGGTCGCGCAGCGCCACGCACCAGCCCGCCGAGCCGGTAAAGCCGGTCAGCCACGACAGGCGTTCGTCCCGCGGCGCGACGTCTTCGCCCTGATGCGCATCGGCGCGCGGGATCAGGAACCCGTCGAGGCCGCTATCGGCCAGTTTCTCACGCAGGGCGGCAAGGCGGGGTGGCCCCTGATCGGGCGAGGCGGTCTCAACGAAACTCTGAAACATGCGCGGTCTCCTTTGCCGCGCAGACTAGCGAGCGGCGCGCCGGTGGCAAGGGCGGGCAATTTGTCGCGTTCGGGACGGTTTGGGGCGGACTATAACCGCCGGATTGACAATGACGACAGGAGCGCGTTCGTGAGTGACGATCCCGAAGCCCGCCGCATTTTTCAAGACATGCTGGACCGCTGCGGTTCCGCGATGCTGGCCGGAGACATGGCGGGCGTGCTGCGCTGGTTTGCAACCCCGAACACCGTTGAAAGCTATGAAGGGCGGCGGGTTCTGCTGACCGAGGACGACACGCGGGCGCTGTTCGAGACGGTCATTGCGCGGCAGCGCGAACAATCCATTTCCCATATGATCAGGCGCGTGACACATGCGGAATTCCGGGGCCCTGACATCATCTGGGCCACCCATGAGACGCGCTATGTGTATCACAATACGGTGCTGTCAGATGCACCGCATGAGGGGTTTTCGATCCTGCACCGCTATCCGGATTGCTGGAAGGTGCATCATGCGCAATTCACCGTGGACGGCAGGAACCCGTTGAACTCGGCGGTTCAAAAGCTCGAAGCGGCGGACAGGTATGACGCCCCCCGGATCATGCCAGGACAAAGCGGATAATGGCGTCCAGATAGGCGTCGTAATGCGGGTTGCCGGGAATCGGGACGTGATTGGCGCTGTCCTGAATCATCAGTTCGGCCTGTGGAATGCCCGTCGCCAGTTTGCGCGCCTCCGACAACGGGTGCACCCTGTCGTGACGCGCGTGGACAATCAGCGTAGGGCATTGGATGCGCGGCAGCAGATCGGCGTTCGAGATCCTGTCGATGGCGGAACGGATGCTCAACTCATTGGCTTTCGACGCGGCGGCCTGCATGTTGCGGCCCATCGCCTGCACGGCCTCAATCGGACCTTCCGGAAAATAGGGATAGAGCAGGGCCGCCGCAAAGGGGCTGTCGGGGGTGTCCCAGGCCTCTGACACCAGCGCGTGAAAGGTTTCCGGCAAATCGGCACCGCGCCGTTTGCGCCCATCGACGTAGCCGCCGGCGATCACCAGTTTGCACACCCGGTCCGGATGTGCGGCGGCAAGGTGCAGCGCGGTGTGCACGCCCCCCGATTCAGAGAACAGGGCGAACCTGTCCAACCCGGCGGCATCGGCTGCCCGCAGCGCGTTTTCCGCCATCACCGCGAAATCGGCCGTGATGTCGCTGCGGTCCGACATGCCAAAGCCGACGGGATCGTAGCGCAGCAGCGTGAGATGGTCGGCAAGCCGGTCAAAGGCGGTGCGTTCACAGGGCGTGTGCCATTCCGCCTCAAGATGGGTGGTGTTGTATCCCAACCGGAACAGCGGCGGCCCGGCACCGGTCAGCGCCCAGGCGATAGAGCGGCCCTGCGCATCGCTTGCATAGCGAATGCGCTGTTCTTGTGGCGCGCGCACCGGCGCGGACACGGATGTGGCCGGGGTGTGGTCGACCGCCGCCACCAGTTGCAGACCCCGCCGCGCCACGGTGCGGATCACGCGCTGGGCCTTGCCATCGTCCCCCAGCGCCTTGCGCGCGCCCGCGATACGGGCCGAAATGGCAGAGTCAGAGACGATGCGTCCGTTCCAGACGGTCTCGACGATCTCGTCGCGGGTGACGACCCGTCCGGCGTTTTCCACCAGCAGGCGGATCAGGTCAAAGACCTGCGGCTCGACCCGGACCAGGGCCCCGGACCGGGTCAGGGTCAGACTGTCGGTGTCCAGCAGGCAGTCGGCGAAACAGTGGCGCATACCCATGATTAAGACGCGGGGGCGCGGGTTCCGCAAGCTTCGGGTCGAACCTCAGGGGTTTCCAAGGGATATCCAAGGGCGGTCTTCAAGCGCGCCGCCGGTGACGGCGCGATGATCGGGTTGCAGCCACAGGAGGTACCCATGTTCACCCCATTCGACACCGCTCACCTGACCCATCGCGCCGCACGTCACATACCGGTGTCCAGCGCCACCCGCGAAGCCAATCGCCAGCGCCGGGCCGCGCGCGGGACCGTGTTCAGGACCGCGTTCAGGGCGTTGTGGGCAAGGCTTTTTGCCAAAGCGCCGGGTCAGGTCGCGACGGTGCAGCCTGTCAACCGGCGCGTTTGATGCCCATGAACCGCGCCCGCGCACGCGGGTCGCTGTCGAACAGCGCGGCCAGTTGTTCGGTCATGGCCCCGGCCAGTTGTTCGACGTCGGTAATGGTCACGGCGCGGTCATAGTAGCGGGTCACGTCGTGGCCGATGCCGATGGCCAGCAGTTCGACCTGCCGCTTGCGTTCAACCATGGCGATGACGTCGCGCAAGTGCTTTTCCAGATAGTTGGCCGGGTTCACCGACAGGGTGGAATCGTCCACCGGCGCGCCATCGGAAATCACCATCAGGATTTTGCGCGCCTCGGGGCGGCCCGCCATCCGGCGGTGCGCCCATTCCAGCGCCTCACCGTCGATGTTTTCCTTCAGAAGGCCCTCTTTCATCATCAGACCCAGATTGTCGCGGGTCCGCCGCCACGGGGCGTCGGCGTGTTTGTAGATGATGTGGCGCAGGTCGTTCAGGCGGCCGGGCTGCTGTTCGCGTCCCGCGTTCAGCCAGTCCTCACGCGCCAGCCCGCCTTTCCACGCGCGGGTGGTAAAGCCAAGGATCTCGACCTTGACCGAGCAGCGTTCCAGCGTGCGCGCCAGAACGTCGGCGCAGATCGCCGCGATGCTGATCGGGCGGCCGCGCATAGAGCCGGAGTTGTCCAGCAGCAGCGTCACAACCGTATCGCGGAACTCCATGTCCTTTTCGACCTTGAACGACAGCGGCGTCGTCGGGTTGGCAACCACGCGGGCCAGCCGCCCGGCGTCAAGGATGCCTTCCTCGCGGTCGAACTCCCAACTGCGGTTCTGCTGCGCCTGAAGGCGGCGTTGCAGTTTGTTGGCCAGACGCGACACCGCGCCTTTGAGCGGTTCCAGCTGCTGATCCAGATAGGCGCGCAGGCGTTCCAGTTCGATCGGCTCGGCCAGATCCTCGGCGGCGATTTCCTCGTCGTTTTCGGTCGAATAGACGGTGTAATCCGGATCGGCCTCGGAAATCGGCTGCGGGGCGGGCGGCTCCAGCGGGGCCTCGCCCTCTGGCATCTCGGCCTCTTCGCCAAGTTCCTGATCAGCCATCTCATCCATCGAGACCTGCGCCTGCGACGGATCCTGGGTTTCCTCCTGCGACTGTTCGGGAGAGGCTTCGGATTCTTCGCCGTCGTCGTCATCGTCGCCGGTGGAATCGGGTTCCTGATCGTCCTGATCGTCGTCAACGCCGTCTTCGTCGGAATCGTCGTCAAAGCTGTCGGGGTCGTCGCCCAACTGATCGCCATAGCCCAGATCGGTGATCATCTGGCGCGCAAATTTCGCAAAAGCGGTCTGGTCGGACAGGGTGTCGTCCAGCCGGTCGAGCGTGCCACCGGCCTGATTTTCCATGAACCCGCGCCACAGGTTCATGACATTGGCCGCGTCGGGCGGCAGGTCGCGCCCGGTGGCCAGATGACGGATCAGGTAGTTGGCGGCCACCGACAGCGGTGCCTCGGCGGCCTCGCGGATCTGGCCATAGCCGCGCCGGGTGGCGTCGGCGGCGATCTTGGCGTCGATGTTGCCGGCGGTGCCGGGCATGTCGCGCGCGCCCATCGCCTCACACCGGGCGGTTTCCATCGCCTCATACAGTTCGCGCGCCATGTCGCCCTGCGGCAGATAGCGGGCATGGGTGCTGTTGTCGTGATAGCGGTGGTACAGCGCCAGCGCATCCGCCGTGCCGCGCGCCAGCATGACTTCATCGCGCGACATGCGGCGCGAGACTTGCGGCAGGCGCATCGCCTCTCCGGACACGCCGGAGGGGTCGACCGAATAGCTGACCGAAAGCTCCGGGTCGTCGGCCATCACCTTGGTGGCTTCGGCGAGGGCCTTCTTGAACGGATCGGCGGGGTTGTCGCTGGGCTTGTTCATGGGGCGTTTATCCGCCCTTTGAGGTGCGCCCGCAAGGGGGCGCAGGCTTGGTCGGGCGTGCATTTCGGGATAGGCTGCGGGAATTGGTTGATTTGTTTTGCGACGAAAGGTTTCGACGATGAAGCGTTTGTTTCTTGCCGGCTTGCTGCTCTGGCCGGGAGGCGTCCGGGCCGATGTGACCTGCGCCGAAATGCAGACGGCGCTGCGTGTGCCGCCACCGTCCTCTGGCGTCTCCGAGGAACCGGGTGGCCCGTTGGGATGTTCGCGGGATGCGCTGAAGATGTTTGTCCTGAACGAAACCGCGCTGGCAGAGGCGGGTCCGGTGACGGATCTGTCAGAATTGCACGGCGTCTGGCTGGGCGATCTGGTTTTGCCCTATCTTCTGGGCGTCACCGTGCCGGGGCAAGAGGTGCTGGAGATCGCGCCGGGGCGCGAGGCAGGCACGCTGACCGTCACGCAATACTGGATGAAGGCGGTTTCGCCGCCTTCAGGGCCGCTCTGGTCCGAAGAGGGGGATTATCTGGGGGTGGCCGCGCGGGCGGTGCTGGAGCAGGACAGCGACGGCGCGTTTGTCGTTGCCCGGCAGGGTGAGAAGATCCGCTATGGCTCTGTCCAGCTGGAGTTTGAGCGGTCCTATGACCTTGTCGTGAAAATGCAGTTGAACCATTTCGAATTGCCTTTCACGCTGCGCCTTGCAGAGCCTGTGCTGGTGCTGGAGGGCGCGCTGCGCGATCCCGTAACCCGCGACCCGCAAAACTATGCCCGCACCTACACACGCATCGCGCCGGGGGCCGCGGATCTGGCGTTGGGCACGATTCTGGCGTTTTCCCTCAGCCAGTCGCGGAATTTCGATTGTCTGTCGCACCAGATCTCGGATGGGGCGGGGCCGCTCATCGACGCGGTGGGCGCGGACGGGATTGAGGGGCTCAGGGATCTGGTCCGTCGGATGATTGCCAACGGGATGCGCCGGGAGCGGCTGGCCGAGGCGCTGGGCGATACCGATGACGATGCCGAACGTGACCGGCTGCGGCAAGAACTGCGGGACGCCATGGAGTCCTATCTGGCCATAAGCTCCGCGCCCGAGGCCCGCGCCCTTACGACCCGCGTTGCGGACAACGCCAACCTGTTCTGCCCCGAATTGCCCTGAGCCGACGTTGGATCAGCTGAGAATCAGCGCCGTACAAGGGCGCATCGCCATGCGGGCGGCGGCCCCGGCGCGGCGCTTGCGGTCCGGATCGGTATGAAAGGTCGCGATTTGCAGCAGGTGCGCCTGCGCAAACTTGGCCCGGATGCGGATATCAAGGATTTCGGGGCCGGGGAGGCCAGAGCGCGGCGCGACCGTGTCCAGCAGCAATTCAAACAGGGCGCGGCGGTCCTGTTCCGCATCCGCACCGCCCCCCATGAGCCAGCGATGTTCCATCTCTGCCGAGGCGCGCCCCAGGCAGGCGGCGAACACTTTTGCGCGTTCACGCGGCACATCGGTCAGCGCGGCCAGCGGTGCAGCCAGCGCGGTCCAGAGGCCGAAAGTGGCGATGATTGTTTTCAAAGCGCCCATGAAACCGACTTTATGCCGGATTTATTGCCAAACAATAAGGCAATATGAAAACTTTTCCGGCCTGTGTGGCTGAAGGCGCGCGGCTTCGTCTTGATCTGCGGCCGCATGCTGGACCGCACCGTCCTGAGGGGCGGGACCACCGCGTTCTTTGGGGGGCAGACCTGCGGGCAGGCTGCGCCCGTCGATGCCGCCTCAACGGTCCTGAAACATGTGTTCCGATGCCCTGGGTTCCGGTATTTCCGGCCCGCCCAGTCTGGCCAGCCGTTAGCGGCAATCGGTGATCTGGGGGGCCAGCACGGCGCGGGCATTGAATGCCAGGTCGGGCCGCGCCCCTTTCTGGCGGATGCGGTAGACCCGGACACGCGCCTGAAACCCCCGTTCAAGGCCGTCATCGCCGCACCGGTTGCTGATGAAACGGATGTGCAGGTGGACCCCGTCACGCATCTCTGTCAGGTCTGCGGTATCGGAGGCCACCAGCGGGTCGGCCTCATTCTCGAGGACCCCCTTCAGGACGTCATGACAATAATTCGGCGCGGTAGCCGTCCTGCGGCGCGGGCGCAGGCCTCGCCGCAGCGCGACGCGCGGCCCCTTGCAAACACCAGCCACAACAAAAAGAATGCCCACGCCCGCCGCGCGGACCCAGGCATTCCGTAAGGTCGGGATTGTCAGCCGAGGCTGAGCGAGGCTGCGCTTTCCGGCAGTTCCTCGTCAAAGCAGCGCTGGTAGAACTCGGCCACGGTCTGGCGCTCCAGCTCATCGCATTTGTTCAGGAAGGACACGCGGAAGGCATAGCCGACATCGCGGAAGATCTCGGCGTTCTGGGCCCATGCGATCACGGTCCGGGGCGACATGACGGTCGACAACTCGCCGTTCATAAAGGCGCGGCGGCTGAAATCGGCCACGGTCACCATCTGGCGGATCGTCTTGCGGCCCTTTTCGTTGTTGTAGTGCGGCGCCTTGGACAGGATGATCTGCGTTTCGGCGTCGATCGACAGATAGTTCAGGGTTGCGACCAGCGACCAGCGGTCCATCTGGCCCTGGTTGATCTGCTGCGTGCCGTGGTAGAGACCGGTCGTATCGCCAAGGCCAACCGTGTTCGCGGTGGCGAAGATGCGGAAATACCGGTGCGGGGTGATGACCTCGTTCTGGTCCAGCAGCGTCAGCTTGCCGTCGGTTTCCAGCACCCGCTGGATCACGAACATCACGTCGGCGCGGCCCGCGTCGTATTCGTCAAACACAATCGCGGTGGGGTTGCGCAAGGCCCAGGGCAGGATGCCCTCCTGGAATTGCGTCACCTGCTTGCCGTCGACCAGCTTGATCGCGTCCTTGCCGATCAGGTCGATCCGGGAGATATGGCTGTCAAGGTTGACACGCACGGCGGGCCAGTTCAGCCGGGCGGCGACCTGTTCGATATGCGTCGATTTGCCGGTGCCGTGATAGCCCTGAATCATCACGCGTCGGTTGTTGCGAAAGCCCGCAAGGATCGCCAGCGTCGTGTCGGGATCGAACTTGTAGGTGGAATCAAGGTCCGGCACGCGGGCGGTGCGGTCCGGGAAACCGTGGACAATCATGTCGCTGTCGATGCCAAACACCTCGCGGACAGAGATTTCCTCGGTCGGTTTCGCGTTGATATCGATCATCCCGTCGGCCATGGTGCCCGCGTCCTTCTGTCAAAGCTCGTATGCTTTGCGTTACGTGCAACATATCTTGGGGAGGGGCAAGGGGAACTGGTGAGGCGTTCGGTATGACCGCGCAGGAAGAGATCGAGGCCCTGCTGGGCCGTGTGTCCAGCGGCGACCGGACCGCGTTCCGCAAGCTCTATGCTGCGACATCGGCCAAACTCTATGGCATCGCCCTGCGCATCCTGCGCGATGAGGCGCTGGCCCAGGAGGTGATGGAAGAGGTTTTTACCGGCATATGGGAACGGGCGGGCCAGTATCGCGGCGCGCTGGCCTCGCCGCTGACATGGCTGGTGACGATCACCCGCGACGCGGCCATTGCCCGGCTTGGCGCGGAACGGGCGGCGGGCCGGATGACCGGGCCTTTGGAAATCACCGAGCGGCTGTATGCGCCCCGGCCAGAGATCAAGGAACTGGAGGGCCTGCGCGAAGAGGCGCAGGCGCTGGAGACCTGCCTGCGCGAATTGCCCCGCGCGCGGGCGGACATGCTGCGGCAGGCCTATCTGTACGGGGCGACCTATGGCGATCTGGCGCGCAGCGCCGGGGCGTCGGTCGACAGCCTGCGGGCGACCCTGCGCGGCGACCTGCTGGCGCTGCGCGCGTGCCTGAGCCGATGAAGACCCCGCTGGACAGGGACCTGCCGGGCGGCTGGGAGGCGGGGGCCGCCGAATACTCGCTGGGCCTGATGCCCAAGGATGAGATTGCCGGGTTCGAGGCGCAGCTGATCGCAGAGCCGGACCTGCAACAGGACGTCGCGGCCTGGGCCGAATATTTCGCCTGCTTCACCGATCTGATCCCCGAAGAGACGCCGCCGCCGCAGGTGCTGCGCCGGATCGAGGGCAAGGTGTTCGGCGCGGTTGAAAAGGCACCGGTCTGGCAACAGGTGCTGCCGTATCTGATCGGTGCGGTGGTGGGCGTGGTGCTGGCCTGGGTGGTGTTTGCCTCCGGCCTGCTGGAACCGGCCCGTCCGGTCTTGCAGGCGGAGATGACCGGGGCAGGGGGCGCGCTGACGCTGGATGCGCGGTTCGACTCCGGCACCGGGGTGTTGACGGTGATCCGAAAGACGGGGGCAGTCGGTGAGGGGCGCGTTCTGGAGCTTTGGCTGATGCCGGACGATGGCGCGCCGCTGTCGCTTGCGTTGTTGCGCGGCAAAGAGACGCTGGTTGCGCTGCCCGCATCCCTTTTGCGCGACCTCACCGGGGCGCGGCTGATGGTGAGCGAGGAACCGGCAGGCGGTGCGCCCGGTGGCCTGCCCACGGGCGAAACGCGCGCCGAAGGCGTTTTGACTGCCCCCTGACGCGGGCCTGTTGCCGATTTGCGACGCGCATTGGCGTCAGCAGGGCGGCGTGGTTGCGGCCCGGAGGCGGTGGGCCTAGCCCTTGGTACAAGAACCTGTTCCACAAATTGAGAGATGCCATGTTTCGCACCCTTTTCGCGCCCGTTTTCACCGCCGCCCTGTTGCTGAGTTCTGGCGGTGTCACGGCGCAGCAGACGCTGCTGGAGGTGCCGGTTGGTGCCGGTTTCTCCCATGGTGAGTTGAACTGGGACACCAATATGGGCGACATCAAGTTTGCCTGGTCGGTGATGGGTATCAATGGCGCCGCCTATGTCTGCGGCGCCACCAGCGCCACCAAGAGTTTTGCCCACCGCAACACGACCAAGGCCTTTCGCAAGGCGTGGGTCAAGGCGAGCGACCGCAAGGTCATGTCTGACCTCAGCTATTTCACACGGGCCCCGCGCAACACCGATCTGAAGACGGTCAAGGCGCGCTGCAAGGCGTTGCCGGGCAATGCCGGTCAGGCCAAGCAGTTCCTGCTGGGCTTTGATCCGGTCCGGGCGCGGATGTAGGCACGCCGTCACCGGCACTTTGGCCTCGCACCCCGGACACGCGCCGCCTATAAGGGCGCGGTCTGTTGCTGCCCCATACCCATAGGAGAGGTCCATGACCGGAGAGCTGTCCCCCATCGACAAGGCGAAATTCGCCGCCGCGAAACAGGCGGCAAGCCTTGTGGAATCCGGTATGCGCGTGGGTCTGGGCACCGGCTCGACCGCGGCGTGGCTGGTGCGGTGCCTTGGAGAGATGGCGCGCGAAGAGGGGCTGCGCTTTCGCGGCGTGCCGACCTCGACCCGCACCGCGGAACTGGCGCGGGATGTGGGGATCGAGGTGATCTCGCTGGATGAGGCGCGCTGGCTGGACATCACCATCGACGGCGCGGATGAATTTGACGGCGATCTGAACCTGATCAAGGGCGGCGGCGGGGCGTTGCTACAGGAAAAGATCGTGGCGACGGCGAGCGATCAGATGGTGGTCATCGCCGACGCGGCCAAAGAGGTCGAGCGGCTGGGGAACTTTCCGCTGCCGGTGGAGGTGATCCCCTTCGGGATGCAGACGACTCAGGCCTTGATCGAAGAGACATTGGTCTCGATGGATGTGATGGGCCGTCAGACGACGCTGCGGATGAACGGCGACAAGCCGTTTTATACCGATGAAGGCAATCATATTCTGGACCTGCATCTGGGGCGGATCGGCAATGCGCGGCAGTTGGCCATGGTGCTCAATCAGATCCCCGGCGTGGTCGAGAACGGGCTGTTTATCGATATCTGCGACAAGGTCATCATTGGCTATGGCGACGGGCGGGTCGAGACCCGCGACATCAATGAGGGTACGGTCAGCGAGGCGCAGCTGGAATTTGCCGAGGATGACAACATTTTTCGCGACCTCTGAGCGGGGCTGTCCACGCGTGGACAGCGTTGCGCCTGTGTGAAATCAATGGCTTACAGAGACGTTTTTACGATCCGTTAGGCTTTGCCCTTGTTTTCGGAGGGGCGTGTTCCGGGCTGAAGCCCGGCCTACGGGGGGCCTCTCACCGGGTCCGAGGGGAAAGCCTCCGGGGGCTTCATGGCGGTTCTGCGGGGCGCCCTTCGGTTTGCAGCGGTGGGGCGGAACATCTGTCGCGCGGCGTCCGGTCGGCGGCTGGCGCGTCGCGTCCGCGATCAGCAACAGCCGCCGCCATGAAGGTGACGATCACCGGCCTGTCATCGCCACGCGCGGCAAAGCTGCTGTAAACCACGACGAAGATAGCCCCCGGAAGTCGCGCAGCCGCGACAGGGGGCAGCCGCCGACCATGGCAAGGGTCACGCCGTCCCGCGTATCGGTGGCAGGGGCTGCGTGGATATCGCGGCGCAGAGCCCGCAACAGCCTGAGCGTCACGGGGGGGCGGTCTGACTGTCCGGCCTCCCCGCTGGGCGCGCGTCGCAGGGGGGGATCAGGCGGCCATGAACAGCCAGCCCATATAGGCGCCGTAGGACGCCAGCAGGGCTGCGGCCTCTCGTCGTGACACCCGCGCGCCGGAGGTGGCAAAGACCAGCAAGGCCACGGTTGCGGCGGCCATGACCCAGCCATCGACGCTCAAGATTTGGGCGGGGACGTCGATTGGCACGACAAGGGCGGTGATGCCGAGAATGCCGAGGATATTGAAGATGTTGCTGCCGATGACGTTGCCAAGGGCGACCGCGCCCTCTCCGCGCCGGACGGCCATGACAGAGGTGACGAGTTCGGGCATCGAGGTGCCGATGGCCACAACGGTCAGGCCGATGACCGTCTCGGAAATGCCCACGGCAGAGGCGATGCCCACCGCGCCCTCGACAAGAAAGCGTGCGCCAAGGACCGTCAACGCCAGCCCGGCGATTGTCAGCAGCGCGTCGCGGCCAAAGCGGGGGGATTGCATCGGCAGCAGGTCGGCCTCTGCCGCGTAAATCGCCCCGGTGTCGCTGGCGCGGCGGCGTTCCAGCAGCAGGGTGGTGCCGACATAGGCCAGTATCCCGGCCACAAAGAGCGCGCCGGTGGGGCGGGTTATGACGCCTTGGGCCATCGCCCAGAGGCCCAGCAGGGTGGCCCCGGCCAGAACCGCGCCGTCGCGCCGCAGGGCGCGGGTGTCTACGGCAATCGGCGCGATCAGCGCGGCGATCCCGAGGATCAGCAGCACGTTGCCGATATTGCTGCCCACCACGTTGCCCACGGCCAGACCGGGCGACCCGGAAAGCGCCGCTTGCAGACTGGTTACAAGTTCCGGCGCGGAGGTACCAAAGCCGACCAGCGTCAGGCCGATCACCATGGGCGGCACGCGCAGGGCGCGCGCCACGTTGACTGCGCCACGCACAAGGACGTCACCGCCCACCACAAGGGCGAGCAAGCCGCCCAGAACAAAGAAAAGGTCCATGATGTCCGGTTTGCCAAGACAGGTGCCGGTGCGGCACCGCGTTAAGATGGGGGACCGCGCCTGCGCTACAAGGCCCGGCGGCGTGTCGGGGCACGCGCGTGTGACCGATGGGCGGAATTCGCCGTCTGGCCATCTTGGGCCGCCTGTGAAATACACTTTGGCGGGTCAAGCAAGGATACAGACATGAGCGATTTCGACTATGATCTCTTTGTCATCGGTGGTGGTTCGGGTGGCGTGCGCGCCGCGCGGGTGGCTGCGGGCGAGACGGGGGCCAAGGTCGGGCTGGCGGAAATGGACCGTTACGGCGGCACCTGTGTGATCCGGGGCTGCGTGCCGAAAAAGCTGATGGTCTTTGCCAGCGAATACGCCGGGATGCCCGCCGAGGCGCGGGCCTATGGCTGGGACATCGGGGACGGCGTGTTTGACTGGGCGGCGTTTCGCGGCAAGCTGAACACCGAGTTGGACCGGCTGGAGGGTGTCTATCGCAAGCTGCTGTCCGGCTCTGGCGTCGACAGTTTTGACGCCCGTGCGCGGCTGAAGGACGCGCATACGGTTGAGCTGTCCACCGGCGAGGTGAAGACGGCCAAGCACATCCTGATCGCCAGCGGCGGGCGTCCGGTGCGCCCGGACATGCCCAACGCGGAATTGGGCATGGTCTCGGACGATCTGTTCCACATGGAGCGGCTGCCGAAGTCGATCCTGATCGTCGGGGGCGGCTATATCGCCTGTGAGTTCGCCTGTATCCTGCACGGTCTGGGGGTTGAGGTGACGCAGTATTATCGCGGCGCGCAGATTCTGCGCGGATTCGACGACGAGGCGCGCGGCTTGATTGCGGATGCGATGAAGGAACGCGGGATCGATCTGCACACCGGGACCAACATCGTCGAGATGCACCGCAGCCACGATCCCCGCGAAGAGGGGCTGGAGGCGGCCCCGGTCGAAGACAAGCAATACGGCGGCGACCATCATGCCGGTCCCAGCGACGGCGCGATCCGGGTGAAGGCGACCAACGGCAATATCCGCGAGTTCGACGCGGTGCTTTTTGCCACCGGACGCGCGCCCAACACCGCCGACATGGGTCTGGAAGAGGCCGGTGTCACGCTGGGCCGGGGCGGTGCCATCGAGGTGGATGACTACAGCCAGACCAAGGTGCCCTCGGTCTATGCCATCGGCGACGTGACCAACCGGGTGAACCTGACGCCGGTGGCGATCCGCGAGGGCATGGCCTTTGTCGAGACGGTGTTCCGGGGCAACCCGACGCCGGTGGATCACGCGCTGATCCCCTCGGCGGTGTTCACCCAGCCCGAGATGGGCACCATCGGCCTGAGCGAAGAGGCAGCGGCCGAGCAGGAAGAGATCGAGGTCTATTGCACCTCTTTCCGGCCCATGCAGACCGCCTTTGCCGACAAGTCCGACCGGGTTTTGATGAAGCTGATCGTCTCCAAGGCCTCGCGCCGGGTGCTGGGATGTCATATCGTGGCACCGGGCGCGGGCGAGATGATCCAACTGGCGGGAATCGCCATCAAGATGGGCGCGACGAAAGAAGATTTCGACCGGACGGTGGCGGTGCATCCGACAATGTCCGAAGAAATGGTGACCATGCGCAATCCAATCCGGACCGCTTGAATTCGCGGGCGCCGGGCACAGGTAACATAACAATACGACAGACGAGGAAGGACCGAAGTTCATGGCAGGTAACAGCGGCGGCCCCTGGGGGGGCGGCGGTGGCAACCAGAACGGTGGCGGCAACGGTCAACGTCCGCCCAGCGGTGGCGGGGGCGGCGGGCGTCGTCCCGAAGACAGCCAGATCCCCGAGATCGACGAGTTGATGAAAAAGGGACAGGAACGCCTGCGCGTTCTGATGGGCGGTCGTGGCGGCGGCTCTGGAAACAATGGCACGGGCGGCGGCGGGTCCGGCGGGCCCGGCCTGACGCGGGGCACCGTGGGCATCGGCGCGGTTGTGCTGCTTGGCCTGTGGGCCTTTGCCAGCGTCTATACCGTGCGCCCCGAAGAGCAGTCGGTCGAGCTGTTCCTTGGCACCTATTCGAACACCGGCAATCCGGGTCTGAACATCGCGCCATGGCCGTTTGTGACCTATGAGGTTGTCAACGTGACCTCGGAACGGACCGAAACCGTGGGCGCAGGCCGTGGTGGTAATGACGGGCTGATGCTGACCACCGATGCGAACATCGTCGACATCGACTTTCAGGTGGTCTGGAACATCTCGGACCCGGCCAAGCTGTTGTTCAACATCCGCGATCCGCAACTGACCGTTCAGGCGGTGTCGGAATCGGTGATGCGTGAGATCATCGCGGCGTCGACCCTTGCGCCGATCCTCAACCGTGACCGTGGTGCGATTGCCGATGGCGCGCGTGAGCAGATTCAGGCAACGCTGGACGAATACGACAGTGGTATCAGCATCGTTCGGATCAACCTCGACAATGCCGACCCGCCGGGTGAAGTGATCGACGCCTTCCGCGCCGTTCAATCGGCCGAGCAGGAACGTGACCGGCTGGAACGTACGGCTGACGCCTATGCCAACCGTGTGGTCGCCGAGGCGCGCGGTGCAGCAGCGCAAACCCGCGAAGAGGCCGAAGGCTATCGCGCGCAGGTTGTGAACCAAGCCGTTGGTGAGGCCGCGCGCTTTACCAGCGTTCAGCGGGAATACGCGCTGGCCCCCGAGGTCACGCGCCGCCGCCTGTACATCGAGACGATGGAAAGCGTGTTGGGATCTGTCGACAAGATGATCCTCGACAATTCGGTGACCAGTGGGGGCGGGGCCGCCGGTGGCGGCGTTGTGCCGTACCTGCCGCTGAATGAACTTCGCCGCAGCGGAGGGAACAACTGATGCGCAAGACAACCCTGATTTTACCCGTCTTGGTCGTGGCCATTGTCGTCGTGCTGTCGTCGATCTTTGTGGTGGACGAACGCGAAAAGGCGCTGGTGCTGCAATTCGGCCAGATCAAGGCCGTGAAAGAAGAGCCGGGGCTGGCGTTCAAGATCCCGTTTATTCAGGAAGTCGTCTACTACGACGACCGTATCCTGTCGCTGGACACGCAAACCATCGAAGTCACGCCGTCGGATGACCGCCGCTTGGTCGTCGACGCCTTTGCCCGTTACCGGATCGCCGATGTGGTGCAATTCCGGCAAGCGGTGGGCACCGGCGGTATCCGCGTCGCTGAGGATCGTCTGTCAGGCATCCTGAACGCGCAGATCCGCGAAGTGCTGGGTGCCGATCAGGTCACATCGGACCGTATCCTGTCCAAGGACCGGGGCGGGCTGATGATCCGCATCCGTGACAGCGCCCGCGTGCAGGCCCGGTCGCTGGGTCTGGATGTGGTCGACGTGCGTCTCAAGCAGACCAACCTGCCGCAGCGCAACCTTGAAGCCACCTTTGAACGGATGAAGGCAGAGCGTCAACGCGAAGCGGCGGACGAGATCGCCCGTGGTAACGAAGCCGCGCAGCGTGTGCGTGCCTTGGCGGATCGTACCGTGGTCGAAACGCTGTCGGTCGCGGATCGGGACGCCAACGTGATCCGCGGTGAGGCCGACGCCGAGCGGAACCGGATCTTTGCCGATGCTTATGGCGCAGACCCCGAGTTCTTTGCCTTTTACCGCTCGCTTCAGGCCTATGAGACGTCGCTGAAGGGCAACAATTCGACCATGGTCATGACGCCGGACAGCCAGTTCTTTGAATACTTCAAGAACGAACTGTCGACCAACGGCTCTGTGACCCTGCCCGAACCGGTGGCCCGCGTTGTGGCCCCGGATGCACCGACGCCGGAAACTCCCGAAGATCCGGCGCCTGTCAGCCCGGCCCCGACGGACCCGGCCCCGGAGCCTGTTGCTCCGGCGGTGTCGCCAGTGGCGCCCGAGGCCGACACCCCGCCCGCCGACAATTAATTGAGCGGGACGGACATACTAACGGGGATCGGAATGGTCCTTGTGATCGAGGGGCTGGTGTATGCACTGGCCCCTTCGCTTGTGGAGCGCCTTTTGGAGGCGCTGCGCGCGCTGTCGCTGGAACAGCGCCGCAATCTTGGCCTGTTGACGCTGGTGTCCGGGCTGCTGGTGCTGTGGATCGCCAAGGGATGAGCCACCCGGCTGCGGTCCGCAAGAGACCCGCCCCAAGCGGTTTTTGACCGGGTTGCACACATGGGCCTAGCGGAAATGCGCCGATTTCCCTGTGTCACAGGTTTCTCACAAACCGGTGAGGCGGCATTTCATCCCTTTGGTGTTGCGCGCGCGCACCTATCTTTGACACACTGACCGACAGGAGGCAGGCGGTGGCGTGCGGCCCCGCGCGCCCGCTGGCTGGCAGAGACAAGGAGACCCCATTGAAACCGCAATCCCTCGCCCTGACGCAGGAGAATGCGACACCGCTGCGGCTGTTCTGGCTGGCATCGCTGTCGATGATCCTGATCGTATCGCAATCCCTGATGGCCCATGCGCGCGGCGCGCCCGAAAGCTTTGCCGATCTGGCAGAGCGGATCAGCCCCGCCGTGGTGAACATCACTACCTCGACAACGGTTGCGGGCCGGACCGGTCCGCGCGGCGTTGTGCCCGAAGGGTCCCCCTTCGAGGATTTCTTTCGTGAATTTCAGGACCGTGGCGGCCCCGACCGCCCGCGCCGGTCTTCGGCCCTTGGCTCTGGCTTCGTCATTTCCGAAGACGGGTTCATCGTGACCAACAACCACGTCATCGAAGGCGCGGATGAGATCACCATCGAGTTCTTCGAAGGGTTCGAATTGCCTGCGACGCTGGTGGGGACGGACCCCAACACCGACATCGCCCTGCTGAAGGTCGAGGCAGAGCGCCCACTGATCTACGTCAAGTTCGGCAACAGCGACACCGCGCGTGTCGGCGACTGGGTCATGGCCATGGGCAACCCGCTGGGTCAGGGCTTTTCGGTCTCGGCCGGCATCGTTTCGGCCCGCAACCGGGCGCTGAGCGGCACCTATGACGACTACATCCAGACCGACGCCGCCATCAACCGCGGCAACTCTGGCGGTCCGCTGTTCAACATGGACGGCGAAGTGATCGGCGTGAACACCGCGATCCTGTCGCCCAACGGCGGGTCGATCGGCATCGGCTTTTCGATGGCGTCGAACGTGGTGACCAATGTGGTCGGCCAGTTGCAGGAGTTCGGCGAGACCCGTCGCGGCTGGCTGGGTGTGCGCATTCAGGACGTCAGCGATGACGTGGCGGATGCGCTGGAACTGGCAGAGGCCAAAGGCGCGCTGGTGTCGGATGTGCCTGAGGGCCCCGCGCTGGAGGCCGGTGTCGCGGCAGGCGATGTGATCGTGTCGTTTGACGGCATCGACGTCGAGGACACCCGTCAGCTTGTCCGTATCGTGGCCAACACGCCGGTGGGCAAGACCGTGCGCGTGGTGGTGAACCGCGATGGCGCGACGCAGACGCTGAAGGTCACGCTGGGCCGCCGCGAAGAGGCGCAGTCCGCTGTTCCCGCCGCCGCCCCGGTGGTGCCCGACGCCCCGGCAGAGGTGAAGACCCTTGGCCTGACGCTCAGCCCGCTGACGGATGCGATCCGTTCCGAACTGGGTGTGCCCGACGGGATGCAGGGTCTGGCGATCATGGATGTCGATGCCACGACCGAGGCCTATGAAAAGGGCCTGCGCGCCGGTGACGTGATCACCGAAGCGGGTCAGCAGGCGATCAGCAGCCTCGAAGATCTGGAGGCGCGCATCGAAGAAGCCCGCGACGAGGGCCGCAAGTCGATCCTGTTGCTGGTGCGCAGCGGCGGCGACCCGCGCTTTGTCGCGCTGAGCCTGTCGGACGGCTGATCCCGCGCGACCGGACCATGAAACAGCAAAGGGCGGCCTGCGGGCCGCCCTTTTTTCGTCAGGGGGTGCGTTGGCGTGCGGTGGCTACAGCGTCCCCTCCGCCGGTTCCGTCCGGAGCAGTTCGATGGCGACCAGCCCCAGCGCCCGCGCGGTTTCCAGCGAAAGCTGCGCGCTTTTCAACCCGCGCTCTGACTGGTAGGCGCGCACGGCAGCGGTGGTCGGCGCGTCCAGCGTGCCGGTGACATTGCCCGCGAAATAGCCCCGCGCCGCCAGCGCGCGCTGGACCGAGGCGATGAACTCGGGCGTCATCTGTTCCGGGCAGGGGGCCTCGAAGGTGATCTCGCCGCGTTCACGGACCACGCGCGGCACCGGGGCCTTGCGGTAGATCGGCGGGCGGATCACGGTGCCGTCCTCGGCGATTTCGGCCTGAACCACCTGCACCTCACCCATGACATGCTCATAGACCGCCGGGCGCACGTCGCGCGCCCGGCAAGTGCCGTCCTCGACGTGTTCGGCCATAGGCGGCGGGCCGTCGGGCTCCTGCGCCTCGCGGCTGACGGTTTGCGGGTCGCCACAGGCGGCAAGCGCGCTCAGCGCAGCCAGCAGCGCGGCCGGGGGCCATGGGAAACGGGACATCTCTGCTCGGGCCTCTTGTGTGCCTTTGTTGCGGGGAACATAGCGGTTTTGACGGCCCCTGCCTAGAGCGCCGGAACAGCGGGGGAGGGCCGACAGCGACGGGTCGCCTGTGCCATGGCCCTCAGGGCGTATCGAGCAGCCGGTCCAGCAGCGCCGAGATATCCTCGATCTGTTCCGAGATGACGTGGGTCACACCGTTTTCGCGCTGCACCCGCCCGGTGACGCGCAGCATCCGGCCCGCGATCACCGCGCGGCGGAACCGTTCATACAGCTTGCGCCAGACGATGATGTTCACCACGCCGGTCTCATCCTCCAGCGTGATGAAGATCACCCCCTTGGCGGTGCCGGGCCGCTGCCGCAGGATCACCAGCCCGGCCACGGTGACGCGCGCGCCATTGGGCGGCTGGCCCAGACGGCTGGCGGGGATGCAAGAGGGGGGCTGAGGCCAAGTCATGTGAACAAATATAGAACATGTATCGGCCAGCGCCATGTTTTTCGCGGCTCTGCGAGCACCGGTCGGCCGCTGTGGTCGCAAAGGTGCAATAGGGGCTGGCGGCTGCGGGATGAGCGCACTACCTAGGATGTCGAATTTCAAGGAGAGCGGTGAAATGGCCAAGATCACCTATATCGAGCACAACGGCACGGAACATGTCGTCGACGTCCCCAACGGTCTGACCGTCATGGAAGGGGCGCGGGACAACAATATCCCCGGAATCGAGGCGGACTGCGGCGGCGCCTGCGCCTGTTCCACCTGCCACGTCTACGTGGCCGAAGACTGGGTCGAAAAGCTGCCCGCGAAAGACGACATGGAAGAGGACATGCTGGATTTCGCCTATGAGCCGGACGCCAAACGCTCGCGCCTGACCTGCCAGCTGCGGGTGACCGATGCGCTGGACGGGTTGATCGTGAAGATGCCCGAAAAGCAGATCTGATGCAGACGGGGGCGCCGCGTCACCCGGCGCGCCCGTGGGCGGCTGTCGCGCGCGGCGCGCGGTTGGCGCTGTGCCTGTGGCTGACGTCTCCCGTGGCCGCTGTCGCACAAGAGGCTGTCGCGGCGCGCTATGAAGGCGCGGTGACACGCTATCCGCACGGCGTTCTGGGCGATGAGGTCGAATACGACACGCTGGCGGTGACCCTGTCGGACGGGCGCGTGCTGCGCCGCCGCTGGGACGCGCCGTTGGTGTTCGAGGACGTGGCCCCCCGGCTGTGGGATGTGACCGGCGACGGGCGGCCGGAAATCGTCACGGTTGAGAGCCATGAGACGCGCGGCGCGCGACTGGCGATCTGGACCGTCGCGGAGGGCAGCCTTGACCCGCTGGCGGCCACGCCCTTTATCGGCCAGCGGTTCCGCTGGCTGGCGCCGGTAGGGGCGGCGGATCTGGACGGCGACGGCGCGATCGAGATCGCCTATGTCGACCGCCCGCATCTGGCCAAGACCCTGCGCATCTGGCGCTATACCGATGGCGCAATGCACGAGGTCGCGGCGGCACCGGGGTTCACCAATCACCGGATCGGTTGGGATTATATCGCGGGCGGCCTGCGCGACTGCGGCGACGGGCCGGAGATGATCCTTGCCAGTGGCGACTGGTCGCGGACCGTCGCCCTGCGCTTTGACGGCAGGCTCCGGGCGCGCGACCTTGGGGGCTACAGCGCCGACCGGATGGCCGCTGCCCTGACCTGTCGCTGATCGGTGCCGAGGCGCAGGGCGTTCAGGGTTTCTTCTCTGTCCAAATACCCCCTTTGAGTCGACCGCAGGGAGACGATAGCTTGCGGAAAGCCCGCCTTTGGCATGATGCGCCCTTTGCGCCGCCTGACCCGCACGATTCGGGCTTTGCTTTCCCGGCGCTCCGAATTACCCCTGTCGGCCATGAAAATACTCTTTCTAGGCGACGTCATGGGCCGCGCGGGGCGGCAGGGCATTACGGAACGGCTCCCGGCCCTGTGCAAGGACTGGCGGCTGGATTTCGTGATCGTGAACGGCGAGAACGCCACCAATGGCGCGGGCCTGTCGGCGGAACATGCCAAGGCGATCTTCGAGGCGGGGGCAGATGTGATCACGCTGGGTGATCATGCCTTTGACCAAAAGGAAATGCTGACCCATATCGAGGGCGACACCCGCATCATCCGCCCACTGAACATCGCCCGGCAAGCGCCGGGGCGTGGGGCCGCGATCTACAAGGACGCGCGCGGGCGCAAGGTGCTGGTGGCGCAGGCGCTGGGGCAGGTGTTCATGAGCCGCAACTACGACAGCCCCTTTGTGGCCATCGACGAATTGCTCAAACGGCATCCGCTGGGCGGGCAGGCGCAGGCCATCGTGGTCGACATGCACTGCGAGGCCACTTCGGAAAAGATGGGCATGGGGCATTTCTGCGACGGGCGGGCCAGTCTGGTGGTGGGCACGCACACCCATGTGCCGACTTCGGACACCCAGATCCTGCCCGGCGGCACGGCGT
This sequence comes from Antarctobacter sp., assembly GCF_048262615.1. GTDB lineage: Bacteria > Pseudomonadota > Alphaproteobacteria > Rhodobacterales > Rhodobacteraceae > Antarctobacter. The sequence continues at coordinate 190,323 of NZ_JBLXFB010000004.1, forward strand.
TTCAGTCCGACGCGGGCATGTGCGGCGACTATAACTCGGTCATCGGCATGGACCCGGCAGAGCCGCTGCGCCGCTTTGTCAATGGCATGGGCAAGGGCCGGTTCAACCCCGCTTTGGGCGAGGCGACGCTGAGCGGTGTCTATGTCGAGACGGACGACAGCACGGGCAAGGCCGTCTCTGTGCAGATGGTCCGCCAAGGCGGGCGGCTGGCCCAGTCCGGCCCCGCATGATCCGGCTGCTGCCCTTTGCCACGCTGGTGGTGACGGGCGCGGCCTGGGGTGCGACGCAGCCGCTGGCCAAGATCGCGGTCTCGGAGGGTTATCGGCATTTCGGGCTGATCTTTTGGCAGACGGTGCTGGTGGGGCTGCTGCTGGGCGCGCTGACGCTGCTCAAGGGCAAGCGGCTGCCGCTGCATATACCCGCCCTGAGGCTGTATCTGTTCATCGCCATTGTGGGCACGGTTGTGCCGGGTATCGCGTCTTATCAGGCGGCGGTGCATCTGCCCTCGGGGGTGCTGTCGATCCTGCTGAGTTCGGTGCCGATGTTCGCGCTGCCCATAGCGCTTGCGCTGGGCACGGACCGGCTGTCAGTCGCGCGGCTGACGGGCCTGTTGCTGGGGCTGGGCGGGGTGGCGCTGCTGGTGCTGCCAGAGGCGAGCCTGCCCGCCGGGACAGAGGCCGTCTGGATCGCCATCGCGCTGATCGCCTCGGCCTGTTACGCGCTGGAGGGCAACATGGTCGCCAAATGGGGCACGCAGGGTCTGGACGCGGTGCAGGTGCTGACCGGGGCGTCGGTGCTGGGCGCGGTGCTCAGCCTGCCGCTGGCGCTGGCGAGCGGCCAGTTCATCGGGCCCGCCCTGCCGCTGGGAGCCCCGGACAAGGCGGTGATCGCCAGCGCGGTGCTGCACGGCTTTGCCTATTCGGCCTATGTCTGGCTGGTGGGCCGCGCGGGGGCGGTCTTTGCCGCGCAGGTCAGCTATCTGGTGACGCTGTTCGGGATCACATGGGCGATGCTGTTCCTGTCCGAGGCCTATACCGGATGGGTCTGGGCGGCGCTGATCCTGATGATGGCGGGCATGGCTCTTGTGCAGCCGCAGCGCAAACCGCTTGTACCCGACCGGGCGTCACGCCAGAATGCGGTCGGTTGAGGGCAGGCGGTGAGCTGAGCGGGACATGATCGGAATTGAGCTGAGCCAGACAGGTCAGGCAATGGTAACTCTTGCCGTGGTGGCTGTGATGTTCGTGCTGTTTGTGCGCGAATCCTACCCCACGGAGGTGACCGCCATCGGCGGTGTCGCGGTGCTGTTGCTGCTGGGCGCGCTGCCCTATGAGGCGGCGCTGGAGGTCTTGTCGAACCCCGCGCCATGGACCATTGCGGCGATGTTTGTCGTCATGGGGGCCTTGGTGCGGACCGGCGCGCTGGATGCCTTTACCGGATATGCGCAGGTTCAGGTCGCCAAGCGGCCACGGCAGGCGATTGCGGGCATCCTGATGGTGGTGGTCGTGGCCTCGGCGGTGATGAACAACACGCCGGTGGTGGTAGTCATGCTGCCGATTTTTGTGCAGATTTCCAATTCGATGGGCATTGCGCCGTCGAAACTGCTGATCCCGCTGAGTTATGCCGCGATCCTTGGCGGCACGCTGACTCTGATCGGGACCTCGACCAATCTGCTGGTGGATGGTGTCGCGCGGGCGAGCGGGCTGGAGCCGTTCACCATCTTCGAGGTGACGCCGCTGGCGGTGATCCTTGTGGCGTGGGGCATGTTCTATCTGCTGTTTTTCGGTCGCTTCCTGTTGCCGGACCGGACCTCGATGGCGGGAATGCTGTCGGACCGTTCGCGGATGAAGTTCTTTTCCGAGGCGGTGATTCCGCCGGACAGCAACCTGATCGGGCGCGAAGTCCTTGGCGTGCAGTTGTTCAAGCGCGAGGGCGTGCGCCTGATCGACGTGATCCGTGGCGACGAGTCGCTGCGCCGCAACCTGCAAGAGGTCGAACTACAGGTCGGCGACCGCGTGGTGCTGCGCACCAAGATGAACGAATTGCTGTCGCTGCAACGCAACAAGGAACTGAAACGCGTCGATCAGGTCTCTGCCAAGGAAACCACCACGGTCGAGGTGCTGATCACGCCGGGCTGCAAGATGGTGGGCCGCAGCCTTGGCGCGCTGCGCCTGCGCCGGAAATTCGGGGTCTATCCGCTGGCGGTGCACCGGCGGAACCAGAACATCGGGCGGCAGTTGGACGATCTGGTGGTGCGGGTGGGCGATACCCTGCTGCTGGAGGGCAGCGCCGAAGACATCAAGCGGCTGGCCGACGAGATGGAACTGGTCGACGTGGCGCAGCCCTCGGCGCGGGCGTTCCGGCGCGGCCATGCCCCGGTGGCGCTGTTGGCACTGGCCGGAATCGTGGTGCTGTCGGCCTTTGGCGTGGCACCGATTCTGGCGCTGGCGGTGGTCGCGGTGGCGGTTGTCCTGCTGACCCGCTGCATCGACGCGGATGAGGCGTTTTCCTTTGTCGAGGGACAGTTGCTGGCGCTGATCTTTGCCATGCTGGCCATCGGCGCGGCGCTGCAAACCTCGGGCGCGGTCGAACTGATTGTCGGCGGGGTGGCCCCGTGGATGACCAATCTGCCCGCGCCGCTGGTGATCTGGGCGGTCTACCTGATGACCAGCCTGCTGACCGAAGCCGTGTCAAACAACGCCGTCGCTGTGGTGGTGACGCCCATCGCAATCAGCCTTGCCGCCGCGATTGGCGTTGACCCGCGCCCCTTGGTGGTGGCGGTCATGGTCGCGGCCTCGTGCAGCTTTGCCACGCCCATCGGCTATCAGACCAATACGCTGGTCTACGGTCCCGGCGGCTACAAGTTTTCGGACTTCTTCAAGGTCGGCCTGCCGCTGAACCTGTCGGTGGGGGTGCTGGCGTCGTTCCTGATCCCGTGGTTCTGGCCGCTGTGATCCTCCTGAGGGGGATCTGGCCAGTGACGTGACCGGGGGCACCGGGAAACCGGGGCGCGGATCACAAGGATCGGGATATATACCCTTTGGCGGCCCATGCGCGGGCCGCCAATACGACGGGCCCGTCGCCACCGACCCTTGCGCGCAAACGGTCCTTCAGCTCTTGCCGGTGCGCCTGCGTAAGGCTCTTGCAATAGCCGGGTGCCGGTCCCGCCCCCAGCGTGAAGGGGTGCCAGAACGCGTCGAAATCCTCAAAACCGGTGGCGACCTCGATCGGGACGACCTCTGTCCTTTCAAGGCCCGCGTCATCGCACAGACCGGCAAGGCTTTCCGGATTGCAGAATGGAAAGCGGGCGCTTTCGTCCAGATCGGCGGCTGCCGGATCAACCTCTGCCGCCGCTTTCCAGAACGCGTCGATAAAGCCCATGCCGCCGCCCGGATAGTCCCACAGATAGAACGACAGCAGGCCACCGCGCCGGAGCACGCGGCACATCTCGGCAAAGGCCGCCGGTCTGTCGGGAATGAAGTTCAGCACCAGTGCCGAGGTGACGCAATCGACAGAGCCATCCTGAACTGGAAGCTGCAAGGCGTCGGCAACCTGAAACCGGGCGCGGCTGTCGTCGGTCTGCGCCTTGGCGTGGGCGACGAAATCGGCGGACTGGTCGGTGGCCAGGATTGAGCGTGGCGCGGCCGTGGCGAGGATTGTCCGGGTCAGCGCCCCGGTGCCGCACCCGAGTTCAAGCCAGTCCGCCTCCGCGCTGGGCGCAAGCCAGTCAAGGAAACGGGCCGCGATCAGCTGGCTCCAGCGGCCCATGTAGTGATCATAGCTTTGGCCCGCGCTCCAGGTGTCGAATTCGCCATGTTTCGGCATCGTATCCTCCGGGTCCTTTGGACGCTGTTTTTGCCAGCTTCAGCGCATCCGAACCCAAGGTATAGCATAGTTGTGGTCAAAGCGCTTGGGGGTGGCCGGGCACAGCAGAGCCAGACATGGTCTTTGCGGGCCATCCGGTCGAGCCGCCGCCCTGGCGATGCGGTCGCGGGCGCGGCGCGCGGTTATCCGTAGCGTTCTACGAACCCTTCCAGCAGGCGCGGCGGTTCGGTGACGCGGGCAGCGCGGCACATCCCGATCAGGGTGTCGGCCTCTTCGGGGGCGAAATAGCCCTTGTGCCGGTAGATGCGGATGCGGGTTTCAAATTCTTTGGCGTCGGCCTCCGGGTGAAACTGGGTGGCATAGACGTTCTGCCCGTAGCGGATCATCTGGTAGGGACAGGGGCCGGAGGAGATCAGGTGGACCGCGCCTTTGGGCAGGCCCTGCACCGCTTCCTTGTGCCCGACGAAGGCGTCGAACCGGTCCGGCAGTCCGATGGTCAGCGGGTCTTGTGCGCCGTCTTCGGTCCGGTAGCAAGTCACCGCGCCCACCGGCTCTCCGTAGCGGTCCTTGGACACTTCGGCCCCAAGGTGATGGGCAAGGATGCCGATGCCATAGCAGCAGCCCATGAAGGGAATGTCCTGTGCGGTGATCTTTGGCATCAGCCGCAGGATCGCCTCTTCGATGCGGCGCTCTGCCGGGGCCTTCCTGGCGGGCGGATCGCTGACGCAGCCCGGACCGCCGCCGACGATCACACCGGCGTAGTCGCCGGGGTCGAGGTCGGGGGGCAGATCCTCGTGGTCCAGACAGAGCCGGTGAACGCGGTCCTCGGACAGGCCGGAGGTGGTGAGGATGGCGCGGTACTCAGAGTCGCTGGCCTCGGCCTCGGGGCGCAGCTGGAGGAGAAGGAATTTGCTCATGTCCCAGCGCTAGCGCAGCCCGGACCCCTGCGCAACGCCCGGACTTGGCAAGGGGGGCGGCGCTGGCCTATAGAGACGCGGATATCTCAGGGCATCCGACAAAGAGGCACACCGACCATGGCCGGCCATTCCAAATGGGCAAACATCCAGCACCGCAAGGGCCGTCAGGACAAGATCCGGGCCAAGATCTTTTCGAAGCTGTCGAAGGAGATCACCATCGCCGCCAAGATGGGCGATCCGGATCCGGAAAAGAACCCGCGTCTGCGGCTGGCGGTGAAAGAGGCCAAGGGCCAGTCGATGCCCAAGGACAACATCGAGCGCGCCATCAAGAAGGCGACCGGGGGCGACGCCGAGGATTACGAGGAAATCCGCTATGAGGGCTATGGGCCGGGCGGCGTGGCGGTGATTGTCGAGGCGATGACCGACAACCGCAACCGGACCGCATCGACGGTGCGGTCGACCTTTGCCAAGAACGGCGGCAATCTGGGTGAGACCGGCTCTGTCGGGTTCATGTTCGAGCGCAAGGGAGAGATCCTTTATCCGGCGTCCGTGGGCGATGCCGACACCGTCATGATGGCGGCGATCGAGGCGGGGGCCGAGGACGTCGAAAGCTCGGACGAGGGGCATGTGATCTGGTGCGCCGACACCGATCTGAACGAGGTGTCGACCGCGCTGGAGGGCGAGCTGGGCGAGTCGGACTCGACCAAGCTGGTGTGGAAGCCGACCACCACCACGGACATGGATTTCGATGGCATGCAGTCCTTGATGCGGCTGATCGAGGCGCTGGAGGACGATGATGACGTCCAGCGGGTGACGGCCAACTTCGAGGCCTCGGATGAGGTCATGGCGAAGCTGGAAGAGGCCTGAGGTTTCGGGCCTTTCAGGGACCTGAGGAAACCCCCGCCTTGGCGGGGGTTTTTGTTTGGCCCTAAGGGGGGTGTCCACGCGTGGACAAGATCCCGGTGACGCGAAATCAAGGGGTTACAGAGGCGTTTTTACCTTTTGTCAAGGTTCTCGGACCATGATGGAGGGCAAGGGTTCGGCATTTCGGACCGCAAAGGGCAAGGGGCCTCACGCCGCCGTCACACCTGTTCCGGTGGCGATCGCCGGATCGGCTGAGACCGGATTGGAGCTGTCCCGGCGCGCCCGTCCTGCACCGATGCCAGTCCGGCGTTTGCGCCCTGCGGCCCGCGCTTTTGTTTTGCGGTTCGCGCCTGCGCTGTGGTGCGAGTCTGCGTCCGGTCGGCCTGTGTTTGGGTCCAGACGTTCGGCGACCGTCCGTCGGCCCGTGTTTGCGTTCTGACGTCCGGTGACTGCCCGTCGGCCTGCGCCCGCGGCCTGACGTCCGACGATTGCCCGTCAGCCCGCGCGTGCGTCCTGACGTCCCGCGACCGCCTATCGGTCCTGCGCCTGCGGCTTGACGTCCCGCGACCGCCTATCGGTCCTGCGCCTGCGGCTTGACGTCCCGCGACCGCCCGTCGGCCCGCGTGTGCGCCCTGACGCCTCGCGACCGTCTGTCGGCCCGCGTGTGCGCCCTGACGCCTCGCGACGACCTGTCGGCCCGCGTGTGCGTCCTGACGTCCCGCGACCGCCCGTCGGCCTGCGCCTGCGGCCTGACGCCTCGCGACCGCCTGTCGGCCCGCGCCCGCGCAGTTCAACACCCGACACATAGCCGGATGCAGGGAAACCGACCGGACTGTGCTATGATCTACGGATTCGAGGCAGTCATACATCCGGGAGCCGTGCCAACAGGAGGACGGTGTATGATCATGCGCATATTTCAGGTTGTGACCCGACCGGGAAAGGAAGAAGAGTTTGGACGCTTCTTCCACGAAACGGCAATTCCGTTGATGCGGGGAACCAAGGGCATCGTTCAGGTGCTGCCCGGTGCGCCGCGCGCGGAGTCGCCCAGAGAGTTCAGCTTTGTGATGGTGTGGGAAAGCCTTGGCGCGCTCAAGGCCTTTGTTGGTGACGATTACCAGAGCCCGCACATCGACCCGGCAGAGGCGGAACTGGTCGAGTCGCGGACCATCAAACATTACGATCTGGTGGAAGATTGATGGGCAAGGAGATCAGAAACCCGGATGCCCTTGTGTCGACGCAATGGCTTGCAGACCATCTGGACGATCCCGGTCTCAGGGTATTCGACTGCTCGACCGTGTTGCAGTTCGAGGCGGGCGGCAAACGGCCATACCGGGTGCTCAGCTGCGCCGCCGAACACGCGGCGGGCCACATCCGCGGAGCGGGTTATTTCGACTTGCAGCGGGATTTTTCCGTGGCTGACAGTCCGTATGGCATGACCCTTGCAGACCCGGAAACGGTGGCCTCATCCTTTGAGCAAGCGGGTATCGGGGATACGGCGCGCGTGGTTCTCTACAGCCGCAGAAGCCCGTCCTGGGCCACCCGTTTCTGGTGGATGCTGCGCTGGCTTGGATTTGACAACGCGGCCGTGCTGGACGGTGGGTTCGAGAAATGGATGGCCGAAGGCCGGCCCGTTTCCACCGCAGCGGGCAGCTATCCCCGTGGCCGACTGTCGATCCGCCTGCGGCCAGACCTGTTTGTTGCCAAGGACGACGTTCTGGCTGCGATTGACGCGCCGGAGACCTGCCTTGTCAACGCGTTGGGGCGAGACATCTTTTCCGGTGAAAACCTGCGCTACGGACGACCGGGACGCATTCCCGGCAGCATAAGTTTGCCGCAGGTGGATCTGGTGGACCCCGAGACCAACACATTCCTGCCGGCAGAGGATATTTCGCGGCTGATCGAGAGCAGCGGGGCCAACGGCGCACAAAGGCACATCACCTATTGCGGTGGCGGGATATTTGCCACTCTGGATGCCTTTTGGCTTTATCAGTTGGGGCACGACACCGTGGCGGTTTACGAAAATTCGATGAGCGAATGGGGGCCGGATCAAAGCCTGCCCATGGAGACCGGCTAGCCCTTGGGCCCATGTCGCTCCGTCAGGGGGGCGCGCGCCGTTGCCGCCGTTGCCGCAGCTACGGCACACGCATGCCCCGCCATCACTCCGCGCCGGTTCCCGGACGCCTGAAACCGCGTGTTTTCCACCGGGGCGCTTCCGCGTTTCTGCCATACACCCGCGGCCCCGACGGAATGCCCGACTTGCAGGGATGCGCGAAAACCGCCTAAGCCGGGGGGATGTTGGTCCGGGCGCTTTTCTTGCTGGTGGTCTTTGTGGCGCTTTCGGGGGCCGCGACATGGTATTTCGGGCACGAGGTGCTGATTGCGCTGGGGCTGATCCTGACCCAGATCAAGGTGCTGATGAAAAAGCTGGTCGGCGTCGAACTGCCGGTGCTTTTTGTCTGGCTCAAGACGCAAGGCGCGATGTTTTTCCGGGTCGAGCTGATCAAGAAATGGATCATGACCTCGGTCCTGCCCCTGATGTTGGGCAAGGCGCTGTTGCGGCGCATTCAACTGCTGGTGAAAGGCTATCTGGAGGGGGTGCAACTGCGCTATGCGCGGCTGCTGGCTTGGTTCAACCGGCTGAGCCCGCTGGAGCGCGCGGTGGCGTGGATGGTGATCCTGTTTGCCTCGCTGGCCTTGTCGGTGACCTCGATGGGGCTGTGGCTGATCCTGTTTTCGGTGCAATTGCCGCTGTGGCTGGTGGCGGCGGGCGGGGCGGCGCTGCGGCTGACGTGGTCGACGCTGCAAAAGGGTGTGTTCAAGGCGCTGGCGTTTTTGCAACTGGGCTGGCTGTGGAAAGGCATCAAGCGGCTGCTGCCCGCCGCCGTGCTGGAACGCAAGCGCCGCACCGAGTTCCGCATCGCGCGCGCGATTGTGCGGCGGCGGCGCATGACGTTGAAGCAATTGGTGGAGCGCAAGGGGCGGCTGCCGTTCAAGCTGGGGGTGCTGGCGGAGTATCTGTTCCACCCGCCGGGGCGCAAGCGGTAGCGGCGTGGTCAGGCGGTGGCGGTCGGGGGAAAGACCTGCCGCCGGACCAGCGGGCTGATCCCGATCAGCACCAGCCCGATCGACAGCAGGCACCAGACCGCCGGCATCTCATTGGGGTTGCCGGTCAGGCCGGAGGCCAGCAGCGGACCGACCAGCGTGTTCAGAACGGCAAAACGCCATGCTCCGTAAAGGCAGGGCAGGACCAGCGTGGCCAGCAGGTAGTCGGGGAAATGGCCGATCCCGCCGACCCAGTGCGCAAGGCTGAACAGATTGTTGAGCGGCATCGTCCAGCCGATGTGCCAGTCGCCCGAGATGGTGCAGAACGCCGCCCCGCAAAGCGGTGTGCCGGGCGGGCAGGGGCCCAGCCAGTCGGCGGGGATCAGGCGCGCCAGCAGGGTCAGCGACACCAGCGAGGCCAGCACCAGCACCATGCGTCGGGTGCGCGGGGCGATATCCGGGCCGACGAGGGCCAGACAGAACAGGTTGATCACGATGGGCTGCAAGACGATGTGCAGGTAGGACAGGACCGTCACCGTGGTGTTGGCCGGTGTGCCGCATTGGTCCACGGTGCTGTAACCCCAGGCCTGTAGCCCCTCCATCAGGGTGAAATAACCCAGCGTCCCCCAGATGCCCGCAGGCTCTCCGCGCCGCCATGTGGCGAGGGTTGCGGCGGCCCCAAGGCCGGCCATGGCAAAGGTCGCGGTTTCGCTCCAGCACATGTGATCCCTCCCTTGTGGGCAGAATTCTGGAAATGGCCGGGCGGGTCAATGCCGTCGCGGGGCGGGGGCCTTTCTGCTTGCCCTTGAGGCGGTTCCACGCGAAAGGACGCGGCTGGACCATGAGATGCGAAAGAGGATGAGATGGAAGCGGTGCTGGCGGGGTTTGCCCTAGGGCTCAGCCTGATCCTTGCGATCGGGGCGCAGAATGCCTTTGTGCTGCGGCAGGGGCTGCGGCGGGTGCATGTGCTGCCGGTGGTGCTGGTCTGTGCGGTCTCGGACGCGGCGCTGATCGCGGGCGGGGTGGCGGGCTTTGGCGCGCTGGTCGAGGCGGTGCCGGGGCTGGAATGGGGGATGCGGATCTTTGGCGCGGCCTTCCTGATCTGGTACGGGGCCAAGACCCTGTACGCGGCATGGAAAGGCGGCGCGACACTGGCGGCGGGCGCGGGTGCGCAAAGCCTGCGGGCGGCGGTTCTGACCTGTCTGGCGCTGACTTGGCTGAACCCGCATGTCTATCTCGACACGGTGGTCCTGCTGGGCGCGGTCTCGGCGCAATATGACAACCGGCTGGGTTTTGCGCTGGGCGCCATGACGGCCTCGTTCGTGTTCTTCTTTTCGCTGGGCTATGGCGCGCGGGCGCTGGCGCCGCTGTTTGCACGGCCTGCGGCGTGGCGGGTGCTGGATCTGGTGATCGGGCTGACCATGTGGGCCATCGCGGCAAAGCTGATCGCGATGTAGCGCCGGGGGGCTTGTACCTGCGGATCAATCGGCTAAGCCTTGGCCATGGCGGACAATTTGCAGAGCCCGGCACGGGGCGTGTTCTGGATGGTGGTGACGGGGTTGTGCTTTGTCGCCGTGACGGCGCTGGTGAAATCGCTGGGGCCGCGCATCCCGGCGGCGGAATCGGCGTTTCTGCGCTATGTGCTGGGGCTGATCTTTCTGCTGCCGGTCGCAAGAAGCGTGGTCAAGGTGCGGTTGACGCCCCGGCTGTGGCGGCTGTTCACCCTGCGCGCGGTGTTCCACACCGGCGGCGTGGTGCTGTGGTTCTACGCCATGACCCGCATTCCCATCGCCGAGGTGACGGCGATGAACTATATCAACCCGGTCTACGTGACGGTTCTGGCGGTGATCTTTCTGGGTGAGCGGCTGGCGTTGCGGCGGGTCACGGCCATCGTGGCGGCGCTGGTCGGCGCGCTGATGATCCTGCGCCCCGGTTTCCGGGAACTGGATCCGGGGCATTTCGCCATGCTGGGGACGGCGCTGTTGTTTGCCGGGTCCTACCTGTTGGCCAAGATCCTGTCCGGCGAGGTGAGCGCCACGGTGGTGGTCGCGCTGTTGTCGGTCGGGGTGACCATCGGGCTTGCGCCGCTGGCCATCGCGGTCTGGGTCTGGCCGACGGCGTCGGAACTGCTGGTGCTGCTGGGCGTGGCGTTCTTTGCCACGGCGGGGCACTATGTGATGACACTGGCCTTTGCCGCAGCGCCGGTGACGGTGACGCAGCCGGTGACCTTTCTGCAATTGGTCTGGGCGGTGGCGCTGGGCGCGATCGCCTTTGGCGAGCCTGTGGATCCTTGGGTCATCGCGGGCGGGTCGCTGATCATGTCGGCGGTGATTTTCATCACCTGGCGCGAGGCGGTGCTGAAGCGGCGGATCACGCCGCTGGTGTCGGAAACCAAGACCTGACGCCCTGACGGCGGGTCACGTTTCGCTGAAACTCCTTCGGTTGGGCGCAATGGCGCCCCATTTTTTAACGATGATGCAAGCATTCGCGTGCAGCATATCAGGAGGAATTTGATGTTTGCGGAGGGAAAAATGACCGATGACATGACAGAAATTGAGGACTTCCTGCTGAGTGAACGGCAGAAGGTTCTGTCCGAGGCAGAGTGGCGGTTCCGGATGCGGGGCTATGGTTACAACCTGCGGCGCACCGACCACGGCGTCGAAGTTGCGCGGCTGCCGCAGAACCGGGTTTTGGGCACGCTGAACCTCTGAATTTTTGCCAAAAGGCTCGACAGGGTCTCTGCGGGACGTGTCTGATGTGCTCCGAATATCGGAGGACAAGGTTTGAAGAAACGGAATTTTCGCAAAGCGGTTATCGGGGCTTTGGTCGCGATGGGTGCGCCGGGTGTCGCGCAGGCCGGGCTGGACGTCTGCAACGACACCGACCTGCGGCAGAGCGTGGCCATCGGCTATGAGGCGCCGGGCGGTGTCTGGACATCCGAGGGCTGGTGGCAACTGGCACCGGGGGACTGCAAGACGGTCATGGGGCGCGATCTGGGCCGGCGCTATTTCTACTACAGGGCAACGGTGCCGGGCGGCGCATTCGACGGGCCGTTTTCATTTTGCAGCGCGCCGGACGCCTTTACCATCGAGGGCGACAAGGACTGCGGCGCGCGCGGCTATGACAGCACGCGCTTTCGCAAGGTCGACACCGGCGAGGCGGCGGACTTTACCCTGACGCTGGTGGCGGACGGGGCGGCGGGCCCGGAGCCTGACGATCCGGACCCCGACTACAGCGAAGAGGAACTGCCGCTGGAATCGGCGGTGGATTTTCCGCGCGGCAGTCTGGGGGAGCCATTTACCCAAAACGGTATCTTTACCGGCTGTGAGCTGATCGACGGGCTGGATTTTTGCAGCTTTGAGATCGAGGGCTGGCGCTATCACGCCTATTACGGCGGCGGCACGGCGGACAGTATTCTGGACGATCTGCAACACTGGCCCATGCCGCTGGCGGTCGAGATCGAAGGCGACATGGTCAACTACGGCGACATCACGGTCGAGGTGGCGCTGGCGCGGGTGACAGAGGTCTTTGACGGCGATTTCTTTGCCGAAGAGCGGCAGATGATGCAGGGGACGTGGCAATCGGTGGACGATCCCGAAGCGCAATTCACGATCGCGGGGGCGGATGTCTACGACTACTACGGCGGCGAATTCATCGGCCACCAGTGGATGACGCTGGGCGGGACGTGTCCGGATGCGCCCTATGAGGGGATCGGGTTCACCCGGACCGAATTGGAGACGCAGGAGAGTTGGTGCGAGCATCTGGGGGAGGTGACGGCGGAGCGGCTGGAACTGATCATCCCTGAGTTGGGCGATGTGCTGACCTATCGCCGGGTCGACTGACACCCGCGCGACGGACGTTTTCGACAGACATAAAGCGCCGGACCCCGAGCAGGGATTCGGCGCTTTTTGCGTGTGAGTGTTGGGTGTGGTGTTTTTGATTGACTGGACAGTCAATAAAACCCATTTTGGCCGTATGCCAAAGATCGGACAAGAACCAATTCGGCGCGCCGCGCTTATGGAGGCCACGGTGGCCGAGATCGGCGAGGCCGGGTCGCTGGACGTGACCGTCTCACGGATCGCGCGGCGGGCGGGTATGTCCAGCGCGCTGGCGCATCACTATTTCGGCGGCAAGGCGCAGATTTTCCTCGCCGCCATGCGCCACATCTTGACCGAATACGGGGCCGAAGTGCGCCATGCGCTGGCCACCGCCCCCGAAGGCGGGCGGCTGGAGGCGGTGATCGCGGCGAACTTTGCCGACAGTTGCTTTCGGTCTGACACGGTGGCGGCGTGGTTGAATTTCTATGTGCTGGCGCGGAAGGAACCAGAGGCCGCGCGCCTGCTGCATGTCTATCAACGGCGGCTTCATTCCAATCTGGTGCATGCGTTGCGCGACCGGGCCGACAACCCGGACGCGGTGGCCCAGCAGATCGCGGCGCTGATTGATGGTGTCTACCTGCGCGCGGCCTTGTCGGGCAGCGGCGTCGCGGGGGCCGCCTGCCAAGTCATCCAAACCGCCCACGCCCTGATGAGGACGACATGACCAAACCCAATATCCTGATCGTGATGGTGGACCAGTTGAACGGGACGCTGTTCCCCGATGGTCCTGCCGATTGGCTGCACACGCCGAACCTGCGGGCGCTGGCGGAACGGTCGGTGCGGTTCCAGAACGCCTATACCGCCAGCCCGCTCTGCGCGCCGGGGCGGGCCAGTTTCATGTCCGGGCAATTGCCCAGCATGACGCGGGTCTATGACAATGCGGCGGAGTTCGCGTCGGACATCCCCACCTATGCGCATCACCTGCGGCGGGCGGGCTATCAGACCTGTCTTTCGGGCAAGATGCATTTTGTCGGCCCGGACCAGATGCACGGGTTCGAGGAACGGCTGACCACGGATATCTACCCCGCCGATTTCGGCTGGACCCCGGATTACCGCAAGCCGGGAGAGCGGATCGACTGGTGGTACCACAACATGGGGTCGGTGACGGGCGCGGGTGTGGCCGAGATCTCCAACCAGATGGAATACGACGATGAGGTGGCCTATCACGCCGAGCGCAAACTGTATGATCTGGCGCGGGGCAAGGACGCGCGGCCGTGGTGCCTGACCGTCAGCTTTACCCATCCGCATGACCCCTATGTGGCGCGCAAGAAGTACTGGGACCTGTACGAGGATTGCGACCACCTGACGCCAGAGGTTCCGGCCATGGCGTATGAGGATCACGACCCCCACAGCAAGCGGATTTTCGACGCCAACGACTGGCGCAGTTTCGACATCTCCGAGGAGGATATTCGCCGGTCGCGGCGCGCCTATTTCGCCAATATCTCATACCTTGATGAGAAGATCGGCAAGCTGCTGGAGGTGTTGGACGAGACCCGGCAGGAGGCGATTGTGGTCTTTGTCTCTGATCACGGCGACATGCTGGGCGAGCGGGGCCTGTGGTTCAAGATGAGCTTTTACGAAGGTGCGGCGCGGGTGCCTTTGATGATCGCCGTGCCGGGGGCAGAGGGCGCGCGGATTGACGCGCCGGTCTCGACCATCGACCTGTGCCCGACGCTGTGTGATCTGGCGGGGGTGGACATGTCCGAGGTTATGCCGTGGACCGAGGGCGAAAGCCTGACGCCGGTCATGCAGGGGCGGGCGCGCATTTCCCCGGTGGCGATGGAATACGCGGCAGAGGCCTCTTATGCGCCGCTGATCTGCCTGCGCGAGGGGCGGTGGAAATACACCAACTGCGCGCTGGACCCCGAGCAGCTGTTTGACCTTGAGGCCGATCCGCATGAGCTGACCAATCTGGCAGAGGACGCGGACCATGCGGAGGTGCTGGAGAAATTCCGGGTCAAATCTGCCGCGCGATGGGATCTGGAGCGGTTCGACGCCGAGGTGCGGCAGTCTCAGGCGCGGCGCTGGGTGGTCTATGAGGCGTTGCGGCAGGGTGGCTATTTCCCGTGGGATTTCCAGCCGCTGCAAAAAGCCAGCGAGCGCTACATGCGCAACCATATGGATTTGAACGACGTGGAAGACAGCCAGCGCTTTCCGCGCGGCGAGTGACGCCCGTTCTACAGGAGACAGATGATGAGTTATGACACGCAACCGCAGGCCTCGCATTTTGTCGATGGTCGGTATCTTGAAGACACGGCAGGCGAAGTGATCGAGGTGGTCTATCCGGCCACGGGTGAGGTGATTGCACGTCTGCACGCGGCGACACCGGCGGTGATCGAACAGGCGATTTCCAGCGGGCGGCGGGCGCAGGCTGAATGGCGCAAGCTGAGCGGGACGGAACGGGGCCGCGTGCTGCGCCGGGCGGCCGATATCATGCGCGAACGAAACCGCGATCTGTCGGTTCTGGAAAGCTATGACACCGGCAAGCCGCTGTCCGAAACGCTGTATGTGGATGCCACCAGCGCGGCGGATGCGCTGGAGTATTTCGGCGGTTTGGCAGGCAGTTTGACGGGCGAGCATGTGCAACTGCCGGACGGCAACTGGGGCTACACGGTACGTGAACCGCTGGGCCTGTGCGTTGGCATCGGCGCGTGGAATTATCCGACGCAGATTTCCTGCTGGAAGGGCGCGCCCGCGCTGGCCTGCGGCAACGCGATGATCTTCAAACCCTCCGAGGAAACGCCACTCTGCGCGTTGAAGGTGGCCGAGATCATGATCGAGGCGGGCGCGCCTGCGGGGCTGTATAACGTGGTTCAGGGTGCGGGGGCCTTGGGGGCGGCGCTTGTCACCGATCCCCGTGTCGACAAGGTTTCCCTGACCGGATCGGTGCCGACAGGGCGCAAGGTTTATGCCGCCGCCGCCGAAGGCATGAAGCATGTGACGATGGAACTGGGCGGGAAATCCCCGTTGGTGATCTTTGACGACGCGGATCTGGAAAACGCCGTTGGGGGCGCGATCCTCGGGAACTTTTATTCCTCCGGTCAGGTCTGTTCCAACGGCACGCGGGTCTTTGTGCAAAAGGGCATCAAGGAGGCGTTTCTGGAGCGTCTGGCGGCGCGCTTGCAGGGCGCGGTGATCGGCGATCCGATGGATCAGGCGGTGACATTTGGCCCGATGGTCAGCGCCCGGCAGCGCGAGATCGTGCTGGGCTATATCGAAAAGGGCATGGCCGAGGGCGCGCGGCTGGTCTGTGGCGGGGCGGCCTTGGAACGCGACGGGTTTTATGTCGCGCCGACGGTTTTTGCCGATGTGACCGATGACATGGTGATCGCGCGCGAAGAGATCTTTGGCCCCGTCATGGCGGTGTTGGATTTCGAGTCCGAGGATGAGGTGATCCCGCGCGCCAATGATACCACGATGGGTCTGTCGGCGGGGGTCTTTACCCGCGATCTGGCGCGCGCGCATCGGGTGATCGGGGCGCTGGACGCGGGATCGTGTTTCATCAACTCGTACAATGACGCGCCGGTAGAACTGCCCTTTGGGGGCGTCAAGATGTCGGGTGTCGGGCGCGAGAACTCCAAGGCGGCGATCGGACATTATTCGCAGTTGAAGTCGGTGTTTGTGCGGATGGGCGACGTCGAGGCGCCGTTCTGAGAGGCGTGCTTGCGGGCGCGCCCACCCGCCCACCCCGCGCCCGCAAGCGCGCGGTGGGGGCGGCAGGGGGTGTGCCCGTTTTGAAGGTTGAAGGGGCGGACCGATGGAAGCGGATTATGTGATTGTCGGCGCGGGATCGGGCGGCTGCGCCATCGCGGCGCGGCTGACGCAGGCGGGCAAATCGGTGATTGTCATCGAACATGGCGGCAGCGACTGGGGGCCGTTCATCAACATGCCCGGCGCGCTGAGCTATCCGATGAACATGCCGCGCTATGACTGGGGCTATCAGACCGAACCGGAACCGCACATGGGCGGGCGGCGCATGGCCTGTCCGCGTGGCAAGGTGATCGGCGGGTCGTCGTCGATCAACGGGATGATCTATGTGCGCGGTCATGCGCTGGATTATGACCATTGGCGCGACGCGGGCTGCGAGGGCTGGGGCTATGCGGATGTGCTGCCGTACTTCAAGCGCATGGAGGACTGGCACGATGGCGGGCATGGTGGGGATGCGTCGTGGCGCGGGCAAGGCGGGCCACTGCATGTGACGCGCGGCAAGCGGGACAACCCGCTGGTGCAGGCCTTTGTCGAGGCCGGTGGTCAGGCGGGCTATCCGGTCACGGGCGATTACAACGGCTATCAGCAAGAGGGCTTTGGCGCGTTTGACATGACCGTCTGGCAGGGGGAACGCTGGTCGGCGGCCAAGGCCTATCTGCGTCCGGCTCTGGCGCAGGGGGCGGAACTGGTGCGGGCCTTTGCGCGGCGGGTGGTTTTTGAGCAGGGCCGCGCCGTGGGGGTCGAGGTGACGCGCGGCGGCACGGTCGAGGTGATCCGCGCGCGGGGGGAGGTGATCCTTGCCGCCAGTGCGATCAACTCTCCCAAACTGCTGATGCTGTCGGGGATCGGGCCGGGGGCGCATCTGGCGGAGCATGGCATCGAGGTCTTGGCGGACCGGGCGGGCGTGGGGCAGAACCTGCAAGACCATCTGGAACTGTATATCCAGATGGCAGCGACGCAGCCGGTGAGCCTTGCGAAATACTGGAGCCTGATGGGCAAGGCCTGGGTCGGGCTGCAATGGCTGCTGGCACGCAAGGGGCCGGGGGCGTCGAACCAGTTCGAAAGCGCCGGGTTCATCCGGTCGCAGGCGGGTGTGCAATACCCGGATATCCAGTATCATTTCCTGCCCATCGCGGTGCGGTATGACGGCAAGATCGCGCCGGAGGGACATGGCTTTCAGGCGCATGTGGGGCCAATGCGGTCGCCGTCTCGGGGCGAGGTGACGTTGCGGTCGGCCGATCCGGAACAGGACCCGCGGATCTTTTTCAACTACATGAGCACCGATCAGGACTGGCAGGATTTCCGCCGCTGCATCCGGCTGACGCGAGAGATCTTTGGGCAGGAGGCCTTTGCGCCCTATCGCGGCAAGGAGTTGCAGCCGGGGGATCAGGCGCAGTCGGACGCGGATCTGGACGCGGTGATCCGCGAGCACGCCGAAAGCGCCTATCACCCCTGTGGCACTTGCCGGATGGGGGCGGCGGACGATCCGCTGTCGGTGGTGGACCCGCAGGGCCGGGTGATTGGCGTTGAGGGACTGCGCGTGGCGGACAGTTCGATCTTTCCGCGCATCACCAATGGCAACCTCAACGCGCCGTCGATCATGGTGGGCGAAAAGATCGCCGATCACGTGTTGGGCCGACGTTTGCCGCCTGAAAACGCGCAGCCTTGGGTGCATCCGCAGTGGGAGACCGCGCAGCGGTGAAATCGTTAACCACGTCTGGCGGCGGTTAACCTTTCGTTAACAAATGACTTGAAAACGGGCGGGCGCGCACAGATCTTAACGAGATGTTAAGGTTTTGTTTCGCACTTGTTCTTTCGTCTCTGGCCTCGGTCGCTTTGGCGGACCTGAGCGGTCCTTTGCGGGTCATCGACGGCGATACGGTTGCGATTGGCGAGACACGCATTCGCCTGCACGGGATCGACGCCCCGGAAAACGGCCAGTTCTGCGGCAACCGGACCGCGCCCATGTGGCCTTGTGGCAGTTGGATCACTGGCGAGGTGCGGGCGCGCTTTGACGGGCGCAACGCCCGGTGCGCGGCCGTGGACATGGACAAATACGGGCGCACCGTCGCCCGCTGCGCGGTTGCGGGTGAGGATCTGGGGGCGGCGCTGGTGCGGGGCGGGCTGGCCTTTGCCTATGTGCGCTATTCCCCTGACTACCTGCCGCAACAGGCGGAGGCGGCGCGACGCGGCGCGGGGCTGCACGGGGCGGGGGTGGAATCGCCTGCGGATTTCCGCAAGGCGACGCGGCGCGGCCATGACGCGCAGCACCTTGCCAGCGCGCCAGAGGGCTGCGTGATCAAGGGCAATATCTCGAACCGGGGTGACGCGCATATCTATCATATGCCGGGGCAGGCGTGGTACGGCGCGACCCGGATCAATCTGGCCAAGGGCGAACGCTGGTTCTGTTCCGAGGCAGAGGCGCAGGATGCCGGATGGCGGCGGGCGCATCACTGACCGGGCGGGTTTTCTGGCGCTAAAAAATGTATTGCCTGCGCGGATTTGATCCCGGTCAAGGTGTGTGATCACGGCATGTGCAAGTTGGTGTGCAAGCAGACCAGATGGAGACGCCAATGTCGCACACACCGCACGAACTGTCCGAAGAATTCCCCGAGTTCGCAGACAAGATGCACAAGCTGAAACAGTCGGACGCACATTTCGCCAAGCTGGCGGATGAATACCATGAGATCAATCGGCAGGTGCACCGGGCCGAAACCAATGTGGAGCCAATGGAGCATCTGGCCGAGGATCAGTTGCGCAAGCAGCGTGCGTCTCTCAAGGATGAGATCTATGGCATCCTGCGCGCCTGATTGGCTTTGACGGCCAGCCGTTTTTTGACGACGCCCCGGTCATGGCCGGGGCGTTTTCATTTCAGCGTCGCCTCGATGGCGCGCGTCATCTGGGTGGAAAGCGGCCGGGTGGCAGAGCCGAATGTGGCTGTGATCTGGCCATCGGGGCCGATCAGCACCTTGTTGAAGTTCCACGCCGGGGTGAACCCGGACTGTTGCGCGACCCAGCGGTAAAACGGATGCGCCTGCGGCCCCCGGACCGGGGTGATGTCGGTCATCGGCATGTCGAGGTCAAAGTTGACGGCGCAGAACTCTTTGACCTCTTCTGCGGTGGACAGTTCCTGCCGGAAGTCGTTGGAGGGCACCGCAAGCACGATCAGGCCGCGGTCGCGGTAACGGTCGTACAGCGCCTGAAGGCCGTCGTATTGCGGGGTAAAGCCACAGCGCGAGGCGGTGTTGACCACCAGAACCGGGCGGCCCTGCCAGTCATCCAGCGACAGGGTGCCGCCGTCGATGCTGTCAAAGGTGAACCCCTGCGCGGCCCAGACGGGAAACGCGATCAGGGCGGCGAGCAGGGTCAGGAGACGGGACTGTATACAGGTCATGGCAAAGCATCCTAAAACTAGGCTTGAGCTAGGGCTTGGCGCATTTTGTCAAGGTCTGGCCAGTGGATGACCGGCGGACGGCGCGATCAAGGTCGCTGTGGCGACTGCCTGCCAAAGCCTGCGCGCAGGACTGGAAAAGGGTGAATCCACAGCGGTGTTGCGGACCGCACAGCTTGACCCCGGTGTTTTTTGGCGCATCCTGAGCGGGCATTGAACCTTTAGGATCCCCTTTGGATAGGACTTTTCTGATGCGTCCGATTTTCTTGACCATCTGCTTTGGCATGGGCTTGTCTGCCGTGTCCGCCGCCGCCGAAGACGGCTGCAAGCTGTACCCCACCGGCAGCGTGATCGAGTACAGTTATGAACTGGTCGGACCGGAGGCCTGTCTGGCGTTTTGTGAACAAACAGAGGGCTGTGTGGCCTGGTCCTATACGCCGCATAATTTCAACCCCAAGACCGCGCCGGGGGAATGCCGCCTTCTGCCGGACGAAGGCACGCGCGAAGATCACGCGCGCGACTTTTGCGGCCGTTTGGGCGGCTGAGCGGATCAGTTGGCGGCGCGGTCGTATTCCAGCAACATGAAGGGTTTGCCCTTGCCTGTCTTCAACAGGTAGCCGTTGCCGGCGAACGGCTTGTATTCCGCGCCGTCGATCCAGAGCATCGGCGCGGCGGGGTCCAGCGCGACCGTCTGACCGGCATCGGGCACAAGGGTCATCACGGCGGTCCAGCCATGGGGTTCGTTGATGTAGACGGCCAGACTTTCGCCGGTGGCGGTGTAGTCCATCGCCATGGTGCCCGCGCCTGCGACGATCCATTTGGTGCCTTCCAGTTCGATTTGTGAACCAGCGGCGGGATAGCTGTCCTGAGCGAAACCGGGCAGGGCGGTCAGGCCCAGAAAAGCGGACAGTGCCAAAAGGCGTAACGATCTCATACGGGGCTCCTGTCAGAGACCAAAAAGGCATGGGGTTTCCCCCGGTCACGGCAGCCGGTCACCGGACAACCGGCGACCGGCAGGGGCGATCACATCTCGCCGCAAAAGACCTTGGCGGACTCTTCGCGGCTGAACACGCCTTTGATCAGCTTGCACTGACCGGGCATCGAGGCATCAAAGCTGTGCGGACGGAAGGTCCAGCTGTCGCAGCCCTCTGTGGTCTTGCAGGCGGCGACACATTCATCCGCTGTGGTGAAGGTGTCGATGAATCCGACCTGATCGACAGGCGTGATGGAACATTTCTCAAAGTCATCCGCCTGGGCGCTGGCGGCGACAAAAATCGAAACGAGGGATGCGGACAGCAAAAGTTTGCAGGACATCTAAAATACCTTTCCGAATTGGTGTTGGAATGGCTTGATCCTATCAACCGCTTCCGTAACGGAACGGGGAATATCCACGACGGCTTCCCCGGCTGGACGCGTATCATGGCAAAATCGGCCCCTGCGCGGTGACCGCGCAGGGGCCGGGGGGTTATTCCATCGCTTCGAGTTCCTCGATAAAGCCCTCGATCATCGACAGGCCCTTGTCCCAGAATTTGGGGTCGCTGGCGTCCAGTCCGAACGGGGCCAGCAAGTCCTTGTGATGCTTCGATCCGCCCGCCTTGAGCATGTCGAAATATTTGTCCTGAAAGCCCTCGGGCTGTTCCTGATAGGCGGCATAAAGCGCGTTCACCAATCCGTCGCCAAAGGCATAGGCGTAGACATAAAAGGGTGAGTGGACGAAGTGCGGGATGTAGCACCAGAAGGTCTCATAGCCGTCCATGAACTCGAACGCCTCGCCAAGGCTTTCGGCCTGCACCGACATCCACAGGGCGTTGATGTCGTCCGGGGTCAGTTCGCCGCCGCGCCGCGCAGCGTGCAGTTTGCACTCGAAGTCGTAAAAGGCGATCTGGCGCACAACCGTGTTGATCATGTCCTCGACCTTGCCCGCCAGCAGGACCTTGCGTTCCTTGTCGCTTTTGGCGTTCTCCAGCATCTTCTGGAAGGTCAGCATCTCGCCGAACACGCTGGCGGTTTCGGCCAGCGTCAGGGGCGTGGACGACAGCATTTCGCCCTGATCGGCGGCCAGCACCTGATGCACGCCGTGGCCCAGTTCATGCGCAAGGGTCATCACGTCGCGCGGTTTGCCAAGGTAGTTCAGCATCACGTAGGGGTGGACGTCGGTGACGGTGGGATGGGCAAAAGCCCCCGGCGCCTTGCCCGGTTTCACGCCCGCGTCGATCCAGCCCTTGTCAAAGAACGGTGTCGCGATCTCGCCCATGCGGGGATCGAACGCGGTGTAGGCGCTCATCACCATCTCGCGCGCCTCGTCCCAGCCGACAACGCGGTCGGTTTCCAATGGCAGCGGCGCGTTGCGGTCCCAGACCTGCATCACGTCCAGACCCAGCCACTTGCGCTTCAGCTCATAGTAGCGGTGCGAAAGGCGCGGATAGGCGGCGACAACGGCGTTGCGCAGCGCCTCGACCACCTCGGGTTCGACATCGTTGGACAGGTGGCGGCCGGTCTGGGCGGTGGGCATCCCGCGCCAACGGTCCAGCACTTCTTTTTCCTTGGTTTGCGTGTTGTGGACGCGGGCGAAGGTCTTGACGTTGTCGGCAAAGACGCGGGCCAGCTCAACGGCGGCGGCTTCACGTTTGCTGCGGTCCTGATCGGTGAGCAGGTTCAGCGTGCCCTCGATGTTCAGATCCTCGCCGTCGACCTCAAAGGTCAGCCCGGCGATGGTTTCATCGAACAGCCGTTCCCACGCGTCGCCCACAACGCCCAGATCGTGCAGGAACTTTTCCAGCTCATCGGACAGTTGATAGGGCTTCATCGCGCGCATCCGGTCAAAGGCGCGTTTGTAGCGGTTCAGGTCGGCGTTGGCGGCAAAGAGCGTCTCATAGTGATCGTCGCCAAGGCGGTTCGCCTCAAGCGAGAAAAACACCAGCGGGGTGGTGTAGTTGGTGATCTTTTCCTGACAGTCGGACAGGAACTTGGCGCGCTCGGCGTCGGTGGTCAGCTGGTAATAGCGCAGACCGGCGAAGGACATGATGCGTCCTGCAACCGCCGAGATCTTTTCGTTGCGCAGCACCAGCGTCAGAAAGGCGTCGGCGTCCAGCGTGTCCAGCTTGCCCTCATAGTCGTCGGCAAAGCTGCGGCAGGCGTCCTCCAGCCAGTCGAGGTCGCGCTTCAGTTCCGGCGCGTCGGGCGAGGGGTAAAGATCGGTCAGGTCCCATTCGGGCAGATCGCCCAGATCCTTGCCCCCGGCGCTGGGGTTGGCATCGAAAAGCGGTTTTTTGGCGAACGTGCGCATGCGGCCCTCTCTTGTCATTGCCCTTCACATAGGGGGCGACCGTGCGCGAAGGCAACCGGCACACAATAATTTTGGAGGTCTTGACGCAGAAAAGGTTTCGGGTTGGCGCGGGACTCTCGTTAAGCTTCCGACAGGGAAGATGCGATTATCCAATTCAGGGAGGAGATTTCAGCATGTCAAATACCTCAATACTTTACGGGGCGGGTGGCCTTGTGGTCGGGGCGCTGGCCGGGGTCGCGTTCAGCGGGTCCGACAGTTCCGAGGATCTGCGCAAGGTTCTGGGTGATACGGTGGTTCCGGCGCAGGAAGTGGCGCAAAAGGCAGCCAAGTCCCATGAAGAGCAGCTTGCCGCCCTGCAAAAGCGTCTGGATGCACTGGAGGCCGGTCTGGCGGAGAATGCGCCCGACTTGACGGCGGTTACGGCGGGCCTGTCCAAGGAGATGACCGCCAAGCTGGACAGCCTGAGCACCGCGCTGGGCAACGAGATCGCGAAATCTTCGGCCGCGCAGGCCGAGACCCTCAAGGCCACTCTGGCCGATCTGTCCGCAGGCATCGAGAAAAACGCGCGCGCGGCAGTAACCGCAATGGCGGGGACGGACGATGCGGGGCCAGCGGCCCCCGCCAAATCCGCGTCCGACAACGACACCATGCTGGCGGGGGCACTGGGGGTTGGCGACACGGCGCTGTTTGCGGAAGGCGCGGTGCGGGCCTTTGTCTCGCGCATTGATCCGTCAGGCGGCGCGGTGCGGTTGTCGGTCAATGGCGGGCTTGTGACCTTGGGGGCCGGTGGTTCGACCAAGGTGTCGATGGGCCGGTCCGACTGTACGGTCACGGTCGAGGCTCTGAACGGTCAGGGTGTCACGCTGGGGTCCGACTGCGGGGTGCTGCCGCCGCCTCCGGCGCTGACAGCGCCGGACGATGGCGTGGCGCCGGGACATGCGGTCAGCCTTGCGGACGGGGCGGTGCGGGTTTTTGTGTCCAGCGTGGACAGCGACGCCCGGACGGCGCGCATAGCGGTGAACGGTGTCCAGACCCAGCAGGTCTCGGCGGACAGCCGCCTTGGCGTGGAGTCCGGTGACAAATCCTGCACCTTGCAGGTGACCGGGATCGGCGAAGGCATGATCGGGTTCGAAGCCTCCTGCGACTGACGCGGGGCGACCGTCTGGCCTCACGCCAATACCGTCGCCCCTATGTCCCGCAGCGGGCCGGGGGGCGACGCCTGTCAGAAGCGCCGTTCCAGCGTCAGGTGCACGGCGCTGTCGCGCGCACCATCGGTGACGGCGAACAAGACGCTGGAATCGCCCCGGACCTTGTAATCCAGCGCAAGGCCATAGGCGTCGTCCTTGCCCTTGTCGGTGATCTCTCCAAAGGCCAGCATGTCGACCCGCGAAGACACCGGAAAGACAACGTCCAGCGCCAGCGCATCGGGTGTGTCGTTGGCATCCGGGTGCAGGTAGGTGATGCCCACATCCATCTGCCCCATGTCGAAACGCGCGCCCAGTTTGGCGTTGATCCCCTCATGGGTGAAATCATCCTCGGTCACGGTTTCCACCGCAGCGGCCAGTTGCCAGCCTGCCCCGTGATAGGTCAGAGCGATGGAGGCAGAGCGGAAATTGCCCTTGTTCGCGTCGTGCAAAGAGACAGCGACGTCGGTCTGCCCGAAGGATTGTTGCCACGATATGCCCCAAGGCACCGCCGTGCGGCGCATCGCCTCGACTGTGGCATGGGCGCGGGTGTATTCGGCGCGCTCATACGCCAGATAGGGCGCGGCACGGGCAAAGACCGACGGCAGCACCTGATCGAAGGCCGGGCGCACGACGCCCACGCGCCATGTGTCATCCCAGACAAAGGCGCCATAGGTTTCATGCGGGCGCTTGCCGTCGAGGCCAAAGAGATAGGCCCCCAGCTCAAATGTCAGCGGATAGCGCCGGGTCAGCGGAATGGTCGCGGTGGCGTCGATGACACCGATGCCCGATCCACCGGCAATGTCCGTTGTCCCAAGAGCAAGCGTGCCCTCAAAGCTGACGGATTGGGCCGACAGGGCGGCGGGCCAGAGAAGACCAAGCGTAAGAAGCGCGGAACGGACCATGAGAAGCAATGCCTTGATTTAATTGCGCCAAGGTTAGCCACTTAGATCCAGCCGCTGCCAGTCCGCAATACCGGACCCTGCGATAATCGCGGAATGTTTCAGCCGTAGGCGGCAAGCAGCGCACGCAGATCGTCCAGCGTGTTGGCGTCCTGGGCAGATTTGTCCTGCCGCCAGCGGGCCATGCGGGGAAAGCGCAGCGCAAGGCCGGACTTGTGCCGGGGGCTTTCGTGGATGCCCTCAAAGGCGATCTCGAACACATGTTCGGGGCGGACCTGCCGCACCGGGCCAAACCGTTGCAGCGTGTTCTTGCGGACCCAGCGGGTGATCTGTTCGAATTCCTTGTCGGTCAGGCCGGAATAGGCCTTGGTGAAGGGCACCAGATCGTTGCCCTGCCAGACGGCAAAGGTGAAATCGGTGAACAGGGTGGCGCGGCGGCCGTGGCCTTGCTGGGCGTAGATCATGACCGCGTCGACGGTCAGCGGGTCCAGCTTCCATTTCCACCAGTCGCCTTTCTTGCGGCCTGACAGGTAGGGGCTGGATGTGCGTTTCAGCATTAGCCCTTCGGCGCGCATGTCGCGGGCCTTGGCGCGGGTGTCGGCAAGACTGGCCCATGTATAAAAGGGCACGATGGGCGAGGGGCGGATGGGGGCATCCTCTGGCAGGTCGGCCAGCAGGGCGTCCAGTGTGGCGCGGCGCTGCGCCAACGGCGCATCGCGCAGGTCACGCCCATTGTGTTCCAGAAGGTCGTAGGCCAGCAGGATCACCGGCGCCTCGCGCAGCAGTTTTTTCGGCACGGTCTTGCGCCCGATGCGCGGTTGCAGCGTGTTGAAGGGCAGCGGTTGCGAGCCGTCCCAGGCGACAATCTCACCGTCCAGAACGGTGCCCGGTGGCAGGAAATCGACCGCGCGGGCAAATTCGGGGAAACGGTCGGTCATCAACTCTTCGCCCCGTGACCAGACGTGGTAGGCGGTGTCGCGCAGGATCACCTGCCCACGGATGCCGTCCCATTTCCATTCCGCTTGCCAGTCGGCGGGATCCCCCAGCGCGTCGGGCGCACCGTCAAGCTGGTGGGCCAGATAAAACGGGTAAGGGCGGCTTTGATCGGCGGCGGGGTCTTCGGCCTCGATCAGCGCGTGGTAGCTGGTGGTCTCGGGCGTCCATCCGCCCATCAGCTTGTGCGCAAGGGTGGCCTCTGGCTGTCCGGTGGCCTGCGCCAGCGCGCGGGTCATCAGCTTGCGGCTGACGCCGATGCGGAAGCCGCCGGTGATGAGTTTGTTGAACAGGAACCGTTCGGTGGTATCCAGACGGTCCCATGCGTCAAGGATGCGGGGTTTGCGGTTCTCCAGAGGGACGTCGTGCAGGGCGCGCAGAACGTCGATCCAGTGGCTCAGACTGTGGTCTGAGGTCTGCGTGGGCGGCGGCAGGATCAGGGCAAGGGTTTCGGCCAGATCGCCGACGATGGGATAGGATTCTTCCAGCAGCCAGAGCGGGATGCCCGCGCGCTCTGCCGCCCATGTGCGCAAGTCGGTGGTGGTGACGGCGCGTTTCGGGCGGCGGCCTGAAAACAACGCGATGCACCAGAGTTTGTCGCTGTCGGGCGCATGGCTGAAGTAATCGGCCATAGCCTTTGTTTTTACACTGGTTTTGGTGGTCTGGTCGATGGCGGCAAAGAGGGCGGCAAAGCGTTTCATGACGGCTCTTCCTCGCCGCCGAATTCTGTCGGGACAATTTCGGCATCATAGCCTTGGGTCTTTAACCAGCGTGAGAAGATGTCCGTGTAACCATGCGTTACATATATCTTTTCCGCCCCGGTGGCCTTGATCGCCTGATGCAGTCCGGGCCAGTCGGCGTGATCCGAGATGACAAAGCCACGGTCCATCGCCCGGCGACGGCGGATGCCGCGCAGGCGCATCCAGCCAGAGGCAAACCCGGTGGCGGCAGGGCCAAAGCGGCGCGCCCATGCGCTGCCGAACGCCGAGGGCGGCGCAAGGACCAGCGCGCCCTTGTGCGCCTTGACCTCTGTGTCGGGCGTGACGGGGATGGTGGCGGGCAGCGGGTAGCCCTGCGCGCGCAGGATGGCATTGGTGGCCTCGACCGCGCCGTGGGTCAGGATCGGGCCTTGCGGTTCCAGCAGCGACAGCAGGCGCTGTGCCTTGCCCAGCGAATAGGCCCCCAATAGCGACGCGCGGCCCTGTGCGGCGTTGTCCGCCCACCATGTGTTGATCTGGGCCGCGACCGTGTCCTGCGACGGCCATGTAAAGACCGGCAGCCCAAAGGTGCATTCGGTGATGAAGGCGTGGCAGGGCACCGGCTCAAACGGTTCGGACAGCCCGTCGGCGGCGGTCTTGTAGTCGCCGGAGGCCACCCAGACCTGCCCGCCGACCTCGACCCGGATCTGGGCGGAGCCGGGCAGGTGGCCTGCGGGGTGAAAGGACACCCGCGCGCCGCCGATCATGCGCGCCGCGCCATAGGCGATCTCCTCGGCGTTGATCTCACCCAGACGGTGACGGATGACCGGCAGCGCGCCGGTGGTGGCCAGATAGGCCCGGTGGCCCGGACGGGCGTGGTCTGCGTGGCCGTGAGTGATCAGCGCGCGGTCCACCGGACGCCATGGGTCGATGTAAAAATCGCCTGCGGGGCAATAGATGCCCCGGTCGGTAAAGGTGAGAACGCGCTTTGACATGAAGCTGAGGATAGGCGGTTTTTTCGCGCAGGCCAGCAAGGGTGCCCTTGCGTCCCGGCAGATGCTTGCGCAAGGGTGCCCCGCAAACAGGAGGGTGGCATGGGTTTTGCGGATTTCAGAAAACAGGTACTGAGCGGCGCGCCGCTGGCGGGGACATTCGTCAAGACGCCCTCGATCCCGGTGATCGAGGTGCTGGCGCAGTCGGGGCTGGATTTTGTCTGTCTGGATGCGGAACACGCGCCGTTTGACCGGGCGGCGCTGGACGCCTGCGTGGCGGTGGCGCGGGCGCTGGATTTCCCGATGATGGTGCGGGTCGGCGACGCCAGCCCGCGCGAAATCCTGCAAGCGCTGGACTATGGCGCGGTGGGCGTTGTCGTCCCCCATGTCGAGACGGTGGAACAGGCGCAGGCGGTGGCCCGAGCGGCGCGCTTTGGCCTTGGCGGGCGCGGCTATGCCGGATCAACGCGCTGGGCGGGCTATGCCACCCGCACCATGCCCGAGTTGCTGGTGCAAAGCCGGGAGGAAACGGTGGTGCTGGCCCAGATCGAGGAACCGGCGGCGGTAGAGGTCTGCGAGGACATCGCGGCGGTCGAGGGGGTGGACGGGCTGTTTCTGGGCCCGGCGGACCTGTCGGTGGGCTATGGCCACAGCAATACCGACAATGCCGAGGTGAAAGAGGCCCTGACCCGCGTGGGCGCGGCCTGCCGGGCGGCGGGAAAGGGCTATGCCAGCTTTGTCGGCACCGGGGCAGCGGCGCAGGACTGGGCGACAGCCTATGGCGTCAACATCTTTTGCATCGCGTCGGAACACACATGGCTGCGACAGGGCGCGGCAGAGGCGGCGCGTTTGGTTCACGATATCGGCGATTGACCCGCGGGGATGCTGCGGGTCAGGCCCGCAGCGCCGTCTGGTCACCGGCGTTGTCAAAGTGGGCGACGATTTCGGTCAGGACACGTTCACGGATCAGCGATCCTTCCATCAGGATTTCGTGTTCCCCCCGGTCGACCATGTCCAGCCGCCCGTTGCGCCAACGCGCCATACGAGAGCGAATCCGGTCGATATCGACGATGCGCTCATTGGTGCCGCAATAGCAGATGCAGGGTTGCTGCGGCGAGGGCAGACGGGTCAGGCGCCGCGTTTCGGCCAGCGCCTCATGCAGCCAGTGCAGGGACGGCCCGCCCAGTTGCAGTTCCGGGATCGCCAGCACCTGACGGCGCATGTAGTCCCAGCTTTCGGGGTCGGTGGTCAGCAGGTTTTCGGCAAAGGCGTTGGAGGCGACATAGCTGTCCACGCCGGTTCCGGGGGCAAAGAGGTGCCCCAATCCGACGGTTTTCGACATGCGCGAGATCGCCCATGCGGCGGGGCGCACCGGATCGGCGATGCGGATGCCCCACATCGGCCCGGTAAAGACGCAAGAGGCCACATCGAGCCCGTCATAAATCGCGCGTAAGCCGATGCAGCCGCCCATGGAATGGGCGATCAGATGGCGCTGCCCCGGCAGGCCCAGATCATCCGCCAGCCGGGTCATCGCGGCAACATCGCGCTGGTAGTCCTCAAACACGCCGACATGGCCGGTGCGGCGTTCGTCCAGCATCCGGTCGGCAAGCCCCTGACCGCGCCAGTCTATGGCCAGCGTGTGATAGCCCGCGTCCGACAGGACACGGGCCACACGACCGTATTTTTCGACGTATTCGGTGCGTCCGGGAAACATCAGCACCGTGCCCCGCGCCCCCTGACTGGCGTAATGCGCGATGCGCACGCGCAACCCGTCCGAGGTGGTCATCCACCAGGCGCGGGAGTCGGCCGGACCCTCAGCGAGGTCGGCATGGAATGGCGCGGGAGAGGCGTTCATCAGGCCAGAACCTGTGCAAGGCGCATGGCGGCGGACATGTCGCCGTCGATGGCCAGTTTGCCCGACATAAAGGCCGAGGTTGGGTCGAGGTCGCCGCTGACGATAGCCTCAAAGGTTTCTGCGCTGGCTGTCATGGTGACATCGGCCTCTTCATCACCGGCATGGGCACCGTTTTCATCAATGATCAGGCTGCCTTCATCTTCGATGGTCATTTTCGCGGTGCCGTCGAACCCGCTACCGCCCATTTTTTCATTCAGGGCGGTTACGGCCGCGTTAACAGTGTCGCTCATTTTTGCTCCTCGGCTTTCTCTCATAAACGTGCGCTGGAAAACCGGCGCACAGGCGCTACACTCAACCCAAGTTATGAGGACGGCAATTATGGAATACAAACGTATCCTCGCGGCATTTTGCGCCCTAGTCATGATTTCCCTACCTTCCCTTGGGCGGGCACAGGACAGGGCGCAGGCGTTGCTTCAGGAACTGTTGCAGGCCGAGACGGAGGTGGCCGCGCAACGGCTTGAGAATCAGATCATCTCAGAGTGGTCAAAGTCCGGTTCGGCCAGCATGGACTTGCTGTTGAAACGCGGACGGGATGCGCTGGACGTCAAGAATACCGCCGCCGCGATCGAACATTTCCACGCCCTGACCGACCATGCGCCGGATTTCGCCGAAGGCTGGCACGGGCTGGCGCTGGCCTATTTCGAGGCAGAGCGGTTTGGCCCGGCGATGGATGCGCTGGAACATGTTCTGGCGCTGAACCCCAACCATTTCGCGGCCTTGCGCGGGGTCGGAGCGATCAACGAGAGGGTCGGCAAAACCGGCCTTGCCTATCGCGCCTACGAGAAGGTACTTGAACTCAGGCCGCATGATCCCAACGTTGAAAAGGCGATGGAACGGCTCGAACGTGAGGCCATCGGCATCACACTCTGACGAGGCGGACGGGCGCGGCTCTGGCTGGGGCGCGACGCCCGAAATATAGGCGGCCCCATGGCCCAGAGATCGCGGATCGCGGCCGTTCTGGGCCCGACCAACACAGGCAAGACCCATTACGCCATCGAGCGCATGCTTGGCTATCGCAGCGGCATCATCGGCCTGCCGCTGCGCCTGCTGGCGCGCGAGGTCTATGACAAGATCGTGACCATTCGCGGCCCGTCCGTGGTGGCGCTGGTCACCGGCGAGGAACGTATCGTGCCGCCGCGCGCCCAGTACTGGGTCTGCACTGTCGAAGCGATGCCAGAGGGCATGGGCACCGATTTTGTTGCCATCGACGAAATCCAGCTGTGCGCCGACCCAGAGCGCGGCCATGTCTTTACCGACCGCCTGCTGCGGATGCGCGGCACCCATGAAACGCTGTTTCTGGGGGCCGACACCATGCGCGGCCCGATCTCGGCGCTGGTGCCGGGGGTGGAATACGTCCGCCGCGAACGGATGAGCCAGCTTGTCTATACCGGATCGAAAAAGATCAGCCGACTGCCCGCGCGCACCGCGATTGTCGGCTTTTCGGTCGATAACGTCTATGCCATCGCGGAATTGCTGAAACGCCAGAAGGGCGGGGCTGCGGTGGTCATGGGCGCGCTGAGCCCGCGCACGCGCAACGCGCAGGTGGAACTGTATCAGAACCGCGAGGTCGATTACCTCGTGGCGACCGATGCCATCGGCATGGGCCTGAATCTGGACATCAACCATGTCGCCTTTTCCTCGCTGACCAAATTCGACGGTCGGCGGATGCGCGCCTTGCAGCCGAACGAGTTGGCGCAGATTGCCGGGCGCGCGGGGCGGGGCATGTCGGATGGCACCTTTGGCGTCACCGGCGATGCCGGGCAGCTTCCCGACGACTGGGCCGAGGCGATCTGCAACCACAGCTTTACCCCGCTGAAAAAGCTGCAATGGCGGTCTGCGGCTCTGCGGTTTGGGTCCATCGACGCGCTGGAGGCCAGTCTGGATGTCAGCCCGGACCACGATACCCTGACCAAGACCCGCGAATCCGACGACCTGCGCGCCTTGCGCGCCTTGGCCAGCGAGGCAGAGGTGCGGGCGCGGGCCTCTGACGCGGTGTCGGTGCAGTTGCTGTGGGATGTCTGCCGAATCCCTGATTTTCGCGGAATCTCTCCGGCGGAACATGCGGGCCTGTTAAGCGTTATCTTCGGGCATCTGCACCAGCGAGGCGGCGTTCCCGATGATTTCATGGCCCGGCAGGTCAATCGGATCGACCGGACCGATGGCGACATTGACACATTGTCGAAACGGCTGGCGTATATCCGCACATGGACATATGTCGCTCAGCGCAAAGGCTGGGTTGGGGATGAAGACCATTGGCGCGGGCGGACTCGCGCTGTAGAAGACGCCCTGTCGGATGCCCTGCACGAGCGTCTGACGCAAAGATTTGTAGACCGCCGCACCTCTGTGCTGTTGCGGCGGTTGAAACAGAAGGAGGCCCTCTTGGCCGAAGTAAACGATCAAGGCGAAGTCACCGTCGAGGGCCATCTCGTCGGACGGCTCGAAGGGTTCCGGTTCCGTCAGGACAAAGAGGCAACCGGGCAAGAGGCCAAGACGCTGCGGCAGGCAAGCCTGCAAGCGTTGACGCCGCATTTCCATCTGCGCGCGGACCGGTTCTACAATGCACCGGACACCGAGATCGACTTTACCGAGCAGGGCGGCCTGATGTGGGGCAACCAGGCGGTCGGTAAACTTGCCAAGGGCGACGATGCGCTGAAACCCCGCGTGGTGGCCTTTGTCGACGAAGAAGCCGGGCCGGATGTGGCTGGCAAGGTCGAGCGTCGCTTGCAGCATTTCATGGACCGCAAGATCGCCGCGCTGTTCGAGCCGCTGCTGAAGATGCGCGACGACGAGACGCTGACCGGGCTGTCGCGCGGCTTTGCCTTTCAACTGGTCGAGGCGATGGGCGTGATTCCGCGCGCCCAGATCGCCGATGACGTCAAGGCGCTGGATCAGGACGCGCGCGGTGCGCTGCGCAAACATGGCGTGCGCTTCGGGCAATACACGATTTTCATGCCGCTGCTGCTGAAGCCCGCGCCGACCCGGCTGCGGCTGGTGCTGTGGTCGCTGGCCAATGGGCTGGACGAATTCCCCGAGGCGCCGCCGCCGGGTCTGGTGACCGTGCCCAATATCGATGAGGTTCCCGCGCAGCACTATTCGCTGGCGGGCTACCGCAAGGCGGGCGCGCGCGCGATCCGGATCGACATGCTGGAACGTCTGGCCGACATGCTGCGCGCCGAAGACAGCCGCGGCGGGTTCGAGGCCAAGCCCGACATGCTGTCGATCACCGGCATGACGCTGGAGCAGTTCGCCGACCTGATGCAGGGGCTGGGCTATCGCGCCGAAAAGGGCGAACGCGCCAAGGTGAAACCGGTGGATGCGGTTGTGGCGACAGAGGCCGGTGCGCCTGCGGATGACACACCGGTGATGGATGCCGCCGCCGAGGAACCGACAGGCGTGACACCTGATGCGGCTGAGACACCGGCCCCTGCGGATGTGGCCGAGCCGGTGGCCAGACTGGAAGATCAGGGAGAGGCGCCCATTTCTGCCGAACCGGCAGAGCCCGTGACCGAAACCCCGGTGCCCGACACCCCCGAAGAGGAAATCCTGCCGGGGACAGCCCCGGACGAGGCGCTGGCCGGGCCAGAGCTGGAGGTATTCTATGCCTTCACATGGGGCGGCAATCGCGGCAACACCCAGCGGCGCGGCGCGGGCGGCAACAAACCCCGGCGCGAGGCCCGCGGCGGCGAGGCCCCCAAGGGGGATCGCGGCGGGCGTCCGCAGCGTGGCAACAAGGGTGGCGAAGGCGGCGACCGGCCGCGCGGCAAAGGCGGCAAACCTAAGGGCAAGGGCAGACCGCCCAAGCACGAGGGCGGCAAGAGCTTTGAGGCGCGCCCGCCCCGCAAGGAAAAGCCCATCGACCCGGACAACCCCTTTGCGGCGGCGCTTATGGGGCTGAAGGACAAGACGTGATTGGCTGACCCCGCCCTCAAGATCCGCCTCGACAAATGGCTGTGGCATGCGCGTTTCTTCAAAACGCGCTCGCTGTCGGCCAAGGCGGTGCAGGGCGGGCATTGCCGCGTGAACAGCGTGCCGGTGGCCAAACCCGCCTACATGGTGTCCCCCGGCGACGTGCTGACCTTTCCGCAGGCCCGCGATGTGCGGGTGATCCGAGTCATCGCATTGGGCGAGCGGCGCGGCCCGGCCCCCGAGGCGCAGGCGCTGTACGAGGATCTGTCGCCCCCGGTCCCGAAAGAACGGCAACCGGACACCCCGCGCTATGACGGCGGCGGACGTCCGACCAAGAAGGACCGCCGCCAGTACGACAAGTCGCGCCCTTCGGCGCTTGAATGATGGCCGTTGCTGGATTAGCTAGAGCCAAACTTACGCCGCCAGGAACGAGAGCCTCATGACCTACGTCGTCACCGACAACTGCATCGCCTGCAAATACACGGATTGCGTCGAGGTATGTCCGGTGGATTGTTTCTATGAGGGTGAGAACGCGCTGGTGATCCACCCCGACGAATGCATCGACTGTGGCGTCTGCGAGCCGGAATGCCCTGCGGACGCGATCCGGCCGGACACCGAGCCGGACATGGAGAAATGGGTTGAATTCAACCGCAAGTATGCTGAAATGTGGCCTGTGATCATCACCAAGAAAGATCCGCTGCCAGAGGCAGAGGATCGCGACGGTGAGACCGGTAAGCTCGACAAGTACTTTTCCGAGGCACCGGGCGAAGGCGGCTGAATTGATTCGGGGCACCTGCTGCGCCGCCGCATGAGGTTGGTTCCTCAAGTGGCTGTTCTTGTGGGCGTTTCTGACGATTTGCGACGGCGCTAGGATGCGGTCGCATTCTGTGCTATACATATGTTTCACATGAGTAATGCACGTGCGTGGCGCAAAGCCCATCGGCCTTTCGAGGCATAACCAGACTGTATGACATGAGATGAACGGGAATCCTGCGGTCCCCGGTCGTCTTTCTTGTCGCCTGTCAACTGCTGAGTTGCGAGGACTGACTTACATGACCAAGACCAAAAAAGCTGACTTTCGTCCGAATGATTACGTTGTCTATCCGGCGCATGGCGTCGGCCAGATCGTGTCGATCGAAAAGCAAGAGATCGCCGGGATCAACCTCGAACTCTTTGTGATTTCTTTCGAAAAGGACAAGATGACCCTGCGCGTCCCGACGCACAAGGCCACCGAAGTTGGTATGCGGTCCCTGTCCTCGCCCGATGTGGTGGACGAGGCGATGAAAACGCTGCGTGGCAAGGCCAAGGTTAAGCGCGCCATGTGGTCGCGCCGCGCTCAGGAGTATGAGCAAAAGATCAACTCGGGCGATCTGATCGCGATTGCAGAGGTCGTGCGCGACCTGCACCGCGCCGACGATCAGCGTGAGCAGAGCTATTCGGAGCGTCAGCTGTACGAGGCCGCGCTGGAGCGTCTGACCCGCGAAGTGGCCGCCGTTTCGGGGGATGAGACAGCCGCCGCGAAACAGGTGGACGATGTTTTGAGCCTGCGCGCCGCGTAATTGCCGCAGATCTAAACGCACTGAACCGCGTCCCTACGGGGGCGCGGTTTTTTTTGTGCCTGTACGCCTGAACGCCTGTTCCGGCCTAGGGTCAGGCCGCGTCCTGCTTTCCGCGCGCGGTGAGGGCGGTATAAAGTTCCGTCTCCAACTCGCGCTCCAACTCCTTGGAGCGCGCCACATAGGCCGCGTTCTCGGCCTGCGGCACCGAAGGGTCCCACAATTCCGCCAGTTCCTGAATGGTCTTGCGGTCGTGGTGGTAAAAGGTCTCTTCGGCGATGGCCGCCTCGAACTCTGTCATGCCGACGTTTTCCAGCACGTAGCGCCCGGCGCGCAGGCTGGAATCGAACATTTCGCGCACGATGTCGTTGGCCCCAGCCTGATACAGCGCGTAGACATGCGTCCGGTCGCGGGCGCGGGCGACAATATGCAGGTCGGGACGGATGCGGCGGGCATAGGCCACCAGCTTGGTCGTGGCCTTGGGGTCGTCCAGCGCGGCCACCAGAACACGCGCGCTTTCGATCCCCGCCGCATGCAGCAGTTCCGGTCGGGTCGGATCACCAAAGAACCCCTTGACCCCGAATCGCCGCATCAGCTGGATCGTCTTGATGTCATGGTCCAGCACCACGGTCCGGTGGCCCGCCGACCGCACCAGACGATTGACGATCTGTCCGAACCGCCCGATCCCGGCGATGATGACCGGACCTTCCTCGTCAATCGTGTCCTCGGTGGTGTCGTCGACAACCTTGCTGAAGCCCTTGTTGAGATAGTCGAACAGCAGGAACATCAGCGGTGTGATCAACATGGTCATGGCGATCACCAGCAAAAGCCGGTCGCCCAGCACATCGGGAAAGACGTTTTGCTGGCGGCCAAAGGAGATTAGCACAAAGCCGAATTCGCCCGCCTGAGCCAGACCCAGCGTAAACAGCCAGAGCCCGCGCTTGCGCAGGCCAAAGCCGCGCCCCAGTCCGTATAGCACCGCGCCCTTGATCAGGATCACCGCCAGCGCCAGCCCCAGAATGGTCAGCGGCTCGGCAAACAGTGCTCCGACGTCGATCCCGGCCCCGACAGTGATAAAGAACAGGCCCAGAAGCAGCCCCTTGAACGGTTCCACATCCGATTCCAGCTCATGCCGGAACTCGGAGTTGGCCAGCACCACACCGGCGAGAAAGGTGCCCAAGGCGGGGGACAGGCCCACCAGCATCATCAGAAAGGCGATGCCGATGACGATCAGCAGCGCCACGGCGGTGAACATCTCTGGCAGACGGGCAGCGTGGATATAGCGAAACAGCGGCCGCGCGCCATAGATGCCGGCAAGGATGATCGCCGCGATCACACCCAGCGTCACAAGGGCCGCGCCCCAGCCGGGCAACCCCTCGACCAGCGACAGGCTGGCATGGTGCGCCTCGTCGGCGGCGTGGCCGTCGACCTTGTTCAGGAATTGCGCGGGGCTGACAAAAACTGCCACCGACAGCAGCGGAAAGATCACCAGCATGGGGATCACCGCAATGTCCTGCGTCAGCAACACCGAAAAGGCAGAGCGTCCGCCGTTGGTCTGCGTCAGTTTCTTTTCATTGAGCGTTTGCAACACGATAGCGGTAGAAGACAGCGCAAGTGCAAGGCCCACGGCCAGCGCCGTCTGCCAGTTCAGACCCAGCGCCATGGCCCCGGCAAGGATCGCGGTGGTCGTCAGCAGAATCTGCAATCCGCCCAGCCCGATCAGGCGGTGCCGCATGTCCCACAGCGCGCGGGGTTCCAGCTCCAGCCCGATCAGGAACAACATCATGACCACGCCGAACTCCGCGTAGTGCTGGATGTCCGCCGTATCGACGACAAGGCCCAGACCCGGCCCGATCGCAAGCCCCGCCAACAGGTAGCCCAGTACCGATCCCAGCCCCAGCCGCGCGGCCAGAGGCACCGCGATCACCGCCGCAAGCAGAAAGACAGAAGCCTGAAAGAGAAAGGAATCCACACTCCACCCCACTGATTGCGCCCATACACCATATTGTGCCCTAGAGTGCCGCAGAGGCAACAGGTGACATTTCGCGTGTGACTCAAATCAACGCGAACCGACCGCGCTCGGCCAGCGGCCGCTTACTCGGCGGGCAGCATCGGGATCTGCGGTCGGGGCAGGCGCGGGCGCAGGCGTGACCAGCGAGGGGCGCACTGCGCGGGCAGCAGGGCGCGCAGCCGGTCCAGCGGCATCTCGCCGGTCAGAACCGCGCGATACAGCGGGAAAACGCCATCGCGCAGGTAGGGCGACCAATGGCAGATCAGACGCTCCGGCGCGGCAATCGGAAAGCCCGCGCGGCGCAGGGCGGCAAGGCTTTGGGCGTCGTCCAGTTGCAGGGTGACCATGCGCGGGTGACGCAGGCCGCCATGGCCCAGCATCCGGTCGCCGCGCTGCTGCGGGGGAACCAGCCATTCCAGCACAAAATCGTAGAGATCGTTTTCGCGGCTGGTGACGTTCAAAACCTCGGTCCGCCGTCCGGCATCGCTGTCCAGTGTACCGCAGGCAGCGGCACCGTATTCTGCCGCCGCCAACAGGACCGCGCAAGAAATCGCGCCGGGCGCGCCAGCGCGCACCGCCGTCAGGGCAACCCGCGCCCCCAGCGAATGGGCAATCACATTGATGCGGCGGGAGGGCGCATATCGGCGGATGTCGCGCACCAGCGTGGCCAGCGCCTGACCCGCCGCCTTGGCCTGCCGGTGCGCCGCCCAGATCGAGCCGCGCGCCTTCCAGCCAAAGGAAATCGCCAGACCCTGTCCGTGCTGCCCGTGCAGGCCCAGCCGC
This sequence comes from Antarctobacter sp., assembly GCF_048262615.1. Classification (GTDB taxonomy): domain Bacteria; phylum Pseudomonadota; class Alphaproteobacteria; order Rhodobacterales; family Rhodobacteraceae; genus Antarctobacter. The sequence goes on from NZ_JBLXFB010000004.1 coordinate 228,171, forward strand.
TCTGGCCAGCTAACGATCTTCCGGCCGGTGTTGCGCGGTTCCGGCGACAGCAGCGATCCATGGGGGCAATGCACAGGATGTCCGGGCAGGTATTTGTATCCGTGCACCATGATCGTGACCGGCCCTGTGTCCGCCGCAAGGGCGGCGGCAAGCGCAGGCTGTAAAGGCAGGCCGTCGCCATGCAGGCGAGGGTCGGAATCCGTCACGGTGACGCATAGCATTGGCATTGCAACGTCCCACTACATCTTGTGCGAGGAGCTAAGCCAAGGCTGCGACGAAATCGTGAAGGTCCGGTTACATTGGCGTGACGCACTTGCAATGTGTTTTTAACGGCTCTATGCCAAGCGCAGTGGCGATTTGTTTACCGGATTGCGGGCCACGGAGGGCGTCGACCTTTCAAATTCCGCTAAAGAGGTCAGACGGAAGGCTCCTTTCGCTTGACCGCGATCGGGGCTTTTTTGTTGGGAGAGAACCCATGACAATCGATAACGGCCAATCAGTTGGCAAGGCGACCAAACTCGTACATGGCGGCACCAAACGCAGCCAGTGGGGGGAGGTCAGCGAAGCGATCTTTCTGACGCAGGGCTTTGTCTATGACACGGCCGAGGCCGCAGAGGCGCGCTTTCTCAAGGCGGGTGAGGACGAGTTTATCTATGCCCGCTACGGCAACCCCACGGTGGCCATGTTCGAAGAGCGTATGGCGCTGCTCGAAGGGGCGGAGGACGGCTTTGCCTGTGCCTCTGGCATGGCGGCGGTCAGTGGCGCGCTGACCTCGATGCTGAAGGCGGGGGACCATGTGGTTTCGGCTCGCGCCCTGTTCGGGTCCTGCCTGTATATCGTCGAAGAGGTGCTGACCCGCTTCGGGGTCGATGTGACCTTTGTCGACGGTGCCGATCTGGCGCAGTGGGAGGCGGCGCTGCGCCCCGACACCAAGGCGGTCTTCTTCGAGAGCATGTCCAACCCGACGCTGGAACTTGTCGACATCGAGGCAGTGGCGACTCTGGCGCACAGGGTCGGCGCGACGGTGATTGTCGACAACGTCTTTTCGACGCCTGTCTACTCAAAGGCCATCGCGCAAGGCGCTGATCTGGTTGTCTATTCCACGACCAAACACGTGGATGGGCAGGGCCGTTGCCTGGGTGGTGTGATCCTGGGGACGCGCGCGCACATCCGGGGCGTTGTCGAACCGTACATGAAGCACACCGGCGGCTCGATGAGCCCGTTCAACGCTTGGGTCATGCTCAAAGGGCTGGAAACGGTCGGCCTGCGGGTGCGCGCCCAGACTGAGGGCGCGGTGGCGCTGGCCGAGGCGCTGACCGGCCACCCCAAGGTGGCGCGGATGATCTATCCGGGCCATGCCAGCCACCCGCAGCGTGCGCTGGCGGAGCGTCAACTGGGGGCGGGCGGTACGCTGGTGTCCTTTGAGGTCACGGGCGGCAAGGAGGCAGCCTTTCGTCTGCTCAACGCGCTGCAAATCGTGATCATCTCGAACAACCTCGGCGATGCAAAATCCATCGCCACACATCCGGCGACCACCACGCATCAGCGGTTGAAGCCCGATCAACGGGCCGCGCTGGGGATCGGCGACGGGATGATCCGGCTTTCGGTCGGGATCGAGGATCCGCAGGACCTTGTGAACGATGTGCTGCGGGCACTGGACGCGGTCTGATCCCGGTGTGCCGCCTCTGAGTGATCCAGTCCAATCTTAATGACGTATAAGTTGATGAGATTGGAATTGCGGTAAACAGTTCTTAGGTCTCTGGTTGTAGGACATGCGCGAAAGGGGTGGACCTGACATGAACATCCACACACCGGACATTGACCGGAAACCCAGCAAGGAGGAGGCGGCAGAGGCGCTCGCCCTCCTTCGGCGTTGGGCGTCAAAGGCTCAGGACACTGAGATCGCGGCGCTCGACCCGGTGGTTGCACGGCTTGCGCCCGACGCCGCTCCGGACAGCTACCCGGCGCTGTCGAACAGCTATCCCGCGGATTTCCGCGTCGACTCCGCCTACAAGGCGTCGCTGCCGGACCTGCAAAATGGCCCATCCTCGCTGATCCGCGGGGCGAACCGGGCGATCCAGCATGTGGGAATCTCGAACTTTCGCCTGCCGATCCAGTATCACACCCGTGACAACGGCGATCTGCGGCTGGAAACCTCGGTAACGGGGACGGTCAGCCTTGAGGCCGACAAAAAGGGCATCAACATGAGCCGCATCATGCGGTCGTTTTATGTCCATTCGGAAAAGACCTTCAGCTTTGAGGTGATCGAGGCGGCGCTGGACGATTACAAGGCCGACCTCGACAGCTTTGATGCCCGCATCAACATGCGCTTTTCCTTTCCGATGAAGGTGGAAAGCCTGCGGTCGGGCCTGTCGGGTTATCAGTATTACGATATCGCGCTGGAACTGGTCGAACGCGACGGGGTGCGCCGCAAGGTCATGCACCTCGACTATGTCTATTCGTCGACCTGTCCCTGTTCGCTGGAGTTGAGCGAACATGCCCGCCGCACGCGTGGTCAGCTGGCCACGCCGCATTCGCAGCGTTCCGTGGCGCGGATCTCTGTCGAACTGCGTGACGGCGACTGCCTGTGGTTTGAGGATCTGGTCGACATGTGCCGCCGCGCCGTGCCGACCGAAACGCAGGTCATGGTCAAACGTGAGGATGAACAGGCCTTTGCGGAACTCAATGCAGCCAATCCGATCTTTGTCGAGGATGCGGCGCGGCTGTTCGCGGAACAATTGCAGGCGGACCCGCGGGTCGGCGACTATCGCGTCGTGGCCAGCCATCAGGAAAGCCTGCACAGTCACGATGCGGTCTCTGTCCTCACGGAGGGAGCGCTTTTTGCCGCCGACAGCCTCGACCCCAAGCTGTTCTCGACACTCTTCCACGTCGGATGATGCATTGCGCGGCACCCGCAAACCGGGTGCCGCCGCTTTGAGCAGAACACATTGCTCCTCAGTCTCTTGTGGCGTGGTCATGGCGTGTTCATGGCATGGTCATCGTTTCTGTGAGACACTGAGGGCAGGGAGGAAACCGACCGTAAAAAGGAAAGGTTTCCAGTCATGACGCGCGACAATATCCAGATCGGAATGGGCCACAGGTCCCTCAACACCCGAATTGACGTCTATCTTTCAGAAGTGGGATTCGGGCTGAACCCGGCACAATTGCGCCGGGCGCGGCTGCGCCAGATCATCACGCTGGAATGTGCAAGCGACGCTGAACTGGCCCGCCTTGGCATCCGTCGGGACGATATCCTGCCCTTTGTTTTCCGCGATCTTCTGGCCGCGTAGACACGGGGTCACAGGGCGCACCGCTCTGACGGGGCGTTGTGCCCGCACCCACATGCTTGACAGTCCCGCGCGGTCAGGCCAACGCTCGCCTTCATGTTCGATGTCCGTCCCGTCGCCTATGTGATTGGCCTGTTGGTCGCCTGTCTGGGCGGCACCATGCTGCTGCCGCTTGTGGTCGATCTGGCCGAGGGGCGCGGCGAATGGCCTGTCTTTCTCGAAAGCGCCTCGATCACGATACTGGCGGGCGGGTTGACCGCACTGTCCTGTGCCAATGCGGTCAAGGAGGGGCTGAGCCTTCAGCAAACCTTTTTGCTGACAACCGGGGTCTGGGTCGCGCTGCCGGTCTTCGGCGCGCTGCCCTTTGTTCTGGGGGCCACCGACGCCAGCTATACCGATGCCTTTTTCGAGGCGATGTCCGGGCTGACCACCACCGGCTCCACCGTGTTTACCGGCCTCGACGGGCTGCCCAAGGGGCTGCTGCTCTGGCGCGGGTTGCTGCAATGGCTGGGCGGGATCGGCATTATCGTCGTCGCCATGGTGTTCCTGCCCGAATTGCGGGTTGGCGGGATGCAGATTTTCCGCTCCGAGGCTTTTGACACCATGGGCAAGATCCTTCCGCGCGCGACGCAGATCTCGGCCTCGATCTCGTCGATCTATATTTCGCTGACCCTGTTCTGCACGATCTTCTATCTGTTGTGCGGGTTGAATCCCTTCGACGCGACGGTGCACGCCATGACCACCGTGTCCACCGGCGGGTTTGCCAACTACGACGCCTCTTTCGCTACCTTCGCGGGACCGGCAGAATATGTCGCCACGGTCTTTATGGTGCTCGCGGCGCTGCCCTTTGTGCGCTACGTCCAGATGGTTGCGGGCCACCGGTTTGTGCTGTTTTCCGACAGTCAGGTCTTGACCTTCATCACGATCATCGGAGTGCTGGTCGTCGTCACCGCCATTGTCCTGCTGTCGATCTTTCCGCATCACCCCGAACAGGCGGTGCGCGAGGCGCTGTTCAACATCACCTCGATCATGACCGGCACGGGCTTTGCCAGCGTCAACTACATGACATGGGGGCCGTTCCTGATCGCCATGTTCTTCTTCATCGGGTTGATCGGCGGTTGCGCGGGATCAACCGCCTGTTCGGTCAAGATTTTCCGTTATCAACTGCTGTTCGCCTCGATCCGGGTCCAGTTGCGCCGCATCCGGGCACCGCATGGCGTTTTTGTCCCGCGCTACGAGGGGCGGCCGGTCGGTCCCGACGTCATGAGTTCGGTCATGAGCTTCTTTGTCTTCTTCGTCGTCACGCTGGGGGTGCTGTCGGTTGCGCTCAGCCTGACGGGGCTGGACTTTATCACCTCTGTTTCCGGGGCCGCGACGGCGATTGCCAATATCGGGCCGGGTCTGGGGGACAAGATCGGGCCGGCGGGCAATTTCGCCGATCTCAGCGACACGGCCAAGTGGATCCTGAGTTTCGCCATGCTGGCGGGGCGGTTGGAGCTGCTTGCCGTCTTTGCAATCTTCACTGTCGGCTTCTGGAGGGCCTGATGCAAAAACCCCTTGGCGCACAGATCAGCCATGCCCTGAAAGCCCGCGGGGTCGAGGTGATCTTTGGCATTCCCGGCGTCCATAACGTCGAGATGTACCGCGGCATCGAAGAGGCCGGGATCACCCACGTGCTTGCCCGTCATGAGCAGGGCGCCGGTTTCATGGCCGATGGGTATGCGCGCGCCTCGGGGCGTCCGGGCGTGTGCTACCTGATCACCGGGCCGGGCTTTGTGAACGCGATGACGGCGCTGGGACAGGCCTATTCCGACAGCGTGCCGGTGTTGGCGCTGGCCTCCTGTCTGGATGAGACAGCAGCGCGGCGCGGCCAGTTGCACCAGATGCGCGACCAGCGGGCGGCGGGTGCGACGGTCTGCGACTGGTCGGAAACCGCCGCTGATCCGGCGGCGGTCTATCGACTGATCGACCGCGCATTGGGCGAGTTCGCCAGCGCGCGGCCCCGGCCCAAGGCGCTGCATGTGCCGATTGCGGCCTTGGGTGCGCTGGCCGATCCGGCCCCGCAGCCACCTCTGCGCCCCGAGGTGCCGCATCTGACGCATGACCAGATCTACGCCGTGATCGACGCGCTGTCCGAGGCGGAAAAGCCTTTGTTCGTGTTTGGTGGCGGTGCCGTGGCGGGGGCCGGGCATGTGCCCGCGCTGTTGCAGCAGACCGGGGCGGCCAGCTTTGTGACCTATGCGGGCCGTGGCATTGTTCCGGCGGATCAGCCGCTGTTCTTTGGCGCGTTCCTTGCGCGGCCCGACAGCGCGCGGATCGCGGCGGAGGCGGATCTGGTTGTGGCGCTGGGGACAGAGCTGTCGGAGGTGGATCTGTGGCGCGATACGCTGGGCCACAAGGGGCGCATGATCCGGGTGGATCTGGACCCGGAGGTGCTGTCAGGTCTGCGGGCCGGGGACATGGGGTTCATCGGCGATGCGGCGGCCTTGATGAAGGCGCTGACCATCGCGATCCCGGCGCGCAACGATGACCGGCCTGCCTGTTGGGATGCGGGCCGTGTGGCCGAGACGCGCCGCCGCTGGCGGGGCGAGGTCATGGCCGAGCGTCCCGGCATCGTCGAGGTGGCCGAGGCGTTGCGGGCGGTCATGCCTGACGATGCGATGATCTATTCGGATATGACCCAGCTGGCCTATGGCGGCAAAGAGGTCTGGGACATGCCGCGCGCGGGGCATTGGCACCACCCGTCCGGCTTTGGCACGCTGGGCTATGCGCTGCCTGCGGCGATTGGCGGGGCGGTGGCGCGCAAGGGTCTGCCGACCTGTGCGATCATGGGCGACTATGGCCTGCAATATACCCTGCCAGAGCTGGGCACGGCGGTGGAATTGGGCCTGCCCTTGCCCATTCTGGTCTGGGACAATGGCTCTTTGGGGGAGATCCGCGACAGTATGGTGGCCAGCCAGATCGCCCCCAATGCGGTGGTGGCGAGGAACCCTGACTTTCTGGCCCTTGCGCGGGCCTATGGGGCCGCGGCGGTGGAGCCTGCGGATCTGAAGGGGCTTCAGGCGGCGCTGGTGGAGGCGTTTCAGGCGGAGGGGCCGACGGTGATCAGGATGACCCCGGCGCTTGTGTGATTTGGGGCTGTCCACGCGTGGACAGCTTTGCGCCTGAGTAAAATCAAGGGCTTACAGTGGCGTTTTTACGTTTTGGTAGGAATTGCCGCGCTTTGCGAGTGGGGTGGCGTGGGGCGTTTGCGCCTCTGTTGACGGGTGGGATGCCGGTTTGTACGAAAAGGCCCTTTGAATGCGTTGTCGACCGGGCCGACTTTAAATCTGAAAGCCATTGCGCCTCAGCCCACCCCCAAAACCTACACCACACAACGAAACAGGTCGGGCAGGGGCCCGACACCTGTGGTCAAATGCAGCAGACTTGCTCGCCAAGAGCAAAGGCGTATATACTGTCATATATACAAGGAGCCACGCCATGATCGAAACCAAGGTCCGAAAAGTTGGCAATTCTGCCGTGATGACTTTGACAAGCGAAATGCTCACCATCCTTGACGCCAAGGAGGGCGACACGCTGTTCGTCATGCGCGGTGACGACGGCAGTTTGAAGATCACGCCGCATGATCCTGCGGTTGCCGCCGCTCTGGCCGCCGCAGAGATCGTGATGGACGAAAACCGTGATCTTCTTCAGGCTCTTGCGTGAGCGAGCCGGTCTGGGTTCCGCTTGCCGCCGTCCTGGCCATCCATGATCGACAGATTGCCCGTCATGGGGGGGCGTCAGGCATGCGCGACCGTGCGCTTCTTGAGATGGGGTGCGCCCGTGCAATGAACCTTGCGGCCTATACCGATGCCAGTCTCGCGGACATCGCAGCGGCATATGCTTTCGGAATTGCCAAGGCGCATGCTTTTGTCGATGGCAACAAGCGCACAGCTTTTGTGACGTCGCTCACATTTTTGCGCCTGAACGGATATTCTTTCCGCCCTTCACCGGTCGAAGGAGTCAGGATGATGGAAGATCTGGCCACGGGACAGACCAGTGAGCCGCAGTTTTCCAATTGGCTTTCGTCCGGAATGAATTCGATCTGAAGCCTCTGACGTTGCAACAAAAAAGGCCGGGCAAATTGCCCGGCCTTTTCATTTCTGCGGTCTGGTTCGTCAGCCAATCTCGGCCAATCTTGCCAGCGCCTCTTTCAGCTTGGCCTCTTCGCCTTCGCGCAGGCGGAGGTTTTCTTGCGCTTCTTCGACCACCTCGGGCGGGGCGGATTCGGCGAATTTGGGGTTGTTCAACCGGCCTTTAAGTCCGCCGATTTCCTTGCCCAGCTTGCCAAGGGTCTTTTCCAGACGCGCCTTTTCCGCACCCACATCGATGATATCCGCCAGCGGCAGGCCGAAGGTGGCGTTGCCCACGGGGACGGTGACGCAGCCTTTGGGGAAGTCGGCGACCGCCTCCAGCCCCTCGATCCGGGCGAGGCGCTTGATCAGCACCTCATTGCGGTCCCACGCGGCCTGTTCGTCGGCGGTGATGCCCTTGACCAGCATCGGCACATAAAGGCCCGCGGGGACGTGCATTTGCGCGCGCGCCGACCGGACGCCTTCAATCAGGGCAATGACCCATGACATTTCGGCCTCGGCGGCCGGGTCGACCATTTCGGCGGCGGCATAGGTCGGCCAATCGGCGTGAACCAGCAGCTTGGGCCGCTGCCCCAGTGTGTCCCAGAGTTCCTCTGTGATGAAAGGCATGATCGGATGCAGCAGGATCAGGCATTGGTCCAGCACCCATGCCATTGTCTGGCGGGTTTCGGCGACGACGGCCGCATCCTGCGCGTCGAACAGCGGTTTGGCGAATTCCACGTACCAGTCGCAGACCTTGCCCCACGTGAAGGCATAAAGCGCGTTGGCCGCATCGTTGAAGCGGTATTCGGTCAGCGCCAGATCCACGGTTTCGCGCACGCGGGCGGTTTCACCCAGGATCCACTTGTTGACGGTTTGCGTGGCGTCCGGCGCTGTGGCGCGGGTTGTGTGGCCCTCGAACACGCCGTTCATCTCGGCAAAGCGGCAGGCGTTCCAGAGCTTTGTGCCGAAGTTGCGGTAACCGGCGATGCGGTCGACCGAGAGTTTCAGAACGCCGCCGATGGAGGCCATGGAAGCATTGGTGAAGCGCAGCGCATCGGCGCCGTATTCGTCCACGATCTCCAGCGGGTCGATGACGTTGCCGGTGGTTTTCGACATCTTCTTGCCCTTCTCGTCGCGGACAAGCTGGTGCAGGTAGACGGTGTGGAAGGGCACCTGATCGACAACGGCAAGCTGCATCATGATCATCCGCGCCACCCAGAAGAACAGGATGTCCTGTCCGGTGATCAGCACGGAGGTCGGGAAGAATCGTTTGAGTTCATCGGTTTGCTCGGGCCAGCCCAACGTGCCGATGGGCCAGAGGCCGGAGGAAAACCATGTGTCCAGCACGTCCGGGTCGCGGAACATGGGCAGTTGCGCGGGGCTGTCGGCGGTGCGAATGCGGCCTTCGGTGCGCAGGTGCATGTGGGCGCGGAGGTCCTCAAGCACCTCTGCCGCCTCTTGGGCGTTCTCGACGATGCGGAATTCGGTGCCCTCGGCGGAAATGGCGCGGGCCTTGTCCAGCGCGTCGGATTCGGTGGCGGCGCAGATCGGATACCAGTCCTCTTCGCCGGGGATGTACCAGACCGGGATCTGGTGGCCCCACCATAGCTGGCGTGAGATGCACCACGGTTCGATATTGTCGAGCCAGTTGTAGTACACCTTTTCGCCCGAGTCCGGCATGATCTTGATGTCGCCATTGCGGACGGCATCCAGCGCGGGGCCAACGATTTCAGAGGTTTCGACAAACCACTGGTCGGTGAGCATCGGTTCGATCACCACCTTGGAGCGGTCGCCGAAAGGCTGCATGATCGGTTTGGATTCGACCAGCGGGGCGGGGGTGACGGCGGGCGGTTCCTCGCCCTTTTTCAGCTTTTTCTGCGGGCCAAGGCGGGGGTCGTCCGAGGTCGTCATGACGGCCAGACCCTCGGAGGTGATCTCGGCGATGACCTTTTCGCGGGCCTCAAACCGGTCCAGCCCGCGCAGGTGGTCGGGGACGAGGTTGATGGCGTCGGCCTCGGCCTCTGTCAGGGTTTGTTTGCCTTGGGCCACTTTCATGGTGATCGCGGCGGCCTCGGCGTAGGGCGCGCCGTCGTCGCGCATCTGGGCGCGGGTGTCCATCAGGCGGTACATGGGGATGCCGCCGCGCTTGGCGACCTGGTAGTCGTTGAAGTCATGCGCGCCGGTGATCTTGACTGCGCCCGAGCCAAAGGTGGGGTCGGGGTATTCGTCGGTGATGATCGGGATCAGGCGGCGGTGCTCTTTCGGGCCGACCGGGATTTCGCAGAGTTGGCCAACGATCGAGGCATAGCGTTCGTCCGAAGGGTGCACCGCAACGGCACCATCGCCCAGCATGGTTTCGGGGCGGGTGGTTGCGATGGAGATGTAATCGCGTTCTTCGGAGAAGACGGTTTTGCCCTCTTCGTCCTTTTCCTCGTACATATAGGTGACGCCGCCGGCGAGCGGGTATTTGAAGTGCCACATGTGGCCGGGGGTTTCGATGTTCTCGACCTCAAGGTCGGAAATCGCGGTCTCAAAATGCGGGTCCCAGTTGACCAGCCGTTTGCCGCGATAGATCAGCCCCTTGTCGAACATGTCGACAAAGACCTTGATGACGGCGTCGTGAAAGTTGGGGCTGTTTTCATGCCCCGTCTTCGGGTCACCCGGCGCGCCTGCCATGGTAAAGGCGTTGCGGTCCCAGTCGCAGGAACAGCCGAGGCGCTGCAGCTGGTTGATGATGGTGCCGCCGTATTGGCCCTTCCACTCCCAGACCTTGTCGAGGAAGTCCTGCCGGGTCAGGTCGGTGCGGCGCAGATTGCTTTCGGCTTTCAGCTTTTTCTCGACCTGAAGCTGGGTCGCGATGCCCGCGTGGTCCTGTCCGGGCTGCCAGAGCGTGTCAAACCCGCGCATCCGGTGCCAGCGGGTCAGGATGTCCTGAAGGGTGTTGTTGAAGGCATGGCCCACATGCAACGCGCCGGTGACGTTCGGCGGCGGGATCATGATGGTAAAGCTTTCGTCGCGCGAGCGGTTTGCCCCGGCGCGGAAGGCCCCTGTGTCCAGCCATTTGGCGGTGAGGCGCGGTTCGGCCTCGGCGGCGTTGAAACTCTTTTCCAGCGGCATCGGTCTCGTCCTCGTCCTTGTTGGCGGAGGGTCTACGACACGCGGGCGCGAAGGGGAAGAGGCGCGCGCCTCTGGCCGGGTGTCCGCGTGTGGTCAGGGCGGGCGGCCGGGGCGGCGCGCACAGAAAAAAAAACCCGCGATGCCAAGCATCGCGGGTTGAGTCAACGAGCGCCCCAGGGAGGAGGAGAGGGGCCTCGAACCGTAAAAGATGCGGCGGTGCCAGGGAGGAGGAGAGGCACCGCCGCGAATGTTTGGTCCCAGGGAGGAGGAGAGGGACCGCACATTGGGTGTCGGGTCGTCGGGACCCGGAAAGAGCGTGCGGCGGTGCCAGGGAGGAGGAGAGGCACCGCCGCGAATGTTTGGTCCCAGGGAGGAGGAGAGGGACCGCACATTGTGCGGCGGTGCCAGGGAGGAGGAGAGGCACCGCCGCGAATGTTTGGTCCCAGGGAGGAGGAGAGGGACCGCACATTGGGTGTCGGGTCGTCAGGACCCGGAAAGAGCGTGCGGCGATGCCAGGGAGGAGGAGAGGCGTCGCCGCGTGTGTTTGGTCCCAGGGAGGAGGAGAGGGACCGCACATTTCGGTTGGGTCATCGAGACCCGAATTTTAGGTGCGGCGACACCAGGGAGGAGGAGAGGTGCCGCCGCTGTGACTGCGGGTCAATTGGGAGGAGATCCCGCATTCTGCCGGGGCTTTCGCCCCTTTTGTTAGCGGCGCCGATCCTCATGGGAGGAGGAGAGGATCGGCACCAGTTCAGGCGGAGCAGGGAGGAGAACGCTCCGGCCTGTATCCTCAGATTTCGTTGGCCGCCTGCCAGGCGATGCGGCCGATCTCGCTGCGTGCCAGACCAAGATCCGCAAGATCCCGGTTGCTTAGTGCCGCCAGCTCACGATAGGTCTCGCGGAAGACTTTGCGGCGTGCGGAGCGCGCCTGAAGGGTCTCCATCAAGCTGGCAATACGTGCGCCCAAACCGCCGTGGGCTTTGGTGATGTTCGCAGTTGCAAGTGCCATTTTTTCGGTGCCTCAGTGTTTGTGTTCGCGTTTGTGTTCGTTTGCTTGCGCTAAACATGAGGCAAATGCTGCATGTGCACAATAGCCGGGGCGGCAATGCTGCTATGCAGAAATCGCATATGAATGATGTTCATTTTTTCCCGCAGCGCACTATGGATGCGCAGAATGAGGGATTTGGGTTGTGTTGCCGCTAGGTCATCGCCACCCGAAATGGCAAAGAAACGAGGAAGACTCATGTCTGACATCAAGACCGCCGTCGAAGCGGCGCTGACGCAGGTGGAATTGCCGGACGGCGGAAACCTGATTTCCAGGGATATGATTCGGGCGTTGCGGGTCGATCAGGGGGTTGTGCGGTTTGTCATCGAAGCGCCAAGCGCCGAGATGGCCCAGCATTTGGAGCCATTGCGGCAGGTGGCGGAGCGGGCGGCAGGCTCTGTCGCGGGAGTCCGTTCGGCCAGTGTAGTGCTCAGTGCGCCGACCGGGGGCAAGGCCCCGCCGCAGCTGAAGGTGGGCGGCCACGCCAAGCCGCAAGAGGGCGTGATGAAGCCCGCGGGCGTCAAGACGATCCTTGCCATTGGATCTGGCAAGGGCGGGGTGGGCAAATCCACCGTCTCGGCCAATCTGGCGGTGGCGCTGGCGCGGGCGGGCAAACGTGTGGGCCTGCTGGATGCGGATATTCACGGCCCCAGCCAGCCGCGCATGTTCGGCCTGACCGCCAAGCCCGCCAGCCCGGACGGCAAGACGATCATCCCGCTGGAGGCGCATGGCGTCACGGTGATGTCCATCGGGTCGATGCTGGCCGAGGACAAGGCGGTGGTCTGGCGCGGGCCGATGCTGATGGGGGCCTTGCAACAGATGATGATGCAGGTCGCGTGGGGCACCAAGGATGTGCTGATTGTCGACCTGCCGCCGGGCACCGGGGATGTGCAACTGTCGCTGTGCCAGAAATCCGAGGTGGCGGGGGCGATTGTGGTCTCGACCCCGCAGGATGTGGCGCTGCTGGACGCGCGCAAGGCTTTGGACGCTTTTGCGACGCTGAAGACCCCGGTGCTGGGGCTGATCGAGAACATGGCGGTGTTCACCTGTCCGCATTGCGGCAAGGACAGTCATATTTTCGGTCACGGTGGAGTGGTGGCGGAGGCCGGGAAGATGGGTCTGCCGCTGTTGGCGCAATTGCCGATTGATCTGGACACAAGGCTGGGTGGCGATGGTGGCAGGCCGATTGCGTTGGGGGACAGCGCGATGGCGCGGTCCTATGCGCAGCTGGCGGATCGGCTGATAAAGGGCGGGATCGTCTGAGCCCTGCCGGGCGGGATCGTCTGAGCCTTGCCGTTGCTGGCGCGCCTGCGGCGCGGGTTTGGGTATTTGGACAAAGAAGAAGCCGGGGCGGGGCGTGTTGGCCCGCCTTGGTGGGCGGTGTTTGTCAGGCCGCCTGTTGCAGGTGCAGGAACAGGTCGGTGATCAGGGCCGCCGGGTCGATATTGACGGCGCGGGCGTGGCGGGCGCGGTCGCCGGCCTTTTGTGACACCTCGGCCCAGCGGCGGCCGGCGGCCGGATCGGGGGCGAGGCGTGTCAGCATATCGCCTTCGCCTCGCAGGATTTCCAGCGGCGGGTGGCCGGTGACGCCGGTGCGGGCGAGGCGGGCGGCCAGTTGGTCGGCCAGCGTCAGCACCAGATCCAGCCGCGGCTCCTTGCCCTTGCCCGCGCAGCTGTCGGCCAGCGACAGCAGGGCGGCGCGGTCGAGGGCGGGCAGGCCGGAGAGCAGTTTCAGGATTTCGCGGTAGAGCGCCAGCCCGTCTAGGGTGAGCAGGCGCAAAGCCGCGCCGACGGAGCCTTCGGCGAGGGTGGTCAGGGGGGCGACGTCATTGGCGGCGACCTCTGCCCCGGCCTGTGTCAGCGCCTCTGCCATGTCTTCGGGGCCCACGGGGGCAAGCCGCAGGGTGCGGCAGCGCGAGCGGATGGTGGGCAGCAGGCGCGCGGGCTGGTGGCTGAGCAGCAGCAGGGTGGTGCGGGCGGGAGGTTCTTCGAGCATTTTCAGCAGGGCGTTGGCGGCCTGATTGGTCATCTCGTCGGCGCTGTCGACAATCACCACGCGGCGTCCGCCGTCCGCCGCCGAGAGGCCGAAAAAGGCGTGCAGTTTGCGGATTTCGTCGACGCGGATGGTATCGGAGAAGCGGCCCTCTTTCAGCGCCTTGTCGCGTTCGGTGTCGGTGGACCCGGCGCCGCCCCGGCGCAGCAAGAACAGGCCCGGTTCCGACAGGGCGCGCATGCGGCGGGCGACCGGGTGGTCCGGGTCGACGTGCAGGTCTTGCGGGGGGGGCGGCGCGCCGAAAAGGCCGTCGTCCTGGGCCATGGGTGTCGCCAGAAGAAAGCGCGCGATTTCCCACGCGAGAGTCGCCTTGCCGGTGCCGCGCGGGCCGGTGAGCAGCCAGCCGTGGTGCAGGCGGCCCGAGGTGAAGGCGGTCAGAAAGGTTTGTTCCGCCTGTGTCTGTCCGATCACGCGGGCGGTTTCGCGCGGGTGCGGCGCGCCACTCAGGCGGTCCGGTTCGGGAAGCTCGGCGGGGTCGCTCATGCCGGGCACACCGGCAGATGCGGGGTGACGGTGGTCAGGATGTCGGCGGCCACGGTGTCGGCGGCCCGGTTGCCGTCGATCACGCGGAAGCGGTTCGGGTGATCCTGTGCCAGAGCCAGAAAGCCGTCGCGCATCTGTTGTTGCAGGGCGAGACCGAAATCCTCGAACCGTTCTTCGGCGGTGGCGCGGGCCTTGGCGCGCGCCAGTCCCGCCTCGGCGGGCATGTCCACCAGCAGGGTCAGGTCCGGCTCTATCCCGATCATCAGCGCGTGCAGGGCATCGACCTTGGCGCGCAGACCGCCGCGGCCCTGATACATGCGCGTCGAGTCGGCGAAGCGGTCGCAGATCACCACCCGGCCCGCGTCCAGCGCCGGGCGGATGACCCGTTCAAGGTGGTCGCGGCGGGCGGCGGTGAACAGCAGCAGTTCGGTTTCGGCGGACCAGCGGTCCGGGTCGCCTTGCAGGACCAGCGCACGGATTTCCTCGGCCCCCGGACTGCCGCCGGGTTCGCGGGTCAGCAGGGCGTCGTGGCCGCTGTCGCGCAGGGTTTCGAACAGGCGGCGGGCCTGTGTGGATTTGCCCGATCCGTCGATGCCCTCGAAGCTGATGAAAAGGCCGGGCGAGGGCCTGTTCGCCTCACTCACATCGCGTCCCCGGCGTCTTCGGAAAAGCGTTTGATGAGCAGGCCGCTGACGGTCATGATCCGATCCACAAAGCCGCCTGCGTCCACCTTGTCGGCGGCGACCAGCGGCACGCGGGTTTCTGGCAGGCCGTCGGGCTGAATGATCAGTTCGGCCAGTTTCTGGCCCTTGGTCACCGGTGCCTCGATCGGGCCGGTATAGACCACCTCGGCCTTGATGCCGCCCGCCGTCATGGTGGGCAGCAGCAGGGTTACGTCCTTTTCGGCGACCAGATGCACCTCATCGGCGGAGCCCATCCAGACCTCGGCGGTGGCGACGCTTTTGCCCTTGGTCACCACGGTCTGTTCGGCGAACTGGCGGAAGGCCCAGTTGACGATGGATTCCGCCTCTTCGGCGCGGGCGCGGGTGCTGTCCAGCCCGGTGATGGCGAAAACCACGCGGCGGCTGCCGTTGGTGGCGCTGCCGACAAGGCCATAACCGGCCTCTTGGGTATGGCCGGTTTTCAGCCCGTCCGCGCCGATGCCAAGCCCCAGCAGCGGGTTGCGGTTGTTGACGTTCGAGGGCGCGCGGCCATCGAATTCAAAGCGCCGTTCCGAGAACATCGGGTAAAATTCGGGGAAATCGGTGATGATGCGATTGGCCAGCAGGACCAGATCGCGCATCGACATGGCGTGGCCCTGCGCGGGCCAGCCCGAGGCGTTCTTGAAGGTCGAGGAGGTCATGCCAAGTTGCTGCGCGCGCTGGGTCATGAGATGGGCAAAGCCGCCTTCGGTGCCATCGGGCGACAGCGCCTCGGCCAGCACAACGCAGGCGTCGTTGCCCGACAGAACGATGACGCCGCGCAGCAGATCCTCGACCTTGATCCGGTCGGTGGTGTCGAGAAACATGGTGGAGCCGCCAAAGGACATGGCATGGGCCGAGACGGGCAACCGTTCGTCCCGTTGCAGACGCCCGTCGCGGAGCGCCTCGAACGCGATGTAGAGCGTCATCAGCTTGGACATGGAGGCCGGTGGCAGCGCCTCATCGGCATTTTTGGCCAGAAGGACCGTGCCGGTGGTCTGGTCCAGCACAAAGGCCGCACGGGCGCGGGTGTCAAAAGCCAGCGCCGCCGAAGCGGTCAGCGCAAGAAAGGCGGCACCCAAAAGGAGGCGGCGTGGGATGAAGCTCATTTCGAGTCTCCGGTCTGCTCGGTTGCTGCGGATTACACCATGAAGTGCGGTCGGTTGCCAGCCCGTCCCGGCCTTTGGGGCGGCGAAATGGTGCCGCCGGGGGGTGGTCGGGCCCGGTCCGGGCCGGCGGGATCAGGGTGCGGCGGTCAGGAAACGGCTGCTCATCCAGCCGGTGACTCCCTCGGGGGTGCGGACCAGCCACCAGATCATATTGGTGAAGCTGCATTGCCGGACGCGGTCCGCCAAGTCGGGCGCGATATATCCGGCCTTGGCGGGGTTGCAGGTCTGGGCACAGGCGTCCGACAGGACCATTGTCGCGCTCAGGCTGTGGTTGACAGGCGTGACGCGGGTGCCTTTGGGAACCTCCATTACCACGGGTTTGTCAAAGCCGGGGCCGGCGCGCAGGTTGGAAAACGCGGCGACGTAGTTGACCTTGTACCCGGCGACCCGTGGCGCGCAGGAGTAGCCGGGGTCGCGGTCAAAGGTGGGGTGTGACGCGGGCGCGGCAAGCTGCGCAAGCGGGCTATCCGCAGGCGAGGCCAGTACCGGGGGCAGTTCCCGCCACGCCCACGAATCCTGTTCGGCCAAGCGGCGAAGGTGGTCGGGGCTGGGTGGTTGTGGATTGGAGTAGTGGCCAAGGTCAGACCCCATGTCCGGCAGGTACTGCACGGACAGCGGCGGCGGGTATCCAACCGCATCGTTTGCATCCCACCTCAGCAGGCAGGCGTCGTATTTCAGCGTGCCCTCGCCGGTGCTCAGGAGAACATAGGCGGTGGTCTGGACGGGTCCGGCGGTGGCGGGAACGTCGATGGTCCAGTCGTCCTGAAAGTGAAAGACGCCGTAGCCATCGGCGTAGCTGGCCGGGTCGATTTCGGGATAGGTCTGGTAGCAGATCCTGCGAACCGTTTCATCCGGGATGCGCGCGGGCAGGGGCCCGACGCCGGTCACGTCCACCCCCAGCTCAAGCACCCGAAAGCCGGTGTCGATATAGTAGAAACCGCCGTCATCGACGTCAAAGAACGACAGGGCGAATTTTCGGGTGATCCGCAGGTCATCGAGACGGGCAAAGATCAAGGCGGTGGCGCGAACGGCGGTGTCAAAGGCAGAGTGGATCAGGGCGTCTGAAAACTGTCGGCTGGAGGTGTCCAGTTGCGGGCGGTGAAAGCCCAGAACCGCGCGCGCGTGGATGCTGCGGCCCCGGTGCGGGATCAACCCGTCCTCGACCGAGAAAAACGTCCCGCCCAGAAAGGCCAGCGCGCAGGCGCTGAGGCAGCGGTCACCCGCCGCCACATGAGACCGGATTCCGGTGCCGCGCAGGTAGGCGGCGATTTCCAGCCCTTCGAGCAGGCTGCCGCCGGGGCTGTTCAGGCACAGGGTGATCGGGCTGCCGGTGTGGTCGAACAGGTCGTCGCTGCGGGGGATCACCTGTGTCAGCCTGTCGCGGTCGCCGTCGCTGATCTGCCCGGACAGCATGACATTGCAGCCTTCGGGATGGGTGTTCAGCACCTCGAATTCCGCCGCCTCGGCGGGGGGTGTCAGCAGGGTCAGGGCGGATGCGAGAAGGGGCCACAGGCGCGGGCGGAGGAGGCCGGGAAACGTGGACATTTCGGAGCGTGTTTCCGGTGTCGGTGGGCGTCTGCAGAGGCCGGGGTCACTCTTATTGATCCCGGCCTCGGTGGCGTATCAGGTCAGGGTTGGCGGCGGTCAGTCCGTCACGGCATAGGCGTCGGTAAAGCCGTTGCCCTTGATGGTTTTCAGCAGGGTCGCCATTTCGGCCTTGGACTGGGCCGGTCCGACAACAACGCGCCAGAAGGTCTTGCCCTTCGAGGAATGGGTTTTGATCGTCGGCACCATGCCCGCCTGCCGCATCGAAGTGGCGGTGTTCTTGGCGTTCTGTTCGACGCTGAAGATGCCGATCTGGATAAAGGGTTTGCCCAGTTTCGACGCATCCGCGGCGGGTTTGGCCGGCGCTGCCGCGGGTTTTGCAACCGCTTCGGGGCGGGGCTTGGGCGGCGTCGGGGTGGCCCCGTCGATGGCTGCGGCGGCCCCGTCGAGGACCGGGTCCAGCGCCGTGGCGCTGACGTCCGGGGCAGGGGGCACCGCGCCGGGTGTCAGGGCCGTGGTGTCGGCCAGAGGGTCCGCCCCCTCCGGTTCGGGGGCTTCTTCGCGGCGCAGGGCCACCACGTCCAGATTGGTCGGCTGACCGGCCAGAAGGCCAAGCGCGGCGGCGGCGTCAGACGACACTTGCAGGCGCGGCCCCGGCGTTTCGCGTTCCTTGCGGAACAGCGCGCCGATCACGAACTTGCCGTTTTGCTGGTTGCGGATGATGACGCGCTCGGGGTCCTTGGCGTCGGGATGTGCCACCCAGACGCCGCCCAGCGAGGGGCGTCCGTCCCACAGGCCCGCTTCTTTCGCCTCAAAGACCTCGGGCGCTTCGACGTCGCGCGGGGTGCCGCGTGTGTCCGAGGTGCTGGCCCGCGCGACAACGTCTTCGCCGCCGGTCTTGGGTTTGAGGAACCCCGGCATCTGGCCGTCGGCACAGCCCGAAGCCAATAGCAGGGCGATGCCCGCTGTGGACAGACGAATCGTCCGCGAAGGATGGAAGAAGATACCGCTCATGTCTTGCCTCTTGCCCTTTTGGCGTCTCGGGCGAACCCGGACGAGCGCCGGGTTTTCCCGGTCGCGCACTGCCTCATGAGGGCTCTGATGGCCCTTTTGATGGGAAAGATACCCTGTCAGGTGTCACATGGAAAGCCTGCAATGTATCCTTGCGCGGATTTTCGGTTGAGTACTTTCAGAATCGCGCGGGTGGGGGTAACGGTGTGCGCCACGGAGGTTTGGCAGAGTGGTCGAATGCACCGGTCTTGAAAACCGGCGAGGTGAAAGCCTCCCAGGGTTCGAATCCCTGAGCCTCCGCCAACCTGTCCGCGCGTTATCGGAATTGAGTGCCGAAAAACCGGGCTTTTTGCCGGATTGACCGTCAACTCAATAGGTCTGGGGCAGCGGTTTGGTTCGACCTCCATGGGGGGCTGGCGGGGGCCAGCGGCAGGGCACAATTTCAGTCCAGCGCCTTTTCGATGGCCTGAATCAGGACGCTTCTCCCGATCGGCTTCATCAGTCGGATGTCTTCGGGGCGCAGACCGTTTCCGTGAACGGTCGCTTCGCTGGCGTAGCCGGACATGAAGATCACCTTCAGCTCGGGGCGCTGGGCGCGCAAGGTTTTTGCAAGGGTCGTGCCTTGCAGGGCGCCGGGCATTACAATGTCGGTGAGGAGGAGGTCGAAATGCGGGTCGGCCTCGAATATGTCGCGCGCAAGGTCCCCGGAACTTGCGGTTCGGATGTCGTATCCGGCTTTGATGAGGGTGGATTCCAGCACCGCAAGCACCCCGGTGTCATCCTCGACCACAAGTATCCGGGCGAGTCCGCGCGAGACCGGCAATACCACTTCCGGATCGACAGGTTTCGAGACGTCAGAGGTCAGGGCCTTGAAATAGAGTTTGAACGTGGTTCCCACGCCCGGTTCCGAATAGACCCGGACGCTGCCACCGGATTGCTTCATGAAACCCAAGATCATGGAAAGGCCAAGCCCGGACCCGGAACCGGGCGGCTTGGTGGTGAAGAACGGTTCAAAGATATCTTCCAGACGATCCTCCGGAATACCTTCTCCATTGTCGCTGACCGCCAGCATGACATAACGGCCCGGTTCCATGTCCTCAAACCGACTTTCTATATAGTCTTCGTCAATTCGCACATTGGACGTTTCAATCGTCATCTTTCCGCCTTTGGGCATCGCGTCGCGGGCATTGAGGACAAGGTTCAGAAACGCGCTTTCCGTCGAGCTGGCATCGGCCTCTATTTTCCACAGCCCGGCCAGAAGTGACGTTTCGACGGAAATATTCGCCGGAAGGGTTCTGCCGATCCAGTTCTTTGCTTTTCCCGCCAGATCGTTGAGATCCAGCACTTCCGAGTTCAATCTGGATTTTCTTGCGAATGCCAGCATGTTTCTGGTCAAATCGGCACCACGTCGCACCGCTCCAATTCCGGAGTCTATCAGACTGATTTGCTCTGGTATGTCAATTTCGTCCCGCAATAGTTCCAGGTTGCCCAGAATGACAGCCAGCAAATTGTTGAAGTCATGTGCAATGCCGCCGGTCAATTTGCCAATTGCCTCAAGCCTTTGGCCATGCGCAAGGGCCTCTTGGGCTGCATGTTTTTCGGTGGCATCAATCATGATGCCTTCCAGTTCGATTTGTCCGTCCTGGGTCTTGACCGGCCTTCCGCGATCGGAAACCCATTTTTCGGAACCGTCCCGCAGGATTACCGGATATTCTATGGCGTAGGGTTGATTGTGGATGACGGCGCGGCGGAGCGCCTTGTCAATTCGGTGGCGGTCCGCCTCGTCGATATTCAACGTCGGATAGCTCTGACCTTTCGGCCATCCGGTTGATGGCACCTCCGGGTCGACAAAGAGATTGAGATAACCGCTGCTGTGATACACACTTGTGAAGTTTTGATCGTATTTAACCCGGTAAGCGGCACCGGATATATTATCAATGATGCTTTTCAGCCGGTCCTCCTGCGCTTTCAACCGGTCTTGCAGGTTGGCCTTGTCGGTAATATCAAGCAGAACTCCCGATATCGCAATGAGTCTGCCGCTGGAATTGAATATGGGCTCTGTTGTTTCATGCAAGGTGCGGACGGTCCCATCGTCGAGGACGACCCGAACAATAATGTCATATCCAACTTTGTTCCTGGTCGCTTTTGCCGATGCCTCTGCGTACATTTCCCGGTCATCCGGATGATACCAGTTCAGATCCTCGTCCCAGGAGGAAGACCGTCTGAGAAATTCTTCGACCGAAACGCCAAATATTTCCGCAAGCTCTGGCGAGCAATAGGTGCATTTTTCATCTATCTTGTCCCAGATCCAACTGGCAAGTTTTGCCAGCCGGGCTGCGTTCTTGTATTTCTGTTCGCTGGCGGCGAGGTCCTGTTCATGTTGTACGCGTTGCGTGACATCCTTGGCTGTGCCCCAGTATCCACAAAAGGTGCCATCGTCGTCGAATGTCGGCACCCCGGCGATTTCCGCGAAATGGAGATTTCCTTCCGAGTCCATCGCCGACACCACGAAATCGAATATCCGTTTCCGGTCGGTGACGCGTTTTTTCAGGCCGTCCCATGTCCCCGCCAGGGGAGTCAGGATTGGAACCTCCCATAACTTGTGGCCAATATAGTCGGCAGGCATTTGCCCGTCCAACGCGCGACTCCCGTGAAGCCTCTCGAACCTGAATGAGGTATCGGTCTCCCAGAACCAATCGGTTGCGAGATCGGTATAAAGCTTCAGGCGGTCCTCAAGAGCGCGCGCGGCTTTTTCCGCGATGACGCGTTCATTGTGCTCAATCGTGAGCGAAATCAGGCCCGCAACGGCGGTGGCAAAGTTGATTTCTTCGGTGGTCCATTGTCTTGGCTGGCCGGTGTCTTCGATGCAAACGACCCCGGCCAATCCGCCGAAGGTTCGAAGGGGGCAATCCAGCAAGGCGCGCACATTTGTGTTTGGCAGGTAGTCTTGGGCCAATTCGGCGCAGCGCGGATCGGTCAGGGCGTCATTTATGACGATGACCAAATCCTGAACAACCGCCTTGAGATATGTGCCCGCGTTCTCGGCGGTCAGATCGCCCCCCGGTTCGGTGACACCGCTTTCGCGGTCCCACATCAGTTTGCCTCTGAGAGAGTCGTTCGCCTCATTCAAAAGCCAGATACCGACGCGGGGCGCATCCAGGGCGTTTGACATAGTCTGGCAGAAGAACAAGAGCGCCTCTTCGAAGCCGAGGTCGCTGAATGCCCGTTTCGACAGCAAGTCCCGAAGAATCTGGTCAAAGCCGGAGTCGGTCGCGGATGGGTCTTGGGGCATTGCCTGGTATCTCGCTGCGCGTCTGTGGAACCCTTCATTGCAAAAGTGGGTCGCGCTGTCGCGCAAAAACTGGTTTTTTGCGCTGTGTCCAATGGCTGTTATGCCGGGAAAGAGGCTGATCCTGGCCGCGCAAGGGGGGCATGCGCCTAGGTGCAGTTGTCCTGATGGCCGTTCAGAACGGCGGTCAGGTTGTCGCTGAGTTCATCGCAGAGATAGCCGCCCTCCTGCACATAGAGGCAAGGCAGGTTCAGCCCGGCAATCGCCGCGCCGATCCTGCCGAACCCGCCGGTGGTGACAGCCAGTCCCTTGAACGGATCGTCGATGAAGGCATCCAGCCCCAGCGCGACGACAACCACATCCGCGCCAAAGCTCTGGATGCGCCGAAGCGCCACGCCCAGCGTCGCCAGATAGGCATCGTCCGCCGTACCACGCGGCAATGGCAGGTTCAGGTTATAGCCCAGCCCCGGACCGGTGCCGCGCTCATGGGCCTGCCCCCAGAAGAAGGGATAGAACCGTTCCGGGTCCGCATGGATCGACACGGTCAGCACGTCGCTGCGGTCATAGAAAATGCCCTGCGTGCCGTTGCCGTGATGCACGTCCACGTCCAGAATGGCGGGGCGCAGGCCGCGTGCGCGCAGCCGCTCTGCCGCGATGCCCGAATTGTTCAGAAAGCAAAAACCGCCCGCCAGATCGCCAAAGGCATGATGGCCGGGTGGGCGTGACAGGACGTAGGCGGACGACTCACCGCCAAGGATCAGATCGGCCCCGGTGATGGCGCTTTGCGCGGACCAATAGGCCGCCTGCCACGTCCCGGCGGCAATCGGGCAGGCGGTGTCGGCCTGATGATAGCCCGCCTGCCCAACGGCGGATTTGGGGTAGCTGTCAGAGCGGTTGGCGGGGTGGATGTTGGGAATGACCTCTTCGCCCGCACCCTCGATCCGTCGCCAGCGGGTGTGGATGTTTTCCAGAAAGGTCAGGTACTCGGGCGAATGCAGCGCGGCAATCGGTCCAAGGCCCGCGTCGTTCGGGGCCTCGACACTACACCCGGCGGCCCGCGCGCCGCTCAGCAGCCGGTCGATCCGTTCGGCCTGTTCCGGGTTGGGCCGGATCGCGCCATTGGCCATGAAATGGCGCGGCTGGTGTTTCCACTGGCGGTCGTCGAAGATGGCTTTCATGTCGGTTCTTTCAAAGGTTTGTGGGCAGGTCGCGACAGGGGGCGGCCTGGTCTCTTAGATCGCGGTACGGTCCGCGCCTTTGAGGTGCAGCATCTCGCGCGCCTCGTCCGCCGTGGCGACGGTGCGGCCCAGATCCTCGACGATGCGGCGGATCTTGGCCACCTGTTCGGCGTTGTTCTTCGCCAGCACCCCGCGTGAAATCATCAGGCTGTCCTCCAGCCCGACCCGGACGTGCCCGCCCAGAATGGCGGCCATCGTGACCAGCGGCATCTGGTGGCGCCCCGCCGCCAGAACGGAAAAGGTGTAGCTGTCGCCAAACAGCTTGTCGGCGATCATCTTCATATGAGTCAGGTTTTCCGGGTCGGTCCCCATGCCGCCCAGCACGCCAAAGACAAACTGGATAAACAGCGGGCCGCGCACCAGTCCGCGATCCACAAAGTGTTTCAGCATGTAGAGATGGCTGAGATCGTAACACTCGAACTCGAACCGCGCGCCGCGTTTTTCGCCAAGCTCTTGCAGGATATAGGCCATGTCGCGGGGAGTGTTTTTGAACACCAGATCCTCGGAGTCTTCCAGAAACGGCTTTTCCCAGTCGAATTTCCACTCGGTGATCTTGTCGACCGCCGGGAAGAGGGCAAAGTTCATTGTCCCCATGTTCAGCGAACACATTTCCGGTTCGGCCTGTTTCGGCGCGGCCAGCCGGTCGTCGAGTGTCATCGTCGCGCTGCCGCCGGTCGAGATGTTCAGCACCGCGTCGCAGCGCTGTTTGATCTGCGGCAGAAAGGCCATGAAATGCGCGGGGTCGGCCGAAGGGCGGCCATTCTCCGGGTCGCGGGCGTGCAGGTGCAGGATCGTGGCCCCGGCGTCGGCGGCGCCGATTGCGTTGTCGGTGATCTGTTGTGCCGTAATCGGCAGGTGGGGCGACATGGACGGGGTGTGGATCGACCCGGTGATGGCGCAGGTGATGATGATCTTGGACATGAGTGTTCCTTATGCCGCGCCGGAAAATTGCGGGATTTCCGCCATGTAGATGGCAAGCGACCGGTCCAGCCGGTCCGTGATGTCGTCAAGCTGCGCCTCATCGACGATCATTGGCGGGCAAACAAGGAAATGATCGCCGGAGGTGCCGCCACGGGTGCGCCGCGAATAGATGATCAACCCGTTGTCATAGGCGATATCGACCAGCCGCGCGTGTGCGTTCAGGTTGGCGGGCAGGGGGGCCTTGGAGGCGCGGTCGGCCATCAACTCAAACGCCATCAGCAAACCTTTACCACGGACGTCGCCAATCAGCGGATAGCGCTGCATCAGCCCGTTGAGGCGCTGAGCCAGCGCGTCGCCCATTCGGGCGGCGTTGCCGGTCAGGTCGTTGTCTGCGATCTGGTCCAGCACCGCGCATCCCGCCGCGCAGGCCAGCGGGTTGCCCGCGTAGGTGAAGCCGTGGATGAACCCGCCCGCACCCATCACCGCCTCGACGATATCGTCGCGCGCGATCATCGCGCCCAAGGGCACATAGCCACCGCCGAACCCCTTGGAGAGTGAAATCAGGTCCGGCGTCACATCCCAGTGTTCGGCCCCGAAAAAGCGCCCTGTGCGCCCGCCGCCGGTCATGACCTCATCGTGGATCAGCAGCACGCCGTATTGCGTGCAGATGTCGCGGATGCGCTGCATGTAACCGGTAGGGGGCACCAGCGCGCCGGTGGAGGCGCCGCCGACCGGCTCGACGATAAAGGCCAGCACGGTTTCGGGGCCTTCCTCAAGGATCTTGGCCTCCAGCATGTTGGCATAGTGCTGCCCGGTGGCAGGGTCCGTCGGGTCCAGCCCGTCCAGATAGGCGCGCGGGGCGGGCACCTTGGGCATCCGCATCATCATCGGGTCAAAGGGCGCGGTCATCGGCGCATAGCCGGTGATTGCCAGCGCGCCGAGTGTGCAGCCATGATAGCTGGGATAGCGCGAGATCACCTTGAACCGCTGCGGCTGGCCTTGGGTCAGCGCATACTGACGGGCCATTTTCAGCGTGCTTTCCACCGCCTCTGACCCGCCGGAGACAAAGAACACCTTGTTCAGCCCGTCAGGGGCCAAAGCCGCTGTTTTGGCGGCCAGTTGTTCAGAGCTGTCGGTCTGGAAATGCAGCCGGTAGCCAAAGGTGGATTTGTCCATCTGTGCGCGCATCGCGTCCAGCACGGCGGGGTTGGAATGGCCGATATTGCTGACCATCGCGCCGCTGGAGCCGTCGATATAGCGCTTGCCGTCGGTGTCCCACATATAGATGCCGTCCGCCCGGTCGAGCGTGGGGCGCGGCGATTTGGTCTGGTAGAACAGGTTGGTCATCCGGGCCACGCTTTCAGCGACTGAGGTGCTTGCGTAGGAAATTCCGCGTGCGTTCGTTTTCGGGGGCTTGGAAAATGACGGAGGGCGGGCCTTCTTCGACCACCACGCCGCGATCCATGAACAACACGCGGTCACAGACGGAGGCCGCGAAATCCATCTCGTGCGTGACGATGATCATGGTCATGTGCTCTTCGGCGAGTTGCTTCATCACAAGGTTGACCTCTTCGACCAGTTCCGGGTCCAGCGCCGAGGTCGCCTCATCGAACAGCATCACCTTGGGTTTCATCGCCAGTGCGCGGGCGATGGCGACGCGCTGTTTTTGGCCGCCCGACAGACGCGAGGGGTATTCGTCGATCTTTTCCGACAGGCCCACCTTGGCCAGTTGTTCCTCGGCCAACTTGTTGGCGTCCGCCTCTGACAGGCCTTTCAGCATCCGGGGGGCCAGCGTGATGTTGCCGCGCACCGTCAGATGCGGGAACAGGTTGAAGTGCTGGAACACCATGCCGATGTCCTGCCGCACCTGATTGACATGGGCCTCGTACTGGCGATGCGGCAGTTTCTTGTTGATCTGCACGTCTTCCAGCCAGACCTCGCCCGAGGTCAGCGGGTCCAACTCATTGATGGCGCGCAGCAGGGTCGATTTGCCAGAGCCGGAAGGCCCGATGATGGCGACGATCTGACCGCGGTGGACGGTCAGGTTGATGTCCTTGAGGACCTCAAGCGTGCCATAGCTTTTGGCGGCATTCTTGATGGTGACAAAGGCCTGATCGGTCATGAAGGGGTTCCTTTCTCAGCGCGAGGCGGCAATGCGGCGTTCCAGACGGCGCAATCCCGCCTCCAGCGCGAGGTTGACGATGTAATAACAAAAGGCAGCGGCGAGGTAGAACTCGAACGGGCGATAGGTGCGGCTGATGGCCTGCTGGGCGGCGAGCGTCAGTTCCATCACCCCGATCACCGACACCAATGCGGAATCCTTCAGCAGCGCGATCATGTTGTTGCCCATCGGCGGCACGACAGCGCGGACGGCCTGTGGGATTACGACCTTGCGCAGGGTCTGGCCGCGCGACAGGCCCAGCGTGCGCGCGCCCTCATACTGGCCCTTGTCCACCGCAAGGATCGACGCCTGTATCAGTTCCGAATTGTAGACCGCAAAGTGCAGGCCCAGCCCGATCACCCCGGCGACAAAGGCGGGCAGGTCGATGCCGATTTGGATCAGCCCGAAATAGATCAGGAACAGTTGCAACAGCAGCGGCGTGCCCATAAACAAAAAGGCAAAGCCCCGGAACGGCCAGCGCAGCGACCAGTGGCCATAGAGCGCGACAACCGCAAAGACGATGCCGCCGAAAAAGCTGAGCAGACCGGCGCAGACAGTAATCGCGACGGTCCATCCGGCCCCCATCAACAGCACGCCGAAAAAGCCGGGCACCACTGAGAAATCAAGTCCCATGGCGGGCTCCTGTCTTGTCAATCAAACCGCTCATGTGATGCGCGCCCGCCGGTCGAGCCAGTGAATGCCCTGACCCACCACATAGATGATCACCATGTAGAGCAGCCCGGACAGCAGGAACATTTCGAACGGTTTGTAGGTCGATCCGATAAAGCGTTGCGCGGTGTAGGTCAGTTCCACCACCGAAATGGGCGCGACCAGCGCGGTGCCCTTGATCAGCGCGTTGATGTTGACGCCAAGGGGGCGGATCATCAGGCGCGCGGCCTGCGGCAGGACCACTTTGCGCATGGTCTGCCATCGGCTGAGACCCAGCGTGCGGGCGGCTTCGGTCTGGCCCTTGTCGACGGAGACAATGGCACCACGAATGGTTTCGGTCATGTAAGCGCCGATATTGACCCCTAGTGCGATGGTGCCGGCGGCAAAGGAATCCAGCTGGATGCCCACCTGTGGACCTCCGAAATAGAGGATAAACACCTGAATCAGCGCGGGCGTGCCCCGGATGACGCTGACATAGGCCGCCGCGATCCAGCGAAAGACCGCCAGACGCGACAGCCGCGCCGCCGCGCCCAGTGCGCCACAGGTCAGGCCCAGAACAGCGGTCAGGACCGACAGCTGTATCGTCACCCATGCCGCTTCGAGGAAAAAGGGGTAGACCCGCAGGATCAGTTCCGTGTCCAAATCAGCCGCCTTTCAATGATGATCATGGCGCGGCAGAATGGGCAGCGCGCGGATTTCCCGGATCAGGGCGGTGGTTTCCTCGATCGCGGCGTCGAGGAATTTCTTGCCCGTCTCGGCATCGGCCACCGTCGGGTCGCCCATGGTGCCGTCGGGCGACACCTCGGACCACCAGCGCATCAGCATCGCGCCGCCGCCGCCGCCCGCCAGATCAAGGTTGAAGAACTTGCTGTCGGGGTTGTGCAGGTTCTGCGTGGTCGACTTTTCGATATGCACGCGGTCGGGGTGCAGGTGCATGTACATCGCGGCCTCGAACTCGCCGGCATGGGCGATGCCGCCGATGTCGGATTTGCGGACCTCGTTGATCCGCGCCGACATCAGGTTCCAGTACGAGGCAGAAACGCAGATGATGCCTGTCTCGATCACCGTCTTGCGCGCGGCAAGGTCAAGGCAGGGATGGTTCGACCCGTGTGAGTTCAACAGCAGGATGCGCCGGAACCCGTGGTGGGCCAGCGATTTGGTGATGTCGGTGACAAAGGCGATCAGTGTTTCGGGCTGAATCCAGATCACGCCGGGAAAGTCCTTGTGGTGTTCGTTGAACCCGTAGGGCACGGGCGGCATCACAAACACCTCATCGGGGGCGGCGCGTGCCACACCCTCTGCCACGGCCATGCCCAGCACCGTGTCGGTGTCCAGCGGCATGTGCGGGCCGTGATCCTCTGTCGCCGAGACGTTAAGGATGACCACACGATCCTTGTCGGCATCGCGCACGTCTTCCCATGTCAGATGGCCATAGGTGGTCGTTGTCATGTGGGCAGGTTCCGCAAGAGAAGGGGGCCTGCCGGGATTGTCCCGGCAGGCGTGGCAATTCAGCGGATGTCGCCGCCCACCCATTCGTTGGCGATGGCCAGATAGGTGCCGTCCGCCATCATCGAATCCAGCGCGGCCTGCATGGCGGCGGCCAGATCCGGGTTGCCCTCGCGGATGGCGATACCGGCCCCGATGGGTTCGGCGGCGGGATCGTTGATGATGGCCAGATCGTACTGTCCGGCCTTCATCGCCAGCATGACCGGGATGGAATCGTTCACGATGGCGTCGACCCGGCCATTGTTCAGTTCCAGCAGCAGTTCCGGCAGACCCTTGTAGGTGTTGATGTCATAGCCCTGATCGCGGGCCCATTGCTCATGCGTCTCACCCAGCGTCACGCCGACCTTGGCATCGTTCAGTTGTTCGACGGTGGTGATGTCAGAGCCTGCCTTGGTAAAGATCGCCCGCTTGGTGTTGTAGTAGGGGCCGACAAAATCAATCACCTTGTCGCGCTCTTCGGTGATCGACATGGAGCCGACGACCGCGTCGTATTTGCTGGCCAGCAGGCCGCCGATGATGCCGTCCCATGCGGTGGTGACGATCTTGACCTCCAGTCCCATGCGCTTGGCGATCTCGGTGCCGATGGCGGGGTCAAAGCCGACAACCTCGTTCTGTTCGTTGACAAAGTTGAACGGCGGATACTGCCCGCTCATGGCGATGCTCAGCACGCCGCGTTCCTTGATATCGGCCAGTTCATCGGCGCTGGCCGCCATCGGCGCAACGTTCAGACCCATCATGGCAACGGCTCCGGTCAGGACGCTGCGGCGCAGGATGTTCATCGATTTTTTCATGTCTGGTTCCCTGTTGTTTTTACGTTTTTTGGACCGCGCATGCCGAAGCGCAGTCCAAAGACACAGTGACTCACAGGTTGCGCCGCGTCGGATCATAGGGCAAATAGATATGTACAATCCCTAAGATAGTTTTGATCTATGCTAAAGCCTTACGCGCAACGTTTTCCCTGGAATCTGGATTGGAACCTGTTGCGCACCTTCATGGTGGTGGTGGATGAGGGCGGTATCACGCCTGCGGCGCATTTTCTCGGCCTGAAACAGCCGACAATCAGCGCGGCGCTGAAGCGGCTCGAAGACATCATGGGCCGCAAGCTGGTCAATCGGTCGCCCAAGCATTTCAGTGTCACGCCCTGGGGGCGGGTGTTGTATGCCGAGGCGAGCACGATTTTTGGCGCTGTCGCGCAGTTGCCGGATCTGATGGGGGGGCTGGAAGAAGAAGTAACCGGCCAGATCAGCATCGCGGTGGCCAGTCACGTGGTGTCGACCCATTTCGATTCGGTTCTGGCGCGCTTCAACGCGCAGTACCCAAGGGTGAGCTATACGATCTCGACCATGGACAGTGCCGATGTGATTGCGCATTTGCAGCAAAACCGCGTCACCTTTGGGGTCTGCCTGCTGCAACAGGACCCCGTCGGGCTGGAGGCGCGGGTGCTCTACCGGGAGTTTTTCGGCTTTTACTGCGGGCCCTCGCACCGGCTGTATGGCTGCGAGTCGATCGACCCTGCCGAACTCCGGGACGAAGACGCGGTGTCCTTTCAGACCGATGAACTGGAGGGGTCGTTGTCCGGTGTCGCGCAGTTGCGCAGGCGTTTGGGGATGCGATCAGACCCAAAGGGGCTGTCGTCCAATCTGCCCGAAGTCCGCCGCATGATCGTGGCCAATATCGGCATCGGGGCCTTGCCGGTGCATATCGCCAGCAAGGACGTGCAGACCGGGCTGTTGTGGCAGGTGCCGCCTTACAGCGCGCTGCCTGCGGTCGATATTCACGTTTTGACCAATGGCAAACGCAGCATGAACCGGGCCGAAATCGCCTTGCTTGACATGCTGAACGACGAAATGGATTCAGTCCCATTGGCGGACCGCACCTATCACGCCTGACCGCCCGACACTGGAGGGACACATGCCAAGCGCCCGGATCAGACTGCGTCACCTCAGGTGTTTTCGCACAATCGCCCTGCTGGGGTCCGTCACCCGCGCCGCCGAAGAGTTGGGGACGGTGCAGCCTTCGGTTTCGCGGTCGCTGCGCGAACTTGAGGAAATGATTGGCAAGCCATTGTTTGACCGCAGCAATACCGGGCTGGTGCTGAACGAGGCGGGCAAGACCTTGCTGGCCTTTGTGTCCAACGGTCTGGGTCAGATCGACCGGGGATTCGAGGTGCTGCGCGGGCAGATGGCCGGGGAACGGGTCGCGGCCTATGTGCTGCCCAATGTCGTGCGGGTGATCATGCCCGGTGCGGTGCGCCGGTTCAAATCGCTCTACCCGGAGATCGACATCACCTTTTTGCCGGCGTCCGGCGGTGGATTGCGGCAATATCTGGCGCAGGGGGCCGTTGACTTTGGCTTTGGCCGATTGCTGGCGGCGGAACACATGGAGGGGTTGCATTTCGAACACCTCTACACCGAACCGCTGGCGTTCTTCACCCGCTCCGGGCACCCGCTTGCCGGACGGTCGGGGCTGGGCATTCATGACATGGATGCCTATCCGGTGGTGCTGCCCAATCCGGGCACCATCATCCGGGCCGAAATCGACCGCTTTATAATCGCGCAGGGTCTGACCCGCTTTGTGAACCAGATCGAAACCATCTCGTTCGAGTTTGCCCGCAATTACCTTGCCGCCTCGGACGCCATTGTCTGTCATCCGATGGGCGCGATGCAGCGTGAACTGGCCGAGGGGCTGGTTACGCCTCTGGACATCGCGGGCGGCGCGATGCTGGGCGCGGTGGGCATCACCACGCCGACGGGGACCGTGCCCAGCCCGGCGGCGCAACTGCTGATCGACATGATCCGCGAAGAGGTGCGGGATCAAGGCCTGTCATAGCGGTTTCGTTATGATGCATCTGGAATCATTATTTCCCCCCTGACCTGACTTCCCGTACAACCAGTGATCAGGAACCACGGGAGGAGGGGATGCGACTGTCCCTGTTGGTGCAAAGCGTATCGATGCGACGGTTGCCGATATCAGAATGGCCAAAGCAAAGAACATCCTGTTCATCATGTTCGACCAGCTGCGCTGGGATTATCTGAGTTGTTATGGTCACAAGACCCTGCATACCCCCAATATCGACCGTCTGGCTTCTAGGGGCGTGCGCTTTACCCGCGCCTATATCCAGTCGCCGATCTGCGGGTCGTCCCGCATGTCGACCTATACCGGGCGCTATGTGCACAGCCACGGGGCCAGCTGGAACGGCATCCCGCTCAAGGTGGGGGAGATCACGATGGGTGATCACCTGCGCAAGCTGGGCATGTCGTGCCATCTGGTCGGCAAGACCCATATGCGGGCCGATGCCGAAGGGATGGCGCGTCTGGGTCTGGAACCCGACAGCCTGATCGGCGCACGCGTCGCCGAATGCGGCTTTGACGTCTATGAACGCGACGACGGGATGCTGCCCGAGGGACCGGATGGCCCCTATGATCCGGACGGCGCCAAGCAGTACAACAAGTACCTGAGGTCCAAAGGCTATGAGAGCGACAACCCGTGGCACGATTTTGCCAACTCGGGGCTGGATGACGCGGGTAACGTGCTGTCGGGCTGGTTCCTCAA
This sequence comes from Antarctobacter sp., assembly GCF_048262615.1. GTDB lineage: Bacteria > Pseudomonadota > Alphaproteobacteria > Rhodobacterales > Rhodobacteraceae > Antarctobacter. The sequence goes on from NZ_JBLXFB010000004.1 coordinate 260,033, forward strand.
GAATTCCAGCGAAGCGGCCAACATCGCCGAGGAAGACAGCGAAACCCCCTATCTGACAGGGCGCGGCATGGCGTTCATGGCGGCGCAGGACGGCCCGTGGTGTTGCCACCTGAGTTTTATCAAGCCGCACTGGCCCTATGTCGTGCCCGAACCCTATGCCAGCATGTATGGCGCCGAGGACGTGCAGCCGGTGATCCGCTCGGACACCGAGCGGGCAGAGGCGCATCCGGTGCTGGGGGCCTTTATGGGCACCCGCGTCGGAGAGGCGTTTTCAAGGGCCGATGTGCGCGACGCGGTGATCCCCGCCTACATGGGGCTGATCAAACAGGCCGACGACCAGATGGGCCGCCTGTTCCAGTGGATGGAGGACACCGGCCGGATGGAGGACACGCTGATCGTTGTGACCTCTGATCACGGTGATTTCCTTGGCGATCACTGGATGGGGGAAAAGACCTTTTTCCACGACACCTCCGCCAAGGTGCCGCTGATCATCTACGATCCGTCCGAGGCGGCGGATGCGACGCGCGGCACGGTCTGCGACGCGCTGGTGGAATCCATCGATCTTGCCCCGACCTTTGTCGAGGTCGCGGGCGGTACGCCGGACTATCACGTGCTGGAGGGCGAAAGCCTGCTGCCGATCCTGCGCGGCGAACGCGATGACACGCTGCGCGATTACGCAATCTGCGAATATGACTACTCTGCCTCGCCTGTCGCGGCGCAGATGAATGTGGCGGTGCGCGATGCGGTGATGTTCTGCGTGATCGACACGCGGTGGAAGCTGATCCATTGCGAAGGCGGCCATCGCCCGTTGCTGTTCGACCTGCAAGCCGATCCGATGGAGCTTGTCGATCTTGGCGGACGCGAGGATCACGCCGAGATTATCGCGGCGATGTATGACAAGCTGTTCACATGGACCCGGCGGCAGTCGCAGCGCACCACGCGCAGCGAAGCGCAACTGGTCGAGATGCGGACCAAGACGGCGCGGCGCGGCATCGTTCTGGGCGTCTATGACGAGAACGATATCCCGCTGGACCTGACCGTGCATTACCGGGGCCGCAAGGCGCCGGACATGAAAGCGGGGCCAAAGGGCACCTAGTCAAGACCGCCGGGGCAGGAGGAGCCACGGCCAAAATGGTTCAAGGGAGGAAGCCATGAAACGATTCACAAAGACTTTTGCCGGGCTGTGTCTGGCAGGCGCAATGGCGGCGGGGACGGCCTCGGCGCAGGTGAACCTGACGGCCGAGGCGTCCTCGCCCGGCAACAGTCCGCATGTCAGCATCCTGCACCTGTCCGAGGTCGCGGCGGGTGCGGGCATCGCCAGCCTTCAGGTCCGCGAGGGCCAGACGCTGACCAACTCGATCCTGAACGTCGCCAATGGCAGCACCGACATCGCACCGATGCCGCTGATCCTTGGGTTCCTGATGGCCAAGGGACGCGGACCCTATTCCAGCCTTGGCGAAGAGCAGGGGGCCGAACTGGCCGCGAACCTGCGCGCGCTTTATCCCTACAACGCCGGGGCCTATGGGTTGATCGCGCTGGAAAGCGAAGGCATCGCCACATGGGACGATCTGGCGGGCAAGAACGTCTGGAACGGTCCGCCGCGCGGCGCTGCGCTGGTGAATGCCCGTCAGGCGATCTTTCTGGCCGCCGGTCTGAAGGACGGCGAAGGCTATACCGGCCATCAGGACAATTGGGGTCAACTGCCGCAACGTCTTGTGGACGGGTCGATGGACGCCTTTGTCTTTCCGCTGACCTTTCCGTCGGCACGGGCCACGATGATGCAGGCGGCGGGCGATATCGTCATGATCTCGACCCCCAAGGACATCTTCGAAAGCGACGCCTATCAGCGTGTTTTCAAGGCACCGGGCAATGTGCCTATCGTCGTGAAATGGCAGGATATGGGCTATGGTGCCGACAGCGGCGTGCGCCTGATTTCGGACGACGACAGCTATCGCGGGATTGGAACCGCCTTTGCCGACGTTGTGCACAAGGACATGGACTTTGACATGGTCAAGGCGCTGGTGGCGGAATACATCGCCACGCTGGACGCGCTCAAGCTCAAGACGCCGTACATGAAGAACGTGAACCTCGCGGTTCTGGACCCGGAAGCCTCGGGATTTTGCGGGATCAACCCGCTCAAATACCACCCCGGCGCCGTCGCGGCTTGGGAAGAGGCCGGGTATACCGTGCCGGACTGCGCCAAGGACTGATCTCGCGTAGCGCCGGGCCGGTTTTCTGATGCGCCGCCCGGCGCGCCCCATTCTCGTGTCAACTGAACCCTTGAACCGGAGCCTTGGTCATGAGCACCGACACCCTTCCGCGTCGTACCGTCTACACTCGGATTTCCTTGGTCCTTGGCCTTGTGCTGGTGGCGATCGGGCTGTTGAACACGATGCCGTCGATCCCCGGACTGGATGACTGGGTGACGCGCACCTTCGGCGAAGGGGTCCTGATCCGGCGGTTCAGCTTTGAGTATCTTGCGCCGGTCTGTTTCGTGATTATGATGACGATTGTCGCGCTGGATCAGTCGATGGCGCGGCTTTATCGCGCGCGGGGCAGGGCGCAGTCCCTTCTTGGTCTTTGCATGGACATTGCGCTGGTTGTCATGGCCTTTGCCATCGCGGCGGCCTACCTGATCGAGATCGATTCTGTCTGTCTGATCGATCAGATCACCGGCGAACGGGCAGAGCTGATCGCCCGTGCATTGCTGGATGAGATCGAATTTGCCGAGTCGATGGGCCTGCCGCCGCCGACAACCATCGACGACCCGTCCTGCATCGACACGCTGGGCCTTGGGATCTTTCCGCTGATGGCGGTCGCGATAGTCGTCTTTCTGGGCTACAACGTGCGGGTCTGGGGCTTTCCGCTGGTGGCGGTGGCGATCCTGATCGCCGCCTACACCATGGCGACGGTGCTGATCTGGTACGTCTTTGGCGCGGACGACATGAACAAATACCTCGTGACCAAGCTGGGCGGAGAGCCGCGCCAGTTGATCGACGGGCGGCCCGACGTGCAGGACATCCTTGTGAACAACGCCCAGGGCCTGCTGGGGCGGTTCATGGCGATCCTGATGAGCACGGTCTTTCCCTACATCGTGCTTGGCGCGCTCTTTGGTGTCTCCGCAGGGGGCAAGTCGCTGATCAAGCTGGCCTTTCTCTGGACGCGCCGCCTGCGGGGCGGCCCGGCGCATGCCGCCATCGTGTCCTCTGCCATGTTTGGCACCATCTCTGGCGGGCCGGTGGTGAACGTGTTGTCGACCGGGGTGCTGACCATTCCGATGATGCTGAAGCGTGGCTTTGACCGGCGGTTTTCCGGCGGGATAGAGGCGGCGGCCTCATCCGGCGGGCAGATCATGCCGCCGGTCATGGGGGTTGCGGCCTTTGTCCTTGCCGCGATGACCGTGGTCCCCTACCGCGAGGTGATCATCGCGGCGACCCTGCCTGCGGTGGCCTACTTTGGCTGTCTCTTTCTGACGGTCGCCTTTCAGGCCCGCAAACAGGGGATCGAGGCGGTGGGTGACGTCACCGAGGACATGCGCCTGACCGGCGAGGACAAGCTGCATCTCCTGATGATCTTTCTGCCGGTGCTGCTGATCCTCGTGCTGTTGCTGACCCCGAAAGAGGCGGTGGGCTGCGGACCGCTGGCGTCTTTCTGGGGCGTGACGCAGATCGTCACCGGCGACAACTGCCGCGCCCAAAACCTGCCGTGGCTGCTGGAACTGATCCAGAACTCCGCCGGGGATGCGGGCTCTGCCGGATGGTGGGCGGCGGCGCTGCTGATCGGGTTGTTCTTTCTGGACCGTGAGATCCGGCGCAAACCCGGACAGATCGTTGCTGCGCTGGCGGATGCCGGGCTGTTGGTCAGCCGTCTGTACCTGATGTTCCTTGCCGTGTCGGTGATCGACTTTTGTCTGAATTTCACCGGCCTGTCGAATTATGTCGCCGTGGACGTGCTGAGCTGGCTCAGCAGCTCGGGCGCGGAGATCGGGCAGAACGGGCTGTTCCTGCTGCTGGCGCTGCTGGCGACCATGGTTCTGGCGGTTCTTCTGGGCATGGGGATGCCGACGGTGCCGGCCTATATCAACGTGGCGTTGCTGATGGGGCCGATGCTGGTCGGGCTGGGCATTGCGACCTTCACGGCCAACATGTTCATCTTCTACTTTGCCGTCGCTTCGGCGATCACGCCACCCGTGGCCGTGGCGGCCTTTGCCGCCGCGTCGATCACCGGGGCCGATCCGATGCGGACGGGGGTCGCGGCGGTGCGCGCGGGCATCGTGATGTTTGTGATCCCTTTTATCTTTGCCTTCTATCCCGAACTGTTGCTGATCGAGCAGGCGCAACTGAACCCGCTGCCCGGCGGTGACCGTTACCTGCCCGGTCTGGACGGCGGGGTGCATCCGCTGCACCTGCTGGGGTTGCTGGCGCGGCTGGCGCTGGCGTTTTACCTGCTGGCCAGCGTGCTGGCGCGGTTCGATACCGCCCCGCTGGGACGTGTCGAGATGGCGCTGCGCCTTGGTCTTGCGGTGCTGATCATGATGAAGTCGCCATACCTGTTCGCGGTCGGCGTGGTCGCGGGCATCGCCTTGATCGTGTGGCATCGCCGGTCGGCGGGGGCAGGGCAGGTGCAACGAACCTGAGCCCATCGACCAGAGGGCCGGGCGCACGTCGCCGATGCGGCGGACAATTGGTATGTACGGCTGACCGGCAGCCCGCTGCCCTTCGCCCGCTGACCAGCCGCCTATGCCCTTGGCATCCGGACAGGATGTGGCATTCTGCGCGCCATTGTCATCGACGTGGGCCATCGCCCGCGAACGGAGCGCCGGGATGGACAAGCTATCCGTCATGAACGCCTATTGCCGGATCGTCGAGCGGGGCAGCTTTGTCCGCGCGGCAGAGGATCTGGGCGTGTCCTCGGCGCTGCTCAGCCGCGAGGTCAAGCTGCTGGAGGAAAGCCTTGGCTGCCTGCTGCTGACGCGTTCCACGCGGTCGATGTCGCTGACCGAACAGGGGCGGCATTACTACGAGGAATCGCGCGCGTTGCTGCGCGCGGTCGGTGAGGTCGAGGACCGCATCCGCGCCGGGGTCGGCAGTGTGCGCGGTCATCTGAGGATCAATGTGCCCTCGTCCTTTGGCCAGATGGTGATTGCCCCCATGCTGCCCGACTTTCTGGAGCGGTTCCCCGATCTGCGCTTTACCATGTCGCTCGACGACCGGGTGGTGGACATGGTCGAGGGCGGGTTCGACCTGTCGATCCGCATTCGCCCGACCTTGCCGGATTCGGCTCTGATCGTGCGGCGCATCGGCCACGTGCGGCAACGGATATTTGCCGCCCGGTCCTATCTGGACCGGGCCGGGACGCCGCAGGGGCCAGCGGATCTGACCCGGCACCGCCTGCTGGGGTTCCTGATGGCCGACCACCTGACCCGCTGGACCCTGACCGGCCCCGAGGGCGACACGGTGCTGGACATCGACCCGTCGGTCCGCGTCGGCAACAGCCTTGTCCTGCGCGACCTGCTGATTGCGGGGCAGGGGATTGGCACCCTGCCGGACTTTGTGTCTGACGATCCCGTGGCGCGTGGCCTGCTGGTGCCTGTCCTGCCGGACCATGAATTGCCGGGGCCAGAGGTTTTTGCCGTCACCGCCTCACGTCTGGGCATGGATGCGCGGGTGAATGCCTTTCTCGAACATCTGCAACAGGCGATGGGCGACGGGACAGGTGGACGTCCTTGATCACTTGAGCGGGCACGGGGGCTGGTCCTGACTGTCTCAAGACTGCGGGACACGGTTATGGCGGTCCGGGCGAACTTGGCGTAGGGCTATACGAACGTATACCCAAGGAGCATGCCCATGACCCCCTCAGTGCGTCCAGCCGTCCTTGCTGATCTGGACATCATGGCTGATCTGCTGCTGCGCGACGCAGAGCAAAGGCAGGTCGCCAATCCCGTCTTGTGGACACTGAAGGCCGATGCCCGCGAGCAGATCGTCATGGCCATCAAACGGGCGATGGAGAGCGAAAACCCGCCGTTTCGCCAGCAATGGCTACTGGCCGAGGCAGGGGGCGCTGTGGTCGGGGTGATCCACACCATCCTGTTGCCGGTGCCGCCGATCTATGCCGGTGAATTCGGGGCGCCGGGGCTGATCATGGAAGACAGCTTTGTGTCTGATGACGCGCCGGATGGCACCCGGTCGGTGTTGCTGGATGCGGCAGAGGCCGACCTTGTCGGCGCAGGGGCAAAGGTTCTGGTGGCGTCGTCTGTCGTCGGTGGCAACTGGGCGCAGGACTATCAGGCACGGGCCTATGACCCGCTGACGCTGTATCTGGCGCGGACCGGCCTGCGGGATGCCCCTGCCGCCACGTCTGTGCGCAAGGCGTCCGATGCGGATGTGGCCGCGATTGTGGGCCTCAGCGCCGACCACAGGCAGATCCTGCTGGACCTGAACACCTTCTGGAAACCGCATCCCGACGCGGATATCCGGTTTGGCAACTGGATGACCCGCAGCCTGACATTGGCGGATCGCGACATGTTCGTGTCCGACCCGGAGGGCGAGGTTGAGGGCTATGTCATCTCACAACCCGCGACCGCCCTGCATTTCCCGCCCGCGCATGACATTGCCGCCACCGGGTTCATCGACGACTTTCACCATACAGACCTGCATGACCCGACCCGAATTGACGGTGCCGGAACCGGTGCGTCGGATCTGTTTGCGGCGGCAGAGGCGGCATTGGCCAAGCGGCAGAACGATGCGGCGCTTGTTGTCTGTCCCGCGGCCTGGACGTCGAAGAAGAACCTGCTTGGCTCCTTGGGGTATGAAACCGCTCTGGTCTGGTACATCAAACGCTAGTCGGGGCCCGCATTCTTCAACCGGCGTAAAGAATGACTTGAGAACGGGCCGGTTATTCCCGACCCCTGTCTGACCGATCTTCTGCGTATCGCACCCTACACAGGAGACATCCCATGCCCCGCATTCTTGTTCTTTACTATTCCAGCTATGGCCACGTCCGCGATCTGGCCCGCGCCGAGGCCGAAGGCGCGCTGAGCGTGCCCGGCACCCATGTCGATATCCGCCGCGTGCCTGAAACGGTGCCAGAGGCGGTGCGCCATTCTGCGGGCTATGTCGCGGATGCGACGCCGGTTGCGACCCCGGCGGACATGACGGCCTATGATGGCATCATCTTTGGCACCCCCACCCGGTTTGGCCTGATGACGGCGCAGATGAAGCAGTTCCTTGATCAGGCAGGCGGGCTTTGGGCCAGCAACGCGCTGGTCGGCAAGGTGGGGGCGGTTTTTGCCTCGACCGGCTCACAGCACGGCGGGCATGAGGCGGTTCTGTTGTCCGCGCATATCCCGCTGATGCATTTCGGAATGCTGATCGCCGGGCTGCCCTACACCTTTGCCGGGCAGACCTCTGCCGAGGGCATTCTGGGCGGCACGCCCTACGGGGCCGGGACCATCGCCGGGGCGGACGGCTCTTTGATGCCGACGCCCACTGACCTTGAGGGAGCGCGGTTTCAGGGCGCGCATGTGGCGCGGATCGCGGCGCGCATGGCGGCGGGTGCGGCACGGGAGGCGGCGGCATGAGCCTGTTCACAAAGCCCAAGCGCCCGTCGCCCCGGACCGCCCGCAGGCAGTTGCAAGGCATGTCCGACCACCTGCTGCGCGACATCGGTCTGACCCCGGATCCGACGCCGCCGCGTGTTCCGCATCCGCCCCTTTGGTGACCTGACAGGAGACCCGACATGACCCGCACAACCGATATCGTCCTCACGGCGCTGGCCCCGGCCATCTGGGGCAGCACCTATCTGGTCACAACCGAGGCCCTGCCGCCCGGCCATCCGGTGACGCTTGCCATGTTGCGCGCTCTGCCCGCTGGCTTGCTGTTGCTGGCGCTGACGCGCTGCCTGCCGCCGCGCGCGTGGCTGGGGCGGACCTTTGCGCTGGGCGCATTGAACTTTGCGCTGTTCTGGGTGCTGCTTTTCGTGGCGGCCTATCGCCTGCCCGGCGGTGTGGCGGCGACGTTGGGGGCGTTGCAGGCGATGATGGTGATCGGCATGGCGCGCGGCTGGCTGGGCACGCCCATCCGCGCGGGCGCGGTGATCGCAGCGGCCTGCGGTATTGCGGGGGTGGCGCTGTTGCTGCTGGGGCCAGAGGCCGCGCTTGATCCTCTGGGGGTCGCCGCCGGACTGGGCGGGGCGGCCTCCATGGCGGCGGGCACGGTGCTCAGCCGCAAGTGGCAGCCGCCGGTCCCGGCGCTGAGTTTTACCGCATGGCAATTGACCGCCGGGGGGCTGATCCTCGTGCCCCTTGCGCTGCTGCTGGAGCCGCCATTGCCTGCGCTGACCATGCTCAACATCGCCGGTCTGGCATGGCTTGGCCTGATCGGTGCGGCGGCGACCTATTGGCTGTGGTTTCGCGGCGTTGCGAGGCTGGAACCGGGGGCGGTGTCCATGCTGGGCATGATGAGCCCGGTGACAGCCGTCATACTGGGGTGGCTGTGGCTGGGGCAGGCGCTGAGCGTCGTCCAGATGGCCGGGGCGGTGATTGTGCTGGGATCGGTTCTTGCCGGTCAGTTTGCCAATCGTCCGGGCGCCGCAAGGTCGCTGGGGTCGCTCTCCCTTGGCCAAGCGGCCAAGGTCAGAAACGGGTGATGGGGTAAGGGCGCGTGCTGCCTTGGTGTCGGTTACGTTGGTTGCCTTTGAGGGAGAAATCCCCAGCCGTGACTGGACCAAGGCAATGGCAGGGCGTGCCCGTGCACAAGGGGGGGCTCCTATCCTGAAACAAGCACCTCTGGACGTTGAAACCGAAGCAGGGAGAAATCACCGTTCAGGGCACTGTCCAGCCCGGCGGCACGTGCCATGGACCATGCCAAGGCAAGGTTGCTGCCAAAGACCGGCAGGCCCAGTTCCCGCTCAAGCGGTCCGATCACATCGAGGGTCCGCAGGTTGGTGCAGGACAAAAAGATCCCGTCCACATCGCCGTGGCGCGTCACCTCACGCGCGGCGGCCATCACGCTGTCGGCGGTGATGCGCGCTACGTTTGCCTCTACCTCTTCGCCGAAATGGACGGCGCGCGTGACCTTCAAGCCGTCGGTTTCAAAGGCGTCGCTGACCGGTTGCGCCACATCGGCGCGATAGGGGGACACCAGCCCCAGCCTGCGAATTCCAAGGTGTGCGCAAACCGCCCGCGCCGCGCTGAGCGGATCGCAAACCGCATCCGTGTGGCGGCCCGACCGGATCAGCTCTGCCACCCGGTCGACGCCGATCAGCGTTGTGCCCGAGGTGCAGCCATAGCCGACCGCCGCATAGTGCGGGGTCTGCGGCAGCATCGACGCGGCCTCTGGCAGGTCCAGCGCCATCTGCGCAATCATCGCGGGCGTCACGGCGGCCCCCGCGCGCACGCGGCTGACATAGATCCTGACGGCGCTGCTCCCGAACAGCCGCAGGATGTCGCCCTCGATTGTTTCATCCGTTTGCAGAACGATCAGGCCCAGTACGGGCGCGCCGGGGGCCGACAGGTCGTAGGGAAAGCTGCTCATATCTCGATCTCCGGCAACGCGCAGGGGGCGCGGGGCGACAACAGGTCCGGGCCATCGGCGCGCAGGACGATGTTTTCTTCGTGTACCATGATCTTGCCCGGCGCGATCTCGACCGATGGTTCCAGCGTCAGCACCATGTTTTCGCGCAGGACGGTGGGGTCGCGATCGGTGAACGAGGGCCATTCGGTCAGCGTCACGCCCAACCCGTGCCCCAGCCTCCCGCCGCAGGGGGTGGCCCCCTGCGCAGTCAGGCTCTGTGTCAGCAGATGGTGCGCGTCACGTGCGGTCATGCCGGGCCGCAGCTGCGCCAGCGCCTGTTCCGTTGCCTCATACAGCGCCGCCTGCGCGCGGCGGGCAGCATCGGACGGCGGGCCGATGGCAAAGTTGCGGTCGAAATCGCAGAAATACCCCGCCTTCACCGCGCCGGTGTCCAGCATCAGGATATCGCCGCGCTGCAACGGGATCGGCTGCGCCGGAGAGATCACATCGCCATAGCCGCCGGGACCCGCGCCACCGGCGGTATAGCTGACCCAATCCGCACCCGCCTCCAGCAAAGCGGCCTGAAAGTGGCGGAACACGGCGTCCAGCCGCCGGTCGGTGGCGACGATGGTCGGGACGGCGTCAAAGGCGCGCCCGGCGATGGCGCAAATGCTGCGGATCGCGGCGATTTCCTGTTCGGACTTGATCTCACGCACCCGCTGCACGGTGTCGGTGGCATCGACAAAGGCGCGCGGGGCCAGCGCGGCGGTCAGGCGCAGATAGTCGCCCAGCGGCATCCGCAGGCTGGTTTCCAGACCCATGGGCAGACCGATGCGGCCACGTTCGGGGACAAGACCGGCCAGTGTGTCGGTCAGCAGACCGATGCCGTCATCCACCGGGTCCGGGGCGGGCCATGTCCGGATGTCACCCACGTGGCACTCTGCCATCAGATGCGCGCCGATCTCTGGGATGACCGCCACCGGCGCGCCGGTTTGCGGCAGGATCACGAACCACGGTCGCGCCGGGCTTTCCCAGAACCGGGTCAGAAATCCGGTGAGGTAGAACACATCGGCGGGAGAGGTCAGCAGCAATGCGTCCTGTCCCGCCTCCGCCATGCGCGCCTGCATGGCCTGCCAGCGGCGCGCGTATTCGCCTGCGCCAAAACCGGGTCGCGCGTCAGCCATCTTCGGGCCCTTCGCTCAGCACCGCCAGCACCCGCGCCTGTGGTCCGATGCCCGGCAATCCGGCGATCAGCGCGGCCAGCCCCGCCCCGCCAGAGGGGGTGGTGGCAAAGCCGTGCCGGTCCAGCAGGGCCACACCGGCGGCCGCCTCGTCCTCGGTGATGGTCACAAAGCTGTCGGCATCCCGCGAAAGCCCCGCCAGCGCGATCATCGAGGGCGTCTTGCAGTCCAGCCGCCCCATGCAGGACACCGGACCGGGGGCGGTCACCGCCTGTCCGGCGCGAACGCTTTCGATCAGGGCAGGCGCGGCCTCTGGTTCGACCACGACGATCTGCGGTGCGTCCCCCCAGGCCTTGCGGAAATGTGCCGTCAAGGCCGCCGCCATGCCGCCCACACCGGCCTGCAACAGGATATGGCTGGGCGGGGCGGGCATTTGCGCGACGACCTCACCGGCCAGTTGCAGATAGCCCTCCATCACCGCCAGCGGCGGGTCGGTGTAGCCCTCCCACGAACTGTCGGACAGCAGGGTCCAGCCATGGTCCGCAGCGGCCCGTTGCGCGGCCTCCATGCTGTCCTCATAGGTGGCGCCCGCGCGGACAACCTCGGCCCCCTTGGCGCGGAGCCGTTCGGCAAAGGCCTCGGGCACCGTCTGTGCCAGATAGATCACCGCGCGCGCGCCAAAGACCGCTGCTCCCGCCGCCACCGACAGGCCGTGGTTGCCCGCGCTGGCGGCGACATAGGTCCGGCCCGGTGCGGCGTGTTCGCCCCCATTGGCACGGGCGTCCTTTGCAATCGCATAGGCTGCGCCAAGTGCCTTGAAACTGCCCAGACCCATGCGCCCGCTTTCGTCCTTGATATGCAGGGCCGCCACGCCGCAGGCGCGCGCCAGATCGGGGGCGGACCGCAGCGGTGTCACGCCATGTTTCGGGCATTGCTCCAGCAGGGACGCAACCGGCGCAGGATTGTCCTTTGGCATCGGCCAGTCCCGCAAAAGGCCGGTGCCCCGGACGGGGTTGGAAAAACTCTCGGGCAAGGGGGGCCTCCGGTGACAAGGGATGACCTGCCAAGCGTAGGCGCATTCGAAAGGGCGCGTAAACCTCGCCACCGGCAGTCTTGGGGCGGAATTCGACCTGCGGGGCACGCGAGGGGCTTTTCCCTGCCACATCGGTGCCCGTTCCGCCGATGTGTCTGGCCGGGCGAAATGGGCGACGCGCGGCCCGATAGGTCAGATGGCCGCGATACCGCCCTCCTGTGGTCTCTGCCCGTTGACCAAAGGACAGACCTTGAAGGATGGGCCACATGGCGCAAGTCAAGGGCTGGTGAACCGTTGGCGAAATCAAGCCTGTCTCGCCTCAGGCGGGCTTTGTCGCAATCGCGCTGATGAACAGGATCGCCCCGAAAAACGTGCCGTTGGTGACACGGCGCGCGGCCTCTGCCTGAAACGCCTCTGACAGGGCCTCCCCGATTTCCGCGGCCTTGGCGGCGGCGGTCACGCCGCGCGACATCAGCGACTGGAGATAATCCGCCTGCTGCGTCTGAACAAACCCATGCGCCGTGCACCGCGGCGGGTCAAACCCCGCATCCTTCATCAGCGCGGGCAATCGGCGCATGATATAGCAATCGTGGATCAAGTTGCGCTGCGTCGCCGTCATCGCCGCCTGTAGCGGGTCGCCGTCAAACAGCGCGACGGTGTTTGTTGCATAGTCTCCGTCAAAGACGGCCAGCGTGCCGCCGGGCCTCAAGACGCGAAACGCCTCTGCCAGCGCCGCCGCGGGATCCGGGAGATGAGAGTAGACGGTATGGGCGACCACCACATCGAAAGCCGCGTCCGACTGGCCTGTGGACACAGCGTTCCCGACCGCAAATCGCAGGCCGTCGCGTCCGTGAAAACGTGCGCGCGCACGCGCCAACAGCCCGTCCGAAGGGTCGACGCCGGTGAAATGGGCGGGAGAGGTGGCCCGCAACAGCGCCTCGGTGCTGGCCCCGTTCCCGCAGCCGATTTCCAGCACCTGTGCGCCGGGTCTGGGCAGTTGTCCCATGTAACTGGCGCAGATTTCCTGCATGGCCGGATCTCTGGCCCGGTCGTCCATCGACGCGGCGATGGCGTCAAGGACGGCCTCGGGTTGTTCGGAGATGCTCAGATACAGATCGGTCATGGAATGCCCCCCACGGGGGACAGACTAGCGCGAACAGGGATTTTTGGAAACGGCCACGGTCGCGCAGTCACGCGGATGTCTCAGGTGGGTTCTGTCGCCGCCTCCAGCAGGCAGGCAACCTGACGGCCGTTGCGATCCACCAGCGGCGGGCGGATGTGGGCGCAATCGGCGATACGCTTGGGGCAGCGCGACTGGAACAGACAGCCCTTGGGCAGGTTCATCGGGCTGGGCAGATCGCCGGTCAAAAGCTGCGGTTGCGTGCGGACGCGCGGGTCCGGCACCGGCACCGCCGACAGCAAGGCCTGCGTATAGGGGTGGCGCGGATCGTGGACGAGGTCGCGCGCCGGGGCCATTTCCATCATGCCGCCCATATACATGACCAGAATGTCGTCCGAGATATGGCGGACCACGCCCAGATCATGCGCCACAAAGATCAGCGTCAGACCCATTTCGGCCTGCAAATCCTTGAGCAGATTGATCACCTGCGCCTGAATCGATACGTCCAGGGCCGAGACCGGCTCATCACACAGCAGGATCTGCGGTCGGGCGATCAGTGCCCGCGCGATGCCGATGCGCTGGCACTGGCCGCCGGAAAACTCATGCGGAAAGCGGTTCATGTTGCGCTGCGGAATGCCGACGCGGTCCAGCATCTCGACCACTTTCTGCCGCCGCTCCTTGGCCGAAAGCTCGGGGCAGAAGTAGATCAACGGCTCTGCCACGATCTCGCGGATGGTCATGCGCGGGTTGAGCGAGGCCATCGGGTCCTGAAAGATCATCTGCATCCGACGGCGCAGGCGCTGCATCTCTGCGCGGCGGCGATAGTCGATCTCTTCGCCCTCCAGCGTGACGGTGCCATTGTCGCGCGGACCCAGCCCCGCAATTGCGCGGATCAGGGTAGATTTGCCGCATCCGGATTCGCCGACCACGCCCAGCACCTTGCCGGGCATCAGGTCAAAGCTGACGCCGTTGACCGCATGCAGGCGACCGGGAGGCGACCACGGAAACCGCTGCCCCTGACGATGCGGGAAAGTGACGTGCAGATCGCGGACGGACAAGATCGGGTTGGTCATGTCAACTCCTCCACCGGGCGGATACAGGCGCGACCGTCCTGCATTGTCGGCAAGGTCCGGTGGCATTCGGGGATCGCATCGACGCAGCGCGGGGCAAAGGGGCAGGCGGTGGGCGCGCCGGTCTGGTTCGGCGGGCTGCCGGGGATCGCCGACAGTTCAGCGTCGTCGTCGGTGATCCGGGGCACGGCGCGCAGCAGACCACGAGTATAGGGATGGCCGGGCGCGTCAAAGATCGACAGCGTCGGCGCGGCCTCCATCATGCGGCCACCGTATAGCACCATCGTGTCTTCACAAAAGCCAGCGACCACCCCCAGATCATGAGTGATCAACAGAACGGCGGTGCCCATGTCACGCTGAATGTCGTCCAGCAGCGCCATGATCTGCGCCTGAACGGTCACGTCCAGCGCAGTAGTCGGCTCATCCGCAAGGATCAGGCGCGGTTTGCAGATCAGCGCCATGGCAATCACGATCCGCTGCCGCATGCCGCCGGAAAATTCATGCGGATAGGCCCTGAGCCGGTTCTTGGCATCGGGGATCTTTACCGCGTCCATGACCTCTAGCGCGCGTTTGCGCGCGTCGCTGCGGCTGACCCCCTCATGCAGTTCCACCACCTCCCCCAACTGGCGTTCGATGGTCATGTAGGGGTTCAGGGAACTCATCGGATCCTGAAAGATCAGCGCGATTTCCTTGGCGCGCAGGCGGTTCAATTCGGACGTGGGCAGGCCGATCAGGTTGCGCCCGTTGTACAGGATTTCTCCCTCAATCTCGGCGTTGCGGGCCAGCAGGCCCATGATGGCCAGTGCGATCTGGCTTTTGCCCGATCCGCTTTCGCCCACCAGCGCCAGTTTCTGCCCCTCCGCCATGTCAAAGCTGACATCGTTGACCGCGTGGATCTTGCCGTCGCCAGAGCGGAAACGGATTTTGAGGTTTTGAACGGACAGCAGGGTCATCGGCGATCCTTGGGGTCGAGGGCGTCGCGCAATCCGTCGCCGATGTAGTACAGAGACACCTGCGCGATCACGAAAAAGGCGGCGGGGTAGGCCAATTGCCACAGCGTGCCGAAGGTCATGGTCTTGGCGCCCTCGGAAATCAGCGCACCCCAACTGGTGTTCGGTTCCTGAATGCCGACGCCAAGGAAGGACACAAGGCTTTCGGCCATGATGACCTCTGGGATGACAATCGAGGTATAGATCACGATCACCCAAAGGATGTTGGGGGCGAGGTGTTTGAAGATGATGGCGAAATCGCTCATCCCCAGCATCCGGGCGGCATCTACGAATTCGCGGTTCTTCAGCATCATGACCTGACCGCGCACGATCAGCAGTCCGGCGGTCCAGTTCACAAGGATGATCACAATGATCATCTGCGTCAGCGAGCGGCCAAAGAAGGCCTGCCAGACGACAAAAAAGATGATGTAGGGGATGGAAATCCAGATCGTGTAAAAGCCGACGATGATCTGATCCAGCCGCCCGCCAAAGTAACCCGCAAGCGCGCCCAGCGTGGCCCCCAGCAACACCGCCAGCGGCCCGGCGACAAAGCCCACCATCAGCGATGTGCGCGAGCCTTGGACGACGCGGGCAAACAGGTCACGGCCCAGTTCATCGACGCCGAAGTAGTGACCGTTCTCCCAGTTCGGCCCGCCCTCAGTCTTGATCTGGCCCAACAGGTTCCAGTCGATTTCTTCATAGCTCCACTGGGCAAAGGCATGGCCGAAGAGCGCGAACAGCAACAGCGCCAGCAGCATGAAGATCGAGAACACCGCCAGCCGGTGCCCCAGAAACCTGCGGCGTGCGTCGGCCCAGAAGGACCGCGAAACGATCATCTCTTCGGCGACGGTTTGGGCGAACTCTTGGGAATTCAGGCGTTTTTTGGCGTCTGTCACAGGTTGCTCCGCACCTTGGGATCGATCCAGGCGTACATGAGGTCAAGCAATAGGTTCAGCGTGAAGGTCAGCAGGCTGTACAGCACCGCTAGGCCCAGCAGCATGGCATAGTCGCGGCTATAGGCCCCGTCGATAAAGTCCTGCCCGATCCCGCCGGTCGAAAAGAACACGTCGATAAAGACCGACCCGGTGATCATGTAGACAAAGACCGGCCCCATATAGGTCAGCGTTGGCAGCAGCGCCGGTTTCAGCGCGTGCCGCCAGATGATGGTGCGCTCCGGCAGGCCTTTGGAGCGTGCGGTCAGGATGAAGGGCGCGTTTAACACCTCCAGCAGGGACCCCCGCGTCAGGCGCGCGACCCCGGCCATGTAGGATGTCCCCAGTGCAATCGCTGGCATGACGATGTATTGCCATTGGCCGCCGTTCCATCCGCCGCCGGGCAGCAATCCCCACGACAAGGTGAACAGCAGCACAAGGATCGGGGCGAGCACGAAATTCGGAAAGATCTGGGAAAAGATGGCGAGGCCCGTCATCGTGTAATCCCAGAAACTGTTGTGCCGCAGCGCGGCGATGATCCCCAGAGGGATGCCCAGCACCAACACAAAGACCGCCGACCAAAAGCCATAGGTCAGCGTCACCGGGAAACCCTGCGCGATCACGTCGTTCACCGTTCGGTCCTTCTGCGCGAAGGAGGGACCAAAGTCGAAGTGGAAGACGATGTTCTTGATGTAGGTCCAGAGCTGGACATACAGCGGCTGATCCATCCCGTAGCGTTCCAGCACGTTCTGCATCACTGCGGGCGGCAGGGGTTTCTCAGAGGTGAATGGCCCGCCCGGCGCCAGCCGCATCAGGTAAAAGGAAAAGATGATCAGCACCAGCAGCGTCGGAACGACCGTCAGGATGCGGCGCAGGGTATAGTTGAACATGAAGGGTCCAGTGCAAAGGGCGTCGGGCGCGAAACCCCGTCCCGGGCCTGATCCGGGACCTCTTGCCAGCAGCAAAAGGCCCCGGACCGGCGACAGGGCAGAGGCCCCGGATCAGGTCCGGGGCGGTGGGCCGCCAGTTGGCGCTGTCGCGCCTATTCGGCGACCTTGTAGAGGTCCTTTGCATACCATGTCTGTTCGACGTTGTTGATCGGCCAGCCCTGGATCGCGTCGCTCAGCATGATGTTGGTCGAGTAGTGGTAGATCGGGATCACCGGCATTTCGTCGGCAAGGATCGCCTCGACCTCGGCATACAGCGGATTGGTGTCCTGCGAGGATTTCGCCTCTGCCATCAACTCGTCCACACGGGCGTTGCTGAACTTGCCGTCGTTGTAGCCGGACTGCGAAGTCAGCAGGTCGAGGAAGGTCGAAGCCTCGTTGTAGTCGCCGCACCATGCGCCGCGCGCCAGTTCAAAGTTCTGGTTGCCGCGGGTTTCAAGGAAAACCTTCCATTCCTGATTTTCCAGCGTCACCTCGACACCAAGTTTCTGCTTCCACATCTGGCTGGCCACGATGGCGATCTGCTGGTGGCTCTCGGAGGTGTTGTAGAGATAGGTGAACGACAGCTTTTCGCCGTCCGGGCCGTAACCGGCCTCTGCCAGCAGTTCCTTGGCCTTCGCATCACGCTCTGCCTGAGTCATGTTGGCATAGGCAACCTCGGGGATCTCGAACCCGTCGGTGGCGCCGGGGGTAAAGGTATAGGCCGAGAACTGGCCGCCTTGCAGCACGCGGTCCACGATCACGTCGCGGTCCAGCGCGTAAGACAGCGCCTGACGCACGCGCACATCCTGAAACGGCTCTGGCCCGTTCTTGACGTTGAAGGTCATGTAGTAGTTGCACAGGCGCGGCAGGGCATAGGCCTCTGTCGGGAACTCTTCTTTCAGGGTCGGGTACTGGCCGGACGGAATTTCCGTCTTGTCGACCTCACCGGCGCGCCAGCGGGTCAGGCCCTGCGCGTCGTCGCCAATCACCAGCGTCACAACCTTGTCGAGCACGGTCTTGTCGTTGTCCCAGTACATCTCGTTGCGCTCACGCACAGAGCGTTCCTTGGGGACGTGTTCGGTCAGGACATAAGCGCCGTTGGTGACGATGTTCTCGGGGCGCGTCCACTCGGAGCCGTGTTCGTCGATCACCCACTTTGGTGCGGGGAAGGTGGTTGCATGGCTGACCATCTTGGCGAAATAGGGCAGCGGCTGCGACAGTTGCACAACCAGCGTGTGATCGTCGGGGGCCGACACACCCAGATCGGTGATCGGCTTTTCGCCCGCGATGATGGCGGCGCCGTTCTCGATCGACATCAGTTCCATGTACCACGCATAGGGAGAGGCCAGCTCAGGCTCGACCGCGCGCTGCCATGCATAGACAAAGTCACCGGCGGTGACGGGGGTGCCGTCCGACCATTTGGCATCGTCGCGCAGGGTAAAGGTGTAGGTCTTGTTGTCTTCGCTGACGGTGTGGCTGAGGGCGACGCCGGGCACGATCTCGCCTTCGGCGTTCTGGTTGTACAGACCCTCGAACAGGTCGCGCACAACCTCGGAGCCGTTCACATCCTCGACCACCTGCGGGTCGAACGACGAAAACTCGTCCAGCACCCGGTAGGTAAAGACCTGTTCGGCGGCAAGCTGCGTGCCATCGGGGACATCGGCGGCAAAAGCTGCGGTGACCAGCGTGGTTGACAACAGCATCGGAACAATCGCGGAACGAATTTTCATGGTTCTCCCCTTGGTTTGTTGATTTGGCCAAAGCGTGCCTCAGTTGACCGCCGAAGCAAAGGCTTTTCTCCGGTGGAATTGCCACGCCGTCGGGTCAACCGGAAGGGGATATGCTTTGGCGGTGCAGGACAGCGTTTGTCCGGCCAGGGCACCGCGATTGTTTCTGTTGGCGGATGACGCTGCCGCGACCAGTCACGCCGGATCGGAAATCAGCGGAACATTGGCCATGTTGGCCCAATAGGCGGCCACATCCGGCATGTTTTCAACCTTGAAGATCAAGGCCACGGGGCCGGTTTCCGGGTAGGCGAGCCCAAGTGCAAGATCCAAGTGCGACTGAGGGCAAAAAAAGAAGATTTCGTTATTTCTCAGGGGATTGTCTGGATTTTCAATGGTGTTGAAAGCCAGTTCCGCAAGCGTGGTCAATTCCTCGGCCAGGCCGGGGTCCGGCTGGGTCGGCACAGGGGCCTGACCGGGGCGGCAAACGGCGATCAGAACCTCTTCGGCCGCGTCGATCAGGCAGGCAATGCGGTCGGTAACGGCGTTGTCAAACGGCGTCAGGCCCAGGTGATGCAGCAGTGCCGGACAGGTCAGTCCGGCCTGCGCCGGATCGGGGGAGGTTGCGGGTGGGCCGGTCGAAAACGTGATGGTTTGCTCGCCCGGAAACAGCTGCGAAAGGAGGGCCGCGACCGGGTCGATATCCGCCGCCAGCAACGGACGACTCAGCAGGTCCGGGGCGGCGGCGCGCATCTTGGGGGTGACGTCGATCACGCGGGTCAGCGTGCCGGCGGCAGCCTCCAGGATCAGCAAAGGGCCAGAGCGGTCCCGGATTGTCAGACAGCGTGGCGCGACGCAGGCCGCGACCGCGTCCACCACCGCGCCGAGCGCCTCTTCCGGGGTCGCGGCCTCAACCCTGCGGCCAGAGGTGCCAAGCGCCGCCGCCCTTGACAGGATGGTGCCCAGATCGGTGGGCAGAACGTCCCCGGTCATTCCATGAACTCCTGTTGGAAAAGGTCCAGACCAGCCGCGCAGGCCGCGCCAAGGTCCGCCGACGGCCCGAACAACCCGCATAGCACCTCCGCCGTCTCGACAGGCGATTGCAGAAAGACCCGGCTGCCGGTGGGACCGGACAGGATGGCGGTGCCGGATGCGGGCAGTTCGCCGGCAAAGAGTGACCGGGCCAAACCGCAGAGGTGATCGAGCCGTTCCTGCCCGAAATGCACATCGCTGTTGGACAACAGAACGGTGCCCGTCGACAGATCGACCAGCATCAAAAGCTCGCAAGAGGCAAAACCGGCGCGAAACCGGAAAAGATCATCATGGGTCATGGGGCCGCCCTCACGTCCCAGTCATGCCCCGATGTCCGTTAATTTCACCTTACGACCGGCCCGATTGCCGGGACGCTCAGGCGGGCCGTTGCTCTGATCCGGCGCGGTGCCCGTGGGATTTGCTGCGGGTGATCCGGCGCGGCACAACCCGGCCGGGGCTTTTGGTTCCGGAAGATGTGCGGTTCTCTGCCCGCGTTTCAGGGGCGGGTCGACCGGCAGGTGGTGTCGCGCCGGGGGCGGGCGCGTCCAACCCTTCGAGCGCGTGGCACAGAAACTGCACAAGGGCGTCCGCGCCGGTCGCGGCCAGCACCGCGTCGTCATCGCGTCCCGCCAGCGCGCCGGTCAGCGAGATCGGCAACACGTCGCGAAACAGCGCCCCGGCCTCGCCGCGCACGCGGGCCATGACGCGGGCGCGGTCACGTTCGGTCTGCATCTGGTCGATGCGGGTGACAAGCAGCAGGCTCTTGGTCCAGAGCAGCGGCGGCACCTGTTCCCACAGGGCGGCCTCTGACTGCCGCCATGCCTGATTGGCAGGGGTGCACCAGATCGCAAGATCCACCTTTGGCAGGAACTCTGACCAGAAATCCGGTGCCATGTTGGGGTCTGCCGTGCCGGGCATGTCGATCAGGTCGCAGGCGTGCAGTATGTCCGCCTCCAGCGCGACGGTGATCATGCGCGTATCGTCGGGCCGCACCTGTGACCAGTTATCCATGGGCAACGGCTCTGATGCACCGTCACTGGCGATGCGCAGCACCTCTGGCGCACCTTGTCTGTACCAGACCGGCGGCAACTGGGTCGCCGTCACCTGCACCGGAGACCGGTCCTGCCCAAGCAGCAGGTTCGCCAGCGTGCTCTTTCCGGCGCTGAATTCGCCCATCAGGGCGACGCGGGGTTTGCGGGGGGCGGGGACGGTCGGGGTCTCATGTGTCATCGGGCTGACCTCTGGAGGCGGTTCACGGGGGCGACGGGCGGCAGGTCGACACGGGGTGGGGCGGCCTCCTGTTGGGCCAGTCCCAGCAGGATATCGCGCTGACCCTGAATGAAATCGGCAAGCGTCCGGCGCACGGCATCTGTAAAGGGCGCGGCGCATTGGTGGTGCAACGTGTCCACCACCGGCTTTGTCTCTTCGTGGATCAGCCGGGCGAAATCCTCTGAAAAGGCCTCATACCCGCGCTGACGACGCCAGAACCGCGCCCACCAACTGCCGCGCAGGTCAAGGGCGATGGTCTGGCCCAGGCTGATCGGCGCGGGCACGGCGGGCAGCGGCGGCGGCGCAATGGACGGCACGTCAGAGGCCAGACCGAAGGCGTGCTGATACAGCGCGTTGATGTCACTGGCGGCGGTTGTCAGGACATCGGTGCCGGTCTTGCCAGCGCCTTGGGCAAAGACCTTGTAGGCACTGCGCAGCAGCATCCGCAGGCCAGAGGGGTCATAGGTCCAGATTTCCGCCTCGCCAAATTGTTCAAGGTGTTTGACCAGCGATCCGGTCGCCCGGCCCAGAAAGGCGCGGCGGGCATTGTCGGTACGGCCGGCAAAGCTGTGATGGACCTTTTCCAGCCCTGATTCCAGCGCGGCACAGGCGCGGTCCTCGATCTGGTCGAACTGTTGCAGCAGGTCCTGCGCCGAGATTTGCAGATGCCGTGGCGTGGCGGCGCCGCTGGTGTCCGGCTGCGTCCGGGCGGCCAGCCCCGTCCGCAGGTTTCCCAGCGCCACCCCAAGCGTCTCTTCGATCCGCGCGCCGGGGCCTTTGTCGATCCGCTCTGAAATGGCGTCCCCCAGCGCACGCAGGCCGGACAGATGCCAGATGATCTCACGCGGGGACAACTGCGCCAGTGCGCCGTCCACATGCGCCTCGGCCCAGGAGACCAGCGCCTGTGCGCTGTCCGCCCCCAGATCGGCAAAGCTGCCCGCGACCGCATGATGCGCCCAGTAGCCGCTGCCAAAGAGAATCTCGGCCTCTTGCGGACCATCGAATTTGCGCAGGGTGTCGATGATGCTGGCGCGGATCTGCGGCACCGCGTGCACCGGGTCGGCCAGTTCGTCGATCCGGTTGACAAAGATGATGACCTCACGCGCCTTGACGTTGGAAATCAGCCGGATCAGCCCAAGGTCCACCGAGGACAGCGCCTGTTGCGCCGACAGGACCACCACGCACAGACGGCTGCCGCGCAGCGCGTTGACGGTGATCTGCTCGCGGATCATGAAGGTGTCGTTCACCCCCGGCGTGTCGCGCAGACACAGGGGCAGGGGCAGGTCGGGGCCGGCAAACCACAGATCGGCGGATTTGGTGATATCGGCGAAGCGGCCCTGATCGGGACTGCCGTCGGCCTCTTCCCAGAAATCGTCGCCAAGGCAGACGTATCGCTGGATCAATTCCCGATCAAAGGTTTCATAGTCATGGGTCTGACCCAGCAGCATCTGAAACTTGCGCCCCAGCCGCGCCTTGGACTTTTCGCGCATCTCGTCCAGTTGCGCGCGGACCTTTTCCAATTCATCCTCGGCCCCGGCGCGGGCGGCGATCTCTCCCACCCGACCGCCCTGACGGATCAGGTTGTCCCATTCCTCATTGGTGAAAAACCGGAACGAGGACCGCCGGTCCTGCGGGCGCAAGTGCGGCTGCATGTGCAGCGAGGTGACGACCGAGGTCCATGGGTTGACGTCGGCGGGCAGCAGGTCGGGCCAGCCGGTGAGCGCGTTCACAAGCGTGGTCTTGCCCGCCTTCACCTGACCGATCAGCGTGACCGAGGGTTCGAACCCGCGCAACTGACGGCGCAATTCGCGCGCCTGATGGGCAATCGCGTCTTCGCCGCATCCGGCCAGATCGACCAGCGACTTGTCCAGCGCGCCAAGGCGGGTAGCCAGTGCGCCAAGCCCGGCAAACGCCCCCAGCGCGGGCTTGTCCTGAGGGGCTGCGGGGGCCTGCGGTGTCATCTGTCTTGCCTCATGTGGTTTTACGCGGTTTCGTCTGTCGTGTGTTTTGCGGGCTCACGCGGCCAGCCGTTCCTCGATGTCGTAGCGGACCTGCAACAGCAGGCGCGCGGCGTCGCCGACCTGTTCCGCGCCGCCCTCGATCCGCAACAGCAGGGCAAGGTCGTGGGCCTCGATCACCTGTGTCGCCAGATCGGGCCACGTCTCTTGCAGGGTGTCGAACCCGGCGACCCGGTCTGCCAGCGTCTCGAACACCTCCTCGAACCGCGCCAAGAGCGTGTCGGCGTCGCCTGCGGTCCCATCGTGAACGCCGTGCATCAGGTCGTCGGCGGCGGTGCGGACCGCCTGAAACAGCCGCGCCAATTCGCCCGTGGCCTCGGTCGGGATATGCCGGTCCTCGGCCTGCGCGGCGGGATGCGGGATAATGGCGGTGCCAGTCTCCAGTGCGGGTGCGGCCTCGGTCGATGTCGGAGCGGCAGGCGCAGCACCGTAGCGTTGCAGGAACATCTGGGCCGCGTGGATGTCGTGCAGGATGGCCTCTTGGATGGTTCGGTCAAGGTAAGAGGTCAGTTTTGCACAGGCCTCTTCACCAGCCTGCGGAGTGCTGTTGAACTGCGCCTCGAACCCATGCGCCGCTGAATCCATTGCGGCAATACCGCCGCCGGTGGTGAACAGGATTGCATGGTTGCGCAGGCTGTCGGGGGCGGCATCCCAGATGCGCCGTTCTGCCTCTGACCAATCGACCGTACACCACAGGGCCATGTCCACCCGAGGCGCGGCCCAGACCAGACCGGCGCGCAGATCCTCGGCGCTGGCCTCGCTAGAGGCCAGCAGAACACTCCGCCCCACCAGCGCCGTGGCGGGCGACGTCACCTGCAAAAAGACCGGTTGCTGCGCCAATAACGCGGGTGTCGGCAAACCTGTGGCCGCAAGCCTGCTGCCGTCCGCCAGTATCGCCGTTGTCGCGGCGCTGGGACCATGTGAAACCTCAACAGTGGGTGGCGTACCGACCGGATCAAGCGACAGACCGCTCAGCGCGTGCAGCACGGCGCGCTTGCCGACGCCGGGCAGGCCAAACAGGCCGATCCGAACCGGCCTGTTCAGCTTTTCGACCAAAGAGGCGCAGTGCGTCTGCGCCCGCGCGGCAAGGCCACCACGTTGCCGCTCGGCGTCCAAGCCTGCCAGAGTCGCGGTTTTCAGGGCCGTCTGATCCGTCATGGACCGGCCCTCCGTCCCACGGCGCGCGGGCTTTGCAGGCGAAATGGCAACAGCCGTCGGGCCAGATCGGCGATGGGCGCCGGTAGTTGCGCGCCGGACAGCGATGCGGACAACGCGGGGGCAACCCGGATCACGACAAGCGAGACATTGTCCTGCTGCGGAGCCTTGCGGCTGCGCACCGCCTCCAGCAAGGCGCGCGTGACCGCCGCGCTGCCGTCGCGGGTGTGCCGCTGGAGGATGCGGGCGATTGCGGTGTCTTCAAGGACATTCAACCCGTCACTGGCCAGCAGAACAATGTCACCGGGCGCAAGCGTCAGCGCCTCGGCGGGGCAGTCGATGTGCGGAATCTGGCCCCCGGTCACCGCAGAGGTCAGGCAGTGGCGGTGCGGATGCTGGGCGGCGTCGCGGGCCTCCATCGCGCCGTTTCTGACCATCAAATCCAGCTGGATGGCCATGGAATGCAGTTGGTTCAGCTGCCGCAGCCGACCGTCACGATAAAGGTAGAGCGGGCTGTCACCGACCGAGATCCAGCGCAGCGCATTGCCCTCGACGGTGACGCACAGCAGCGTGCCGCCGGTGTCGTGGCTGATACACCCGGCGTCGATATGCTGTTTCAGGCGCGCATTGGTGCGGGCCAAAGCCTCTCGGAAAATCTCACCGGGGGTGTCCGGTCCGCCCTCCGCGCGCGCCGAGGCAAGAAAGACCTCGCCGAACATTTCGCTGGCAAGGAGGCGACCGGCAAGGTCGCCGTCGTCATGGCCGCCCATACCGTCCGACAGGACCGCGACGCCGGGCATGTCGCCTTGCGGGAACTGGGCAATGACCGCATCCTCCTGGCGGTTGCGATCTCCGATGTGCTGACCGCTGGCGGCCTCGGCCACAAGCTTAGCCATCCCCGACCCCCTGCGTTTCCGCGTCGGCCCATGAAAAGCCCGCGCCACACAGACCGATGAACCGCAGCACGGTCTTGCCGATCCTGATCGTATCACCGTTTGCCAGTTCCTCGGTGGTCAAGAGCGGTTTGTCGTTGTGCCGCACGATGTTGGTCTTACCGCCGTGGCCGATATAGGTCCGGTTCTCTTCGTCGTCATGCGCGATGGAAATATGCCGATCGCGAGAGATGCTGGTGTCGCCAAAGTCCAGCGTGACCGTCTGGTCCGCGTCACGCCCGACGGTCGACAGGCCCGCCGTCAGGGTAAAGGACGCGCCACGACCCGGCCCCTCAATGACCACGATCCAGCCGATGGGAAACCGTGGCGCGCTGGCGGTGCCACTGGCGGCGGGGGCGGCAAAGGGGTCCGGTCCGGCAGCCTCGGTGTGAAAGCCCAACAGACGTGTCTTGACCCGCTCAGAGGCGGGGCGCGGGGCGGCGGGGCTGGCCAGCCCGGCGGCGCTGCGTGCCAGCGCGGACAGCGCGGGGTCCGGCTGTGAGGGCTGCGGATCTGGCAGGGCAGGAGCGGTGTCCGGGGCCGGAGGGTCCAGATCCCAGATCTTTGGCGCGCCGCCAGCATTGCCTTGGGCTGGCGCATCTGTCTGCGGGTCGGGATCGGCGAGATCGGAGAGCTCTGCTGCCGACGGTGTCCATTCCTTGCGGGGCAGGGGTTGTGGCCGTTCGGGACGGGGAACGTGATCGCGTGCGGCGCGCGCCTCGTCGATGGCGCTATCCCGGTGGGCCGAGGCCGTGGTTACACGGGCCTGCAATTCTTCCCAAGGATCGACCAGCGGATCGGCGTCGGTCCTGGAAGCAGGTTCCGATACTGGCCGTCTCCGTGCAATCAGGTTCCTGATGCCCTGCATTCTCCGTCACCCTTCTGTCAAGCGTTTGTCTGTATCGAGTCGCGCGCGCTGCGAGAGGGCCACGGCAACAGGGCGCCTAGCGAAAACCGGCGCTGCCGCCGTTGCGGTGCGGCCGGTTCTTCGACCTCTGGCGGCACCGGAACGGGGTCCGGTTCGGGGGCCCAATCGGCGGGGTCTTCGTTCAGGATGGCCCAGTATTCCCGTTCCGCCGCGCGTTTCTCGGCCTCTGGGTCCGTGACCGGAGCCTGTGTCGGCGCGCGGGCAGGGCGCACGGAATCCGCCTCGATGGCCTGATGGTTGCTGGCCACCAGTTCGGCGATTTTCAACTCGATCTCGGGATCTTCCTGTGGCGGCTGCTCTGGTACGATGGGCGACGCCGCAGCCACCACCGAAGGCTGGCGTCCGGCCAGCGCGTCCAGCCAGTCATCGGCGCTTTGCAGGCGGTCCTTGGCGAACAGGTTCATGCAGCGGTCAATCGCCGCCAGCAGCCGTGGGTCCTGCTGCGGAAAGCGCCCCAGAAGGGGCTGATAGGGGTCCGGTTTCTGCTCGGCCACTGCGGCCAGACGCAGGCTGCTGTTGGGGGGCGGATGACCCGCAATCAGGTGTACGAAGGTGGCGGCAAGAGCGTATAGATCGCTGGACCGCGACTGCGCGCTGCCCGCGATGTAAAACTCTTGCGGCGAATACCCGTCCTTGACCGTGTGGACGCGGGACAGAACGCGACTGGCCTGTGACGCGCCCTGCCGGGCAGCGCCGAAATCAATCAGGACGGGTGTGCCCATCGTGTCCAGCAGGATATTGTCGGGCGAGATATCGCGGTGCAGGATGCCGTTGCGATGCACATAGCTGAGCGCCTGCAACAGGATCACCGCAAGTTCGCGGATCGCCTCGGGCGTCAGCGCGTTGGGGCTGTAGTCGATCATGTCGAAAAGATCGGTGCCTTCGACAAAATCCAGCGCCATGTAGGCGGTGCCATTGGCCTCGAATATCTGATGCACTCCGACGATGTTGGAATGTTGCAGATGCGCCAGCGCGCGGGCCTCTTTCTGGAACAGCTCGACCGCGCGGGTGAAATCCACGTCAAAGGTCTGTGACCGCAGGCGCACGGCCTCACCAGCACGGCAGCAGATCGCGTTGGGAAAACATTCCTTGATGACCACGCGGCGGCCCAGACTGTCGCGCGCCAGATAGGTGATCCCAAAGCCCCCGGCGTTCAGGTATTTTTCGATGATATACTGTCCGTTGCACAGCGTGGTCCCCGGCGGCAGCCCGTCCCCGACGTGCTGCGCGGCGGCAGAAGACTGGATGTTCGACTGATGCGTCATACCGGGTCCTCCTGTGCGAATGGGACGGGCTGTGGTCACGTCTGGACGGGGTGTCTTGCATGGACAGGGTGCGAAGACAGGGAAATTGCGATTGCGGATGCGGTCAAATCACCAGCAAATGCGGTCCGGGCCGTGTTCGAAAATGGACGAAAACATGTCGCTTGGTTCGACTAAAATTAAATATTTACAAGAGTTTATATCAAGGGCGTTTGCGGCTCACCGCGGCTTGCGCCCTTTTCGCAATTTCAGCACCAACAGCCCCGCAAGCGTTACCGTCATGGCGGCGGACGCGATCATGCCTGACCAGTTCGTGACGGCCTCTGTCAGGTCTTCAAGGCGGGTGCCAAAGGCAAAGCCAAGCGTCACATAGGCGGATACCCAGATCGTTTCCCCGGCGATATCCCAAAGCGTGAAGCGCCAGCGCGACAGCCGCGCGGCCCCGGCGATCAGGTTGACCCACGGCCCCAGCGGCGCAAACAGCCATGTCGAGAAAAAGACCCCGACGCCGCCCCACCGTTGAACAGTGTCACGCGCTTGCCCGATCAATTTGTGGCGACCTGTTCGTCTGGCGATGGCGTCGATCAGCGGGGCACCGCCCCAGCGGCCGATGTGAAACCCGGTCTGATCACCGGCCACGGCCGCCAGCCATGCGATGCCAAGGACCTGCCAGAATACCAGATCGCCCGCCGCGGCGAACCCCCCGGCGGCCAGCATCACCACCGCGGTGGGGATCGGGATCGCAAGACAGGACAGAAAGGCCGATCCGGCCACGACCCAAAGGCCGTATGTCGATACAAGCGCAAACAGGGTGTCGGTCACGGATGCGCCTCGCGGTGCGCGGCGATGGCAGCCTCTAGGTCTGCGACCAGCGTCTCGACCGGCACGCCACGTTCGGCGGCGAGTTGGCCAAGTGTGATCCGCCCCTCTCTGCGGTCGTGCGAGAGCGCCAGCGCATCGGCCACCAGATCCGGCGGCAGGTGCCATGAATGCGCGACAAAGCGCGGCGTCATCCAGGCTGCGGGCGGCACATCGCGGTGCGCCGGGTCTGCCCAGAAGATCGCGCCCATCACAAACCGGCCCGCAAAGAAAAGTGTGACGGCGCAGGCCAAGACAAAGGCGCCGCTCAGCAGCGGCGCCTCGCGCCACATCCGTCTGAATATCCCCGGTCGGGCTGCTGACATCTGTGTCTCCTTTTCGCGCCGCGCATGGTGGGCGCTTTGGGTTTCCTCGTCGGGCGCTTGCCGCTACAAACCTGCGAGGCACAACAGGGTGCCGGCGCGACACCATCTTCGAGGATATCCGACATGATACGCAACGGCGGGCAACTTTTGGTCGATTGTCTGATCGCGCTCGGCGCGCGCAAGGGGTTCGGCGTTCCGGGCGAAAGCTATCTGGCCGTGCTGGACGCGCTGCACGACACGGGCGGCAAGCTGGATTTCGTGCTCTGCCGGAATGAGGGCGGCGCGGCTTTCATGGCCGCCGCATGGGGCAAGCTGACCCGCAGCCCCGGCATCTGCTTTGTCACGCGCGGTCCCGGCGTCACCAATGCGTCGATCGGGATTCACACGGCGATGCAGGACAGCGCGCCGATGCTGATCTTTGTGGGGCAGGTGGGCACCGACATGAAAGGCCGCGAGGCTTTTCAGGAAATCGATTTCGCTGCGGTCTTTGGCACCATGGCGAAATGGGCGGTCGAGATCGACCATGTGGACCGTATCCCCGAGATCCTCGCCCGAGCGTGGAAAACGGCGGTGACGGGCCGACCCGGTCCGGTGGTGATTGCGCTGCCCGAGGACATGCTGACCAGCATGACAGAGGTCGGGCCGATCACCGGCCCCTCGGATATCCGCGAACCGTCGCCGGATGCGGCGACAATTTCGGATGTGACGGCGCATCTGCACGCGTCCAAGCGCCCGTTGATCCTGATGGGCGGCTGCAACTGGACGGATGAGGGGACGTCCGCCTTGCAGGCCTTTGCCGAAGCCTCTGACATCCCTGTCATCGCCGCCTTTCGCTATCAGGACCAGTTCGACAATTTTTCACCCGTCTTCGCGGGTGAGGCCGGGGTGGGGATGCCGCCCCATGCGCGCCGTCTGATGTCAGAGGCAGACACGATTCTGGCCATCAACGTCCGCTTTGGCGAGATGACGACCGATGCCTATACACTGCTGGAGGTGCCAGAGCCGCGCCAAAAACTGATCCATGTCCATGCCTCGGACGCTGAAATTGGCAAGATCTACGTGCCTGTGCTGGGCGTTCAGGCGGGGCCGAATGCGTTTGCCAAGGCCCTCAGCCCGGTTCAGGGCGGCTGGGCCGACTGGCGGGCGCAGGCGCGGGCGGACTTTGAGGCAAGTCTTGATTGCCCGCCGCAGCCATCCCCGGTTGATATGGGCGCTGTCATGCGCCACCTGTGGGAGGTGCTGCCGGACGACGTGATCCTGACCAACGGGGCGGGCAATTTCGCGGTCTGGCCGAACAAGTTCTATCAATTCGGCCCCAAGGCGCGCCTGCTGGCACCACAATCGGGCGCGATGGGCTATGGCTTGCCCGCCGCCATCGCGGCGCGGGTGGCGTATCCGGATCGCATGGCGCTGTGTTTCGCCGGGGACGGGGATTTCCAGATGAACCTGCAAGAACTGGCAACCGCGGCGCAGGCGGGCGCGCAGCCCATTGTCTTGATCCTGAACAACGGCATTTACGGCACCATCCGCGCCCATCAGGAACGGCATTATCCGGCGCGGGTTTCCGGGACAAACATGGTGAGCCCGGATTTTGCCATGCTGGCGCGGTCCTATGGCTTTCACGGGGAACGGGTAGAGCGGACCGAGGATTTTGCCGCCGCGTTTGAGCGGGCTTGTGCCTCTGGGACCGGGGCGGTTCTGGACCTCGTGATCTCTGAAGAGGCGCTAACCCCGCGCCGGACGCTCAGCCAAATGCGCGAGGCGGCACTGGCGGCGCAGGGACAGCCATGACCGGAAACCGTGACGAGACACCCGGTTTCGACCCGTCCACCGACGGGGCGAAGATGGGCTTTGCCGACGCCATGTCCTATGGCGACTATCTGCGGATCGAAACCCTGTTGGGGCAGCAACACTGCCTCAGCGACGCGCATGACGAACTGTTGTTCATCATCCAGCACCAGACCTCGGAACTGTGGATGAAGCTGGCGATTCATGAACTGGGCGCGGCGCGGGATGCGCTGTTGTCCGGAGACACGGCGCAGATGTTCAAGATGCTGGCCCGCGTCAGCCGGATCTTCGAGCAACTCAACAACCAGTGGGATGTGCTGCGCACCATGACGCCCGCCGATTACACGCGTTTCCGCGAGTCGCTGGGTCCGTCCTCGGGGTTTCAATCGCACCAGTATCGGCAAATCGAATACATCCTTGGCAACCGCAACACCCACATGATGCAACCGCATGAACATGTGCCAGAGGTCCGCGCGCTGCTGGAGGCGGAACTGGCGCGGCCCAGTTTCTATGATGAGGTGGTGGCGCTGCTGTTCCGCACGGTCGACGGCGACGAGGCCGCCATGCCCGCCCCGCAACTGGACACGCCGCATGCGGCTGTGCCGGAGATTCAGGCGCGCTGGAAGGTGGTCTACGAGGATATCGATACCTACTGGACGCTCTATGAACTGGCCGAAAAGCTGGTCGACCTTGAAGATTACTTTCGCCGCTGGCGGTTCAACCATGTGACGACTGTCGAACGGGTCATCGGTTTCAAACGCGGCACCGGCGGCACCTCTGGCGTGGCCTATCTGCGGCGCATGTTGGGCGTCGAACTCTTTCCCGAACTCTGGCACCTGAGAGGTGAGCTATGACCAATTTGCCCCGTAAGGAGCTGTTTCATCTGCCCGAGGGCGTCATCTATCTGGACGGCAACTCGCTGGGCGTGCTGCCGAAAGGCGCGGTCGAGCGGATGCAGCAGGTCATGACGGCGGAATGGGGGCAGGAGCTGATCCGCGCGTGGAACACCGCCGACTGGATGGCGCTGCCTGCCAAAGTGGGTGACCGCATCGGCCGTCTGATCGGTGCGCCCGCCGGGGCGGTTGCCACCGGCGACACGCTGTCGATCAAGGTCTATCAGGCGCTGGCGGCGGCGCTGAAGATGCGCCCCGACCGGCGGGTGATCCTGTCGGACGCGGGCAATTTTCCCAGCGATCTTTATATGGCGCAGGGGCTGATCGGCACAATCGACAAAGGTTATGAACTACGCACCCCCGCGCCCGAGGACGTGGCCGACGCGATCACCGATGAGGTGGCGGTGGTGATGCTGACACAGGTCGATTACCGCTCTGGCCGGATGCACGACATGACGGCGATCACCGAAGCCGCCCATGCGGCGGGGGCGGTCATGATCTGGGATCTGGCCCATAGCGCGGGCGCAGTGCCGGTGGACGTGACGGGCAGCGGGGCCGAATTCGCCGTGGGCTGCACCTATAAATACCTCAACGGCGGGCCGGGGGCGCCGGCGTTCATATATGTCCGTCCCGATATCGTCGAGACCCTCGAACCGGCGCTGTCGGGCTGGCTGGGCCATGCCGCACCTTTCGCGATGGAGCCGGGCTATCGCCCTGCCATGTCGACCGAGCGAATGCGCGTCGGCACACCGCCGATCCTGCAACTGGCGGCGCTGGACGTGGCGCTGGACGCCTGGGAGGGAGTCGACATGGGGGATCTGCGCGCCGCCTCTGTCGCGCTGTGTGACCGGTTCATCACCGAGGTCGAGGCGCGCTGCCCGATGTTGACCCTTGCCTCGCCGCGTGATGCGGCACAGCGTGGGTCACAGGTGTCCTTCGCCTTCGCCGAGGGATACGCGGCGATGCAGGCGCTGATCGACCGTGGCGTGATCGGCGATTTCCGCGCGCCTGACATCATGCGCTTTGGCTTTACGCCTCTCTACATCGACGAGGCGGATGTGGTCGCGGCGGTGGATGTGATGGCGGAAATCCTGCGCGATGAGGTCTGGCGCGATGCGAAATATCAGGTGCGATCGCGCGTGACCTGACGGCTCAGGGCGAATTGTCCCGGCCATCGCCCAGCAGCGCCTGCAAAAGCTGCGGTGGCACCGGTGGGCGGGCCGGGGGGAGCGGGCAGGTCGGCGCGTCGCATGTGGCCCCCGGCACCTGGTCCAGAAACTCCGCCGTGACGAGCAGACTGTCCGTCCATGCCCCTTCGGCCAGCAACAGCTCATGCCGGTCAAACAGCAGTTGAACAAACGCCGTGGGACGGTCGGAAAGCGCGGAAACGCCCTTGAGCCCGGTCAGTTGGGTTGCGGTCACCGTGGCCTCCGCCAGCCCGAGAAGGTGGCGCAGACGCGCGCCGCCGACAAGGAACCGCTGTCCGGGTGCAACCAGCAGGACGCGGTCCGGCACCCCGCGTCCCAGCGCCCCTTTGCGAATGCGGATTGTCATGCCCGGCACCGGGCCGGGGACAATCCGCCCGGTCCAGCGCAGCGGTTGATAACCGTTGTCGCGGGTCAGGACGGGGTCGCCGGGGCGCAGCTCGCTGGCCCGCCGCTCACCGCGCAGGGTCTTGATCCGCGCGCCACCGGGCAGCCCTCCGGTGACAAGATACGCGCCCGGCCGCACCTGACCGAGACCGATGCCGGAGTCGTCCGTGGTCTCCACCGGAAACATGCCGATGTCCGGAAAAGTACCACTGCGTTCCATCGCTGCCCCGTAACCCGTAACCCATACCTTGCTTGCCGGTAACTGTGCCCCGCGAAGGGTCAGGAATTTACCAACAAGAGGATGCGAAACGCGTGGGTTTTTAGGCGAAGTCTTTGCGCTCTGATCAGGTGCGGATCGCACCCCCCGAGAGTTCGGTGATTTCCAGTGCCGCCTCGGCCACGCGGCGGCCAAGGTCGGCGACGCGTTCACCGCTGAACCGGACCGTCGGCCCCGAGACGGAAATCCCGGCGCAGGGTTCGCCCTGTTCGTTCAGGATGGCGGCCCCGATGCAGGACATCCCGGCATAACGTTCCTCGCGGTCATGCGACCAGCCGCGCGCGGTAATGCTGTGCAGATCGGCGGTCAGGCCGGACAGCGTGACATGGGTGCTGGCGGTAAACGGCGTCAGGGCCATGTCCTCGATCAGCCGCTGCATGGCTTGCGGGCGCATGGCGGCAAGGATCGCCTTGCCGGTCCCGCTGGCGTGCATCGAGGTGCGCGTGCCGGGCGGAAAGAAGGCGCGGATCGGGTTCGGCGTCTCGACCTGTCCGACAAAGACCACCTCCGGCCCGTCCGGCACGGCAAGGTTGGCGGTCTCGCCGGTTTCCTTCATCAGGCGGCGCATGATCGGGCGGCCAATCTCGACCACGCTGTTGCGTTTCAGAAAGGCGGTGCCGGTGCGCCATGCCTCGATCCCCACCGCCCATTCCTGACGCTCTTCGTCAAAGGTGACGAAGCGGTGGTTTTCCAGCGTGGTCAGGATGCGGTGGGTGGTTGCCGTGGGAATGTCGATTTCGCGCGACAGGTCCGACAGGGTTGTCCCCTCATCCCGCGCCAGCGCGATCAACACGCCAAGCGCACGGTCAAGCGCCTGTAGCGTTCCGGCAGAGCTTTCCTTGAAGGCCGATTTGGGGCGGCCGCGGGGGCGTTTGGCGGTGGACATGAGTGGTCTCTTTCGAAAAATGTTTTCGCTGCATCTGCGAAGCTGGTGGAGTGAGAAACTGAAACGGAATTTGAATCAGTGGCTTGAGGTGATAATTCCGTAAATGAAAATGTTTTTCAAGAAAATTGCACGGGCGGGCGGAATGCAGGATTATGAGGAGGAGAAGGAGATCAAGCCATGACTGACCAGAATCCGGTTTTCATTCCCGGCCCGACCAATATGCCCGACCGTCTGCGCCGGGCGTTGCAGGTGCAGACGCAGGACCACCGCGCACCCGATTTTGTCGACACCTTCGCCCCGGTGCTGACCGACACGCTCAAGGTCTTCGGCTCCACCGCAGGCAAGGTCATCACCTTTCCCGCCAGCGGCACCGGCGGCTGGGAGGCGGCGATTTGCAACACCCTGTCCCCCGGCGACAAGGTTCTGGTTGGCCGCTACGGCGTTTTCAGCCACCGCTGGATCGACATGTGCCAGCGGCACGGGCTGGACGTGCAGATCGTCGATGTCCCGTGGGGGCAGGGCGCGCCCGCCGACCGCTTTGCCGAAATTCTGGCAGCCGACACCGCGCATGAGATCCGCGCCGTCCTGACCACGCACAACGAGACGGCGACCGGCGTTCGGTCTGACATCGCCGCCGTGCGCGCCGCGATGGATGGGGCCGATCACCCGGCGCTGCTGTTTGTCGATTGCGTCAGCTCGCTGGCCTCAATGCCGTTCGAGTTCGACGCCTGGGGCGTGGATATCGCCGTCGGCGGATCGCAAAAGGGCTTTATGCTGCCGACCGGCATGGCGATCCTGTGCGTGTCCCCCAAGGCGCTGGAGGCGATGGAAACGGCAAAGCTGCCGCGCACCTTCTTTGACTTCCGCGACATGATGAAGGCCAATGCCACCGGCGGTTTCCCCTATACGCCGCCCTTGCAGTTGATCTACGGGATGCGCGAAAGCCTGACCATGCTGTTCGAAGAGGGGCTGGAAAACGTCTATGCCCGCCACTTCCGTCTGGCCGAAGGTGTGCGCCGCGCGGTCGATGCGTGGGGTCTGCATTTGGTCGCCAAGACACCGGACCTGTATTCGCACACCGTCAGCGCGGTCTGCGTGCCCGAAGGTTTTGACAGCAATGCCCTGACCGATCACGCCTACCGCGCCTACAAGGTGTCCTTTGGCGTCGGGCTGGGAGAGTTGAACGGCAAGGCGTTCCGCATCGGCCACCTTGGCAGCCTGACCGATGTCATGGTCCTGTCCGGTCTTGCCACCATCGAGATGGCCATGGCCGATCTGAACTATCCCATCACGCTGGGCAGCGGTGTCGCCGCCGCGCAGGAGTATTATCGCCACAGCAGCGCGGTTGCGCTGAAATCCGCAGCCTGAGGAGGGGGAACACATGCTGGACGCCATGACACTGGCAGATGCGCTGACCATCGACGACATGCGCGCCGCCCACGCGCGGATCAAGCCGCACATCAACTATACGCCGGTGCTGCGCTCACAATATCTGGACGACCTGACCGGCGCGCAACTGTTCTTCAAGTGTGAGAACTTTCAGGAGGCGGGCGCCTTCAAGGTGCGCGGGGCCTGCAACGCGGTCTTTGGGCTGTCGGATGAGGCGGCCAAACGCGGCGTCTGCACCCACAGCTCCGGCAACCACGCGCTGTCGCTGTCCTACGCGGCAGGGCGGCGGGGCATCCCCTGCAACGTGGTCATGCCGCGCACAGCACCACAGGCCAAGAAGGACGCGGTGCGCCGCTATGGCGGCATCATCACCGAATGCGAGCCCTCGACCAGCAGCCGTGAGGCGGTCTTTGCCGAGGTGCAGGCCCGCACCGGCGGGGAGTTCGTGCATCCCTACAACGATCCGCGCGTGATCTGCGGGCAGGCCACTTGTTCGGCAGAACTGCTGGAACAGGTGGACGGTCTGGATGCGGTTGTGGCCCCCATCGGCGGCGGCGGCATGATCTCCGGCACCTGCCTGACGCTGTCGAACCTCGCACCGGAGGTGAAGATCTATGCCGCCGAGCCAGAGCAGGCCGACGACGCCTATCGCAGCTTCAAGGCCGGGCACATCATCGCCGACGACGCGCCCGAGACCATCGCCGACGGGCTGAAAGTGCCGCTGAAAGAAAACACATGGCATTTCGTGTCGCACTTTGTGACCGACATCCAGACCGCCTCGGAGCAGGAGATCATCGACGCCATGAAGACGACGTGGAAACATCTGCGCATCGTGATGGAGCCAAGCTGCGCCGTGCCGCTGGCGGTGATCCTCAAAAACCCCGACGCCTATCGCGGCAAGCGCGTGGGCGTCGTGATCACCGGCGGCAACGTCGATCTGGACAAACTACCTTGGCTGGTGGGTTGAAAACCCACCCTACGCAGGACCGCAGGGCAAAACCCGGCCCGCGCCACCCGACAACAGGAGCAATGACATGAAAGACGTGACCAACCTCGACGATTTCGAAGTCGGCTATGACATTCCCGCGGCCATCGGCATGAATGAGGCGGAGATTCAGACGCCTTGCCTCGTGCTTGACCTCGATGCGCTGGAACGCAACATCAAGAAGATGGGTGATTATGCCCGCGCCCATGGCATGCGCCACCGGGTGCACGGCAAGATGCACAAATCGGTGGACGTGGCCAAGCTGCAAGAAACCCTTGGCGGCTCCTGCGGGGTCTGCTGCCAGAAGGTGTCCGAGGCCGAGGTGTTCGCCCGCGGCGGCATCAAGGACGTGCTGGTGTCCAATCAGGTCCGCGACCCGGCCAAGATCGACCGGCTGGCGCGGATGCCGAAACTGGGGGCGCGCACCATTTGCTGTGTCGATGACTTTGCAAATGTGGCGGATCTGTCGGCGGCGGCTGTCAAACATGGCACCCAGATCGAATGTCTGGTGGAAATCGACTGCGGCGCGGGCCGCTGCGGCGTGACCACGACCGCTGCGGTGATCGAGATCGCCAAGGCGATCGAGGCCGCGGAGGGGCTGAAGTTCGCCGGCATCCAGGCCTATCAGGGCGCGATGCAGCACCTCGACTCGTATGACGAGCGCAAGGCCAAGATCGACGTGGCCGTGGCCATGGTCAAGGACGCGGTGGACGGGCTGAAGGCCGAGGGCATCGACTGCGACATCGTCGGCGGCGGCGGCACCGGTTCCTACTATTTCGAGTCCACCTCGGGCGTCTACAACGAGCTTCAGTGCGGCTCTTACGCGTTCATGGATGCGGATTACGGCCGCATTCTGGACAAGGACGGTACGCGCATCGACCGGGGCGAATGGGAAAACGCGCTGTTCATCCTGACCAGCGTCATGTCCCACGCCAAGGCGGACAAGGCCATCGTCGATGCCGGCCTCAAGGCACAGTCGGTGGACAGCGGCCTGCCGGTGATCTTTGGCCGCGACGACGTGGAATACGTCAAATGCTCGGACGAGCACGGCGTTGTGGCGGACCCGAAGGGCGCGCTCAAGGTCAATGAAAAGCTCAAGCTGGTGCCGGGACACTGCGATCCCACCTGCAACGTGCATGACTGGTACGTCGGTGTGCGGGGCGGAAAGGTCGAAACGATCTGGCCGGTGTCCGCACGCGGCAAGGCCTATTGAGCCTCGCAGAACGGCACGGAACGACAGGACGCCGGGCTTGTCCCGGCGTCTCCATTCGCGACAGAAGGACAAGGAAAGATGAAGGATATGCCGCAATCCAAGGGACTCGTGATCGTGGGCGAGGCAGAATGTGAACGGCTGGTCGGGCGCAAGGATGCCTTCGACGCGGTTCAGGCGGTGTTTGCCGCGATGGCCAAGGGCGACGCCCGCAACTTTCCGGTGGTGCGTGAGGCGCTGGGCCATGCGGAGGCGCTGTACGGCTTCAAATCCGGCTTCGACAAGGCGGGGATGGTGCTGGGGGTGAAATCCGGCGGTTACTGGCCCGGCAATATGGCCAAGGGGCTGACCAACCACCAGTCGACCGTCTTTCTGTTTGACCCGGACACCGGGCAATTGTCGGCGCTGGTCGGCGGCAACTATCTGACGGCGGTGCGCACGGCGGCGTCCTCTGCGGTGTCCATCGCGCATCTGGCGCGCAAGGACGCGCGCGTTCTGGGGATGGTCGGGGCCGGACACCAGTCCGCGTTTCAACTGCGGGCCGCGGCCGAGCAGCGCGCGTTTGACAAGGTGATCGCATGGAACCCGCATCCCGACATGCTGCCCAAACTGGGGGCCGTGGCCGAGGAACTGGGCCTGCCGTTTGAGGCTGTCAGCCAAGAGGATCTCGGCGCGCAGGCGGATGTGATCATCACCATCACCTCGGCCTTTGAGCCGCTGTTGATGAAGGACTGGATCAAGCCGGGCACCCATATCGCCTGCATGGGCACCGACACCAAGGGCAAGCAAGAGGTCGATGCCGCGCTTGTCGCCTCGGCCACGGTGTTCACCGATGAGGTGGCCCAGTCCATCACCATCGGCGAGGCGCAGCACGCGATTGCCGATGGCAGCGTGACCGAGGATCGCATCACCCCCATCGGCGCGGTGATCAACGGGGACCATCCCGGACGGTCCAGTGACGATGAGATCACGCTG
The DNA here is from genome assembly GCF_048262615.1 of Antarctobacter sp. Classification (GTDB taxonomy): domain Bacteria; phylum Pseudomonadota; class Alphaproteobacteria; order Rhodobacterales; family Rhodobacteraceae; genus Antarctobacter. The sequence goes on from NZ_JBLXFB010000004.1 coordinate 298,298, forward strand.
TTCGACGGCACCGGTGTCGGGCTACAGGATCTCGCCGTGGCCTCTGTCGCGGCGCGTCTGGCCGAGGCGGACGGATCGGCGCAGCGCATCAGCCTTTGATCGCCGAGGGCAGGGGCGAATTCGCCCCTGTTCATCGTGCCGCTCCTGGTCAAGTATCCCCGGACAGCCGCGCGCGGGACATCGCCACGCGCGGACCGGACGACAGGGAGGACTAGGGGTATGGCGGGGACATTTGCGGACCTGATGGCCGCACATCCAGAGGCGGCACCGGCGATTGGTGCGCCGTCAAAGGACTGGCTCAGCTACGGCGGTTTGCGCGCGCTGTCGCAGGACGTGCGCGGGCAGTTGCGCGCGGCGGGTGTCGGGCCGCAGGACCGGGTGGCGATTGTTCTGCCGAACGGGGCCAGCATGGCAACGGCCTTTGTCACGGTGGCGGGGGCGGCAACGACGGCACCGCTCAACCCGTCGTACCGCGAGGACGAATATGCCTTCTACCTTGAGGATCTGAAGGCCAAGGCCATCATCCTTGAGGCGGGCTATGACGGCCCGGCGCTGGCGGCGGCGCGCCGGTTCGGTCTGACGATCCTGCGGCTGTTGGAGGATGCGCAGACCGCTGGCCTGTTCCGGCTGGAGGCTGAGGGCGCGGTCACGGCGGCAGAGGATGGCACGCCGGGGCCAGAGGACATCGCCCTGATCCTGCACACCTCCGGCACCACCTCGCGCCCCAAGATCGTGCCGCTGATGCAGTCCAATCTTGCCGCCTCGGCGGGGCATATCGCGGGCTCTCTGGCACTGACGCCGCAGGATCGCTGCCTGAACGTCATGCCGCTGTTCCATATTCACGGGCTGCTGGCGGCGGTCTCTGGCTCGCTTTCGGCGGGGGCCTCGGTCTTTTGCGCGCCGGGGTTCAACGCGCTGAATTTCTTTGCCCAGATGCGTGAGGCGCGCCCGACGTGGTACACGGCGGTGCCGACCATGCATCAGGCGATCCTCTCCCGCGCGCCGCGCAACTCGGACGTGATCCGGGACGTGCCGCTGCGGTTCCTGCGCTCGTCCTCGGCCTCATTGCCCGCGCAGGTCATGGCGCAACTGGCCGAGACGTTTGACGCGCCGGTGATCGAGGCCTACGGCATGACAGAGGCGGCGCACCAGATGTGCTGCAATCCGCTGGAGGTGCAAAAGCCGGGCTCTGTCGGTGTGGCGGCAGGCCCGGAGGTGGCGATTGCCCATGAGGCCGAGAACCGGCTGATCGACGGTGTCGGAGAGGTCGTGATTTCTGGCCCCAACGTGACGCCGGGCTATGAGGCGAACCCGGAGGCGAATGCCAAGAACTTTTTCGAGGCAGGCGGCAAGCGCTGGTTCCGCACCGGCGATCAGGGGGCCTTGGACGCGGATGGGTTCCTCAGCCTGACCGGGCGTTTGAAAGAGATCATCAACCGGGGCGGCGAAAAGGTCTCTCCTTTGGAGGTGGACGGCGTGCTGATGGACCACCCATCGGTGGCGCAATGCGTGGCCTTTGCCTTGCCGCATCCCAAGCTGGGCGAAGAAGTGGCGGCGGCGGTGGTGCTGCGTGAGGGCTGCGCCGCGACCGAACAAGAGATCCGCGCCTTTGCCACCGAACGCATGGCCGATTTCAAGGTGCCGCGCCGGGTGGTGATTTTGGAGGAGATCCCCAAGGGGGCCACGGGCAAGATGCAGCGCATCGGCATGGCTGAAAAGCTGGGGCTGGTTGCAGCCACCTGAGCTTTTGCTCCGGCGGCGGTATCTGTGGCCGGTGTCGGAGCCTCCGGCGGGGAGTATTTTGACAGAGAAGAAGCACGGGGGCGTGCGAGGGGACGGGATGAAGATCTGCATTTTCGGGGCTGGGGCAATCGGCGGCTATCTGGGCGTCAAGCTGGCGCAGGCGGGCGCGGATGTCAGCCTTGTGGCGCGCGGGCCGCATCTGGCGGCGATGCAGGCGGATGGGCTGCGGTTGATTGAAGAGAGCGGTGAGACCTGCGTGCCGGTGCGGGCCTCCGAGGATCCGTCGGCGCTGGGCGTGCAGGACTATGTGTTTGTGACCTTGAAGGCGCACTCTGTTCCGGCGCTGGTGCCGAAGATGGCGCCGTTGATTGGTCCGGACACGACCGTGGTCAGCGGGGTGAACGGTGTGCCTTGGTGGTATTTCCACGGGGTCGGCGGCGACCTGGAGGGCACGCGGCTGGTCTCTGTCGATCCGGGTGATGCCCAGTGGCAGGGGTTTGGCCCGGATCGGGTGCTGGGCTGTGTGGTCTATCCGGCGGCGGAGGTGAACCGGCCCGGCGTGATCCGGCATGTGGAGGGCAATCGCTTTTCGCTGGGTGAGCCATCGGGGGAGAAATCGGAGCGGGCGCTGGCCTTGTCCAAAGCCCTGGCCTCGGCGGGGTTGAAGGCGCCGGTCAGGCCGCGTTTGCGCGATGAGATCTGGGTCAAGCTGTGGGGGAACCTGTCGTTCAATCCGATCTCGGCGCTGACCCATGCGACCTTGGACGTTTTGTGTACCGATCCGGGCACGCGCGGGGTGGCGCGGGGGATGATGGGGGAGGCGCAGGAGATCGCGGAAAAACTGGGCGTGAAGTTCCCCATCGATGTGGAGCGGCGGATTGATGGCGGGGCGGCTGTGGGGGCGCATCGGACCTCGATGTTGCAGGATCTGGACGCAGGTAGGCCGATGGAAATCGATGCGCTGGTGGCCTCGGTTCAGGAGCTGGGGCGGATCACCTCGACGCCCACGCCGACCATCGATACGGTGCTGGCGCTGGTGCAGTTGAGGGGGCGTGTGGCGGGCCTGTATGGGTGAGTGTCCACATGTGGCGGCTTAGGTGACGTCGCGTCTTCAATGGGTTGCAGAGGCGAATTTACCTTTCGTTAGGACGGTCGGGTTGGTCCAGCGCCAGTTTTCGGCCCTCGGCGGCGGAGGTGTAGACGGCGTTCTCGATGGTGATGACGGGCAGGTAGGCGCGGGCGGTGTTCTCGGGCGTCTCGCCGCTGCGCAGGCAGGACACCACGTGGCTTTGCAGGGCAAAGACGCAGTCGCCGCCGAAGGTGCCGGAGGTGTCGGGCGGCAGGATCGTCTGCGCCTCCATCGCGCCGAAGCGGCGCAGGTGCAGCGCGCCGTCGCCGGTGAGGGTCAGGGTGCCTGTGGTGCCTTCGGCCAGCGCCTCGCCCATGGTGCAGCGGGTGTTGCAAGCGGCGTGATCCAGATGGCGGTTGCCGTCGAACAGGGCGCGTGCGCCGCCCGGATGATCGAACAGGATATAGCCTGCGTCTTCTCCCGCGATCACCGGATTGACCTGCCGCAGGTCGGCATAGACCGCTAAGGGCGCGCCCAGCAGATAGCGGAAGGTGTCGATCCAGTGGACGGCGGTTTCATGCACCAGAAAGCGCGGCATCTGTTGGAAGTAGGGTTGCCGGTCAAGGTAGGCATCCGGCCCCTGACCGTCGCCGGGGCGCAGGCGAAAGGTGATTTGCTGGACGGTGCCGATCTCTCCGGCCTCAAGGCGGGCCTTCAGCACGCGATACCACGGCTGAAAGCGAAAGTTTTCGTGGATGACCAGCAGCGCGCCTGCGGCTTCGGCCTCTTGGGTGATGGCATGCGCCTCTGCCGGGGAGGTGCAAAAGGGCTTTTGACAGATCAGCGCGCGGACCCCGGCGGCCAGTGCGGTGCGGATCGCCTGCGCCTGCGCCGGGGGCGGCACGATCACGTCGAGCAGGTCGGGCCGCGTCGCGGTGAGCATGGCGGCCAGATCGTCAAAGGCGGGCGCGCCGGTGTCGCGCGCCTTGGCGAGGTCGAGATCGCAGGCACCGGCCAGATCGACACCGGCAATGCGCCGCCAGCCGTCATAGTGAAAGCGGCTGAAATATCCTGCGCCAAGGCAGGCCACCCGCAAGGGGTCAGGAATGTTGCGCGGCATGTGTTCTCCGGGTTTTCAAGCAGCATAGACCTGCGCGAAGGGGCTGCCTACAGTGTGCGCGAGCCAAGGGGAGGAAAGCCGATGTATGCCGTGACCGTGTGTTTCGAGATCAAACCGGAAACGGCCAGCGCCTTTCTGGACCTGATCCGGCAGAACGCCCGCGCCTCTGTCCGCGATGAGCCGGGATGCCACCAGTTTGACGTCTGCACCGACCCCGACAGCCCCGGCGAGGTGTTCCTGTATGAGCTTTACGACGACCGGGCGGCCTTTGCGGCGCATATGACCACGGCGCATTTCATCAGCTTCGAGGCGGCCAGCGCGCCCTTTGTCGTGGCCAAGGCCGTGCGCTGCTATGCCGAGGTGCATCAATGAGCGACTGGGAGGTCTTTGCCATCCGCTATGCCGACCGTGCGGCGCGGGTGCGGGCGGACAGTTTTATCTTTGATGACAACCACGACGCGCCGCACCCGATGGATTATTACATCTGGCTGCTGCGGCGCGGCGCGGAGGTGATCCTTGTGGACACCGGCTATGACGCGGCAGAGGGGCAGGCGCGGGCGCGGCCGATCCGGCTGGACCCGGTGGCGGCGCTGGCCCCCTTGGGCGTGACGCCGGAGGCGGTGACGCAGGTGATCGTGACCCATCTGCATTACGATCATGCGGGCGGATTGCATCTGTTTCCCAACGCGGTGCTGCACATGCAGGCCGCCGAGATGGCCTATGCCACCGGGCCGTGCATGTGCCATGACGTGCTGCGGATGCCGTTTACCGCCGGTCATGTCTGCGAGGCGGTGCAGCGGCTGTATTCCGGCAAGGTGGTCTTTTACGACGGCGACGCAGAGGTGGCCGAGGGGGTGACGGTGCATTGCATCGGCGGCCATTCACGCGGCTTGCAGGCGGTGCGGGTGCGCACGCGGGCGGGGTGGATGGTGCTGGCCTCGGACGCGGCGCATTTTTATGAGAACCTCTGGCTGCGCAAACCCTTTCCCATCGTGGTGGATTTGCAGGACATGCTGGACGGATTCGGCACGTTGGAGCGGCTGGCCTCGTCCCGCGCACTGGTGGTGCCGGGGCATGATCCGCTGGTGCGGCGGCTGTTTCCCGCAGGTCCGGCGGCGCATGTGATCCGGCTGGATTCTGGCCCGCAAGAGGTGATCTCGCCGGCGCTGTTCATGCCCTGATATGGCGTGAGACATGGGTGATGTCTTTTGAGCGCGCGACTCGCACGAATGAAAGAAAAACGGGCAAAGCGCGGCTGGGTGGCTTGACCGAACCACCCCTTGTTCCTGCATATCCGATCAACCCTGCGGCGTCGTGACATGCCGTCGAGGTCTATTCCGGGAGAGAGACATGACACTTGGATTTGCAATTCTGGGCGCAGGCCGGATCGGTCAGGCGCACGCCCGCGCGATCTCGGCCACGCCGGGGGCGCGCTTTGTCGCGCTGTCCGAGCCGATGAAGGCTGCGGCAGAGGACATGAAGGCGCGCTATGGCTGCGACCTGCGCAGCATCGATGAGATCGCCGCCAGCGACGACATTCAGGCGGTGGCAATCTGCACGCCGACCGACACCCACGCCGACCTGATCGAGAAGTTCGCCAAGGCGGGCAAGGCGATCTTTTGCGAAAAGCCGGTGGATCTGTCGGCAGAGCGGGTGCGGCAGGCGCTGGCCACGGTCGAGGCGACCGGCGCCAAGCTGATGGTCGGGTTCAACCGCCGGTTTGACCCGGATTTCATGTCGGTCAAGGCGGCGATCGACGACGGCCGCATTGGTGACGTCGAGATGGTGGTGATCACCTCGCGCGATCCCGGTCCGCCGCCGGCCTCCTATATCAAGGTGTCAGGCGGGATTTTCCGCGACATGACCATCCATGATTTCGACATGGCGCGCTGGCTGCTGGGCGAAGAGGTCACGACGGTGGTGGCGCAGGGGTCGGTTCTGGTCGATCCCGAGATCGGCGAACTGGGCGATTTCGACAGCGTGAACGTGATCCTGAAGACCGCCAGCGGCAAGCAGGCGGTGATCACCAACTCGCGCCGGGCGACCTATGGCTATGACCAGCGGATCGAGGTGCATGGCTCTGCCGGGATGGCCTCTGCGGCGAATCGGCACGAAAGCACGGTCGAGGTGTCGGGCGGGGCCGGGTACACCCGTCCGCCGCTGCTGAACTTCTTCATGGATCGCTATGCGGCGGCCTATGGCAATGAGATCGCGGCCTTTGTGGCGGCGGTGAACGACGGCACCGCGCTGCCGACCACCGGCGCGGACGGGCTGAAGGCACTGGAACTGGCCGATGCGGCGCTGGAATCGGCGCAGACCGGCAAGGCCGTGACGCTGGGCTGATTCTGTAGGCGCGTCCGGCACGCCGGGCGCGCCCATTTCCACCATTGCGTGTGTTGCGCCCCGAGGGCCTCACTTGTGCGAATGGTAGCGCCGCAACTGGCGTGGACTCCCCCTCAAAACTTGTTTCCTAGTGGATTAATCTGGACAATGGAGTCCGGACCTGCTCCTGTGTGGGTGGCTTGGGCCATGGTGGACAGAGGCGCGTCGGCGTATAAAACCGACCGCACGGGTGGGAAATGCATTGTGATATAGTGCAGACCGTGCAAAATTGTGCACAATACTCCGGCGCGACCGGGGCATTCTGAAGGGGAGGTCAGGATAGGCTAGATCGATCCGCGTTCAAATTTCCGACAGCAGGGCATGAGCACCAAAGTTTCGTTGCAAATGCAACGGAAGGGTGTATCACTGCGAACGGGGTGAGGAAAAGCCTCACCGTTCTGCGACGCGGAACGCAAGAATTAAGGTCATTCAGGGAGGTAAGACATGACCACACGTAGAACAGTTCTGGGAATCGCCGGGGCCGCGCTGGCCGCGATGATGACGACCACATCGGCCATGGCGCAGGAGGTCACGCTGACGCTGCACCAGTTCCTGCCGGCACAGGCCAACGTGCCGAAGCTGGTGCTGGACGTCTGGGCCGACCGCGTCGAGGAAGCCTCGGGCGGACGGATCGAGATCGAGCGTTATCCGTCGATGCAGCTGGGTGGCAGCCCGCCCGAGCTGATGGACCAGGCGGCCGATGGCATCGCCGATATCGTCTGGACCGTGGTCGGCTACACGCCGGGCCGCTATCCGACCACCGAGGTCTTTGAACTGCCCTTTATGGTCGAAGACGCCCGCGCGGCCTCTTACGCCTATTGGAAAATGTTCCAGGAGCACATGGAGAACGACGAATTCGCCGATCTCAAGATCCTTGGCACATGGGTCCACGGACCGGGCATGTTCCACACCAACAAGCCGGTTGTGGTGCCCTCTGACCTTGAAGGCATGAAGATCCGGGGTGGTTCGCGCCTTGTGAACGACCTGCTGACCCGCGTTGGCGCAGAGCCGATCGGCATGCCGGTTCCGGCAGTATCCGAGGCGCTGTCCAAAGGGGTCATCGACGGCACCACGATCCCGTGGGAAGTGACCGCCGCGCTGAAGGTCCCGGAACTGGTGACCAACCACACCGAATTCGACGGTCCGGCGCTGTATAACCTGACCTTCGTGCTGGCGATGAACAAGGATCGTTACGAAAGCCTGCCCGAAGACCTGCAAAAGGTGATCGACGACAACTCCGGTCTCGCCTTCTCGATCTATGCAGGCGGCACGCAGGCGGACGCCGACGGACCGGCCCGCCAGATCGCCGTCGATCTGGGCAACAACATCATCACCGTGTCCGAAGAAGACACCGCAGAATGGGACGCTCTGGTGAACCCGATCTACGAGTCATGGATCGCGGACATGAATGCAAAGGGCCGCGACGGTCAGGCGCTGATCGACGAAGCCCGCGCCCTGATGGCGGAATACACCTCCGACATGGACACTTACGGCAAGTAAGGCACTGAAACCTGGGGTCGCGGACGGGAGTCCGCGACCCTTGTCGAGACAAAGAAGGGGGGACGTCTGCGATGAACGGCTTGCACCGCATCGTCTTGGGACTTGCGCGCATCATGGCGCTGCTGGGTGGGGTCGTACTGACCTTGCTGGTACTTATCACCTGTATTTCGATTCTTGGCCGCGTTGCCAACACCGCCCTGCATTCGGGCCTGATGATGTCCGTCGCGCCGGGACTGGCGACATGGCTGATCGACATCGGCGTGGGCGCGATACGCGGCTCTTATGAACTGGTCGAGGCGGGCATGGCGTTTTGCATCTTTGCCTTTCTCCCGTTCTGTCATGTGACCATGGGCCATGCCTCTGTCGACATCTTCACCAATGCGCTGCCGCGCGGGGTGAACCGGTTTCTGGAGTTCCTGATCGCAACGCTGTTTGCCGTCGCGCTGGTGACCATCGCGATCCAGTTGAACGAAGGCATGCTGCGCAAGTTCAGCTCGGGGCAGACCTCGCTGTTGCTGGAATTCCCGATCTGGTGGGCCTTTGCGGCCAGCCTTGTCGGGGCCGCGCTGGCCGCCGTCACATCCGTCTATGTCGCGGTCATGCGGCTGTATGAATTTCTGTCCGGGCGCATGATCGCGCCGAATGCCGTGGGAGCGGATCATTGAGCAATCTCGAAATCGGGATCTATTCCTTTCCGGCCCTTCTGCTGCTGATCTTTCTGCGTGTGCCAATCGGGCTGGCGATGTTCGTCACCGGCTTTGCGGGGTTCTATTTCGTGATGGGCAGCGCGCGGCTGCCGCTGGCGCAGTTGAAAGACCTGACCTATTCGACCTTTTCCAGCTACTCGCTGTCGATTGTGCCGATGTTCCTGCTGATGGGGTATTTCGCCACGTTGGGCGGCATGTCTCAGGCGCTGTTCAAGGCTGCTGAAAGCTGGCTGGGCCATCGCAAGGGCGGTGTGGCCATGGCGGCCATCGGTGCCTGCGCGGGCTTTGGCGCGATCTGCGGGTCGTCGCTGGCCACCGCCGCCACCATGAGCCGCGTGGCCCTGCCGGAACTGAAACGCTATGGCTATGAGGGCGGGTTTTCGACCGCCACGCTGGCGGCGGGCGGCACGCTGGGCATTCTGATCCCGCCCTCCGTGGTGCTGGTGATCTATGCCATCCTGACCGAGCAGAACATCGCCAAGCTGTTCCTTGCGGCCTTTATCCCCGGCGTTCTGGCGGCCATCGGCTATATGATCGCGGTGTCGATCTATGTCCGCATCAATCCCGACTCCGCAGGTGTCCGCGAGCCGGTGCCGTTGGCGCAGCGGTTCCGCGCCATCATCGACGTCTGGCCGGTGCTGCTGGTCTTCATCTCGGTGGTGGGCGGCATCTATGGCGGCATCTTTACCCCGACCGAGGGCGCGGCGGTGGGCGCGCTGGGCACCGGCATTATCGCGCTGGTCGGCGGCGGGCTGACGTGGCGCACGCTGCTGGACAGTTTCACCGATACGGCGCGATCCTCCGCGATGATCTTTTTCATCGTCTTCGGGGCGGCGTTCTACAACCTGTTCCTGGCTCGCACGCGGGTGCCGCAGGAACTGTCAAGCTGGGTGGTCGAACTGGGCATGTCGCCGATTGCGGTGCTGTCGCTGATCCTTGTGATCTACCTGTTGCTGGGCTGTTTCATGGACAGCCTGTCGATGATCCTGCTGACGATCCCGATTTTCTATCCGGTGATCTCGGCGTTGGATTTCGGCATGAGTCAGGAACATGTGGCGATCTGGTTCGGCATCCTTGTGCTGATCGTGGTGGAGGTCGGGTTGATCACGCCACCGGTGGGGATGAACCTGTTTGTGATCAACGCGATGGACCCGGAAACGCCAATGGTCCAGACCTATCGGGCGGTGATCTACTACGTGGCGTCGGATCTGGTGCGGGTGGTGATCCTTGTGGCCTTTCCGGCGATCACGTTGTTCCTGATACCGGGGTAGGGGCTGTGCCCGGTCGCGGCGGGGCCGCGACCCCCCGAGGAATCCTGTAACCAAGAAAACCCGGAAATGCGGGAGGAGAAAGTCATGGACATCAAGGGGCATGTTGCCATCGTGACGGGCGGGGCAAGCGGTCTGGGCGCGGCGACGGCGCGGCGGCTGGCGTCCGAGGGCGCGCGGGTCGGTATCCTCGATTTCGACGCGGATCGGGGGGCGGCTGTGGCCGCCGAGATCGGCGGCCATGCGGTGCGCACCGATGTGGGCGATGAGGCATCGGTCGCGGCGGCGGTGGCCGAGATCGTGGAACGGCTGGGCGCGCCGCGGGTGGCGGTGAGCTGCGCGGGCATCGGGCTGGCCGGGCGGATCGTGGGCCGCGAGGGCAAGCTGTCGACCGATCTGTTCGAAAAGACCGTCCGGGTGAACCTGATGGGCACCTACTATGTCATGTCGCACGCGGCGCGGGAGATGATGGCGCTGGAGCCGCTGGACACCGGAGAGCGCGGGGTGGTGATCAACACCGCCTCTATCGCGTTTCAGGACGGGCAGATCGGGCAGGCGGCTTATGCGGCCTCCAAAGGCGCGATTGCCGCCATGTGCCTGCCCGCCGCGCGCGAGATGGCCAAGCAGGGCGTGCGGGTGATGGCGATTGCGCCGGGTCTGTTCAACACGCCGATGATGGAGGGGCTGCCGGAGGAAACCACCGCTGGCATCGTCGCCAATGTGCCGTTCCCGCACCGTTTGGGCGATCCGGCGGAATACGGCCAGATGGTCAGCCAGATCGTCGCCAACCCCTATCTGAACGGCACCACCATCCGCCTTGATGCCGGTGTTCGCCTGCCGCAGCGCTGAGGAGGCGGTCATGACCCAGTATCGCGCGCATTCCGTCACCCGTGAGGACCGGGCCGATGGCACGATCCTGTTGCGGTCCGGCCATGCGATGACGGCACCCGCGACCCGGACCGGCGACTGGCTGGACCACTGGTCCGAGATCACGCCGCATGCGGTGTTTCTGGCGGAACGGTCGGGGGGGGGCTGGCGCGAGGTGACCTACGGTGAGGCGCGCGACGCCGTGCGCCTGATCGCGGCCAGCCTGCTGGCGCGCGGCATGAACGCCGACACGCCGATCCTGATCCTGTCGGGCAACGGGGTGGATCACGGCTTGCTGACGCTGGCGGCGCAATATGTCGGGGTGCCGACCGTGCCGCTCGCCGAGCAATACGCCCTGATCCCCGGCGCATGGCCGCAACTGGAACACTGTGCGCAACTGGTGAAACCGGCGATGGTCTTTGCCGACGACGGCGCGCGGTTCGCCACGGCGCTGGCGCATGACCTCTTTGACGGGGTAGAGCGCGTGGTGGCGCGCAACCCGCAGGCGGGCGAGACCGAACTGGCCGCCATGCTGCGCGCGGGGGACGGGCTGGCGGTGGCGGCGGCGGCGCTACAGGTCGGGCCAGAGACAGTGGCGAAATACCTGATGACCAGCGGGTCGACCTCACACCCCAAGGGCGTGATCACGACGCAGGCGATGATGTGCGCCAATCAGGCGCAGATCGCCGACGCGCTGCCCTTTCTGCGCGAACGCGCCCCCCGGATCGTCGACTGGCTGCCGTGGAACCACGTCTTTGGCGGCTCGCACAACTTTAACATGATGCTGGCCAATGGCGGGGCGCTGTACATCGACGGCGGCAAGCCGATCCCGGCCAAGATCGCCGAGACGATCGAGAACAACCGCCTGATGAACGGCACCATGGCGTTCAACGTGCCGGTCGGCTTTGCCATGCTGCGCAACGCGCTGAAGGCGGACGCCGATCTGCGGCGGCAATACTTCGAAGACCTCGACATGTTGTTCTACGCCGGGGCCTCGCTGCCGCAGGATGTCTGGACGGATCTTGAGGACATGGCGCGCGCGGTGCGCGGCGAGGCGCTGTTGGTGAACTCGTCCTGGGGGTTGACCGAGACCGCGCCGGCCTGCCTGATCCAGCACGAACCGACCACCATGTCCGGCATCATCGGCGTGCCGATGACCGGGGTCGAGGTCAAGCTGATCCCCGACGCAGACATGCGTTGCGAAATCCGTGTGCGTGGGCCGAACATCATGCCCGGCTATCTGAACGACCCCGAGAAGACGGCAGAGGCCTTTGACGACGAGGGGTTCTTTCTCACCGGCGACGCGGTGAAGTTTGTCGACGAGGGCGATCTGACCAAGGGCATGCGTTTTGACGGGCGCATCTCCGAGGACTTCAAGCTGTTGACCGGCACATGGGTGCGCGCGGCGACGCTGCGGCTGGAACTGATGATCGAATATGCGCCCTTGGTGCAGGATATCGTGGTCTGCGGCGCGGACCGGGCGGAGGTGGGATTGATGATCTTTCCCTCGGCAGAGGCGCTGGCGCTGGCGGGCGACACGAAGGACGGCGGCGCGCTGATGAGCGCGGCCCTGCGCGCGGCCCTTGCCGCGAAGCTGGCGCTGCGGACGGGTCACGGCTCTGCCGCGCGGATCACGCGGGTGATTGTGCTGGCCGAGCCGCCGTCGCTGGGTGATGGCGAGATCACCGCCAAGGGCAACCTGAACTACCGCAAGGTGCTGTCGCGGCGGGCAGATCTGGTCGACCGGCTGTATAGCGACGGCGATCCGGCGGTTGTGCGGCTTTGACCGGCGCGTGGGGGGAGGCGATTTTTCGACGAAAAATCGTCCCTGCCTTGATCTGGGACAAGGACCGGCACCATGCAGCGGCTATCCTTGGGGTTCGACATTTCTGATGCGAACAGGAAGACCCCCCATGCATACAGACCGCCTGATCGGCCACGCCCCGCGCAGCCGCGCCTTTGGCGAAAAACTCCATTCCACCCCCGGCACCTGCATCGGGTGCAAGGATTGCACCGGGCTGTGTGCGGCGCTGATCGACGTGCTGATGGTCCCGGAAACGGTTCTGGGCCGCGACTGAGCCGCCGACCGGGGCGGAGTTTGCGACCACCCACACCATTGACTGCGTGACGTGGCGTCGCCACGTCAAACCCCGTTGCTTTTCAGCGCGATCCCCTTTCTTTATGCACTATAGTTCATAGCAACGGGCATGGCGCGGAAGGGATTGCAGTGGCGGTGGAATTGGAGGGACAGGGCGCGGCGGATGACGCGGTTGCCACGCTGATGACCCGCGTCGGCGGGCGTGTCCGGCAGGTGCGTGAACAGCGCGGCATTTCGCGCCGCGTCCTGTCGGAAACCTCGGGGGTGTCGCCGCGCTATCTGGCGCAACTTGAAAGCGGCGCGGGCAATATCTCGATCGGGTTGTTGTACCGGGTTGCGGCGGCGCTGGATTTTCGGATGGACTGGCTGTTGGGCGAAGAGGACCCCTGGACCTCGGAGGCGCTGCAAATGGCCGAGATGTACCGGCAGGCCGAGAGTTCCGTGCAGGGGCAGGTGCGGGCGTTGCTACTGGACGGCGCGCCGGGGGGGCGGCGGGCGCATCGGATCTGCCTTGTCGGTCTGCGCGGTGCGGGCAAATCCACCCTGGGGCGGTTGGCAGGGGCGGCGCTGGAGCTGCCTTTTGTCGAGTTGAACCACGAGATATCCGAGGTTGGCGGCATGCCGGTGGCCGAGATCATGGCGCTGTACGGGCAGGAAGGCTTTCGCAAGCTGGAGGCGGACGCGCTGGACCGGGTGATTGCCACCCATGAACGGGTGATCCTTGCGGTGGGCGGTGGCATTGTCGCCGAACCCGCCACCTACAACCGGCTGCTGTCGCATTTCCACACCGTCTGGCTGAAGGCCGCGCCGGAGGAGCATATGGCGCGGGTGCGCGCGCAGGGCGATGAGCGGCCCATGGCGGGGCAACCCGAGGCGATGGGGCAGTTGAAATCCATCCTGCAAGCGCGCGAGACGTTGTATGAACGCGCCCATGCGCAACTGAACACGTCTGCGGCCTCGCTGGACGACACTCTGAGGCGGCTTGTCGCCCTGATCGAGAAAGAGAAATTCCTTGGCTGAGACGGGGGCTGAAACGCTGGCCGAGCGTCTGCGCGGCCCGTTCCGGGACGCGGCGGAGGCGGTGTTCCTGCACGGCTCGACCCCGTGGGAGGTGGACGAGGCTGTCGAGGCATTCGGGTTCACCGAGGGGCCGTTTGCGGCGGAGGACCGGATCGGGCTGGATCTGGCGTGGCAACGGCAGGGGCCGGACGGCGGGCCGATCCTTGGGCGGATGATGGAACTGGGCAAGCTGGGCCGCATGGCCGGGGCGGGCTGGTATCGCTATCCCGGCGGGGGCGGCAAGGTGGATGATCCGATTGTGGCGGATCTGGCGCTGGAAGAGGCGCATTTTCACCGGATGACGCGGGTGGCGTATTCCGAGGAAGAGATCCGGGCGCGGCTGTTGACGGCCTTGGTGGTGGCGGCGGTTGAGCTGCGCGGGCAGGGTTTTGCCGAGGCCGAGATTGACCGCGTGTCGGTCGCGGCGCTGGGGTTTCCGGCGGACAAGGGCGGTGTGCTGGTCTGGGCGCGGGCTATGGGCGCGGCCCGTCTGGGTGCGATGATCGGTCCGGTGCGGGACGAGGGCCGGGTGCCGCTGCGCCCCTCGCGCTGGCTGGACGACGGGCGCTGGCTGGACGACGGGTGCTGGCCCGCGGGCTGACGGCGGTCAGTTCAGGTCTTCCAGCAGACGTCCGTGACGGCGGGTTTCGGCGATCACTGCGCCAAAGGTGGTCAGGCCGCGCGCCTCCAGCATCGGCAGCATTCTGACCAGAACCTCGGCGGTGGCGCGGGCGTCCCCCAGCGCGGTGTGGCGCAGCGCCTCGGGGATGGTCACGTCCAGCCGCGCGCAGAGCGCGTCCAGCGTGTGCGTCTCGGAGGCCCCGAACAGCACCGCCGACAGCAGCACGGTGTCTAGGATCGGGTGATCCCAGACCACCCCCATCCGGGCCTTGTGACGTTGCAGAAAGGCCATGTCGAAGGGTGCGTTATGGGCCACGATCACCGAATCCCGCGCAAAGCCGTGGAACTTGCGCCCGGCGCGGGCGATGCCGGGCTGCCCGGCGACCATCGCGTCCGTGACCTTGTGTACCTTGGTCGAGGCGGGGGGGATCGGGCGGCCCGGATCGACAAGTTGGTCGATCACCTCGCCGGGGATAATGCGCCCATTCACCACCCGCACCGCGCCAATCTGCACGATCTCATCCTTGTGGGGCAAAAGGCCCGTCGTTTCGGTGTCGAAGACGGTGAAGGTGAGTTTGCCGATTGGCGTTTCGTCGAGGTTTGACGCGTCGCGGCGCTCCATCAGGTCGAAATCATAGACCAGCGGGCGGGCGGACTCTGGCGGGATCTCGATATGGGCGGCGTCGATGATCATCATGAAGCCGCCGCCCTCGACGGGTTTGAACCGCGCGTCATAGCTTTGCTTGCCGTCGAGACCGTGCAGCGGGCGGCTGACATCCTTGCCGACCTTGTTCATCGCCTTGCGCGCGGCCTTGACGCCCGCCGGATCAAAATAGTCGGCCAGCGGGGCGTTCAGACGGGGGACGGCCTGCTGGGCCAGCACCTCGGCGGCCTGACCGTCATAAAGCACGATCTGGTCATCGGCGTTGATCAGCAGCGTGGCCACCGGGATTTCCGTCAGCAGCGCCGTCAGGTGCGCTTTTTCGGCGGCCAGACGGGCGGTCTCTGACGCGATCCGCCGGGCGGTGGAAACCGCGTTTTGGGACAGGGCGGCGGTGATGGCATCGGCGGCGGGCGCGAGGTCGCCCAGATAGCGCGCGCCGCCGGTGTCCACGGTGGCACCGGTCCCGGCATGGGCGCGGGCGCGCATATGGGCGGACAGCCGTTCAATCGGTTTGGCGATATTCTCGTCAAACAGCAGCCAGACCCCGGTGCTGAGCGCGACAAACCCGAAACTGGCAAGGATACCGGCAAAGACAAAGCCATTGGCGGGCGTGGTGGCCAAGGCCCGCGCAAAGCCGGCCCAGAGCGCACCCAGCACGATGCCGACACCGCCAAGCGCCAGAAGGCAGAAGAACAGAAAGATCCGCAGGCGCAGGCTGAGCTTGCTCATGGGATCAGACCTCGGCGCAGACGGTCTTGACGACCGGATCGTCGGGGCCGACATCGCGCCACAGCGGCGGCGAGCCATCCCCCAGAACCGGATCGGCGCGGCGGTGGCCTGCGCAATCGACCATGACCTGCACGATCTGGTTGGACCGCCAGCGCCCGTAGAAATAGAGCTTTACGAGGTACAGTCCCTCTGTCTCTGCGTTCTTGAGCGGGCTGGCGGTGTCGACCGCGACAAAGCGGTCTGTCAGCGGATAGACGTAGGTCCAGGGCCGCCACAGGGCGCTGGTCTCGACCGTTTGCGCAATGCTCAACCCTTTGGGCAGATTTTGCGCGGTGCGGCTGTACCAGCTGTATTCGCTGGCGATCCCGGCGATCAGCATGGCGGCCCCCGCGCCGACGGGCACACTCCAGCGCGGCAGGCGGCGACCGGTCAGCGCCGACAGGATCATCATGAGACCCGCGCCGACGAAACCCGCCACAAAGACGGCGATCAGTTCCAGAAACATCTTTCTCTCCTCCTCGGGGCGCGGGTTATGTCCCGTTTGCCCCTTTGTGGCCTGTGCCGTCGTGCTAGCCAAGCATCCCCTTGCCGTGACCTACCGCCGATTGCAGCGATTTGACCACGACAAAGGCGTTTCGCAAATGACTCCGCTCAAAGTCTGACAGGTCAGCGGGGGCCAGATAGTTGTCCGGTGCGTTGCCTGCCTTGATCTGACGCGCCTGATGGTCCAGCCGCGTCTCGGCGATCAGGTCATAGGCATCCAGCAGGTCCTGCCCGCCGGACTGGCTCAGCACGCCGGTTCCGATGGCGGCCTCCAGCCGGGCGCGGGTGTTGACCGCGGTCAGCGATCCTTGCAGCGCATAGACGCGGCCCAGATCGACCACCGGCACAACCCCGTTGTGTTTCAGGTCCAGCTGGTTCTTGTGCTCGCCCGAGCGGATGGTGGCAAAACCCCGCAGCAGGCCAAGGGGCGGCGTGTGTTTCATCGCGTTCGAGATCATATGCGCCACGAAGATCGAATTTTTCGCCGCCTTGGCAAGGGTCTGGTCCTGAAGGTTGTCGAACAGGGTCGCGGTGCCGCCGATCGGGCGCAGGTCGAACATCACAGAGGCCAGCATCTGCGCCTCTGGCACCGGTTTGGCGATCCAACTGTCGAAATAGCCGCGCCAGACGCGCAATGGTTGGCACCAGCGCGGGTTTGAGGCCATCATCTCGCCGGGGCAATAGACATAGCCGCAGGTGTTCAGCCCGTCGGTGACGATCCGGGCGAGGTTTTCGAAGTAGGGGCGCATGTCTTCGGTAAAGTCGTCGTGCAGGATCAATACGTTGTCCTGATCCGAAACGCCGGTTTGTTCCTGTCGTCCCTGACTGCCGCAGGCGGCCCAGAGATAGGGCACAGGCGGCGCGCCAAGGTCCGCCTCCGCCATGGTCAGCAGGCGGCGGGTGGCGGTGTCGGCGATGTCGGTGATCAGGCGGGTCACAACCTCATGCCGGTTGCCGCCCGCCACCAGTTGCACCAGCAGTTGCGGAATGCGGGCGGTGACGCGGGCCATGGCCTCTGGCGTCTTGGCCAGCGCCAGTTCCGACACCAGTTCCGCCGAGGTCGTGGCCTGAAAGCGGGTCAGGTCGGTCTGGGTGACGATGCCCACCAAATTGCCGCCTTCGGTGACGGGAACATGGCCAATGCGCCGCTCCATCATCATGTGCAGCACATCCGACCCGATGGCCGAGGGCGGCAGGGTCAGCGGATCGGCGGTCATGATTTCCGACAGGGGGGTGTCATGGGACAGGCCGCCGCCCACCACCTTGCCCGAGATATCGCGGATGGTGGCGATGCCGCGCAGCACCTTGCCCTCGGTGATGCAAACCGATGAGATGTGGCGCGACTGCATGAGCTGGGCGGCGTCGCGCACCGGCGTGTGCGGCGGGCAGGTCAGCGGGGCGGGGGCCATCAGGGTTTCGACCCGCGTGGTGGTCAGGTCAGCGCGTTTGGGTTTCGCGGGGCGCTGGCGGTCAAAGAACTTTTTCACCGCGGGCTGGGTGTCCATGAGATGCCGGAACTCTGCCGGGGGCAGCACCAGCAGGCGGGTGTCCTCGCGGGTGCGCGCCGAGGTGGCGGCCAGCCCGTCGCGGACAAGGCCGCGCTCGCCAAAGCTGTTGCGCGGACCCAGCAGCGAAATCTGCGCGCCGTTGCTGTCGGTGACGTCGACCGCGCCCTTGTGGATCAGATACAGCCCGTCCAGCGGTTGGCCCAGCGTATAGATGTCCTGACCGGCCTCCAGTGTCTGCTGGCGGAAGGCGGGCAGCAGATCCTCCAGCACCTGCGGTTCAAGCGCATCGTAGGGATGGACGGCGGACAGAAAGCGGTGAAGGTCGGCGCGGTCGATGGGCATGGGGCATCCTTGCGCGGGAAATGAAACGTCCCGCCCGGCATAGTGCCGGACGGGACGGGGTGTCATGCGGCGGGCGGTCTTGGCCCGCCGTCCCGTCCCGGTCTTGCACCGGGACCTCTGGCGCGCTGGCCCGAGGTCCCGGCGCGGGGGCCGGGACGGGGTGGTCTCAATGGTCCGCAGCCGCGGCACCGGCACCGCGCGGCACACGCACCGATTCCACCAGATCTTCGATCTCTTGCGGGATCGGCTGGGTCATCTTCGACACCGTAAAGGCCACGGCGAAGTTGATGATCGCCCCGACAGCCCCGAAGGAGGTCGACTGGATGGTGCCCAGCAGCGGGTCCGCATCGGTAAAGCTGTTGGTGTCAGGAATGAACAGCCAGCCCTTGTGCAGGAAGATGTAGACCAGCGTCACCAGCAGACCTGTCACCATGCCTGCAACCGCGCCTTTGTTGTTCACCTTGGTGAAGATGCCCATCATCAGCGCCGGGAAGATCGAGGCCGCCGCAAGGCCAAAGGCCAGAGCCACGGTTTGCGCCGCAAAGCCCGGAGGGTTGAGGCCCAGATAGGTGGCCACCGCGATGGCAACTGCCATGGCGACCCGTGCGGACATCAGTTCACCCTTTTCCGAGATCTGCGGGTTGATCGAGCCCTTGATCAGGTCGTGGGACACGGCAGAGGAGATCGCCAGCAGCAGGCCCGCAGCGGTGGACAGCGCGGCCGCAAGACCGCCCGCCGCGACCAGACCGATGACCCAGCCGGGCAGGTTGGCGATTTCGGGGTTGGCCAGAACAAGGATGTCACGGTCGAACTTGGTCAGTTCGTTTGCGTCACCCCAACCGGCGGCTTCCATCTTGGCCACGGTGGCTGCATCGGCATCGTTGAAATACGCGATCTTGCCGTCACCGTTCTTGTCTTCCCAGCCCAGAAGGCCGGTCTTTTGCCAAGTTTCCATCCAGTCATAGCGGGTGTCGCCCTCGATCATCTCGACGGAGACAGGCTCACCGGCTGCACCATTGGGCCACATCATGTCGGTGATGTTCAGGCGTGCCATCGCACCCACAGCCGGGGCCGTCAGGTACAGCAGCGCGATAAAGACCAGCGCCCAGCCAGCGGACCAGCGTGCGTCAGCCACGCGCGGCACGGTGAAAAAGCGCATGATGACATGCGGCAGACCCGCCGTACCGATCATCAGCGACAGGGTGAACAGCACCATGTTGAGGGTGTCGGAGTGGTGGGTGGTGTACTCGTTAAAGCCCAGTTCGGCCACGATGGCGTCCAGCTTGGCCAGCAGCGGCTCGCCGCTGGCGGCATGATCGCCAAACAGACCCAGCGCCGGAACCGGGTTGCCGGTCAGTTGCAGCGAGATGAACACCGCCGGGATGGTGTAGGCCATGATCAGCACGACGTATTGTGCGACCTGCGTATAGGTCACGCCCTTCATGCCGCCGAAGACCGCGTAGGCAAAGACCACGCAGGCCCCGATCAGCAGGCCGGTTGTGTTGGAGACCTCAAGGAAGCGGCCAAAGGCCACGCCAACGCCGGTCATCTGGCCGATCACATAGGTGAGCGAGGCCACCAGCAGCGCGATCACCGCCACGACCCGTGCGGTCGGCGAATAGAAACGGTCGCCGATGAATTCCGACACGGTGAACTTGCCGAACTTGCGCAGGTAGGGCGCAAGCAGCAGCGCCAGCAGCACATAGCCGCCGGTCCAGCCCATCAGGAAGGTCGAGTTGTCATAGCCGGTGAAGGCGATGAGACCGGCCATACCGATGAAAGAGGCCGCGGACATCCAGTCCGCCGCCGTGGCCATGCCGTTGGTGACGGGGTGAACGCCGCGACCGGCGGCGTAGAATTCCGATGTGGAACCCGCACGGGCCCAGACCGCGATGCCGATGTAGAGCGCGAAAGACGCGCCGACAAACAGCAGGTTGATGGTAAACTGATCCATAACGTCTTACTCCTCCTCGACGCCGTATTCACGGTCGAGCTTGTTCATCCGCCAGGCGTAGAAGAAAATCAGCGCCAGAAAGACGATGATCGACCCCTGCTGGGCAAACCAGAAACCCAGATCGGTGCCGCCGACCTGAATGCCCGAGATCATCGGGCGCAGCAGGATGCCAAAGCCGAAAGATACCAGCGCCCAGATGATGAGGCTGACAACGATAATGCGCACATTGGCCGCCCAGTAGCCCGCGTCGGACTTTGCCTGTTCAGCTTGTGAAGTGTGATCCGCCATGATGCGGTTCCTCCTCTTTCCTCCAAGGAACCCGCCGCGCAGGGAACGCGGCGGGCAGTTCTTTCGGCTCCGCTCAGGCGGTGGCCGTCTTTACGATCGCGGACAGCTTGCCCGCGATATCGTCGATGTCGCCCATGGCATTGATGCCGATCAGCGCGCCTTGGGCGGCGTAGTGTTTGATCAGCGGGGCGGTCTGGGCGTGATAGGCGTCAAGCCGCGAGGCCACGGTTTCGGCGTTGTCGTCGGCGCGGCGGTTGAAGTCGGTGCCGCCGCACTTGTCACAGGTGCCGCTGGCCTTGGGCTGCTTGAAGGCGTCGTGATAGCCTTCGCCGCAGCCGGCGCAGGTGTAACGGCCCGAAATCCGCGTCACCATGGCGGCGTCGTCCACCTCAAGGCTGACGGCGGCGTTGATCTTTTGCCCGTTCGCAGCCAGCAGATCGTCCAGCGCCTCGGCCTGTGCGGCGGTGCGCGGGAACCCGTCAAGGATGACGCCCTTGGCGCAATCCGCGTCGGCCAGCCGGTCGCGCAGGATGGCGATGACGATCTCGTCCGAGACAAGCTCACCCGCCTCCATCACCGCCTTGGCCTGCTTGCCCGCGTCGGTGCCTGCGGCCACGGCGGCGCGCAGCAGATCGCCGGTCGACAGCTGCACAAGGCCAAAGGTCTCTTCCAGCATCCGGGCCTGCGTACCCTTGCCGGCTCCGGGGGGGCCAAGCAGGATCAGCACCGGGGCGGCGGCGGTTGTCTTGCTTCCGTCCATCATGTCCCTCACGCCTTGTTCATGCGGTTGTCGATGAGATCGTCGACAACGGAGGGATCGGCGAGGGTGGAGGTGTCGCCCAATGCGCCGTAGTCGTTTTCGGCGATCTTGCGCAGGATGCGGCGCATGATCTTGCCGGAGCGGGTTTTCGGCAGGCCGGGGGCCCATTGGATCAGGTCGGGCGAGGCGATGGGGCCGATTTCGGTGCGGACCCAGGTGCGCAGCTCCTTGCGCAGTTCCTCGGTCGGCTCGACCCCGTTCATCAGGGTGACGTAGCAGTAGATGCCCTGGCCCTTGATCTCGTGCGGGTAGCCCACGACCGCCGCCTCGGCGACCTTTTCATGCGCCACCAGCGCCGATTCCACCTCGGCCGTGCCCATGCGGTGGCCGGAGACGTTGATCACGTCGTCCACCCGCCCGGTGATCCAGTAATCGCCGTCGGCATCCGCGACAGCCGTCGCCGGAGAAGGTAGCCCTTGCCAGTCCGAAATAGGTCTTCTCGAACCGCTCGTATCGCCCAGACGGTGCGCATCTGCCCCGGCCAGCTGTCGGCGATGGCCAGCACGCCTTCGGTCGGGCGCTCCTCGATGATGGCGCGGAGGTCGGTTTCAGCACCACGGGCCTGATGCCGAAGAACGGCTTCATCGCCGCGCCCGGCTTGGTCGCATGGGCGCCGGGCAGGGGTCATCAGGTGGCCGCCGGTTCGGTCTGCCACCAGGTGTCGACGATCCGGGCCGCCGCCACCGACCTTTTCGTTATACCAGTTCCACGCCTCGGATTGATGGGTTCGCCCACGGTGCCGAGATTTCAGCCAGGATAGTCGCATTTCGTTACGAAATCGTCACCCTGGCCATCAGCGCGCAGATCGCCGTCGGGGCGGTGTAGAACTGATTTACCTTGTGTTTCTGCAAACCTGCCAGAACCGGCGTCGGGCCAGGTCGGCGCCCTCGAACATCAGCGTCGTCGCGCCGTTGGCCAAGGCCCGTAAACAATGTGGAATGCCCGGTACCCAGCCCCGTCGGCGCTGCACCAGTAGATGTCGCCCTCGTGGTAATCGAAGGTGATCTCGTGGTCATGGCGGCGTAAACCAATATCCACCACTTGGTGCACAGCCCCTTGGGCTTGCCGGTGGAGCCGCTGGTGTACAGGATGAACAGCGGGTCCTCGGCATTCATCAGCGCGGCGGGCGGTCGGGGGCCGCCGTCTCCATCGGCGCCAGGAGATCGACGTCGCGGCCGTCGGTCAGGTGTCTGGTCGCCGGTGTGCTTGACGACCAGGCAGCGCACCTTGTCAGGCAGTGCAGCAGCGCGGCGTCGGCATGGACTTGAGCGCGGTGCGCCGCGCCCCGCGGGGCGGTGTCGGCGGTGATGACGACCTTGGCGCCGGGATCGTTGACGCGGTGGCCAGCGCGTCGGGCGGAAAGCCGGCGAAGACGATGGAGTGGATGGCGCCGATGCGCGCGCGGCCAGCATGGCATAGGCGGCCTCGGGGATCATCGGCAGGTAGATGACGACGCGGTCGCCGCGCATGACGCCCTGGCTGAGCAGGACGTTGGCCATGCGGTTCACCTTGTCGTAGAGCTCGGCATAGGTGATGTGGCGGGCGGGGTCCTCGGGGTTGTCGGGCTCGAAGAGGATGGCGGTCTGCGCGCGCTCGGGCGGGTGGCGGTCGTGCAGTTCGCCGCGACGTTGAGCACGCCGTCCTCGTACACTTGATGCTGACGCTGCCGAGATCGAAGCAGGTGTCCTTGATCTTCGTCGGCGCCGAGATCCTCCAGCCGCTCCGCCTGCTCCGAAACCCGTCCGGATCGCTCAGCGACCGCGCCCATCTCGTCATACCGCGCCGCATCGACATGCGCGCAGACGTGAACGACGGCGACGGCAGGTAGGATTTGTTCGTCATGGGATTGCTCCTCCTGTTTCGGGGCAGAAACGCCCGGCCCCGATGACAAGGCTGCTTGGTCGCAGGAGGGGCCGGAGCGCGTTCAGATGGCAGATATTCTGCCCGCAGGCTTTCATTTTCAAGCACTTCCGCGGCGGTTCCGTCGAAGACGATGGATCGGTGTCGGGATGATCGCCCGGTCGGCAGTTGCAGCGCCCGCACGGCGTTCTGTTCGACGATGATCGTGGTCATGCCCTGCTCCTTCACGTGGCGCAGGGTCTTTCGTCTCGTCGACGATCCAGGGCAAGACCTTCGTAGGGTTCGTCAGCAGCAACACCTTGATATCGCGCGCGAGCGCGGCGATGGACAACATCTGCTGCTCGCCGCCGGAGAGGTGACGCCCTCCTGCGGCGTTCTCCAGTCGCGGGAAGAGTTCGTAGATCGCTCGATCGACCAGCCCACCGGCGGCGCGATCTGGGCAAGCTGCAGGTTCTCCTCGACCGTGAGGCCAGGAATGATGCAGCGATCCTCGGGCGCAGGCCGAGGCCGCGCCCGCCGCCTCGTAGGAGGTCATCTTGTGCAGCGGCTGGTGATCAGCCAGATCTCGCCCTTCTGCACCTGCGGCGAGCCCATGCGCGATCGAGCGCAGCGTCGTCGTCTTGCCCGCCCCGTTGCGCCCGAGCAGGGCGGATCTCGCCCTCGTGGACGTTGAAATTGATGCCCTGAACGATGTAGCTCGCCGTAATAGGAATGCATGTCCCAGACGGAGGAAGGCCGGCGCGGTTTCGGCCATGTTGGCGTTCTTGGAAAAGTCGGTCTGACGTTCATCTTTTCGCTCCGTGATTTTGCGCTTCGATGGCCGCCCGGGCGGGGCGGTCATATGGGGACACCAGTCGGCTTCGATCTGTCGGCCCGGTTCCGGGTCGGATGCGAATGGCGTCCTCTGCCGCTTCGCACTGTTGCCGGGTCTCGGGCTTCCGTCACGACCTGGCCCAGCAGTCGTGGCGGTGTAATGACGAAGATCAGAAGAAACATCCCGGCCCCCATTCCTGCCCTCCGCCGTCACGCGTGTTCGCCAAGGTAGGCTTCTGTACAGCGGATGGCCCTTGATTTTCTCGGGCACGTCCTCGACCAGCGGGGTGCCCTGCGCCAGAACGGTGATCCGGTCGGCAAGGCTGAACACCACGTGCATGTCGTGTTCGATGATTGCGATGGTGATGTCGCGCTCTTCCTTGATCTGCTTGAGCAGGTCGATGGTATTGTTGGTGTCGGCCCGCGCCATGCCGGCGGTGGGTTCGTCCAGCAGCAGCAGCTTGGGCGACTGCACAAGGCACATCGCCATCTCCAGCCGCCGTTTGTCCCCCCGCGACATCGAGGCGGAATGCATGTGGCGCTTGTCCAGCATCCGGACCTCGGCCAGCACGCCTCGGCCCGAGTGATCAGGTCGGACTCGGACTGCCGGATTTCACCGCATGCAGGCGGTAAGAACCGTCCCGCTTGGCGAAAAGCGGGATCATCATGTTTTCGAAGACCGTCAGATCGCCAAAGATCTCTGGCGTCTGGAAGACGCGGGAAATCCCCATCTGGTTGATCTCGTGCGGGCTGCGCCCCAGCACCGACTGGCCCTGGAACAGGACCGAGCCGGTGTCGGGGATCAGCTTGCCCACGAGGCAGTTCAGCAGCGTGGATTTGCCCGCCCCATTGGGGCCGATGATCGCGTGGCAGGTGTTTTCCTGCACCGAGAGGTTCACGTCCGACAGCGCCTTGAGGCCGCCGAAGCGCTTGTTCACGTCCTTGGCTTCGAGTGCCCGGTGCGCTCCTTATTCGGCCGGATCGGTGACGGCGGACTTGCTGTCGCAGGTCGACCACGCAGGGCGCACCGATGCGCAGCCGCCCTCGGAGGCCTCCCGGCAGGAAGATCACGATCAGCATGAACATCAGGCCCAGCGTCAGGTGCCAGCCCTTGCCCACGAGGATGGACGGGGTGACGACCGATCCTCAAGCCCGTCGGGCATGAAGCTGAACCATGTGTGCAGCACGTTGTCGTTGATCTTGGAGAAGATGTTCTCGAAGTACTTGATGAGGCCTGCGCCCAGCACCGGGCCGATCAGGGTGCCCGCGCCGCCGAGGATGGTCATCAGGACAACCTCGCCCGAGGCGGTCCATTGCATCCGCTCCGCACCGGCCAGCGGGTCCATCGCCACCATCAGGCCACCGGCCAGACCGGCATACATGCCGGAGATGACAAAGCAGGTCAGCATGTAGGGTTTGGGGTTGAGGCCGGTGTACTTCAGCCGCTGCTGGTTCGATTTGATCGCGCGCAGCATCATGCCGAAGGGCGAGCGGAAGATGCGGATCGCCAGGT
>NZ_JBLXFB010000005.1:0-256641 GCF_048262615.1 Antarctobacter sp.
AAGGGCGATACCTTTTTGATCGGCGGCCAGATCGTCCGCTACGAGGGCCTGCGCGAACTGGTGGTCGAGGTATCGCGCGACCCCGGCCGCAAACCGAAAATCGCCACCTTCATGGGCACCAAGTTTTCCACCTCCACGCAGCTTAGCGACCGCATCCTGCGGCTGTTTCAGCAGGACGACTGGCCGAACTTACCGCCCCACACGGCCCAATGGCTGCACCTGCAAAGAGAGGCCTCGCGCCTGCCGGAACCGGGCCGCCTGCTGATCGAAAGCTTTCCGCACGACGGACGCCAGCAACTGGTGGTCTACGGCTTTGCGGGCCGCAACGCGCAGCAGACGCTGGGCCTATTGCTGACCAAGCGGATGGAGGAGATGGGGCTGGCCCCGATGGGCTTTGTCGCCACCGATTACGCCACGCTGATCTGGGGGCTGGATGCGGTCACGGACCCCGCGCCGCTGTTCGATATGGAGGCGCTGGAAAACGGCCTCGATGGCTGGCTCGCGGGCAACGCCGTGATGAAACGCACCTTTCGCGCCAGCGCCACCATCGCGGGGCTGATCGAACGGCAGGTCGGCGGGCAGCGCAAGACTGGGCGGCAGGCCACCATGTCGTCGGACATCCTCTACGACACGCTGCTGAAATACGACCCCGACCACCTGCTGATGCAGATCACCCGCGAAGAGGCGATGCGCGGGCTGGTCGATTTCGCCCGCATCCGCGAGATGAGCGCCCGTGTCGGCGACCGCATCGACCATCTGCGCCTCAGCCGCGTCACCCCGCTGGCCGCGCCGCTGTTCCTTGAGGCGGGACGCGTGCCGGTGAGTGGCTCGGCGGACGAACGGCTGATGGAAGAAGAGGTCACCCGCCTGCTCAATGAATCCGGTCTGGCGCAGGTCGAGACGCAACAGCCAAGGCGCGTGCCGTGATGAGCCAAAAACAGATTGATCTCTTGTTATTCCTGAGGCTGCCCCCACGTTAACTAAGGTTAACGGAGGAGATCATGCGGATTGGGCTCATAGTAGTCGGATTTGTCGCGTACGGCGCATCCCTCGCAGCCGACCCTTGTGACCCGAACTATGACTGGGTCTGTGTTCCCATGGCCAGCGATGTCGATTGCCGACCCGGTCAGGGCAATGGACCGGCTTACATAAAAGGTCCGCTGCGCGTCATCGGTCTGGACGTCTACCATCTCGACGGTGACCACAACGGCTTTGGCTGTGAGCCAAAGGGCTGGACCCCGCCAATCGGTGCGGTTTCAGCACGTGTCAACGCCGCCTCCCGCGCCGGAGATTGCCACCCGAATTACGCCGAGGGCTGTGTCCCGATTTCTACCGATGTAGACTGTCGGGGCGGCGGGAACGGCCCAGACTACATTGACCAACGTGTCAAGGTGATCGGGGTGGACACCTACGGGCTGGATGCAGACCATGACGGGTACGGCTGCGGCAGCGACCCGGAAAGAGTCGCAACCCATTAATCTTCGGTCTTTTTGCGAGCCTGAATGATCCATTGCCCCATCCTTTCGGATAGGGCTCCTCGCCGTTCGCGCCCCGCCTGATCCCACCGGGCACGCGCTTTGCGGAACCGGAGCGCCTATACCCTTTCCAAGGCCAGAACGGCGGCCCCGGATCACAGGGTCAAGGCGCATGAAACATCGCCAATTCGCCAATTTGAAAGTCAGTCAAATGACCGTTCGCCTCGACATTGATACTGTCACCCAAGACGATGACTCGCCCCGCGTTCTCAACATCCTCACGATGTCCGCCCTGAACACCTTGTGTTTTGCCGGGCTCACTCTGGGTGCCCGTGTGTCGGGGATGGGCTGGGGCTGGGCGCTGGTGGTGGGCGTGCTGGGCGGCGCGGTGGCGGCGATTGCCTTGGCCGTGGTGATCACCATCCTGCTGCCTGTCGCCTCGCAGCGCGTACCGCAACACGACCGCCGGGCCACGGACCGCCGCAGCCCTCAGCCTGCCACCATCGCCCTCTGGACAGAGGACGCCCGCGCCGAAACATCGCTGATCGACCGGTGGGAGCGTGACGCCGCGACAGAGCCGCACCCCGAACAGGACGTGGCGGCCCTGCGTCTGGCCGCCTGACACCCTGACCGCCCTTGCGGCCTCCCGAACGGCATGGCAAGAACAGGTCATGAACACCCACCGCTTCACCTTTCACGGCACCCATCTCAGCGCGTTGCCCTCGGGCGCGCTGTTCTGGCCGGAGGCTGGGCTGCTGGTGGTGTCGGACCTGCATCTGGGCAAATCCGCCCGGCTGTCGGCGGTGGGCGGCGCGCAACTGCCCCCCTATGAGACCCGCGAGACCCTGCAACGGCTGGACGCCGATCTGGCCGCCACTGGCGCGGCGCGCGTGATCTGCCTTGGCGACAGCTTTGACGCGCCGGGCATTGACGCGCATCTGCCAGAGGACGATCTGCTGTGGATTGCGCGGCTTCAGGCGGGGCGCGACTGGACATGGATCGCGGGCAACCACGATCCCGCCCCGGTCACGCTGACCGGCGCGCACCGGGCCGAACATCGCGATGGCCCGCTGATCTTTCGCCACATCACCACGCCGGAGGCCCGTGGCGAAATCTCAGGCCACTACCACCCCAAGGCGCGCCTCTCCGCGCGCGGGCGCAGCTTGACCCGGCCCTGTTTCCTGTTCGACGCGGATCGGCTGATCCTGCCCGCCTATGGCGCCTATACCGGCGGGCTATTCTGTGACAGCCCGGTCCTGTCGGACCTCATGGGCAAGGACGCGCAGGCCATTCTGACCGGCGCGCGCCCCGTCGCCATCCCGATGCCGCGCCGCGCGACGCACCGCGCCTGAATCAACCACGCCTGACCTAGCCGCGCGTCCCCGCCCACAGCGCCAGCGGCGCCAGACCCAGACCGACGACGCCAACCCAGGACGCCGTGGTCATCGGCTCGCCCAGCCCATAGGTGACCAGCCCCGCCGCCGCGGGCGCGATGCAGACCAGCAACAGCCCCACGCCACTGGCAAACAGCTGCCCGCGCGCCCAGCGCGGCGCGCGCGCACTGTGGTGCAGGGCAGAGGCCCAGACATACAGGCCAATCGCCGCCAACAGCGCGGCAACCCCCTCAAGTATATGCATAACCCGGTGTTCCATACGATGCATGCCCCCGAGACGCGCCGCCGCCCTCCGGCGGCATGGTATCGGGACGACAGCGGATATCGGTATGCCGCCACGTCTGCGCAAGAGGCCCTTGCATGCACCGCGCAAGATGGGCAACGCTCAGCGCATGGACGATCTGGAAACCCGCATCCGCGACAGCTTTGACCGTCAGGGCATGCTTGTCACCCTTGGCGCAACCCTGCTCCGCGTCACCCCCGGCGCGGTCGAAATCGCCGTGCCGATCGGGCCGCAGGTGTCCCAACAGCAGGGCTTTGCCCACGGCGGGCTGGCCTTTGCGGTGGGCGACAGCGCGGCGGGCTATTCCGCCCTGTCGCTGCTGGATGCCGACAGCGAGGTTGTCACCTCGGAAATGGCGATCCATTACCTTGCCCCCGGCAGCGGCCAGCGCCTGATCGCGCGCGGGTCAGTCATCAAACCGGGCAAACGGATGCTGGTCACACAGGCCGATGTCTACGCCGAGGATGAGGGCAAGGAACGCCACATCGCCCGGCTGACCGGCACGATGGTCCGCGTCCCCGCCATGCGCCCCTAGCCCAGCACGTCGCGCCAGCTATGCGCGGGCTGATAACCCAGCATCCGCTTGGCCTTGGCGTTGGCGTAAAACGTCTCGCTCTCGCCAATCTCGCCCTTCACCGGGACGCCCTGATAATACCGCACAATCAGTTCGGCAGAACTCAAGGCCACCGAATGATCGTCGTTCGCGACGTTGAACACCTCATAGCCCAGCCCGTCGGTGTGCAGACAGCACTCCACCATCTGCCCCAGATCGCGCGCGTCGATATAGGCAAAGATATTGCGCCGCCGCAGGTCCGGATTGTCCATATAGGCCGGAAAGTTCTGCGCGTATTCATGCGGCTCGATCACGTTGTTGATCCGCAGCCCGTAGATATCGACCCCCGACCGGGCCTGAAAACTGCGCGCCGTCACCTCGTTACAGACCTTGGACATGGCATAGCTGTCCTCGGGCACCGTCGGGTGGTCCTCGTCAATCGGCAGATACGCCGGCTTGCGCGCACCATCGGCGAAACAGACGCCATAGGTGGTCTCGGACGAGGCGAAGACGATCTTGCGAATGCCAAATTTCACCGCCGCGTCGATCACGTTGTAGGTGCCCTGCGTATTCACCCGGAAACACTCGTTGTCCGGGGTGATCAGGATGCGCGGCACGGCGGCAAAATGCACAACGGCGTCGAATGTCGGCACACCCGTGCCCGGCTCCAACTCATCAAGCCCCGCAAGGCTGCTCATGACGTCATACATCTGGCCCGCGTCGGTGATGTCGGCAATGCGGTTGTCGACCCCCGGTAGATCCAGCGGCACTTGGTCCACGTTCAGCACCCGGTGCCCCTGCTCCAGCAGATAGGCCACCACATGCCGCCCCGCCTTGCCCGATCCCCCGGTAAACAGAATGCGCATGGTCAAAACCCTCCCCCTTTTGACGCGCACCATGCCGCGCCGATCCGGGAAAGACCAGCAGGCGCGCACCTATGGGCGGACCCGTGCGGCGCAGGGCGTTCTGGAAACTGCATTCTCAAGCGGTCTGAAAATCAGCCTTTCGTTTCGCGGCGCACCGGAAACAGCCGGATAGGGATTTGGGCGTGACAAAGGTATTGGCCAATCGGCCAATGGAAATCACCCGCCAATTCCGGACGGGCCCCGGTCAGAAACCGGGGCCCGGCAATTCAGGCAACCTTGGCCGACATCGCACCGGCAATCTTTTCCGATACGAAGCCGAATATATTCCCAAGGATCAGTGAAATCAGGACAATAGCGGCCGCATTGCCCATCGCTGCCACATCGCCAATCGCAACCCCGGACAAGAGGCTGAATGCCGCCGTCGATGCATAGCCGTAAACGCCAGCCGGAATGGTGTTGAGCATGCTCGAATGTGCGCCAAGAACCAACACAACCACAGAGATCCCGACAATGATCGACGTGACAGCAGTTGTGCCTCCAACTGTTCCGACAACAAACAGCGTAACTGCGGCGACGGCAGCACCCCAGACGTGGTTGATAGAGGATTTGGTCAACGCATCCGTTCCGCCGCCCGTGTGATAGAAACTGCCCCAGCCAATAAAGAGCGCCCAAACTTGCAGCCCAAAGGTTGTCCCAAGGCAAAGATAGGTCGCCACGGCGGCAAGAGCTCCGATAGAAATTGCGAGTGCTGTGATGATATTCAAGTTGCGTCCCTCCCAAGACAAACGGCAGTCCTCATACCTGATTGGCACCTGACTGGCCCGGAGAGACTTTAATCGGAGTCTGGAATACACCAATCCGACCAAGGTCCATGCGACTTTGGTGTCTATTTCGCAAAGGACAACACATGGAATCAAGGGTCGGCGATGCTTGCTCCAACCACTCTGGCAGCCGAATTTCTCAGGTTGATCAATTCAGCCTCTAGTCAGAGAAACACAGCTTGTTGCCGTCAAGATCCCGCACATAGGCGGAGAACCGTGGCCCGCGCTGGCCCGGCGCGCCCTCACAGGTGCCGCCCAGATCAATGGCGAGCGCATGAAACCTTTTCACGTCGTCAGAGGCTCCGACACAAAAGCCAACCATCGTTCCGTTGCCGTGGGTCGCGGGCTGTCCGTCAAACGGGATCGCCGTGGCAAAGGCAAACTCCTCGACCAGCCAGTAGGTCATTCTGTCCGTGGGGGAAAACCCGCTGACGCCCAACGGCGCGAACAGGCCGTCATAGAATGTCTTGGCGGCGGCCATGTCGTTGGTGCCGACGACACTATAGTTCATCTTCATGTTCAAATCTCCGTTGCGCCGATGTCCTGCCGTTTCGACCGGCGCCCCTGACGGTTGGCTTGGAAAAGGTGGCAGGACATCATCCTGATATTGATAAATATGACAGTTTATGTCCTGTTTCTTGCATGGCACGGACCAACGCGAACGGCAGGCTGCGACGGATGGAATTGCTGGCCGTTCAGCTACAGCAAGAGGCGCATTGCACGATCTCGGGTCTGGCGGCGCAGTTCGGTGTCAGCGCCCGCACCATTGCACGCGATCTGTCGCTGATGCGGGATCAGGGCATGTCGATAGACACTGATCGCGGACGCGGCGGCGGCGTGCGGCTGGACAGCAACTGGGGCGTCGGCCGGATGAACCTGTCCTATTCAGAGGCGGTCGACCTGCTGATCAGCATCGCGGTGGCCGAGCGGATGAACTCGCCGATTTTTCTGGCGAACCTCGGATCGGTCAGGCGGCAGTTGGTTGCCTCGTTTTCACCTGAGAAACGCAATCGGGTGAACCGGCTGAACTCCCGCATCCTGATCGGCGTCACCGCCTCGACCTACGTTCAGGCCAGCGTCGCATCGCCGCCCGCACGGGTTGTCCAGACGCTGCACCGCGCTTTTGTCGATCAAGAGAGGCTGGACATCACCTATCGGCGCGAGGATGGCCAGACATCCCGGCGCAGCATCGACCCGCATTATCTCTTGCTGAAGTACCCGGTTTGGTACGTCGTCGCGTTTGACCATTTGCGGCAGGAGCCACGCACCTTTCGCTGCGACAGGCTCTTGGCGGCCACAGGCACCGGCACCCCGTTTCGCCTGCGGCCCAAGGCCGAATTCGCCGCCTCCCTTGTCGGCGACGATCTGTTGGTCTGAGCGCCGGGCGGGCGTCATCCAGAGGCGCTCAAACGTTACCCAAACGTAAAAACGCCTCTGTAACTCATTGATTTTTCTAGGGCCAAAGTCTGTCCACGCGTGGACACCCTGATCAGGCGGTCAATCCTTCAGGCTCTTCCAACCCATTGGCCCGACAGCAGGCCGTCACCGTATTGGCCAGCAGGCAGGCAATTGTCATCGGCCCCACCCCGCCCGGCACCGGCGTGATCGCCCCGGCCACCGCGGCGCAGCTTTCATAGTGGGCGTCCCCCACCAGCCGGGTCTTGCCCTCACCCTTTTCGGGCGCATCAATGCGGTTGATCCCCACGTCGATCACCGTCGCCCCCGGCTTGATCCAATCGCCCGGCACCATCTCGGGCCGCCCCACGGCAGCGACCACAATATCCGCGCGGCGCACCACTTCGGGCAGGTCTTTTGTCCGCGAATGCGCGATGGTCACGGTACAGCTGTCGCCGAGCAAAAGCTGCGCCATCGGCTTGCCCACGATGTTGGACCGCCCGATCACCACCGCATCCATGCCCGACAGGCTCCCGTGATGATCCCGCAGCATCATCAGGCACCCCAGTGGCGTGCAGGGCACCATCGACTTCTGCCCGGTCCCCAACAGGCCCACGTTCGAGATATGGAACCCGTCCACATCCTTGGCCGGGTCGATGGCGTTGATCACCAGATCCTCATCCAGATGCTTGGGCAGCGGCAACTGCACCAGAATGCCATGCACCGCCGGGTCGTTGTTCAGCCTGTCGATCAGCGCCAGCAGATCCGCCTCGGAGGTGTCGATGTCCAGCTTGTGCTCATAAGAGTTCATGCCGACCTCGACGGTCATCTTGCCCTTGGACCGCACATAGACCTGGCTCGCCGGGTCCTCGCCCACCAGCACCACGGCCAGCCCCGGCGTGACGCCATGCGCCTCTTTCAAACGCGCGACGTGGACCGCCACCTTGTCCCGCACCGTGGCCGCAAAGGCCTTGCCGTCAATCACCGTCGCGCTCATCCGTCTATCCCTTCCTTGCCGATCACCCGCTCTTCGCGCGCGATCACCGTCTCGATCATGATCCGCCACATTTCCTCGGCCAAGTCCGGGTCCAACCCGTGTACCTGCGCCTTGTTCCGTACGTTCCCCAGGACCGCATCAACCCGGCGCGGTGCCCGCGCGGCGATGCCCTCTCGCGCCTTCAGGTCCGGGGCGCGGTCGGTATAACGCTCCCGCTCGGCCAGCAGCGCCACCAGCGCGCTGTCGATTTCGTCGATGCAAACCCGCAGGTCTGCCATGGTTTCGATGCTGTCGGGGGCAGGACGCGCCATGACTATTCCTCTTCGCCGTCTGGTCCTGCCCGCCGTAGCCGAAAACGCACCCGGCATGCAACGCGCCGCCCTCCCCGATGGTCCGGAGAGGGCGAAACTTTTAGAACAACCCTTCGATCAGACCCGCTTCGTTCAGGCGGATCGTTTCCGCCGCAGGTGTGCGCGGCAGGCCCGGCATGGTCATGATCTCACCGCAGACCACAACGATGAACCCGGCCCCGGCGGAAATGCGCACTTCCCGCACCGGAATGTCAAAGCCTGTCGGCGCGCCGCGCATGGTAGGATCGGTGGTGAAAGAGTACTGCGTCTTGGCAAGACAGACCGGCAGATGACCGTACCCCTGATCTTCCCACTCCTTCAGCTGCGCGCGGATCTTGTTGTCCATCACCACACTGTCGGCGCGGTAGATCTCCTTGCAGACGGTTTCGATCTTGTCCGCCAGAGACAGGTCATCGCCATAAAGCGGGTGATAGTCCGCCTCACCGGCCTCACACAGTTCGACCACCTTCCTGGCGGTTTCGGTGATGCCCTCGCCGCCGAATTCCCAATGTTTGTTCAGGATCGCCTCGACGCCCAGCGACGCGCAGAAATCCATGACCGCCTGCACCTCGGCGTCGGTGTCGGTGACAAAGTGGTTGATGCCCACCACCGCCGGCACGCCGAACTTCTTCATGTTCTCGATGTGACGGCCAAGGTTCGGGCAACCATCCTTGACGGCCTGCACGTTCTCCGCGCCAAGGTCGGCCTTGGCCACGCCGCCGTTCATCTTCATCGCGCGCACCGTGGCCACGATCACCACCGCATCGGGGCGCAGACCGGCCTTGCGGCACTTGATATCCATGAATTTCTCGGCGCCCAGATCGGCGCCAAAGCCCGCCTCTGTCACAACGTAGTCCGCCAGCTTCAACGCGGTGGAGGTGGCGATGACAGAGTTACAGCCATGCGCGATGTTGGCAAACGGACCGCCATGCACGAAGGCCGGGTTGTTTTCCAGCGTCTGCACAAGGTTCGGCTGCATCGCGTCCTTGAGCAGGACGGTCATCGCGCCTTCGGCCTTGATGTCGCGGCAGAACACCGGGCTCTTGTCGCGGCGATAGGCCACGATCATGTCGCCCAGACGCTGTTCCAGATCCTTGAGGTTCTTGGCAAGGCAGAGGATCGCCATCACCTCGGACGCCACGGTGATATCAAAGCCACCTTCGCGCGGGAAACCGTTGGCCACGCCGCCAAGGCTCAGCGTCACGTTGCGCAGGGCGCGGTCGTTCATGTCGACAACCCGACGCCACGCCACGCGGCGCAGGTCGATGTCACATTCGTTGCCCCAGTAGATGTGGTTGTCGATCATCGCCGACAGCAGGGAGTGCGCGCTGGTGATCGCGTGGAAATCCCCGGTGAAATGCAGGTTCATCTCCTCCATCGGCACAACCTGTGCCTTGCCGCCGCCCGCGGCCCCGCCCTTCATGCCAAAGTTCGGCCCAAGCGAGGCTTCGCGAATACAGATCATCGCGTTCTTGCCGATCTTGTTCAGGCCGTCGCCCAGACCCACGGTGGTGGTGGTCTTGCCCTCACCGGCGGGTGTCGGGTTGATCGCGGTCACAAGGATCAGCTTGCCATCCTTGCGGTCCTGAACGCTGTCGATGAAGGGTTGGCTGATCTTCGCTTTGTCATGACCATAGGGCAGCAGATGTTCGGTCGGGATGCCAAGGCGATCGCCGATTTCCTGAATCGGTTTCTTGTTGGCCTCGCGGGCGATTTCGATGTCGGACTTGAATGCCATGCTGCTGCGCTTCCTGTTGGGGGCGGATGGGGCGGTGAACTCTCGACACAAGGCATACAGAGACGCCCGCCCCGCTGCGAAAGCGAATCCGACATATTCGGGCGATGTTGCGGCGCGGACGGTTCCCGCAGCCTGCAAATCGCCGCCCATCGGAAACCTCCGGGTCTTTCGGGCGCGGCTTGGAGGGCGGGCCGCTGGCCGCGCAGCGGTCAGTCGGGGCGACCGGAAAGCGGCGTCTACTCCGGTTGCCAACCGCGCTGATCGGGGATGTGCAGACGCAACACGTCACCCAGCGCCACGCGGCCCTCGCGGGCGACAGAGGCGGTCACACCGCGGCGGCCCTCGGCGGCAGGTTTGAATCCCTTGCCTTTTCCGGGGGCAATCTTGTCGATGCTCTTGGCGGGGAACTGACAGGGGCGGTTCTGCATATCCACCGTCAGCGTCGCCCCGGACGGGGCCTGCAACCGCGACGAGGGCGGCACAAAACTGAAGTCCGGCAAGCCGCTGAGGACCATGGACGCGCCCAATCGCGCCGGGTCGATGGTCTCAAGGCCCATCTTGGCGGCAATCTCAGCCAGTTCCTCGGCGCTGATGAGGCTCAACTGGCGCTCATTGCGGATCGTCGTGCCGCGCGCGTACTGGTTGCGTACCCGCGAACACGATTCCCGTGTCGCGCCGCCATGCACCGACCCGGCTATGCCTTCAAAGGTCAGGTCCAGCGCCTCGTGCGGCTCAGCCAGCAGTTCGGTGCGATCGTCGCCGGTCACAACGCCCAGCCATGTCACGGTTGCGGTAAAGTCGGTCGGTTTCAAGGCAGGCATCAACGGCCCCTTCTAGAGCGCAGGCGCATCGTACCCTGCGCGCACCAAGGTAAAGAACAGACGCCGGAAGGGGAACAGCGCGCTGCCATCCGCCGACATCGGATAGGCCTTGGGAATCAACTCGTCATAGGCCCGCACAAGACGGTCGCGTTCCCTGTCCGGCATGGATTGCAGGATCGGGCGCGCATAGGTTGCCTCGGTGAAACGACGCACCGGGTGGCCCTCGTCGGACGGCGGCAGTTTCTGAAAATATTCCGTCTCCCACAGGCGGACCTCGCCCAGGGTTTCGAGCAAATGAAAATACTGCGCCGGCACCAGGACGGACGGCAGCGCGACCTCTGCCAATCGGCCAGGGCACAGTTCATCCGCCAGTGTCCGCCACAGGCGGTGTGACGGCGCATTGTTCTGGTGCGGAACCTGCACCGCAAGGGTGCCGCCCGGCACCAGCGTCGCGACAAGCCGGGGCAACAGGGTCTGATGATCGCCGGTCCAGTGCAGGGACGCGTTGGAAAAAATCAGCGCAGCGGGCGCGTCCGGGGTCCAGTCGGCAATGTCTGCCTCGATTACCCGGTCGTAGATCGCCTGCGCTCTGGCCTGTTCCAGCATCGCCGGTGAACGGTCCACGCCGATCAGCGCGCCCGCCTGCGAGGTGCCAAAACGGGTGCGCAGGGCCGATCCGACATCCCCTGCGCCACAGCCAAGGTCCACGACGCAGCCTTTGGGCAACGGCCCGACGCGCGACAGCAGGTCAAGTGCGGGACGCAAACGCTGACCCCGGAACCTGTGATAGGTTCCGGGGTCCCAGTCGTGCTGCGTCTGGCCGTTCATGCGGTGGGCTCGGGTTCCATCCCGCCATCGTCCGACGGCTTTGCCTTGGGCTTGGTCTTGGGGATCGCCGTCAACGAGGGTTTGTCATCGGCAACGCCCAACCCGTCGTCGTCATCGCCCGAATGCGGGTCCTCGCCACGCATCACCCGCTTGATCTCGTCGCCGGTGAGGGTTTCGAACTCCAGCAGGCCCTGTGCCAGACGCTCCCATTCGTCGTGACGCTCGGTCAGGATCTGGAAGGCGCGCTCATAGGCTTCTTGAATGAAGCGCCGCACTTCTTCCTCGATCATCTCCTTGGTGTGGGCCGACACCGACAAACCGGCGGTGTTGCCCTGATAGCCCTCATGCGCCTCGGCGTAGTCGATGTTGCCGATCTTGTCCGACATGCCCCAGCGCAGCACCATGGCCCGCGCCAGCGCGCTGGCCTGCTGGATGTCACCCGCCGGTCCGTTCGAGACATTCTCTTCGCCGTACTTGATGATCTCGGCGGCCTTGCCCGCCATGGTCATCGCCATCTTTTCCTCGCACTCTGACTTGTGCCAGTTCAGACGGTCGATCTCTGGCAGAGACACAACCATGCCCAGCGCGCCGCCGCGCGGAATGATCGTTGCCTTGTAGACCGGATCGCACTGCGGCAGGGCCAGACCCACAACGGCGTGACCGGCCTCATGGTACGCCGTCTTTTCCTTCTGCTCGTCGGTCAGAACCATGCTGCGGCGCTCTGCGCCCATCATGACCTTGTCCTTGGCCTGCTCGAAATCCTCCATCGTGACAAACCGGCGTCCGATGCGCGCCGCCATCAGCGCCGCCTCGTTCACAAGGTTGGCCAGATCGGCACCGGAAAAGCCGGGGGTGCCGCGCGCGATGATGCGCAGGTCGACGTCGGGGCCCAGAGGGGTCTTGCGGGCATGCACGCCAAGGATCTTTTCGCGGCCCTTGATGTCGGGATTCGGCACCGTCACCTGACGGTCGAAACGGCCCGGACGCAGCAGCGCCGGGTCCAGCACGTCGCGGCGGTTGGTGGCGGCGACGATGATCACACCTTCGTTCGCCTCAAAGCCGTCCATCTCGACCAGCAGCTGGTTCAACGTCTGCTCACGTTCGTCGTTGCCGCCGCCGTAACCTTGACCACGGGCGCGGCCCACGGCGTCGATCTCGTCGATGAAGACGATGCAAGGCGCGTTCTTCTTGGCCTGTTCGAACATGTCACGGACACGGGAGGCACCCACACCCACGAACATTTCAACGAAATCGGAACCGGAGATGGTGAAAAACGGCACACCCGCCTCACCCGCGATGGCACGCGCCAGCAACGTTTTACCGGTGCCCGGAGGGCCGACCAGCAATGCACCCTTGGGGATCTTGCCACCAAGACGGCTGAATTTCTGCGGGTTGCGCAGGAATTCAACGATTTCTTCCAGTTCTTCCTTGGCCTCGTCGATGCCCGCCACGTCGTCAAAGGTCACGCGGCCATGCTTTTCGGTCAAGAGCTTGGCCTTGGACTTGCCAAAGCCCATCGCCCCGCCTTTGCCGCCGCCCTGCATCCGGTTCATGAAATAGATCCAAACACCGATCAGCAGCAGGAAGGGCAACAGTGACAACAGGAACGACTGAAAGCCGGATTGCTCCTGCGCCTCGGCCTTCAGCGGGACGTTGTTGTCCAGCAGCAGGTTGGTCAGTTCCGCGTCCTGCGGCTTGATCGTCACATAGTCCTGCCCGTCATTGGACCGATAGCGCACCTGTTCGCCATCCACCGTGGCCGAACTGACGTTCTGCGATTCAACGGCGCGCACAAAGTCAGAATAGCTGACCTCGCGGCTTTGCAACGTTGTACCGCCACCCGAGAACAGGTTGAAGAGCGCCAGGATCAGCAGGAAGAGGACGACCCAGAAGGCGATGTTTCTCGCGTTACCCAAGGGGGAACTCCTTTGAAAACTTTGGTGCGTCATAGCACAGCGATTTGGTGTGTAACATAGACATCACGGGGGCGGGTTCAATGCGACAGGACAAAGCCACGGACCCCGTCCGCGCGACACAGGCGCACGGTCTGGCCGGGACCGATGCCCAGACCGTCGCAGGCCAGCAGCCGTTCGCCCTGCCAGATCGAGGGCAGCGACAGCGCGGCACGGAACGGTGGCGTGCCGTCGGACCGGTCCCGCGCCTGTTGCCAGCCGTCTTCGCCCAAGGCTCGGACGCTGTGGCCTGCGGGCACCGTGGGCGAGATTTGCCAACGTCTATCCCAAACAAGGGATGCCGCCTGTGTCGGTTCCGCCACCGCCGCAAATTCCCGAAAGATCAGGATACGTCCCCTGTGGTGGATGACCTCGCAGCCGTGCAGCGTGCCGCCCCCGCCACTGGCCATCCGGTCACGTAATCCCTCCAGCGCCTCGGCACGGGGGGCGTAATCCGCGCCAGAAACATAGCGGATCATCGCCGAAAGCAGACGCCGTTGCGTGGCCGGGTCGCCGTGACGGGTCCAGTCCGGGTCCAGATTGAGGATGCCAGTATCCGCGCCATCCGCCGTCAACAGCGGCGCGCCCACCGCGTCCCAGACCTCGGCCGCGCGCAGCCGCAGGGCTGTTGCCTCTTCCCGCAGCCGCTCTGCCGTGGCGGCGAGGATCTCGGGGTCCAGGCCCTCTTCGGCCAGAAGGGGCAAGAGGCGGCGCAGGCGCGCCCGGTCATAGGCGGGGTCGGCGTTTGAGGGGTCTTCGACCCAGCGCCTTTTGAGCACGCGCAGGTAGTGGCGCAACTCTGCGCGGGTCATGTCCAGACAGGGGCGGATCACCTCGAAACCAGCGCGCCGCCCATCTTCCGGAGGGCCTGCGCCGTCGACTGTGCCTTTGGAGCCCCCGGAAGGCGTCACAAAGCGTCGGGGTGTCATCGCCGCCAGTCCCTCCACGCCGGACCCGCGTTTCAGGCGCATCAGAAAGGTCTCGGCCAGATCGTCCCGCGTGTGCGCCATCAGGACGTGGCTTACACCGCCACGCCATTGGTCAATCAGGTCCAGACGCGCCCGACGGGCCGCATCCATCTTGTTGCCCGTGCCGTCCCAGTGCCAGCGCAGCGTCGCATGGGGCCAGCCCAGCAGGCGGCACTCAGCCGCCACCATCGCCGCCTCATCCGCGCTTTCAGGCCGCAACCCGTGATCCACCGTGACCACCCACAGCCGCACGCCCCAGACATGGCTCCAGTTGTGCGCAAGGGTCAGCATCGCCATGCTGTCGCCGCCGCCAGAGACGGCCAGCGCAATGTCAGAGGGGAAATCCGGGCCCAAAAGCTGGCCCATCGCCTCGGCAAACCTTTGGTCCAGACTCACCGAAGCAGGCACCCGCTTATTGGCACCCAAGCTGCTGGCGGCTGGCTGCGGCCTTGGCCACGGCGTCCGATCCGGGATAGCGGGCGGCAACCTCTCCCAGCGTGATACAGGCATCGTCAATCGACCCAAGCGCGGCAATGGCGTCCCCCAGACGCCACAGCGCCTCTGGCGCGATCGTCGCATCCGGGAACCCGGAATAGGCCGACAGATAGCGCCGGGCGGCCTCACGGGTGTCGCCCAATCCCTCCAGCGCGCGGCCTTCACCGACCAGCGCCGCAGCCTCCAGCGGCCCCATCGGATAGGTCTCGCGGAATTGCGCAAACAGCAGTTCGGCACCGGAAAAGTCGCCCTGATCCAGGGCGTCCAGGGCAGACCGGAAATCCGCCTCTTCGCTGATCGCCAGTTCGCCATCGAACGGAAGGGCATCGGTGGCGGGCGGTGACGCGGGTTGCGCGACCGGGGCGGTTGGCACCGCATCGCCGCCCAAAGGATCGGTCTCACCCAGCTTGCCGATGTCGCAGCCCGGCTCCAGCTCGCAAATGCGGAACTTCAGGTCTCCGATCCGGTTGGTGCCATCCTGCACCACGCGGCCAAGCCGAAACTCCAGTTCCTCCGCCTTGGCGGTGACGCGCTGCAATTCGCTTTCGATGGTGTTGATGCGGTCCAGTGCCGACCCGCCAACCGCCAGCGCGGGAGACCCGGTGGTGTTCAGTTCACTGCGCAGCTTGCGCAATTCCACCGTCAGCACCGCAAGGTCCTGCTTTATGTCGGCCAGCGTCTGCCCCTGTTGCGCCACGGCCAGACCGCCTGTCATGCCGCCTGCCAACAGACAGGCCCCGAACACCATCCCCCGCAGCATGGCTTATCCCGTCAGGCCGGTGGCCGAGATCACCGTCACGGCGCGTCGGTTCTTGGCATAACAGGCC
Organism: Antarctobacter sp.; assembly: GCF_048262615.1. Lineage (GTDB taxonomy): Bacteria > Pseudomonadota > Alphaproteobacteria > Rhodobacterales > Rhodobacteraceae > Antarctobacter. Next base: position 15,764 of record NZ_JBLXFB010000005.1, read on the forward strand.
TCTTCCGAGCAGATTTCCAGCGGACGCTCCTTGCCGTAGCTGACAAACTTCAGACGGCTCTGCGAGATTCCTTTGGCGACAAGGTATTCCATCACCGCATTGGCGCGGCGCGCGCCCAGTGCGAGGTTGTATTCCCGTGTGCCCTGTTCATCGGCGTGGCCCTCGATGATCGCAAGGTAATCCGGGTTGGTTTGCAGCCAGCTTGCCTGACCGTCCAGCACCACACGCGCCTCCGGGCTCAGCGACGACTGGTCGACGGCGAACAGCACGCGATCCCCGACACGGGCCGAGAAATAGGCCGGCGACCTGGGATCATCCACGCTGCCCGGCACAATCGTCGAGGTATCCGGGCCACCCGCGCCACGGCTGGCGTCCGGACCGCCAAAGCGTCCGGGGTTCGTACAGGCCGCGGTGGCCAGCGCCGCAACCATCAGAATAGCCTTTGTCGTATGTTTCATTTTCTTGCGGTCCTGCTCTGGTTGTTGCGTCTGTTTTACCACAGCACGCAACATATGGGAAATGACGTTATTGCAAGGGGCCCCAGCTGGGGTCCGAGGCACCGGCGGGGGTGCGCACCCGTTTCAGGTTACGCCCCGAGATATCAACCGAATACAGCGCCGAAGAGCCCTGCGCGCCCTGAGTCTCGCGGGCGAACATGATGACACGGCCGTTGGGTGCCCATGTCGGCCCCTCATCAAGGAAAGAGGCGGTCAGCAGACGTTCCTCGGCACCATCCGTGCGCATCACACCGATGTGGAACCGTCCGGCGTTCTGCTTGGTAAAGGCGATGCGGTCGCCGCGCGGCGACCAGACCGGCGTGCCATAGCGCCCCTCGCCAAAACTGATCCGCTGCGCCTCACCGCCCATGGCGGGCATGATGTACAGCTGCTGGCTGCCGGACCGGTCGGATTCGAACACGATACGGCTGCCGTCGGGCGAAAAGCTGGGCGCGGTTTCGATCGAGGGGGTAGAGGTCAGCCGACGCGTCGCGCCAGAAGCAAGGTCCATGGCAAAGATATCGGTGTTGGAGCCTTGGGTCAGCGAATACACCACCATGCGCCCATCCGGGGAAAAGCGGGGGGCAAAGCTCATCACGCCTTCCCCCACCTGAAGGATGCGGCTGTTGACGTCGCCGACCGTCAGCACATGAATACGCGGAAATCCGGTGGCGTAGCTGGTATACAGCACCCGCTCGCCATTCGGCGAAAAGCGCGGCGCCAGAACCAGCGAGGAATCGTCGGTCAGGAACTGCACGCTCGCGCCGTCGTAGTCCATGATCGCCAGCCGTTTCTGGCGCGCGTCCTTGGGCCCTGTTTCCGAGACAAAGACCACCCGGCTGTCGAAATAGGGGGTTTCGCCGGTGAGCCTGCTATAGACCTGATCGGCAACCTTGTGCGCCAGTCGACGCCAGCCGTTGGCGTCCGAGACAAACTGCATCCCCTGCCCCAGTTCCTGCCCGGCAAAGACGTCCCAGACGCGGAATTTGACCACCACCCGGCCAGAGGAATCCGCCGCGACCGACCCGGTGATCAGCGCCTGCGCGTTGATCGCCTTCCAGTCGGCGAACTGGACCGGCGCGCCAAAGCTGCTGACGCGGGAAATATGGGCGTCGCGCGGTATCTCGCGAAACAGGCCGGTGCCTGTCAGGTCAGCGGCGATCACCCGGCTTATGTCGGCGGCAAACTGTTCGGCCGCCGCGCTTTCGGCGACGAAATCCGGCACCGCGAACGGCAAGGGTTCGATCACACCTTCGGTGATCTCAATGCGAAGCGGGCCGGACTGGGCCATGGCCTGCACTGGCAAAAGCGCCGTGGCACAGACAAAAACCAGGGCGGCGAGGCGTGCGATCATCTCGGGGACCTTCCTTCGGGCGCTGCTCGGACCGGATGCGGCGGGTCTGTGCCCGCCCTGCGTTAACCTATCCTGATTTGGCCTGCCGCAAAACAGGCAATACATGTGACGCAAGGGGGAATTTGCGCAGGAAGCCGCTCATTTCTGGCGGTTTCCTTCAGAGTTGAACGTCCTTCGACGGCTCACGGTTCCACAGCCGTCACCGCTGCCGCATCGTTTCGGGGTTAAAGGTCATCTCAATCTCGCGCCATTGGTCGAACTTGTCGGCGGGCAGGGCATACCCTTCGGGACCCTGACACCGCAGCACCGCGCGCCGCGCCACCTGAAAGGCGGTCTGGACCGCGGCGGCGCTGCCTTGCGAGGCGTCCACCATCTTGAGACTGTTCGAAATGACGCGGCCATCCGGTTCCATCTCAAAGGCAACGGTGACGGTGATGCCCGACGCCTCAGAGCCGACGTCCACCACCCAACAGGCCTGTACCGCCAGCCGCAGCGCCTCGCGTTCGCCGCGTGTCATCGGTGGGCCTGCGGGGGCAGCGGGCGCGGGGGCCGCTGACAGCGCCTCTGCCAGCGCCGAGGTGATGGCATCATCCGCGCCGCTGACCGGATCGGGCCGCGCGGTCTCGGGTTGCGGCGCGGGATCGGGCCGGGCGGCCTGCGCCGCACGCTGCGGGCGGGCCTGCGGGCGGATCGACTCGGACGGCGCGAAACGTTCGTCCGCCTCGGTCACGATTTCGGTCGTGGTTTCGGGCGGCGCGGTCGCCTCGCGCCGTTCCTCTGCCACGTCCGGGCTGACCGCGTCCGGGTCCGCAGCCTCGACCCGCTCTTCGGCGCGTTCGGTGTTCGGGTCCGGCGGCGCGACGGGTGTGTTGGCCACCCGATCCGCCGGGCGCGCCTTGGGCCGCAACGATGCGTTGGGCGCGCGCGGCGCGGGCGGCGGCGACGGCAGCGGGGCCACAGGCACGGGAATCGGTTCGGGATCGGGCAACGGCGCAGGAACCGGCGCCGGGTCTGGCTCGGGCAGCGGCTGCGGCACGGGAGCAGGGTCCGGCACGGGCGCCGGTGTCGGCTCTGGCGTGGGTTCCGGCGCGGGTGTCGGCTCTGGTGTCGGGACAGGTTCCGGTTCGGGTTCCGGCTCGGGCACAGGTTCGGGCGTGACCACCGGCGTCACCGCCTCTGCCACGGGTTCGGGGGTTGGCGGCGCGGTCAGGGCCGCGAAATCCGCCTCGCTCAGGATCGTCACGTCCGCCACCTGCATCTGCGGAGGATCCGCCGCAAAGACATTGCCCAGCAGCAGCCAAGCGAACAGCAGGGCATGCGCCCCGCCTGATATGTACAGATAGCGGTTCATCCGCGCCTCAGCCGCCGTCCGGCCCGTCAAGTGCCGGACCACCGACATCCGTCACCAGACCAATCGAAGAAAATCCACCCGCATTCAGCGCGCCCATGATCTGGGCCACTTGCTCGTAGGGCACCGACCCGTCGGCCCGCAGGTAGACCCGGTCATCCGACCGTTCCGCCGCAATCGCCCGCAACCGACCGACCAGTTCGTCGCGCGCGACGACCGTGCTCTGGATAAGCACCTGACCATCCGCCGACAGCGTCACCGTCAACGGCTCTTCGGTTTCAGCGGGCAGCGCCTGCGCCGCGGTTTTGGGCAGTTCCACCGGCACGCCCACCGTCAACAGCGGGGCCGCGACCATAAAGATGATCAGCAGCACCAGCATGACGTCCACAAAGGGTGTGACGTTGATTTCCGCCATCGGCTGGGCGCGGCTGCGGCGCGATCCGCGCCGCCGCTTGCCCCCACCGGATTTGACGACCCCTGCTCCCATGGCTCAGGAATCCAGCTGGCGCGACAGGATGGTGGCGAATTCGTCGGCAAACGCCTCATAGTTGCCGACGATCCGGTCCGCATCCGCCGAAAACTTGTTGTAGAAAATCACCGCCGGAATAGCCGCCAGCAGGCCCAGACCCGTGGCCAGCAGCGCCTCGGCGATGCCGGGGGCCACGACAACCAAAGAGGTGTTCTGCTGCGCGGCAATCTCGATAAAGGCGTTCATGATCCCGAAAACCGTCCCGAACAGCCCGATAAAGGGCGCGGTAGAGCCGACCGTCGCCAGCACCGGCAGGCCGCGCTGCAACACATCGGCCTCTTTCTGGATCGCCACGTCCATCGACCTGTCGATCCGGCTTTGCGCGTTGGCGATCAGGCCGCCGTCCTCACGGTGGCTGCGACGCCATTCCATCATGCCCGCCGCGAACACCCGTTCAGAGCGGCCCTTGGGCTCTGGCCCCAGTTGCTCGAACAATTCATCCAGCGGCTCACCCGACCAGAAGGCGCGGTCAAACCGTGTCGCCTCGCGCCGCGCCTTGCGGTAGCTGACGAATTTCTCGATGATGATTGCCCAGGCCCAGACCGAGGCCACCATCAGCAACATCATGACGAGTTTCACCGTCAGCGTTGCGCGCATGAAAAGACCCCAGAAGGAGAAGTCGATCTCCGACGCGAGTGCAAGCGTTCCTGCTTCCATAGACCTGCTCATTTCCTGTCGGCCCCTGTGACCGGGGCTCTGATTACCGCGTTCCTTACCCGATTTGCAGGGGGAACGCTACTGAATAGGCGGCATTCCGCAGGAGGGTGCGACGGCTGTCGGCGCGGATCGGCTAGTGCACCCGCTGCCGGAGGCGGGCCGGCAGACGGGCGGGATGGCCGTCGCGGGTCACGCAGACCGCCGTCACCTCGGCACGAAAGATCACCTCTTCGCCCCGGACAACCTCCTGCCCCATGATCAGCCGCACGCCGGTCATGTTGCGCACAGTTGTGCGCACCTCCAGCGCGTCGTCGTATTTCGCGGTCATCAGGTAATCCGCCTCGATCCGGCGCACCACAAAGACAATCCCGTCCTGTTCACGCATGGCGTTCTGGTCCAGCCCCTGCTCCTTGACCCAGTCGGACCGCGCCCGTTCGATGAATTTCAGATAATTGGCGTGGTAGACGATCCCCGCCATGTCGGTGTCTTCGTAATAGACGCGGATCTGGAAACGGTGCATCGGCGGGCTCCTCTCTGGCCGGGCGACCCTAGGCGCGCGAACCGCGTACGGCAAGCAATCCGCAGGATCGGGCACCGGCACAACAGCCGTGTGGGGTCCGCCGTGTCGACCATATCGCTCCCCTTGTCCCCAGCGCACTCTTTGGGCAAGAGGATGTCACGTCGACGCCAGGGATCACGCCATATGAACTTCGACCTCGCCGCCCAGCCCGGGATCGTACAGCAGGCCGTCGGGTACGCCTTGCAGGGATGGGACATCGCGCGCGCATGGCTGGAATCGCCCGCCGCATGGTCACAGTTCGGCCTGCTGGTTGCCGCCTTCGTCATCGCATGGCTGCTGACGCGCAAGCTGCGGCCTTGGCTGGAACGTCTCCTGACACCGCCGGACGGCCGGATCTCGATCCTGGCCACGATCCGGCGGTTCCTGTTGATCTTCGTGCCATTGTTGCTGCCGCTGCTGGCCTTTGCCTTCACCGGCATCGGTGAGGGATTGACCCGCGCAATATTCGGCTCTGGCGCTGTAATCGCCTTTGGCAAACGCTTTTTCCTGCTGCTCGCCGCCCGCGTCCTTGTCCGCGAGATCATCAAGGACGGCTTCCTCAAGATGTTGGGGCGCGTCATCCTTTTGCCGGTCATGGCGCTGTACACCTTGGGTCTGCTGGATGTCGCCACCGATCGACTGAACGACCTGACTGTCAGCCTTGGCAATATCGAATTCACCGTCATGGCGGTGATCCGGGGCCTGATCGCCGGGTCGATCCTGTTCTGGCTGGGGCGCTGGTCCAACGATCAGACCGGGTCCTATATCCAAAAGCAGGATGAACTGCCTCCGGCGACCCGCCAGCTGGCCGCCAAGGCGGCGGAGTTCGCGATCTTCGGCCTTGCCTTCCTGCTGCTGATGAACATCGTCGGCATCCCGCTGACTTCGCTTGCCGTGCTGGGCGGCGCCATTGGTGTCGGTCTTGGGTTTGGTCTGCAAAAGATCGCCGCGAACTATATTTCCGGCATCATCCTGCTGCTCGAAGGGCAGGCCACCGTGGGCGACTATGTCGAACTCGACAACGGCGAGTCCGGCACCATCGTCAAGACCACCGCGCGGGCGATGATCCTTGAGACCTACGATGGCCGCTGGATCGTGGTCCCGAACGAGGATTTCATCACCACCCGCGTCATCAACTACTCTGACCAAGGCAGCGCCAACCGCTATGAGGCGGATTTCTCGGTCAGCTACAAGACCGACATCAACATGGTGCCCGCCATCGTCGAAGAGGCCGTGGCGCGGCACCCCGGCGTGCTGGATAAGCCCTATCCGCCCGACTGCGAGCTGCGCGGCTTTGGCGACTCGGGCGTGGATTTCGCGGTAGAGTTCTGGGTCAACGGCATCGACGACGGTCCCAACAAATACACCTCTGACGTGCTGTTCCTGATCTGGAACGCGCTGAAGGACCACGGGATAGAGATCCCCTACCCCCATCGCGTCGTGGAGTTGCATCAGGCGTCCGGGTCCACCGCGCCATGAGTCATGCGCTGGTGATCGGCGGCGGCCCGGCGGGGTTGATGGCGGCGGAGGCGCTGCTGTCGGCAGGGCATCGCGTGGTGCTGGCAGAGGCGAAACCCTCGGTCGGGCGCAAGCTGTTGATGGCCGGGAAGTCGGGGCTGAACCTGACCAAGATGGAGGACCACGCCCGCTTTCGTGCCGCCTATGCGGAGGCCGCGCGGGATCTGGCCAAAATGCTGGACACCTTCGGGCCGGATGAGGTGCGGGCATGGGCCGAGGGGTTGGGGCAGCCCACCTTCACCGGCTCCAGCGGGCGGTTGTTTCCCAAGGCCATGAAGGCCTCGCCGCTGCTGCGGGCATGGCTGGCCCGACTGGACGGCATGGGGTTGCAGCGACGCACCGGCTGGCGCTGGCTTGGCTGGGCAGAGGATGGCGGGTTACGCCTTGACACGCCGGAGGGGCTGGTTGTTCAGCATCCGGCGGTCACGGTCTTTGCCCTTGGCGGTGCCAGTTGGGCGCGGCTGGGGTCGGACGGGGTCTGGGCAGAGCCTTTCCGGGCGGCGGGCCTGCCGTTGGCCCCTTTTGCGCCGTCGAATGCCGGGGTTCTGGTCGATTGGTCGCCGCATATGGCCCGCCATTTCGGCGCGCCCTTGAAGAACGTGACCTTTCGGGCCGGCTCATTGGAAAACCGGGGCGAGGCGGTGATTTCGGCGCGCGGGCTGGAGGGCGGCGGGATCTATCCGCTGACCCCCGCCCTGCGCGCGAGCCATGCCCTGACGGTCGATCTGTTGCCGGATATTTCGGAGGATGCGCTGGTCGCGCGGCTGTCACGGCCCCGCGGCAAACAAAGCCGCGCCAATGCGATCCGCAAGGCACTGCGGCTGGCCCCGGCGGCGCAGGCGGTGCTGATGGAATTTGCCCGCCCCCTGCCCGAAGACGCCGCCGGTCTGGCGGCGCGGATCAAGGCGCTGCCCATCGCTCATGCGGGGCTGAGGCCGATGGATGAGGCGATTTCGACCGCCGGGGGCGTGCCCTTTGCGGCGCTGGATGAGGGGCTGATGCTGCGGGACCGACCGGGCTGTTTTTGTGCCGGAGAGATGCTGGACTGGGAGGCTCCGACAGGGGGGTATCTGCTGACCGCCTGCCTTGCCACGGGCCTGTGGGCGGGGCGTCATGCGGCCGCGTGGATGGCAGGCCAGCAAGAGGGGCGCCACAGTGGACAAGGTTAACGCCCCAACAAAATCAATGCCTTACAGAGACGAATTTACAAACTCTTAACCTTTGCGCTCACTGCACCGCCTGTCCCGGATCCCGCCATGACAGCGAAATACGGCGGTTGAGCGCGCGTCCCTCGTCGCTGTCAGAGCCCACCACGGGCCGCGCCGACCCGTATCCCATCACGTTCATCGCCCCGGAGCGGACGCCGCGTTTGGTGATCTCAACCGCCACGACAACCGCGCGGTCTCGGCTGATGATCCTGTTCGCCACGCCATCGCCCAGCGCATCGGTGTGGCCTTCGATCTGCACCTCTAGCCCGCCATTCAACACGCACACCCGCGCCACGGCGGCCAGCGCATTGACTCCGCGCACCGATCTGGCGTCCAGCCGCGATGACCCGGAGAGGAACCGCACCGGGTCCGCGCCGTCGGCCAAGAGGCTTTGCCGCGCGCATTCCGCCACCGACGGCGCGAAATCCAGCACCGGCAGCCAGTGGCCCGCCACAAAGACCTGATCCAAACCCAGCGCCACATTGCGCCGCTTTGTGCCTGCGGGGGGCGCGTTGGCCAAAGGGCGCAAGCGCAGCTTGTCCTTTGGGTCAAGAACCGCACGCATCGCCGCGTCAATCTGCGCCCTGTCCACCCCCGGCGACAGCACGGCCTCCAGAGTGATCGCCTCTGGCGTCAGGCTGAGGGTCAATTCTTCGGCCTCGCCCAACCAGCGTTCCACGGCCAGCAGGACCGCCTTTGCGCGCGGCAACGGCATGTCCGTATCGCTGCCTGCACCGCCCGCAACGGCGGGCAGGCCCAACAGGGTCGGCAGGTCCTGCGCCGTCAGGTTGCCGGGCAAGGTGCCCTCAACCCGCGCGCCGTTTTGCGGCGTATACGTAAGGGTCGCGTTCAGAATCAGCCCGTCATCGACCAATTCGACGGTGCGCCGATAGTCCTGCCCCTGTGGGAGCGCCGTCAAAAGAGCATCGACCCGACCGGCACTGACCGGATCGGGCAACAGCGCGTCCAATGTGACGGCCCCCGCTTCGAACAGCAGCCGCCCTTCGACAATCTCGTCAAAGACGGTGCTGACAGCGTCCAATCCACCCGACCAGCCCGTGATATCCGGGTATAGCGCGTGTCGCAGGCCCGAGACATCCGCCCCCTCAAACGCCGCATCGAGGGTCTGTTGCGCCAGATCGACCGGCACAACGCCTAGGGCCGTGACCTTGCCAGCACGCCGTTCAAGCGCCAGCCAAAAAGGTTCCGGATCGGTCAGAGGAAGCCGCGACACCGCAAGCAGGGTTTCGCTTGGCAGATCGGCCCGCAGGGTGTCCAGCGCCTGATCCAACTCGTCGCCGCCGCGCAAAGCCGACAGGATCAGGGTGCCGGGGGTGACGGTGACGACCCCCTCATCCGCAACATCCAGAACACGCGCGGCGGCCAACATACTTGCGGCAAGCGCGGGATACCCCGGATCGACCGGACCAACCGACAGGGTTTCGGCTTGGACGCCCCGCGTGAACACCTCTGACAGGTCACGGGCCGATAGGGCGAGCGGCAGCTTGCCACGCAGGCTAACTCCAAGGCCCGGTTGCTTTTCCGCGATCAGGAAAAAGGGCCGACCGTCATCGCGCGCAGTCAGATCCTTTGTGATGGCGATGTCCGGGGGCAACTCTGCAAGCACACGGTCGATTGCGGCCAGATCCGCAGGCCACAACGCCACGCCGCGGATTTGCACCGCGTCGCCCGTCAGCTCGATGTCGGCCTCGTCCAATTGGGCAACCGCCTGTGTCAGTGTCAGCACAGCCCCGTCCCAGCCGTCAAAGGCCCCGCCGCTGGCCAGAGTGACCTCTGGCAGCGGCCCGCCGGCCAGTTCGGTCAAAAAATCGACGGTATCGGCACGGCGGACATGACCCGCCAGCACCACGCCGTCGGTCCCCTTGCGCATCGAAAAGGCGAATTCTGCGACCTCTGGCAGCACCGAAAGGCGGGCTGTTACCTCTCTGACGCCGTCGATCCCGCGCAACCCGGATTCGATCTGCCGCCGGACCGCATGGCTTTCAACCCGGCCCGCGACGGTGATGTCGCGGCCTTTGACGGTCAGGACCGGCGGATTGGGCAGGTCGGCCAGCAAGGCGGTGGCCTGCGCCTGCACCCCGGCCTCTATCGTGGCGTCCTCGCTGGGCACCTGAAACAGGCCAAGCCCCGCCAGTGTCAGAAAGATCACCAGCGCGGCTATGGCCTCGACAAGCGCCTTGGCGGTCATCGGGTCAGATCGCGGCTTTGCGGCTTTCGTCCAGATAGATTTCGCGCAGGCGCAACGCGCGCGGCCCCGGCGTACCAGCGCCCAGCGCAACGCCGTCGATCTCGACCACCGGCATCACAAAGGTCGAGGCGGAGGTGATGAATGCCTCATCCGCGCCTTGCGCCTCTGCGATGGTGAAATTGCGCTCTTCGACCTCCATCTGGGCCTCTTGGGCAAAACGCAGCACGGCGGCGCGGGTGATCCCGTGCAGAATGTCGTTGGACAGGGCGCGGGTGACGATCTTATTGCCCTTGATGAAATAGGCGTTGTTGCTGGTGCCCTCGGTGACAAAGCCGTCCTCGACCAGCCATGCATCGTCGACACCGGCCTTCTTGGCCATCATCTTGCCCATCGAGGGATACAGCAGTTGCACCGTCTTGATGTCGCGGCGGCCCCAGCGCTGATCCTCGATCGAGATCACCTTGATGCCCTTTTGCGCAGCCGGACTGTCGGCAAGGCCCGGCTTGTTCTGGGTGAACAGAACGATGGTGGACGGGGTGACGTCCGGGTCGGGAAAGGCAAAGTCGCGGTCATCCGGCGCGCCACGGGTGATCTGAAGGTAGATCAGGCCATCGGTGATCTCATTGACGTCCACCAGTTCGCGGTGGATCTCCAGCAATTCGTCCATGGTGACCGGCGCGCGCATGTCCAGCTCAGACAAGGACCGTTGCAGGCGGGTGGCGTGGCCGCCGAAATCGATCAGCTTGCCGTCAAGGACAGAGGTGACCTCATAGACGCCGTCGCCCATCAGAAAGGCGCGGTCAAAGATCGAGACCTTGGCCTCATGCTCGGGCAGGTAGTCTCCGTTGACGTAAACGGTGCGGGTCATGGGCGGGGTCCTCGGGCAATGCGTTTTTTGTGTTGTAGGCAGGCACCGGACCCGCCGCAAGCCTTGGCCGCGGCCCCTGTCAGCCCCACAGCGCCGGTTCCGGCGGGTGGACGCCGTCGGCGTCGTAGCGCAGCGGTGTGTCGCGGTCCTGGGCCAACAGCAATGGGCCGTCCAGATCGGTCACCATCGCGCCCTGTGCCAGCATCACCGCCGGGGCCATCGCCAGCGATGACCCCACCATGCAACCCACCATGAGGTCATAGCCCTCGGCCAGCGCGGCCGTGCGCAGGGCCAGCGCCTCTGTCAGCCCGCCGGTCTTGTCCAGCTTGATGTTGACCACGTCATATTTGCCCTTCAGCGCCGATAGGGAGGCGCGGTCATGACAGCTTTCGTCGGCGCAGACCGGCACCGGGCGGTCCATCCCGACCAGCGCGGCGTCCTCACCGGCGGGCAAAGGCTGTTCCACCAGCGCCACCCCCAGCCGCAGCAGATGCGGGGCCAGATCGGCGTAGACGGCGGCGCTCCAGCCCTCATTGGCGTCGACGATGATCCGCGATCGGGGCGCGCCGCGCCGCACCGCTTCCAGCCGGGGCATGTCATCGGGGGTGCCCAGCTTGATCTTCAGCAAGGGGCGCGCCGCATGGCGCCGCGCCGCCGCCTCCATGTTATCAGGTGTGTCCAGCGACAGGGTATAGGCGGTCCGTTCCGGCCCCGGCGCGGGCAGCCCGGCCAGATCCCAGACCCGGACACCCGCCGCCTTGGCCTCCAGATCCCACAGCGCGCAATCCACCGCGTTGCGCGCCGCCCCGGCGGGCAGCGCCTCTTGCAGATCGGCGCGGGAAATCGCCTCGGGCAAGCCAACGATCTCTGCCGTCACGCTGTCCAGCGTTTCGCCATAGCGCGCATAGGGCACGCATTCGCCCCAGCCAGACACACCGCCCCGCGTCACCCGCACCGTCAGCACATGCGCCTCGGTCCGGCTGCCGCGCGAGATGGTAAAGGCCTCGGCCAGTTTGAACACGTCTCGCGATACGCTGATGGTCATCTCTGCGGCTCCTGTTTCTTCTCTGTCAAAAATACCCTAATGCCGCCCCCGTCAACACGCGCCCCCGCCCGACACGACGCGCCCTGCGGGATGGTGGGTGGGGCGATGTTGCCGCAGGCGACGAGCGTCCGGCCAAAGGCCGGCCCGCCCGCCATCCCGCTAGAGCGCGGCCAGCGCCTCGGCCAGACGTTCGGCACCGTGGCGGAAGGGGTCGACCGTCGGCAGACCCAGCCGCGCCTCGACCTCGGCGCAATAGCTGACCGCCTCATCCGCGCCCATGTGCTGGGTGTTGATCGACACGCCGACAACCTGACAGCCGGGATTGGCCACCTTCGACAAGGCCAGCGACAGGTCGCGCACCTCTTCGAGCGAGGGCAGGGCATAGCCGGGCAGACCGCGCATATGGGTGCGCGTCGGCTCATGGCACAGGATCAGCGCGTCGGGCTGGCCGCCGTGGATCAGCGCCAGTGTCACCCCGGAAAAACTGACGTGGAACAGGCTGCCCTGCCCCTCGATCACATCCCAGTGGTCGGCGTCGTTGTCCGGCGTCAGGTATTCGATCGACCCGGCCATGAAATCCGCCACCACCGCGTCCAGCGGCACGCCGTCGCCGGTGATCAGGATGCCGGTCTGGCCCGTCGCCCGAAACGTGCTGTTCATGCCGCGCGCGCGCATCGCCTTGTCCAGCGCCAGTGTCGTGTACATCTTGCCCACCGAACAGTCGGTGCCCACCGCCAGCACGCGCTTGCCGGTGCGCTTGGTGCCGTCGGCAATCGGATAGTCGACCTCTGGCACGCGCACGTCATGCAGGGCGCGGCCTGTCGCCTCTGCCACGGCTTTCAGGTCCGCCTCGGCGCGCAACAGGTTGTGCAGGCCAGAGGCAAGGTCCAGCCCCTCTTCCAGCGCCGCCACCAAGACCTTTTTCCACGCCTTGCTGATCTTGCCGCCGCGATTGGCCACGCCGATCACCAGCGTCTTGGCCCCTGCCGCCTTGGCCTCTTCCAAGGTCATGTCGGGCAGGCCCAGATCGGCCTTGCAGCCCTCCATCCGGAACTGACCGACACAGTTCTCGGGCCGCCAGTCGCGGATGCCCTGCGCCACCTTGGCCGCCAGCGGATCGGGCGCATCGCCCAGAAAAAGCAGATAGGGTGTCTTGATCATTCCGGTCTCCATGTCCCCATTTTTGACGAGTTTGCACGAGTCGCCCTGCAACGCGCTTGTTTTCCACCGAATTGCAGGCGGCATTCTCGAAGATTCATCCGCAAACCGGCGATTTTGCCGAAGAACTGTGCAGGCACCCCCTTGCCCGTCCGGTTGTGCGAATGGCCGTTCTCTTTTAGCCTCCTTGCCCAATTGTCATTGAAACATCAGAAGGTTGAATATGTCGAACAGCCATTTCCCCCGATTTGCAGCAGGGTTGCTGACCGCCGCCGGGCTTGCCCTTGCCTTGGCCGCGCCTGCCTCTGCTGCCCAGTTTCTGGATGGCGGCGATGCCGATCTGGGCTGCATCCTGACCGTTCAGGGCCCGATCCGATCCGGGGATGCCGATGGATTTCGGGCCGCGCTCGACCGGGTTGTCGGCGATCCCTATGCCGGGGAAAGCGATTTCCTTGATCGCTGGGATCAGGTGGGCGGGCTTGCCGTGCCGCGCATTTGCCTCGACAGCCCCGGCGGCTCTTTGGCAGAGGCGCTCAAGATGGCGGATGTGCTGGCCGATCCCGGTGGAGACAACCGCTATCTCTACAGCGGAATCGGCACCGCAATCGCGCGCGACGCCACCTGTTATTCCGCCTGTGCGGTCCTGTTCATGGCCGGCGGCGTGCAAAGCGAAAGCTCTGGCGGGCGGCTGCCCAACCGTGTCCTGCATGCGCAGGGGTTGCTGGGGTTTCACGCGCCCGGCTTGACGATCGCAGATGGCAATTACTCTGCCGAGGCGGTCGACCGCGCCTTTGCCATTGCCGTGCGGTCCATCGGAGAGCTGAGCGACCGTCAGGGCAAGATACGCTTTCCGGCCACGCTGATGAACCGCATGGTCGCCACGCCGCCGCAGGACATGTATGTGCTGCAAACCGTGGGCGAAGCGTCGCAATGGATGATCGACATCGCCGGGCTGCCCTATCCGGCCAAGGTGTCGCGTGGCCATTTCGTCAATGCCTGCCTGAACGCGCAGCCCGGTTTGCGGCCCTCCACGGGCTATTATCAGATCTACGCCACTCGCCACGATGGCGCGGGCCGCGATTTTTTCTCGGGGCGGCGGCTTGGGGATTACTCGGGCAGCCTGCTGTCGCGGCACTACGGACGCGGAGAGGCAGAGATCGCTTTGGGCAGGTCCGGTGATTTCGGCGATGCCAGTTTTGTCAGTGACCCTGATCCGGCCGAGGACGGGTTGAATTGCGAGGTGGGTTTTGGCGGACGCTGGCCGATGGAAACCCCCATGCGCGGCAATACACGGCGGCTGAGCGTCTCCTTTTTGCGCGGCGATGCCATGGCGTTGGATCAGGCCGCCCTGTATCCGCCGTGGACCCGTTTCGCCGAGCTGGCCGCCCGGCATGGATCGGGCGCGTTGCCCGCCGACGCCACGGTCTGGACCGACCGCCGCAGCCTGACGACGCGCTGTCTGGTGTATAATTCCGCCGATCAAAAGACCGACGATGACCCCTGCGATGCGATGGAATCCGCCGTGTTCACAGGGGACGGCACGATGCAGGTCACGGTGGAATTCACCTGGCCCAGCGGCGCCAGCACAGTGGTCGAAATGGACGGTACCGGCCCCCGGATCAACGGCAACAGCGCGACTGTGCCCTATATCGAGGGTGTCTACGACATTTCGGACCACATGCAGTGCCTGCGCAACAGCCGGTCCGGCAATGCATTCTGCTTTGACATGCGGGCCTATTGATCGGTCATGTGTCCCGCCCTGGCGGGGCACGTCGGTGATGGATTGACCGTGACGGACAACCGCCTGTGAGCTTGGCTCACGGGCGCATCTTTCTGCACCTGCAAAAAGACCTTGCGGGCCGCCGCGCAGTTTTATAACTCGTAGGCCAAGGTATACGCAATTTTCTGACCGAGAGGCCCTGCAATGTCCTTCCGCATCCAGCCCCCTGCCCCCGCCTGCCCGAACCGCTGCCAGTTGTTCGGCCCCGGATCGCGCCCGGCGATCTTTGAAAAGATGGCCGCCAGCGCCGCCGACGTCATCAACCTAGACCTTGAGGATTCGGTGGCCCCCTCGGACAAGGACAGCGCGCGCGCCAATGTCATCAAGGCGCTGGCGGACATCGACTGGGGCAAAAAGACCCTGTCGGTGCGCATCAACGGGCTGGACACGCCCTATTGGTATCGCGACGTGGTGGACCTGCTGGAACAGGGCAGCGACCGGCTGGACCGGATCATGATCCCCAAGGTCGGCTGCGCCGGGGATCTCTATGCCGTCGACGCGCTGGTGACTGCCATTGAACGCGCCAAGGGCCGCGAAAAAGCGCTGAAATTCGAGGTCATCATCGAAAGCGCCGCGGGCATCGCCCATGTCGAGGAAATCGCCGCCGCCTCGCCCCGGCTGGAGGCGATGAGCCTTGGCGCCGCCGACTTTGCCGCCTCGATGGGGATGGCGACCACCGGCATCGGCGGCACGCAGGAAAACTATTACATGTATCGCGACGGCCAGAAACATTGGTCCGACCCGTGGCACTGGGCGCAGGCCGCGATTGTCGCCGCCTGCCGCACCCATGGTGTGCTGCCGGTCGACGGGCCGTTTGGCGATTTCTCCGACGACGAAGGGTTCCGCGCGCAGGCGTTGCGGTCGGCGACGCTGGGCATGGTCGGCAAATGGGCGATCCACCCGAAACAGGTGGCCCTGGCGAATGAGGTCTTCACCCCGTCAGAGGCAGCGGTGAACGAGGCGCGCGAGATCCTTGCCGCGATGGAAGAGGCCAAGGCCAAGGGCGAAGGGGCCACCGTCTACAAAGGGCGGCTGGTCGATATCGCCAGCATCAAGCAGGCCGAGGTAATCGTGCGCCAGTCCGAGATGATCGCCAGTCAGTGAGTTGGCCAGCGGGCGCCACACCTTGCGGGGCGGCGCCCGCCCCCAATGACATCACACGCGACCCCCCGCTGCGGCGCGCAGCCGGGCGGGACTGCCGGGACAGAGCCCCTCAAGGGCGGCCTCGGAGATCGGCGTGCCGTCGCCTTCGAAGGCCAACAGCCTCTTTCCGTCGAAAACCGCCACCGCCACCGGCGTTTTGACACCGGCACCACGACAGCCGCCGTTCCGCGCCACCATTTGCACCCCACTCGCGACCACCGCGCAGATCCAGACGTCGCCCACGCGGCGCGGGCCTTCCAGAGCATGGCTCATGGCGCTTTCCTCCAGATCGTCCAGCCAAAGCGCATCAGCGGCGGCACTAGCGCCAGCGGCGTGACGCTCAGCACCCCCTCTGCGCGCCCTTCGAGATGCGGACCCGAGAACTCTGGCACCACGTCTATCGCGGCGACCCCGGCGGGGAGCCCATACCTCAACGGGCACAGCGCCCCGAACAGGTGGCCCGTGTCCGCCGGATCGGCCAGCCCGACAATGCCCTGCACCCGCAACCGACGGATGCGGATACATCCCAGAACCTCCATGATCAGCTTCAGGATGGCCCCTGCCGGAGGCCGCGACTCCGATGGTGTACCCTGCTTTTTCTGCGCCGCTTTCCGCTTTGGCCCGGGCAGTCGCCAGCTATCGACCAGCGCAATACCGGGCGCATGGCCGTCCAGCAGCACCAGCCGGAGTCGCATCCGCGCGCGCCCCTCGTATTCGGCAAGGAACTGGACCTGCACCGGCAGGGCCAGCAGCAGGACGCCCAGCAGAAAGAGCACAGTGACCAGAGCCAGAACGGCCCATAGCACTGGCGGAACCCAGCTCACGCCTCTGTGTCTTTATCGCCCCTGTCCCGATTGCCCCTGTCCCGGTCGACTGCGGCAATCACCTTTCCGGCGACCTCGGTGACTGCGGCGGCAAGGCTGTTGGCCGCACCCTTGACCGCCTCGACCCGCGCGCCGTTCTGATCGATGATGATTGCGCCCAGCGGCTTGATGCCGCCGCCCGCGCCGGTGCCGGCCCCCGACCCCTTGCCAGAGTCCGTGCCCGTGCCGCCCCCTGCCCCGAATCCGAATCCGAATCCGTAGCTGACAATGGGGATCACGGTCGCGCCATCACGCTCGATCGGATCCCCCAGCACGTTCTTGGCATTCAACAGTTTTTCAAGCTCTTCGACGGTGCCTTTAAGCAGGCGTTCCACATCGTCCATCGGGACCTCCGGTTTTGACGGTTGCGTCTGGTGTTCCCCGCCAGACTACCCCAGCCACAAAACGCGGCCTTGATGTGCGTCAGGCCCTTTCATCCTTCGGAGAGCCCATCACGACATAGGATGTCAGCATATGCACCTGCGGCAGCGCCCCGAGGATCTCTGTGTGAAAATGTTTGTAGGCGATCAGGTCGGCCACCTCGACCCGCAGCAGGTATTCCACCGGCCCGGTGACATTGTGGCACTCGCGCACCTGCGGGGCCGCCGCCATGGCCCGCTCAAACGCCTCCTGCGCGGGTTTGGTGTGCTGGTTCAGCCCCACGGTGATGTAGGCGGTAAAGCCGATGCCGGTTTTCTCGGCGCTCAGGACCGCGCGATAGCCACGGATCACACCCGTCTTTTCCAACACCGCCGTGCGGCGCAGACAGGCCGAGGGGGACAGCCCCACGCGCTCGGCCAGCGCCAGATTGCTCAACCGCCCATCGGCAGCAAGTGCACGCAATATCTTGCGGTCTATGGTATCCAGATCGGTCATTAAGTGTGAGTTTAAGCCAATGGCGCTGCAAATCGCAATTTCATGCCGCAGAAAAAGGGCAACTGTTGTGCCATGACACCTGATCTCCTCTTCGCGCTTGCGCTGTTTGCCGCCGCCACGGTGTTCTCGCCGGGGCCGAACAACCTGATGCTGATGACCTCGGGGGCGAATTTCGGCCTGCGCCGGTCGCTGCCGCATCTGGCGGGGGTCGCCTATGGCTTTCCGCTGATGATCCTGCCGGTGGGCCTGGGCGTGATGCAGGTGTTCGAGATCTGGCCAGCGGCGCAGATGGGTCTCAAGGTGGTCTCGGTCGTCTATCTGCTGTGGCTGGCGTGGAAAATCGCCCATCAGGCCGCCCCCGGAGAGGCCCGCGCAAATGCCCGCCCGCTCAGCTTTGTGCAGGCCGCCGCCTTTCAATGGGTCAACCCAAAGGCGTGGTCGATGGCGCTGGGGGCGATCACGCTCTATGCTGCCAGCCGCGATCTGGTTGCTGTGGCATGGGTCTCGGCCACCTACGCGGTGATCGGCACGGTCTCTGCGGCCACCTGGACCATCCTTGGCACCGGATTGCGGCGCTGGCTGGCGGACCCGCGCCGCCTGCGCGTCTTCAACTGGACCATGGCGGCGCTGCTTTTGGCCGCGATGGTGCCGGTGGTGCTGGGCTGAGACACCCGCGCCGGGGTCTCGATCAAGACCGGCCCCAGACCGACCGACACCTCGAAACCGGCCCGCTTTGGCCGCCGCCGCCACCGCCCCGGCGCGGCTGCGCATGTCGGGCGCCGCCCCATCGGCAGGGTCGCCATCCGCCGCGCCGTGCAGTCCGGGATTTCAGGGGCATACACATGCGGATCGCCCCGTCAGGGCGTCGGGGACAGCGGATCGGGGCGCAGCCGATCCACAAAGGACTGCCGCTTCTTCGGTTTCTTCTCTGTTCAAATACCCCTCTTCCACGCTGCGTCGCGGTCCGCCCTTTGCATGACGCGGACCCGGTCGACCTATCTTGTTTTATTGCATCCCGAACGCGGCGAGGTCATATAGCGCCGTGCAAGGAGACGCCGATGACCCATTACCTCGACTTCGAAAAACCGCTGGCCGACATCGAAGGCAAGGCCGAAGAACTGCGCGCCATGGCCCGGCAGAGTGAGGACATGGATGTCGAGGCAGAGGCCAGGGCGCTGGACGGCAAGGCCAAGACGCTGCTCAAGGACCTGTATGGCAAGCTGACCCCGTGGCGCAAATGTCAGGTCGCGCGCCATCCCGAGCGCCCCCATTGCAAGGATTACATCGAGGCGCTGTTCACCGAATTCACGCCGCTGGCCGGCGACCGCAACTTTGCCGAGGACGACGCGGTCATGGGCGGTCTGGCGCGGCTGGATGACCGCGCGGTCATGGTGATCGGTCACGAAAAAGGCCATGACACCACGTCGCGCATCACCCGCAACTTTGGCATGGCCCGGCCCGAGGGCTATCGCAAGGCACTGCGGCTGATGGACATGGCCGACCGGTTCGGCCTGCCGGTGGTCACCTTGATCGACACGCCCGGCGCCTATCCCGGCAAGGGGGCCGAAGAGCGCGGCCAATCCGAGGCCATCGCCCGCGCGACCGAGAAATGCCTGCAAATCGGCGTGCCGCTGGTCTCGGTGATCATCGGCGAAGGCGGCTCTGGCGGGGCGGTGGCCTTTGCCACCGGCAACCGCGTGGCGATGCTGGAACACGCGGTCTACTCGGTGATCTCGCCCGAGGGCTGC
This sequence comes from Antarctobacter sp., assembly GCF_048262615.1. Taxonomy (GTDB): domain Bacteria; phylum Pseudomonadota; class Alphaproteobacteria; order Rhodobacterales; family Rhodobacteraceae; genus Antarctobacter. The sequence continues at coordinate 35,124 of NZ_JBLXFB010000005.1, forward strand.
GCCTCGATCCTGTGGAAAGACGCCGACAAGATGCGCGAGGCCGCCGAGGCGCTGCGCCTGACCGCGCAGGACCTGCACCAACTGGGTGTCTGCGACCGGGTCATCCCCGAACCGCTGGGCGGCGCGCACCGCGCACCGGAGACCGCGATCAATGCGGTCCGCACCGCGCTGAACGGCCTGCTGAACGATCTTGAGGGCATGAGCCGAGCGGATCTGATCCGCGCGCGGCGGGACAAGTTCCTGAACATGGGCTCCAAGGGACTGGCGGCCTGATCCGATGCTTGTCGGGCTGGACCGGGTGGACTGGACCCGCCTGAACCACGGTCACGGACCGGCCACCGATGTCCCCGCCGCCCTGCGGGCGCTGGCGCTGGGCGGGGCATCGCAGGCCGCCCGCGCGCTGGCGATGCTGAACGCCACGCTGTGCCCTCAGGGCCGCCTGTACACCGGCACCGTCGCGGCGATCCCGTTTCTGGCGGAACTGGCGCAGCGCCCCGGCCCAAATGTGCCCGGCCTGCTGCACCTGCTGCGCGCCATCGCCGAACCGGCCTGTACGCGGATGCTGACGCAGGAACAGACCACCGGCGACCGCTACGCCGAGGCGGTCAAGGCAGACGCCGCGCAATCAAAGGCCGAGCGGGTCCGCAACGCCGCCCTGGGCCTCTCCCCCCGGATCGAGGCAGAGTGCCACGCGGGTGTCGCCAAGGCGTTGCCCGACCTTGTGCCGCTGTTGACCAGTGATACCCCGGCGCAGGTGGCGGCGCTGCTGATGCTGTTGGCCGAGGCTCCGGCGGCGTGGACCGACAGCGCGCCGCGCATCGCCGCCGCCATCGACCGGACCGGCGTGCCTGCGGTGCAACGCGCGGGCCTGGCGGCGCTGGGCCGCCTTGCCCGCTCGGTCGAGGCGGGCCCCGCCGACCCGCTGCTGCGGTGCTGGCTTGCGCCGGGGCCGATGTTGTCGCTGCGGGCCGAGGCGGGTCTGTCGATGACCGTACAGGAAACCGCCCGTGGCGCGGTTCTGCTGGAGGCCCTGCACCGCGCCGGAGAGATATACCAATCGGACAGGACGGACCGCGACGTGTTTCCGCGCCCCGGCTGGACGGTGGACAGGGTCGCGGCCTGCCTCTCGCGTTGGCGCGGAGACGCGGCCCACCGCACCCGGACGGCAACGGCAATCATGGCCGCCCTGCCGCAGGCGCGGACGGCGGGCGCCACAAGCACCGGGCTGATCCGCGCCTTGCTGGCCACCCTTGCGGCGGGCGCCCCGATCGAGGGGCTGTTCCGGGGCCGCCGCCGGTCCCTGTTGACGGACCTTGACCGGCAGGCCTTGCAGGCCATCGCCGCGTTTGCCGACTGGACTGACGGCGAGACGCGCAACGACGCCTTCGCCAGCCTGATGCGCCGCTGCGGGCTGCCCGACACCGCCCCCGGCCTTGCGCAATACGCCACCCGGCCCGGCGCGCTTGCGCGGCTGTTGCGGCGCTGAGCCGTAATATTTCCCCACGCTAGAGTGATGCCCCGTCAGGGCATCGTAGGGTGACAGGGCGCGGGACTCTGGCAATATCGCAGCCATGGAATTGATATTCGCATATGGCGCGGGCCTGCTGACGCTGATCAACCCCTGCGTGGTGCCGGTGCTGCCGATTGTCATCGCCACCGCATTTCAAGCCAGCCGCCTCGGGCCGCTGGCGATGGCCGCCGGGCTGAGCCTGTCGTTTGTCGTGCTGGGGCTGGGGATCACCGCCTTTGGCCATTTGCTTGGCTTGGACATCGACACGGTCGCCAAGGCGGGGGCGGTGCTGATGGTGCTGTTCGGACTGGCGCTGTTGCTGCCGCAGGGGGCGGCGCTGATGGCAACCGCCACCGCCGGTCTGTCGGCCCGCGCCGATGCGCAGATGGACCATGTGGACCGCAGCGGGCTGCGCGGGCAGTTCCTTGGCGGGATGCTGCTGGGCGCGGTCTGGAGCCCCTGTATCGGCCCGACGCTGGGTGGCGCGATCTCGCTTGCCAGTCAGGGACAGAGCCTGGGCTGGGCGGCGCTGATCATGGTCTTCTTTGCGCTGGGGGTGTCAACGCTGATCCTTGGGCTGGCCTATGGCACCCGCGGCGCGATTGGCCGCCACACCGCACAGATGCGCGCGCTGGCGATCCGCGCCCGCCCGATCCTTGGCGCAATGTTCGTGGCCGTCGGACTCGCGCTGTTTTTCAACCTGCACCATCCGATCGAGGGGTGGCTGGTCGGCGTCTTGCCCGCCTGGCTGATCGACCTCTCGGTTGCCCTTTGACCCTCACAAGGAGACAGATCCATGGACCGTCGCAAATTTCTGACCCTCACCGCAGGCAGCGCCCTTGTCCTGCCCCTTGCCGCCGCCGCCGCCCCGCTGGGCTATACTCCCGGACTGGTGACAAGCCGTCTGGGCATGGGAGAGACGGTGTTCCTGGACTTCAAGGCAAGCTGGTGTTCGACCTGCGCCGCGCAGGACCGGGTGATCAAGGCGCTCAAGGACAAGAACGCCGCCTACGAGCAGCACATTACCTTTATCGACGTCGATTGGGACGCCTACGGCAAATCCGAACTGGCAAGGTCGTTGCGCATTCCGCGCCGGTCAACGCTGGTGGTGCTGAAAGGCGAGCAAGAGTTGGGCCGCATCGTCGCCCAGACCTCACGCGCGTCGATCAAGGGGCTGATGGACACCGCCCTGGGGGCCGCGATGGCCTGAGGGCGCGCGCCGCCGCCGCCGAGATCGGCGGGGCGGCCCCCGGCGGGGGTGCGACCGGTGCGGTCAACCCGCCAGCATCCGCAACCCCTGCGTGACGTCCGAGCGCACCGCCAGCCGCAGTCCGGGTTCATCCCCGGCATTGAGCGCCGCAATGATCAACCGGTGATATTGCGGCGGCTCTGACCGCCGCAGCCGCCCGTAGAGCGCGCGCATCGTCGGCCCCAGTTGCAGCCAGACGGTTTCCGCCATGGCCAGCATCGCCGGGGCCTGGGCGCGCAGGTACAGCGTGCGGTGAAATTCCAGATTGGTGCGGATATAGCCCACCGAATCGCGGTTCGACACCACGTCGGCGATGCTGGCGTTGATGGTCTGAAGCCGCTCTATCAGCGCGATATGCGCCCGTGGCAGCGCGCGGGAGGCCAGTTCCACCTCGATCAGCGCCCGCAGGGCTGCCAGTTCCTCGATCCGCTCGTTCGACAGTTCAGGTGTCGAGACCCGCCCCGAGGACGACATTTGCAGCGCCCCCTCGGCGACCAGCCGGTTCACCGCCTCACGCGCGGGCGTCATCGAAACGCCGAATTCGCGGCCCAGCCCGCGCAGGGTCAGCGCCTGACCGGGCGCGATCTGGCCGTGCATGATCCGCGTGCGCAACCCGCGATAAACGCGGTCATGGGCCGAAGCGGCGACATCTGATCTGAGTGTTCCCTGCATGGTTTCTTTTGTGATCACGTTTCACGCGCGGGTCAATGCCATGCGGACGGGTCGCCCGACCGCGTCTTAACCTTCTGTTCAGAAACAAGCTGAAAATCATTCGCCGCGAATTTATATACATTTTAAGAGGCTTCGTCCGAATTGCCGGAAAGCACCGGCGAGGCCCGTCACACAGCACCGCCCCAGAGGTATCGCCATGACCCGCATCGCTTCGCAGCAGGCCTACGCCGTTCTTGGCGTGACGCCATTGGACGATTTCGCCACGATCCGAAAGGCCTGGGTGCGGCTGGTCAAGGAAAACCATCCCGACGCCCTTGGCGGCGACATCGAAACCGCGACCCGGCGGCTGTCGCGGATCAACGACGCCTACGACTCGTTGCGCTGGCACAACCCGGAAAAGCTGCGCATCCACAAGGCGCGCGAGGACAAGCGCCGACAGGAGGCCCGCGAAGAGCGCGCCCGGCAAGAGGACGCCCTGCGCGCGCGGCGGGCAAGATCCGCCAGCCGGGCAAGCGCGTGCCGCGACGCTGGCCCCTCCGGCACCCCGGACCGTCAAGCCACACCCGTTCCCGTCTTGCGGGAGGTTGGCAACCTGCTGGTCGACCACGCGCGGCGCAAATACAGGGAAGTGCAGAAGATCTGCGACCACGCCGCAGAGGCGGTCATGAGACGCGACGCCTAGTCGAACCGATAGCGGTGCAGTTCCGTGCCATGATCCTTCAGCCACTTGCGGGGCGCGCGCCAATCGCCATACAGCGCCTCCACCTGCCGCCAGAAGGCCGCCGAGTGGTTCATGTGGGCCAGATGCGCGACCTCATGCGCCGCCACGTAATCCAGAACCTCGGGGTGGCCCAGAATCAGCCGCCACGAATACATCAAGCCGCCGTCATGGGTACAAGATCCCCAGCGCGACCGCGTGTCCCGCAGTGTGAGGCGGCTATAGCCCCGTCCCAGCCGCGCCGCGTAGCGGTCTGACGCCTCGGACAGCCGGTCGCGCGCGCGCGTCCGCAGCCAGCCTTTCAGCCGTGCCGCCGCCTGTTGTTCCGGGCCGGGCACCAGCAACACTCCCGCCTCTTGCCGCACCGTGCGCCCCGAACCGCTGCGGATTTCATGCGGCACGCCCTCGACCGGCAGCCGCGCGCCCGGCCCCACCCTCACCGGGCCGGACACATCCGCCAGCTGGCCGCGCAGCCAGTCCTCCTTGGCGCGCAGAAAGGCGACGCCTTCTGCCTCTGGCACCGCGTTGGGCAGGGTCAGGGTCACCCGCCCATCCAGCCGCGAGACCCGCAGGCTCAGACGGCGGGCGCGCGCCGACCGGCGCAGCTGAACCGCGATCAATGGGTTGCCAGCCAAGGTAATCTGCCCCATATGCCCCTAGCCTCGCTCCCTGAGGTCAAAACTTTTGACATCCGCCAACTGATATGGCAGGGGGCATAGATTGTCGACAGACACAAGAGTTGAAGGGGATCACCCATGCCCAAGGAAGAATGGGGCACCAAGCGTGTCTGCCCCACCACCGGGAAACGGTTCTACGACCTGAACCGCAGCCCGATCATCAGCCCCTATACCGGCGAGGTGGTCAACCTCGAAACCGGTAAGCGCAGCATGATCGCGGCGGACTCCGCCGATGCGGCCAATCCGAAGACGAAGAAGGACGAAGAAGAGGCCGAACTGGTCGATGACGATGATGTCGGCGTCGAGCTTGAGGACGACGATGTCCTTGAGGACGAAGACGACGACGATGATGTGTCGCTGGACGAAATCGCCGACGTGGCAAGCGACGACGACGACTCCTGACGCAGGCCTTTTCGGGGTATGCACAAAGACGCCGGTCGGTTTTCCGCCCGGCGTTTTTCGTTGTGGGGACGGCCTTGGCCCGATCCGCCAGATGCGGCCGCGAAATTCTTCACCCGCCGCGATTTTCCGCTTGATCCCGTCGGCGGCATTGCGTAATCACCCCGGCACGACGCCGGTGGCGTCGCCCAGGGAACGGGGCCTTAGCTCAGCTGGGAGAGCGCTACAATGGCATTGTAGAGGTCAGGGGTTCGATCCCCCTAGGCTCCACCATTCCCTCCCACCCCCTTGAAAGTGAAGAAGCCCTCTGCATTTCAGGGCATTGGGTCAGGGCGACCGCTGCCCGGACTGGTGCCTTTTGTTGGGCGCAATCCACTTGCGACATGCGAACGACGGTGCAGGTCGCGCTGGCCGGTTCGGCGGCGCGGCCCTGCTTCGGCGACAGCGAAAGAGGCTGGCCCGACACGGTGGCCCGTTTTGCGTCACAGCCACACCAGAGGACGCTGCGCGCCGACGCCAAGCGGTATCGGCCCCGTGTAAATCGGCGCGAACGCGGATCTCGTCCGCGGGGCGCAAACCCACATGTTCAGGAGCTCCGGCGGGTCTCCGGGCAGCGTCGCCCGGCAAAGCACCGTTCACAGGCGGGCGAATTGACGGTATCCTTGCCCTGTTTCAACCGCATCCGGGGGCCACATGATCCGCCCGCTGCTTATTGCCTGTCTCTCCCTGATCCCGGCGGCCCCGCTTGGGGCGCAGGATCTCTTGGGTTTTGATGCCACACAGTTCGGGCGCACCGTCCTGACCCGCAAGCAGAGTTTCGGCAGCCCGGTGCCAGAGGTGGCGCTAGGCGCCTACAACAACGAACCCATCGCCACCTATTCGCCGAAATCGGTCTTTGCGCGCATGGGACGCGCGGTCGGGCGGCTGGACATCCTCACCGACAGCGGCGTCTTTCCCTGCACGGCGTTCATCGTCGGCAAGGCCACCTTGTTGACCAATTTTCATTGCGTGCCCGGTATCCTCGACAATCCCAAGACCGGCGCCACCCGGATCGAGGCAATCCAGTTTGTCGCCGGATACACCCGGCAAGGGGTCGAGACCGGAACCCGGCGCTATTTTGTCAGCGTCGAGCCGATCGAACGGAACCGCGATCTGGATTATGCGGTGCTGCGGGTGATCGGCGACCCGTCAGAGGACTTTGGCATGCTCGACCTGTCGACCCATGCGCCCGACGACGGCGATCCGTTCTGGATCATCGGCCATCCGATGGGCGAGGCGCAGCGTATCAGCCGCGAGAAATGCCGCGCCAACACCCCGGCCCTGACGGACAACCGGCTGCTGCACACCTGTGATACGCTGCCGGGCAATTCCGGCTCTCCGGTGATCGACGCCGCGTTGCAGGCGGTTGTGGCGCTGCATCATGCGGGGTCCGACCGCGATTCGGTGAATTTTGCCGTGCCCATGGGACTGATCCTTGCCCGGTCCGACATCCTGAAGGCCGCGCCTGTTGTCGCAGACTCGCCGCCCGTGAACACGGCCCCGGTGGCCCCGCCCTCGCGTGACATGAGCAAATTGCTGGACGAAGTTGCATCCATGGGCTTTCGCCTCGGCAAAGAGCGCGAGTCGCGGGAGAAAGCGCAGCAAGACCTTGCGCGGCTGCTTGCCGAACTGGAGGCGGCAAAGACAGGCTTGGCGGCCGCAGATGCGAAAGCCGCCCAACTCACCGACGAATTGCACAAAGCGCAAGACCGCGCCGCCCGCGTTCAGAAAGAGGTCGAAAGCCTGCGGGCCGCACTGGCAGAAAGTGAGGCGGGCCGCTCTGACACCCCCGACAAGCTGCGCGCTCTTGAGGATCAACTGGCGGCGGCGCTGGCCGCAAGACTGGCAACCGAGGCCAAGGCGCGCGACGCCCGTGAAAAGCTGGCCTTGACCGCAGATCGCGCCGCGCAGGCCGATGCGCATGTCGAGGCGCTGAACCAGAACGTCGCCACATTGCGCCTGCAACTGCGCGACTTGCAGGCGGCGCTGGACGATGCCAACGCGCGGGATGCCGTGGCGGCCGTGCGCCTTCAGAAGCTGGGTTCCGAACTCAACGCCGCCCTCGCCCGCGCCGCGCAGGAAGAGCGTCGGCGGCGTCTTGCGGAAGAAGCCCGGCGCAAACAGGCCGAAGCCATGACCGCGCGTCTGGAATCCGAGGCAAAGACCCTGAGCCTGTACCGCTCGGAGGTGAAGGGCCGACTGCGCGACGCGTTGGCCGGACAAAAAGGGGTAGAGTTCGCCGGAGACCGCTTTGTCCTGCCGAACCAAATGCTGTTCCGTCCCGGCTCTGCCGATCTCTCTGCGGCTGGGCAACGGGAGCTTGCAAAGCTTGCGGCGGTGCTGGCCGAGGTCGCAAACCGAATCCCGACGGACGTCGACTGGATCCTGCGCGTGGACGGCCATACCGACAATATCCCGATCCGCTCCGGCGGGGATTTCGCGGACAACTGGGACCTCAGTCAGGCACGCGCCCTGTCGGTCCTGCGCGCTTTGGTCGAGGGCGGATTTCCCGCGCACCGGCTTTCTGCCAACGGGTTCGGAGAGTTCCAGCCGCTTGACCCTGCGAATTCTGCCACCGCCCGCGCCCGCAACCGCCGCATCGAACTGTCGCTGACGGACCGTTAGAGCATGGACATCGGCCGCCTGACGGAACGCCTGATGGGTATGGATGACCGGACCTGGGCGCGCCATGCCAATCCCCTCAGCGGCTGGTCACGGGTTGTCATCCTGCCGCTGCTTGCGCTGGCGCTGTGGCTGCGCGGTGCGCTTGGCCTCTGGATCTGGGCCGCACTTGCCCTGCTGGTGCTCTGGACATGGCTCAACCCGCGCCTGTTCCCGGAACCCGCCACGCTGACCAGTTGGATGTCCCGCGGCGTACTGGGAGAGCGTGTCTGGCTGGCCCGCGGGCAGACACCGATTCCAGCCCATCACGCCCGCGCGGCCATGATCCTGAACGTCGTGGCCGGGATCGGTATCATACCGCTGGCGCTTGGCCTTTGGCGCTATGATCCGGGCCTTGTGCTGGCCGGTCTGGCGCTGACGATGGGCGGCAAGCTTTGGTTTCTGGACCGCATGGTCTGGCTGCATGCCGACATGACGCGGCCCGATGCCCGGACCTGAGATATGCCCCCCCGTCAGACCGAGGCGAAACAGCCCAGCGCGGGGCCATGCACGCCAATGTCCAGCGGCCCGAATACGCTGTCCACGCAAAGGCTGAAATACCCCGCTTTCGGCATGAACAGGACCGAATAGTCCCCGTCCGAGCGGGTCACGCTGTAGCAGGTCTGGGTCAGGCCGCCGCTGAATGTCACCGTGATTGGCCGGGGCCGCCGGACCCGCAGGCGGGCGAAATCCTCCAGCAACAGGCGGTCGCCACGGCCACGCACCGCAAAGCCCGCCAGTTCACCGTCCACCAGCCGCGTGACATGGGCCGAAAGATCGTCATCTGCCATGCGGTTCAGAGTAAGGCGCGGCGCACAAGGTTCAAGCCTGCAACCAGCAGCACCAGCAGCGTGGCCCGTCGAAAGGCCTTTTGGTCGATCCGGTCCTGCGCCTTGCGTCCGATCCACATGCCCAGCAGTGCCGGCGGCAACAACATCACCGACAGCCAGACCGTCTTTGCATTCAGCACGCCCGACCCGATATGCGCCAGTGTCAGCGCCACGGCGCCCAGCCCGTAGATCACCCCCTGCACCCGCATCTGCTCGCGCTTTTCGGTGCCCAGTGCGGTCAGGTAGGCCACTGTCGGCGGCCCCCAGACACCGGAAAAACCGCCGATGAACCCCGCAAATGCGCCAATCCCGAACTCCAGCCCCCGATGGCCGCCATCGGCCACCCGAGGCTGCCAGCCCGCCAGTTGCAGCAGCGCGAAAAAGGTGATCGGCCCGCCGATCATCAGCAGCAGAACCTGCGTCGGCACAATCGCCACCATTTGCGCGGACAACAGCAACATGACAAAGGCGACGCTCAGAAACAGCCGGAACCGCCGCACGGACTGCATCGCTGCCTGCGGTCCCTGCGCTAGGGCCTGCACGCCGTTGGAGACAAGCGTCGGCAGGATCAGTCCCGCCAGCGCCAGCTCGGGCGCGATCAGGCTGCCCAACCCCGAGATAAGGACCATCGGCATGGCAAATCCGACAAGCCCCTTGATAACACCGGACAGTGCCGCAATTCCAACGGCGCAGAGCAGGACAAAAGGGGTAAGATCAGCAAGGATTCCGGGCATGTTTTACGTCATAGCACGTGACCCAACGGCTGCACGCTGAATCTGAGTTGCGCAATAAATGATCACCGTTGATGCGTTCAACGTATTTTTGTTGCGCTGCACCTGCAAAGTAGCTAGGACCAACGGGACAGCGGACTTGGGGGGCTCCCCGGATATGCCGCACGGAAAAAAGAGATGCGCGTTGGCCATGCCCGGACCACCCCGACAGGGCCAGCGCAACACGAGAGGACCTGATTTCATGGCGCATGATGGCCAAGATCTGACTTTGGACGGGGTAATTCTGCCCGATCTTCTGACACTTACCGGCGCGTCTGTGGCCCCGGTCGAGGCGATCCTTGAAACCGCGCGCGGCCATGTGCGTGAAATGGTGGTGGTCGACGGCCGCGTGTCCGGCGCGCTGGTCGAACAGCATCAGTTCGCCGCGCACGGGCTGGCGTGGCTGGCCACGTATGTCGAATCGCTGCGGCAGATGCAGCATTGGGCCACGACGCTGGACAGCGAAGGCACCTTCGGCGAGGTCGAACAACTGCTGCACCAGATCGCCTTTGGCGAATACCTGTCGCAGATCCACGGCGGCATCCAGATGAACCAGGGCGAGATCGTGCGCCTTGCCGACATGGGTCTCAATCAGGACGAACGACGGCTCATGCTGACCGCCGAGGTCGAGCATCTCATGCAGGAGGGCAACAACCCCGGTGCCCGCGCCCGCCTTGTCGAGTTGATGGAGGAGCGTCGCGCCGAGGTGACTGTCGGGCGCACCGGTCTGGACGAAGAGCTGGAGATGATCCGCGACCAGTTCCGCCGCTACGCGGTCGAAAAGGTCGAGCCGTTTGCCCACGAATGGCACCTCAAGGACGAGTTGATCCCGATGGAAATCATCGAGGAACTGTCCGAAATGGGGGTCTTCGGCCTGACCATCCCGGAGGAATTCGGCGGTCTGGGCCTGTCCAAGGCGTCAATGTGCGTTGTCTCCGAGGAACTGTCGCGCGGTTATATCGGCGTGGGCTCGCTGGGCACCCGGTCCGAAATCGCCGCCGAACTGGTGATCGCGGGCGGCACGCAGGCGCAAAAGGAAAAATGGCTGCCCCGTCTGGCCAGCGGTGAAACCCTGCCGACGGCCGTCTTTACCGAGCCGAACACCGGATCGGACCTTGGCAGCCTGCGGACCCGCGCGGTCAAGGACGAGAACGGCGATTACCGCGTCACCGGCAACAAGACCTGGATCACCCATGCCGCCCGCACCCACATCATGACGCTGCTGGCGCGCACCGACACCTCGACCGACAACTACAAGGGTCTGTCGATGTTCATCGCGGAAAAGACCCCCGGCACGGACGCGGACCCGTTCCCGACCGAAGGCATGACCGGTGGTGAGATCGAGGTGCTGGGTTATCGCGGCATGAAGGAATACGAACTCGGCTTCGACAACTTCAAGGTCAAGGGAGAGAACCTGCTGGGCGGCGAAGAAGGCAACGGTTTCAAGCAGTTGATGGAAACGTTCGAGAGCGCCCGCATCCAGACCGCCGCCCGCGCCATCGGCGTGGCGCAATCGGCGCTGGACGTGGGCATGCAATACGCCCTCGACCGCAAGCAGTTTGGCAAATCGCTGATCGCCTTTCCCCGCGTGTCGGGCAAGCTGGCGATGATGGCGGTGGAAATCATGATTGCGCGCCAGCTGACCTACTTTTCGGCCCGCGAAAAGGACGAAGGCCGCCGCTGCGACCTTGAGGCTGGCATGGCCAAGCTGCTGGGGGCCCGCGTCGCATGGGCCAATGCGGACAACGCCTTGCAGATCCACGGCGGCAACGGTTTTGCGCTGGAATACAGCATCAGCCGCATTCTCTGCGACGCGCGCATCCTGAACATCTTTGAGGGCGCGGCCGAAATTCAGGCGCAGGTCATCGCGCGCCGCCTGCTGGCCTGAGACGCCCCGGCACAAGCATCTGACAGGGCCTCGCCATCCGGCGGGGCCCTGACCATTTTGTGCCCCGTTTTTTGATCTTACGGGAAACGGGTCGCAGGCACCAAGGCGCGGGCCGCCCTGGACGCAACTTCAGCCTGACCAAACCCGGTCAAACCAACAGACGCAAAGCCCCGGACTGGGGCGTGGGGATGGGCAACGTGAACGCCTGATTCGGGTGTAGGGCGGGGTTTACCCCGCCACCCCGACACCAAGGCGCAGGACGGCCACCGCCCTGCAAGGATCACCCGCGCAGAGTGCCGCCGGTGGCCTTGCTCACCTTATCGACAATCTTGGCAGAGATCGCCTCGATGTCCTTTTCCTTCAGGGTCTTGTCGGTCGGTTGCAGGCGCACGGTGATGGCAAGGGATTTCTTGCCCTCGCCCAGACTGCCGCCGATGAACTCATCGAACACACGCACATCGTCGATCAGGGCCTTGTCCGCCCCAGCCGCCGCGTTGACCAGCGTCAGTGCTTCGACCTCTGCGTCCACCACAAAGGCAAAGTCACGCTCGACCGCCTGAAGGTCGTTCAGCACCAGCGCCGCCCGTGTCGCGCCGGATTTACGCGGCATCGGCACCTGTTCCGGCCAGATCACAAAGCCCACGGCCGGCCCCTTGATGTCCAGTGCGTCCAGCACCTTGGGGTGCAATTCGCCAAAGACGCCCAGCGTTTTCTTGGGGCCAAGACAGAACCGGCCATGCCGTCCCGGATGCCACCAGCCTTCACCGCCGCGCAGGATCTGCATCTTGGCGGGCGCGCCGATGGCCGCCAGAACCGCTTCGGCATCCGCCTTGGCATCGAACAGATCCACGGCGCGCGCGGCACCGTGTACGTCCTTCGGCCCGGTCCGGCCCACCAGCACACCGGCAACCTGCACGTGCTGTTCCCCCGGCTCACCGCCGTCGAACACGTGGCCGACCTCGAACAGCGCCACATCGGCAAAGCCGCGCGCCTGATTGCGCGCCGCCGCCTGCAACAATCCCGGCAACAGCGAGGGCCGCATATGGCTCATCTCCGAGCTGATCGGGTTGGCGAGCATGTGCGCATCGTCGCCCCCCCCGAACAGCGCCGCTGCGGCCTGATCGACAAAGCTGTAGGTGACGCATTCGTTGTAGCCCAGCGCCGCCACGGTGCGGCGCGCGTTGCGCTCTCGCACCTGCGAGGGCGACAGAACGGGACGCACCACCCCTTCGGACAGGCGCGGCAGCGGCGTGCCCTTCAACTTGGTCAGTGAGGCGATGCGCGCCACCTCTTCGACCAGATCGGCCTCTCCCATCACGTCGGGACGCCACGACGGCACATGCGCCAAGTCGCCCTCCATGCGAAAGCCCAGCGCCTCCAGCGTGGCGCGCTGGATTGCGGCGGGGATCTCCATGCCGACCAGCGACACAACGCGGTCCGTGTCCAGCTTGTAGGCGCGGTCCGTGTCCGGCACTTCGCCCGCGACGACAACCTCGGAGACCTCACCGCCGCAGAGATCGAGGATCATCTGCGCCGCGTCTTCCATCGCCTGCATGTTGTAGGCCGGGTCGATGCCGCGTTCGTTGCGATAGCGCGCGTCCGAATTGATCTTGAGCGCGCGGCCCGTGTGGGCGATCTGGATGCGGTCCCAGACGGCGGCCTCAAGGAAGACGTTGACCGTCTCCTCGGTACAGCCGGTCGCCAGTCCCCCCATGATGCCCCCGATGGATTCGATGCCCTCCGCGTCCGAGATCACAACCTGCCCGTCGGAGAAGGCGTATTCCTTCTCATCCAGCCCGACCAGCGTCTGACCACCCTTGGCGCGGTGAATGCGCAGCGCGCCGCCCTTGACCTTGTCCGCGTCAAAGACGTGCAAGGGGCGGTTGCGGTCAAAGGTGAAGAAGTTGGTCACATCCACCAGCGCCGAAATGGGGCGCAACCCGATGGCGCGCAGTCGGTCCTGCAACCACTGCGGGCTTGGCCCGTTCTTGACGCCCTTGATCAGCCGCCCGGCGAAGACGTGACAGCCGCCCTCACCCGCCGTGTCGGCGTCGATGGTGACAGAAATCGGACAAGGAAAGCTACCCTTGACCTGCTCGACCTTCAACGGTTTCAGCGTGCCCAGCCCCCGCGCCGCCAGATCGCGCGCGATACCGTGGATGCCCAGCGCATCCTGACGGTTGGGCGTGATGGCAATCTCGATCACCGGATCGACCTTGGAGGGATCGTTCTGCGCCAGCCAGTCGGTGAATTTTTGCCCCACCTCGCCCGAGGCCAGTTCGATGATGCCGTCGTGATCCTCACCCAGCTCCAGCTCGCGCATAGAGGCCATCATGCCGTGGCTCTCGACCCCGCGGATGTTGCCCACCGACAGGGTCGCATCCAGACCGGGGACATAGTCGCCCGGTTTGGCCAGAACCACGGTGATGCCCGCCCGCGCATTGGGCGCGCCGCAGACGATCTGTTTCATGCCCTCATCGGTCTCGACCTTGCAGACGCGCAGGCGGTCGGCGTCGGGATGTTGTTCGGCCTCTTGCACCTTGGCCAGTGTAAAAGCGGATAGCGCCTTGGCCGGGTCCACGACCTCTTCGACCTCAAGCCCCAGATCGGTCAATGCCTCGGCGATCTCATCAACCGAGGCTGTGGTGTCGAGGTGCTCTTTGAGCCAGGAGAAGGTGAATTTCATCGGATCGTGCCCCGCCTATGCGTCTGTTGGCGCGTGCTTAGCGGATCGGCCCGTGGGTGAAAAGAGGCGCGCGCGCTCAGTCGCGAAACCGCTCTGCCAGGTCCTTGGTGTCGCCCATGGCTGCGAGTTTCAATTCACGCACCAGACGCAGGGTGGGCTTGAGCGCGAAACAGGCCGACCCGACGACAAAGAACCAAATCGCCACCGTTTCCCACACCGGCCAGAAGAACAGGACCGACCCGATCAGAAAGCAGAAGGCGGCGATGAAATCGACGATGGTATAGGCGATCTCGAAAGCCGCGAAGACGCGGCGCGACTCTGCGCTGCGCTCGCGGTTCTCGTGGGAAAACAGCGGCATGTTCGGAACCTCGCTTTGTCTGTCGTCCGGTTCAGCGGATGATGGCGCGGACCGAATAGCTGAGCGGGTCAAAACAATCGCCCATCAATAGCGTGAAAGAGGTCGGGTAGTTGGGTTTGTCGAACTGCAACAGCGCCCGCCCCCACTGGTTGCCGGACTGCGCATTGTAGGACATGGAGCCAAGGCAATACCCCGGCCCCTTGCCGATCCAGAACGCCTCATGCACGCCGCGATTGTCAAAGTTCCCCGCAAGGCCGGGAATCACCAGTGTGGCCTGATAGCCGTCGAAGTTGCGGAAGGAGAACACCGCCGCGCCGTCGGTTTCCGCCTCATAGACAAAGGCCCCGATGTCGCTGTCCCAGACCTCATCGGCAAGGGCGGGGGTGGCAAGCAGGGCAGCAAGGGTCAGGGCGCGGAACATGGCAGATCTCCGTGGGTTGATGTTAGGCGGAGAGTGGCATGGATTGGGATGTGTGGACAGAACGGAATTTACGACCTGTACACGGGCAAGGCCCGCCTCGCGCGCGCGCTCGGGTCTGACACCCAAAAATGGATTGCGACCCGTCAAAGCGCGAGTTTCCCCGCGCTTTCCGTTCCTTACCTGCTCAACCCACCATGCAGCGTCGGCACATCCAGCGATGCAAACCCGTAGTGCCGCAGCCAGCGTAAGTCTGAGTCAAAGAACGCGCGCAGATCGGGGATGCCGTATTTCAGCATCGCGATCCGGTCGATCCCCATGCCAAAGGCAAAGCCCTGCCATTCATTCGGGTCCACACCCGCCGCCGACAGCACCTTGGGGTGGACCATGCCAGAGCCCAGAACCTCTAGCCAGCCGTCGCCTTCGCCGATCTTCAACTGGCCGTTGTCCCACGAGCACTGAATATCGACCTCCGCCGACGGTTCGGTGAAGGGAAAATGCGAGGCGCGGAAACGGGTCTTGATGCCGTCGATCTCAAAGAACGCGGAAAAGAACTCTTCCAGAACCCATTTCAGGTTCGCCATCGAGATATGTTTGTCGATGGCCAGTCCCTCGACCTGATGGAACATCGGGGTATGGGTCTGGTCATAGTCGGCGCGATAGACGCGGCCCGGCGCGATGATCCGGCAGGGCGCGCCGTGTTTTTCCATATGCCGGATCTGCACCGGTGAAGTATGGGTGCGCAGCACGTGCGGCGGGCGATTGTCGCCCTCGGCGCGGTGCATGTAAAACGTGTCCATCTCGGCCCGCGCGGGGTGATGCGACGGGATGTTCAGCGCGTCGAAGTTGTACCAGTCGCTGTCGATCTGCGGCCCTTCGGCGACGGCAAAGCCCATGTCGGCAAAGATGGCAGAGACTTCATCCATGACCTGACTGACCGGGTGGATCGTGCCGCGACGCTGCGCCCGAACCGGCAGGGTCACGTCCAGCCATTCGGTGCGCAGCCGCTCTTCCAGCGCCACATCGGCGAGCGCCGCCTTCTTGGCCGCCAGAGCCGAGTTGATCTCATCCTTGAGCTTGTTCAGCGCGGGACCGGCCACTTGCCGTTCTTCCGGGCTCATCTTGCCCAGTTCGCGCATCTTGAGGCTGATCTCGCCCTTCTTGCCCACGGCGGTAACGCGCAGGTCCTCCAGCGCGCTTTCGTCGCCCGCTTCGGCAATCAGGGTGATGTATTTTTCGCGCAGATCGTCCATGTCACGTCCCTCAGGCTTGCCCGCGTGGGGTTAGCCCTGCCCCGCCCGCTTTGCAACCGTTTGAATGCCGCGCAGGCGGTGTCAGGTGTTGGCGCGGGCCCGTGCCTCTGTCAGCAGGCACATCACCTCGGCATCCTCGATCCGCAGCGTGTCCAGATGTTCGGCAAGGTTTTCGACATAGGCCAGACTGCTGCCCAGAAAGCCAGTTCCCTTGGCCAGCATCGTCACCTGCTGTTCATGGGTCAGATCCGGCTGGATATTGTCGGCGGCATGGTTGGCCATGAACGCCAGCGCCTCCACCTCGCCAAACGCGGTCTCGGCGCGCAGGAATTCCGCGTGATAGGCCTGACCGATACGTTCGCGCGCCCAAAGACTGTAGGTCTCCGCCTCCAGATCCTCGGCGGCCAGCCGAAAGACCAGCCCGTGACAGCCATCCCCCGCGTCCAGTGCCGCCATCAGGCCCGGCATGTCTACCGTTCCGCGCCCACCCTTGGTGTCGCAGAGGATGAACCGCCGGGCGACATCGGGGGCCCAGGCACGGCGCACCTCGGCAAAGCGCACCGCCGGGTCCCACATCAAGGAGCCGTAGCCAAAGACCCACAGATCGCGGTCCATGCGCCCCGCCATGACGCGGGCGCGGTCCGCCTCACGTTCGGCATCGGGGCTGATCCAGTCGGCATCCAGCCCCCGCTCGCGCAGCATGGCGCGCACCTTTTCGGCGTGGAAATCCGCAAAGAACGACTGCGCGCGCGGGGTGATCAGCGGGCGCAGGTTCGGGTGATGGCGGAACGGGTCGTCGTTGGTCAAGGCACGCTTCCCTGTGTGAGACCCGCCAATCAGAACAGGTCGGGCCACAAATGGAAAGCGGCTTGCCTGTGGTCACAATGCGAAATCATCCGCCGTCAGACCGACGACACCCGCCACCCGGATCTCGGCGTCCGCCACCCCGTCGCCATTGGTATCGAACTGTACGATGGTCGATCCGGTCGCGGTCTCCAGCAGGCGCAGTTCGGGATTGCCCGACGGCGCAAAGCCGGCGGTGCCACGGAACTCGAACACGCCCGGAACCATCGCGACCACGTTGATCAGATCGACGTTCTGTTCGAAATCCAGAATCTGATCCCGCGTCGCGCCGATCCCGGCATGGGCAGTGGTGCGGAAAATGAAAATGTCGTCATCCGCGCCTCCGGTATAGAAATCGAGCCCCAGCCCCCCGGAAAGCTCATCAGCGCCGTCGCCGCCGCGCAGGACATCATTGTCGTCGCCCCCTTCAAGGATGTCATTGCCCGCGCCGCCGTCCAGGGTATCGTTGCCCGCGCCCCCGTCGAGCGAGTCCGCTCCGGCATGTCCGACCAATACGTCGTTTCCGAAACCGCCCAGCATGGTGTCGTCACCATCGTTGCCCAAAAGCTTGTCGTTGTTGTTGCCACCGTCGATGGAATCGTTGCCGTCGCCGCCGATCAGGGTGTCGAAACCGGCCCCGCCCAGCAGGGTGTCGTCACCGCCACGCCCCACCAGAATGTCCTGATCGTCGCCGCCGTCCAGAAGATCGGCGAGGCTGCCGCCAGAGAAGGTATCGTTGCCTACATTGCCATGGACCCCCTCGTTCACAAAGCCCGCGCCGATCCCCTCGTATCTGTCCGCGCCCGAGCCGCCGTTGAATCTGCCGAAGACCTGTCCCGAGTTCGCAAAGACCACGCCGGCATCGCCGCCCCGGATGTCGGTATTTCTGGCACCCGCCAGCAGGATGACATTTGGCGAGTCCATCGAGGTGATGACGCCCGAGTTGTAGATGCTGGACGTAAATGTCGTCCGGAGATCGATCTGCCGGGTCTGGATGGTGCCGGTGTTGCGCAGGACGGAATTAAAGGTCGCGTCCAGGTCCAGCGCCGCGCCCCGCATCAGTCCGGTGTTCTCGACATAGGCGACGCGCAGGTTGACCGGGTCGGTGGAAAAGAACCCCGTGTTGATGATGTCGTAGTCGGCGCTGGCGGTGCCGTGATTGACAAAATGAAGCGTGATATCCCCGCTGGCTTCGGACGTGTCGATCAGATGTGCGTCTGCGGTGATCGTGCCAAGATTGGTGATCTCGACCCGCCCGGTGCCGCCACCAAGGTCAATGGCGTCTTCGGTCACGCCATGAATGGACCCCTCGTTTACGATCCGCGCCCCGTCGGAATTTACGTTCAGCGCAAGAATGCCAAAGATGTCGCCCTGGTTGATCAGACCCGTACGGGAAGAGCCGCTGGCCAGGGTCACGGCGGTGCCGGAGACGTAGATATCAAAGGGGGACCGTACAACAAGGTCGTCGCCGTTGGTCACGGTCACGAGGCTGGAGGCATTTGATGATTGATAGACGATCGTCATGGCGTGGTCTCCTTGCAAGGTATGTATGAAAAAGTCCGCCGAAGCGGGATCTGAAATGGCAGATGGGCAAGGGTACACCCAAAGGACCCCCGGCGCTAAACTTGTTGTCCAGTCCCGCAAGGTTTGATGAGTTCGGGGGCGGGATCATAGCCCGCCAGCCGGGCGAGGACGGTCACGCGGGCCGATGCATCGGCCCCGTCGCCGGGAGAGCGCCCCCAGATGACCGGCCAAACCCGGACACCCCCGGCCCCACGTCGACAGCACCAATCAGATCGACGCCCTGTTCGACATCCGGCATCCGCTTGCCGGGTCCGCCGGTCTCTGCCCGACACGAAACAAAAAAGGCCCGGACGCTGACGTCCGGGCCTTCAAACTGTGTGTCGGGTCTCTGCGGCTTATGCCGGCAGAGCACCTTTCGCCTGATCCACGATCGCGGCAAAGGCTGCGGGTTCGTGCACGGCCAGATCGGCCAGAACCTTGCGGTCCACTTCGATCCCGGCCAGCGTCAGACCGTTGATAAAGCGCGAGTATGTCAGCGATTCGTCATGAGCACGCACAGCGGCGTTGATCCGCTGGATCCACAGGGCGCGGAAGTTGCGCTTGCGGTTCTTGCGGTCGCGGGTCTTGTACTGGTTGGCCTTGTCGACGGCCTGCGCTGCCACCTTGAAGGTGTTCTTGCGGCGACCGTAATAGCCTTTCGCCTGGTCAATGACCTTCTTGTGACGCGCGTGGGTGACGGTTCCGCCTTTGGTACGGGGCATCTCTCAGTCTCCTCTCAGCGGTCGTAGGGCATGAACTGCTTGACGATCTTGGCGTCAGGCTTGCTCATGGTTGTGGTGCCGCGGGCGTCGCGGATGAATTTCTTGGTGCGCTTGATCATACCGTGGCGCTTGCCGGCCTGCGCCGTCAGCACCTTGCCGGTGGCTGTCACCTTAAAGCGCTTTTTGGCGCTCGATTTCGTCTTCATCTTGGGCATTTCGATCTCCGTTTTTTAGCGCGACTCGGCATGCCTCTTGAGGCCGGACGCGCGGTTGGAGGGCGTGCTATAGGGCCCCCCGGCCCGATTGACAATAGAAAGATTGCCGCCAGCACCCGGCCCCATGGCTCAGGCACACGCCCGCGCTCAGCGGGACGGCATACCGCTTTGACGCATCTCGGCAGCCGCGACATCCAGATCGTCCAGCGCGACGTCGGGGGCGAACCCGGCAAGCGATGTACCGATCACAACCCGGTCATTGGGATTGTCGCAGACAATCCTTTGGGGAACCGTCGCGTCACCCACCGCCGTCACACAGGCCGAAACGGTATAGTCGGCGCGTTCGACGACGGAAAAGGCCACATCTATGACGCAGCCGAACCGCAGGCTCCCCGCCCGGTATCCACTGACCGCGTTGAAGCGTTCACTCACCCCGGTGTTGCCCTGCCCCACAAGATGACGCAGCCCAAGTCCGACCGGTTCGGTGCCCAATTCGGACCGGAACCCGTCAAAATCTTTCGTGGCGATTGTATGTGACCATCCCATCCGCTCGCGGACGCCAAAATTGCACATGTTCCAGACATAGGCGTTGGACATCTCGGCGGGCCATTCCAGATTGGCAACGTCGATATTCCAGTCCTGCGCCGCGCCGGTTTCAGAAACGTGAAACATCTCCGTAAAGGGGGTCGTCAGAAGGTGGTTCACCACGTCGACCGGAATCCAGTTGTCCCCGGACTTCGCGTCAGTCTTCTGGCCGAGGGTTGTGACCATGCCCGCGGCTTGCAGCGCAAGGTCAAAGGCGCGGGACACGGTGCGCCCCTTGAAATCGGCCTCGGGATCGACTTGCAGGCTGGGGGCGTGGATGCCGATCCGACCTCCGGGGGCCAAACGGCGCGAAATCGATTTGCTTGATCCGGTGATGCGCGTCCCCATGAAATAGACAATCGAGCAAGAGCTTTCGCAGCTCGCGCCCGCACCGACATGGGTGCCGATTCCCTTTTCGTGAACAAGGCTTGCCATGTCGGTGGCGGCCTTGAGTGATCCGCCGGGACTGTCCAGACACAGAATGTTCTGATCCTTGACCGCCAGCCCCGCAATGCTCTGTTCCAGCTTGGCCGCGTCGCCGCTTTCGATGACACCGGCAAGCTGGATATCGCAGATGCCGGAGGCCTCCGTTGTGATGCTGGCCGCCGTGGCAACACAGGGCAGGCTCACCAAAAGGCCCGTCATTGCCCGTCTTGCGAAAACCCAGGTCATACCCATTGCGCCCTCCAATCGCTGTTTCCACCAATACGGAACCGGACAGGGCCGTGGGCCCTTCGCGACGACGTCCACGCCCGGGCTTGGTGTCGGGGCACATTGTGATGCACGGCTCAGGCTGTCAAACCGGGCGCAACCGGATCAGTTCAGGATCTGCCCGACCACGCCGTAAAAGACATCCGGCAGGTCGGCCCATGCATAGCCGCCTTCCTTGGACCGCACCGACCAGAGGATCAGACCGCCCCCGCCCAACAGCAAGAGCGTGCCGATCCGTGGCGCGCGCCTGTCAGCCCAGGCCGACAGGATCGCCGGAAGCGACAGCACAACCAGCCCCATCCCGGCCACAAGCATCACATCCGGTTGCATCCAGCGCCCCTTCCGACGCCGAACCTATTCCGGATCGGTCGAATAGATCAAACGCTCGTTACAGGGGGCCACCCGCAGGATGTTCGTGCTGCCCGGCTGGTTGAACGGCACGCCAGCGGTAAGCACGATCTGATCGTTCTCATCCGCATATCCTTCGGCGCGTGCCGCCCGCGCGGCATTGACCACCGCCTGCTTGAACCGCTCCAGCTCGCCCGTCATCACGCATTGCGTGCCCCAGGTCAGCGACAGCCGCCGCGCCGCGCCCCGCATCGGGGTCATGGCGATGATCGGCACGCGGGGACGTTCCCGCGCCACCAGCGCCGCCGTGGTGCCCGAAGAGGTGAAGCAGCAGATCGCCTTGACGTCCGTTGTTTCGGCGATTTCGCGCGCGGCAGCCACAATCCCGTCCGCCACTGATTTGCGGGCGGCAGTACGGGAGGCCTCGATCACTTCGCGGTAGGTCGGATCGCTCTCGACCGAGACGGCGACGTTGTTCATCGTCTGAACCGCTTCGATCGGGTACTGACCGGCCGCTGATTCCGCCGACAACATGATCGCATCGGTGCCCTCGTAGATCGCGCCAGACACGTCCGAAACCTCGGCCCGCGTCGGCATCGGCGATTCGATCATCGATTCCAGCATCTGCGTGGCCACGATCACCGGCTTGGCCGCGGCGCGACATTTGCGCACCAGACGTTTCTGGATCGGCGGCACGGCCTGAACGGGCAGTTCCACGCCCAGATCGCCCCGCGCGACCATGATCCCATCGGAGACGGCAAGGATTTCGTCGAAACACTCAACCGCCGACGGCTTTTCGATCTTCGAGATGATCGCCGCACGGCCCCAGACCAACCGGCGTGCCTCTTCGACGTCCTCGACGCGCTGCACAAAGGACAGCGCCAGCCAGTCGATGCCCAGCGCGCAGGCGAATTCCAGATCGCGCCGGTCCTTTTCGGACAGCGCGGCCAGCGGCAGCACCACATCGGGCACGTTCACGCCCTTGCGGTTGGAAATCGTGCCGCCCGCCTCGACCGTGCAATTGGCATGATCCTTGCCGCAATCGGTGACCCGCAGGCGAATCTTGCCGTCGTTGACCAACAGACGCGCGCCACCGTTCAGCGCGGCAAAAATCTCGGGGTGGGGCAGTTGCACCCGGTTCTGATCACCCGGTGTCGGGTCCAGATCGAGGCGGAATGTCTGCCCCCACTCCAGTTCCTCGGAGCCGTTGGCAAATTCACCGACACGCAGTTTCGGCCCCTGAAGGTCGGCCAGAATGCCGATCGGGCTGTCGAGATCCTTTTCGACCTGCCGGATCATCTTGTGGCGTTCCTCGATCTCTTCGTGGGTGCCGTGGCTCATATTGAGGCGAAAGACATCCGCCCCGGCCTCGTGCAACGCCCGGATCATCTCATAGGTGTTGGAGGCAGGCCCCAGTGTGGCCACGATCTTGACGTTGCGGTCGCGTTTCATCTCAGTCTCCCCTGCCCTTTGGGCTGTGGCGGCGGCGCGCGGCCCCGCTGGGCCGATGGCGCGTGCAGTTGCGGCGTTAACGCTAACACCGCTGTCGTTATCTCGTATTTCCCTTCGCCGCGCAACTGACATATGTGTAGCGGGCCAGCAATGACGAGACCATGACATATTCCACCTGCGAAATCATAGGCGAAAGCCGCCCCAGCCGTATCCTGATCACCTGTGACCACGCCGCGAACACGGTTCCGCCCGATCTGGGCGGCTCTCTGGGATTGCCGGTGTCGGACATGGCGCGCCACATTGCCTATGATGTGGGCGCCGCCGGGGTGTCCATTGAACTGGGAGAGCTGCTGGACGCGCCGGTGGTGCTGTCCAACTTTTCGCGCCTCGTGATCGATCCGAACCGGGGCGAGGACGATCCGACCCTGTTGATGAAGCTGTATGACGGCTCTGTCATTCCGGGCAACCGGCACGCGGATGCCGCCGAAAAGGCGCGCCGGCTGGACGCCTATTATCGTCCCTACGACGCGGCGCTGGCCAGAATGGTCGCGCGGCGCGAGGATGTGGCGATTGTCGCGATCCATTCGTTCACGCCGCAACTGCATGGCCGTCCGCTGCGGCCCTGGCATGTGGGGGTGCTGCACGCCGCCTGGGACGCGCGGTTGTCGGACCCGCTGATTGACTTGCTGGAGGCGCAGGCCGATCTGGTGGTGGGGCGCAATGAGCCCTACCCCGGCCACCTGCCCGGCGACGCGATTGACCGCCATGCCCTGCGGGAGGGGCGACAGAATACCTTGATCGAGGTCCGCAACGATCTGATCGAAGAAGAGGCCGGCCAGAGGCATTGGGCGGCGCGGCTGGCCCCGCTGCTGGAACAGGCGCTGGCCGCCGCAAAAGACTGAAAAGGAGAGACGGGATGGACGACCAGACACGCATCGAGATCGAGGCCGCGGCCTTTCGTCGGCTGCGCAAGCATTTGATGGAAGAGCGCCCCGACGTGCAGAATATTGACCTGATGACTCTGGGCGGATTCTGCCGCAATTGCCTGAGCCGCTGGTATATGGAGGCGGCGAACGAAAAGGGCATTGAGATGGGCAAGGATGAGGCCCGCGAGATCTATTATGGGATGCCTTTTTCCGAGTGGAAAGCCAAGCATCAGACCGAGGCCGGGCCGGACAAGCAGGCGGCTTTTGAGACCGCGTTCAAAGAGAATGTGACCGACAAGGAATAGGGCTGTCCACGTGTGGACAGACTGCCGCCTGTGTAAAGTCAATAGGTTACAGAGACGGTTTTAGCTTTTGTTCATCTTTGGGCTTTGCTCCGGGGGGGTGAACATCAGGCCCCGGATCAGGTCCGGGGCGGGTGTTTCTGGGGGTCCGGGGCGGGTGTATAGGTGCTTAGAGCGCCGATGCCCGTTGGAAGGCAGGGCGGGCGCGCAGGGTCGCGAGATAGGCGCCGAAACTGTCGGGGCCGTCCGGGAACTTGGCCGCCTGTGCCCAGCCGCCACAGTGGCACAGGAGGATGTCGGGCACCAAAGGCGTGTCGCCCATCAGGAACGGCCCCTGAGCCTCTGCCATGATACGGGTCAGGTTGCGGGCGTATTCGGCGCGGCACGGGTCCTTGATCGCTGGCACGCGCTCCTCCTCCGGCAGGACAAAGCTGTGCTTGGAGGCGGTCCAGAGCAGGCTTTCCACCTCATCGAGAATGCGAAAGGTCCATGCGTCCTGCCGCGCACGGTCCTGCGTGCCCGCCGGAAAGGTGAAGGCCCCGTGTTTGTCCGCCAGATAGGTCAGAATCGCCGTGGAATCGCGCAGGACGGTGTCGCCCTCGACCAGCACCGGGATCTTGCCCAGCGGGCTGATCTTGCGCACCTCGTCTGATTGCGGACCGGCGGGGACATGGGTGTAAGGCACGCCCAGTTCCTCCAGCAGCCACAAGACGCGGAGTGTGCGGCTGCGGACCGCGCCGTAAACGGTGTAACTCAATGCCTGTCCTCCCAAAACTCAGCGGCGCGCCAGAAAGGCCAGCCGCACAAAAGCGCGCTCTACCAACGCCATTTGCGGCGCTTTTTGCCCGGCAGAGCGCAACGTCAGATCCGTATCCATCAGCAGCGTCAGCGCGCCCTCAAGCCGCGCCGCGGTCCAGTTCTGCGCCTGCCGCAACATCCGGTCGCGGCGCGGGCCAAAGATCGGCGGGCGCAGCTTGCCGATGCCCTGCGCCGGGCCGCCGTGGGCGGAGGCGATGGCAAACAGCGTCCGGAAATGCCGTGTGCCCATGATCAGCAGCGTCACCGGCGCGACGCCCTGCGCGCTCAGCCGCCGCATGACCGGGGCAATGTCGCCGGTGCGGCCCTCTGCCAACACATGAAAAATCTCATCCATCTGCGCCTCGATAGAGGCAGGGGCGTTCAGCACCACCTCATCGGGGGTCAGCGGCGTGGGGTCCTGATATTTATAGAGCGCGATCTTTTCCAAGGTCTGGCGAAAGTCGCCCGGCGTCAGATCGCGCGCGAGGTGTTCCAGCGCGCCCATCGCCTGTTGGTCAACCGCTTTCAGACCGGCGCGGGACAGTTCTGATTCGATCTCGGCCCGGCCCATCGGGTCATTATACAGCGCTGCCGCATAGGCGTTTTTCGCGCCCTCAAACAGCTTGCGCAGGGAGGACCGCGCCGCCAGCGCCCCGGCGGTGGCGATGATCTGCGCATCACCCGCACGCCAGTCCGCCAGCGCCGCCTTCATCGCCTCGGTCACGCCATCGGCGGCCTCTTCGACCAGCACCGCGCGCGGGCCGGGAAAAAAGCCCTGTGCCTTGACCGCATCCAGCAATTGCGCCGGATCGCGGCGCAGATCGCCGCCGTTCATCCGGGTCAGGCGCATTTCCTCTTCGCCCGAGGGTCCGGTGATGGCGCTGATGGTCTCTTGCCGCTTCATCGCGACACGCATCACGTCTTCGCCGTAGATCAGCAGCCCGGCAATCGCCGGGTCCGGTTTGCGGAAAAACCCGTTGGCGTCGCGCGGCGACAGCTTCATGAGGGGGTGACACCCGACAGCAGAAGATCGTCGATGACCTGATCGGCCAGCAGGGTCATCAGCCGTTCCACCGCATCGGTTTCCGCCGCGCGGGTGGCCACGGTAGAGCCGGTGGTGGAATAGCCGGTAAAGGCGTTTGTCCGCCCTTCGAACCGGGTCTGCCCGGTGCCGGTGTCGACAAGACCGAAAAACGCCCGCCCGATCAGCCGGTAGCGCGTGGTATTGCCGCCCGAGGTCGAGCCGATGCCCTGATCGTCGGTCTGCAAGATCAGACTGAGGCTGTAGGGCGCGCCCGGCCCCGCGCGCCCCATCCGCTCTTCGAAGCGGCGATTGAAGTAATAGGCCGCCTCATTGTTCGGTTTGGGCAAGAGAACGGCGTTTTGCAGGGCGGTGCCGCCGCCCTGCGGCCCGTAAACCGGGGTAAACCCGCAGGCGGCAAGCGCCAGCGGGCTGAGCAGAAGTGTTCTTCGGTTACACCACGACATTCACGATCCGCCCCGGCACCACGATCAGCTTTTTCGGCTGGGCCCCGTCGAGGACCCGCACCACAGCTTCGTGTGCCAGCGCCAGCTTTTCAACCTCTTCCTTGGGCATGTCGCGGGGCACGTCGATTTCACCGCGCCGCTTGCCGTTGACCTGAATGGGCAGGGTGACGATGTCCTCGACCAGCATCGACTCATCCGCCTTGGGCCAGGGCGCGTTGGCGATCAGCCCCTCGCCGCCCAGCAGGTGCCAGATTTCCTCGGACAGGTGCGGGGTCATCGGGGCCATGAGCTGGGCAAGGGCTTTCGCGGCAAAGGTTTTGGTCTCCTTGCCCGCGCGCGATTTCGACAGCGCGTTGGTAAAGGCATAGAGCCGCGCGATGGCGGCGTTGAAGCCAAAGGATTCGACGCCCATGGTGACGTCATGGATGGCTTTGTGCGTCTCTTTCAGGAGCGCGGCATCCTCTTTGGTTTCGGGCGCATCCGAGGCGGCGATTTCCGCCGCGATCCGGTAGACGCGCGACAGGTGCTTGTGCGCGGCCTCGGCCCCGGACGCGGTCCATTCGACGTCGCGTTCCGGCGGGCTGTCGGACAGCACGAACCAGCGCGCGGTATCGGCCCCGAAGGTGGCGATGATGGCCTGCGGGTCGACGACGTTGTTCTTGGACTTGGACATCTTGGCGGAGGGGATGACCTGCACCTCTGTCCCATCTCTGAGCGTGGCGCGGTTGCCGTCCAGCGTCACGTCCTCGGGGTAGTGATAGACCGGGCGGCCATCCGCGCCCTTGGTCTGGTAGATCGCATGGGTCACCATGCCCTGCGTGAACAGCGCGTTGAACGGTTCCTTTGCGGTGTCCGGCAGGTGGCCGGTGGCAATCATCGCGCGGGCGAAAAAGCGCGAGTAAAGCAGGTGCAGGATCGCGTGTTCGATGCCGCCGATATACTGATCGACGTTCATCCAATAGGCGGCGTCATCCAGATTGGTCGGCGTCTCGGCATGGGGCGCGGTGAAGCGGGCAAAGTACCACGACGAATCCACAAAGGTGTCCATCGTGTCGGTTTCACGCTTGGCAGGCTTGCCACAAGACGGGCAGGCGCAGTCGCGCCACGTGGGGTGGCGGTCCAGCGGGTTGCCGGGAATGTCGAATGTGACATCGTCGGGCAAGGCGATGGGCAGGTTTTCCTTCTTCTCCGGCACCACGCCGCAGGTGTCGCAATGCACCACCGGGATCGGGCAGCCCCAATAGCGCTGACGGCTGAGCCCCCAGTCGCGCAGGCGGAATTTCTCGACGCCGCGGCCAAGGCCCCTGGCCTCCATCCAGTCGATGGTGGCGTCGACAGCCTCTTGGCCTGTCGCCTGATCAAGGCCCGCGAAATGGTCGATCCATGTCACCTTCTCGGTCTTGGGCGGGACAAAGGCGGTAGCCTCGACCGGCTTGGGATCGTCGAGCGCCACAAAGGTGTCGATCACCGGCAGGTCGTATTTGCGGCAGAAATCGAGGTCGCGCTGGTCATGCGCCGGGCAGGCAAAGATCGCGCCGGTGCCGTAGTCCATGAGGATAAAGTTGGCGACCCAGACCGGGAGTTCCCACGACGGGTCCAGCGGGTGCCTGACGGTCAACCCAGTGTCAAAGCCCAGCTTCTCGGCCTTCTCCAAAGCCTCTTCCGTGGTGCCGCCCTTGCGCATTTCGGCCACCGCCGCCGCCAGCTTGGGATTGTCTTTTTCCAACATTTTCACCAGCGGATGGTCCGGCGACACCCCAAGGAAGGACGCACCCTTCAGCGTGTCGGGACGAGTGGTGTAGACGTCAATCTTTTCAATGCCATGCACAGCTGTACTCAGATCCCACGCGAACTCCAGTCCGCGCGACCGACCGATCCAGTTGGCCTGCATCAGCTTGACCTTTGCAGGCCAATCATCCAGCCCGTCGATGGCGTCCAAAAGTTCGCCCGCCATGTCCGAAATCTTGAAAAACCACTGCGTCAGCTCGCGCCGTTCCACCTCGGCGCCCGACCGCCAGCCCTTGCCGTCGATCACCTGCTCATTGGCCAGCACGGTCATGTCGACCGGGTCCCAGTTCACCACCGCGTTCTTGCGGTAGACAAACCCTTCCTTGAGAAAATCAAGGAACAGCGCCTGCTGCTGGCCGTAGTATTCCGGGTCGCAGGTGGCGAACATGCGCGACCAGTCAAGGCCAAAGCCCAGCGGCTTCATCTGGCCGACCATGGTGGCGATGTTGTCATAGGTCCAAGTCTTGGGGTGGCCACCCGATTTCATCGCGGCGTTTTCCGCCGGCATCCCGAAGGCGTCAAAACCCATCGGGTGCAGCACGTTGTGCCCGGTCGACAGCTTGTAGCGGGCGATCACGTCACCCATGGTGTAGTTGCGCACATGGCCGATGTGGATACGCCCCGACGGATAGGGGAACATTTCCAGCACATAATATTTCGGCTTGTCGCCGCTCCGGCGGGCCTTGAACGTCTCGGCCTCATCCCAGGCGGCTTGCCATTTCGGCTCGATCTCAGCGGGGTCGTAACGCGACATAGGATGTCCTCCGGCGGGCAAGTCTTCGGGCGGGTGATAGGGCGCGCGGGCGCAATCGTCCAGAGGCTCGGCAGAATCGCCCCCCTGCCCCCGGCCGATGCCACCGGAGGCCCGCGCCCCGCGTATCGCCCCCGGTTTCTTCTCTGTCAAAATACACCCGGGGGAGGCGACCGGAGGGAGCCGGGGGCAGCGCCCCCATTGCCCCCCTACCAATGCCCGCAACCGATTCCCTTTTGCCCCGCAGCGTTTATACTGGCGCCGAGGCACACCAGAACAAGGGGCGGCACGGCTCCGGGGAACGCGCAGATGAAGATCCTTCTGATCCACCAGAACTTTCCGGGGCAATACAAACATCTGGCCCCGGCGCTGGCCGCGCGGGGCCATCAGGTGGTGGCGCTGACCTGCAAGGTGAAAGAGCCGCAGACATGGCAGGGCGTGCGGATCATCCCCTATGAGGTCAAAGGCGCCTCGACCAAGGGCATCCACCCCTGGCTGGCGGATTTCGAGACCAAGATCCTGCGCGCCACCTCCTGTTATCGCGGCGCGGTGTCGCTGAAAGAACAGGGGTTTGAGCCGGATGTGATCTGCGCCCATCACGGCTGGGGCGAAAGCATGTTCCTCAAGGACGTCTGGCCCACCGCGCGGCTGGGCCTGTATTGTGAGCTGTACCACCTGACCACCGAGACCTTCATCAACTTCGACCCCGAGTTTCCCACCAAGAACCCCGCCGGGGACAGGCTGCGAATCCGGATGAAGAACCTCAACAACCGGATGCACGAAGAGGTCATGGACGCGGGCATCTCGCCGACCCGATTTCAGGCGGCGACCTTTCCGGACCGCTGGCAACAGCGGCTGACCGTGGCGCATGACGGCATCGACACCGATCTGGTGCGCCCGAATCCGCAAGCGCAATTGCAGATCGACGAAAACCTGACCCTGACCCGCGACGATGAGGTCATCACCTTCATCAACCGCAATCTGGAGCCCTATCGCGGCTATCACGTGTTCATGCGCGCCCTGCCCGACCTGCTGAAGCAACGCCCGAACGCCCATGTGGTCCTTCTGGGCGGGGACGGCACCTCTTATGGATCGAAACCGCCCAAGGGGCAGTCGTGGAAACAGATCTTCATCGACGAGGTGCGCGGCACTATTCCCACGCCGCACTGGAAGCGGGTGCATTTTCTGGGCCGGGTGCCCTACGACCGGTTTCTGGCGATGTTGCAGGTCAGCCGGGTGCACGTCTATCTGACCTACCCGTTTGTGCTGTCATGGTCGCTGCTGGAGGCGATGAGCGCCGAGGCCGCGATTGTGGCCAGCGACACCGCCCCGGTGCGCGAGGTCATGACCGAGGATGAGACCGGCTGGATGGTGGATTTCTTTGACCGCGCCGCGCTGGTCGACCGGATCGGCGCATTGCTGGACGATGCAGAGACACGGGCGCGTCTGGGGGCCAATGCGCGAGCGCTGGTGCGCGAGAAATACGACCTGCAAAGCGTCTGCCTGCCGCAGCATCTGGACTGGGTGGACCGGCTGGGCGCTATGGCGGCGCGGCCGCCGCACGATTAGGCTCCATCGCTCCGGCCCCCGGCCCCGGCTGTTGTCCGCCCTCCCCTTGGCGCGATAAAAAAGACCGCTTCCGGCGTCGGAAGCGGTCAACGGGTGTAACGCAGGGCTGCCCGTGGGGCAGGTTCAGAATCTGCTGTCTTCCTTGCGCAACTGGCGGGCGCGGGTCAGAATCGCATCCTCGATCGCGCGCACCGTCGCCGGGTCCACCGGACCGGAGCGGGTGTGCAGCGCAATGTTGAGCGAGCGCGCGTCAAGCGCCGGGTCGCTGATCAGGATCGTCGCGCGGTAGGCGCGGCCACCGCCCGGCGGAGTGCCGTAACCGGTGGTGATCACCCCCGAGAACGGGTCGATCGTTTCCACCGGCAGGAAGTCCAGCACATCCAGCGCCGAATTCCACAGATAGCGGTTCACCGCGCCGACACGGCCGGGGTCTTCGCGCTTCTTGAAGATGTCCCAGATCGTGCTTTCCGGCCCTGTATCGCCCTTCTCGGCGTCCAGTTCCTTGAAAATCTCATCGGCAGAGCGGGTCTCGACCGGCTGGCGCGGCTTGCGGTTGCCACCAAAGGTGCCGCAGCCCGAGGTCACAAGCATGATCGCCACCAGAGAGGTGCCAACTAGGATTCGCGACATGGTCATGACAGGCCCTCTTTGCCGAAAACATCGACGCCCTCCATACAAGCGCGCGCGACCTGCGGCAAGCGCGGATCATCGGCGGGTTTTCGCCCAAAATTCGCCGCAAGACGCTGCTATCGCGTATAAAGATAGGGGGCGGCAAATACCCTTGTGGCAATATCGCATCACTGGTGCCCTTGTTGCGAATGACAATTCCCGATGGCTTGCATTGGCCACCTGCCAAAGCGCATAGAAAGTCCATCAAGGCCGGAGCATCGGTCTGGTACGTGCCTTTGAACACATGAGGGAAACAATGAAAAAGATCCTGTTCGCGACCACCGCACTGGTTGCAACCGCAGGCTTCGCCGCGGCCGAAGTCAAGGTCACCGGTAACGCCGAAATGGGTATCATCGATGGTGATCACCTGGCCACCGCTCAGTTCCACACCGACACCGACATCACCTTCACCCTCTCGGGCGAAGCTGACAACGGCCTGACCTTCGGTTCGAAGATCAAGCTGGAAGAAGCTGCCGGCGGTATCGCAACCACCGTTGAAGATGACTTCGCAGTCTTCATCGCATACGGCGGCGCCACCCTGACCATGGGCGACACCGACGGTGCGTTCGACTGGGCCATGAAAGAAGTTGGCATCGGCGGTTCCATCGCTGACGACCACACCACGCACACCGGCTTCAACTTCAACAGCGGCCTCGACGGCACCTTCGACGGTCAGATCGCTCGCTTCGATTACTCCTTCGACGCGTTCTCGTTCGCGATCTCCGCTGAAATCGACGACACCGGCACCTTTGACCCGGTTTGGGGCATCGGCTTCAAATACTCGGGTGAGCTTGCTGGCCTCGACCTCGGCGTTGGCCTTGGTTACCAGTCGGTCGACCTCGGTGGCGCAGACATCGAAGTCATGGGTATCTCGGTTGACACCACGTTCGACAACGGCCTCCAGGCCATTGTGAACTACTCGGAAACCGACGTTGCCGGCACCACCGTTGACCATTGGGGTCTGGGCCTGGGTTACTCCATGAACGCCCTGACCGTTTCGGCCAACTACGGTGAGTACTCCGGCCCCGGCTTCACCAACACCGGTTACGGTGTTGCCGTGAACTATGACCTGGGTGGCGGTCTGGAAGTTCAGTTCGGCTACGGCTCGAGCGACGCAGACATCCCGCTCGCAGTCTTCGGTCTCGGCGACGGCCGCTTCGGCGCAGTTGCTGGTTCCAACGACAGCTACTCGTTTGGTCTGGCAATGTCCTTCTAAGGACACCAAACCAACTGGTTTAGGGAAGAGCGGGCGCTTGCGTCCGCTCTTTTCTTTTGGAACAACGGGCGCACAGCGGACATAAGAGAGCCCCAATGACGCCCCAGCAGATCAAGGCGCAATTCGCCCGCGCGCTGACCCAAATCGAAAAAGGCCAGCTTGGCCCGGCGGAAAGCACCCTGAAAGGGTTGCTGCTGCCCACCAAGGGTGCGGCGGAGATTCATTTCCACCTTGCGCGAATTGCCGAGGCCAAAGGCGATACACCCGCGCAGATCCGGGAACTGGATCGCGCGCTGGAAAAGAAGCCCAACGAAAAGCTTGTTCTCAAGACCGCGATCGAGGCCAATGCCCGGCTGGGCAATTCGGCCCGCGCGCTGGAATGCCATGACCGGCTGATCATGCTGGACCCGAACCAGTTCCAGCCGCGCGCGGAAAAGGCCGTCTATCTTCAACATATCGGTGCATTCGCCAAGGCCGAAGAAATCCTGCGCTTTCTGATCAAACGCGCGCCCAAGGAGGGCGAGACCTACCGCGTCCTGACCGCCGGTCGGAAGATGAAGAAGGACGAGCCGCTGATCGGCCAGATGCAGGCGCTGTGGAAAGACGAGTCGATCTCGGAAATGTCGCGGATGCATCTGGGATACGGTCTGGCGAAGGCGATGGAAGAGACCGGCGCGCCGGACAAGGTGTTTGGCTATCTCGCACCCGCCAACCAATTGCAGCGCAAGATTGCCCCCTTTGACGCGGATGAACGCGATGCCGAGTGGCGGGCTTTCCTGGATGCGCAGGAGACCGACGATTACACCCCTGTCGGACCCGAACAGGCACCGCGCGCGGTTTTTGTCACCGGGATGCCGCGGTCGGGCACAACCCTTGTCGAACAGATCATCGCCAGCCACAGTCAGGCCCATCCGGGCGGCGAGCTGGGCCACGCGCTGAAACAGGCGGTGCTGCACTTTGGCCCCGCGCACAAGATGGCCCCGCTGGCCAAGCTGTCGCCGATGAAACTGGGCCGCTGGGCCGAGACCTATGCCCGGTTGGTGCGCCGTGACACCGGACGCACCACGGGCGTTGTCACCGACAAGTCGATCCAGACGCATATGATCTTTGGCCTTGTGGCACGTGGTCTGCCCGGCGCGCGGATCATTGTCGTCCATCGCGACCCGCGCGATACCGCGCTGTCGATCTACAAGAACCACTTCAAGCTGGGCACCCACCGTTACGCCAACGACCTGGCCGACATCGCTCATGCGATCAAGATGTTCCGCCGCTCGGTCGAGCACTGGAAGGCCCGCCTGCCCGACCGTATCCACGAGGTGCGGTATGACGAACTGGTCAGCGACCCCGAGCCGCAGGCGCGCGCGCTGGTCGCCGCCGCAGGGCTGGAGTGGGAAGAGGCCTGTCTCAACTTCCACACCTCCAAGAAAGATGTGAAAACGCTGAGCCTGACACAGGTGCGCCAGCCGATCCATGCCGGACGGCGGGACGCGTGGAAAACATACGAGGCCGAGCTGGCGCCCTTTATCGAGGCATGGGGAGACGAACCATGGGGTTGAGCGAAATTCAGGCACGGATCGCAAAAGCCTGCGCCGAGGCGGGCCGGTCCACGGATGAGGTGCATCTGATCGCGGTCAGCAAGGTGCAACCGCCAGAGCGGATCGCGGCGGTTCTGGAGCAGGACCACCGCCTGTTCGGTGAGAACCGCGTGCAGGAGGCGGCGGGCAAATGGCCCGATTTCCGGGCACGGTTCGACGGCGTGTCGGTGCATCTGATCGGCCCCTTGCAGACCAACAAGGCGCGGCAAGCCTTTGACCTGTTCGAGGCGATCCATTCAGTGGACCGGCCCAAGCTGGCCAAAACCATCGCGCGGCTGGCGCAGGACGAGGGAGGCTGCCCGGACCTGTTCATTCAGGTGAACACCGGTGAGGAGCCGCAGAAGGCGGGCATTCTGCCGGGCGACGCGGACGCGTTTATCCAAGAGTGTCGCGCGATGGATTTGCCGCTGCGCGGGTTGATGTGCATTCCCCCGGTCGACGAGACGCCCAGCCTGCATTTCGCCCTGCTTGGGAAGATCGCCGCGCGCAACGGGTTGAACGGGCTGTCGATGGGGATGAGCAGCGATTTCGAACAGGCCATCGCTTTTGGCGCGACCCATATCCGCGTCGGATCGGCCATCTTTGGGGAGCGGGTGTCGCCCAGCGGATAGGCAGGACGGGGGCTCTGCCCCCAAACCCCCGGGTGTATTTGGACAAAGAAGAAGCCTGAGGGTCAGCGATAAGTCCAGATTGCGCGGATTTTCGGGCCAGTCTATCCTGCGTCCATGGCCATCCCTGTCGAGACCTTTCATCTGTCGCCCAATGTGCAGGGCACCTTGCAGGCGCGCATTCAGCAGATGGTGGCGGAGGGCATTCTTGCCGGGCGGTTTCGGCGGGGCGAAAAGCTGCCTTCGACGCGCAAGCTGGCGCGGCATCTGGGGGTCAGTCGGATCACCGTGACGCTGGCCTATACCGAGTTGTTGGCCAACGACTTTCTGACCTCGCGCGGGCGGTCGGGGTATTTTGTCAGCGACAACGCGCCGGAGCCGCCGGTGTTCGAGACGCCGCCGGAGCGGGGTGACCGTGTCGACTGGAGCGCGGCTCTGGCGCAGCGGTTCGACGACGGTCAGCCGCTGGGCATGGGCAAGCCCGCCGACTGGACGCGCTATCGCTATCCTTTCATCTACGGGCAGGCGGATCCGACGCTGTTTGACCATGCCAACTGGCGGCTTTGTGCGATGCAGGCGCTGGGGGCGCGGAATTTCGATGCCCTGACGCAGGATCAGTTCGATGCGGATGACCCGGAACTGGTGAGCTTTATCGCGCGCCACACCCTGCCCCGGCGCGGCATCCTTGCGCGGCCCGATGAGATCCTGATCACCATGGGGGCGCAGAACGCGCTGTGGATTGCGGCGCAGGTGCTGGCGGTGGGGCGGCCGGTGGCGGTCGAAGACCCGTGTTATCCGGCGCTGCGGCAGATCCTGCGGCAGGCGGGCAGCCCGTTGCGGCATGTGCCGGTGGATGAGCACGGCTTGCCGCCCGAGCAGGTGCCGGAGGGCACGCGGGTCATTTTCACCACCCCCAGCCACCAGTGCCCGACCTCGGCCACGCTGCCGCTGGCGCGGCGGCGGGCGTTGCTGGCGCGGGCGGCAGAGCTGGGCGCGCTGATCGTCGAGGATGATTACGAGTTCGAGATGTCGTATCTGACGCCGCCCAGTCCGGCGCTCAAGAGCCTCGATGAGGATGGGCGGGTGGTTTATGTCGGCAGCTTTTCCAAGTCGCTGTTTCCGGGGCTGCGGCTGGGTTATCTGGTGGGGGCCGCGCCGTTTATCCGCGAGGCACGCGCGCTGCGGGCCAGCGTGTTGCGGCATCCGCCGGGACATATCCAGCGCACGGCGGCGCAGTTCCTGAGCCTTGGCCATTACGACGCGCTGATCCGGCGCATCGGCAAGGCGCTGGCATCGCGGCGGCAGGTGATGGAGGCGGCGGTGGCCGAGCACGGATTGCGGGTGGCGGGGCGCGGCGCGCATGGCGGGTCGAGCCTGTGGATGCAGGCCCCGGATGGGGTGGATACGGGGGGTCTGGCAGAGCGGTTGCGCGCGGACAGCGTGATGATCGAGCCGGGCAAGGCGTTTTTCTCCGGCGAGGACCCGCCGCGTCAGTTCTACCGGCTGGGCTATAGCTCTATCCCCTCCGGGCGGATCGGTGAGGGCGTCGCGCGGATCGCGGCGGCGCTGGCGCGGCTGTCCTGACCCGGCTTGCGCTTGCGCGCGGTGCCGTGGCCCGGTAACGGAAAGCCCATGCGGATCATTCGAGACTATCAGTACACACGGGCCGAAGACCGGGGCGCCAGCGCCGCCATCGGCAATTTCGACGGCGTCCATCTGGGCCATCAGGCGGTGATTGATCTGGCGCGGCAGGCCGCACCCGGCGCGCCTTTGGGGGTGATGACGTTTGAGCCGCACCCGCGCGAGTATTTCGCCCCCGACGCACCGCCCTTTCGGCTGATGAACTCTGAGGCGCGCGCCGCGCGACTGGAGAAACTGGGGGTCGAGCGGCTGTATCAGCTGAACTTCAACACCGCTTTGGCGTCGCTGACGCCGCGCGACTTTGCCGAGCGGGTGATCTGCAAGGGCTTCGGGCTGGTCAATGTGGTGGTCGGCGCGGATTTCTGTTTCGGCAAATCCCGCGCCGGCAATGTCGAGTCGTTGCAGCGGTATGGCAAAGAGATGGGATTCGGCGTGACGGTGGCGGACTTGCTGGAAACGAACGGTGTGCAGGTCTCATCGACCGCGATCCGCGAGGCGCTGACCGAGGGGCGCCCGCGCGACGCCGCCGCCCTGCTGGGCCATTGGCACCGGATCGAGGGCGAAGTGATCGGCGGCGAGCAGCGCGGCCGCGTGCTGGGCTATCCGACGGCGAACATGTCCATCGACGGGCTGCACCCGCCGCATTTCGGCGTCTATGCCGTGTTGGTCGACGTGCGCGACGGACCGCACAAGGGCAGCTATCACGGCGCGGCCAGCATTGGCGTCCGCCCCATGTTCAACGGCGAGGTCCCCAATATCGAGACCTTCCTGTTCGACTTCACCGGCGATCTGTACGGCGCGACGCTGTCGGTGGGTCTGGTCGACTATCTGCGGCCAGAGCTGAAATTCGACGGGCTGGACGCGCTGATCACCCAGATGGATGCGGATTGCCTGCGCGCCCGCGAGATTCTGGCCGCGCTATGAGCGATCCCATCGACCGCAGCGGCCTGACCCCGCGTTTCTGGGAAAAGAAACGCCTGCGCGACATGAATCCGCGGGAATGGGAGGCGCTGTGCGACGGCTGTGGCAAATGCTGCCTGAACAAACTGGAGGACGAAGAGACCGGCGAAGTCGCCCTGACCCGCGTCGCCTGCCGTCTGTTCGACGATGCCACCTGCCGCTGCGCACAATATGAAATCCGGCACCAGTTTGTGCCGGAATGTATCGTGATGTCGCCATCCAACATTCACAAGCACGTCTACTGGATGCCGGAAACCTGCGCCTACAAGCTGCTGTGGAACGGTGAGCCGCTGTATGACTGGCATCCGCTGATTTCCGGCACCGCGGACTCTGTCCATGCGGCGGGTGTGTCGGTGCAGGGCATGACGGTGCCCGAGTTCGAGATCGACGAAGACGACTGGGAAGATCACATCATCGAGGAGCCGAGATGAACTTTGCATCCGACAATGCCGGGCCGGTCCCGGCGCAGGTGCTGGAGGCTTTGGCCCGTGTGAACACCGGCTACGCGGCCAGCTATGGCGGCGACGCGGTGACGGCAGAGGTGGCCGACCGGGTGCGCGATCTGTTCGAGGCACCAAACGCGGCGGTTTATCTGGTGGCGACGGGAACGGCGGCAAATGCGCTGGCTCTGGCGACGCTGTGCCCGCCGTTCGGGACGATCTTTTGCACGCAGCACGCGCATATCCACGAGGATGAGTGCAACGCGCCCGAGTTCTACACCGGCGGGGCCAAGCTGACGCTGGTGTCCGAGGGGGACGTGATGACGCCCGCTACTCTGCGCACGGCGATCGAGGGTGAAGGCAACCGGGGCGTCCACGGGCCGCAGCGCGGGCCGGTGTCGATCACCAATGTAACCGAGGGCGGCAACGTCTATTCGGTAGATGAGGTGGCGGCGCTGTGCGATGTGGCCAAGGGGTTCGGTCTGCCGGTGCATCTGGACGGCGCGCGGCTGGCCAATGCCTGCGTCACGCTGGGCTGTACGCCCGCCGAAATGACGTGGAAGATCGGCGTCGATATTGCTGTCTTTGGCGGCACCAAGAACGGGTTGATGGACGCCGAGGCGGTGGTGATCTTTGATCCCGACGCGCCTGCCAGCAGCGGCTATTCCCGCGCGCAGGAGTTTGAACTGCGGGTCAAGCGGGCGGGCCATCTGTATTCCAAGCACCGCTATGTGGCGGCGCAGTTTCTGGCCTATCTGGAGGACGACCTGTGGCGCGATCTGGCGACGCGGGCCAATGCGCGCGGCGCGGCGCTGGCCGAGGGGCTGGCGGCGCTGGGGGTCGAAATCCTGAACAAGACCCGCGCCAACATGCTGTTTTTCCGCGCGCCCCGCCGGGTGCATGATGCGGTCAAGGCGGCGGGGGCTGTCTATCACTTCATGGGCAATGCGCCGACTTCCTCAGAGGCTATGACCACCGGGCGGCTGGTGTGCAGCTGGTCCACCACAGAGGCGGATGTGGCGGATTTCCTGAGTGCCGTGAAAGCCGCGCTCTGACGCGGTCTGTTTTGCCGACTCGGCCCTGACACTGTACCCTTGCCCCGAGCGGGCGGGGGGAGCACATGGCCAAGCTGGATTTCTGGTATTCGATCGGCAGCACCTACAGCTATCTGACGGTGATGCGTATGGGCGGTTATGCCCGCGACAACGGGCTGGACGTCACATGGCGGCCGTTCGACGTGCGTCACATCATGGTGGCGCAAAACAACATTCCGTTCCGCGACAAGCCGGTCAAGACCGCCTACATGTGGCGCGATATGGAACGGCGGGCCCAGCTATATGGCCTGCCGATCCGGGTGCCCGCGCCCTATCCCCTGCCGCATCTGCCGCTGGCCAACCGGGTGGCGCTGCTGGGCATGACCGAGGGCTGGGGTGAGGCCTATACGGTGGACACCTACCGACGCTGGTTTCAGGACGGACAGGAAGCAGGCAGCGAGCCGAACCTGAGCGACAGCCTGCGTGCCGTGGGGCAAGACCCTGCGACGGTGCTGGCGCGCGCGCAAGGCAAAGAGATCGGCGACGCGCTGGCGCGGCAAACGGCAACCGCGCAGAAAATCGGCGTCTTCGGCTCTCCCAGTTTTGTTGTCGGGGATGAGGTGTTCTGGGGTGATGACCGGCTGGACGATGCCGCAGACTGGGCGCGGCGGCAGGCGTGAGGACGCGCTGACCGCGCGCGGAAAGCGTGGCCCCAGGTCAGGTCCGGGACAGGGATACCCGCAGCCCCCCTGCCCGGCCTCAGTTCATCTGGAAGTGCAGCTCATACGCGCCGTCCTCGAACGCGCCAAAAAGATCGGGGATGTCGGGGTGATCCACCGGCTCTCCGGAATAGTCGGCAACGAGGTTTTGTTCGGACACATAAGCCACGTAAAAGCTTTGGTCGTTTTCCGCCAGCAGGTGATAAAACGGCTGTTTCTTCGAGGGGCGGCTGTCCTCGGGGATCGACTCATACCATTCGTCGGTGTTCGAGAATTCCGGGTCCACGTCAAAGACCACCCCCCGAAAGGGATGCTTGCGATGGCGGACAACCTGACCAAGGTGATACTTCGCGCGATTGTGCAACATGACAGACCTCTTCATACCCCTTGATACCGTCAACGCCGGGGCGTTGTCCAACTTTCGCCTTAAATTGCCCAGAAACACTCTGTGACTCACACGCCAACAGTGCAGACTGCGGACCTTTACCCCACTCGGCCCCAAGGTGCGAGGCCCGCACAGCGGCGATCTGCGTCTTGAAGGAAATGTGATTCCCTCCTCAGGCGCAATCGGCTAAAATAGCTTTAACAAAAAGACAAAACGAGGCGAGTGGCAAATGAGCAGAGTCCTTCGCGCCTTGGTGATCGTGCTGCTGGCGGCCTCTTGCGGGGGCGGTGGCGGTGGCTCGGGGTCATCACCGCGCAACCTGGACAACGCCTGTTCCATTTTGGAACAGCGACCGGGATATTATCAGGCCTTCCGCAAGACCGAGCGCCGTTGGGGCGTACCGGTGCATGTGCAGATGGCGACCATCTATCAGGAAAGCAAGTTCGACAGCGATGCGCGGACCCCGTTCCAGTACCGTCTGGGCGTGATTCCGGTGGGGCGTCAAAGCTCTGCCTTTGGCTACAGTCAGGCGCTGGACGGCACATGGAAGGAATACCTCGCCGAAGGGGCCCGCCGGGGCGCGCGGCGGGACAATATCCGCGACGCGACCGATTTCATGGGCTGGTACATGAAGAAATCGCATGAGGAGCTGGGCATCCCGATGTCGGACGCGCGGCGGCACTACCTTGCCTATCATGAGGGCCGTTCGGGCTATCGCCGGGGCAGCTACAACGCAAAGTCGTGGCTGCTGCGGGTCTCATCGCAGGTTGGCGAACGGTCGGTTGTGTACCAGCAACAGCTCAAGGGATGCCGGGCCGCCCGCTGAGGCGGCCCAACCAACCGGCGTTACGGCTTCAGCTTGGCCAGTTCGGCGTCGATCGAGAACTGGCTGTTGGGCACGTTGCCCTTTTGCAACCCGCCAAGGATCACCGTGGTCTGAGAGCCATTGCCATCGGTGATCACCCATTGCCGCAGTTCCACCGGCGCGCCGGTAAACTTGAGCTGAATGGTGCCGTATTCGGGGTGGTCCGGGTCCCGCGCCGTCACCGTGGTGGCGGTGCCGTCATAGCCATGTCCCACCACCATGCCCGCGCGGCCAAGGTCGACCTTGCGGTCGAGGATGATCGACAGCGGCGTCTGGCGCAGCGGATAGGTGTCGGGGCGGGCGTTCAGCTTGCGGTCAAGGATATAGACCGCGCCCGCCGTCGCCATGACCAGCGACCGTTCCGGCGGGTTGTAGTCAAAGCGCACCTTGCCGGGGCGCTTGATGGCGATATCCCCGGTCGAAATCGTGCCGTCCGAGTTGATCTGGGTGAATGTCCCGGTCGCCGAGGTGATCCCGTTGAGGTACTTTGACACCTCGTTCAGGGACAGTTGCTGGGCGCTGGCGGGCAGCGCAAACGTCACCAGCGTGACAAGGGCGAGTAGCGTGCGGATCATGGTCTTCCTTCCTGCTCGTTTGGTGCGTTTGTCGCATGAAGCCTGCGGTCATGCGATAGCAGCCCTGTTCAGCCCGATATCGTCAGCCATTCGCCGCCAATCAACCCCATGATGGAATTCAGCGGGTCAATGCCCATGACCACATGAGCGCCTGCCCCGGTTGGGCCGCCGTCGCAACCGGCACGGCAAAAGGCCGCCCCGGCGGAAGGGCGGCCTTTTGGAAAGCTGGTCGAGGTGCCGGACTTATTGCTGCTCGGGCACCAGAATCTCACGCTTGCCGACGTGGTTCGCAGAAGAGACGACCATCTCGTCCTCCATCTGTTCGACCAGCCGCGCGGCCTTGTTATAGCCGATGCCCAGCTTGCGCTGGATGTAGGAGGTCGAGCATTTGCGGTCCTTGATGACAATCGCCACCGCCTGATCGTACAGCGCATCCTCGCCGCCGGTATTGCCGCCGGTGTTGAGCCCCAGAACCGCGTCGATATCGTCGGCCTTTTCGTCGTCAGGCCCCTGCACCACGCCGCCGACATAGTCCGGCGGTCCGAAGGCCTTGAGGTGGTTGACGATCTCCTCGACCTCTTCGTCGCTGACGAACGGCCCGTGGCAGCGGGTGATCTTGGCCCCGCCCGCCATATACAGCATGTCGCCCATGCCCAGCAGTTGCTCTGCGCCCATTTCGCCAAGGATGGTGCGACTGTCGATCTTGGACGTCACCTGAAAGGAAATCCGGGTGGGGAAGTTCGCCTTGATCGTGCCGGTGATCACGTCGACCGAGGGACGCTGCGTGGCCATGATCAGGTGGATTCCGCTGGCCCGCGCCATCTGCGCCAGACGTTGAATACAGGCCTCGATCTCTTTGCCCGCGACCATCATCAGGTCGGCCATCTCGTCGACGATGACGACGATGTAGGGCATTTTCCTGGGTTCGAATTCCTCTGTCTCGAACACCGGCTCTCCGGTGTCGTCGTCAAAGCCGGTCTGCACCGTGCGGCTGAACATCTCCCCCTTGGACTGCGCGTCCTCGACCCGGCCATTGTAGCCGTCGATGTTGCGCACCCCCATCTTGGACATCTTGCGATAGCGGTCTTCCATCTCGCCCACGACCCATTTCAGGGCGACAACCGCCTTTTTCGGGTCGGTCACAACAGGCGACAGCAGGTGCGGGATGCCGTCATAAACGCTGAGTTCCAGCATCTTGGGGTCGATCATCACCATGCGCAGGTCTTCGGGGGACAGTTTGTAGAGCAGCGACAGGATCATGGTGTTGATCGCCACCGACTTGCCCGAGCCGGTGGTCCCGGCAATCAGCAGGTGAGGCATCTTGGCAAGGTTGGCCACAACCGGCGCGCCGCCGATGTCCTTGCCCAGCGCCAGCGGCAGCTTGTGCTTGCCGTCGCCGTAGTCGCGCCCGGCGAGGATTTCGCGGAACGACACCATCTCGCGATTGTCGTTCGGCAGTTCGATGCCGATCACGCTGCGGCCCGGCACGGTAGACACGCGGGCGGACAGCGCCGACATGGAGCGCGCGATATCATCGGCAAGGCCGATGACGCGCGACGCCTTGAGACCCGGCGCGGGTTCCAGTTCATACATGGTGACAACCGGGCCGGGGCGAACAGAGACGATCTCCCCCTTGACGCCATAGTCGTCCAGCACGGTTTCCAGCATCCGGGCGTTTTCCTCCAGCGCCTCGTCGCTGAGAACGTGACGCTCGATCTTGTCGGGCGACATCAGCAGCGACAGCGGCGGCAGTTCGTAGTCCGGCGTATTGTCGTCAAAGCTAAGCGAGGGCTGCGCCTCTGCCTGCGCGCGTTTGGACGGCAGGATCGGCTTGCGGATCGGCTGTTGCACAACCTTTTTGGGTTCCGGCAGCGGCACGGCGGCGCGCGCCTGCACCGGCTGCGGGGCCGGTTCGGGGCGGTAATCGTCGGTCAGGATCTCGGCGTCGTCCTCGTCGCCGTAGTCGTCGAAATCGCTGAGGTCGGAATAGAGAGTGGCGTCGACCTCCGGGTCGACCTCGGGCACGCGGGGCAGGACGCGGGGGGCGGCCTGCGGCGCGGGGTCGGCCAGCATCTCTGCCTCGGGCTCATGGACATCCCAATCCGGGTCGGTCAGCGTCTCGGACAGCGGCTGCGGCGACGGGGCGGCGGCGGTCAGCGGCGGCACCGCGGGCATTGCCCGCGCCGAAGCGGTCAGCGGCGGTTCGGGCGGCAAAGCCGCCACGCGCGGCGTATCGCGGAACACGATGGGCTGCGGGCCATGCCCCCTGCCCCGCGTCAGCGGCTTGGTCTCGGCGATATTGGGGGTCGGGCGGCCGGGCAGAACGGTGTGGCGGGATCTCACCGCTTTGGCGATCTTGGCACGGATGCGGTCCTCTCCGGGCACTTCGACATCGTGGTCGATCTGGCGGTCGACCAGTTCCGGCTCTGGCATCGGGCCCGGTTCGGACCGGCGGATCAT
The DNA here is from genome assembly GCF_048262615.1 of Antarctobacter sp. Lineage (GTDB taxonomy): Bacteria > Pseudomonadota > Alphaproteobacteria > Rhodobacterales > Rhodobacteraceae > Antarctobacter. Next base: position 78,480 of record NZ_JBLXFB010000005.1, read on the forward strand.
GCGCGACAGAAAGCCGGGTTTCTCCGGCTGCGGCGCGGGGGCGAGTTCGATCAGGTCCTCATCCGCGTCATAAAGGTCGGCCTCGGGAGAGGGCGGCACGCCCATGTCGGCCCGCAGCACGCGCGCCGCAGAGGGCATGGCAGCGGGGGCCGGTTCGGCATAGGTTTCGGCGGCGGCGGCCACGGCAACAGCCTCTGCCGCACGGCGCTCTGCCTTGGCGGCGCGGCGGTCAGCGGATGCGGCCTGCAAACGCTGCGCAGCGCCCACAGCGCCATTGGCCCCAAGACCCAGCAGCCGCACCACCGTGGCGTAGACCATGACAAGGCTGACAATCAGGAACCGCGCGATGCGTTTCAGCTCGGCCCGCGTAAAGCCCAGCACAAAGGCCCCCAGCACGATGATCCCCGCGCCAAGGCCCAGTTGCACAACCTTGAGCCCGATTGCGGGCGCGACCGGCAGCACGTTCAGGACAGAGCCCATCATCATGTCGCCAAACAGCCCGCCCAGACCAAAGTGATGCGTCCATCCGGTGGTTTCCGGCAGGCCCGAGGCATAGACCGCCGACAGCGCCACGAAGATCGGCGAGAAGATCAGGCAGGTGAAGGCGCGGCCATTGCCCTGATGCAGCGCCATGCGTGCGCCCCAGACGATCAGCACCGTCGCCAGCGACCACGCCCCCAGCCCGATGATCATGAACAGCGGCGCGGCCACATAGGCCCCCAGACGGCCCATCCAGTTCTGCACCGGCGCGTCCGTTGCCGACAGCCACGACGGGTCCTCCGGCGTGTAAGAGGCAATCATGGCACCCACCATCAGCCCCAGCGCGATCAGCGCCAGCCCGATCAGTTCGCGGCCCCGCTTTTCCAGCGTGGCGGCCGTATTGGTGTCGAACAGAGGATCGCGTCCCCGTGCCTGAAAAGTTGCCATCGTCGCCTCGTCGGTCTTGTTATTATACAAACAGGCAGTCCCGGATTCGGGTCAGCCCGTCTTTGGTTTCGTCGTAGGGCGCCACCAGCGCCACGCGGATATACCCCTGCCCCGGATTTCCGCCGTCGGTGTCGCGCGACAGATAGGCGCCGGGCAGCACCCGGACGCCGGTCTGTGTCCACAGCTTCAGCGCCGCCGCCTCACCGTCCTGAACCGGCAGCCAGAGGAACATGCCCGCCTGTGGCGACATGTACCCCGGCACATGGCCCAGAACCTCATCCGCCAGCGCGTATTTCTGCACCCAGAGCGCGCGATTCTCGCGCACGTGGTCCTCATCGGTCCAGAGCGCCTCTGACACCCGCTGCAACGGCAGCGGCACCGGCGCGCCCGAATAGGCGCGCAACTGGCGCAAACGGGCGATGCTGTCGGGTCCACCGGCCACAAAGCCCGAGCGCAGACCGGGCAGATTGGAGCGTTTCGACAGCGAATGCAAGGAGATGACCCGCTCAGGGTTTGCGCCCATCGCGGCGGCAACCTCCAGCGCGCCGGTGGGCGGTGTCTGGCGGTAAAGCTCTGAATAGCATTCGTCGGCGACGATCTGGAAGTCATGTTTTTCGGCCAGCGTGATCAGGTCGCGCCAATACGCCTCGGAGGCCATGACCCCCTGCGGGTTCGCGGGCGAACAGATGTAACACAGCGCCGCGCGGTCCAGCACATCCGTGGGCAATCCGGCATAATCCGGCAGGTGGCCGGTTTCGGCGGTGGCCGGGGCAAAGACTGGCTCTGCCGCCACCGAAATCGCCGAGATCATGTAGACCTGATAAAACGGGTTCGGCATCAGCACGGTCGGGCGCTGGCCGTTCTTGCGCTCGGGACAGAGCGCCATGCCGGTGTTGTACAGCCCCTCACGGGTGCCGTTCAGCGACATGATCTGCGTGTCAGGGTCCATCGTCACGCCATAACGGCGGTTCAGCCAGCCCGCGATGGCGGCGCGCAGTTCCGGCGTGCCCTCGTTCGGTGGGTAGCGGCCAAATTCAGCCGCGTGATCGGTGATGATTTGCGTGATCCACGGCGGAAAGGCGTGTTTCGGCTCTCCGATGGACATGTGCAGCACCGGACCGCCGGGTTCTTGCGAATCCAGAAGGGCCCGCAGACGCGGGAACGCATAGGCCGGTAGGTTCGAAAACCGTTCGGGGAACATCTGCCAGTACTGCCTCAAGGTATGCGGGATCATTGCGTGCCCCGCGTTTGTCCGCAGGATACGGAAAAACAGGGGGTTCTGTCCAGAATCAAGGACCTGCCAAAGGGCGATGTGACGTGAAAGCCGCAGTCCGCCGGGTTTTGTCAGGCCAGAGCGGCCTCTGCGGCGGCGGCCAGCCGCAGCAACCGGTGTTCACCCATCGGTGTGCCCATCAGCGAGATGCCACAGGACGGCGTGCCCGTGGGCAGGGTTATGATGGCCCCGCCCAGCAGGTTGCCGATCCGGGTATTGCGCAGGGTGCGCAGGTTGGCCTGCACATAGGTGTCGCCCAGTTCCATCAGCGTCTCGACCTTTTCCGGCAGGTTGGGGGCTGTCGGGCACAGGACGGCGTCAAAGCCTGCGGTCGCCTTGACCCAGTCGGCGCGCATGGCGCGGATGCGCTGCCAGGCGGCGATGAAATCGGCGGCGCTGTGGGCGGCCCCGGCCTCAAACCGCTCGCGGATGGGGGCGAACATGACGTCGGGCTGTGCGGTGATGGTGTCGCGCCATGTGGCCCAGGCCTCGGCGGTGTACAACATGCCCGAATCCGCGTGGGGCCGGGCGATCTGTGGGAAATCAATCGGTTCGATGATGGCCCCGGCGGCGCGCAGCCGGTCCAGCGATTGCGCATAGGCGCGGGCGGGGGCCTCATCCAGGTCGTCCATGACAATGGTCTGAAGCGCCGCAAATCGACGGCCTTTCAGGGTGGCATTGGTCAGGTCGGGCGCGGGTGCCCCTTCGAGCGCGGAGAGCATCAGCGCCGCGTCCTCGACCGTGCGGCACAGCGGGCCGACGGTGTCAAAGCGGGCAATCAGCGGCACCACCCCCGACAGGCTGAGCAGCCCGGAGGTGGTTTTCAACCCGACAAGGTCATTCCAGCAGGCGGGCAGACGCACGGACCCGCCCGTGTCAGAGCCGACACCGGCGGGGGCGAGACGAAAGGCGACAGAGGCGGCCGCACCGGAGGACGATCCGCCGGCGACGGCCTCGGGGTCGTTCACGCAGGGGGCGGTGGCGGTGACCGGGTTCAGGCCCAGACCGGAAAAGGCCAGTTCGGACATATGGGTCTTGCCCAGACAGACCAGCCCGTTCTGGGTCGCGTTGCGCAGCACCTCTGCGTCGCGGTCGGGGATGCGGCCCGCCAGCAGGCCAGAGCCCGCCTCTGTCACAATCCCGGCGGTGTCATAGAGGTCTTTCCAGCTGATCGGCACACCGTCCAGCGGATGACAGCGCAGGCCCAGATCGGCGCGGGTCTTGGCGGCTTTCGCCTCTGCCAGCGCCCGGTCGGGGGTGATCCGCGCGTAAATCCGGTCCCGCATGGGGTGCGCGTTGATCTCATTGAGGAAATCCTCGGCCAATGTGACCGGGTCGATCTCACCCTTGGCGATGCCGCGCCCAAGGTCGGCGGCGGTTTGGTCGGTCACTTTGGTCATGGTGCGGTCCCCTCGTGTCTGGCGCGACGGTAGCGGCAGGCGGGCGCATGGACAATCCCGCGCGGGCGGCCATATTGCGCCTCATGGAACATGACCTGATCATTGTCGGCGGTGGCCTGAACGGACCCGCCCTTGCGCTGGCCGCCGCACAGGCGGGGCTGACCTCTTGTGTGGTGGACGCGCTGCCGCTGGCCACGCGGCAGGACGCAGAGTTTGACGGGCGCTCTTACGCGCTGGCGCGGTCGTCGCAGCGGATGCTGGACCGGCTGGACCTGTGGGAGGCGCTGCGGGATCACGCGCAGCCGATGGCCCAGATCAAGGTGTCGGACGGGCGTGTGGGCGATGCCGGGGTCTTCCTTGGCCTGCATTTCGACAGTGCCGAGATCGAAGACGGCCCGATGGGGTTCATGGTTGAGGACAGGTATTTGCGGCGCGTGCTGCTGGCGGCGCTGGACGGGTCCGACCTGATCACGCAACGGGCCGAGGCGATGGTGGTCGCACAAGAGACGCGGCCCGAGGGCGCGTCGGTCACGCTGGCGGACGGTGAGCGTCTCACTGGCCGGTTGCTGGTGGGCGCGGACGGACAGAAAAGCGGTGTCGCCACCCGCGCGGGCATCCGGCGGATGGGCTGGGGCTATGGGCAGGTGGCGCTGGTCTGCGCCATTGCCCATGAGCAACCGCATGGCGGTGTCGCGCATCAGTTGTTCCTGCCCGCCGGGCCGCTGGCGATCCTGCCGCTGACGGGCAACCGCTCGTCCATTGTCTGGAGCGAGCGGGACGGGCGCGCGCAGGCGATCAACGCGCTGCCCGATGCGGAATACCTACAGGTCCTGCGGCCCCGCTTTGGCGATTTTCTGGGTGAGATTTCCTTGGCGGGGGCGCGCTATACCTATCCTTTGAGCCTGTCGCTGGCGCGGGCCTTTACCGCCGAACGGGTGGCGCTGGTTGGCGATGCGGCGCACCGGATGCACCCGATTGCCGGTCAGGGGTTAAACGCGGGGCTGCGCGACGTGGCGGCGCTGGCGCATGTGATCACACATGCCGCGCGGCGGGGCGAGGATTTTGCCTCTCCGGGTGTGCTGAGCCGGTATGCGCAGTGGCGGCGGTTTGACACCGCATCGCTGGCCACCTCGACCGACCTGTTCAACCGGCTGTTTTCGAACGACAACCCCCTGCTCCGGCTGGGCCGCGACCTTGGCATGGCGGCGATCAACGCTGCCCCCGGATTGCGCCGCAGCTTTATCCGCGAAGCGGCGGGGCTGACCGGCGACCTGCCCGACCTGATGCGCGCCTGAGGGGGCTTTCCCCCGCTGCGGGCGGTGCCTAAGCTGCGCCGCAACGAATGGGGAGAACATCTATGGACAAGAAATGCGCAATCGTCACCGGGGCCGCGCGCGGCATCGGGCTGGCCACGGCGGACCTGTTTCTGGAAAACGGCTGGTGCGTGGCGATGCTGGACCGCGACGGTGAGGAACTGCTGAAGCAGACGGCCAAGCGGGAAAACGTGCTGGCGCTGGTGCGCGACGTGTCGAACCCGCAGGACGTGAACGCGGCGATGCGCGAAACCCACGGCTGGGCCGGGCGCATCGACGCGCTGATCAACAACGCGGGCGTGGCAGAGTTCGGCCCCATCGAAGACTGCGATTTCGAAATGTGGCGGCGGGTGATGGAAACCAACCTTGATGGCGTTTTCCTGTGTTCACAGGCAGTTACGCCGCATCTGAAGGAAACGCATGGGGCGATTGTCAATATCGCCTCGATCAGCGGCTTGCGCGCCTCGACGCTGCGGGTGGCCTATGGCACATCCAAGGCGGCGGTGATCCAGTTGACCAAACAGCACGCCGCGGAACTGGGGGAATACGGTATCCGGGTGAACTGTGTGGCCCCCGGTCCGGTCAAGACCAAGCTGTCGATGGCGGTGCACAGCCCTGAAATCATTCAGTCCTATCACGATTCCATTCCACTGAACCGCTACGGGTCAGAGCGCGAACTGGCCGAGGTGATCGTCTTTCTGGCATCAGAGAAGGCGTCTTATGTCAGCGGTCAGATCGTCGCCGTGGATGGCGGGTTTGAATCGACGGGTGTGGGTCTGCCTGCGCTGCGCAGCTAGACCGTGCGGCACGAAAAAGGGCGGGGTTTCCCCCGCCCTTCTGTCCGTCCGGATCAGGCGCGTTACTGGATGCGCTGACCGTTGGCGAGGACGTGGCCCTCTTCGTTGATCTCGATGGTCGAGGTCATGGTGTCAGGCTCTTCGCCCGGCACGGTGAACATCGACAGCATCATGCGAAAGCCCATCGCATCCTGTTCCGGCAGCAGACCCATCGAAATCAGGCTGTCGATCAGCGTGTTTGCCCCCGAAACCTGGAGGTCAAGCTGACCCATGGGGCGCGGCAACCCGTCAAAGGTTTCCAGATCGCTGTTGTCAAAGGTGAAGGCACCCGATCCAAGGATCACGCCGCCAACCACGTCGATGACAAAATCGCTGAGGGTGACAGAGTTCAGCTCACCGGGCATACCGCCGGTGCGGCCAAGTTCCTCTACCGCATCGGTGTCGAACAGGCTGACGAAGGGCGTAACCTGCGCGTCGAGGTTGAAGGCGACGGTGGCGGGATCGCGCGGCAGAACCTCTGCGGGATCAAAGATGTTCCACAGCATGTCCGCCATGGTGAAATTGCCGATCACCACCGACAGGGACGCATCCTGCGGTGTCTCGGACGGGGCAAGCGGCATTTCCAGCGCAAAGCCGAACTCACCCAGTTCCGCGTTGATCGGCAACGGCAATTCCGGCCCCGAAAGCGCGACAGTCTGGCCGGTGCCCGAGAGGGCATAGGTCAGCGCCGTCTCAGAGACGGCAACGGCAAATTCACCGCCGGTCGATGTGAACTGACCCGCGGTCGGGCCGTCACCTTCGTCAAAGGTGAACTGCGTGGCGCCGCCACTGTGCTTGAGCACCGCATCGACCGAACCACCGTTCTTGAACATCGAGGCCGGGTCTTCGTAGTCCAGTTCTTCTGGCAGGACGGTGGCACCCGTCCCTGTGATGCCGGTGAGTTGCATGTTGAACATGCCGCCCTCGTCGCCATCGGGGTCTTTGAAGACCATGTCGATTGCAAGATCGCCCAGTGACTGCTCTTGCTCGATCGAGCGCATGCCGTCCGCCTGCATGACATGCGAGGTGCCCGAGAGCGGCCCCATGGTCATGGTCGCGCTCAGCATGTCGCGGGTGATTTCCTCACCGTCGCCGAAGGCGCGAATCAATTCCAGCGCGATGCTGTCACCGCTGTAGGTGTAGGTCATGTCGCCGGGGTTGCCCGAGACGTTCATGGCAAACGCGGCTTGCGTCATCTCGATGACCACTTCGCCGACGGTCTCTTCGCGCTCGACAAAGAACAGCTCGATCTGGCTGACATCGGGATAGGTGACGTTCACCGACCCGTCGCCGGCATCGGCAAAGGTCATCGGCGGCATCACCACACGGACAACGCCGTCTTCCTCGGGGATGGTCACGACCATGGTCATGTCGGACACCACCAGATCAGAGCCTTCCATCACCTCGGTCGCGGTGATGTCGTACCCAAAGTTGCTCATGTAGGCGTCGAAGTCGTCCCAGACCTGCTGCGGCGTGACATCAGCCAAAGCCGGTCCGGCCATGGCAACGATAGCCAGCGCCGAGGCTGTAACGTAGCGATTCATAATTTTTCCTCTCTGTCGGTGCAAACGAATGTTAGCAGTCTCAAGGGCTTCCCAAGCGCGGTCAAGGGACTGGATTCCATACTATTGAGCGATTACGAAAGTGGCGAGACGCCATTTGTGGCGCAATCCAAGATTTATCCGAAAGGCCCCGGCATGAACGGAGAACTACAGGACAAGACTGTTATGATCACCGGCGCAAGCCGGGGCATCGGGGCAGAAGCGGCGCGGGCCTTTGCCGCCAAGGGTGCCAAGGTGGCGCTGGTGGCGCGCTCGGCCGAGGCGATTGCCGATCTGGCGGGGGAGATCGGGCCGCAGGCGGTGGCGATTCCCTGCGATATCGCGCGTTACTGGGAGGTCGAAAAGGCGGTGGCCAACTGCGTCGCCGCCCACGGCAGTCTGGACATTCTGATCAACAATGCAGGCGTGATCGAACCCGTGGCCCGCATGGCGGAGGTCGACCCCAAGGCCTGGGGTGAAGTGATCGACATCAACCTCAAGGGGGTGTTTCACGGCATGCGCGCGGCGCTGCCGGTGATGCTGGAGGCCGGTGGCGGCACGGTGCTGACCATCGGTTCGGGGGCGGCGCATGGCCCGGTCGAGGGCTGGTCGCACTATTGTTCGTCCAAGGCGGGGGCGCTGATGCTGACCCGGATGCTGGACAAGGAATACAGCCAACAGGGTATCCGCGCGCTGTCGCTGTCGCCCGGTACGGTGGCCACCCAGATGCAGCGCGAAATCAAGGCGAGCGGAATCAACCCGGTGAGCCAGCTGGACTGGTCCGACCATATCCCGCCGGAATGGGTGGCAAAGGCATTGGTCTGGATGTGTTCCGACGCGGCAGAGGCCTACCGTGGCGGCGAAATCTCGTTGCGCGATGAGGGCGTGCGCGCGGCGGTCGGGCTGGCATGATCCGGCTGGACAAGGACGACGGTCTGTGGATCGTCACGATTGACCGGCCCGACAAGGCCAATTCCCTGACCGCGGCGATGCTGGAGGATCTGTGCCGGATTGCCGAGGACGCGCTGACCGGCGCGCGCGGTCTGGTGCTGACCGGCGCGGGCAAGGTGTTCTCTGCCGGGGCCGATCTGGACGCCGCGCGGGCGGGGCTGGCGGTCTCGCCGCTGTGGGAACGGTTGTCGGGCGCGATTGCCCGCCACCCCGGACTGACCCTCTGCGCGATGAACGGCACGGTCGCGGGGGGCGCGATGGGGATGGCGCTGGCCTGCGACCTGCGGATCTCGGTTCCCGGCGCCAAGGTGTTTTATCCGGTGATGAAGCTGGGCTTTCTGCCGCAGCCCTCGGACCCGGTGCGGCTTGCCGCCCTTGTGGGGCCGTCACGGGCCAAGATGATCCTGATGGCGGGCCAGAAGATCCCGGTGGACGAGGCCCTGAACTGGGGGCTGGTCGACCGGATCGTAAATAGCGACCTGCTGGATGAGGCCCGCGCGCTGGCCGCCGATACGCTGGCGGCGGAGGCCGGTCATGCCCGGTCGATCAAGGGCTTGATCGGGTAACGCGCGCGGTCAGAATCGGCGGCTGTACATATGCATCATGCTGTGCACATCCGCCTCACTGGCAAAGGCATCCGGGCAGTTGCCGATCATGTCTTGCAGGAACGCCCGGCGGGCGCGGTCCTCGTCCGCGCTGTCCGGTGTGATGGCATGGTCAAGCAGGCGACCAAATAAGCGACCCAGTGCGGCCAGCGGGCGGATCTTTGGGGCGGCGGCGGGGATGTTGTCAAGCAAGGCCATGTCTGTCTCCTGAGCTGGGTGTTGAGCGACTGCAGACAGGGTACGCCGCGCCGGGACACGCTGGTATCCGGCCCGGCGTTGTGCTGTTCTACATAAATGAAGAACGGGTTTCGCAACTGGTCTGACGTGCGGATCTTTCTCGCGGTGATGCGCGAGGGCTCGACCCTTGCGGCCTCGCACAGGCTGGAGATGTCGCAACCCACCGTGGCCCGGCGCATCGAGACGCTGGAGCATGATCTGGGGCTGGTGCTGTTTGACCGGGACACCCGCGGGTATCACCCCACCGGGGCCGCCCGCGACCTGGTGCCGATGGCAGAGGCGATGGAGGCCGCCGCCGACGCGCTGTGCGGCAAGGTTGCGGAATTGACGGCGGTCCGCACGATCCGGATCACCGCCGTCAACCGGAATTTCTCCGCGCGGGCCATGGCGATTTTTGACGGTTTTGCCGAAACGCATCCGGAGATCGGTTTCGAGTTCCTGCCAGACGTCGTACCGCTGGACCTGATCGCCGGTGAGGCGGATATCGCCCTGCGGCTGACACGTAACCCGGTGAACCCGGACCTGATCTGCCGTTACATAAGCACCGCTCAGTTCACGCTCTACGGCTCGGACAGCTACGCCCAGAAAAACGGCCTGCCCCGGTGCGTCGAAGACATGACCAGGCACCGCTTCATCAGTTTCTTGCGGCCGGGCGTGCCCGCGGCTTTGCACGAATGGTTGTTGCGTCACGTGGCAGAAGACCGGATCGTACAGGTCTTTTCCGATATCGACCTGATGCAGGCCGCCGTCGCCTCGGGCCGCGGCTTGGGTGTGTTGAACCTTCGCATGGCAAGTGACACGCCCGGCATTTTGCCCTGTTTCGACCCGATCCCGGAACTAGATGTGCAGCACCTGATGCTGATTTCGCCCGAGGCCTATCGACGGCGCGAGGTGAAGAGTTTTGTCACCTATTTCGCGCCGCGCTATGCCGCCCTTTACCGGTGACGGCGGGGGCGCTGCGCCCGTCGCCCGGCGGGAGGCTCCCCCGAGGGATTTGTCGCCCCATCGATAGCCGGGCGCGGACCGGTGAGCCGACGCTTATCCGGCCAACCGGCGGACGATGCTGTCCGAGGTGACCCGGCCAAGCGACGCGCCGTCCTCCGTCACGGTCAGCGGCCCGGCCTTGAGCCGGGGCAGCAGGTCACGGATCGGGGTTTCCGGCGGCACCTCTGCGCCGCCCTCCCCCGGTTCCATCACGTCGCGCGCGGTCAGCACGCCCAGCGGGTTCATGTTGGCGACGAAATCGGCCACGTAGTCGGACACGGGGGCCGAGAAAATCTCACGCGGGGTGCCGGTCTGGACGATGCGCCCGCCCTCCATGATGGCGATGCGGTTGCCCAGCTTGAACGCTTCGTCGAGATCGTGGCTGACAAAGAGGATGGTGCGTTTCAGTTCGCGTTGCAGGTCAAGCAATTCGTCCTGCAACCGCGTGCGGATCAGCGGATCGAGCGCCGAGAACGGCTCATCCATCAACAGGATCGGGGCCTCTGTGGCAAAGGCGCGGGCAAGGCCGACGCGCTGCTGCATCCCGCCTGACAGCTCGCTGACCTTGCGGTCACCCCAGTCGGACAAACCGACAAGCGCCAGTTGGCGTGTCACCGTCTCGGCGCGCTGCGCGCCCGCCTGCCCGGCCAACTCCAACCCGAAACCGACATTTTCCGCCACGGTGCGCCAAGGCAGCAGGCCGAATTGCTGGAACACCATCGCGACATGGCCTTGCCGGACCCGGCGCAGGGCGCTTGCGGAACAATTGGTGACCTCTGTCACTTCGTCACCACAGGTCACCCGCACGGAGCCACGGCTGACCGCATTCAGCCCGTTGACCGCGCGCAGCAGCGTGGATTTTCCGGACCCCGACAGGCCCATGAGCACCACGATCTCACCCTCTGCCACGTCGAGCGAACAGTCATGCGCCCCCAGCACCTGGCCGGTTTCGGCCTGAATCTCGGCCCGGCTCCTGCCCTGATCCGCGAGTGGCAGGGCACGATCGGGGTGATCGCCAAAGATGATCGAGACGTTTTCGAAAGACACGGCTGTCATTTGCCACCCACCCTCAGCGCACGGTCCAACATGATGGCGACGACGACGATGATCAGCCCCGCCTCAAACCCCAGCCCGGTATCGACGCGGTTCAGCGCGCGCACCACCGGCACGCCCAGCCCATCCGCGCCGACCAGCGCGGCGATCACCACCATCGACAGCGACAGCATGATGGTCTGGTTCAGCCCGGCCATGATCTGCGGCAGCGCCGAAGGCAGTTCGATCTTCCACAACTTTTGCCGCGGTGTCGCGCCAAAGGCATCGGCCGCCTCCAGCAGCGCCTTGGGGGTTGAGGCAATGCCCAGATGGGTCAACCGGATCGGGGCAGGCACCACAAAGATCACCGTGGCAATCAGACCCGGCACCATGCCGATACCGAAAAACACGATGGCCGGGATCAGGTAGACAAAGGTCGGCAACGTCTGCATCAGGTCCAGAACCGGGCGCATGAACCGGTAGATACCCGGGTTGTGTGCCGCGTAGATGCCGATGGGAACGCCAACACCCATGCAGACCACGCAGGCGGACAGCACCAGTGTCAGGCTTTCGGTGGTTTCCTCCCAGTATCCCTGATTGAGGATGAAGAGAAAGCCGACAAAGACCAGCGCCGCCACCTGCCAGCGCCGGTGCACGGCAAAGGTGGCCGCCGTCAGCACCAGCACCACGATCAGCGGATGCGGCTCTTGCAGGACCCAGAGGATCGCGTCGATCAGCGCCTCCATCGCGACGGCCAAACCGTCAAAGAACCAGCCTCCGTTTTTTTGCAGCCAGTCGAAAACCGCCTCTGCGGCGTCTCCGACAGGTATCTTGTGCTCTGTCAGCCAGTTCACCAACCCATCCCCCTTGTTTTCCCATTCATGAGGGGTTTGGCAGCGTTTGTGAAGCCGATCGGTGGTGATTGGGGTTTGTCAGACGCACACAAGGGTGGCACCCTCGCCGCGAAACAGGGAGACCCGCCATGACCGGACTCATTTTTTACACCAACCCGATGTCGCGTGGACGTATCGCCCGCTGGATGCTGGAGGAATGCGGCGCGACCTATGAGACCCGCGTGTTGCAATACGGCCCCGAGATGAAGGGGCCCGAATACCGGGCGGTCAACCCGATGGGCAAGGTGCCCGCGCTGGTCGATGGCGACACAGTGATCACCGAAGGCGCGGCGATTTGCTGCCATCTGGCAGAGCGTTTCCCCGAGGCTGGCCTGATCCCCGCACCGGGCGCGCGCGGGGCGTTTTATCGCTGGATGTTCTTTGCGTCAGGCCCGCTGGAGGCGGCCATCGTGAACCGGTCCTTCGGGTTTGAACTGCCGGACGATCCGCAGGCCCGTGGCCGCGCCGGGTGGTGTTCGCTGGAGGAAGAGGCCGACATGCTGGCCGCGCTGCTGTCGGACGGGCGCGCGTGGTTGCTGGGTGAAGCGTTCAGCGCGCTGGACGTCTATCTGGGGTCGCAGATCGCCTGGGGCCGTCAGTTCGGCACCCTGCCCGAACGTGACGGGTTTGACAGCTACATCGGCCGGATCATGTCCCGCGACGCGGCCGTGCGGGCGCGGGCGCTGGACGATGCCTTGATGGCCGAATGACCGGCGTCCCCCTGCCCTGCTGAAAGGCCCCGCCGATGGCGGGACCTTCCGGACCGTGACCCATGCGGGCCCCCTGTTACTCCAGCGCGGCCTTGACCGCGGCCATGGCGTCGCCACCGTCCTGAGTGGTCACGCCCGCCAGCCAGCCGTCCAGCACCCCCATGTTGGCCGACAGCCAGGTCCGGGCGGCATCTTCCGGGTCTTCGCCATCGTCAAGGATTGCGCCCATGATCTCGTTCTCCATCGCAAGAGAGAATTCGAGGTTCTTGAGCAACGCGCCGACGTTCGGACACTCATCGACATAACCCGCGCGGGTGTTGGTATAGACCGTCGCGCCGCCCAGATCGGGGCCGAACCAGTCGTCACCGCCGGTCAGGTAGGTGAGGTCATAGTTGGCGTTCATCGGGTGCGGCTCCCACGCGAGGAAGATCACCGGCTCATCGCGGTTCACGGCCCGGCCCACCTGCGCCAGCATCCCCTGCTCCGAGCTTTCCTTGACCTCGAATGCGCTGAGACCAAAGGCGTCGGCGTCGATCATGTCGATGATCAGGCGGTTGCCGTCATTGCCCGGCTCGATGCCATAGATCGTCTCGTCCAGCGCATCCGCGTGCGCGGCGATGTCGGCGAAATCCTTGATCCCCAGCGCCGCGCCCACGGCATTGGTGGCCAGCGTGTATTTCGCGCCTTGCAGGTTGTCGCGCACGGTGTCGACGGTGCCAGCCTCACGGTAGGGGGCAATGTCCGCCTCCATCGTGGGCATCCAGTTGCCAAGGAACACATCGATGTCGCCCGCCGCCATCGAGGTATAGGTCACCGGCACCGACAACACCTTGATATCGGTCTCATAGCCCAGCGCGTCCAGCAGAACCGTGGTGGCAGCCGTTGTGGCGGTGATGTCGGTCCAGCCCACGTCCGAAAACGTCACGCTGTCGCAATTGGCCAGCGCCGCGCTGGACACAAGGCCAAATGCGAGGGCAGAAGTGAGGGTCTTTTTCATTGTCGTCTCCCTGGTTGATTTTGGCGCGAGTAGACCGCGCCGCGCGCGTCTTTGCAACCGGCCTGCCGCGCGCGCCGTTTGCTTGACGTGATACCGGGACGTGATACCGGGCGCGGCGTCTCGCCCCCGGCGCGCGGCTATGCCATCATTGCGCGCAAAGGCATTCGGAGGCAGTCACATGGCGGAACTGGAACAACGGATCGCGCAGGGGCGCGGCGACGAGGTGGCGGATCTGGTGCTGCGCGGTGGGCGGGTGTTCGACCTGATCACCGGCGCGCTGCTGGAGGGCGACGTGGCGATCTGCGGCGATACGATTGTCGGCGTCTTCGACCAGTATGAGGCGCGTGAGGTGATCGACGTCTCGGGCCTGATCCTTGTCCCCGGTTTCATCGACACCCACCTGCACATCGAGTCGTCGCTGGTCACACCGTTTGAATTTGACCGCTGCGTCACCCCGCGCGGGGTGACGACGGCGATTTGCGACCCGCATGAGATCGCCAATGTGATCGGCGCGCCCGGTGTGCGCTATTTCCAGCAGGCGAGCCAGCACACGTTGATAGACATCAAAGTCCAACTGTCGTCCTGCGTGCCCTCGACCCATATGGAAACGGCGGGCGCGGATCTGGATGCGGATGCGCTTGCCGGGCTGATGGGGCACGACGCGGGCCTGGGGCTGGCGGAGTTCATGAACTTTCCCGGCGTGATCCACCGCGATCCCGGCTGCATGGACAAGCTGCGGCTGTTCGAGGGCGGCCACGTCGACGGGCATTGCCCGCTGCTGTCGGGCAAGGATCTGAACGCCTATGTCGCCGCCGGAATCCGCACCGAACATGAGGCGACAAACCCCGAAGAGGCGCTGGAAAAGCTGCGCAAGGGGATGCGGGTGCTGATCCGCGAAGGCTCTGTCTCCAAGGATCTGCACGCGCTGCAACCGCTGCTGACTGAGCGGACCGCGCCCTACATGTGCCTGTGCACCGACGACCGAAACCCGCTAGATATCGGTGAATACGGGCATCTGGACTACATGATCCGCGAACTGATCCGGCTGGGCTGCCCGCCGCTGGCGGTCTACCGCGCGGCCACGCTGTCGGCCGCCGAGGCATTCGGCCTCAAGGATCGTGGCATGATCGCGCCGGGCAAACGGGCGGATATCGTGGCCGTGGGCACGCTAGAGGATTGCGACGCGCAACTGGTGCTGGCGGGGGGCGTGGTGGTCAATGACACGGCTTTTGCCAAGCGACAGACCGTGCCGCCCGTGGGGCGCGCGTCGGTCAAGGCCCCCAAGGTCAGCGCGCAGGATTTTCGCGCGCGCGGCAACCGGGTGGACACCGATGTGATCGGCATCCGCGAGGGACAGATCCTGACCGACCACCTGCATGAGGACATCCCGATTACCGACGGCGACAAACTGCCGGACCTGTCTCGCGATCTGGTGCGGATCGCCGTGGTCGAACGACATGGCAAGAACGGCAATATCGCCACCGGCTTTGTCCGGGGGTTCGGACTTCAGGCGGGGGCGATTGCCTCAACCGTCTGCCACGATCACCACAACATCGCCTGCGTCGGCGTCGATTATGCCGACATGGCGGTGGCGGCCAACCGGCTGGGCCAGATCGAGGGCGGCTTTGTCGTGGTACGGGACGGTCAGGTGCTGGCGGAACTGGCGCTGCCGGTGGCGGGCTTGATGTCGCTGGACCCGTTCGAGGCGGTGCGCGCGCGGCTGGTGGACCTGCGCGCGGCGGCAAAATCACTGGGCGTCGGTCTGGAAGAGCCGTTCCTGCAACTGGCCTTTCTGGCGCTGCCGGTGATCCCGGCGCTGAAGATCACTGACCGGGGCATGGTCGACGTGAACAAATTCGAGATCATCGGCTAACCCGCACGCGCCGCCGGTTATCCCCGTGCCGCTGCGGCTTCTTCTCTGTCCAAATACCGTCTTCTTCTTTTTCTTTGTCCCGATACCGTCCGGGGCAGGCCGCGGTCCAAAGGGAGGGGGCCTGCCGAAAGCAGGCTTTCGGCAGGCGTCTTTTTTCCAACCTGACGCGCCTAGAGCCGGTTGAGCAGCGCCGGTGTCGGCCAGGCATCCGCCGGCATGCCCAGTTCGCGTTGCACGCTGCGCACCGCGTCCCGTGTACCGGCCCCCAGAATGCCGTCGATCTTGCCCACATCATAGCCGCGCTCGGCCAGTTTGGCTTGCAACCGCTTCATCTGGTCGCCGGACAGGCCCGGTTCGGGGTTCCCGGCATCGTAGACCGGCGCGCCTGTCAACCGGGTGCCGAAATAGGCGGCGGTCAGAACGTAGGTAAAGCTCTGGTTCCATTCGAAATAGACGCTGAAGTTCGGGTAGGCGATAAAGGCCGGCCCCTTGCGCCCCTGCGGGATCACGATTGAGGCCTGAAGCCGCCCGTCATCCAGCGCGCCATGGCGGCCGCGCACGCCCAGTTGCTCCCATTCCGCCACGGTCTTGGTCGCGTGCATTCCGGTGTCAAACCATTCCAGATCGGCGGGCAGCACCACCTCTTGCAGCCACGGCTCATTCGGACGCCAGCCAAGGTGCGACAGCATCTTGGCCCCGGACATCAACGCATCGGGGGCCGAGGTCTTGGGGGTCACATGGCCATCGCCGTCGCCATCGACGCCGTTGATCAGGATGTCCTTGGGCAACATCTGCACCATGCCGATCTCACCGGCCCATGCGCCCGTGGTGGTGCGCGGGTCCAGATCCCCCTGCTCATAAAGCGACAGTGCGGCAAAGATCTGCGGGCGGAAAATCTCGGGGCGGCGGCAGTCATGCGCCAGCGTCACCAGCGCGTTCACCGTGTTGAAATCGCCCTGGAACGCGCCGAAATCCGTCTCGAACGCCCAGAAGGCCAGTAGCACACCGCGCGACAGGCCGAATTCGCTTTCGATACGGTCAAAGACGCTGTCGTAGCGGTCCGCCATCTGGCGGCCCTTGTCGAGGCGGCTTTGGCTGATCAGTTTGCGTGAGAAGGTGATAAAGGGATCCTGAAAGATCCCTTGCCGCCCGTCTGCCTTCAACACAGCCGCGCTTTGCTGCGCATTGGCAAAAAACCGCCGAACCGCCTCGGGGTCATGGCCCAGCGCGACCGCCTCTTGCCGGAGACCGTCCACGAAAGCGCCAAAGCCGCCGCCGCAGGGCACGTCCTGTGCCTGCGCCGCGCCCGCCAGCATCAGCGCGCCGAATATAGCCGAAAACCGCATGAAATCCCTCGTTTGCTGTCTGATGGCGCACAGTATCAACCCCATCGGGCGGGGCAAGCGGGCATCGGCGGAGACCCTCCAAGGGCCGGTGGCGGGCGCTTTGGCAGAGATTTACCAACCATTCAGAAACGCGGCCCAGATTAACGATTTCTTCATTCCTCTGAAGGATTGATAAACCTATACGAAAGTTTAGTCTAAATCCTGCTTCGGGGTTTGGGCGTCTGGAGGTTCGCGTGAACGTGCTGATTGTGGAGAGCAGCAAGCCGCTTGCTCAACTGTGGCAGCGCCATCTCCAGCGCAGCGGGGCCGATGTCTGGATCGCCTACACGCAGGACTCGGCATTCGAGTTGCTGGAAACCCGGTCGTTTCAGGTGATCATCCTTGATGTGGTGGTCGAGGACAACAGCGCGCTGGCGATTTCGGACATCGCCCAGTTTCGCCAGCCCAAGGCGCGGATCATCTTTGTCACCAACACCAGCTTTTTCTCGGACGGGTCGATCTTCAACCTCTGCGCCAATGCCTGCGCCTACCTGCCCTCCACCACACCGCCGGACGACCTGACCAATATGGTGCATCACTACGCCCGCGCGCTCTGACGCGCGGGCCGGTGTCAGGCGGCGCGCAGCCGCTCGCGGCCGTGCGGCGCGTTCAGGTCAAGGTCGGGGCCCACAGGCACAATCCGATGCGGGTTCACCGTTTCATGGCTGTAGTGATAGTGCCGGGTGATGTGGTCGAAATTCACCGTCTCGGCGACACCGGGCCATTGGTACAGCTCGCGCGTGTAGGCCCAGAGGTTGGGGAAATCCACGATCCGGGCACGGTTACATTTGAAATGGCCGTGGTAGACCTTGTCAAAGCGGATCAGCGTGGTGAACAGCCGCCAGTCGGCCTCTGTGACGCGGTCGCCCATCAGGTAGCGGGAGGATGAGAGCCGCTCTTCGATCCAGTCCAGCGTGTCGAACAGCGGATGGACGGCGGCGTCATAGGCCTCTTGCGAGGTGGCGAAACCGGACTTGTAGACACCGTTGTTGAGCGTGTCGTAAATCCGCGCATTGACCGGTTCGATGGCCTCCCGCAGATCCCTGGGCCAATAGTCGTCGGTCTTGCCGGTCACCCCGTCGAAGGCCGAGTTGAACATGCGGATGATCTCGGCCGATTCGTTGGAAACAATGGTCTGGCGCTGTTTGTCCCAGAGGATCGGCACCGTCACGCGGGTCGTCGCCTTGGGATCGGCCTTGGTGTAGATGTCGCGCAGGTAGGGCAGGCCGTACAACGTATCGCCGGTAGCGCCCTTGTCGTCGGTCTGAAAGGTCCAGCCGTCGTCCAGCATGTCGGGGTGAACGGCACTGACGGTGATCAGGTCCACCAGCCCCTTGAGCTGGCGGAAGATCAGCGCGCGGTGCGCCCAGGGGCAGGCATAGCTGACATAGAGGTGATAGCGGTCGGCCTCGGCCTTGAAGCCGCCCTCACCGGAGGGACCGGCGCTGCCGTCGGCGGTGATCCAGTTGCGCCAGGACGACTCCGAGCGGACAAACTTGCCGCCGGATTTCTTTGTGTCGTACCAGCCGCTGTGCCAGTTGCCATCAACGAGTTGTCCCATCTGAGCCTCCTGTTTCCTGCATCACAGGTAGCGGCGGCGGCGCTGTGCGCCAAGGCAACGCGCCGCGCAGCGGCTTTGCGCTGCTGCACAGAGGTCAGCGCAGGTAGGTTTTATACACCCAGATCAACAGGATCGCGCCCAGCACCGCGCCGACAAGACCGGCCAGCAGCCCGGTGACGGCAAGCAGAAATCGGATGATCAGCCCGCCGATAAGCGCGCCGCCGATGCCGATGGCGATGGTCGGCACGATGCCGGTGTCCATCTTCATCAGGCGGGTTGCAAGGAATCCGGCGGCGGCGCCGACGATGATCAGCCAGACGATGGGCATTGGGGGGCTCCTGACGGGACGGTCTTGGGCAGAGCTTAGTCGAGCGCGGTCGCGGGGCCTAGGGGGAAGGTGGACCCACAGGGCGCGTCATCTGCGGATGCCCCGGCGGGCGATGCGCGCGCGACCGCCGCAGCCGCAGGTGTCGGGCGGTGTCGTGATCCGCTCCTGTGGTGTCCGGTGCGGGCGACGGATGGGGGCGCTGCCCCCGCCTCCCTGCGGTCGGCCCCCCCGGGTGTATTTGGACAAAGAAGAAGCCCGGACCTGTGGTCTGCGTCTCAGCGTTTGCGCCAGTGGGTCGGGACGATGATCAGCGCGCCGACAGAGGCGGCGATGGCATTGAGGCCCGGCGCGCGGAAGCCGATGCCGAACATGATGGTCACGAAGTAAAACAGGAAGGCCCCGCCGATGCAGATGATGATGCTGGGCAGGATGCCGTTGTGGGTAAAGCGCGACTTTTCCGAGGCGTATCCGACGATACCGGCGATCACCACGGTGCCGATCAGGGTGGGGAACATGGGTCTCTCCTGCGTCTGGGGTCAAAATTTGGGACGGCGGCGCCATGCCCGGCGGATCAGGTGCCCAAGCGGGTGCCGGTCGGTAACGGGCAGCCGTTGAGAAAGGTGGCGGCGTCCTGCGCGCCCTTGCCCGCCCGCTGGGCGCGGGTGACGCGCAGCGCGCCGCGGCCGCAGGCAACGGTGAAGGCGTCGTCCAGCACGGTGCCGGGTGCGCCCTGCCCTGCCGCCGGTTCCGCGCCCAGCAGTTTGATGCGCGCGCCCTTGCCTGTTGTCCAGGCCCCCGGAAAAGGCGACAGGCCGCGGATCTGGCGCGAGACCGCATCCGCGGGCCGGGTCCAGTCAACGGCGGCCTCGGCCTTGTCGATCTTGGCGGCGTAGGTTGTGCCCTCATCGGGTTGGATTTCCGGTGTGAGGGTATCGAGCCTGTCCAGCGCCGTGACGATCAGCTCTGCGCCCATGGCGCTCAGGCGGTCATGTAATGCGCCGGTGGTTTCGGTCGCGCCGATGGGCGTTGCCTTGCGCAAGAGCACCGGGCCGGTGTCCAATCCGGCCTCCATCTGCATGATGCAGATGCCGGTTTCCGCATCCCCCGCCATGATCGCGCGGTGAATCGGTGCCGCCCCGCGCCAGCGGGGCAGCAGCGAGGCGTGGATGTTGAGGCAGCCCCGCGTGGGGGCGTCGAGAATGGCCTGCGACAGGATCAACCCGTAGGCCACGACCACCGCGATGTCGGCGTTGAGATCCGCGAAGGCCTGTTTTTCGTCGGCGGATTTCAGGCTGACCGGGTGGCGGACCGGCAGGCCCAGCGCCTCTGCCCGCGCATGGACCGGTGTGGCGCGGTCCTTTTTGCCGCGACCCGCCGGGCGCGGCGGCTGGCAATAGACGCAGGCAATGTCGTGCCCCGCCGCAACCAGCGCGTCGAGCACGGGAACGGAGAAATCGGGAGTGCCCATGAAGATGACGCGCATGTGAGAAATCCCTTGTCCTGCCTTGCGGGGGTCTTAGCGCAGGCCGCGACCGGGCAGAAGAGCCTTTGGCGGGCAGCTTGCCGATTGGGGGAGGTCCCGGGTCAGGCCCGGGACGGGAGCGCGCCGCTGGCGGGCGGCTGGCCGGGGCCGATCTCAGCCCTTCTTGCGAGCCTTGCGCAGCAGCATGTCGCGTTTCATCTTGGAGAGCCGGTCAAAATACATCCGCCCGTTCAGGTGGTCGATCTGGTGCTGGACCGAGGTCGCCCAGAGGCCGACCAGATCCTTGCGCACCTTCATCCCGTGGTGATCGATGTAGGTCATCGTCACCGCGCGGGGGCGCGAGATCTTGGCCGAAACGCCCGGCAGGTTCGGGCTGGCCTCTTCGTGGTCACGGAATTCGACCGAGGCGTGCAGGATTTCGGGGTTGGCCATGAGGATCGGTTTGCCGCGCGCGTCAGAGGCATCCACAACCGCCAGCCGCAGCATCACACCGATCTGCGGCGCGGCAAGGCCGACGCCCGGCATCGCCTCCATCGTGTCGACCATGTCCTGCCATGTGGCGCGGATCTCGTCCGTGATGCCCGCGACCGGGGCGGCGACACTGCGCAGGCGTTTGTCGGGCCAGGGGACAAAGGGGCGGACCGTCATGTGTCCTGCCCCGCTGTGTACGCCGCCAGCAGAGCGTCTCGGGCGGCAGCGTCCAATCGGTCGAAGTGCATGACGCCATCCAGATGGTCGAGTTCGTGCTGAGCGATGGTGGCGGCCGCGCCGCTGAGGGTGATGTCCTGCGCGGCCCCGGTCAGATCGGTAAAGGCCAGTCTGATCTCTGCCGGACGGGTCACATCGGCGGTCACACCCGGCACCGACAGGCAACCTTCGGTTACTGTCGTCTTGGCGTCGGTGGCCGACATGATCGTCGGGTTGAGGCAGACAAGCGGGGTCATGTCGCCCTCTTTCCACCCGGCATCCATCACAAAGAGCCGCTGCATCACACCGACCTGCGGCGCGGCAAGGCCGCGACCGGGGGCGTCATACATTGTCTCGAACATGTCCGTGACCAGCGACTCGACCGCCTTGGGGTCCGTCACCGGGGCGCAGGGTTGCGCCAGGCGCGGGTCGGGCCATTTCAGGATCGGCAGCAGGCTCATGCCCGTTCCCGCGCGCGTTCTTTTTTCAGTTTGACCATCTTGCGGGTGATCAACTGGCGGCGCAGCGGCTTGAGGTAATCGATGAACAGCTTGCCATCCAGATGGTCGATCTCATGCTGGACGCAGGTGGCCCAGAGCCCGTCAAAGGTTTCGGACTGCGCCTTGCCGTTGCGGTCGATCCATTCCACGTCGACGATTTTGGGGCGTTCGACGTCGGCGTATTGGTCGGGAATCGACAGGCAACCCTCTTCGTAGACATTGCGCTCATCCGAGCTGGCAATGACCCGTGGATTGAACATGATCAGCGGGCGATGCGCCTCTTCGCTGTCGGATTTCACGCAGTCGAGCACGATCAGCCGCGACAGAACCCCGACCTGCGGGGCCGCAAGGCCGATGCCGGGCGCGGCATACATGGTTTCCAGCATGTCGTCCGCAAGCACGCGCAGATCGTCGGACAGATCGTCGACAGGATCGCAAGGCTTCTTCAGGCGAGGATCGGGGTGGATGAGAATGGGCCGTTTCATGGCGCTGATTTAAGCGCCGCGCGCGGTTTAGGCAAGCGTCGCCCCTTGCCCCTGCCGATCAGCCCGCTAGCCTGCGCGACAAAGAGACCAAAGGGATCACCGATGAGCCGATTTGACGAAGAGATCGACCGCGTGGGCACGCATTCGACAAAATGGGACGTGATGGAGTCCTACTACGGCGTCTCGCCCGAGGACGGGCTGGCGATGTGGGTTGCCGACATGGACTTTCGCCCGCCCGCCTGCGTCCCGGCGGCGTTGCAGCGGATGGTGGATCACGGAATCTTTGGCTATTTCGGGCCGGACACGGCCTATCGCGACGCGATCCGCTGGTGGATGGACACCCGGCACGGCTGGGAGGTGTCGCGCGACTGGATCTTTTCGACCCATGGATTGGTGAACGGGACCGCCCTGTGCCTACAGGCCTACACGCAGCCCGGCGATGGCGTGGTGCTGTTCACGCCGGTTTACCATGCCTTTGCACGGGTGATCCGCGGCTCCGGGCGCGCGGTGGTGGAATGTCCGCTGGCAAATGTCGACGGGCGCTACGAGATGAATTTCGACGCCTATGACGCGATGATGACCGGGCGGGAAAAGATGGTGATCCTCTGTTCGCCGCACAATCCCGGCGGGCGGGTCTGGAGCGCGGAGGAGCTGCGCGGGGTGGCGGAGTTCGCCAAACGGCACGATCTGGTGCTGGTGTCCGACGAGATCCACCATGATCTTGTGATGCCGGGGCAAAAGCACATCCCGATGGCGACGCTGGACGCGGGCATCGAGGACCGGCTGGTGATGATGGCGGCGACCACCAAGACCTTCAACATGGCGGGCAGCCATATCGGCAATGTGATCATCCCCGACGCGGATCTGCGCAAACGGTTTGGCGAGGTCATGGCCGGGCTGGCAATCTCGCCGAACTCCTTTGGCATGGTCACGGCGACGGCGGCCTATTCGCCCGAGGGCGCGGCATGGGTCGATGACCTGTGCGCCTATCTGGATGGCAACCGGCGGCTGTTCGACGCGGGGGTGAACGCGATCCCCGGCCTGCGGTCGATGCCGATGGAGGCGACCTATCTGGCCTGGGTGGACTTTGGCGGCACCGGAATGGCGGTGGAGGAGTTCACCCGCAGGGTCGAGAAAGAGGCACGGATCGCGGCGAACCACGGTGACACCTTTGGCAGCGGCGGCGAGAGTTTCCTGCGGTTCAACTTTGCCACGCCCCGCGCACGGGTGGCGCAGGCGGTGGAGCGGTTGCAAGAGGCGTTTTCCGATCTGCAATAAGCGACCGATTGCGGCGGCGGCAGGGGCGAGGGGCCAGCCCCTCGCGCTCCCCGGGATATTTGCGGACAGAAGAAACCTGGGGGCCCAGCTGGGACGCAGGGGCGGTACAGGTCAATAGCGGGGCGGGCGCGGTTTGTAGACCGGCAGGCGCCAGCCCATTGCCATCGACCCGGCGCGCAGGCCGATGGTGACCAACGCGGTCAGGGCGGCGGCCATCGCCGGTGGTGCGCCCAGCCAGATGGCCAGCACCGTGACCAGAGCCCCCGCCAGCGCGCAGGTCACGTAAAGCTCTCCCTGCTTCAGCACCAGTGGCACCTCGTTGGCGACCACATCGCGCGCCAGCCCGCCGGCGCAGCCGGTGGCGATGCCCATGACCATGACCACCGCGGGCGGTTGCCCCAGCCGCTGCGCCAGCCCGGCCCCGGCGGCCACCGCCACGCCCAGCGCCAAGGCGTCCAGCCAGAGGATCGCCTTCATCCGGCTTTCCAGCAGGTGGGCGGTGAAGAAGACCAGAACCGCCGCGCCGGTGACGACGCCAAGATAGGTCTGGTCGGCCACCCAGATCGGCGTGCGGTCCAGCAGGACATCGCGCAGGGTGCCGCCGCCCAGCCCCGTCACCCCGGCGAGAAAGGCAAAGCCCACGATATCCAGCTGCGCGCGGCTGGCCACCAGCGCGCCGGTCAGCGCAAAGACCAGCACGGCGGCGTAGTCGAGCAGGACAAGCGGGGTCATGACGGCTCCTTCGGCGCTATGTCTTGAACGGCGCCATGCCTGCGCGGGCCAGTTCATCGGCGCGTTCGTTTTCCGGGTGGCCGGCGTGGCCCTTGACCCATTCCCAGGTGACGTCGTGGCGCTTTTGCGCCTCGTCCAGACGTTGCCAGAGATCGACATTCTTGACCGGTTTCTTGGCGGCGGTTTTCCAGCCGTTGCGCTTCCATCCGTGAATCCAGCCGGTGACGCCGTTCTTGACGTAGGCGCTGTCGGTCACGACGGTGATGTTGGACGCGCGGCTGAGCGATTCCAGCGCGTTGATCGCGGCCAGCAGTTCCATCCGGTTGTTGGTGGTCTGCGCCTCACCGCCGCTGAGTTCGCGTTCCTTGACGATGGTCTCACCGTCCTTGGCGCGCAGCAGCGCCCCCCAGCCGCCGGGGCCGGGATTGCCGGAACAGGCACCGTCGGTATAGGCAAAAAGCTCAGCGATGGGAGGTCACCGTGATCCAGGGCGCCACGACACCGTCCAGCCCCTTGTCCGCGCCCCGTGCAAAGGGACCGGGCACAAGACCGGCCGCTTGCAAGAGCTGTGTCAGGCTGGTTTCAGTGTAATAGGTGTAATGGCGGCCAAGGCTGTCGCGCCTTTCGCCCTCGCCCTCCTTGACGCCGATGTGCAGCAGCCCGCCGGGGGTCAGCGCGCGGGCAATCGCGGCCAGATGGCGGGGCATGTCGGCGCGCGGCGCGTGCAGCAGGCTGAAGTTGGCCCAGATGCCGTCATAGGCGGCATGCGAGTCGAGATCGTCAAAACCGGCCTGTTTTGCGACCACGCCCGGCCGGGTGGCGGCAAGGGCGACCATGGCGGCAGAGGCATCCCATGCCTCGACCTGCAACCCGGCGGCTGCCATATGCGCTGCCGACAGGCCGGGACCACAGCCAAGATCGAGCACGGTCGCGCCTTTTGGCAAAGCGGTGATAAAGGCCCGCAGCGTGGCATCGGGCCGCTCGGACGCGGTGACCTGCGCGTAATCCTCGGCGCGGGTGTCGTAGATCCGTATGGTTTCGCGGTCTGTCATGGCCAGTGATGTCGCCTTTTTGCGGGCATATCGCAAGGGCCTATCGCAGCGGCTTGGCGCAGGGATCGGGCGGTTTGAGGGGCACATTTGCCCGCTGGATCACGCCAGCGGAATGACGGCGAGGCAGGCCACGACCAGCCCGGTCAAGAGCAGGCGCAGCGGCAGCCACCAGCGCGGGGCAAGGCCCCAGCGCACAAAGGCGGCATCCAGCAACAAAAGCGCCAGAAAGCCGATCATGAGGTTCAGCGCGGCGCGCATCTCACCACCGCCGGTGGTGAAAAACGCCCAGAGGGCGGGCAATGTCGACAGCGCATAGCCGGTGGCGGCCCGGCTGCCCTCGGCCTTGGTGGCGAACCCCCAGAGCACGCCGGACATGAAGGACAGGATCACCGCGCCGTAAAACAACTGCACATAAGGGCCGACAAAGCGCGGCCCGAAGGTGGCCAGTCCCCAGTCGAACAGGCCGGGCGCAAGGATCGTCGCAGCCCCCCAGACAAAGGGCACCACCCCGGCCAGCCCGAGGATCAGGGCGGAACGGGGGATGGCGGTCATGCGCGCTCCAGCGCCAGCCGCCCGGCGAGGGCGGCAAAGATCCCGGCAAAGGAGCGGTTGAGCCAGCGCATCCTGACCGCGCTGGACAACAGCCAGTCACGGGCCCGCGCGGCAAACAACCCGTACAGCACGAACACCGCAAAGGTCAGCGCCATGAACACCGCGCCCAGCGTGATCATCTCTGTCGTGGCGGTATCAGGGGTGCCGGTCAGAAACGGCGGCAACAGTGCCAGAAAGAAGACCGAGAGCTTGGGGTTGAGGATATTGATCAGCGCGCCACGCCGGGCGATCCGCCAAGGCCGGTCCACCTTGCGGTTGGCACCGACCGCCAATGCGCCGCCGGATTTCAGCGACTGCCACGCGAGGTACAGCAGATAGGCCACGCCCGCGAATTTCACCACGTTGAACAGCAACGCCGAGGTGTGCAGCAGCGCCGCCAGACCCAGCGTCGCGGCGGCAAGGTGCGGTACGATCCCGATGGTACAGCCGAACGCGGCCGCCACCGCGGGCCACCGCCCCTGCCCCAACCCGATGGCCAGGGTATAGATCACCCCGGTTCCGGAGGCGATGACGACAACAAGGGCGGTCAGCAGGAATTGCAGCGAAATCATCGGCGACCTTTCGGGGCAAGCGGGCTCATGCCGGGACGCGCAGCACGCGCGGCACCTTGAATTCCACGTTTTCCTGCGCGGTTTCCACCATCTCGACGGTCACGTCATAGTGGGCGCGGAACGCGTCGATCACCTCGTCGATCAGCACCTCGGGGGCCGAGGCCCCGGCGGTGATGCCGACCGATGCGATCCCGTCCAGTGCGCGCCAGTCGATGTCGGTGGCGCGTTGCACAAGCTGCGCATAGGCACAGCCCGCGCGGCGACCGACCTCGACCAGACGTTTCGAATTTGACGAATTGGGCGCGCCCACCACCAGTATCGCCTCGACGCGCGGCGCGATGGCCTTGACCGCCTCCTGACGGTTGGTGGTGGCGTAGCAGATATCCTCTTTGTGGGGGCCGACAATGGCGGGAAAGCGCGCCTTTAGCGCCGCGACGATCCCGGCGGTGTCATCCACGGACAGCGTGGTCTGGGTCACAAAGGCCAGCCGCTGCGGGTCACGCACCGCGACCGTCGCCACATCCGCCACCGTCTCGACCAGCAGCACCTCCCCTTCGGCCAGTTGCCCCATGGTGCCCACGGTTTCAGGGTGGCCGGCGTGGCCGATCATGATCATCTGCAAGCCGTTTTCCGAATGGCGGGCTGCCTCAATGTGGACCTTGGACACCAGCGGGCAGGTCGCGTCCACATAGATCATCTCGCGGCGCGCCGCCTCTGCCGGGACAGCCTTGGGGACGCCGTGCGCGGAAAAGATCACCGGGCGGTTGTCCGGGCAATCCTCAAGCTCTTCGACAAAGACCGCCCCTTTGGCGCGCAGATCGTCGACCACGTATTTGTTGTGCACGATTTCGTGACGGACGTAGACCGGCGCGCCCCATTTATCGAGCGCCATCTCGACGATCTTGATCGCGCGGTCCACGCCTGCGCAGAATCCGCGCGGCGCAGCCAGCAGCAGGGTAAGCGGCGGAAGGGACTGGGGGGACATCACGGCACCTTTCCTCATCGGTTCTGCGCAGACCTAGTGACCGTGCGGCGCGAGGTAAAGGGTGCAGCGCCTTTGCCGGAGGCGAAGAAGGTGACGGTTGATGCCAGACCCGAGTGAAGGCCGGGACACCAACCGCAGGCCGCGCCCGTCACAGGGACGGGCGCAGGCCGGATCACTTGCCGGAAGCGGCAACTTCGAAGTTGCGTTCAACCTGTGTGTCGCGCGGCGGGCGACCGATGACTTCACGCAACTCGTCGAGTTCGATGAAGTTGTCGGCCTGACGGCGCAGTTCGTCGGCGATCATCGGCGGTTGCGACCGGATGGTCGACACCACCGAGACACGCACGCCCTGACGTTGCAGGCTTTCCACCAGCGGGCGGAAGTCCCCGTCGCCGGAGAACAGCACGATGTGGTCCACGCGCGGCGCCAGTTCCATGGCATCGACAGTCAGTTCGATATCCATGTTCCCCTTGACCTTGCGGCGGCCCTGGCTGTCGGTGTATTCCTTCGCGGGCTTTGTCACCATGGTGAAGCCGTTGTAGTGCAGCCAGTCCACCAGCGGGCGGATCGGCGAATACTCGTCATTTTCCAGAAGCGCTGTGTAATAGAAGGCCCGAACCATCTTGCCACGACGCGCAAACTCCTGCCGAAGCAGCTTGTAGTCGATATCGAAACCGAGAGCTTTTGCAGCGGCATAAAGATTGGAACCGTCTATGAACAGCGCAAGCCGTTCGTCCTTGTAGAACATAAAATTTCCTTTCGTCCAATCGGCTCGCCTGATCCGTGAGTGTGAGTGTGGCGGCGAGCGCGTCGAAGTAGATTATGTTTTTTTCTGCGCTCTGCAAGGCGCAGGGAAGTCTCAAAAGAATAGTACGTTGGGTCAAATGGTACAAGAATTCCTTATCGCTCTGGGCTCCAACCTCGGATCAGAGGCCGGTGGGCGCGGAGAAACGCTTGGCGCTGCGGTGGCCGCCATGGCCGCTGCCGGGTTGCATTTGCGCCGTCTCAGCCGCTTTTACGCGACGCCGTGCTTTCCGGCGGGCGCGGGGCCGGACTATGTCAATGCCTGCGCCGCCGTCAGCGGGCCGGACAGCCCCGAGGCGCTGCTGAAAATCCTGCACGCGATAGAGGCGGATTTTGGCCGAGAGCGGGCGCAGCGCTGGGGCAGCCGGTCGCTTGACCTTGATTTGCTGGCGCTGGATGGTGCCGTGCGCCCGGACGCAGAGACGCAGACCCGGTGGCGGATGTTGCCCCCGGAGGCCCAGAGCCACGAGACACCGGACCGCCTGATCCTGCCGCATCCCCGGATGCAGGACCGGGTTTTCGTGCTGGTGCCGCTGGCCGATATCGCGGCGGACTGGCGGCACCCGCTGACCGGCGAAACCGTCGCCGGGATGCTGGCCGCCCTGCCCCGGCAGGATCGCGCCGAGGCACGGCCGATCTGACCTGTGGCGACCGGGCTATTGCCCTTGTCAATCCTCGGGTCGCGCGGTATGTCAAGTCTTTCTGAGGCCCTCAAGACAGAAAACGGAGCACTCTATGGCCCGCGTGACGGTAGAAGATTGCGTTGACAAGGTCCCGAACCGGTTCGAACTGGTGATGCTGGCCGCACATCGTGCGCGCGAGGTGGCATCCGGTGCGGCGATCACGGTGGACCGCGACAACGACAAGAACCCGGTTGTCGCCCTGCGCGAAATTGCCGAAGAGACCCAGTCCGCCGACGAACTCCGTGAACGCCTGATCGAGTCGAACCAGACCCAGATCGAGGTGGACGAACCCGAAGAGGACGCCATGGCGCTGCTCATGGGCACCGAGGCGGACAAGCCGCAAGAGGACGACATGTCCGAAGAAAAACTGCTGCGCGCGCTCATGGAGGCGCAGGGCCAGGGCTGATCCCTGTTCGGCGGTGAGGTGACATGATCTCTGCTGAAGACCTCGTTGACCTCGTTCGCAACTACAACCCGAAGACCAACGCAAAGTTGATCCTCGCGGCCTATGCGTATGGCCGCGAGATGCACGAGGGCCAGACCCGCAAATCGGGCGAGCCCTATTTCAGCCATCCGGTTGCGGTGGCGGCGATCCTGACCGAGCAACAGCTTGACGACGCCACCATCGTGACCGCGCTGCTGCACGACACCATCGAGGACACCCGCTCGACCTACGCCGAGGTCAAACAGCGATTCGGGCGCGAGGTGGCCGACCTTGTCGATGGCGTCACCAAACTGACCAACCTCCAGCTTTCCAGCTCCGAGACCAAGCAGGCCGAAAACTTTCGCAAGCTGTTCATGGCGATGTCCAAGGACCTGCGGGTGATCCTCGTCAAGCTGGCCGACCGGTTGCACAACATGCGGACCATCCGCGCCATGAAGCCTGAAAAGCAGGTGCAAAAGGCGCGCGAGACGATGGATATCTTCGCCCCGCTGGCGGGCCGCATGGGCATGCAGTGGATGCGCGAGGAACTGGAGGATCACGCCTTTCGCGTGCTCAACCCCAAGGGCCGCGACAGCATCATCCGCCGCTTCATCACCCTGCAACGCGAAACCGGCGACGTGGTGCAGCGGATCACCTCCGACATGCGGCACGAACTGGAAAAGACCGGGGTCGAGGCCGAGGTCTTTGGCCGCGCGAAAAAGCCCTATTCGATCTGGCGCAAGATGCAGGAAAAGAAGATCGGCTTTTCCCGCCTGTCCGACATCTATGGTTTCCGCGTGATCACCCGGTCCGAGGCGGACTGCTACACCGCGCTGGGGGCGATCCACCAGCGCTGGCGCGCGGTGCCGGGGCGGTTCAAGGACTACATCAGCCAGCCCAAGACCAACGGCTATCGCTCGATCCACACCACCGTGTCGGGACGCGACGGCAAACGGGTCGAGGTGCAGATCCGCACCCGCGAGATGCACGAGGTCGCAGAGACCGGTGTGGCCGCGCACTGGTCCTACCGGGACGGCGAGCGGGCCGAGAACCGCTTTGCCGTGGACCCGGCCAAGTGGATCACCTCGGTCACGGAACAGCTGGATTCCGAAGAGGATCACGACGCCTTCATGGAGGCGGTCAAGCTGGAGATGTATTCCGACAAGGTGTTCTGCTTTACCCCGCAGGGCGACGTGGTCAAATTGCCGCGCGGGGCGACGCCGATCGACTACGCTTATGCGATCCACACGCGGATCGGGTCGAAATGTGTGGGCGCCAAGGTCGACGGCATCCGGGTGCCCCTGTGGACGCGGCTGAAGAACGGCCAGTCGGTCGAAATCATCATCGCCGAAGGACAGGCCCCGCAGGCGACATGGCTGGACATGGCCACGACGGGCAAGGCCAAGGCCTCGATCCGTCGCGCCCTGCGCGAGGCCAACAAGGAACGCTATGCCAAGCTGGGTCATGAGCTGGCCCGCGCGGCGTTTGAGGCGCGCGGCAAGAAGGCCACCGACAAGGTGCTGGAAAAGGCCGCGGCGACCCTGCGGCTGGAAGACACCGAAACCCTGCTGGCCCGGCTGGGCAGCGCCGAGCTGACCTCATCCGAGGTGGTCGAGGCGGTCTATCCCAACCTTGCCATCCGCGATGGCGGCGAGATCGAGCTGAAAAAGGCGGTTGTCGGGCTGGAACACGGGCAAGGGTTTGAACGCGCCCGCTGCTGTCAGCCGCTGCCCGGCGAACGCATTGTCGGCCTTGCCCATCGCGGCCGCGGGGTGGCGGTCCATGCCATCGACTGTGCCGCTCTGGCCAACCACGAGGACAAGCCCGACCGCTGGCTGGACCTGCATTGGGCCGAGGGCAAGCACCCGGCGGTCTATACCGTGTCGCTGGACCTGACGATTGGCAACGATGCCGGGGTGCTGGGACGCATTTGCACATTGATTGGCGAGACACGGGCCAATATCTCTGATTTGAACTTCATAGACCGTAAACCGGATTATTACCGTTTGATGATGGATGTAGACCTTAGAGATGCGGAACACCTGCACTCGTTGATTTCCAACCTAGAGGCAGAGAGCAATGTCGCCTCGGTCGAACGGCGGCGTGATCCGGCTCTGGAATCAGTCCCCGGAGCAGCCTCCGAAGCGGCAGAGTAGGCAGAAAGGCACAGTTTGGTCTTCAAGCGACGCGACAGACGGCCAGTGGGCCGGATCGTGCTCGAAGCGCTCTGGCCGCGTGGCGGCTGGGGCCGGGCTGCGCGTTACGTGCAACTGCGCCTGAACCGTCTTCCCGATCCGCCCGAACGAATCGCACGCGGCATCTTTGCCGGGGTGTTCACCACCTTCACCCCGTTCTACGGCTTTCACTTTGTGTTCGCGGCCATACTGGCCTGGATCATGCGCGGGAACATCCTGGCCGCGATCCTGTCGACCTTCTTTGGCAACCCGCTGACCTATGTGCCCATCGGCGTTGTCGCGATGAAGACGGGTTATGCCCTGCTCGGGCTGAAGGCGGGCGCGGATCACGGCAGTATCGGCAAGAAATTCGTCAAGGCCGGCGAAGACCTGTGGGACAATTTCCTGGCCCTCTTCACCCCGGACAAGGCCGACTGGAACCATCTGGGGATCTTCTATGACGAGGTGTTTTTTCCCTACATGATCGGCGGAATCATTCCCGGCATCGTGGCGGGCACCATCGCCTATTACGTGTCGCTGCCGCTGATCACCGCGTTCCAGAACCGGCGCAAAGGCGCGATCAAGGCCAAGCTGGCGGAGCTGAAAAAGAAAAAGAAGCTGGGCAAGCAGGCGGACTAGGGGGCGCTGCCCCCGTCTCCCTCCGGTCGACTCCCCCGGGTGTATTTGGACAAAGAAGAAGCGCAGGGGCGCGCGCGGAATTCGCACTTTCCTTTCCGGGGCCTCCGATCTAGCTTTTGATCAAATCTTGAGCGGGAGTATGCCATGAACCCCAACGCCGGAAGCCTGCGCCTTGGCGTCAACATCGACCATGTCGCCACGGTGCGCAATGCCCGCGGCAGCGCCTATCCCGATCCGGTGCGCGCGGCGAAACTGGCCGAGGCGGCAGGCGCCGATGGCATCACCGCGCATCTGCGCGAGGATCGCCGCCATATCTCGGATGCGGATATCGACGCGCTGATGGATCAGCTGACGGTGCCGTTGAACTTTGAGATGGCGGCGACGGCGGAGATGCAGGCCATTGCCCTGCGGCACAGGCCGCACGCGGTCTGCATCGTGCCGGAAAAGCGCGAGGAGCGGACCACCGAGGGCGGGCTGGAGGTTGCGCGCGAGGAAAACCGGCTGGCGCATTTCATCGCGCCGCTGCGCGAGGCGGGCAGCCGGGTGTCGATCTTTATCGCTGCCGACGCCCGCCAGATCGAGGCGGCGCACCGGATCGGCGCGCAGGTGATCGAGCTGCACACCGGGGCCTATTGCGATTTTCACGCCGAGGGCCGGTTTGACGAACGCGACGCCGAGTTGGCGCGGATGCGCGAGATGGCCGGGTTTGCCCATTCGCTGGGTCTGGAGGTCCATGCCGGGCACGGGCTGACCTATGACACGGTCCAGCCGGTTGCCGCCTTCCCCGAGGTGATGGAGCTGAACATCGGCCACTTCCTGATCGGCGAGGCGATCTTTCTGGGTCTTGGCCCGGCGATAGCCGAGATGCGGCGGCTGATGGACGAGGCGCGCGCCTGAGCGGACCGGTTGCCGCACGGAGCGGGCCAGAATCCATACGTTTGTTACCATTTTCTTGCCGCAAACGGGCCGTATGAAGGCGCAAACGCGCCTGTCAGCAGAGGGTACTCTCATGCCAGTTATCCCGATGGATCCCGAAACGCTTGTCATTGACGCCGGGGCCGCCAAGGCCGCCGGGGCGCAGGCGGGCGCGGCGTATCAAAGCCGCCAGCCCTATCCCTATGGCTGTTTCGACGACTTCCTGCCCGAAGCGGTGCTGGAGCAAGTCCTGCAAGAGATCCGCACCCTGCCGGAGGCGGAAACCATGTTCGACCGGCCGCAGGAAAAGCTGAAAACCAGCTACCTGCCCGAGCGCCTGCCGCCCTACACCCGCAACCTGTTCTACGTGCTGAACTCGCGCCCCTTTGTGCGCTTTCTCGAAGAGATGACCGGCATCAACGGGCTGATCCCCGATCCCTATTTCGCCGGTGGCGGCGTGCATGTGGTGGCCAATGGCGGGCATCTGGATATCCACGCGGATTTCAACCACAACGCCAAGCTGAACCTCGAACGCCGCCTGAACATCCTGATTTACCTCAACAAGGACTGGAAGAAGGACTACGGCGGTTCGTTTGAGATCTGGAACACCGACATGACGGAACAGGTCGACAGCTTTGTGCCGGTCTTCAACCGCATGTGCTGTTTCAACACCGGGTCCGACACATGGCACGGCAACCCCGAGACGGTGAACCACCCGGACGGAGAGCCGCGCATGTCGCTGGCGCTGTATTACTACACCGCCACATGGGACTATACGCGCAAGTCGCACACCACCCTGTTCAAGCCACGCCCCGGCACGCAGGATCAGATCGACCGGCAGGTCAAGCGCGCCGACCGGTTGCAGGAGATCCTGCCGCCGGTGATCTTCCGCAAGGTGATTGGACGGCTGCAACGGCTGGGATTCTAGGCACGGTGGGGAAAACCCGTCCTCGCTTTGCCGCCCGGATCGGCCTAGGGTTTCGCGGAACCCCAGACAGCCCCGGTGATCCGCCATGCCCCGTTTCCTGACCGCCCTGCCCCTTGTTCTGCTGCCCGCACTGGCCGCCGCGCAAGAAGACCCCGGTGTCACCGTCAGCGATTGTGACTGGCAAGCGAGCGCGTGGAACCTTGCCGAGCCGTGGGAAGAGAACAGCCGCACCTTTTCCAACGGCAAGACCCGGCTGGCGCTGCTCGACACCATCGAACCGGCCGCCGCATGGGCGCATATCCTTGTGCTCTCGCCGCCCTATTCCGAGATCGGCGACCGCCAGTGCAAGACCATCGGTTATAATGGCATGGGGTTCGGCGGCATTCGCTTCAATGAGCTGACCTCCAGCTATGACCCCGCGACCGGCCTGAATTTTACCGTGCCGGTACAGGCCTATAGTTCGGCGATTAGCGATGTCGACTGGTACACGCTGCGGTTCACGCTCAATCAGGCGACGGGCGATATCACCACCGCCCTGACGCAGTGATCCCCGGATAGAGACCGCTCCATATGATCCTTGGCATCGGCACCGATCTGGCCAATATCGACCGCATCGCCGGCACGCTGGAGCGGTTCGGCGACCGGTTCCGCAACCGCGTCTTCACCGAGGTGGAACAGCGCAAGGCCGAACGCCGCCGCGACGTGGCGGGCACCTATGCCAAACGATGGGCCGCGAAAGAGGCCTGCTCCAAGGCGCTGGGAACCGGCCTGCGCATGGGCATCTCGTGGAAGGACATGGCCGTCAGCAACCTGCGCACCGGCCAGCCGGTGATGGAGGTCACGGGCTGGGCAAAGGACCGGCTGGACGCCATGACGCCGCCGGGGCATGAGGCGATCATCCACGTCACCCTGACCGACGATCACCCCTGGGCGCAGGCCTTTGTGGTGATCGAGGCGCGCCCCAAAGCGTAAGACCCGCAACCCACCGGAAAGGCCGGACCCCTAGCGCGCCAGCCAGGTTGCGAACCGCGCCTCGATTGTGTCGCGGTGGCGCGCCCAAAAGGCGTGGTTGTACACCAGTGCGTTTTGCACGTTCTCGGGGCCGGTGGGCAGATGCGGCGTCATGTCAAAGCCAAGGCTGGCATGGCGCACCGGCAGGGCGGCGGAACTGCGGCGGGCCGGACCATAGGCGATGTATTTCGCCTGATCGCTCAGCCGCTGGGTATCGGTGGCAAAATACAGGAAATCCATCACCCGCGCCTTGCGTTTCGCCGACAGCCCGGTGGGCACGATCCAGCCATCCAGATCAAGAACCTGCCGGTCCCACAGCATGTCGACCGGCGCGCCATGCTCATTGATCAGGCTGAACAGCCGCCCGTTGTAGCCGGACCCCATGACAACCTCGCCATCGGCCAGCAATTGCGGCGTCTCGGCTCCGGACTGCCACCAGACG
Source organism: Antarctobacter sp. (assembly GCF_048262615.1). Classification (GTDB taxonomy): domain Bacteria; phylum Pseudomonadota; class Alphaproteobacteria; order Rhodobacterales; family Rhodobacteraceae; genus Antarctobacter. Next base: position 113,711 of record NZ_JBLXFB010000005.1, read on the forward strand.
ACATGCCGTTTGATGGTGTCCAGCTTGGCCAGCGCCCGCTCTTGCCCCTGCCGGGTGAGCAGAACGTCATACAGTTGCGCCTCCGGAACACCGTCGCAAAGCAGCGCCCAGACCATATTGTAGTCAGGCCGCTTTTCCAGCGCGCGTTTGCCCGGATAGCGGTTCAGATCAAAGACATCGCAGACCGACCGGGGCGGCCTGCCGCCAACCTTGTCGGTGCGATAGCCGAAGGTCATCGAATAGGCGATCTGCGGAACAAAACACGCGCTGATGATAAAGCGGCCAAAATCGCGGGTGGCCGGTGAGCCGTCGCTGCCCGGTGCCAGAACGCGATCATGGTCGATCTTTTCGGCCAGCCCCTCGTCGCACAGCCTGATCGCATCGGCGGCCACCACATCGACCAGATCCCACAACCGGGCCGCCGCGTTCTTGTTGCGCAGCCGACTGACCGCCTCGTAGGATTTTTCATCCCATTTGGCGTTCAGCGCGCGGTTGTCCCTTAGATAGGGGTCCAGATAGGCGTTCGCCTGACTGCGCTGATAGGTGCCGCCCCAACTGACCAGCGTCAGGGTATTGGCCATCTCCACCGCCGCGCGCGGCGCGGGCTTGGGCGGCACCGGCACGACGGGGGCCATCGACAACAACACCGCCTGCGCGCTGAGCGCCGCCGCGGTCCCGGCAAACTGCTTTTGGATGGTCTCCAGCTTTTGCCGCTTGTCGGCGACGCTGGCGACCTGCAACGCGGCCAGCAAGGCTTCGGTCGCCTTCTCTTCGCGGGTCGGGGCCTTGGGTGCCATCAGGTGCAGGGTGTTGCGGGCGCTGATCGCGGCACTGCTGTTCGGATACCGCGCCACAACGGCCTCCAGCGCCGCGCGCTGCGCCGACAGGCCGGGCACCTGCATGGCATCGGCCAGCGCCGACCGGGCCTCTGCCTCGGGGTCGACCTTGGGCTCTGGTGCGCGCACCTCCTTGAAGCCCAGGTCAAGCGCCGCCTCGACCGCCGCGATCTTGTGCCCGCCATTGTGCCCGCCGCGCGCCGTCAGCCCGCCCCGGTTGTGCAAACCCACAACCGCCAGCGTCCGCGCGTCCAGCAACAGCGCCCCGGAAGAGCCGCCGCCGGTTTCACAACTGTGGCGCAGCTCTGCCGCCTCTGGCGGCAATTCGGCCTGCGTCGGGTGAATCTGGCAATTCCCGGCGGAAAAGCGCTGCGGCTGGCGTAGCGGATGGTGGATCATTGTCAGCGCCCGGCGCGGCGTGGCGCGGGTTTCCATCAGCATCGGGATATGACCGCCCAGCCGTTCGTTGGCATCCGCCCCCACGATCTGCAACACCAGCGCATCGGTGCGCGCGTCCTGCGCCAGTTCGCGGTTGGCCACCAGAAAGGTCTGCACGTTGTCGGTGAAATCCTCCGAAACGTAACCGAAATTCGCCCGCGCCTCCTGCACAAAGGTGAACCCGGCCTTCACCAGCGCCGGTTCGTAATAACAATGGCGGTTGGCCAGCAGCCGGTTGCCGGGCAACAGCGCGGCGGTGCAGGTGGTGACATAGGGGCTGGGGATTTCCTGACTGCCGCCGCCGATGCGGATGGTGCGCGGCTTGCCGTCCGGGGTCACCAGGCAGATATCCAGCCGCGCGATGAACCGCCCGATCTCCTGCACGTCATCCGGGGCCTGACGGATCGGACGCCAGAAACCGCCCATGTCCTGCGCCCCGTCGATCAGCGATTGCAACGCGCTGCTTTCGTTGTTCACCTCAAAGCCAAAGTCGCACTGGGTAAAGGCCTTTAGCGGTGCGCCAAACAGGGCAAGCAGCCCGGAGACCAACAGAATTTTCCGAATCATGTTGCCCCCTCCCCGGGGTCTTTTGAATGGCCATGACGGTAATGGCTCGGGCGCACGCCGGTCAATCACCGGGCGTCCCGCCTTGACACGCCCTGCCCCGCCGCTCATGAAACGCCGGAACGACAGGCAAGGGGCTCGCCATATGGCAACCGAAGAGAAAAAAGGCGGTCTCTGGGAGACCATCAAGACGATTGTCTACGCGCTGCTGATTGCCGGCGTCTTCCGGACCTTCCTGTTTCAGCCGTTCTGGATTCCCTCCGGTTCGATGAAAGACACGCTGCTGATCGGCGATTTCCTGTTCGTCAACAAAATGGCCTATGGCTATTCCTACGCCTCCTGCCCCTCTGTCATCATTCCGCGCTTTGGCATCAACGTCGACGCGCAGGATCTGTGCGGCTGGGCCGATGGCGACAACAAGCGCCTGTTCGGCGGCGACCCGCAGCGCGGCGATGTGGTGGTGTTCCGCCATCCGGTGTCGGGCCGCGATTTCATCAAGCGGCTGATCGGCCTGCCCGGCGAACGCATCCAGATGCGCAACGGCGTGCTGCACATCAACGGCCAGCCGGTCGAGGTCACACCCGACGGCACGTTCGAGGAACTGGCCGCGCCGCAGGGGCCGCAGCGTCTGCGCCCGCGCTGCGCCAATGGCACCGTCGGCGACGGCGCCACCTGCATCAAGGAAAAATACATCGAGACGCTGCCCGGCGGGGTCAGCCACTCGATCCTCAACATCTCCATGCAGGGCTCGGACAATACGCCGGTCTACACGGTGCCCGAAGGGCACTACTTCTTCATGGGCGACAACCGCGACAACTCTTCCGACAGCCGCGTCCCCAATATCGCCAATGGCGTGGGCTTTGTCCCCTACGAGAACCTGATCGGCCGCGCCGACCGGGTGATGTTCTCATCCGCGGGCCGCTCGATGCTGTACTTCTGGACATGGCGCAGCGACCGCTACTTTGAAAAGATCGACTGAGCCGGGTGCCATGGGCTTTTTCCGCGCCGCGCTGAACTGGCATGGCCTGACCGGGCGCGGGGGCTTTGCGCTGTCGGTGCTTCCGGTGGCGGGGCTGATGGCGGCGCAGACGCAGGTGCCGCCCCTCAGCCTTGCCGGGGCCGTCCTCGCCCTGTTGTCGGCGCTGGCGATCCTGCTGTTCTGGGGCCATGCCCGGCGGCGGTTGCGGGCGATGGGCTGGTCCGGCGCGTGGATGTGGGCGCTGGTGGTCCCGCTGCTGTCGCTGCTCCTTGTGCTTGTCATGCTGGTGCGCCGCCCCCACCCCGAGGCCGCGCCGGGCCCGTTCAGCCCTGCGGGACGCGCGCTGGTCTGGGCGCTTGTCGCCGTTGTGGCCAGCCGGGCGCTCTGGGCCCCGTTCATCATCCCGACCGGCAGCATGTCCCCCACCCTGCAACCCGGCGACTACGTGCTGGCCACCCGCAGCCTTGCGGCCCCGCGGCGCGGCGATGTGGTGGTCTTTCGCCACCCGGTCAACGGCTATGACTTTCTCAAACGGGTGATCGGCCTGCCCGGCGACACCGTGCAGATGCGCGACGGTCAGGTGATCCTGAACGGCACGCCGGTCCCGCAAGTTGCCGCCCCGGACTGGACCGAACCCAATCGCGCCACCGCCAGCGGCACCCGCCCCCGCTGCGTCACCCCGGTGGTCGCGGGCGCCCCCTGCATCAAACGGGCCGCGACCGAAACGCTGCCCGGCGGCCCCGCCTACACCGTGCTGGAGGTCGGCCCGATGGCCACCGATTTCACCGCCGCCATGACCGTCCCCGCTGGCTTTGCCTTTGTGCTTGGCGACAACCGCGACAACTCACTCGACAGCCGGATCGCGCAAAGCGCCGGGGGAGTCGGGCTTGTCCCCCTTGCGGCGGTTGCGGGACGGGTCCGTCTGGTGCTCTATTCACAGGAAGGACGCGAGGGCCGCGTCCTGAGGATGGTCGAATGAAAGTCTCCGCCGAACTGACCGCCTTGCAGGAGGCGCTGGGCCATCGTTTCACCGATCCCGCGCTGCTGCGCCGCGCCGTCACCCATGCCTCGCGCTCCGGTCCGGGGCGCGAGGACAACCAGCGGCTGGAGTTCCTTGGCGACCGGGTGCTGGGTCTGGTCATGGCAGAGGCGCTGTTGCAACGCGACCGCGCCGCCTCCGAGGGCCAGCTTGCGCCGCGCTTCAACGCGCTGGTGCGCAAAGAGGCCTGCGCCGATGTCGCGCGGGAGATCGGGCTGGGCGAGGCGCTGAAACTGGGCCGCTCGGAACAGCTCTCCGGCGGGCGCCGCAAACAGGCGCTGCTGGGCGACGCGATGGAGGCGGTGATTGCCGCCGTCTATGTCGACGCGGGGTTTGACGTGGCCCGCGCGCTGATCCTGCGGCTCTGGGGCGCGCGCATCGACGGCGTCGAAGAAGACGCCAAGGACGCCAAGACCAGCTTGCAGGAATGGGCACAGGCGCGCGGCCTGCCGCCCCCCGCCTATGTCGAAACCTCGCGGACCGGGCCGGATCACGCCCCGGTCTTCGTCATTGAGGCGCGGCTGCCGTCTGGCGAGACCGCCGAGGCCACCGCCGGCTCCAAACGGCAGGCCGAACAGATGGCGGCGAAGGCGCTGCTGGAACAGTTGGGATGATCCCCCGCTAAAAAGCGATCCGCCACCACCGCTTCCACAGTTGCCTCAAAAGCCGTCCGCGACAGGCCTTCAACGCTTCACCGTCGACATCATGGCTGGACAGGCGCGCGGGCGGCGCGTCCAACCGCTGTCCGGTCAGAGGTTTCATGTTCCGTCCGCGTCGCACCTTTGGCCGTCTGCCTTCCCGGTGCGACTTCACTCCAATGGAACCCGCATCTTACAACTCGGACAACCCAATGAAACACTCCGCGGAAGGCTATGAGCCGTTGGCGCCCTGCCGCGCGTCAAACGCTTCCCAGACATGCATCCGGCCCTTCTGACGCGCATCTGCCAGCCACATCTTTTTGCGGGCATCGGGGGTTTCCAGGGCTGCGTAGACTCCACCAGAATATTTTGGCCAGTCAATCGCGAGCCCAAGCATTACCATCTCTGCCGACAGGTCGCGCCCATCGGGCAAATAACAACGGGCCACCGTTCGTCCGTGTGCATCCTGACTGATCAGTTCAGCCCGGACCTTGTGTCCTTTGCAGAGCCTGACCAACGCCCACTTCGCTTTTTTTCCGAAGGGATGATTCATCTCCGGGGCATCGACACCGAATAAACGTATCTGCGTTTTCTGGACAACAATTGTATCTCCGTCCACGACGTAGGCTGCCCCCAGTCGCACCGCATCAGCAGGCGCTTCCCCGGCATTATCGTTTGGGTCGTAGGGCGGACTTGGATCCGGCGGTGGCGCACTCACAACAAGAGGCTTTGGCGGCACGCGCGGCGAAAATACCGGTTCGGCAGGAGTATTCCATTTTTCGTTTTCCTTCCGTTTTTTCAATGCTTTCAAGCGATACACCAGTGCTGCCGCGCCGAAAGCCACGACAACAATTACCCAAGTTCCAAAATCATTCATGACAAGCAGTTCAATCCAATTGTGGCCAAACCCATTCAGGGTCAAACCAGTCCCGAATTGCAAGCGGCCCGCACAATATTATTTTCGCCCACTTGTTCATTTTCCATCGGTATGGGATGGCATCCACAAACCGGAGCCTCCCATGACCGACAATCAGCGCGGCGCATTCTACATGATCCTCGCCATGCTCGGCTTCGGGATCGAGGATGCCTTTTTCAAGTCCGCCACCGGTTCCGGCGGGATCACCCCCGGCATGGGCACGCTGCAATTCGGGCTGCTGGCGATGGCGCTTTACGCGCTCTACGCCCGCGCCAGCGGCGTGCCGGTCTGGACCCGCGACTACCTGCGCCCCGGCCTGCTGATCCGCACCGCGTTCGAGATCACCGGCCGCCTGTTCTTTGCGCTCAGCCTTGCCTACACGCCGCTGTCGACCACCTCGGCGATCCTTCAGGCGGCGCCGTTGTTTGTCATGCTGGGCGCGGCGGTGGTGCTCAAGGAACGCATCGGCCCGCGCCGCTGGACCGCCATGGCGGTGGGCTTTCTGGGCGTGTTGCTGATCGTGCGGCCCTCGCCTTCGGGGATCGAAGCGAACGCGGTCTTCGCCCTGCTCGGCATGATCGGCTTTGCCGGGCGCGATCTGGCGACACGGACCGCGCCGCCGCATGTGCACACCGCGCAGCTGGGGGTTCTGGGCTTTGCCGTCGTCAGCGTCGCGGGTCTGGTGATCCTCGCGTTCGAACCCGCCGCCCCGGCGCTGCCAACCGCAATGGCCGCCACCCTGATCTGCGGCACCGCGCTCAGCGGCGTGGCGGGGTATACCGCGATGACCTTCGCCATGCGCACCGGAGAGGTCGGCGTCATCGCCCCGTTCCGCTACAGCCGCCTGATCGTGGCGCTTGTCCTCGCCTATACGCTGTTCGGCGAACGCCCGGACAGCATGACGCTGGCCGGGGCGGCGCTGATCGTGGGGGCCGGGATCTACTCACTCCTGCGAGAGCGGCGCACGATGCGTTAACCCGCCCGCGCGGCGCACCGCATGCGCATGGAGTGTGCATCGTTTGTGCATGGACTGTGCCCCGGCATTTTCCGCACCACCGCAAGGCGTTAACCCCGATTCGCGGCGCATCCGGGGAATCCACTGGCGTTGATCCCGGTTTTCCCCTAAATCACCAGCTTCACCATGTAACCCTCCGGGACATCCCATGACCACACGCGCCGGTTTCATCGCCCTGATCGGAGAGCCCAACGCGGGCAAATCCACACTCACCAACTTTATGGTCGGGGCCAAGGTCAGCATCGTCACCCATAAGGTACAGACCACCCGCGCGCGCATCAGGGGGGTGGCGATGGCGGGCGACAGCCAGCTGATCTTCGTCGACACGCCGGGCCTGTTCAAACCGCGCCGCAGGCTGGACCGCGCCATGGTCGCCGCCGCCTGGGGCGGGGCGGCGGACGCCGATGTGACCGTGCTGCTGATCGAGGCGCATCGCGGCGTGACCGAAGGCGTGGAACGCATCCTCGAAGGCCTAGCCGACCTGCCACAGGGACGCAAAATTGCCCTTGCCATCAACAAGATAGACCGGGTTGAGGCGAAGACCCTGCTGGCCTTGACCAAGGATATGAATGACCGCTTCCCCTTTGCCCAAACCTTCCTGATCTCCGCCGAAAAAGGCTATGGCATCGACGACCTGCGCACATGGCTGGCCGCCGAGGTCCCCGAGGGCCCCTGGCTCTACCCCGAGGACCAGATCGCCGACCTGCCCATGCGCATGATCGCGGCCGAGATCACCCGCGAAAAGCTGACCCTGCGGCTGCATCAGGAACTGCCCTACCAATTGACGGTCGAGACCGAAAACTGGGAAGAGCGCAAAGACGGCTCCGCCCGCATCGACCAGATCGTCTACGTCGCCCGCGACGGCCACAAGGGCATCATCCTCGGCCACAAGGGCGAGACGATCAAGGCCATCTCCAAGGCCTCCCGCGAGGAACTCACAGAATTCCTCGGCCGACCTATCCACCTGTTCCTACAGGTAAAAGTCCGCGAAAACTGGCTGGAGGAAAAAGAGCGCTACTCCGAAATGGGGCTGGATTTCAAAGACGGCAACGCCTGAGATGGCGCGCCTCACCGCGCGCTTCTGGGTCGACGCCTACCTCGCGCGCCTGCGCCTGTCCGACATCCCCGCCTTTGTCCTCGCCCATGGCGACGACAGCGCCGGCGCGGTCCTCGTCAAACTGAACACCCTCGACGGTCAGGCCCGCGCCTTCACCCGTGGCTTTGACCTGATGACCGGCGACCGCACATGGACCGACCTGACCTCCGGGGCCGAGCGCGATGTCGATGCCGCCATCACCCGCCAGCGCCGCTTCGACCCCGACCTCTGGGTGATCGAGGTCGAGGACAAACAGGGCCGCCACCTGCTCGACGATCCCTCCCTCGCCTGACCTGCGGGTTTCTTCTCTGTCCAAATACCCGAAAACCCGAGGCCCCGCAGGGGGCCGAGACACTCAGCGCAGCCGCAGGCTGCTCCGCCGGATCACCGCTTGCCAAAGCGCGCCCGCGTCCCGATCTTGCACCCCATGGACTGGCGCGACACCGGCATCTTGCTCAGCACGAAAAAACACGGCGAAACCTCGCTGATCCTCGACGTGTTCACCCCCGGACATGGCCGCCACGCGGGCGTTCTGCGCGGCGGCACCTCGCGCAAACTGGCCCCGCACCTGCAACCCGGGGCGCAACTGGATCTGGCCTGGCGCGCGCGGCTTGAGGATCACATCGGCAGCTACACCGCCGAACCGCAACGCTCGCGCGCGGCGGCGGCGCTGGGGGACCGGGTTGCGCTGGCGGGGCTCAACACGGTGACCGCGTTACTGGCCTTCTGCCTGCCGGAAAGAGAACCGCACCCGGCCCTCTACACCCGCTCCGAGGCGCTGCTGGATCTGCTCGACCGCCCGGACCTCTGGCCGCTGGCCTATCTGCGCTGGGAACTCGCCCTGCTGGACGAAATGGGCTTTGGGTTGGACCTGACCGCCTGCGCGGTGACCGGGGCCACCGACAACCTTGCCTATGTCTCTCCCAGAACCGGGCGCGCGGTGACGATGCAGGCCGCCGGGGACTGGGCCGACCGCCTGTTGCCGTTGCCGCCAATCCTGCTGGGCGATGGAGAGGCCGAGGACACCGACATCCTCGACGGGCTCGCAACCACTGGATTTTTCATGGAAAATCGTCTCGCCCCGGATTTGAGGGACAAACCCCTGCCCGCCGCGCGCGCGGCCTTTGTCACGCGCCTCAGGGCGCGGGCAGCGGGCTGAACACCATCTCGCGCCCCGCCGCGTCGGTCAGCACCAGCGCGCCGTCGCGCAGGTCGGCCGACCGCACCGCCTGCAAGGCCATGAAATACGCATGTTCCTGCGCCAGCTCCGGACAGGCCCGACGGGTGGCGCGTAGCGGCCCGACCAAGATCTCCGGCCAGACGCCGTCCAGCCGACCGGAAAACCCGTTGCACGGCCCCCGCCCGCTCAGCCGTCCCGGCTCTGACAGGTCCAGTTCCGCCCGCGCGGCGAACGGCGCGTCGCCGATGCTTTGCAGCACCCACCGGCCTTTTGCGGATGACTCCGTCATGCCGTCCTGCGCCATGGCGCTGCTTGCCAGCCCCAACAGGGCAAAGAGTGTCGCACGCATGATCACCTCGCTGTCATCTGACCCAATCTGGCCCACCTCGGCCCGTCCGGCAAGCCTTCCCCCTTCCCTGAGAACCGGCTAGGAAGGCGACGATGAAACTCACGCTGCCCAACCTTCTGACCATCCTGCGACTGCTCGCCGCCCCCGGCGTTGCGGTGATGTTCCTGTATTTCTCTCGCCCCTTGGCCGATTGGGCGGCGCTGATCCTGTTTGCCGGGGCCGCCATGACCGATTGGCTGGACGGCCATCTGGCCCGCAGCTGGCAACAGGAGACCAAGCTGGGCGCGATGCTGGACCCCATTGCCGACAAGGCGATGGTGGTGATCGCGCTGATGGTCATCGTCGGATTTTCGTCATGGTCTCCGTGGCTTGTCCTGCCCGCCACCATGATCCTCTTCCGTGAGGTCTTTGTCTCTGGCCTGCGCGAATTCCTTGGTGATACGGCGGGCACACTGAAGGTGACCAAGCTGGCCAAGTGGAAGACCACCACCCAGATGGTCGCCATCGCGGTGCTGTTTGCGCAGGGCATATTCGAGCACTATCTTGTGATGTCGAGCATGGGCATGGGCGATGACATCATCGGGCAAGTCCTTGGCGGCGAGATCGCGGATGAATTCGGCCTGCGCTGGAAGCTGCAAGGCATGGTCTGGTCCGGCAAGGGCGGGCTGGTTTTGCTCTGGCTGGCGGCGGCTTTGACGCTGGTCACCGGCTGGGATTACTTCCGCAAGGCGCTGCCGCATCTGAAGGAGGACAAGTGATGGACGTGCTGTATTTCGCATGGGTGCGCGAACGCATCGGGCTGCCGCGTGAAACGGTCCGGACAGAGGCCGCCACGGTCGCCGATCTGGTGGCCGAGCTCCGCGCGCGGGAAGACCGCTACGCCATGGCCTTTGAGGACCTGAGCGCGCTGCGCGTGGCCGTCGATCAGGAACTGACCGATTTCGACGCGCCGCTGGCCGGTGTCCGAGAGGTGGCGTTTTTCCCACCGATGACGGGGGGTTAACCGATGCGGATCGTGGTGCAGGAGGCGCCCTTTGACTTTGGTGCAGAGGCGGCGGGCTTTGCCGCCGGGCGGCACGACATGGGCGCGGTTGTCACCTTTACCGGGATCGTCCGCGACCGTCCGGGCGGCGGCCTGTACGCCATGGAGATCGAGCATTATCCCGGCATGACCCAAAAGGCGCTGGAAAAGATCGCGGCAGAGGCGGTTGACCGCTGGTCGCTGGGCGACGCGCTGGTGATCCACCGCTACGGGCGGCTGGAACCGGGCGCACAGATCATGATGGTCGCCACCGCCGCGCCGCACCGCAAGGACGCGTTTGAGGCGGCGGAATACCTGATGGACTATCTGAAATCCCGCGCGCCGTTCTGGAAAAAGGAATTCTGCGCGGAAACCGGCACTTGGGTCGCCGCCAAGGACGAAGACGAGGCAGCCCTGACGCGGTGGTAGCGACCTTCGGGGTCACGCCACGGGGTTATCGTCGCTGTCATCCCTGTCGCTCAGTTGCACGGTGATGCCGAATTGCGCGTCCGGCAACAGGCGTCGCGCCGGATGGTCCGCCGCCCAACTTGGCGCATCCTCGCTGGGCAGCATCAATGGCATGTTGACAGGTCTTTGTTCGCCATCACGCGCAAACGGTAGGTTCACCAGCAGGCCCCGCGGCATCCCAGTGTCTTTGTCCGAGTGAAAAAAGACATCCTGCGCGTAGCCTGTCGCGCGGGCCAGAGCCTCTGCGGCGTCTTCCATCGTAATGTCTGCGGGATGTTGTTCTCCCAGTTGTTTGTGCAGGGCGCGGATCTCGCGATACCGCTCACCGACCAGCTGATCCTTGTGGCCGCCATAACTTTCCAGCCCGTTACACCTGACCAGATAGCCGCGCGCCAGAGACGGCTGCTGACCGTAGAGCGCGCGCATGTGCAGACACGCGGCGGTTTCAACGGTGTGGCGCTGTCCGCCGTCGTGTTCCCTGTAGATGACAAATGGCGCGGTCTTGTTCACCTCGACGACCAGCGTCGACATGCCGCCAAAGTCCACCTCATGGTCAATCCTTGGGCCTTTGCGCGACACGATACGGCCAGTCGCCAATATTTGATCGCCCAGATTGTCCACCCAGCCACGGGCACCAAGATACCTGTTGTTTCCCATGTGACGGTAAGCGGCCAGTGACAACATCATGAACCGCGTCCCTTCCAGCCGGTGCGGAAAAAAGCGCAGGAAGTTTATCGAGACTTGGGAGACGCTTTCCTTCACCGGACCGGAGCCCGCGTTCCGCTCTCTCAGGCGTTGTTCCACACGATACATCAAATAATCGCCGTCCAGCCGAATTTGGCCGTTCTCTCCTGTGCGCTCGATCGCGTCATGGCGGCGGAAAATGGCAAAATCTTCCCCCGGCGTCGGCTCAAAATCCCGTTCGAGAAAATGCTCGTAGGCCGCTTTGACAAATTCGAAGTGCTCGGGGTGAATTTCGACTTTCGGCAACTCCTCGATGATTGACCTAGTCTCGTATTTGTTCGCCCGAAAGTTTTTGAAGGTGGTGAAGGACAGGTTGCGGTTGAGGTTGCCTGTCGGGTTGGACCAGCACGCGTTGTTCGAGTTCAGGTCAGACCGTTCACCAACACGGCGCAACAAGGACCCGTTGAACGCGCTCATGAACCCCTTCGCGATTTTTGCCTTTTTCAAGGTGTAGAAAAACAGGAAAAGGCGTTTCTGCTCGGTGACGTCAGGATCGACGACTAACTTCTGAAACGGGAACTCTCCGGACACGCAGTCGCCTCAAAATTGATTCGCTTCGAGACAGGCTATCGTTTGTCCGAAGGAAATTCACCTATTAGGACTTTGACGCCGCACACTCCTAATATCCGCTGCTTGCAGTGCCAGAAATTTCGGGTGCCGTCCGTTTTGGCCGGGTTTCTCCGAATATCGCGAAATCTGGAAAATACTAAACAATCTCTGACATTTACGTAAACCACCCGGCGCGGCAGAGATTGGATTATTGCGCAAAAGGACGGCACTCCGCACGATCCTTTCAGACCCCAGAGCAACACCTGCCAAGGGTCGTCAACAACCAAAAGGAACCTACAGTGATACCGCATACACTCAACGGCAATCCGACCTTCTTCCAACGCTGGCGCATCCTGTTGGCGGCGATTGGTGCCCCGGCCGCGCAGCGCGCGTGGCGCCAGCGGGCCTTTTTCCTGAAGCTGATCCGCGAGTTTCTGGTGACAACCCGCAAGGGAGACAGGCCGGAAAAGCAGGATCCCGAGGACCCTGTCTTTTTCGAGGTAGACGAGTTCTCCATGTTTCAATCCCAGTGGGAAGGGGCGATGGCCTAAGCCTCGATGACCGGACAGGTTTCGGCGGGCATCTTGTGGGTGTCCGCCGATTTTTTGATTTTCAAGTGTCAAGACGCCAGCCAGCCAGCTATGGTCATCTGACCTTACCAATACGTTCAGAGTCACCATGCCGTTCGAAAAAGTCCAGTCCGAGAAGCTCTCGCAGGCCGTTGTGCGCCAGATCGAACAGTTGATCCTGCGCGGGGTTCTGCGCCCCGGTGAACGCCTGCCCTCGGAACGCGACCTGTCGGAACAGATGGGGGTCTCGCGCCCCTCGCTGCGCGAGGCGGTGGCGGAATTGCAGTCGCGCGGCCTGCTGACCTCACGCGCCAGTGCGGGCATCTTTGTGACCGAGGTGCTGGGCAGCGCCTTTTCCCAACCGCTGATCCAGCTATTCGCCAACCACGACGAGGCAGTGTTCGACTACCTGTCCTTCCGGCGCGACATGGAAGGATTGGCCGCCGAACGCGCGGCGATCTATGGCACCGACTGCGATCTGGCGGTCATCGCGGCGGTCTTTGCCAAGATGGAAACCGCCCATACCAAGCGCAATCCGACCGAAGAGGCCGGTCTGGACGCCGAGTTTCACCTTGCGATCATCGAGGCCAGCCACAACGTCATCATGCTGCACATGATGCGGTCGATGTACCAGCTTCTGCGCGAGGGCGTGTTCTACAACCGCCAGATCATGTTCAAGCAGCGCACAAGACGCGACACCCTGCTGGAGCAGCACCGCGCCGTCAACGACGCCTTGCAGGCCCGTGACCCGCAGGCGGCGCGCACCGCCGTCGAGGCGCATCTGAACTTTGTCGAGGCGGCGCTGAGCGACAACCGCGAGGCCGAAAAGAACGAGGCCATTGCCCGTCAACGGCTGCGCCGCGAGACAGAGCGCGGCTGACCCGGCCCCCTCCGCCGCCGTGTCCGGCGACGGACGCAGGCCGGGTGCCCGGTCAGTTGATGCCGTTGGCGCGCTGCATTTCCCGCACATAGCCGACGATGGCGACCACATCCGCGCGGGTCAGCCCCTCGACCGGCGGCATGTTGCCAAACGTCCAGTGATGCGCGCGCACGCCGCGCTGCACCGCCAGTTGGAACGATTCGTCGCCGTGATGCGATGGCTCATAGATCTTGTGGATCAGCGGCGGCCCCATGCCATTGCGCCCCGCCGCGTTCTGCCCGTGGCAGGCCGCGCAAATGGCGTCAAAGCCGGTTTTGCCAATCTGCGCCACGGGCGACAGTGTTTCCGGCACGACAACCTGCACCAGCGCTGCCCCCGCAGCGGGAGCGGTCTGGGCATCGGCGCTGCCGAAAGTGGTGAACTGATAGGCGGCGATGGCGGCCCCAAGGGCAAGCGCACCGGCCACTATGTATCCGGGTTTCATATGACTCTCCATGTGTGTCTGACAGGCGTGGCCGCCGATTGGCGACCGGTTGCGGTGTCAGACGCGCGGAGGCGGCGGGTCGAACGCCAAGGCAGGTTCGGCAACCAGCAACCGTCCCGGCAAGTCGAACATGCCGCGATGCCCTTCGGGACCGGACAGAGCAAGGACGCAGGGCAAGACAGAGCCGATGGCCGGACAGGCCGCGCAGGCAACGTCATGGCCGCGCGCCGCATCGTCAGCGGCCGCACAGTCCATGCAATCCGCCGCGCATTCCATCATGACGCCGCCATGACCCGCCATGGCCGGGGATGCCCCCCACAGCAGGAACGCTGTCGCAATCAGCACTAGGATCAAACGCGGCATCTCTGGCGGCCCCTTTCAGCGCCACCCTACCCCAGCCTGATCCGGATGACAGGCCCTTCGCCATCATCCGCAGCCCGCCAATAAAAAAACCCGGGCGCGCACGCCCGGGCCAGTGATCAAAGACGGAGTGGAAGGAGAAACTCAGCCCTTGGAGAACTCCGGGTATGCCTCCATCCCCAGCTCGGCCATGTCGAGACCGGTGATCTCTTCCTCTTCCGATACACGGATGCCCATGATGGCTTTGAGAATGAACCAGATCACAGCCGACACCACGAAGACGAACACACCGACGATGATGATCGAGATGATCTGACCGCCAAAGGTCGCGTCCGGGTTGGTCAGCAGCACGGCCAGCGTGCCCCAGATACCGGCAAACAGGTGCACCGGGATGGCGCCGACGACGTCGTCGATCTTGAGCTTGTCAAGGAAGGGCACGGCAAAGACCACGATCACACCGCCCACGGCGCCGATCAGGGTCGCCTCGCCCAGCGTCGGGGTCAGCGGTTCCGCGGTGATGGACACCAGACCCGCCAGCGCGCCGTTCAGCACCATGGTCAGGTCGACCTTCTTGTAGATCACCTGCGTCAGGATCAGCGCCGCGATGGCACCGCCGGCAGCCGCCGTGTTGGTGTTGGCAAAGATACGCGACACGTCAGCGACGTCACCCACAGTGCCCATGGCAAGCTGCGAACCACCGTTAAAGCCGAACCAGCCCAGCCACAGGATGAACGTACCCAGCGTTGCCAGCGGCAGGTTGGAACCCATGAACGGAACCGTACGACCGTCTTTGGTGTATTTGCCGATGCGCGGGCCAAGGATCAGCGCGCCAGCAAGGGCCGCCCAACCACCAACCGAGTGCACAACAGTCGAACCGGCGAAGTCGAGGAAGCCGTACTGGCTGTCAAGGAAACCGCCGCCCCACTTCCACGAGGCCTGGATCGGGTAGATCAGGCCGGTCAGGATCACGGTAAAGATCAGGAAGGGCCACAGCTTGATGCGCTCGGCCAGCGTGCCGGACACGATCGACGCGGTTGTGGCGCAGAACATCAGCTGGAAGAAGAAGTCAGAGCCAGTCGAGGCATAGCCATAGTCGTCCGCCGCATCGCGGCCAACGCCGACGGCCTCAAGAACGGCAACGCCAAAGGCACCAAGGTAGCCACCGGTCTCATCCGTCCCGATCGACCAGTTGCCCAGCGGATACATCACGTTGTAGCCGATCAGGTAGTACATGATCGCCGCAATCGCGAAGAGCGCGATGTTCTTGGTCAACTGCATGGTCACGTTTTTGGACCGCACCAGACCGGCTTCGAGCATGGCAAAGCCCGCCGCCATCCAGAACACCAGAAAGCCACCGATCAGGAACAGCAGCGAGTTGAAGATAAAGATTGAGTCGGTCGAGGCGTCGACCCCCGCCACGGGTGCCGCATCCTGCGCAAACCCGATACTCGGCAAGGCCAGCAACAGGGCGGCCGGCGCAAGCGTCTTTAGTAGTTTCATGTCCGTTTCCCTCATGATGAACTGCGCGTCAGAGCGCGTCTGCGTCGGTTTCGCCGGTACGCACGCGCACGGCCTGAAGCACGTCGAGCACAAAGATCTTGCCGTCGCCGATCTTGCCGGTCTGCGCGGTGGTCTTGATGGTCTCGATCACCTGATCGGCCATCGACGAGGAGACGACGATCTCCAGCTTGATTTTCGGCACAAAATTCACGGCGTACTCCGCGCCGCGGTAGATTTCGGTATGGCCGGACTGAGAGCCGAAGCCCTTGATTTCCGTTACCATCATGCCGCGCACGCCGATGCCGGTCAGTGCTTCGCGCACTTCCTCCAGCTTGAACGGCTTGATCGTTGCAATGATCAGTTTCACCTTGGTCCCCTTCGGTCTGGCAGGGCAGCGCCTGCATTTGCACCAGCAGCAGAACGGCGACAGAGCGCAAATTTGAAGGGATCAGCCCGGAATTCAGGCGAACACGGGGGTGAGTGTGTTTAATTTTTGTGCGCCAATGGAACATTGCACAATATTTAATCTCAAAATAAACGCAACGCCGCGTCGGGGATGGTCAACATTCCCGTCCGGAGTCGATAGAGTCGTGGTCAAAGAAAAACGTGACGGGCAGAGTTCATGAGTTCCTCGAAAGGTAAGTCAAAGCGGCTCGTGGCAGACCGCCGCTATCCGCGCGGCGGCGCGAAACCCGCCGCGAAACCCACCCAGACCCGCAATCCCGCCACCCGGCGCAAGACAACGACACGGCGCAAGCGCGGCGGCGGCGGCGGTATTCTCGGGTTTTTCGGCGGCCTGCTGCGCTGGATCTTTCGGCTGGTCTGGCGGGTGACGCTGTCGGCCACAGTGGTTGTGGCGCTGATCCTTGGCGCGGCGGTCCTGTATGTCTACAGCACCCTGCCCGAGCTGAACGCCCTGCTCGACGGGCGCGCGCGCGGGTCGGTGACATTGCTGGACCGCAACGGCGATGTCTTTGCCCTGCGCGGCGATCAGTTCGGCGGTGTTGTCACAGCCGAAAGCGTCAGCCCGCACCTCAAGAACGCGGTTGTGGCCACCGAGGACCGGCGGTTCTACTGGCACTTCGGGGTCAGCCCGCGCGGCGTCGCCAGCGCCATCCGCATCAACCTGCGCGAAGGGCGCGGCCCGCTGTCGGGGCACGGCGGGTCAACGATCACCCAGCAGACCGCCAAGCTGGTCTGCCTTGGCGAGGAATACGACCCCGACGTCTGGAAGACAGAAGCGGACTACGTCTCCGACTGCCGCGAGGGCTCGTTGATGCGCAAGGGGCGCGAGGCGATCTATGCGATGGCGATGGAGGCCAAATACTCCAAGGACGAGATCCTCTCGATCTATCTCAACCGCGCCTACATGGGCGGCGGGGCCTATGGGGCCGAGGCCGCGGCACAGCGTTATTTCGCAAAACCCGCCGCGGCGCTGAACCCGGCGGAGGCGGCGATGCTGGCCGGGCTTTTGACCGCGCCGTCGACCCTTGCGCCCACATCCAACCTCAAGCGCAGTCAGGACCGGGCGGCGACGGTGCTGCGGCTGATGTACGATCAGGGCTATCTCACCGAGGCGGAGATGCGCCAGTATCAGGCCGACCCTGCGGTGCTGTCGAGCGGCGCACAGCAGTTGGGTGGCGGCTATTTCGCCGATTGGGTGATGCAGTCGGGACCGGACTTCTTTACCCGCGACACCACCGAGGATGTGGTGATTGAGACCACGCTGGACCAGCGCATCCAGCGGGTGACGGCCTCGGCGGTGGAAAGGATCTTTGCCGAAAAGGTCAAATCCGGGTCCAAGGCGCAGGTGGCCGTGGTGGTCATGTCCGCCGACGGCGCGGTGCGGGGCATGGTCGGCGGGCGCGACACCGATGCCACCGGCCTGTTCAACCGCGCGACGCAGGCGGTGCGCCAGACCGGATCGGCCTTCAAACCCTTTGTCTATGCCACCGCGCTGGAACTGGGCTATTCGCCGCTGGATACGGTCGAGGACGCGCCCTACTGCCTGAACATTCCCGGATCGGGCCAATGGTGCCCCGAGAACTACTCGCGCCGCCACTACGGTGTGGTCACGCTGACCGAGGCGCTGAAGAAATCGCTGAACGTGCCGGCGGTCAAGGTCTCGGAATCCGTGGGCCGCGATCTGGTGCTGCGGGTGGCCCGCGACTTTGGCATCCACCGCGAGCTGACGGACACGCCCGCGCTGGCGCTGGGCGCGTCCGAGGCGACCCTGCTGGAGATGACCGGTGCCTATGCGGGCATCCTGAACGGCGGCTCGTCCGTGACGCCCTACGGGCTGCGCGTGCTGCGGCTGAAAGGCCAGAACGACCCGCTGATGGGCTCCGGCGGCGGCATCGGAGAGCGCGTGGTCCGCGAAGAAGCGGCGCGGCAACTGGTCTGGATGATGCACAAGGTCGTGACCGAAGGCACCGGCGGGCGCGCCGCCCTGCCCGACCGTCAGGTCGCGGGCAAGACCGGCACCAGCCAAGAGGCGCGCGACGCCTGGTTTGTGGGCTTCACCGCCGATTACGTCACCGGCGTCTGGATGGGCTACGACGACAACACGCCGCTGACCGGCGTGACCGGCAGCGGCCTGCCGGCGGAAATCTGGCATGAGGTCATGGTGGGCGTCGAAGAGGGCCTGCCGGTGCAGCCCTTGCCAATGTCAGAGCCGGTGCCGCCCAAGGTCCCCGAACCCCAGCCGCGCCCCGAACCGGAAGTGCGCCGCCGCCAGAACCAGTCGATACTGGAGCAGGTCTTGCGCGACATTTTGGGCGGCGGGAACTGAGGCAACGCCCTGCCTGCAAATGCCAAAGGGCCGGGCTCCTCACGGAGGCCCGGCCCTTTTCTGTCGCGGTGGATCGCACCGTCGCGACGGTCTCAGCTGGCGGTGCGCAGGTCGGCGATCAGTCTGTCGATGTCGCCCCGGCGGGCATCCAGCATGGAGCCGATCTCGCTCCGCTCTGTCAGCAGCATGTCCACCCCTTCGATGAACAGGTTGTAAAAGCGGTTAGAGTCGGAGACGTGAAACGCGATCTCGAACGGATCGGTGCCGCGCAGGAAGGCGGTGCAGCGCACTTCATAGCCGCGCCGGATCGACCCGACGGATTTCACCTCCAGCCGCCCGCCGATGAATTCGCGGAACCGCTTGCCGTACTTGCGCGAGATGTAGCCGGTAAACGCGTCGGTAAAGGCCTTTTTCTGCGCCGCTGTCGCGCGACGCCCGTCCACGCCCAGCGCGTTGGCGGCGATCAACGGGGTGTCGCCGTATTTCCTGAAAATCCGCTCAAACTCGCGGTACATCGCGGATTCGGATTTGCCCGATGAGATCACCTTGTTGATCTCATCCACCATCTTGCTGATCAGACTGGAGGCCTGACCGCTTGTCAGGGCAAAAACAGGCATCGCGGGCAAGGCCGCCGCGGCACTGCCGACCGCAAGGAAGTGGCGGCGTGAAAATAGCGTCATGACTAGGCTCCTTCCTAGAATCCCTCGGCGTCCACCGCCAGCGGATCGAAATCCGCCCCCGGCGCATCTTCGCCCAGTTCGTATCTCCGGTTCTGCAAGTACATCAACCGGAACTGCAAATAGCTGTCGGCGCTGCCGTGCAGGATCGAATCGACGGTGCCGCCGAATTTGCTGCGCTCGCCAACCTTGTCCAAGGCCTTGGCCGCTGTGCCGACATAGCGTTCAGGCGTCGGCACCACGTATTTCAGCGGGTCGGTGAACAGGTCGACAACGTCCCCGACCGTATCCCGTTCCGTCGATGGGCCAAGAACCGGCACCTCCAGATAGGCCCCCTCGGGCGCGCCCCAGACCGCCAGTGTTTCGCCAAAGTCGGTTTCGTCGGGGTCCAGCCCCCATTCCTTGGCGACATCGAACATCCCGCCCAGACCGATCGTCGCGTTAAGCGTAAAGCGCAGAGAATTGCTGGTCGCCCGCAAGAGACGCCCCTGAAGCACCTGATTCACCACCGTCTGCGGCAAAGAGACCGTATCGGCAAAGCTCGACACGCGGTCCTGCACAAAGGGCGGAACCGTTCCGGCATAGCCGGGGCCATCGCCGCTGAACAGTTTCTTGTCGAGAGTCCGGTTGAAATCATGGACCTTGCGGTTCTGCACCTCATATGGATCATGGATTCCATCTGGCGCCCCGCCCGGTCCGGGCACCGAACAACCGGCCAAAGCCAGCGCGAGCGTCACCAGAACGACCGGTCTTACATCCAACATGACCCAAAGTCCTTTTCAAACCACTTGGGAAAGCTGCCCGCTTTCCGTAAAAGGGTAGATAATTTCATATCCGATTGTTCCCAACGAAGGATGCCGGAATCCCAGCTCATGTGGCACAATGGCGACATGAGGCATGACAGGAACCCACTGTCACAGATTCCGGCCCGGTACACAACGAGGGGCTGACACAGGCGCATGAGCACCGCAAAGAAAGACACCGGGCGCGACGAACTTCTCGCAGCCCGAAGACAGAGTCGGCCCTACTATTGGTTTGTCGGCATCTTCAGCCTTTTCGTGAACATTCTGATGCTCACGGGGCCGATGTACATGTTGCAGGTCTACGACCGCGTGCTTGGTTCGCGGTCAGAGGCGACGCTGATCGCGCTCTCGGTCCTTGTGATCTTTCTGTATTCGATGATGGGTCTGCTGGACTATGTCCGGGGCCGGATCATGGGGCGCGTGGCGGCGCGGTTCCAGGCGGCGCTGGATCTGCGGGTCTTCGACGCTGTCCTGCGGCGGGCGGCGGTCCAGAACGATGAACTGGCCCAGACCGGGCTGCGCGACCTCGAATCGGTGCAGCGGCTGATGTCCTCGCCGGTGCTGATGGCGTTTTTCGACATTCCGTGGACGCCCCTGTTCATCATCGGCATCATGATTTTCCATCCCTGGATGGGCTATCTGGCGATTGTCGGCGGCCTTGTGCTGATTGCCGTGACGCTGGTCAACCAACTGGTCAGCAAGACACCCACGCTGAAATCCAACATGGCGGTGATGCAGGCCGAACGCACCGCCGACCAGATCCGCCAGGAGGCGGAGATGGTGCAGGCGCTGGGAATGCGCGGCGATGCCTTCAAACGCTGGATGAAGGCGCGCTCACAGGCCCTGTCGGGCCAGATCGCTTCTGCCGACCTGACCGGCACCTTTTCCACCATGACCAAGACCATCCGGATGCTGCTGCAATCCGCGATGCTGGGTCTTGGTGCATATCTTGTCCTGCAAGGCGAGTTGACACCGGGCGCGATGATCGCCGGGTCGATCCTGATGGGCCGCGCGCTGGCCCCCATCGAACTGCTGATCGGGCAATGGGCGCTGGTGCAGCGCGCGCGCAAGGGCTGGGACAACCTGTCCCAACTGCTGAGCGAAGTGCCGGAGGCCAGCCAGCCCACCCAACTGCCGAAACCCGCCGCCAAGCTGGAGGTGCAGCAACTGACCGTGGTCGCGCCGGGCGAACAGCAAGCTGCGCTGCGGCTGGTGTCGTTCAACGTCGGACCCGGTCAGGCCTGCGGCGTGATCGGCCCCTCGGGTGCCGGCAAATCCACGCTGGCGCGCGCGCTGACCGGCGTCTGGCGGCCTGCGGGCGGCAAGATCCGGCTGGACGGGGCCTCTCTGGATCAATACGGGGCTGAAACGCTGGGCCAGCACATCGGCTATCTGCCGCAGCGCGTGACCCTGTTCGATGGCACCATCGCCGAAAACATCGCCCGCCTGTCGGAAAATCCCGACCCCGAACAGGTGGTCGCGGCGGCGATGAAGGCCGACGCCCATGAGATGATCCTGAAACTGCCGCAGGGCTATGACACGCGGGTCTCCGCCTCTGGCGGGCGGCTGTCCGGCGGGCAGATGCAGCGCATCGGTCTGGCCCGCGCGATGTACGGCGATCCGGTGCTGCTGGTGCTGGATGAACCGAACTCGAACCTCGACAATGAGGGGTCCGAGGCGGTCAACAAGGCGATCAAAAGCTTCAAGGAGGCCGGCAAGGCGGTGCTGATCATGGCCCACCGGCCCGCGGCCATCAAGGAGTGTGACCTGCTGCTGATGCTGGAAAACGGCGGCCGCGCCGCCTTTGGTCCCAAGGACGAGGTGTTGCAGAACATGGTCAAGAACCACCAGCAATTGCAAAAGGCCGGACCGGGAGGTGTGCGATGACAACTGACAAGCAGTTTTCCCTGCGCGGCCCCATGGTGGCGGGCATCCTCGGGCTGGCGATCCTTGTCGGCGGGTTCGGCACATGGGCGGCGACCACCAATATCTCGGGGGCCATCGTCGCCTCTGGCTCTATCGAAGTGGATCAGAACCGGCAGATCGTGCAACACCCCGACGGCGGCGTGGTGGCGGAAATCCTTGTGGATGAGGGCGACACGGTGGCCATTGGTCAACCGCTGATCCGGCTCGATCCGACCCTGCTGCTGTCCGAACTGACCATCATCGAGGGCCAGTTGTTCGAGATCATGTCCCGCCGCGCCCGGCTACAGGCGGAACGGGATGGCAAGGACGAGATCGTCTTTGCCGAGGAAGTCCTGCAACGCACCTTGGCCGACGCCGAAGTGGCGGAACTGGTCGAAGGCCAGCGCAACCTGTTCTTCGCGCGGCGCGATTCCATCGAAAGCGAAATCGGGCAATTGCGCAAACGATCCGACCAGATCACCGATCAGGTCATCGGCATCGACGCCCAGCAAACCGCCCTGACCCGTCAATCGGACCTGATCAAACAGGAACTGGTCGGCAAGGAGGAACTGCAACGGCAGGGCCTTGTCCGCGCGCCGGAAATCCTTGCCCTGCAACGCGAAGAGGCGCGGCTGGCCGGGTCGGTGGGCGAACTCAAGGCGCAAAAGGCGCAGGCCGAGGGCAAGATCACGGAAATCGACATCCAGATTCTTGGCCTTGAGACCCGCCGCCGCGAAGAGGCCATCACCACGCTGCGCGACCTCCAGTTTCAGGAACGCGAACTGGCCGAACAACGCCGCGCCATCAAGGAGCGGCTTAGCCGGATGGTCATCACCGCGCCGGTCAGCGGCATCATCTACGGCCTCACGATCTTTACCCCGCGCTCTGTCATCCGGCCCGCCGATCCGGTGCTCTATATCGTGCCGCAGGACCGCCCGCTGGTGATTGCGGCGCAGGTGGAACCGATCCACATCGACAAGCTGTTTGTCGACCAAGAGGTCAGCCTGCGGTTTTCGTCGCTGGATCAGCGGCAGACGCCGGAACTGTTCGGCTCGGTGGTGCAGATCTCCGCCGATGCCTTTGAGGATCAGAACTCGCGCGTGCGCTATTACCGCGCCGAGATCGTGCTGAACGAGGGCGAGATCGACCGCCTGCCCGAAGGCGCGGCGCTGATCCCCGGCATGCCGGTCGAGACATTTATCCGCACCGAGGACCGCACCCCGCTGGGCTATCTGGTGAAACCCTTCATGGATTACTTCGCCAAGGCCTTCCGCGAAAGCTGACAGGGCAGATTGGGGTATTTGACCAGAGAAGAAGCCCAGGGGTGCGGGTCTTCAGCGGCGTGGTCCGGCAGGCGCTGTGGGCGCTTGCACCTGTCCGGCGCGGTCGCTAGCGTGGCGCCAAATTCAAGGGAGCATACCATGTCCAACGCCATCGACGCCCGCCTCGCCGAACTCGGCCTGACCCTGCCCGACGCCCCGGCGCCCGCAGCGAATTATGTGCCCTATGTGATCGTCGGCAGCCTTGTGTTTGTCTCCGGTCAGATCAGCATGAATGCCGATGGCCTCATCACCGGCAAGGTCGGCGCTGACCTGTCCGTCGAAGAGGGCGCCGCCGCCGCCAAGACCTGCGCGCTCAGCCTGCTGGCGCAGGCAAGGGCCGCCTGCGGCGGCGACCTCAGCCGCCTCAAACGCGTGGTCAAGCTGACCGGCTTCGTCAACTCCACCCCCGATTTCACCGACCAACCCAAGGTGGTGAACGGTGCCAGCGACACGCTGGTCGACATTCTGGGCGACGCGGGGCGGCATTCGCGCTCTGCCGTCTCGGCGGGCGCGCTGCCTCTGGGCGTCGCGGTCGAGATCGAAGGCATCTTCGAGATCGCCTGATGACACCGCTGCCGCCGGTCTTTCTGGACCGCCCGATCGCGCACCGCGCCCTGCACGGGGCCGGACGTCCTGAAAACTCGCGCGCCGCCATCCGGGCGGCGGTGGCGGCTGGCTATGGCATCGAGATTGACCTGCAACTGTCCAAAGATGGTCAGGCCATGGTCTTTCACGACTACGCCCTGACGCGCCTCACCGGGGCCAATGGCCCCGTGCAGCAGCGCAGCGCCAGCGACCTTGCGCAACTGACCCTGATCGGCGGCACCGAGGGTGTGCCGACCTTGGCCGAGGTTTTGCACATCGTCGGCGGCGCCGTGCCTTTGCTGATCGAGCTGAAGGATCAGGACGGGCGCATGGGGCCGAACATCGGCGTGCTGGAACAGGCCGCCGCCGACGCCGTGGCCGGGTACGACGGGCACATCGCCTTCATGTCCTTCAACCCGCATTCGGCAGCGGCCATGGCGCGGCTCTGCCCGGATCGCCCGCGGGGCCTGACCACCTGCGCCTATACCGTCGAGGATTACCCGACCCTCCCTGCCGACACGCGCGACCAACTGCGCGGGATGCCCGGACTGGCGGACATGGGCGCAAGTTTCATCTCGCACCACTACACCGACCTGAGCAGTCCCATCGTCGCCGATCAAAAGGCGCGCGGGCTGCATGTGCTCTGCTGGACCATCCGTTCGCCCGGGGAAGAGGCAGAGGCGCGGCGCATCGCCGAGAATGTGACCTTCGAAGGGTACAACGCTTGATCGCCGCGCCCGCGATGCCAGATTGACAGATGTCATGACGGATCAGCGCCCGACCCCAACTGTCACCATCGACGTGCTCTCCTCGCTGTCGCAGATCGCGCCCGAGGAATGGGACGCCTGCGCCTGCCCGGAGGCGACAGGCGACGCGCGTCCCCTTGACCCGTTCACCACGCACCGGTTCCTCAAGGCGCTGGAGGACAGCGGATCGGTTGGCCCCGGCACCGGCTGGGACCCGCGTTACCTGCGGGTCGAGGCGGAGGGAGACACCATCGCCGTCGCGCCGCTTTATGTGAAATCGCACAGTCAGGGCGAATACATCTTTGACCACAACTGGGCCCATGCCCTCGAAAGCGCGGGCGGCAGCTATTATCCCAAGCTTCAGATCGCCGTGCCCTTCACCCCGGCCACCGGGCGGCGTTTTCTGACCAAGCCGGGGTTCGAGGTGACGGGGACATCGGCGCTGGTACAGGGCGCCGTGCAGATCGCGGCGGACAATGAATTGTCCTCGGTCCATGTCACCTTCTGCACCGAGGGCGAGGCCATCGCCGGTGAGCAGATCGGCCTCCTGCGGCGCACCACCCAGCAGTTCCACTGGCAGAACAAGGGGTATGCGGATTTCGACGTCTTCCTTGCCAGCCTGAGTTCGCGCAAGCGCAAGAACATCCGCAAGGAACGCGCAAAGGCGCAGGCCTTTGGCGGCCAGATCGAAATCCTGACCGGCGACCAGATCCGCCCTGAACACTGGGACGCGTTCTGGGTATTCTATCAGGACACCGGCAGCCGCAAATGGGGCTCCCCCTATCTGACACGACGCTTCTTTGACCTTGCGCAAGAGCACCTGCGCGACGACATCGCGCTGGTGATGTGTTCGCGTGACGGGCGCTATGTGGCGGGCGCGCTGAACTTTATCGGGCAAGAGGCGCTATTTGGCCGCTACTGGGGCTGCACAGAGGATCATCCCTGCCTGCATTTCGAGGTGTGCTATTATCAGGCCATCGACTTTGCCATCGCGCATGGATTGCTGTCGGTCGAGGCGGGCGCACAGGGCGAACACAAACTGGCGCGCGGCTACCTGCCGCGCCCGACCCATTCGCTGCACTGGATCGGCAACCGCGGGTTTGCGGATGCGGTGGCGAAATACCTGCAAGCCGAACGTCGGGCGATCGATGAGGACATCGAAATCCTCACCGCCTATGGACCCTTCCGCAAGGACAGACAGGAGGAACAAGAATGACCGAGAAACTGTCGGACACCGCCCGCAAGACGGTGCTCGCCCCGCTCCTGGACAACGGCTGGGCCATGGTCGAGGGGCGCGACGCGATTGCCAAGACCTTCGAGTTCAAGGATTTCACGCAGGCCTTCTCATGGATGACCCGCGCCGCGCTCTGGGCCGAAAAATGGGACCACCATCCCGAATGGTTCAACGTCTACAAGACGGTGCAGGTGACGCTCAGTACCCATGACGTCGGCGGCCTGTCGGCGCTGGACGCCAAACTGGCGCGCAAGCTGGACAGTCTCTGAGCCCGCGCGCGGTTTCTTCTGTTCTGAAGTATTCCCGGCGGTGAAACCGCAGGCCGAGGGGGTCATGCTGCAAGCATACCTCTGGCGTGATGCCCCCTCTCCTGCCTGTCCGTCCGCGCCTCAGATCGCGGCCAGCAGCGCCTCACCGCCCGAGGTCTCGCAGACGCCCGGACTTTCTTCCAGATGCAGCACCCGCACGGTGCCGTCCTCGACCATCATCGCATACCGCCGTGAGCGGTCATAAAACCCGGCGGGCGGCGCGGTGAACGCCATGCCGATGGCTTTGGTAAACTCCGCCGCCGGATCGCCCAGCATGGTGATCCCCGCCGCCGAGGCCCCGGTCGATTCGCCCCACGCGGCCATCACGAAAGGGTCGTTCACCGACAGGCAGATCACCTCATCGACCCCTTTGTCGGCAAATCTGTCACGCGTGCGCATAAAACTGGGCACATGGGCGGTGGTGCATGTACCGGTATAGGCACCGGGCAGACCAAAAATCACAACCTTCCGGCCCTTGGTCAGCGCGCTCAGGGCCACTTGTTCGGGGCCTTTGTCTCCCATACGCGCCAGAGTTGCCTCTGGCAGGCTGTTTCCTACAGAAATCGTCATTGTCCTGTCGCTCCTTGGAATTGCGTTTTCCCGAATCCGGACTGTAGTTTGTCGGCGAGGAATGAAAACCTATGAGGGCGAAATGAGCGATGTTGTTGTGATCGGCGCGGGACAGGCGGCCGCCTCCCTGGTGGCGCGGCTGCGGTCCAAGGGACACGAGGGCAAGATCACCCTGATCGGCGAAGAGCCGGTGCCCCCATACCAGCGCCCGCCGCTGTCAAAGGCCTATCTGCTGGGCGAGATGGACCTTGAACGCCTCTACCTGCGCCCCGAAGCCTACTACGCCGAAAACGGTATCGACCTGAAACTCTCGGACAGCGCCATCGCCATCAACCGGGACGACAAACAGGTCGTCGCCGGGGGCGAGACGATGTCCTACGATCATTGTGTGTTGTGCACCGGGTCGGTGCCGCGCCGCCTGCCCGCCGCCATCGGCGGCGATCTGGCGGGTGTGCATGTGGTACGCACCCTGAACGACGTCGATGCGATGGCCCCCGCCTGCACCTCGGGCAAGCGGGTGCTGATCGTCGGCGGCGGCTACATCGGGCTGGAGGCGGCGGCGGTCTGCGCCAAGCTGGGCCTGCAAGTAACACTGGTCGAGGCGGCGGACCGCATCCTGCAACGGGTTGCCGCGCCTGAGACCTCGGCCTGGTTCCGCGAATTGCACAAGTCGCACGGCGTCGACCTGCGCGAAGGCACCGGGCTGAACCGCCTGATCGGCGACAGCCATGTCACCGGCGCGGAACTGGCGGACGGCACCACGCTGGAGGTCGACATGGTGATTGTCGGCGTCGGCATCACCCCCGCCACCGCGCTGGCCGAAGGCTGCGGGCTGGAGATCGACAACGGCATCGCCGTCAACGCGCGTGGGCAGACCAGCGACCCGGCGATCTGGGCGGCGGGCGACTGCGCCAGCTTTCCGCAACACGCCGCCCGGATGCGGCTGGAGTCGGTGGGCAACGCCATCGACATGGGCGAACTGGTGGCCGACAACATCCTCGGCGCAGAGCGTGACTATACCGCAACCCCGTGGTTCTGGTCGGATCAATACGACGTGAAACTGCAAATCGCCGGGCTGAACGCGGGCTATGACCGGATCGTCGTGCGTGAGGATGGCGCGGCCCGGTCGCATTGGTACTACGCGGGCGACCGCCTGCTGGCGGTGGACGCGATGAACGACAGCCGCGCCTACATGGTGGGCAAACGCCTGATCGAGGCGGGCAAAAACCCCGCGCCAGAGGTGGTGGCCGACCCGGACACCAACCTCAAGGCCCTGCTCAAGGCGTGAGGATCATCGCCGGAGACTGGCGCGGACGGCGGCTCGCCGCCGTTGGCAAGGGCGACGCGGGCGCGCATCTGCGCCCGACCACCGACCGCGTGCGCGAGGCGCTGTTCAATATGCTGGCGGGCGGGCGCTTTGGCGATCCGTTTGACGGCGCGCAGGGTCTGGACCTGTTCGCAGGCACCGGCGCGCTGGGGCTGGAGGCGCTGTCGCGCGGCGCGGCACATATGACCTTTGTCGATGACGGGCGCGTGGCGGGCAAACTGATCCGCGACAATATCCGCACGCTAGGTTGCGGCGACCGGACAAAACTGATCGCCCATACCGCCACCCGCCTGCCCGCCGCGGACACGCCCTGCGACCTGATCTTTCTCGACCCGCCCTATGGCAAGGGGCTGGGCGGGCAGGCTTTGGCATCCGCGCTGGCCGGCGGCTGGGTCGCGCCAGAGGCTCTGGTGGTCTGGGAAGAACAAAGCCCGCAAGAGGCCCCGGCGGGGTTCGACCTGTTGGAAACGCGCCGCTACGGCGACACCCATGTGACCCTGCTGCGGGCCGCCGGGTAACAGCCAGAGGCCCCGGCGCGGAGCCGGGGCGCCATCTACAGGGTCGCGCCATCATCGACGCGGTTTTTCCGGGTGAAATGCCCTGCGGCGCATGACGCCCCTTTGGTGGATGTTTTCTCCTCAAAGGGCGGTTCCAAAATCTCTGCCTTGGGGTCGCGGCTCGCCGGATTTTGCCCGGTGTGAACCGCCCTCCATCAAGGACCGGACCGGACATGGTTCGCCGAAACAGACCCAACAACCTGATAACAATATCACTTCATGCAGGGCCCCGATCTTCCGCGCCGGGTTGTCCTCTGGGCCGATTGCACTGGAACTTTCGCCTCTCGGTGATATCTTCCTATTCAAATCCATGAATGATTGGGAGGTCTCCATGTCCATCTTTCGCCCTTCGCGCCGCGAAATCCTGAGCCTTGCGGCCACCGCTCCGGCACTGGCCTTGCCCGCTCTGGCCCCGACCAATGTCCGGGCGCAGGCACTGGGCGCGCCCGCCACGGCCAACCCCGCGCACTTCCGGTTTCAACTGGGCGATGTGACCCTGACCGTGGTCTCCGATGGCCATCTGGAGGTGCCCGCCAACGGTCTGGGCATCAATGCCGACCCGGCAGAAGTCACCGCCTTCCTCGAAAGCTATTTTCTCTCGACCGAGGTCAACTATTCCCACACCAACCACCTTGTGATCGAAACCGGCGACGCCACCGTTCTGGTCGATGTCGGGTCCGGCAACCGCTTTCTGCAAACTGCGGGCCGCCTGCTGGACAACCTTGACAGCGCGGGCATCGACGCGGGCGCGATCACCCATGTGGTCATCACCCACGCCCACCCCGATCACATCTGGGGTATCCGCGATGACTTTGATGAGGCGATCTTTCCCGACGCCGCCTATTACATCGGCGGCACAGAGCATGATTTCTGGCTTCAGGACGGGCTGGTGAACACTGTCCCGACCGAGATGCAGCAATTTGTCGTCGGCGCGGTGAACTCGCTGAACGTCGACGGCGCGGACTGGTCGCTGATCGCCGATGGCACAGAGATCGTGCCGGGCGTGCGGGTGATCGACACGCCGGGGCACACGATGGGCCACATGTCCGTGGTGGTCGAATCCGGCGGCAAGCAACTCATCGCTCTGGGCGACAGCATGAACCACGCGTGGATGAGCACCGCCCGCCCCGAGTGGGTCAGCGGCTTTGACATGGATGCGGACCTGACGGTGGCCACGCGCAAGCGCCTGCTGGACATGGCGGCGACCGACCGGATGGCGGTGCTGGGCTACCACTTCCCCTTCCCCGGCGTCGGGCACATCGCACGCGACGGCGACGCCTATCGCTTTGTCCCGGCGCTCTGGCAGTGGTGACAGCGCGCGCCTAGGGGCGGCGGCCCTGCGCCGCCCCTACCCCGCGCCGCGCCGCGCGGTCGGACAGAATCAGTACGCCCAGCGCGGCCAATGCCACAACGGCCGCCGCCGGTCCCAGCGCCATCAGCCCCGCGCTCTCCAGCACCATCGCCCCCAGCCCGGACCCGGCGGCGATGCCGACATAGATAGAGGCTGCGTGCAGCGACATCAGCACCGGGGCCAGCGGCGGCGCAAGCGAGACCAGACGCAATTGCTGTGACGGGGAAAAACACCACCCCACCAGCGACCAGACAAAGACAAAGCCCAGCAGCAGCGCCCCCGGCAACGGCAGCAGCGCAAACAGCGGTAGGCACAGGATTTCGGCGATACAGATCAGGATCAGGCTGCGCCCCGGTCCCAGACGATCCGCCATGCGCCCGCCCAGCATGTTGCCCAGTGGCGCGCCAAGCCCGAAAATCAGCAGCGTCAGGCTGACACCATCGCGGCCATAGCCCATGGTCTGCGACAACAGCGGCGGAAGATAGGTGTAGACCATGTAAATGCCGGCAAGGAACACCACCGTAAAGCCCACGGTGATCAGCGCCACCGGGTTGCGCAGCACGCCGCCAAGATCGCGCAGGGTGACGGGCGAAAACCGCAGCCCCGCAGGCACCCGCGTCCAGACCAGCCAGAGGCACGGCAGCGCCATAAGCGCCACCAGACCGAAGACGCTGCGCCAGCCATAGGTATAGGCCAGCCAACTGCCCACCGGCACCCCCGCCACCTGACTCAACGTCAGCCCGAGAAACACCAGCGACAACGCCTGCCCGCGCCGGTCCGGCGGGGCCAGCGCCGCCGCGATGGCCAGCGACACAGGTGTGACCATGCCCGCCCCCGCCGCCGCAACGACCCGCGCCGGATAAAGCAGCGCAATCCCCGGAGCCAGCGCCGACAGCGCCATGGCCAGCGTAAAGAGCGCCAAGCCCGCCGTCAGCACCCGCCGCCGCCCGATCCGCCCGGTCAGCGCCACAAGGATCGGCGAACTGGCCGCATAGGCGATGGAATAGACCGTCAGCAATCCGGCCACGGCCGTCACCGGCGACCCCAGCGCGCCCGCCATCGGCTCCAGCATGCCGATGGGGGCAAAGGCCCCCATGCCGATCACAAAGTTGCAGACCGACAGCATCAGGAAAAGGCTGCGGGGATTGCTGCGCGGGTCCGGGTGGTCAGACCCGGTTTCGGCCCGCGCCCCGGTCATGCCCCGTCCGGTCAATAGGTGGGGTGGAATTTGCCCGCAGGCGACAGCGTAAAGATCTCGGCCCCGTCCGCCGTCACACCCACCGAATGTTCGAACTGCGCCGACAGGGATTTGTCCCGCGTCACCGCCGTCCAGTCATCGGCCAGCACCTTGGTTTCCGGGCGGCCAAGGTTCACCATCGGTTCGATGGTAAAGAACATGCCCTCTTCCAGCACCGGCCCGGTGCCTTCGCGGCCATAGTGCAGCACGTTGGGCGGCGCGTGGAACACCTGCCCCAGCCCGTGACCACAGAAATCGCGCACCACCGACATGCGGTTCGCCTCGACAAAGCTCTGGATGGCATAGCCGATATCGCCAAAGGTATTGCCCGGCTTCACCGCCTCGATCCCCTTGATCAGCGAATCGTGGGTGACCTGGATCAAACGCTCTGTCTTGCGGCTCAGCTTGCCGGCCACATACATCCGTGACGTATCGCCGAACCAGCCGTCAACGATCACCGTAACGTCGATGTTCAGGATATCGCCATCCTTCAGCTTTTTGTCGCCGGGGATGCCGTGACAGACCACGTGGTTGACGCTGATACAGGTGGCATGCTGATAGCCCTTGTAGCCGATGGTGGCCGATGTGGCCCCCTCTTCGGTCACACGGCGTTCGATATAGGCATCAATCGCGCCGGTGGTCTGGCCCGGAAAGACATGCTCGGCCACTTCGTCCAACAATTGCGCGGCAAGGCGGCCCGCCTTGTGCATACCCGCGAAATCTGCGGGTGTATGGATGCGGATGCCGTCGCGGGTCACTCGATGTCCAGCCTTGTCTTTCACGTCTTTTCCTCAGGTCTTTCGCCCTATTTAGCGGCCCACGCCGGGATTTGCCAGTGTGCGCGGCGGAGGTAACGCCGGACGCCGCGCGTTACAAGCGCCGTGAATCACCGATGCTTACGCGGCGCGCACAACCGACCGCGCCAACGCCGCGATCAGGTCTGTCCGGGACACGATCCCGACGATGCGCCCGTATTCCAGCACCGGCACGGCATCGACATCGCCATCGGCCATCAGGTGCAGCAGCACGCCGATGGGGGTTTTCGTCGTGGCGCGCGGACCGGCCACATTCATGATCTCGCCCGCCCGGACCGGCCGCTCGCGATTGCGGTCCAGCAACCGGCCAAGCGCCGCCATATAGCCGCGATCCAGCCGCAGCGCATCGTCACGGGCCTGATTGATCAGGTTGATCTGAAAGATCACGCCAAGGAACGCCATGTTCGGACCGACCACCGGCAGCGACGCGAACCGGTGCCGCCGGAACAGGTCGGCGACCTCGCGCAATCGGGTCTCGGGGCGCACGGTGATCAGGTCGACGGACATGATGTCCTCGGCGTTCAGCGGGCCGGTGGCATGGCTGGCGGCCTGCAATTCCGCCGCGCCGATCAGGCGTGCCAGATCCTCGACACCCAGATTGAGAGAGTGCCGGGTCCGCTCCAGCAGCGTGGTCAGTTCCGCTTCGGTCAGGCCCAGACGTTCCGAGGGATTGCGGTCCTCGGTGCCATGACGGCTGGGCTCATCGAACTGCCGGAACGGGTAATGCCGCCCGGTCAGGCGCGCATAAACCGTCGCCAGCAGGACAAGCGCGACCGTCCCTGCCGCAATCGGCGTCAGCGCAAACCAGAATCCCAGCTTTGCAATGGCCTCGGGGCTCATGGCGGCGGTCATCGCCACCGCGCCGGCGGGCGGATGCACCGCGCGGCACAGGATTGTCGCGGTGATCGCCAGACCGACCGCAAGGGCGACGCGCAGCGTCGGGTCGGCGATGGTCAGGCAGACGGCCACCCCCACCAGCGCCGCGACGATGTTTCCGACCACCGCGGACCACGGTTGCGCCAGCGGGCTGTTCGGCACCGCAAACAGCAGAACCGAGGTCGCCCCGAACGGCGCGACAAGATAAAGCCCAAGCGCCAGATCGACCTCCGGCGACAGCAGGAACAGCCCCGACACCCCCAGCCCCAACAGCGCCCCGACCCCCGCCCGCAGCGCCTCAATCGGCGAAACATGCGAGACCGCAGGCCCAAGTGATCGCAAAATGTGCACCATGCGCCTCTCCCATACGGATGTGCGCAAATATTCATCTGAATGAGAAAACTCAACCAGATCGGTCGCCCTGCGCGGAAACCGTCATTTTATGGCATCATCTTCCTGTCTGGTGCCTCGTGCCGCCCCCGTCTCTCTGCCGGGCAGGAGCGGTGTTTCCCTTGCCGCGCTTGTGCGGCTAGGATTGGCATACGTGAGTATTGAACAGGATACCTATTGCGATGCCCAAGCCCCTTGCCCACGCCGCCGCCTGCCTTCTGGTTTTGTCCCTCGCCCCGCCTGCAACAGCGCAGGACACCACCTGCCACGACCGCATCGCGGCGATGATGCAGGGCGGCGCTCTGGACGCGTTCCAGCGTCCGCCGCACCGGTTCTCCAACACCGTGACCGACCCGGAGGGCACGGTGCGCTACGTCTTTGACACCCTCTGGGACACCCCGGCGCGCAGCGTCTCCGGGATCAAGGACAGCGGCAATTACACGATGGTGATCGACAGCGACAGCTGGTTCGGTCCCAGCCTGACAGGCCCGTGGACCAAGGCCCCCAACCAGTTGCCCCCCGACCGCGAGGCCTTTCAGCGCAAGCAGGTGGCGCAGATGGTCGCCAACCTCACCGACACCGCCTGCCCCGGCGCGGTCGAGGTGGAGGGCATGACCTATGAAGCCGTGACCTATTTCACCAAGACCGACCCGGACGACAGCATGGGCGGCGCATGGTTCGGCGCGCTCAACACCGTCTACATCGACCCAAAGACCGATCAGGTCATGCGCTGGGAAATGACCGATTTCGTCAGTTCCTTCGCCCCCGAGGTCAGCAAGGACCGGCACCTTCAGATTTTCACCTACGACCCCGCGATTTCCATCGAACGGCCCGACTGACCCTTTTCCTCCGGCCTGCCCCGGCGTATCAGCGCCGGGCAGATCAGCGGAGACCGGCATGTCGTTCATCACCCTCGTCCGCCACGGACAAGCCAATTCCAACGCCCGCGACGAAGACAGCTATGACCGCCTCAGCGATCTGGGCTGGCAGCAGGCGCGCTGGCTGGGCGGCTACTTTCAGCAGACGAATGAGAAGTTCGCCCGCACCTATTGCGGCACCCTGCGCCGACATATTGAGACGCTGGAGGGCATCGCCCCGGACAGTCTTGCCGCGCCAGTACAGGACGCGCGGCTGAATGAACTGGCCTATTTCGACATGGCCCAGCGGATGGAGACCCAGCACGGCATCGCCATCCCCGGCGACCGTGAGGAATTCATCCGGCACATGCCGCAACTGCT
The DNA here is from genome assembly GCF_048262615.1 of Antarctobacter sp. Lineage (GTDB taxonomy): Bacteria > Pseudomonadota > Alphaproteobacteria > Rhodobacterales > Rhodobacteraceae > Antarctobacter. The sequence continues at coordinate 148,068 of NZ_JBLXFB010000005.1, forward strand.
GACCCTCTGGCGCGACGACGCGCTGGACGGCGTGCCGGAAAGCTGGACCGCCTTCGAAACCCGCGTCACCGAGGCCCTGACAGAGATCGCGGCAGGCGACGGGCGTGCGCTGGTGGTCACCTCCGGCGGGTTGATCGGCATGGCGATGCGGGTGATCCTGGACCTGGAACTGAAGGCCATGGCGCATCTCTGCCTTGCCATCGAAAACAGCTCGCTCCACCGGATACAACCGCTGTCGACCGGGCTGGCCATGACCCAGTTCAACGCCCTGCCCCATCTCGACACCCCCGCGCGCCAGCACGCCCGCAGCCACCTGTAACCCGGTCCCGTCGGAAAACTGCTTGCACCGCCGCCCGCCCGCAGGTTCTCTGACCCGCAAAGATCAGGAAGCGACATGACCCATCTCTGGATCCGGGCGGAAAGCCGCCGCAACGAGGAACGCACCGGCGTCACGCCGGACGGCGTGGCCGCGCTGGTGAAACACGGCTTTCGCGTCACGGTCGAGGATTGCCCCAAACGCATCCTGCGCCCGCAGCCCTTTGCCGACGCGGGCGCGGAAATCGCGCCCAAAGGCTCATGGCCCGAGGCCCCGCGCGACGCGATCATCCTTGGTCTCAAGGAACTGCCAGAGGCAGACACGCCGCTGATCCACCGCCACATCATGTTCGGCCACGCCTACAAGGGCCAGTCGGCGGGCGCGCGGCTGCTGAAACGTTTCGCCGCCGGGGGCGGGTCTCTCTACGACCTCGAATACTTGATCGACGACACGGGCCGACGCGTCGCCGCCTTTGGCTATTGGGCGGGCTACGCCGGGGCGGCGGTGTCGCTGCTGGCATGGGCCGCGCAGGGCGACGGCAAGATCTGCCCGCCAGTGACCACATGGGACGACGCGGATGAGTTGAAGGACGCGCTGCGCGCCGCCCTTGACCCGGTGCCGCGCGCCTCTGTCATCGTGATCGGCGCCAAAGGCCGCGTCGGCAGCGGCGCCCGCGACCTGTGTACCGAACTGGACCTGCCGGTCACTGCATGGGACATGGCGGAAACCGCCCGTGGCGCGCCTTTCCCGGAAATCCTCGACCACGGGATCTTTCTCAACTGCATCCTCGCCACCCAAGGCGTCCCCGTCTTTGTCCCGCCAGAGGCCCGCACGACCGAGCGCGCCCTGCGGGTGATCGGCGACATCGCCTGCGACCCGGACAGCCCGTTCAACCCGATCCCGCTGTACCATGAGGCCACCTCATGGTCCGCGCCGGTGGCCCGCGTGAATGACGCGCCGCCGCTGGACATCATGGCCATCGACAACCTGCCCTCACTGCTGCCGCGCGAATCCTCGCACGACTTTGCGCAGCAATTGCTGCCCCACCTGCTGACGCTGGACGCGCTGGATACCGGCGTTTGGGGGCGGGCGCATGAGACCTATCTGAAACACAAACCAAAGGACGCGACATGACCATCCATTGGTGCGGCACCGGCCTGTCGGCGGTGCCCGGCCTGCGACGGCTGATCGAAAACGGCCACCCTGTGACCGTCTGGAACCGGACAGAGGCCAAGGCGCGTGAGGCCGTCGGCGACCTGACTGACGACATCCATGCCTTTGACAAGGACGCGCTGGCCGCAGTGCTGAAACCCGGCGATGTGATCGTCTCCATGCTGCCGGGCGACTGGCACGTCCCGCTGGCCGAACTGGCGCTGGACAAGGGCGCGCAATTTGTCTCGTCCAGCTATATCTCGCCGGAGATGCGCGCACTGGACGCCCGCGCCAAACAGGCCGACGCGCGGCTGGTCAATGAGGTCGGCCTTGATCCCGGCATCGACCACCTGATGGCCCATTGGCTGGTGGCCGACTACCGCGCCTCGGACGGTTTTGACGCCGACAACGCGCTGTCGTTCATCTCATACTGCGGCGGGGTGCCGAAAATCCCCAATGCCTTCCGCTATAAATTCAGCTGGGCGCCGGTGGGTGTGCTCAAGGCGTTGAAATCCCCCTCGCGGTCGATCCGCCACTTCAGCGAATTGAACGTGGACCGCCCGTGGGACGCACTGTCGCGCTATGACGCGCCGCTGCCCAATACTGAGAGCTTTGAGGTCTACCCGAACCGCGACAGCTTGCCCTTCATGGCGGACTACAAGTTTGAGGACGCGTGGAAGGTCAAGAATTTCGTGCGCGGCACCCTGCGCCTGAACGGCTGGGCCGAGGCATGGAAAGACATCTTTGCCGAGGCCGGCACCGCCACCGACGCCCGCCTGCAAGAGATCGCCGACAAGCTGCTGGCCGAAAACGCCTATGAGGCGGATGAACCGGACCGCGTGGTCCTGTGCGTGGCGCTGGAGGCGGAAAAGGACGGCACACCGGTCTATCACAAGACCTATGTGATGGACGCATGGGGCGATGCGCGCAGCAGCGCCATGGCCCGGCTGGTGTCGATCCCTGTGTCGCTGGCGGTCGAGGCGGTGCTGGACCGCGCCGTCCCCGCCGGTGTCAGCGCCGCACCGTCCGACCCGAAACTGGTGGCACGCTGGCTGGATGAGGTGCAGAGCCTCGCCCAGCACCTGAACGTGGTGGATCATCTGGCATGAAGGCGCTGGTGCTGACCGCCCTGCTCGCCTCCCCGGCGCTGGCCGGGGATGTCTGTCATGAGATCGATGCCGCGCAGGGCTGGCAGGCGGCGGCCTTTCCGGCGGGACAGGTGCAGGAGGTGCGCAGCAACGGGTTCTGGTCGGTCGCCCCCGCGCTGACACCCGCAGGCACGCAGGGCCACGGCGGACCGGACGCCAAGGATCTGAGCGCGCGGCCCGAAACCCGCCCCTTCCCCGGCGCGCATTACGGCGCGCTGCTGGTCCGGTTCGAGGCGGCAGGCCAGGCGCAGGTGCTGGATTGGGCGCGCTTTCACGGCGCGATCCGCCAGTCGGGTGTGTTCAACATGAATGTGGATCAGATCGCCTTTCGTATCAACGAAGGCGACGGCGTTCTGGCGGACAACTCCGGCGCGTTGACCGTCTGTTTCCACTACATCGACTGAAGGCAGGCGGATCGGCGGGCCTTTGGCCCCCCGATCCGCCGGGGGCTTTGCCCCCGGACCCCCAGGGGTATTTGACCAGAGAAGAAACACGGGAGGCCTGAAGCTTGTCTGGACACCGCCTGTCGCAGGGGCGTGACCGCGCCGAATTCACGCCCGGATTTTAGCCGCCTGCCTCGCCCAGCTTGGGCGCGGGCCGTTCCAGCACCAGATCGGCGTCGGAAAACCGGAAGGGCGCACGCACGCCCGGCACGCCCTCGGGGGCGATCTGCAACCCCCGCGCAATGACCTGCGGATCGGCAAAGACCTCGGCCATGTCGTTGATCGGTCCGGCAGGCACGCCCGCCGCCTCGCAGGCGTGCAGCAGGTCGGCCTTGGTCCGCGCCTGCGTCGCGCCGGTCAGACGCGCGATCATCGCCTCGCGGTTGGCGACACGGTCGGCGTTGCTGGCGAATTCCGGTGCCTCGGCCATCTCATCCAGTGCCAGCAGGCGGCACAGGCGTTGATATTGGGCGTCATTGCCGGTGGCGATGATGATATGCCCGTCCGCGCAGTCAAACACCTGATAAGGTGTCAGGTTCGGGTGGTAATTGCCGGTGCGCCCCGGCGGTGTGCCGGTGCTGAGATAGTTCAGCGCCTGATTGGCCATGGCCGTAACCGCGCAATCCATCAACGCCATGTCGATATGCTGGCCCTTGCCGGTGCGGTGGCGCTGATGCAGCGCCGCAAGGATGCCGCTGACCGAATAGAGCCCGGTGAACAGGTCGGTTATGGCGACACCCGCGCGCTGCGGCTGGCCGTCCGGGTCGCCGGTGATCGACATGAAGCCGGACATGCCCTGAATGATGTAGTCATAGCCCGCGCGGTGCGCATAGGGGCCGTCCTGCCCGAAGCCGGTGATGGAACAGTAGATCAGGCCGGGATTCACCGCGCTGAGTGACGCGTAGTCCATGCCGTATTTCGCCAGCCCGCCGACCTTGAAGTTCTCGATCAGGATATCGGCCCCGGCGACCAGTTCACGCATCCGCGCCTGCCCGTCGGCACTGGTCAGGTCCACCACCTCGGAGGCCTTGCCCCGGTTGCAAGAGTGGAAATAGGAGGCCGATGTATCGCCCTCCCGGTCGATGAAGGGCGGCCCCCAACGGCGGGTGTCGTCGCCCTGCGGCGCCTCGATCTTGAGGACCTCGGCGCCCAGATCGGCAAGCGTCTGACCGGCCCATGGGCCGGCCAGAATGCGCGCCAGTTCAATGACCTTCACCCCTTCGAGGGGGCCACGCGGTGCCGACGTCATCAATCCAGCTTGGCGTCCAGAATGGCCGAGAATTCCTCATAGCTCATGTTGGTGTATTTCTTGCCGTCGATGACAAAGCTGGGGGTCGAATTGATGCCGTGTTCCGCCGCGTTGGCCTGAAACCACGCCACCAGCGTCGCGATCTGGTCGCCGTCGTTCAGGCAGGCCTCGATCTGGTCGCCGTCCATCCCGGCGAGACGGCCGATCTTGCGCAGCTCTCCGATCACCGCCGCCTCGGACCCGGCGCGGGCCCAGTCCTGCTGACCCTTGTAGATCAGGTCGGTGATGCCAAAGAACTTGGCCTCGCCGCCGCAGCGCGCGATCAGCGACGCCCAGACGCCGACCTTGTCGAAATAGACCTCGCGGTAGGTGAACCGGACCTTGCCGGTGTCGATATAGTTCTGCTCCAGCTTGGGGATCAGATTGGCATGGGCCGAGGCGCAATGCGGGCAGGTATAAGAGGCGTATTCGATCACCTCGATCGGCGCATCTTCGGCCCCCTTGACCATGTCCGTCACGGTTGTGATGTCGATGTCAGCCGCCTGCGCCTGTGCCGCGCCGGGCAAACGCACGTCCGCCGCCCCGGTCTGACCCGCGCCCTGCGTCAGATACCATGCGCCGCCACCAAAAAGCGCCAGCGCCACCGCGCCCGCCGGAAGGATCCATTTCATGTCGTTCGCCTCTTTTCTGTCAGTCCTGGGGCCAGGGTCACTCCCGGCCCGCCTTCGATATGACGTTTGCCGCCAGACGTTCAAGCGCCGCGCGCAAATCCGCATCTCCCACGCCTTCGGCCACATCGCGCGCCTCGGCCTGTATCCTGGCCGAGGCCTCGGCGGTCCCGGTCTTTTTGGGACGGTGCTGAAAATCCACCTGCCCCTCGGCAAAGCCGGTGGCGGCGGTCTGCGTCACCCGCACCCGCGCAACCGCGTTATAGCCGTAGACCGCGTTGATCCGCGCGCGGATTTCCTCGCGCCGCATCTCGACCATGGGCGCCATCGCGCCGGTGGTCAGCAATGTCAGGGTGCCGCCAAAGCCGCCCTTGGCATAGCTTACCTCCACGGGCCGCGAGATCGCCGCCACATCGGCACCGGCGATTTCCTCCCAATGGGTCAGCACCCGGCTCTGGGCGAATCCCCGCCCCTCCGCCGCCTTGCGGATGCGTCCCTGCAACAGCTTGGACGCGCTGGAAAACCCGTATGTCGTCGGTTTGCGATGCGCCACGTTTGACTCCTTGTCGGCGAGGCTATTCTAGTGACCATACGGGGCGGCACCACCCCCCTTCCGACACGGAGTTTCACCCTTGCGTGATGAGCCACAACACAGCCCTGACCCGCAGGCGCTGCTCGACTGGTACGACCGGCACGCCCGCGCCCTGCCGTGGCGAATCGGCCCCGCCGCGCGGGCGCGTGGCGCGTTGCCCGATCCCTATCGCATCTGGCTGTCCGAAATCATGCTGCAACAGACCACCGTCGCGGCGGTCAAGGACTATTTCCTTGCCTTCACAACCCGTTGGCCCGATGTTCAAGCGCTGGCCGGGGCCGAAGATGCCGATGTCATGGCCGCATGGGCCGGGCTGGGGTACTACGCCCGCGCCCGCAACCTGCTGAAATGCGCCCGCACCGTGACCCGCGACCACAACGGCCGGTTTCCGCGCGATCACGCCACCCTACTGACCCTGCCCGGCATCGGGCCGTATACCGCCGCTGCCATCGCCTCGATCGCCTTTGACGCGCCGGAAACCGTGGTGGACGGTAACGTCGAACGGGTCATGGCGCGGCTGTTTGACGAACACACGCCCCTGCCCGCCGCCAAGCCGATCCTGACGGACCACGCCGCCCGCCTGACACCCCAAGACCGCCCCGGCTGTTATGCCCAAGGGGTGATGGATCTTGGCGCCACCATCTGCACGCCCAAGCGTCCGGCCTGCGGGCTGTGCCCGTGGCGCAGCGCCTGCACCGCGTGGCTGCGCGGCACCGCCGCTGACCTGCCCAGGAAAACCCCGAAGAAACGCAAACCCACGCGCCTTGGCATCGCCTATCTGGCCCGCCGCGTCGATGGGGCCATGCTGCTGGAAACCCGCCCGGACAAGGGCTTGCTGGGTGGCATGCTGGGCTGGCCCGGCTCTGACTGGACCGAAGACCAACCCGCCGACGCCCCGCCCATCCGTGCCGAATGGAAAACCATAGCCGGGGAGGCCCGCCACACCTTTACCCATTTCCACCTGCGCCTGACGGTCAAGACCGCGCTGGTGCCGATGGACCGGCTGCCGCTTCGCGGAGAGTTCATCGAATTGCCTGAATTTCGCCCTTCCGATCTGCCAACGGTCATGCGCAAGGCCTTTGACCTTGCGCAAGGCGGCTGATCGCCCCTTGGGACAGGCTGGGTCGCACAGTATCATAGCCCCGCCCAGAAATCGGAGAGCCCCGATGATCCCCGCAGCCCAAGTCGCCAAACCCGGTGCCGCCCTGCCCTTTTACATGTCCTACCTGCTGATCCCGCTGGTCTGGATCGCGGCGACGCAGGGCGGGCTCTGGGTGCTGCTGCCCATTTTGGCGACGTGGTATCTGTTTACGGCACTGGACGCGGTGCTGGGTCTGAAAACGGATAACGCCGACCTTGAAACGGCCGAGGCGGACCTGCGCTGGTACAAGCTTCTGACCGCCGCCTGGGTGCCGTTGCAATTTTTCAGCCTGTTTGCGCTGATCTGGTACGTCGGCGGCGCAGCGCATCTGAACGGGTTGGAAAAATTCATGGTGTTTTTCGGTGTCGGCGTGATGACCGGCACCGTGGGCATCAATTACAGCCATGAACTGATGCACCAGAAAAGCCGCGCGGAACGCTTTCTGGGCGATCTGCTGCTGGCGATGGTGCTTTATTCGCATTTCCGGTCAGAGCATCTGCTGGTGCATCACCGCTATGTCGGCACGCCCCGTGATCCGGTGACGGCGCGCTATAATGAGGGGTTTCACCGCTTTTATCCCCGCGTGTTGCGGCAAAGCCTGCGCTCCAGCTTTGCCGCCGAAAAGGCGATGCTGGCGCGCAAACGTCTGCCGTGGCACGCCTTGTCGAACCCGTTCTGGCGCTACTGGGGTCTGCAACTGGCCATGCTGGCGCTGGCCTACGGCCTTGGCGGGCTGGGCGGCGTAGGGCTGTTTGTGGTGCAGGCCGGGGTGGCGATCTGGCAATTGGAACTGGTCAACTACATCGAACACTACGGCCTGACCCGCAAATATCTGGGAGAGGGCAAATACGAACATGTCCTGCCGCGCCATTCGTGGAACGCCGCGCACAGGGCGTCAAACTGGCTGTTGATCAACCTGCAACGGCACTCGGACCACCACTACAAACCCGACCGCCGCTTTCCGCTGTTGCAAAACCACGCGGACGCGGACGCGCCGCAACTGCCCTATGGCTATCCGGTGATGACCATGGCCGCGATGGTGCCGCCGCTGTGGAAACGGGTGATGAACCCGCGCGTGCGGGCGTGGCGGGCGCGCTATTACCCCGAGATCAGCGATTGGTCGGCGTACAACAGGGGCGCGACGCCGCGTCCAAGGTAGCGCGCCTGCGGCTGTGGACCCCCGCCCCGGACCCGATCCGGGGCCTCTCGCCGTTGCTCTGGCGGACTGCCCAATTCCTAACCAAAGGTAAATTCGCCTCTGTAACCCATTGATTTTTCATGACCGCCCCTCTGTCCACGCGTGGACACCCCCGCCACCGCCCGGATCGGCCCCAAGGTCGCACCCCCTTCACGCGGGGTGACAAGAGGATGCCGCGCGGCTATGAGGCCCGCAAATTCGACCTATCCAGCCAATAAGGATTCCCCATGACCACGCAGGTTTTCGGCCACAAATCCCCCGACACCGACAGCACCGGCAGCCCGATCATCTGGGCCTGGTATCTCTCCGAGATCAAGGGTGAGCCCGCCAAGCCCGTCCTGCTGGGCGAGCCCAACACCGAGGCCGCCTTCATGCTGACCCACTGGGGCCTCGACAAGCCCGAGATCATCTCGGACGTGGCCGAGGGCGCGCCGGTTGTCATCGTCGACACCAACAACCCCGCCGAACTGCCCGCCTCGATCAACTCCGCAGATATCCGCGCCATCATCGACCACCACAAGCTGGTCGGCGGGCTGGAAACCAAGGGCCCGATCGACATCACCGTGCGTCCCCTCGCCTGCACCGCCACCATCATGGTCGACCTGATGGGCGACGACGCCGCCAAGATGCCCGAGGCGATCAAAGGCGCGGCCCTGACCTGCATCCTGTCCGACACGCTGGAATTCCGCTCTCCCACCACCACCGACCACGACAAGGCCGTGGCCCAAAAGCTGGCCGCCGATCTGGGTGTGAACATCGCCGAGTTCGCCGCGCAGATGTTTGCCGCCAAATCCGATGTCTCGGCCTTTTCCGACGCCGACCTGATCCGCATGGACAGCAAGGAATACGAAGTCGACGGCACCAAGTTCCGCGTCTCGGTCCTTGAAACCACCGCGCCGGAAATCCCGCTGGGCCGCAAGGACAGCCTGATGGCAACCTACAAGACCGTGCAGGCCGAGGACGGCGTCGACGAGGTGCTGCTGTTTGTCGTGGACATCCTGAAAGAAGAGGCCACCCTGCTGGTCCCCAACGACCTTGTCAAAGGCGTGGCCGAGAAAAGCTTTGGCGCGACCGTGGCCGGCGACACCGTGGTCCTGCCGGGCATCATGAGCCGCAAGAAACAGATCATCCCGAACCTCAAGGTGTGAGGCGGCGGCCCCTTGCGGGCTGCGGTAACAGTCCAATTGCACGGGGGCCTGTCGGCCCCCGTTCAGTATTGTGCGGGTGGGGGCTTTGCCCCCGTCGCCTGCGGCGCCTCCCCTAGGAATATTTTCAGACAGAAGAAACGGGAAGCGGCAGGCCCAGACCGATCCCGTCCGGTGAGATCCGACAGCCCAGCGCCATCGCTTCGACGCCGGCCGCGCGGGCCTTGGCGAAACCTGACGCATAGGCCGGGTCAATGTCCGAGGCCAGCGTCACCCGTGTGCAATCGGTCCGCTGCACAAGGTAGAGCATGACGGCGCGGTGCCCTTGCCGGGCCATCGTCGCCAGTTCACCCAGATGTTTTGTCCCGCGCGCGGTCACGCTGTCGGGAAACTCGGCGAGGCCGGGGGTGCGCGACAGGGTGACGGATTTCACCTCGACATAGGTGTCGGGCCGCCCTTCTCCGGTCAGCAGAAAGTCGATGCGGCTGTTTTCGCCGTATTTCACCTCTGGCCGGACAAGGTCATAACCGTCGAGACCCGCGACCTCTCCGGCCATCAGCGCGGCCTTGAGCACCTTGTTCGGCACGCCGGTATCGACGCCGGTAAAGTGTCCACCGCCGTGATCCACCAGCCGCCACGCCCATTTGAGTTTCCGCTTGGGATCGTCGTTCGGTTCCAGCCAGATGCGCAGGCCCTCGTCCTTCATCCCCAGCATGCTGCCGGGGTTGGCCACATGGGCCGTCACCTCGCGCCCGTCCTCAAGCAGACAGTCGGCGAGAAAGCGTTTGTAGCGGCGCAGCAGCGTCGCCGGGACGAGAGGGGTTTGAAAGCGCATGGCCCGGCCCTATACCGTAGCGCGACGCACGCGCCAAGGAGCCAGCCCATGCCCAATCCCACCGCCGCCATGCTGGTCATCGGGGACGAGATCCTGTCGGGCCGCACACGGGATTCGAACATGCACCATCTGGCGCAGGAATTCACCAAACACGGCATCGATCTGAAGGAAGTGCGCGTGGTGTCGGACGACCGTGCGGCGATCATCGCCGCCGTCAAGGCGCTGAGTGACGGGTTCGACCATGTGGTGACCTCTGGCGGCATCGGCCCGACCCATGACGATATTACAGCGCCCTGCGTGGCCGAGGCCTTTGGCGTGGCGATCACCGTGCGCGACGACGCGCGCGCCATCCTACAGGCGCATTACGACCGACAGGGCACAGAACTGAACGAGGCGCGTCTGCGCATGGCGCGTATCCCGGACGGCGCAACGCTGATCGAGAACCCGGTGTCTGCCGCGCCCGGTTTCACACTGGGCAATGTGCACGTCATGGCCGGTGTGCCATCGGTGTTTCAGGCGATGGTGTCCAGCGTGTTGCCGGGCCTGACCGGCGGCCAGCCGCTTTTGTCCCAGACCCTGCGGATAGAGCGCGGTGAGGGTGATATCGCCGGGCCGCTCAGCGATCTGGCCGGGCGATATCCGGACCTGTCCATCGGCTCGTACCCCTATCAGCGCAACGGCGTCTACGGGGCCAATGTGGTGATCCGGGGCGGTGAGGGCAGCCGAATCGACGCTGCCATGGCCGATCTGCTGGCGCTGTTTCCCGAGGCGGTCGCACACTGAGCGGCGGTCGGGCGCGCAGGCCGCATGGACAGCCCCCGCGGCAACAGCCATAACACCGGCACCCCTGTGTTAACTTTTGGCCGCTGTCATGCCCGACGACTGTTCTTCCTTCTTTGACGCGCTCGACGCCACCTGGCCCGCCGCGGCCAAAATCAATGCCGGTCCTTGGATACTGCGCGAAGGGCGCGGCGGCGGCAAACGCGTCTCGGCGGCCACCGCGCGGGGCGACTGGCGCGAGGACGATCTGTCGGCGGCGGAAAAATCCATGACGCTGCTGGGGCAAAACCCGCTGTTCATGATCCGCCCCGGCGAAGAGGCGCTGGATAGCGCGCTGAAGACACGCGGCTATACCCTGATCGACCCGGTTCAGCTATGGGTCGCGCCGATTGACCGGCTGACCGATCTCAGGCTGCCCCGCGTCACCGCCTTTGCCATCTGGGAGCCGCTGGCCATCATGCGCGAAATCTGGGAGACGGGCGGCATTGGCGCCGCACGCCAGAGGATCATGGAACGCGCCGCGCTGCCCAAGACCGGCATCCTTGGCCGGGTGTCGGACAAACCCGCAGGCGCGGCCTTTTGCGCGGTGCAGGGTGAGACCGCCATGGTCCACGCGCTGGAGATTGCCTCTGAGCATCGGCAAAAGGGGCTGGGCGGCTGGATGATGCGCTGCGCCGCGCTCTGGGCGGCGGATCAGGGTGCAACCCGCATCGCCGTCGCCGCCACCAAAGAAAATACCGGGGCCAACGCGCTTTATGCCACCTTGAAGATGGAGGTGGCCGGGCATTACCATTACCGGATACGCAACGCTGAAAGCGAGGACTTGTGACCGACGCCCTTCCCACCGCGCTGAACCTGCCGATGGCAGACCCATTGCCGGACGCCACGCAGAAATATTTCGACATCTGTCAGGAAAAGCTGGGCATGGTGCCCAACGTGCTGCGGGCCTATGCCTTTGACGTCGCCAAGCTGGACAGCTTTACCGCGATGTACAATGAGCTGATGCTGGCGGACAGCGGCCTGTCCAAGCTGGAGCGCGAGATGATCGCCGTGGTGGTGTCCGCCGTGAACCGCTGCTTTTACTGCCTGACCGCGCATGGCGCGGCGGTGCGCGAATTGTCCGGCGACCCCAAGCTGGGGGAGATGCTGGTGATGAACTGGCGCGTCGCGGATCTGAGCCACCGGCACCGCGCGATGTTGAAATTCGCCGAAAAAATGACCGTTGCCTCGTCCGAGGTGGCCGAGTTTGACCGTGAGGCGCTGCGCGATGCCGGGTTCTCAGAGCGTGACATCTGGGACATTGCCAATGTCGCCGGGTTTTTCAACATGACGAACCGCGTCGCAAGCGCCACAGACATGCGTCCGAATGACGAGTACCACGCGCAGGCGCGCTGAGGCGCTTGGTCTGATCCTGTGGCTGGCACTGGCTGCGGGCAGCCATGCCTTGGCGCTTGACCTGTCGTTGCCGCCCGGTGCGCAGCAAAGCTTTGGCACCGTGCAGTCGCCCGGTGCCTACGCCCTGCCGACCGGGCCGTGGAAAAACGGCACCGTGGCGGTGGAACGGGTCGAAGGGCGGGTCGAGGTGGCCGCATGGCATATTCCGGGCAATGACGACACGCCGTTCCAGTTGATCAAACCCTTGCGGGATGCGCTGATTGCCGATGGCTTCAGGATCGTGCTCGACTGTCGGGCGCGGGCCTGCGGAGGATTCGATTTCCGCTTTGCCACGCTGGTGCTGCCCGCGCCGGAAATGTTCGTCGATCTGACGGATTTCCATTTTGTCTCGGCCCTGTCTGACGATCAGGGCGCGGTGTCGATCCTGACCAGCCGCGACGCACGGTCCGGCTATATCCAGATCATCCGCGCCGGGGGCACCGCAGGGGACATTGTCGGGGGTATCAAGCCCAGCGCCAAACCCGCGTCGGTCGGACCGGTCGTCAAAGCGCAGGGGATTGCCGAACAGCTGGATACCAACGGCCACGTGATCCTGAGCGATCTGGTGTTCGAGACCGGCTCAACCACGCTGGGCGCGGGGCGTTTCGCGTCGCTGGATGCCATCGCCGCCTATCTTGCGCAGAACCCGTCGCGGCGCATCCTGTTTGTCGGGCATACCGACGCCACAGGATCGCTGGACGCCAATCGCAACGTCTCCCTGCGCCGCGCAGAGGCGGCGGTGCGCTACCTGCGCGACCGCCACAACTCCTCTGCCAACCAGATCGACGCTCAGGGGGCGGGATACCTTGCCCCGGTGGCGTCAAACCTGACGCCCGAGGGGCGCGAGGCGAACCGCCGCGTCGAGGCGGTGTTGATCTCGACGGAATAAGCGCGCCGGGCATATTCACCCGACGCGCAATCTCAACAATAGGTGGCGTCAGATCACCAGCTTTGCGGGCCTTTTTCGGCAAAGGCATGCACCAGAAAGTCGATAAAGGCGCGGACCTTGGGCTGGGTGAAGCGGCCCGGCGGGTAGACCGCATAGATCCCCTGCATCTCGATCGGCAGGTCGGGGATCGCATCCTCGACCAGACCGGCCTCCATCGCCTCATTGTACAGGTAGGAAGGCAGATAGGCGATGCCGAGACCCGCAATACAGGCGTTCAGCAGCGACTGACCGTCGTTTACCGTCAGCCAGCCCGCCGTCCGCACCTGACGCTTTTCGCCCGACGGGGCGGTCAGCTTCCACACGTTGCCAGAGGACTGGTTGGAATAATGCAGCAGTTTGTGCTCGTTCAGATCGTCGATCCGCTGCGGGCGTCCGAATTTCTGGAAATACGAGGGCGAGGCAATCATCCGCTTGGTCGTTTCGGTCAGCTTGCGCGCGCGCAGGGTGCTGTCCTCCAGTTCTCCGATGCGGATCGCCATGTCGAACCCTTCAGAGATCAGTTCCACGTAGCGGTTGTTCAGCACCATGTTCACGGTGATGTCGGGGAATTCGGCCAGAAACTCGCCCAGCACCGGGCTGAGGTGATTCACGCCGAAATCCGTGGCGACCGAGATCCGCAACAGGCCCGAGGGCGCGGATTGCATCGAGGTCACCAGAGCGTCCGCCTCACCGGCGTCGTTCAGGACGCGGCGGGCGCGGTCGTAATAGGCCAGACCGATCTCTGTCGGTGAGACTCGGCGTGTGGTGCGGTTCAAAAGACGTGCGCCCAGCCGCGCCTCCAGACTCGAAACATGCTTCGAGACCGCGGATTTGGAAATCCCCATCTTCTTGGCGGCGTCAGTGAAACCGCCCTGATCCACAACCGTGGCAAAGGCCTCCATTTCGGTCAGACGATCCATACCGGTCTCCGTTCAACTAAACATTCCTCCAGCAGCTATGCTTTTGAACTGGGGCGCAACTTGGGCAATGAGGCGACAATTGAGGGGTAATCGCGTTCTCTGTTTGCCGTACCGAAACGGAAAACACCTGACCGAAGGACCGCGAAAGTGTAGTCTGCCCGCACGATTGCCGTGACGTCAGAAGTTATTTTCAGGGAGGACCAAAACCATGTTCCGAAACATCGCCTGCGCGGCTGCGCTTGTCATTGCCCCGCTTGCTGTCTGGGCCGAATCCACGCCGGCCCCGGATGACGCATCCGTCTATTTCATCAACATCGCTGACGGGGATACCGTGACCAGCCCGGTCGCGATCCAGTTTGGCCTGTCGGGCATGGGGGTCGCACCTGCGGGCACCGACAAGGAATTCACCGGCCACCATCACATCCTGATCGACCGCGCGCCCTATGGTGAAGGGGACGAGGACGCAGAGTTCGCCGAGTACGGCATTCCCGGCGACGACAACCACCGGCATTTCGGTGGGGGCCAGACAGAGGTCATGCTGGGACTCGATCCCGGCACGCATACCCTGCAACTGGTGCTGGGGGACATGAACCACATCCCGCACAACCCGTCGGTCGTCTCGGAATACATCACCATCACCGTCTCGGAATAACCCCGGCGCGACGGGCCAAAGACGGGCCAAAAATGCAAAGGGGCGCGCCGCAGATGCGACGCGCCCCGTCTTGTCGAACCACTTGGGTCAAGCGACGATCAGGCCGCTTTCTGGTTGTGACGGCCCTCTTCGATCTCTTCGACGATCTTCGAGACAAAATCCTTGAGGTCGTCGGGATTGCGGCTGGTGACGATACCACTGTCGGCCACAACCGGCTGGTCCACCACCCGCGCGCCCGCGTTCTTGAGGTCAGTGCGGATCGACGGATAGGCGGTCATTTCGCGGCCTGCCACGATGTCGGCCTCAATCAGCACCCAAGGGGCGTGACAGACGGCGGCAATCACCTTGCCCTGTCTGGCAAAGGCCCGCACCAGCGCGATCACCGGTGCCTCTACCCGCAGCAGATCGGGATTGATCTGGCCGCCGGGAATGACCAGCGCATCATATTGGGTGGGGTCGGCATCGGCGATCTTCAGATCGGCTTCAGCCTCGCGGCCCCAGTCAGAGCCTTCCCACCCCTTGATGGACGCGCCGTCCAGCGTGGCCACATGGACCTCAGCGCCCTTGCTGCGCAGTTGGTCGCGCGGAAACTCCAGTTCCGACTGTTCAAAGCCATGGGTCGCGATAATCAGGATCTTCGAGCCAGCGATATTCGGCATGGAATGCCTCCTTTCGTTGCTGTGTCTGATACAGCAACGTCCCGACCAGAGGCCTGTTCCATCGTCGCGGGGATTTCCGGGCGGGGACGTTCCCGCCCGGACAGGGTTACAGCCTGGCCGCCAGCCGGGTGCCCTGATCAATCGCCCGCTTGGCATCCAGTTCCGAGGCGACATCCGCGCCGCCGATCACATGGGTTTCAACGCCCTTGTCGATCAGCGCATCGGCCAGCGACCGTTCACTGACCTGCCCGGCGCACAGCACGATCGTGTCGCAGGCAATCACCTCGGGGCGCTCACGCGCCTCGCCATAGCTGACGTGCAGGCCCGCGTCGTCGATACGCTCATAATTGACGCCGCTGCGCATATCGACGCCCTTCATCTTGAGCGCGGCGCGGTGAATCCAGCCGGTTGTCTTGCCCAGACGCTTGCCCGGACGTTCCGCCTTGCGCTGCAACAGCACCACGTCACGCTCTGCCGCATCGGGTTGCGGCCCTTCGGGGGCAAGGCCGGACCGCGCCTCGGCCGGGTCGGTCACGCCCCATTCGCGCATCCAGTCGGGCAGGCTTTCGGTTGGGCTGTCGCCGGTCACAAGGAACTCGGCCACGTCAAAGCCGATGCCGCCCGCCCCGATCACGGCCACGCGTTTGCCCACCCCGGCCCCGTGACGCAATACGTCGATGTAGCCTTTGACCGATGGGTGATCCTGACCGGGGATCTGCGGATCGCGTGGCAACACACCGGTGGCGACAATGACCGCGTCAAAGCCCGCCAATGTGTCCGTCGTTGCCTCGGTGCCAAGTTGCAGCTCTACGCCCGCATCCGCGACCATGGCGGCAAACCAGTCCACCAGACCGTGAAACTCTTCCTTGCCCGGCACCTGCTTGGCCATATTCAACTGACCGCCGATCTGGTCGGCCTTGTCGAACAGCGTCACGTCATGCCCCCGCTGCGCCGCCGTGATCGCCGCCGACAGGCCCGCAGGCCCCGCGCCCACCACCGCGACCCGGCGCGGCGCATCGGTCTTTTCCACCACCAGTTCGGTCTCGAACCCCGCGCGTGGGTTCACCAAACAGCTAGAGACCTTGCCCGCAAAAGTGTGATCCAGACAGGCCTGATTGCAGGCGATACAGGGCGCGATCAGATGTGACTTGCCGCCCGCCGCCTTGGCCACGAAATCCGGATCGGCAAGGAATGGCCGCGCAAGGCTGACCATATCGGCGCAGCCTTCGGCCAGCACCTGTTCGGCCACCTGAGGCGTGTTGATCCGGTTCGAGGTGATCAGCGGAATCCCCACCTTGCCCATCAGTTTCTGCGTCACCCATGCAAAGGCGCGGCGCGGCACAGAGGTGGCGATGGTGGGAATGCGCGCCTCGTGCCAGCCGATGCCGGTGTTGATGATGGTGGCCCCCGCCGTCTCGATGGCCTGCGCCAGCGTCACCACCTCTTCGAAGGTCGAGCCATTGGGGATCAGGTCAATCATCGACAGCCGGTAGATCACGATGAAATCATCCCCCACGGCGGCCCGCACCCGGCGCACCACCTCGACCGGCAGGCGCATCCGGTTCTCATAGCTGCCGCCCCAGCGGTCGGTGCGCTTGTTGGTATGGGTGACAAGGAACTGATTGAGGAAATACCCCTCGGAGCCCATCACCTCGACCCCGTCATAGCCCGCCTCGCGCGCCCGCACGGCGGAGGTGACGATATCCGCGATCTGCTTTTCGATGCCCTCTTCGTCCAGTTCCTTGGGCGGAAACGGCGAAATCGGCGATTTCACCGGGGACGGCGCCACACATTCCGGCCCGTAGGCATAGCGCCCCGCATGCAGGATCTGCATGGCGATCTTGCCGCCCGCGTCATGAACCCGGTCCGTCACCATCCGGTGATTGGCGATGTCCTGCGGCGTGAACAGCCCCGCCGCGCCGGGAAAGACGCCGCCCTCGCGATTGGGGGCCATGCCGCCCGTCACCATCAGCCCGACATCGCCGCGCGCCCGCGTGGCGTAGAATTCGGCCACCCGGTTCCAGTCCCCCCGCTCTTCAAGGTTGGTGTGCATCGACCCCATCAACACGCGGTTCTTCAGTGTGGTAAAGCCGAGGTCGAGCGGGCTCAAAAGATGCGGATAATCGGTCATGGTGTCCTCCCGGTTCCTTGGTGGCCACATCACATCATGGCGGTTACGCTGTCACGATCTACGTCACGTCATGGCGTCGGGAGATCAGTGCTTTACCCGGTGGCAATGCTGGTCTAGCGATCTTGCCGCAACGCGGGGACCACAAGATGAGCGATTTTGCCACCCTTAGCCTGACCGGCAGCGGCCTGACCCGCACCCCGCGCGTGCGGCCCGCCAAACGCGCGGAGGGCTATCTTGACCGCTTCGACGCATCGACGCTCTGGCTGGACGCGGTCTGGCATGACGGCGCGGTTGTGCTGATCTGCCCGCGCCTGAACAACCTCAAACGCGCGGTATCCGGCGCGATATTCAGCGTGGATGGCACAGAGGTCCGCCCGCGTTTCACACGCTATTACCGTCACACGCTGATCCGCCTGCCCGCAGCAACCCGCCCCGGCACCGTCAGCGTGCAGATCGGCGACTGGCGGGCAGAGACGGTCGTTAATGGCCCCGACACGCAGCTTGACGCGTGCAATGTCCTGATGACCCTGTCAAAGGACAATCACCCGGACTGGATCGAGGACTGGGGCCGCTTTCACATCGCCCGGCACGGCGCGGATGCGGTGCTGTTTGTCGACAACGGATCGCAGACATGGGGACCGGACCAGATCCGCCCCGCACTGGAACGGGCCGGGTTCCGGACAATCGTTCTGCTCTCGACCCCGCTGCGCTACGGCCCGCGCGGGCTGCCCCCCTTTCTCAATGCCGAACTGTTCCTGCAAACCGGCGTGCTGAACGCGCTGCAATTCCGGTTCCTGCAAGGCGCGCGGGCGGTGCTGAACTGCGATGTGGACGAACTGGTGATGACGCCGGGGCGCTCTGTCTTTGACGCGGCGGTCGCCAGCCGACAGGGTTTTGTCAGCTTTCCCGGCCGCTGGGTCCATCCCGCGCCCGACGACGACGGCTGGCCCGCGCACGCACGGCACACCCATCGCGATGACCCGCTCAAACCCTGCCCGTCGAAATGGTGCGTCGTCCCCAACGGGCCGCTCAGAGGCTATCAGTGGCGCGCGCACGGGTTGGAACGGCTGCCCTTTGCGGGCCGGTTTCAGGCGGACAACGCGTGGTTCTACCATTGTCGCAATGTCACCAACGGCTGGAAATCGCTGAAGCGCACGCAGGTTCGTGGCGGCACCGTCCCGGACACAGAGTTGCAGGCGGCCCTGGCAGAGGCGGCCCTGCCTCAGCGTTCCGCTTGAAATGGCGCGCCTGCGGGGGCAGGTTCAAGACAAACGCAATTGGAGGCGACATGACCACCGGCACCGCCCAGACAGACAAGACCGCGCATCTGCCGCAGGTCCACGAGGCGCGCAACCCCGGCATGGCGCTGGACATGGACTGGGTCCGGGCGGCCCGCGCCAACCGGTCGGCGATTGAGC
Source organism: Antarctobacter sp. (assembly GCF_048262615.1). Classification (GTDB taxonomy): domain Bacteria; phylum Pseudomonadota; class Alphaproteobacteria; order Rhodobacterales; family Rhodobacteraceae; genus Antarctobacter. The sequence goes on from NZ_JBLXFB010000005.1 coordinate 166,877, forward strand.
GGCGCGCCAGCACCCTGCCCGGCAGACGCTCGGTCAAGAAGGACTATCAGGCCGCGTGGCTGGCCCGCGCGATTTCCTGCATCGACCTGACCACACTGGCAGGCGACGATACCCCCGGACGCGTGGCGCGTCTGTGTGCCAAGGCGCGCCAGCCGGTCCGCGCCGACCTGCTGAAGGCGTTGGGGCTGGAGGGGCTGACCGTGGGCGCGGTCTGCGTCTACCATGACATGATCGAGCCTGCGGTGAAGGCGCTGGAGGGCTCGGGCATCCCGGTGGCCGCCGTCTCGACCGGGTTTCCGGCGGGCCTGTCGCCGTTCCATCTGCGGGTGGCAGAGATCGAGGAAAGCGTGAAGGCGGGTGCGCAAGAGATCGACATCGTGATTTCCCGCCGCCTTGTCCTGCGCGGCGACTGGCAGGGCCTGTATCAAGAAATGTGCGCCTTTCGCGCCGCCTGTGGTGAGGCGCACGTCAAGGCGATCCTCGCCACTGGCGAGTTGGGCACCTTGCAAAACGTGGCGCGCGCGTCGCTGGTCTGCATGATGGCGGGGGCCGATTTCATCAAGACCTCGACCGGCAAGGAGCCGGTGAACGCCACCCTGCCGGTCAGTCTGGTGATGATGCGCGCGATCCGCGAATATCATGACCGCACCGGCTATCGCGTCGGGTACAAACCGGCGGGCGGTATCTCCAAGGCCAAGGACTCGCTGGTCTACCTGTCGATGATCAAAGAGGAACTGGGCGACCGCTGGCTGCGCCCGGATCTGTTCCGCTTTGGCGCGTCCTCGCTGCTGGGCGATATCGAACGGCAGCTGGAACACCACGTCACCGGGGCCTATTCGGCATCCTGGCGGCACGCGATAGGCTAGACCGATGCAGATGACGCCGGAATGGTCCTTGATGATGGTGGCGGTCTTCCTTGTGATGGGGGCCGCCAACTGGCGACGTCGCCGCCTGAGACGGGCAACGCGCGACCTGCCCACCCGGCTGTTCCGGCAGCTTGGGCCAGAGCCGGAATTTATGCCGCCCGAAGAGGTGCCAGAGGAATTGCAAGACTATGCAACCCTGCACAAGCGCAGCCTGCGGGTGCAACATGCGATCTGGGGACTGGCGCTGATCTGGATGGGCTGGGTGGCCTCGCTTGGGATGGGAATGCTGTAATGACCGTAAAAGAGATCTTCGAAACCATGGATTATGGCCCCGCCCCCGAAAGCGCCGGGGATGCGCTGGCATGGATTGTCGATCAGGGCTCGCGCTTTGGGCATTTCATCGACGGCAGCTTTACCGAACCGGGCGAAAGTTTCGACAGCCGCAACCCGGCAACGGGTGAGGTGCTGGCAACGCTGACGCAGGCCACGCAGGCCGATGTGGACGCAGCCGTCGCCGCCGCGCGCAAGGCACAGCCGAAATGGGAAAAGCTGGGCGGGCCGGGACGCGCCCGCTATCTGTACGCGCTGGCGCGGCTGTTGCAGAAACACGCGCGGCTGTTTGCGGTGCTGGAAACGCTCGACAACGGCAAACCCATCCGGGAAAGCCGCGACATCGACATTCCGCTGGCGCAGCGGCATTTCTACTATCACGCGGGCATGGCGCAACTGATGGACAGCGAACTGCCCGACGCCCGCGCGCTGGGTGTCTGCGGACAGATCGTGCCATGGAACTTTCCGCTGCTGATGCTGGCGTGGAAGATCGCCCCGGCGCTGGCCATGGGCAACACCGTTGTGCTGAAACCGGCGGAGTGGACCTCGCTCACGGCGCTGCTGTTTGCGGACATCTGCCAACAGGCGGGCCTGCCCAAAGGCGTGGTCAACATCGTCACCGGCGACGGCGCGGTGGGAGAGATGATCGTCGCTGCCGAGGTGGACAAGATCGCCTTTACCGGCTCGACAGAGGTGGGCCGCAAGATCCGCGCCGCAACGGCGGGACGGGCCATTTCCCTGACGCTGGAGCTGGGCGGGAAATCGCCCTACATCGTCTTCGAGGATGCCGATATCGACAGCGCGATCGAGGGGCTGGTGGACGCCATCTGGTTCAATCAGGGGCAGGTCTGCTGCGCCGGGTCGCGCCTGTTGGTGCAGGAAGGTATCGCCGAGGAATTCCATGACCGATTGCGCACCCGGATGGACAAGCTGCGCATCGGCAACCCCTTGGACAAATGCATCGACGTGGGCGCGTTGGTCGATCCGGAGCAGGTCCGCCGGGTCGAGGCGCTGGTCTCTGGCTCTGACGGGACGGTCTATCGCGCCAACTGCGATCTGCCAGAGGGCTGCTACTATCCGCCGACGCTGATCTCTGGCCTCTCTCCTGCCTCACCTCTGATGCAGGAGGAAATCTTTGGCCCGGTGCTGGTTTCCACCACCTTCCGCACGCCGTCAGAGGCGGTCGAGGTGGCCAACAACACGCGCTACGGGCTGGCCGCCAGCCTCTGGTCCGAGAACATCAACACCGCGCTGGACATCGCGCCGCAGTTGGTTGCAGGCGTGGTCTGGGTCAACGGCACCAACATGTTCGACGCCGCCGCAGGCTTTGGCGGGGTCCGCGAAAGCGGCTTTGGCCGTGAAGGCGGCTGGGAGGGCCTGCGCGCCTACACCCGCACAGGCGACAAACCCAAACCGCAAAAGCAGATCGCCCCGTTCACCGGCAACAGCGCCGAACCGCAGCCCGTGGACCGCACCGCCAAGCTGTATATCGGCGGCAAGCAGGCGCGCCCCGACGGCGGCTATGCCCGCAATGTCTACGACGCCAAGGGCCTGTTGATCGGGCAGGCCCCCATCGCCAACCGCAAGGATATCCGCAACGCGGTCGAGGCGGCGCGCGCCGCGGGCGGCTGGGCCAAGGCCACGGCACACAATCGCGCGCAGGTCCTGTATTACATCGGCGAAAACCTGTCCGCGCGCGCGGGGGAATTCGCCACGCTGATCGACCGGCTGACCGGCGGCAAGACCGGCAAGGCTGAGGTCGAAACAGCTGTGAACCGGCTGTTCACCTACGCAGCATGGGCGGACAAGTTCGACGGTGGCGTGCGCAGCGTGCCGCTGCGCGGTGTGGCGCTGGCGATGAACGAACCCTGTGGCGTGATCGGCGCGCTGTGCCCGGATGAGGCCCCGCTGCTGGGCCTGATCTCTGTCATGGCCCCGGCCATCGCGATGGGCAACCGCGTGATCCTTGTGGCCTCAAACCCCTTTCCGCTGGCGGCGCTGGAGTTCTATCAGGTGCTGGAAACCTCCGACGTGCCGGGCGGCGTGGTCAACATCCTCACCGGATCGCACGCGGAACTGGCCCCGACGCTGGCCACACATATGGACATCGAAGCAGTCTGGAGCTTTTCGTCCACCGACCTTGCGCAGGTCATCGAAAGCGGCGGCGCGGGCAATCTGAAACGCACATGGGTCAACAACGGACAGGCCCGTGACTGGCACGGCCCGGCAGGCGAAGGCCGCGCCTTTCTGGAGGCCGCTACAGAGGTCAAGACGGTCTGGGTGCCCTACGGGGCCTGACCGGCGGCGACGTAACCCGGCAAAAACCGCGCGCCCCGCGCCCATATTGATGCCTCAATAACGTCATCCAACCCCCGGAATGCCGAAGCGCGCGGCAGTTTGCGCACATGTCGACACCCCGCCGACGCCATGACATTGAGAATTTACATTCGCGGTGCTATCTTTATGACACGGCTTGGCGTCCGGGCATTGGACGCGTGCAAAGACAAAGGAGGACATTGTCCTGTCTTCGACGACACTTGCGGCACATGCCGCTGATCACGGCCGGGGAATCTCGGCCATGGCGCAGGGCCTCCCGACCGCAGAGACACTTCTTGCGGCGGTGCTCGAAACCCTCTCTGACAACAAGGCCGAGGATATCGTGCAGATCGACCTGCGCGGTAAAACCGCCGTTTGCGATTACATGGTGATCGCATCGGGCCGGTCGTCGCGCCAGGTTGCGGCGCTGTCAGAAAAGCTGGCGGATGAACTCAAACAGAACCATGGCGTGCTGTGCACTCTTGAAGGCAAAGGCGCAGGGGACTGGGTGCTGATCGATGCGGGTGACGTGGTGATCCACGTGTTCCGTCCCGAGGTGCGTGAGTTCTATCAGCTTGAAAAGATGTGGGCACCGATGACGGCCGCTCAGGCCTGATTGGTGCGCCTGCATCTGTGCGTGGTTGGCCGGCTCCGGAAGGGGCCGGAAAAGGCGCTTGTTGACGACTATATTACCCGGTTCGACCGAACGGGCCGGGCGTTTGGCCTTGGTCCCGCGCAGGTGACAGAGGTCGAGGACCGCAAGGGCGGCGGCATGAGCGCCGAGGCCGCACTGCTGCGGCGCGCAATCCCCTCTGGGGCGCGCATCTGTGCGCTGGATGAACGCGGGCAGACATGGTCATCGCCTGAATTTTCCCAAAAACTGGCGGGCTGGCGCGACACCGGCACGCAGGATCTGGCCTTGGTGATCGGCGGGGCGGACGGGATCGACCCCGCCCTGCGGGCCGAGGCGCAGGATCTGATGTCCTTCGGGCCGATGGTCTGGCCGCATATGCTGGTGCGGGTCATGCTGGCCGAGCAACTGTACCGCGCGGCCTCGATCCTTGCGGGCGCGCCCTATCACCGGGTCTGACCGGGCGGGTTCAGCGATAGGCGATCCACAGCAGGACAACGCCAAGAACAACCCGGTAGATCACGTAGGGCGTAAAGCTGACCGACCGCAACAAGCGCATCATCAGCCAGAGCGCCCCCAGCGCCGAGACAAAGGCCAGCGCCGCCGCAATCGCCCCGTCGCGCGCAGCCTGCGCGTCCGCCGTGCTGACCACTTCGGCCCCCAGCAAGACGGCGGAGGCGATGATGGTCGGGATCGACATCAGCATCGCCAGTTTCGCACCATCGTGCCGGTTGTACCCCAACTGCCGCGCCGCTGTGATCGTGATCCCGGACCGCGAGGTGCCGGGGATCAGCGCCACCGCCTGCCACATGCCCATGATGACCGCGTCCCGCAGGTTCCAGTCCGTTGCGACCTTGGCTTGTGCGCCCCGCATGTCGGCCCAATACAGCACAAGACCAAAGATCAGCATGGTCCACCCGATCACCGCGACCGAGCGCAGCATGTCATCCAGACCCGTCAGTTTCAGCGCAAGGCCGACAACAATCACCGGGATCGTCGCCACAAGCAGCAAAAAGGCCAACCGAGCACCCGGCGTGTCGATCCGCCCGGTCGCAAGGCGCAAGGTGCCCACCGCCGCGTCTTTCACGTCGGACCGGAAGTACAGGATCACGGCAAAAAGCGTGCCAAGGTGCACGGCGACGTCGATCACCTGCCCCTGATCCTGCATCCCGGTCAGATTCGGCAAGAGAATCAGGTGACCTGAGGAAGAAATCGGCAGGAACTCGGTAACCCCTTGGATCAGGGCAAGAATCAGGAGTTGCGTGAATGGCATTATCGGCGTCCAATTCATATTGAGGGCTTCGGTATAACCCCTTGTTTCGCAGGAGAAAGAGGCTATTTAGGTCCGAATCGGACGCAAATACTGTCGCCGAGTGGGGGAAATTCGCGGGAAATCCGAAAAGAAAGGCATTATAGGTCAGTACTTGTGACTTTTATTCTTCCGGAAGCTTTTGTAAAGAGGCCGGGACTGACGTGAGATCACCTGAAAAGGGATATGGAATGGCCAAGCAGCCGATGCTGAAATTTGTCGACGTTGCGCGTGAAATGCCCGCCAAGCGGGACGCCTCTGTCCGTCGCACCGACTTTGACGAAATCTATGCGGAATACGCCGACGCCAAGGCCACAGAGCAATCCGCACGGTGCAGCCAGTGCGGCGTGCCCTATTGCCAGACCCATTGCCCGCTGCACAACAACATCCCCGACTGGCTGCGCCTGACCGCGACAGGCCGGCTGGAAGAAGCCTATGAGGTCAGTCAGGCGACCAATACCTTCCCCGAGATCTGTGGCCGCATCTGCCCGCAGGACCGCCTGTGCGAAGGCAACTGCGTGATCGAACAGTCGGGCCACGGCACCGTGACCATCGGCTCGGTCGAGAAATACATCACCGACACCGCTTGGGAAAAGGGCTGGGTCAAGCCGATCTCTCCGGCGCAGGAACGCACCGAAAGCGTTGGCATCATCGGTGCCGGCCCCGGCGGGCTTGCCGCCGCCGACATGCTGCGCCGCGCCGGTGTGCAGGTCACCGTCTACGACCGGTATGACCGCGCGGGCGGGCTGCTGACCTATGGCATCCCCGGCTTCAAGCTGGAAAAGGACATTGTCACGCGCCGCAACGATCAGCTGGAACAGGGCGGCGTGCGCTTTGTCCTGAACTGCACCGTCGGCAAGGACCTGTCGTTCGAGGAAATCCGCGCTCAGCACGATGCGGTCATCATCGCCACCGGTGTCTACAAATCGCGTGATCTGGTCGGACCGGGCGCGGGGGCCAAGGGTATCGTGCGTGCCATCGACTATCTGACCGCCTCCAACCGGGCGTCGAACTTTGGCGACAGCGTGCCGGAATTCGACAGCGGTGAGCTGAACGCCAAGGGCAAGAAAATCGTCGTGATCGGCGGTGGCGATACCGCGATGGACTGTGTCCGCACCGCGATCCGTCAGGGGGCCACCAGCGTCAAATGCCTGTACCGCCGCGACCGCGCCAATATGCCGGGATCGCAGCGCGAAGTGCAGAACGCCGAAGAAGAAGGCGTGCAGTTCGAATGGCTGACCGCCCCCAAAGGCTTCAAAGGGGAGCCGGTGAGCGCCGTTGTCGTCGAGAAGATGCGCCTTGGCCAGCCGGATGCCACCGGTCGCCAGCGTCCTGAGGTTATCGAAGGGTCTGACTATGACGAACCCGCCGATATCGTCATCAAGGCGCTGGGGTTTGAGCCCGAAGAGCTGCCGACGCTCTGGGGCTGCCCGGAACTGGAAGTGACGCGCTGGGGCACCGTCAAGGCCGAGTTCACCAGTGGCCGAACCACCCTGCCCGGCGTCTATGCCATCGGCGATATCGTGCGCGGTGCCAGCCTTGTGGTCTGGGCAATCCGCGACGGGCGCGACTGCGTCGAAGCGGTTCTTCAGGATATGACGGCGAAAGCAGCCGTCGCAGCGGAATAAGCCCCGGATTTGCACAAAAGGCAGGTTTTACGCGCATCCAAGGCGCAAAACCTGCCAAACCGGGCACCGAAATCTGGTCTGATGCCATCGGTGCCTGAAAACTGTGAACAAGGTCCGGAAGCCTGACTCGGGAGGGCGGAAAGTTGAGAGACGGGAAAACGATCATTGCCGCAATCGCGGGTCTGCCGGTGCTGCTGACGCTTGCCTCTGCGGCGGCGGCGCAGGTACAGGGCGGACTGTTCACCCCGCCCGAGGGCTGTGAAACCTATATGACCGTGCAGTCGCGCAGTTGCAGCGTGACCAATCACTTCATCTGCCCCCAGATCGACCCGGAGCACAGGTTCCGCGCCGATTTCGGTGAGGCCGGTCCCTATTTCTACAGCCACATCGACGGTGACGCGCAATGGATCGCAAGCGGTCCGCCAGAGGCCCCGACGCGGACCCGCACCGTCACCCCGATGACCGACCCCGGCAGCGTGTCAGAACTGATCGAAACCGGCGTGGACAGCTTTGATTTCTACCAGCAGGACGACGAAGAGGGCCGCACGCGGGTCTCTGGGTATGACCGCATCGTCGGAGAGGTCGAAATCGACGGCGAACCGCTGTACCGCACCGAATTCGAAATGACCCGCCGTGACGAAGACGGCCGCGTGATCGAACATGTGCGCGGCAAGGAATACGTCTCTGCCCTGCACAAAAGGTTCTTTGCGGGCTTTGCAACGGATGTCACAGCGGACGAACGCGAAACCAATGCCCGTGACCGCAGCCCGGTGGATTTCATCTATCCCGATGAACCCGGCTTTCGCGGCACCTATCCGCGCTATGACTGCGACCTGATGAGCGCCCTTCCCTTTTCGGAGGACGCGGCATGAGCATGCGCACGGGCGGCTGTATGTGCGGCGCGGTGCGGTTCACCGCGCGCGAGGTGCCGACACAGGTCGGCGCCTGCCACTGTGAGATGTGCCGCCGCTGGACCGGATCGGCGCTGATCGGCGTGACCGTGGCGCTGGAGAACCTGAGCTGGGAAGACGAAACTCACCTTGGCCGCATCCAGTCAAGCGACTGGGCAGAGCGCGGTTTTTGCACCCGCTGCGGATCGGGGATGTTTTTCCGCGTCACGATGGCGTCGGACTATTCCGGCGACATCGAATTGCCCCTTGGAGTCTTTGATGACGCCGACGGGTTCAAGATGACCAATGAAATCTACATCGACATCAAACCCGACAGTTTCGCCTATGACGGCCAGTCGGGCCACAAACTGATGACGCGGGCCGAGTGTCACGCAAAATTCGGCGTTCTGGCAGAGACCGCCGACTGAGTTAATTTCGGCAGGACGCTCTCGCAGTTGGGATCGCCGCCATGACAGAAGAAGCCGGGCCGCCGAGGCGGTCCATGAACGGAGGGCTTGAGCCATGACCAAATTCGACGCCGACTGGGTACGGGCCGAGGAAACCAAGCGTAAGTGGATGGCCGAAAACGGCATGTACCACGAGAGCGAGGAGCACAGCTCTTGTGGGGTGGGACTTGTCGTCAGCATTGACGGCAAGGCATCGCGCCGCGTGGTCGAGGCCGGGATTTCCGCGCTCAAGGCGGTCTGGCACCGGGGCGCGGTCGACGCCGATGGCAAGACCGGCGACGGCGCGGGCATCCACGTGCAGATCCCGACCCCCTTCTTCTATGACCAGATCGGTCGCACCGGCCATACGCCCCGCAAGAATGAGCTGATGGCCGTGGGTCAGGTGTTCCTGCCGCGCACCGACTTTGGCGCGCAGGAAACCTGCCGGACCATCGTCGAAACCGAAGTCCTGCGCATGGGCCACTACATCTATGGCTGGCGCCACGTGCCGGTCCACGTCGAGGTTCTGGGCGAAAAGGCCAATGCCACACGCCCCGAAATCGAGCAGATCATCATCTCGAACGCCAAGGGCGTGGACGAAGAGACCTTTGAGCGGGAGCTGTACGTGATCCGCCGCCGGATCGAAAAGGCGGCGGCGGCGGTCGGTATCGGCCAGTTGTACATCGCCTCGCTGTCCTGCCGGTCGATCATCTACAAGGGCATGATGCTGGCCGAGCAGGTGGCGGAATTCTATCCCGACCTTCAGGACGAACGCTTTGAAAGCGCCTTTGCCATCTATCACCAGCGCTATTCGACCAACACCTTCCCCCAGTGGTGGCTGGCCCAGCCGTTCCGCATGCTGGCCCACAACGGCGAAATCAACACGCTGAAGGGCAACGTCAACTGGATGAAAAGCCATGAGATCCGCATGGCCTCTTCGGCCTTTGGCGACATGGCAGAGGATATCAAGCCGATCGTGCCGAACGGGTCGTCCGACTCGGCGGCGCTGGATTCGGTGTTCGAGGTGCTGGTCCGTGCCGGACGCAGCGCGCCGATGGCCAAGACGATGCTGGTGCCGGAATCCTGGTCCAAGCAGGCGGTGGAACTGCCGCAGGCCTGGCGCGACATGTATTCTTACTGCAACTCCGTGATGGAGCCGTGGGACGGCCCCGCGGCGCTGGCGATGACCGATGGCCGCTGGGTCTGTGGCGGTCTGGACCGCAACGGGCTGCGCCCGATGCGCTATGTGGTGACCGGCGACGGGCTGCTGATCGCCGGCTCCGAGATCGGCATGGTGCCAACGGATGAGGCGACAGCCCGCGAAAAGGGCGCGCTTGGACCGGGCCAGATCATCGCCGTCGATATGAAAGAGGGCAAGCTCTACCACGACACCGAAATCAAGAACCGGCTGTCGTCCAACCAGCCGTTCGGCGACTGGGTCGAGAAGATCTCGGAACTGGACACGCCGCTGGCCGCCGTCACCGAAAAGCCGCTGTTCGAGGGTGCAGACCTGCGCCGCCGCCAGATCGCGGCGGGCTACACCATGGAAGAGCTGGAGCAGATCCTTGCGCCCATGGCCGAGGACGCCAAGGAATCGCTGGCCTCGATGGGGGATGACACCCCCAGCGCGGTTCTGTCCAAAAAGTACCGCCCGCTGTCGCACTACTTCCGCCAGAACTTCAGCCAGGTGACGAACCCGCCGATCGACAGCCTGCGCGAATATCGCGTGATGTCGCTGAAGACCCGGTTCGGCAACCTCAAGAACGTGCTGGACGAGGACAGCTCGCAGACCGAAATCCTTGTGCTGGACACGCCGTTCGTGGGCAATGCGCAGTTCGCGGAATTGCAGGTCCATTTCAACGCGCCCTGCGTCGAGATCGACTGTACCTTCAGCGGCGGCCCCGGTGCCCTGCGTGAGGGGCTGGCCCGTATCCGCGCCGAGGCAGAGGACGCGGTGCGCTCTGGCACCGGGCACCTTATCCTGACGGACGAACATTGCGGCCCCGACCGGGTTGCCATGCCGATGATCCTTGCCACCAGCGCGGTCCACAGCCACCTGACCCGCAAGGGCCTGCGCACCTTCTGTAGCCTCAACGTGCGCAGCGCGGAATGTATCGACCCGCATTACTTTGCCGTGCTGATCGGCGCCGGTGCGACCATCGTGAACGCCTATCTGGCCGAGGACAGCCTTGCCGACCGCATCAAGCGCGGCCTGCTGGACATGACCCTGACAGAGGCGGTCGCCCGCTACCGCGAGGCGATTGATCAGGGCCTGCTCAAGATCATGTCCAAGATGGGCATCTCTGTCATCTCGTCCTATCGCGGCGGGTTGAACTTTGAGGCCGTGGGCCTGAGCCGCGCCATGTGCGCGGAATACTTCCCCGGCATGATCTCCCGTATCAGCGGCATCGGCGTCAGCGGCATCCAGAAAAAGGCCGAGGACGTGCATGCGCTTGGCTTTAAATCCGGTCGTGACGTGCTGCCGATTGGCGGCTTTTACAAGGCGCGCAAGTCGGGTGAGACGCACGCCTGGGGCGCGCAGACCATGCACCTGTTGCAGGCCGCCTGCGACCGCGCCTCCTACGAGATGTGGAAGCAGTACTCCAAGGCGATGCAGTCCAACCCGCCGATCCACCTGCGCGACCTGCTGGCGATCAAGCCGCTGGGCAAGTCGATCCCGATTGAAGAGGTGGAATCCATCACCTCGATCCGCAAGCGGTTTGTGACACCGGGCATGTCGCTGGGTGCGCTCAGCCCTGAGGCGCACAAGACCCTGAACGTCGCCATGAACCGCATCGGCGCAAAATCCGACAGCGGCGAGGGCGGCGAGGATCCGGCGCATTTTGTGCCCGAGCCGAACGGCGACAACCCCTCGGCCAAGATCAAGCAGGTGGCCTCGGGTCGCTTTGGCGTCACCGCCGAATACCTCAACCACTGCGAGGAACTGGAAATCAAGGTCGCGCAGGGGGCCAAGCCCGGCGAGGGTGGCCAGTTGCCCGGCATGAAGGTCACCGACCTGATCGCACGGCTGCGGCACTCGACCAAGGGCGTGACGCTGATCTCTCCCCCGCCGCACCACGATATCTATTCCATCGAGGATCTGGCGCAGCTGATCTACGACCTCAAGCAGATCAACCCGCGCTGCAAGGTGACGGTCAAGCTGGTCGCCTCCTCCGGCGTCGGCACCATCGCGGCGGGCGTGGCCAAGGCCAAGGCCGACGTGATCTTGATCTCCGGTCACAACGGCGGCACCGGCGCCAGCCCGGCCACTTCGATCAAATACGCCGGTCTGCCGTGGGAAATGGGCCTGACAGAGGCGCATCAGGTCCTGTCGATGAACAACCTGCGCGACCGGATCACCCTGCGCACCGACGGAGGGCTGCGCACCGGGCGTGACATCGTCATGGCGGCGATGCTGGGGGCCGAAGAATACGGCATCGGCACCGCCGCGCTGATTGCCATGGGCTGCATCATGGTGCGCCAGTGCCAGTCGAACACCTGCCCGGTGGGCGTGTGTACGCAGGATCAGGCCCTGCGCGACAAGTTCACCGGCTCGGCGGACAAGGTGGTGAACCTGATCACCTTCTATGCGCAGGAAGTCCGCGAAATCCTCGCCGAAATCGGCGCGCGCAGCCTCAAAGAGGTGGTCGGTCGCGCCGACCTGCTCAGCCAGGTCTCGCGCGGGTCCGATCATCTTGACGATCTTGACCTCAATCCGCTGCTGATCCGCGTCAACGGGTCCGACGACATTGTCTACGACCGCGCCAAGCCGCGCAACGAGGTGCCCGACACACTGGATGCGGAAATCGTCCGCGACGCCGCCCGCTTCCTGCAAGACGGTGAAAAGATGCAACTGTCCTACGCGGTGATGAACACGCACCGCACCGTGGGCACGCGGGTCTCCAGCCACATCGTGCAGAAATTCGGGATGCGCAACGCGCTGCAACCCGACCACCTGCACGTCAAGCTGACCGGCTCCGCCGGGCAGTCGCTGGGGGCCTTCGCCGCACCGGGCCTGAAACTGGAGGTCTCGGGCGATGCCAACGACTACGTCGGCAAAGGCCTGTCGGGCGGGTTGATCGTCGTGCGTCCGCCGCTGGTCTCGCCGCTTGTCGCGTCTGAGAACACGATCATCGGCAACACCGTGCTGTACGGTGCCACCGACGGGCATCTCTTCGCCTGCGGTCGCGCCGGTGAGCGCTTCGCGGTGCGCAACTCCGGCGCCTCGGTGGTGGTCGAGGGCTGCGGCTCCAACGGCTGTGAATACATGACCGGCGGTCTCGCGGTCATTCTGGGCAGCATCGGCGCCAACTTCGGCGCCGGGATGACCGGTGGCATGGCCTATATCTATGACCCGGAGGGCACCGCGCCGGCGATGATGAACATGGAAGGTCTGGTCACCTGCCCGGTCACGGTCGCCGCATGGGAAGACCAGCTCAAAGGCCTGGTCGAACGCCATGTGCAGGAAACCGGCAGCCGCAAGGCAACCGATATCCGGCAAAACTGGGATCTGGAAAAGGCGCATTTCATTCAGGTCTGCCCGAAAGAAATGCTCGACAAGATCCCGCACCCGCTGGGGATCGAAGACGACCTCGCGGTGCCGGCGGAATAATCCGCCCGGAATAAATCGACCAAAGGCCCGGTCGCGCGACCGGGCCATTTGCGTCTCCACCGGGCGGGGCGCGCCGCCCCCCTGTTTCTTCTGTCCGAAAATATCCCGGGGAGCGCGAGGGGCTGGCCCCTCGCCTGCGCCCACCTCTCGGGCCACACCACGCTCAGGCGTTGGCGGCGGGCCGCCGCTGGGCTACACAGATTTCATGGCAGTCAAGGCAAGGAAACCGGCGCGCGGCCAGAAGCGCGCCAATCGCAAAAAGGGCCAGCGGTCGTTTCGCCCGCTGACCTTTGTCCGGCGTTGGCTCTGGCGCTGCGCCCTTGGACTGGCGCTGCTCGCGGTACTGGCGGTGCTGGCCTTCCGGGTCTTCAATCCCCCCACCACCCACACGATCTGGTCCGAGACCCGCCGCCTTGGCGGCGTGGACCGGGCATGGGTCAGGATCGACGACGTCGCCCCGGTCATGCTGCGCTCCGTCGTGGCGGCGGAGGATGCCAATTTCTGCGCCCATTGGGGCTTTGACATGGACGCCATCCGCGCCGCGATCGAAGAGGGCGCAAACCGGGGCGGCAGCACCATCAGCCAGCAGGTCGTCAAGAACGTCTATCTCTGGCAGGCCCGCAGCTATGTCCGCAAGGCGATGGAGGCGCTGCTGACCCCTCTGGTCGAGGCGCTCTGGCCCAAGCGGCGCATCCTTGAGGTTTACCTGAACGTCGCGGAATTCGACGAAGGCGTGTTTGGCATCGACGCCGCCGCGCGCCACTACTTCGGCGTCGGCCCCGAGGCGTTGAGCGACCGTCAGGCCGCGCTTCTCGCCTCTGTCCTGCCCAGCCCGAAAAAGCGTGAGGCCGACCGGCCCACATCCGCCATGAACCGCCGCGCGGCGACCATCATGGACGGTGCCGCGCTGATCGCGCAGGACGGTCGCGCCGCCTGTTTTCAGGACTGATTATCCCGCACCTCGTGTAGCCCCGGAGTGTAGCCCCGGACCTCAGAGCCCGCCCGCGCTCGATCCGGCGCGCGCGGGTGGGTGGGTGGGGCCGCGCCGGAGCGGGGGCGGGTGGGCCCGCCCCCCCCGGTCAGAAGTCCAGCTTCAGCCCGTGTTCGAGTTCCAGGGTCTGCGCTTCGGGCATCGACAGACGTGTCACAACCGCGCCGCGGCCATTGGCGACCGGGCGTTCACGCGTGATGTTGAAGGTAAACCGGCGGCTGTCGTCGATCTGCTCCATATCCACCTCAAACCCCCATGTCAGACCGCTGGCGGCATCCGTCCGCTCCCAGGCAAAGGCCAGACCCAACCCGCAGTTCGCCTCATCGTCATACGACGACAGCTCGCAGGTAAAGCGCGGGGTAAAGGCGGTGCGCATCATGCCCGACAGCGCCTCCGCGCCCCCCGGAGCGGACAGGCTTTCGAACCGGATTTCCGCCGTCGCGCGGACGCCGCTGAAATCGTCCAGATCGATCACGCCATTGTGGCTCAGCCCCAGTTGCGTGGCAGTCACATCCGCATCGCCCGCCTTGGCATAGGACAGGTCCAGACCAACCCGCGGCTTCATCACAAAGCTGTCGAATTCGCGCTGGCCAGAGATGCCCACCCCGGCGAAACCGGCCAGATAGCTGTATTGGCCTGTGGCGTTGATCGGGGCGGCTGCGGCGTCAAAGTCGATGTCGAACCTGTGCCGCCCGGCGGCCCCGGCGAGGTAGTAGTCAAGGAACAGACCCTGCGCAAAGCTGCGCGCGCCATATAGCCCGCCATTGACGCCAAACCCGTCGATCTTGCCATCGCCCAGACCGCTGACATCCGTCCGGCTGTAATAGCCGCCCATGAAATAACCGGCGATTTCGGCATCGCTGATGAACCGCTCGCGCTGCCAGGCGAACTGGAACAGCGCCTGAACGCCGGTATCCTCGGTCTTGTTCAGCGAGAAGGTGCCGTCAAGGATCTCACGGGTGTCGGTGACGCAGTTGTAGGCATCGCGCCCGAATGTCCCCTGCGCCGCGCCTGTGGCGTCCTGAATCTGGACGCTGCCATCCACGTCAAAGCCCTGGATCGTCCCGCAAGGCAGATCGCGCCCCGCTTGCAGGCGTTGCAACGCGCCTTTGGACATCCGGCTGAACGCCTTGGTCTGCGCCGTGATCGTCTCCTCAAGGTCGTCTTCAAGGATCTCGGTCAGCGGCTCGCGGATCTGGTCCACAAGGTCGTCGGTCACGGTGACCGTCGCCAGCGCCAGCGGCGCGCCGTCGTAGCGGGTGTCGGCGGAACTGACCACAACGGTCGGCTGACAGCTGTGCGTGCCCTCGACCTTGTCATCGTCGATGGCGCGGATCGTCAGCGCCTGCGGCACCGCGTAATCCGCCGCCGTGAAGGTGATGCTGGCCGGGGCCACGGTACACTGGCTGTCACCGGCAAACCGCAGCGTGACCGGCGATGTGGGCATCCCCAGCAGCGCAAAGGTCATGGTGGCGTCGTCGCCGCCGCCCTCATTGGTGACAAGATCGACGTTGACCACCGCGATATCGGCAAAGTCGTCATCCGCGATGGTGGCGCTGGCCGTTACCGCTGTTCCCAGCAGCGTGGTCAGATCGCCCGAGGTCACACCGGTCAGCGTGATCTCGACCGTCTCCGGCCCCTCGATGTCGCCATCCTCCAGCACCGGAACGGTGATGGTGGCCGATGTCGCGCCCGCCGGAATGGTCACCGTGCCCGACAGCGCGGTAAAGTCGGTGCCGGACGTGGCAGAGCCCGCAACCGTATAGGCAATCACCGTATCCACGGTCGATGCCCGCCCCTGCGTGACGGTAAAGGTCGCGTCGGTCGGCACACCGGTATTGGCCTCTGCCCCGTCGGTTGTGGCGCTGAGCGTCACAAGGTTTTCGGCGCATTGCGTCATCGGGATGTTGTTCGACAGAACAAACGGATCCCCCGGTTCGATCACAAAGCCGGTGTAGAAGGCCGGGTTGGCCGCCGCCGAAGCATCCGCAAGGAACCCTGTCGCCCCAAACTCGGACGAGCCGATCACCGCCGGGTTGGACGGCAGCAAAGAGGTCAGGTCCAGCGTGCCGGAGGACAGGCGCGTCGTGCTGGGAACACCCACAGCCGTCGGATAGCTGAGCGACATCGAATAGGTGCCCGGACGCAGGGCGAACCACTGGATTTCGCCGGTCGATCCGTCGCGGGTGATGTTGATGTCATTGAGCGTGCCCAGCGACGAATTGCTCCCCGATGGCCCCGAGACGGTGAACCCGCCGCCGGGGATGATGCGGCCATCGTCCTCGCAGTAGAAATAGCCCTGCGGGTCGAAATCCTCATCGTCGGGAATGCCGTCGCCGTCGCGGTCGCCGGTCTCAAGGATGTCGGCCACCCCGTCGCCATCCGCATCGGGCAGCGGCGTCGGATTGGGCGTGCCAGTCAACTCGGCGGTGACGGTGATCGCGGTGGCCGCCGTGGACAGGTTGCCCACAATATCCGCCGCAGCCCCCGCATCCAGCGCAATCTCGACCGTGCCGTCATGATCCGGCGTCACGGTAAAGCTGTAGTCCGCGCCACTGCCCGTCAGCGCCGAGGCGGTGCCGTTGACCAGCGCGACCGAGGTCAGGTCCAGCCCGGTGACCGCCTCCGAGAAGGTCAGTGTGACCGTAAAGGGATCGGCCTGCGGCGTGACCGGACCAGCCAGCGTCGCGGTGGGCACCGCCACATCCTTGACCGCCGTATCCGTCGCGTTGACGCCGGTGTTGCCCGCCGGATCGGTCAGCGCCACGGTCAGCGTCAAGGTGCCGTCGGTCAGCGCCGTCAGGTCCAGCCCGCTGATCTGGTCACTGGCGGTGGCGATGGTGCCCGCGCCGCTGACCGGCGTGCCGCCGCCGTCAGAGGTGATCGTGAACGCATAACCCGCCCCCACCTCGGCCCCGGCAAAGGTAAAGCTGGCCACCGTCTGGTTGCCCGTATTGACCGGGTCCTGATCGAAGGCCGCGCTGTAGCCGCTGGGCGCGGTGGCGTCCTTGGTGGCGCTGGCGCTGGCCTGCGGGGCCGCGTTGCCCGCCGCGTCAGAGACATCGGCGGTCAGGGCAAGCGCCCCATCCGCAAGGCCCGACAGGTCCAGAGTCGTGGTCCACACGCCGCCCGTGACAGTCGCGGTGCCGGTGACCGACCCCGCCGCGCCATCGCTGACGACGATCGAGACCACCGCCCCATCGGCCAGATCGGTCGAGGTGCCGGACACGGGTGTGGCAAGCGCCTCAGCCGCGTTGACCACGCCATCGCCCGCAATCGGGGTGTCGATGGCGACGGTGGGCAGGGTTGCGTCCTTGGTCGCGGTGTCGGTTGCGTCCGCGCCGGTGTTGCCCGCCGGATCGGTCAGCGCAACGGTCAGCGTCAGGGTGCCGTCGGCAAGGCCGCTCAGGTCCAGCCCGGCGATCTGGTCGGTCGCCGTGGCGATGGTGCCAGTCCCGGTGACAGCCGTGCCGCCGCCGTCCGAGGTGATGGCATAGGCAAAGCTGGCCCCCACTTCGGCCCCGGCAAAGGTAAAGCCGGTCGCGGTGTGATTGCCCGCGTTCACCGGATCGTCGTCAAAGCTGGCGCTGTAGCCGGTCGGCGCGACGGTGTCCTTGGCCATCGCGGCGGTGGCCTGCGGCGCGGGGTTGCCCGCCGCGTCGGTTGCATCCGCCGTCAGGCCAAGGGTGCCATCGGCAAGCGGGCTCAGGTCCAGCGTGACAGACCAGACCCCGCCGGTGACGGTGGCGCTGCCGGTGACAAGGCCCGCGCCCGCATCGCTGACAGCCACGGTGACCGTGGCCCCGTCCAGCAGATCCGTCGAGGTGCCGGAAATCACGACCGCCGCCGCCTCTGCCCCGTTGACCACGTCATCGCCCGCCAGCGGCGAGTCGAATGTCAGGCCGGGGGCGGTGGCGTCCTTGGTGGCGGTGTCGGTTGCCGCCGCGCCGGTGTTGCCCTTGAAATCGGTCAGCGTGACACTCAGCGTCAGGGTGCCGTCCGGCAGGCCCGACAGATCGATGCCCGTCACCTGATCGGTGGCTGTGGCAATGGTGCCGGTGCCGGTGACAGGCGCACCGCCGCCGTCCGAGGAGATCGAATAGGCAAAGGTGACATCGGTGCCGGGCGCGCCCGGTCCAACCTCGGCACCGGCGAAGGTAAAGCTCGCCGCTGTGGCATTGGCAATGTTCACCGGGTCCTGATCCAGCGTGGCGGTATAGCCCGCAGGCGCGGTGGTGTCCTTGAGGAAACTGGTCGAGGCCGAAGAGGTGTTGCCAGCGGTGTCGATGATCACCGCCGTCAGGGTGATTGTCCCGTCGGCAAGCGAGGTCAGGTCCAGTGCCTCGGTCCAGCTATGCGCAGGCGCGGGACCGGCGGTCAGGCCGGTTGTGACCGACACGCTGCCCGATGCGCCATCGGTGGCGGTCAGGACAACCTGCACCGCGTCCGCCGCGTTCAGCGCCGTACCCGATGCGGTGAATGCCGCCGCCTCTGCCGCGTTCACGGCATTGTCGAAAAAGCTGGTCGCGCCCGCTGCCGGATCGGCGATCTGGATCGACGGGGCCACGGTGTCCTTGGTCAGCGCGGTGGTGGCCGGTGTGGCCGCGTTGCCCGCCGGATCGGTGACGTCAGCGGACAAGTCATAGCTGCCATCCGCCAGTGCCGCGATGTCGAACGTCAGGCTCCACGCGCCCGCCGTAACCGTCGCCTCGCGGTAGTAGACCGCCGCAGACGCGCCGTCGCGCAGGATCAGACGCACAATGGTGCCATCGGCAACGCCGGTGGCGGTGCCGGAGACCGCAAAGGAAGCTGCCTCTGCCGCGTTGATCACGTCATCGCCCGCGATGGGTCCATCGATGGTGGCAACTGGGACGTCGGCGTCCTTGCTGGCTGTGGCGGTGGCCTGCGGCGCGGGGTTGCCCGCCGCGTCAGAGGCATCGGCGGTCAGGCTCAGCGCGCCATCCGCCAGACCCGAAAGGTCCAGCGTGAGGCTCCAGAGGCCGCCCGTGACAGTGGCCGTGCCAGTGGCAAGGCCCGCGCCGGTGTCGGTCACATTGACCGTCACGACAGTGCCATCGGCAAGGTCGGTGGCGGTGCCCGAGACGGTCACAGCCGCCGCCTCTGCGGCATTGACCACTCCGTCCCCGGCCAGCGGGCTGTCGAGGGTCAGGCCGGGCGCGACGGTGTCCTTGGTCGCGGTGCCGGTGACGGCTGTGCCCGCATTGCCCGCCGGATCGGTCAGGATCGCTGTGACGGTCAGCGTGCCGTCGCCCAGAACGCTGAGGTCAAGCCCGGTCACATCGACGGTGGCGGTCGCGGCGGTGACCGTGGCGGGGGTGACAATCGTCGCCCCGCTGTCGGAGCTGATCCGCAAGGCGACGGTTGCCCCCACTTCGGCCCCGCTGACGGTGATGTCGATCGCTGTCTGGTTCGCGATGTTCACCGGGTCCTGATCAAAGGCGACGGAATAGCCCGTGGGTGCTGCGGTATCCAGCACCCCCGAGGCGGTGGCCTGCGGCGACGGGTTGTTGGCCTGATCATAGCCGATGGCAATGACGTCGATCGGACCGTCAGGGAAGAACGACATGTCGAACGGCAAGGTCCAGACCCCGCCGGTGACGGTTGTGGTCAGACCCGAGAAGGTGACGCCGTTTCCGGACAGCGAAATCTCGACAAGGCTGCCATCCGGCATGCCCGTCGACGTCCCCGACAGGACAAAGCCCGCAGCCTCGGCCGCATTGACAAAGCCATCGCCGGACAGCGGCGTGTCGATGGCAACCGCCGGCGCGGTGGTGTCCTTGGCGACGGTGGCGGTGGCATCCGTGCCGGTGTTGCCCGCCACATCCGTCAACGCGACCGTCAAGGTCAGTGTCCCGTCCCCGAGGCCCGACAGGTCCAGCCCGCTGACCACATCGGTGATCGTGGCGATGGTCCCGGTGCCGGTGACCGGCACGCCGCCGCCATCCGAGGCGATGCTATAGGCATAGCCCGCGCCAACCTCGGCCCCCGCGAAGGTAAAGCTCATCGCCGTCTGGTTCGCGGCATTCACCGGGTCCTGATCGAAAGCGACAGTATAGCCCGCAGGCGCGGTGGCGTCCTTGGTGGTGGTGTCCGTGGCCGCCGCGCCGGTGTTGCCCGCCACATCGGTCAGCGTCACCGACAGGGTCAGGGTGCCGTCGCCAAGGCCGGAAACGTCGATCCCGGTGATCTGGTCGGTCGCCGTGGCGATGGTCCCGGTGCCGGTGACCGGTGCGCCGCCGCCGTCCGAGGTGATGCTATAGGCATAGCCCGCGCCGACCTCTGCCGCCGCGAAGGTATAGCTGACCGCCGTCTGGTTCGCGGTATTCACCGGGTCCTGATCAAAGGTGGCGGCATAGCCCGCAGGGGCGGTGGCGTCCTTGGTGGCGGTGTCCGTGACCGTCGCGCCGGTGTTGCCCGAGGTATCGGTCAGTGTCACCGACAGCGTCAGCGTGCCGTCGCCAAGGCCCGAGACATCGATGCCCGTGATCTGGTCCGTGGCTGTCGCGATGGTGCCCATGGTGGACACCGGCGCACCGCCGCCCGTCGAGGTGATCGAGTAGACATAGGTGCTCCCGATCTCGGCCCCGGCGAAGGTAAAGCTGACCGCCGTCTGGTTGGCCGCATTCACCGGGTCCTGGTCAAAGGTGGCCGCATAGCCCGCCGGTGCCGTGGCATCCTTGGCGGTGGTGGCCGTGGCGTCCGCCCCGGTGTTGCCCGCCGGATCGGTCAGCGCCACGGTCAGCGTCAGCGTCCCGTCCGCCAGCCCGGAGACATCAATCCCGGTGATCTGGTCCGTCGCCGTGGCGATGGTGCCGATCCCTGCGACCGGCGCGCCGCCGCCCGATGAGGTGATGCTATAGGCGAAACCCGCGCCAACCTCAGCCGATGCAAAGGTAAAGCCGATGCCGCCCTGATTGCCGATGTTCACCGGGTTCTGATCGAAGGCAACGGTATAGCCGGACGGCGCGGTGACATCCTGCGCCGTACCGCTGACGGTAAAGTCATAGGGCGACTCGTCCACATCATTGTTGCCCAGCGAGACGTCAAAGCTGAACGGCTGGCTGACGGTCGGATCGGTCTGGATCGCCGCTGCGGGCGTGTACAGAATGGTAACCGTCGTGCTGCCGCCGATGGGAACCGTGGTCGCAAGCGGACCGGTGACACTGTCCACCACCACGTCGGTGGCCCCGGTGATCACCGGGGCTGCGGCCAGCGTCAGCGCATCGGTGCCGGTGTTGGAAATGGTCAGCGTCAAGGTCTGCTGCGCGCCCGCATCCGGTGTTCCCTGATCCAGCGTGCCGCCATCGGCAACCGCCCCGCCGACAGAGCCGGAAATGCCGATTTCCGGCGTGATCACGGTCAGCGTCGCCGCCGCCGTGCCGGAATTGCCCAGCGAAGAAGTCAGATCGCCCGACAGGTTGTCCAGCGCGCCCGCCGCCGTCGGCGTGACATCGACACTGACGGTACAGCTGGACGACGCGGCAAGGCTGCCGCCGGTGTAGCCGATGCTGCCTGCCCCGCCCGTCGCGGTCAAGGTGCCGCCGGTACAGGTGGTCGAGGCGTTGGGGGTCGCCGCCACCGCCAGATTGGCGGGCAGCGTGTCGCTGAAATCAAGCGCCGTCGCCGCAAGGATCGACCCGGTGTTGTCGACGGTAAACGTCAGCGTCGAGGACTGGCCAAGGTTGATACCCGCCGGTGCAAACGCCTTGGCAAAGCCCGGCTGCGGGACAACGGTGATGTTGTCGCTGGCGGTGCCCGAGTTGCCCATCGAAGAGGTCAGATCACCCGAGGTATTGGTCAGCGCGCCGGTTGCGGTGCCGGTCACATCGACCGCCACCGTACAGGTGCCGCCGCCGGTCAGGCTGCCGCCGGTGTAGCTGAGGGTCCCTGCCCCGCCGGTTGCGGTCAGGGCGCCGCCGGTACAGGTGGTTGCCGCATTGGGCGTCGCCGCCACTTGCAGCCCCGCAGGCAGGGTGTCGGTGAAATCCAGCGCCGAGGCGGTCAGCGTCGCGCCGCTGTTGTCGATGGAAAAGGTCAGCGTGGTGTCAAAGCCCTGCGCGATGGCCGCATCGGCAAAGGCTTTGGCAAAGCCCGGCTGCGGCTCAACCACAAGGGTATCGCTTGCGGTGCCGGAATTGCCCAGAGACGAGGTCAGATCGCCGGTGGTGTTCACATGGCTGCCCAGCGCGGTGCCGGTCACGTCAACTTCGACCACGCAGCTCGTTCCGCCGTTCATGAATCCATCGCTCAGGCTGATGGCGCTGCCGCCCGCCGGGGCGGTCAGCGTGGCGCTGGCGCAGCTGGTCGAGGCGTTCGCGGGGGTGGCGATTTGCAGCCCGGCAGGCAGGGTATCGGTAAAGGCGACATCGACCGCCGCGCCGCTGGAGGCGCTGTTGTCAATCCGCAGCGTCAGCGTGGTGGAGAACCCCAGCGGGATCGCGCTGTCGGCAAAGCTCTTGGTGAAGGTCGGCTGCGGCACAACGGTCAGCGTCTTGGACGCGGTGCCGGAATTGCCAAGACTGGATGTCAGATCGCCGGTGGTGTTCGTCAGACCCCCGGTTGCGGTGGTGGTCACGTCAACCGAGATCAGACAGTTTGCGCCCGCACCGATTGATCCGCCGGAATAGCTGATGGTGCCGCTGCCCGCCGTGGCGGTCACGGTGCCGCCGGTACACAGGTTCGTGATATTGGCCGGGGTCGCGACAATCATGCCCGCAGGCAGGTTGTCGGTGAAATCCAGACCCGTTGCGGCAATCGACGACCCGCTGTTGTCGATGTCAAAGCTGAGCGACGTCACCAGACCCACGCCAATGGGATCGACCGCGAACGCCTTGGTAAAGGCCGGTTGCGGCACAACGGTCAGCGTGTCGGTCGCGGTGCCGGAATTGCCCAGAGACGAGGTCAGATCGCCCGAGGTGTTGACCTTTGCGCCGGTTGTGGTGGGGGTCACGTCCACCACCACGGTACAGGAGGCCGCAGCCGTCACCGTGCCGCCGGTGTAGCTGATCACGCCGGTGCCGCCGGTCGCCGTCAGGCTGCCGCCGGTACAGGTGGTCGAGGCATTGGGCGTCGCCGCCACTTGCAGCCCAGCGGGCAGGTTGTCGGTGAAATCCAGCGCCGAGGCGGTCAGCGTCGCGCCGCTGTTGTCCACGGTAAAGGTCAGGCTTGTGGTCTGGTTGACGCCGATCGTGCTGGCCCCGAAGGCCTTGGCAAATGTCGGCTGCGGCTCAACCGTCAGGGTATCCGACGCGGTGCCGGAATTGCCCAGAGACGAGGTCAGATCGCCGGTGGTGTTCACATGGCTGCCCAGCGCGGAGCCGGTGACATCCACCGCCACGGTGCAGGAGGCCGCAGCCGTCACCGTGCCGCCGGTGTAGCTGATCACGCCGGAGCCGCCGGTCGCCGTCAGGCTGCCGCCGGTACAGGTGGTCGAGGCATTGGGCGTCGCCGCCACCCGCACCCCGGCGGGCAGGTTGTCGGTAAAGCTGAGCGAGGTCGCGTCAATGATCGACGCCGTGTTGTCCACGGTAAAGGTCAGCGTGCTGGTCTGGTCCAGCGCGATGGTCGCATCGGCAAAGACCTTGGCGAACCCCGGTGCGGGCACGATGGTCAGCGTGTCGCTCACCGCCGGCTCAGAGGCCACACCGGCAATGAAAAGCTGGCTGGTGGTATTGGTATAGACGCCGGGTGTCGCCGATCCGGGCAGGCTGATCGTGGCGGTCAGGGTACAGGTGTCGCCCGCCGCGATATTGCCGCCGCTGAACCTCAGGAAGGAGGTGCCGGTAAAGGTGCCGCCGCCGCAGGCGCTGCTGGCCGACAGCCCCCCCGCCAGCGTGCCGCTCAGCATGGCGTCCAGATCGTCGGTAAAGCCGACGTTCGAGGCCGTCGCCGTCGGGCTGGCGTTCTCGATCGTGATCGTCAGAGAGGTGGTGCCGGACGCCGGGGCGGCCAAAGGCGTCAGATCCTTGGCAAAGATCAGGTCGATGTCCGGGACGAGGGTGAAGGTGCCCGAGGCCGACGCGCCGGTCACCGCAGCACTGCCGACCACGCCGGTCACCGCGCTGGTGGTATTGGTCACGTCACCGGCCGGGGCGTTGGCCGGGGTCTGCACCGTCGCGGTGATGGTGCAGGTCGCACCGGGCGCAAGGGTGCCCGCCGACAGGTCCAGCACCGTCGCCGTGCTGGCCGCGGTGCTGCCGCAGTTCGTGGCATGCGACAGGATCGTGGCCCCCGACAGCATGGCACCGATATCATCGGTCAGGGCAATGTCGGTGACCGTGTGGGTCGCCGAGGCATTGGTGACCTCGATGCTGATGTCCACGGTATCGCCAGCGGTCACCGTCGATGCCGCAAAGCTTTTGGTCAGCGACAACAGGTTGCTGTCGATCACCAGCGTCGCGGCCCCGTTGACGGACACCGTGACCCCGCCGACATTGCCCGAGGACTGCGCCGTGACGCCGTAGGACCCGTCCGCCGCCGCCGCCGGCACCCGGACCGGAATGGTAAAGGAACAGGACGCGCCGCCCGCCACATTGCCGCCGGTCATGATGACAAAGTTGGAGCCCGACAGCGAACTGCCGGGGCCGCAGGGATCGGTCGGCAGCGGGGCCTCGGCGGCCAGACCGGACAGCCCGGCGCTCAGCGAACTTGTCAGGCTGATGCTTGTCGCGTCCCCGGTGCCGGGCGCATTGGGGTTTGTGATGGTGACATCCAGACCGATCAGATCCCCCGGCAGCGCCGAGGATGTGTCGAAGGCGAACGCCAACTGATACGGCTCGACCGTACCGATAAACAGTGTATCCGTCGCCGCCGGCGCGGTGGTCGCCGCGCCGCCTGCGGTGGCGGTCAGGGTCGAGGAGGTGTTGGTCACTTCGGCGCCGGGATCGCCCGCGCCCAAAGTCACATCGATGACGATGGTACAGCTGTTGTCCGGGGCCAGTGTGCCGCCGGAATAACTGAATGTCCCGTCGACAACTGCGGCGCCCGAGGGATCGCTTGTCGCCCCGGCCCCGGTGCCGCCGCAAGTGTTAGAGGTAAGCCCGGCAAAGGTCGATCCGGCGTGGAAGGCGTGCAGGTCGTCGGTAAAGGCGATGGCCGTTGCCGCACTGACCGATTCCGCCGCGCTGGAGATGGTAAAGGTCAACGACACGGTCTCGCCCGGCTGGGCGTTGTCCTGTCCAAACAGCTTGGACAGGGTCAGGTCCGCGCCGCCTTCGACGGTCAGCGTATCGCTTGCGGTCGGTCCGGACACGACCGACGCACCGTTGTTGTAGGACAGCGGCCCGGTGGTTGTCGGGTAGTCGCCGATCGTCTCGCTGATGTCGGTCTGGAAGGTGACGTCGATGACGCAGCTTGCGCTGGCCGCCAACTGCCCGCCGGCGAGGTTCAGGAAGGGCGTGCCGGAGACCGAGTTGACAAAGACAAAAGAGCCCGAGCCACACAGGTTGGAGCCGGTGCCGCCGGCGACCATGGCCGAGGTGAAAGAGATGTCATGCGCAAAGGCAAGGTCGGTCACCGTTGTCGTGGTTGAGGCATTGGTGATCGTGTAGCGCGCGTTGAAGGTATTGCCCGGCAGGACCGGATCGTCGGTGAACTCCAGCGTAAAGGTCGGCTGGTCAATCGTCGCGTTTGCGACCTCCAGCGTGTCGGAGGCCTGGTTGCCGGTGAACCCGGTGCCGCCCAGCGACCCGGTCAGCGCCCCGGTGGTATTGGCATACAACCCGCCAGTGGTGCCGCCGGGCACATTCACCTGAATCGAAAAGCTGCAATTCGATCCCGGCGCAAGCGTGCCGCCGGAAAAGGTCAAGACCGAAGAACCGCTGAGCGTCGACCCGGTGCCGCAAGGATCGCTGGGCAGCGAGGCGGCCACCACGGTCGCACCGGAAAGCATGGCATCCAGATCATCGGTAAAGGTTATCCCGGTGGCGGAAAAATCCCTGTCGCCGTTGGAGATATGGAATTCCAGCGTCGCGGTCCCGCCGGGGTTGGCCACGCCGTCCGGAAAGAACTTTTGCAACTGCGGCGTGCCTGTGGGCAGTCCGGTGACACTCAACGAGGCAAGGCTTTTGCCGTAGCTGTCGGAAAAGGTCCCCAGATCCCCGGACAGCAGGGTATATGTGCCCGCCGAGGTCGCCTTGAGGCTCAGCGAGATGCTACAGGTTGTCCCGCTGAGCAAAGTGATGCCTGTGACAGAGATAGAGCCGCCGCTGGCGCTCACGTTGGGCGGAAATGCACAGGTCGAGACGTCAATGTTGGGGGTCGGGGCCACCGTCACGCCCGACGGCAGATTTTCGACAAAGCTGGCACCGTTCACAAAGTTGCCGTTGGCGGTGTTGTCGATCAGGTAGGTCATCCGCGTGGTGCCGTTGATCGCGATCGACGGGTCCGACAGCGATTTGCTGAAGACCGGCGCGCTGGATGTCGCGTTGACCGTCAGGGTCGAACTGGCCGTGCCGGAGTTGCCCTGGTCAGAGGTGAAATCGCCGCTGGTGATGATGTTGCTGCCGACCGAGGACGATGTCACCAGAACCGACAACGAACAGCTTCCAAAGGCGCCGACTGCAACATCGCTGACGGTGAGAACGGTGCCGCCGTCAGCGGCTGTGGCGGTCACGCCGCCACAGCTCGTCCCGACGTCCAGATCCGCAGGCGTCGCAAAGGTGACGCCCGCCGGCAAGGTGGTGGTGAACGCGCCGTTGACAAGCGGCGTTCCGCTCCCGTTGCCGATGTCGTAGGTCAGCGTGGACACCGACCCTTCGGTGATTGTGGTCGGCGAAAGCGTCGAATTGAACGTGGCCTGTGCCTGTGCGGCGGACGCTGCCAGCAAAGAAAACACCCAGACTGCAAAAATCCGACCCAGATTATGACCAACCGACATTCAAATTCCTCCACGAGCGCCACGCCAGCGGTCTGCCCACGCGCCCTGAAATGAGGCGCGAGACCAACCGGTATGCTGCATATTTCACAATTTCGTAGACGAGCCGTTGACCTCTGGGAAGGCCACAGGTCGAAACCTAGCGAATTCTACCGATGCACGAAATGAAGTGCGACTTTCCGGAGACACCCATTAACTTCGCGCGCTAACCTCGTGCGTTTCAAAGCCCGATTTCGATCAAGGGGAATGCTCTGAGGTTTTCCCTCTCAGGGGGCGACCAGCGTTTGCAGGTCAAAGATCGGCAGCAACACCGACAGCACGATCACCAGCACCATTGCCCCGACCAGCATCATCAAGGCCGGTTCCATCAGTGCGGCAATGCGCTTGCGCTGGGTCGACAGGCCGTTTTCCACCAGCGCCGCCGCGCGCCCCGTCATCCGCGCCAACCGGGCCGATACTTCGCCCGCGCCGATCAACTGGCGCGCCACGGGTGGCACCACGCTCAGCGCCGTCAGCGCGGTGGACAGGGATTCCCCGGCGTGGATGGCCTCTGCCACCTTGTCCGCCTCGGCGCGAAAGCGGCTGATGGTCAGGACCGAGCCCGCGCTTTCCACCGCAATCGGCACCGTGTGGCGCGCATCCAGCACCAACGCCAGCGTGCGCAGGTATTGCACCGCCGCGCCCTGGCGCATCAGCGAGCCCACCACCGGCAGCCGCAGAAAGGCCCTGTCGCGGGCGTCGCGCAGCGACTGCACCCGCCCGCTGATCACCCCAAAGGCGATCAGCGCCACCGCTATCCCCCCCAGCAGCGCCACATGCCCCTCGATCCAGCGCGACAGCGCCATCATGCGCCGCGTCAGATCCGGCAAGGGGCGGCCAGAGGTCTCGAACAGGGCCACGATCTCCGGCGCGACGGTGACAAACAGCACCCCCGCCACCAGCACCGACACCACCGCCACAAAGGCCGGATAGACCAGCGCCGACCCCAATTGCGCCCGGTCGCTGCGCGCGGTCTCAAGATGCTCTGCCAGACTGTTGAAAACGTTTGACAACTCCCCCGCCCGCTCGCCCGCCTGCACGGCGGCCAGATAGTAGCGCGGGAACCCCGCGCCGCTGGTGTCCAGCGCCACCGACAGCGGCTCTCCTTCCAGCAGGGCGGCCTGCGCGCGGGCCACCACCTGATCCAGCGCCGCCGTGCTGCCCGCGCTTTTCAGCGTGCCCAGCGCGTCGTCCACCGCCATCTCGGCGCTCAGCAGCACCGCCATCTGGCGGGTAAAGACCGCCTGCAAATCCCGCGACAGCCGCGCC
This sequence comes from Antarctobacter sp., assembly GCF_048262615.1. GTDB lineage: Bacteria > Pseudomonadota > Alphaproteobacteria > Rhodobacterales > Rhodobacteraceae > Antarctobacter. The sequence continues at coordinate 195,099 of NZ_JBLXFB010000005.1, forward strand.
CGGCCAAGACCCCGCCCCCGCGCCGCACGCCCCCGCGACCGCGCCGTCAGGTCAGAGACATACAGCCCCTGCGCCTTGAGCTGCTCCGAGGCATCCACCTCGGTCTCGGCCACAACCGTGCCCGCCTTGCGCGCCCCGTCGGCGGTGTAGGCGACATAGGCAAAGGCCCTCATCCGCCGTCCCCGACCACGCGCAGCGCCTCGGCAAGGCTGGTCTGTCCGGTCGCCACCGCCCGCAGCGCCTGCCCGATCAGCCGGTCACGCGGCTCCAGCGTGCTTTTCCACAAGGCCCCCTCGCCCGCGCCATAGTTGATCGCCTCGCGCAGGTCCTCATCCACCGGCAGGATCTCAAAAATCCCGATCCGCCCGACGTAGCCCGCCCCGTTGCAGGCCGGACAGCCCTTGGCCACATGCAGCACCGTGGGCAGCGGCATGTTTGTCATATCGAACTGCCGCGCCTCGGACTCGGTCGGCGCATGCGGCTGGCGACAGTCCTGGCACAACCGCCGCAACAGCCGCTGCGCGATGACACCGCGCAGCGTGGCCGAGATCAGGAAATTCTCCAGCCCCAGATCGCGCAGCCGCACCACGGCGGCGACCGAACTGTTGGCGTGCAGCGAGGAAAACACCAGATGCCCGGTCAGCGCCGCCTGTGCGGCGGTGCTGGCGGTCTCACCATCGCGGATTTCCCCCACAAGGATCACATCCGGGTCCTGCCGCAGGGTCGCCCGCAGCCCCGCGGCAAAGGTCATGCCGATCTCGGCGTTGATCTGGGTCTGCGAGATCCCGGTCAGATCGTATTCAATCGGGTCCTCGACCGTGACGATATTGCGCTCTTCCCGGTCCGCCAGTTTCAACAGCGAATACAGCGTCGTGGTCTTGCCCGCGCCCGTTGGCCCGGTGGCAAGGATGATCCCGTTCGGCGTGGCGGCCAGCTTTTCCAGCAGCGCAATCTGCACCTGATCCAGCCCCAACTGCTCCAGCGGCATCAACCCGGCGGCGCGGTCCAGAATCCGCAGCACGATCCGCTCACCGTAATTGCCCGGCAAGGAACTCACCCGCGTGTCGATCATCCGCCCGCCCAGCCGCAGCGGGATGCGCCCGTCCTGCGGCAGCCGCGTCTCGGCGATGTCCAGCCCCGCCATGACCTTCAGCCGCGACACCACCCGTTTCACCGGCACATCGGCCCGGTCCATGACCGTCTGCAAGAACCCGTCGACGCGCATCCGCGCGCGCAGCCCGCCCTCGTGCGGCTCGATATGCAGGTCCGACGCGCCGTCCAGCACCGCCTTGCGCAGCAACTGGTTGACCAACTGGATCACCGGCGCTTCCTCGGCGTCCTCCAACAGATCGCGCCCGCGCCGCTGCGCCGCGTCATCGACCAGATCAAAGGTCACGCCCTGCGCCTCGCCGTCGCGCTTGGCGCTGTGGTACAGCCGCGCCAGCACCGCCTCGAAGCCCGCCGCATCCGGCATGTCCAGCGGGGCCGCCAGCCCGGCCCGCCGCTGCGCCTCGCGCAGGCCGGTCAGCGTGGCCCCCGGTCCCGCCACCACCCGCACCCCGTCCAAGGCAACCCCGTGGTCGCGGGCAAAGGCATAGGGCAGCACCGGCAACGGCTCCGGCGTGATCAGCAACAGCGGTTCCTCAGGGCTCTTGGTCATCCGGTGGTGTATCCCGCGCAGAAGGTGCGTGCCCTTTGTGCCCTCAACACCACCGCCACCGCAACGGTCTTTCCCAACCGCTTGCAATGCTTGACAAACCGGGCTGCCGTTAACCTTATGGGCCAGAGCGGGGCGCAGAGCAGGCATGACACCAACCAAAACCGGATTTGACGGGCCGAAACCGGAATACCCGGAACGGGACCAGATCGCCGCCTATGGCGCGATCTCCTTTCTCTACATGCGTGCGCCCAAATATGACCGGATGTCCTTTTCCGACATCCGGCTGCTGATCCAGCCGCCCGTTGACCTGCGGTTCTACCACATTCGCAACATCGACGGCGTGCCGCGCGCCGCGATCACATGGGCCTTCCTGTCACCAGAGGCCGAGGCAAAGCTGATCGACGGCCAGATGATCGCGCCGCGCGACTGGGCCTCGGGCACGCGGGCGTGGATCATGGAACTGATCGCCCCCTATCCGGGATCAAACCTTGGCGCGGGGCTGACCCGGACCTTTCTCAAGGCGCTGGGGCCAGAGCATCAGACCGCCCGCTTTGCGCGCTTTGCCGCGCCGGGCGTTCTCAAACACATCACCGAATTTCGCCGCGACGGCCCGGACAGGTGGACAAGCCACCGCATCCCGGCCCGCGCGTTTGACACAATTTCATAAGGAGATTCCCCATGGGCCTGTCTGGCGTCATGCAACTCACCAACCCGTCGGTCGCCGCATCCAGCACCACGCAGGAAAACATCGGCACCGGCAACCAGACCGACGACACTTATACCTATGACGTCGATTTCAGCGCCATAGGCACGACGTTTGTCTTCACCGGCGACTTCGAATTTGTCGATGGCAGCAGCGACAGCAACTACGGTTTCACGCCGTCAGCATCGTTTCCGGGGACGTTCAACCTCAACGCCGCCGACGGGACATTCACCTATACCGTCACGGCGGCGCAGGTGCAGGCCAGCGGCCTCAACAGCCATTCCGGCACGGTGCAGGGCAGCAGCACCTTCAGCAGTTTCGACACCGACACGCTGAATTTCAACTTCACCCTCTGTTTCGCCGCTGGCACCGGTATCGCCACGCCCCACGGCGAACGCGCGGTCGAGGATCTGGCCATCGGCGATCTTGTGACCACCGCCGAGGGCCGCAGCGTGCCGGTGAAATGGATTGGCCGCACCAGCATCAGCCCGATGTTCAAACCCGCCGACCGGCTGGAACCGGTGCGCATCCGCGCGGGCGCCTTTGCGCCGGGCGTGCCCAACCGCGACCTGACCGTAACCGCCGATCACGGCATGGTGCTGGACGGCATGGTGATCACGGCGGGCGCACTTGTGAACGGCACCTCGGTGCACTGGGTCGACTGGCGGCGCTTTGGCCAGACCATCGCCTATTACCATGTCGAGACGGACGCCCATGACGTGATCCTCGCCAATGGCGCAGCGGCGGAAACCTATATCGACTATGTGGCGCGCAGCAGTTTCGACAATCACGCCGAATACCTCGCGCTCTACGGGGATGAGGCCGCGATCCCAGAGATGCCCCTGCCCCGGATCAGCGCCGCCCGGATGGTCCCGGCGTATCTGCGGGACCGGCTGTCCGGACAGGGCCAAGACGCCGCCTAAGGTGTCTCTCGCCGCACCGGATATCCGGTGCGGCGTCGGCGCAATTCCTAAGCGTTGGTTAAATCGCCTCTGTAACCCATTGATTTTTCATAACCCCAAGGCTGTCCACGCGTGGACAGCCCAAGGCGTCACTCAGAAAACTTCAACCGGCTGGGCAGCGGCGGATAGTTTTTCGTCTCCGCCGCGCGATCAATAAAGGTCGCGTCAAAGGGCTGATTCAGATCGGCCCCATCAAAGGGCAGCGCCCCCAGAGGGGTCTGCGGAAAACGCGTGCTGTCCTCGGGCTGGATCGCAAGGCTCGCCTTCTTGGCCTCGCGCGCCAGTTCACGGGTCAGCCGCGTCGCCTCCTTGTCCGAGGACACGATCCGGGGCCGCAACAGCACCAGCAAGACCCGCTGGTTCTTGGTCCCCGATTTGCCCCGGAACAGCCCGCCCACGATGGGCAGCTTCGAAATCCCCGGCACCCGCTGAGAATTGGAGCCAAAGCCGTTCTCCAGCAAACCGCCCAGCATGATGACATTGCCGTCACGCACCAGAACCGTGGTCGACAGCGCCCGCTTGGCGGTGATCTCTCCACCCGCCGATGAGACCGCATTGGTGAGGTTCGACACCTCCTGCTTGATCACCATCCGCACGGTCCCGTCCGCATTGATCTGCGGCGTCACGTTCAGCGTCAGGCCCACGTCCTGCCGCTCGATGGTCTGGAACGGCTCATTCACCGCGCCCTGCCCCACCTGCGTGAACTGCCCGGTCACAAAGGGCACGTTCTGGGCCACCACGATTTCTGCCTCCTGCCCGTTCAGGGTCAGGATCGAGGGCGTCGACAACAGCCGCGTGCTGCGGGTCTCGGCGATGGCTGTCAGCAGCCCCGCGATCCCGGTGGAGTTGTCCCCCGCCCGCCCGCCGATCACGCCGCCATTGCCCGGGTTGGCCGTGTCGCCGTTCAGAACGGTGGACACAAGGCTGGTCAGGCTGGGCCGCCCTTCCAGAGCAAACTGCACCCCGCCGATGATGGCATCATTCAGGATCGCGCCGAACTGCACCGACAGGTCGGAAAACCCGTCCACCGACATCTCGAAGATCACCGCCTCGACCAGCACCTGCGTCGGGCGGCGGTCCAGATGGTGCACCATGGCGACGATGTCCTGCATCTGGTCGGCAGGGGCGGAGATCAGCAGCGAATTGGTGCCCGGCTCCGGCACGATGCGGATCTGCCCGCCGGTGCCGCCGCCGCTGTCCGCCCCCTGAAAGCTGCGCAACACCACGTCCGCCAGCGTCGCCGCCTGCGCATAGTTGATCTGGACCACGCGGCTTTGCTGATTGTTTTGCTGCGCGTCCAGACGGCCCGACAGGATGCGGATCTGTTCGCGCAGGTCACGCGGCCCCAGCACCAGCAGCGCGTTCGAGCGCGCATCGACGCTGACGCTGGCGCCGTCGGGCACGATCCCCATGGACTGAATCACTTGCAGCACCTCACGCGCGTCGGCGTTGCGCAGGCGGATCATCTCGATCGGCTCAGAGCGCGGCTGGTCGAGTTCGGAAATCAGGTTCTGGATGCGGCGATGGTTGCCCGAACGATCCGACAGGATAATCAATCGCGCATTGGGAACGGTGGAAATCACCGCCTCGGACGGCAGCAGCGGGCGCACCACATCGACCACCTCAGAGACGGGAATGTGTTGCACATAGATGACACGGGTCTCATAGACACCTGCCCCCGGAGCGCCGGGAGACAGCTCTCGGGCGGTGTTCAGCGGCACGATCCGGTCGGCGTCGATGCCCTTGACGATGGTCAGGCGGTTGACCTCCAGCACGTTGAGAAAGATCTCATACAGCGCGGCAGAGGTCACGTTGTCCGGGGCCAGCACGGTGACGGTCCCCCGCACGCCCGGATCAATCACAAAGTTGCGGCCCGTCGCCTCTGACACGATTTCGACAAAGCTGCGCAGGTCCGCGTCGCGCAGATCAAGCGCGCCTTGCGCCCGGACACCCCCCGGCAACAGCAAAAGAATTGCGATGAAGCCTGCCAGACACCACGCGCGAACCCGCGCGGGGCCGCTCATGTCGACCAAAGTTCCTGCCCGCACTTTCGTGCCCTCTCGATATTGTTTTTCGCCGCGTGTTCGCGGTCGTTTCGCACAACATACAGCGAAACAAAGGGCTTGTCTCCCCCTCGGCGAATCGGGGCGGAAAGGGGTCAGTCGCGGAAGGCGAGAAAGGCATCCTCACCGTGGTTGTCCACCCGCAGCCCGCCGGTTTCGATCCCCGTCACAACGACGTTGTCGGCAAGGCTGTCGCCAACCCGGATCAGGCGCTCGCCGGTCGGATGCGAGATGATGGCCCAGCGGGTGTCGCCGTCGCTGACCACCCCCTTGAGCGCGAACCCAAGGCTGTCGAGCGGCGGCGCGGGCGGGCGCGGCGGCTCTTCCAGAACCGGGGCGGGCGGGCGCGGCGGTTGCGGTTCGGGCGGCTGATAGGTGCCGAACAGCGACGGCCAGCGGACCGGCGGCTGTGGTTGCGGCATGTCCAGCGCCAGCGTCTCATCGGCAGGTGCCGGGGCCAGTGCCGCCGCCTCTGGCAACGGATTTTCCAGCGCGCGATACAGGCCTTGCCCCGCCCAGACAGCCGCGGCAAGGGTCAATGGCGTCAACAGCCAGGCAAGCCAGCGCATCACGCTCTCCGTCTTATCCCATGGGCGGTCTTGGGTTTTCGTGGACGCCGCCCCCTGTCCGGTGGTATCATGACGCTCGATCAAGGCAAACCTTGGCGACGATAATGAGGACAGAGCAGATGACCCCCAAACGCGTGATGCTGGCGTCCATGGCGCTTGGCGTGCTGTTGCCCCTTGCGGCCTGCGGCACCGCAGAGAGCAATTCATCGGGCTTTCGCAAGAACTATGTGGTGGCGCGGTCGGCGCTGGAAGAGGGCGAATACGGGCAGGCAAACCGTCAATACGCGCGGCTGATGAGCAGCGCGGGCCCGTTCCTGCCCCGGATCCAGCTGGAATATGCCCACAGCCTGCTGCGCGCCGGAGACTATGCGCAAGCCGCCCAGATGGCCGAGGCCATGGCGATGGGCAGCGAGGGCGCGGCCAGTGCGGCGGCGCTGTCGGTGGCGGCCACGGCCCGGCACGAACTGGGGCTTGAATCCTTGGCAGAGGGCAAGACGCAGGCCGGCAAGATGCATCTTGAGCGCGCGCAATCCTCTATGGCTCAGGTGCTGGCAACGCACCCTGAACTGGATCCGCTGGGATCGCTGGCCGGTCGTCAGGCCAGCATCGCGGTGCGGTTGAAGGCGCTTTAGCGCCGTCCCCAGCGGGATCGCCGCCCCGGCGCGGGACGTGCCTTGGCCTGTTCGCGCAGAAAGACAAAGACCCCCGCCCCGATGATCAGCAGGCACCCGGCCCATGTCGCCGGGATCGGCCATTCGCCGAACACCATCCAGCCCCAGAAGATCGCCAGCGGCAGGCCGATGTATTCGAATGGCGCGATGGTGGCGGCATCGGCCATCCGGTACGCGGCGGCAAGGCAATAGCCGACCACCCCGGAACACAGCCCCAATCCCAGAAACACCACCCAGTCCCCCGGCGCGGGCCAGACCCACGCGCGCAGCAGAAAGATCAGGCTTTCGTTCTCGACCCCTTCGACAAAGCGCCCGTCCCCGGCGACCAGAAAGAACAGCGTCGAGACAATCAGGAACGTCCCCTGCACATAGACCGCCAGCGCCGAGGCCCGCGTGGTCATGCCCAGCCGCCGTGTCAGCACCTGCATCAAGGCATAAAACGCCGCCGCGACCACCGGCAACAGCATCACCAGCCGCGAGGCCGACACATCCGCGTTCCACGGCTCTTGCATCACCACCACTCCGGCGAAACCGACAATCACCGCACCAATCCTCAGCGGGCCGACCTTTTCGCCCAGAATCGGGATCGACAGCAGCGTGATCAGCAGGGGGGCCACAAAGAACAGCGCCGTCGCCTGCCCCAGCGGCAACACCGCCAGCGCGCAGAAATAGGTCATGTTCGACAGCACGACGAGCAGGCCGCGCAACAGGTGCAACCCCGGCGTGCTGGTCCGGAGCACGCCAAGGCCGCCTTCGGCAAAAACAAAGCCAAAGGAGAACACCAAGCCAACGGCAGAGCGGGCAAAAATCATCTGGTGCAGCGGATAGCCGCCGGACAACACCTTGATCAGAAGGTCATTTATCGAAATGGCGACGATGCCTATGCAGATGAACAGGATGCCAAGGGCGGGACGATTGAGTTTTGCGGGGGTCATCCCTTGGCTTTAGGACCCGACGCCGCTGGCCGCCAGTCTGTTTGCGACATGCATGGTCTCTATGCATTCCTGCTCAATTGAACATCACGTGCGGAAGGTTAGGTTGCGCGCATGCGAACAAGGAGGGCGGCATATGCCCATGGTAGACATCCGCGACGTGCGGAAACAGTACGATGACGGGTTCGAGGCACTCAAGGGCGTCTCGCTCGCCATCGAAGAAGGCGAAATTCTCGCGCTGCTGGGGCCGAACGGCGCTGGCAAGACAACCCTCATTTCCGCGATCTGCGGGATCACCCGGATCACCGGAGGCACGATATCCGTCGGCGGTCATGACGTGATTGCCGACTACCGGGCAGCGCGCAGGCTGGTTGGGCTGGTGCCGCAGGAAATCAACCTTGAACCCTTCCAGAAGGTCGCCGATGCGGTACGCTTTTCGCGCGGGTTGTTCGGCAAACGCGGGGATGAGGCGCTGGTGGAACGCATCCTGCGGCGGCTGTCGCTGTGGGACAAACGCGACTCCAAGGTCATTGAACTGTCGGGCGGCATGAAACGCCGGGTGCTGATCGCCAAGGCTCTGGCGCATGAACCGCGCGTCCTGTTTCTGGACGAACCCACCGCCGGGGTCGACGTGGAATTGCGCCGCGACATGTGGGAGACGGTCCGGGAACTCAAGAACGATGGCGTGACCATCATCCTGACCACCCATTACATCGAAGAGGCCGAGGCGATGGCCGACCGGGTCGGTGTGATCAACAAGGGGGAGATCCTGCTGGTCGAGGACAAGGCCAGCCTGATGGGGCGCATGGGCAAGAAGGAACTGACCATCGACCTGATGGACCCCATCGCCACCCTGCCCGAGGCGCTGTCGGACTATGACCTGCACCTGTCCGAGGATGGCACACAGATCGTCTACAGCTATGACACGCAGGCCGAACGCACCGGGATCGGGCGGCTGATGGGCCTGCTGGCCACGTCCGGTTGCAATGTGCGCGACGTGCATACGGCGCAGAACTCGCTTGAGGACATCTTTGTCAGTCTTGTGGCCGACCAGAAAAAGGAGGCCGCGGCATGAACCTTCCCGCGATCCTGTCGATCTACAAGTTCGAGATGCTGCGGTTCTTCCGTACCATCCTGCAAAGCTTCATCTCGCCGGTGGTGTCCACCTCGCTTTACTTCGTGGTCTTTGGCGCGGCTATCGGGTCTCGAATCGATCAGGTCGAGGGCGTCAGCTATGGCGCGTTCATCGTCCCCGGTCTGATCATGCTGTCGGTCATGACGCAGGCGATTTCGAACGCCAGTTTTGCGATCTACTTTCCCAAGTTCATCGGCACGATTTACGAACTGCTGTCGGCACCGGTGAATTTTCTGGAAATCGTGCTGGGCTATGTCGGGGCTGCGGCGACCAAGGCGCTGTTCATCGGGGTGGTGATCCTTGGCACCTCGGCGCTGTTTGTCGATCTGGAGATCCAGCACCCCGTTGCGATGCTGGCCTTCCTTGTGTTGACCTGCGTCAGCTTTGCCCTGCTGGGGTTCATCATCGGCATCTGGGCCAAAAGCTTTGAACAGTTGCAACTGGTGCCTTTGCTGGTGGTCACGCCGCTGGTGTTCCTTGGTGGCAGTTTCTATTCCATCTCGATGCTGCCCCCGGCATGGCAGACGGTCGCCTACTTCAACCCGGTGGTCTACCTTGTGTCCGGTTTCCGCTGGTCGTTCTTCGGGATCGCCGATGTGCCGATCGCGGTCAGCCTTGCGGCGATCGGCGGGTTCACGGCGATCTGCATGATCGCGATCTGGTGGATCTTCAAGACCGGCTGGCGCATCCGGAGCTAAGCATGTCGCCTCGCCCGACCTTCCATGGCCGGGCGGGGCATTTGATGCCTAGATCACCCCCGGCTCTTCGGCGAAGGTGGTGATGATCTCTGACCCGTCATCCATCACCATCACCCGTTGGGTCCGGTCGCCTGCCGCGTTGAAGCTGTCCTCATAGCTTTGCCACGGATAGACATCATCGGGATCGGTCATGGTCGAGGTTGTCAGGGCACCGCCCTGATAGGCATTGGTCAGCACCCGGCTATCGTCATAGCTGTTGGTCTGGCCGGTCACGACACCCGCACTGTCAAAAGTGGTGTGGAGCCTGTGCCACACAAAGTCGTCCGCGCCATCGGTGACGGTGACCGCGCTCTTGGTGCCGTTTGCATAGGTCGTCTCGACAATCTGCCCGCTGTCCAGCACCATCACCCGCGAGGTGTGCGCGCCGCCCGTATCGAAACTGTCGGTGTAGCGGGTCCAGTTCAGGCTATCGGCCACGTCGGTCACGCGCAGCTGGGTCCGGACGCCGCCGCTGTAGTCGGTCTCCAGACGCAAACCGCTGTCCAGCACCATGGACCGCAGGACACGCGCGCCGCCCGCATCCAGAAAATCGGTGTAAGTGGCCCAGTTGAAACCGTCGTTCAGGTCGGTGATCGTCACCGAGGTATAGGCCGTCCCGTTGCCGGGCAGCAGCGCGACAGTGTAGGCCCCCGCCTGCGCGTCGCCGTTGTCATCGACCGTCAGAGAATATTCCCCATCGACCGGCGCAACAAAAGTCACGCGCCACGCACCGCCGGTGTAGACCACCTGAAGGCCCGCGATGTTGCCGTTTATCGCCCCGGTGGCGTAGGCCACGCTCCAATAGGTCGAACCGGAATCGTTATTCGAAACGCCGAAGGACCCGGCAGACGCGCCGCCGAACAGCCCGGTCAGGGTGACAGTATAGGTTTCCCCCGCTTCCAGCGTGACCAGCGTGCGGTCGACTTCATCGCTGCCTGCCACCGACCCGGCAAAGCTGTCGCCCGGCGTCAGCGTATAAATCGTGTCCAGACCGGTGGCGGCATCGGTTGTTTCGGTCACGGCAACGCCGCCCGCCGGTCCGCGCGGCGAAACCGTGTCGACCCGCAAGCCGCTGTCCAACGTCATGGACCGCCAGACACGCGCGCCCGTGTCGTCGAACCTGTCCACGTAGCTTACCCAAGGATAGGCGTCAGCGACATCCGTCATGGTCGACACACGGCGCTGCCCGCCATCGAATTCCACCGCCTCGACCCGGCCATCGTCATAGGTGACGCGCTGATCGGTCAAGACAGCGATCCCGTCATAAAAGCTCTGGATGTCTTCCCAGGCGAAGGCGTTGTTTGCATCCGTGACCGTCGCCGACAATTTCAGCCCGTTGGCAAAGACGGTCGCCAGCGTGCGGCCATCATCATAGGCCATCTCGCGCAGGATCAGGGCACCGCCAGCATCGAAACTGTCGGTGTATTGCGCCCATGGGAAGCTGCCATTCGTGTCGGTGACAGTGGTTGTCGACACCGCCGATCCGTCCCCCGAGGCGATGGACATACGGTAATCCGCAGCCTGCGTGTCGCCGTTGTCATCGACCAAAAGCGAGTATTCGCCCGAAACCGGCGCAACAAAGGTCGCGCGCCATGCCCCGCCAATGTCGGTGACCTGCACACCCGCGATGTTTCCGCTCAGGGCCCCGTCAGCATATTGCGCGCTCCAAAAGGTCGGCCCGGTGTCGTAGTTCCCGACGCTGAAAACGCCCGTCGACCCGCCGCCGAACAGCCCGGTGAGCGTGACACTGTAGGTCACGCCCGCCGACAGGGTCACAAGGGTTCTGTCGACCTCATCGCCGCCCGCAACGGAGCCGACAAAGATATCGCCGAGGGTCAGGGAATAGATCGTGTTCACCCCGGTCGCGGCATCCGTCGTTTCAAAAATAGTCGCCATACCAAACGCGCCTTTTCAAATCACAATACCCGCACCCTAGCATTTGAGGCGGCGTCCGAAAATCCGTTCAGCGCTGTGTTTCGGCCTGCGGCACCACCTCTATCACTGCGGCGACAAGCCCCTCTTCGGCCCCCCGCTCTATCCGGAAGGCCGCAAAGCGATAGCCCCAGAGCGGCTCGACCTGTGTCAGCCATGTGATCAGCCGGTCAAAGCTGACCGCCTCAAAGCGCATCTCAATGCCATCCCCGCGCCGGGCCGACAGGCTCGCCACGTTTTTGGACAGCCCCGCGCCCTCAAGGCTGCGCTGCACCGCCGCCAACCCGATGGGGGCCGTGGGTCCGGGGCCGGTGGCAGAGCGCAACACCTGCATATCCGCGACCCGCGCCGCGACCCAGACATCGACGGCGCGCGCCTCGTCCAGCGCCGCCTGCGCCGCTGCGCGCCGCTCTACCAAAGGCCACAGCAGGCCCGCCGCAGCACCGCAGGCAAGCACAAGGGCCATCACCAGCAACAGCGCCCGCTCCCGCCCGGTCAGACGCAGCAACTGGTCCACGAACCGGCGCGTCATCCGCCGTTCTCCGGCAGGCCGATTTCCAGATCGGCGGTCACGCGGCCGCTGTCCTCTGCCAACCGTGCATCGCGGACCGTCACGCGCAATCCCTCTGCGCCCAGTGCATCGACCAGCGCATCGACGGCGGCAAAATCGCCTGCGTGCAGGACAAGGCGCAGGCCGCCCGATGGCTCCCACGCCACCGATTGCAGGTCCGCGCCAGCCCCGGACACGACGGGGGCGGCATCCGCGAACAGATCAAGCGGCGAGGCGTCGTCAGTGCTGGCGCGCAGCGCCGCGCGCTCATCCGCCAGCACCCGCGCGATCTGCACCCGCATGTCGAGGATAGGGCCGGAGGGGACAAAGTTCTGGCGCGTCGCCTGCAAGGCGCGGGTTGTCACGGTCGCGGTTTCCTCTTCGACGGCGCGGATTACCGTCAGTTGCGTCGCGGCCCAAAGCGCCGCCGCCACCGCCCCGGTCAGCACCGGCCATTGCCAGGCCCGCACCTGCCGCTGCAACCGGGTGCGGGCGGCCTGCGGATCGGCGCGCAGGTCCAGCGTCAGCTCGCCGCGCGAGAAGGCGCGCAAGGGGGCGGACCTGATCTTGGCCGGGTCGGTTTCCAGCGGAATACCGGCCTGCGCCAGCCACCCCTCGAACGCGGGCAACGGTGCCCCGAACCGCAGAACACGGTCGGGCGCATGTCCCGCCGCAACCAGCCGCGCGGCCTGAAGGCAAAGCGCGCCCTCTGTCGTGGTCGCCCCGTCATAGGGGCCAAACCGCACCCGCAGGCGGTCAGGCGTGCCCACAACCGTCCAGATCCCCTCGGAGACCGGCAGGGCAAGGTAGTCGGGCAGCACCGCCGCACAGCGTCCTCCGGTCTGCCCGCGCCATTGGGCAACTTGCGCACGCTCCGCGACCATCACCTTTGACCAGGTTTCGGCCATGCCCTCGGGCGCGAAGGGCCGCAGTTGCAGCGCCGCCGCATCGGCCCCCAGCATATCCGCAAGCTGTCGCTGTGCCACCTGTTCGCGCGCCCGGCCCCGCAGCCCTTTCGGCAGGTCCAGCGTCACCAAGGGCACCGCCTCGCCCGGCACCAACGCCACATAGCGGCCACGCGGCGCAGGTCCCGTGATCGGGGCGGTTGCCAATCCGGGGTCCGTCGGCAGCGCTTTGGTGTCGTGCAAGTCATCCATCGGGAAGACGATAGTCGACCAACACCCCGACTGGAAGCGGGTGCCGCGACAACACCACACGGCGCGCGGCCGTGCGCCCGTCCAGACGGGCGGTCGCGCGGGCCAGAAACCACTCCGATCCCGTGGCGATCCGGGTGTCGTCCACCTGCGCGACCACGGCGGGGGACAATTCGAGCAGGAACTCCTGAACCGATCCGAACGGCGTGCGGGCGCGCCGCAGGACAAGGGCCTGCGCCCGCTCCACCGTCAAACCGGGCACCCATGCGGCAAGCACCTGCGGCACGGCGGTATTGACGTTCAGCCGGGTGTCGCTGGGCAGCGCCACAATCAGCGGCTCCAGCCGGTCGAACGTCTCTTGTGACAGGCCCGGCACCGCCAACAGTTGCCGGGTGTCCAGAACCGGCCCGCCGCGCGGCTGCGTGGCGGGATCGACACCGGCATAGGCGGCCGCATTCAGCGGCTCGCCGGGGGCAAGAAAATCGCCGATCTGACCGCCCAGTTCAGACGACAGGCCCAAGCCGGACAGCAATCGGGCGAAGGCGTCCTGAGCATTCAGGTCATCCGGGACAGCCAGCCAGTTCACGTTAAAGCGCCCCTGCAAATCCTCCATCGTTCCGGTAACCGCCCCTCTGTCCAGTTCGGCGGCAACAATCGGCCGGGCCCAGCTTTCGGTCAATGTGTCCGGCCCGCCTGCGGGGTCCGCTTCAAGCGCGGCAATCGCCAGGGCCTCGAAGGCATCCAGATACGCGTCGAGTTGCGCCGCCCCCTGCCATGCCGCCTGCCGCTGTACGCTCATCTCTGCGCGGATCAGCAGAACCGCCGCCGCCGCCGCCAGCGCGCCCACCAACACCAGCGCGTTGACAAGAATAAAGCCGCGCGGCCCCGTCATTGCAGCGCCTCCAACAGGCGGACTTCTCCCAGACCCTCAAGGACCAGAGTGATCTCGATGGCGGCGGGCAGGATATCGGAATAGGTGTTGGCGACCAAGGCAAACGCCGCATCGCCGTCCGCCGCACCGGGCGGCGGCGATTTGGCGAACAGATCCGCCCCCGCCCCCTCGATCCAGCCATAGCCGGTCCAGTAGCTGCGCAGACGCAGCGCCTGAACACCGGTCAACAGGACCCTCTCAGGGCCGCGCTGGCGCGCATGGGCCGGGGTTGTCACTGGCCAGAACCGGCGTGACAGCAGCCCACCCTCCCGGTCCAACCGCCATTCGGCGCGCTGGAAAGGCGCATCCGCCCCGGCCGGCGCGGCGATGGACAGGCCAAACTGCCCCTCTGAAATCTGATGCAGCGCCGATTGCGGCGGGCTGTCGGGCGGATAAAACAGCAGCGGTGCCGCGCGGTCCAGATCGGACCGGAGCAGCGCAAGCGTCACGCCCAGGCTCTGGTCCCGGTCGTCGCGCGCGGTCAACACATCGCGGCTGCGGATCGTGCCGCTGAGGGTCTGCATGCCCATCACGGCGACCAGTGCAAACAGCGCCATGGCGACGACCAGTTCGATCAGCGACAGCCCCGTGTCCCGCCGCATCATGGCACCCGCGCGGGTGGCAGAACGGTGACCAGCGTCGCCCCCGGACCGCCCTGCGAGGTCACGGTGATATCCGCCCGGATCAGACCCGCGGCGGTGGTTCGTTGGCGGGTTTCGATGTCAAAACTGTAGGGGCCCAGCGTCACGGTTGCGGGCAGCGATCCGCTTGCGGGCAGTCGCAATTCCTCGGCGCGGTTTTCGGCCGCCAGTTGCGCCAACAGGCGCGGTGTCGCTCCGCCCAGCGTGGTTCGCGCCTGCCCGATCACGTTCAGAGTGGCCAGCGTGCCCAGCGACAGGATGGCGATGGCGATCACCAGCTCCAGCAGGGTCAGGCCCCGGCAGTTTCTGGGGGCATTGAGGGCATTGGGCGGGTTTGGCGCGCGGGTCACTGGACCGATCACTGGGCGGCGCATGTCAGCTTGCTCCACCCATCGGAGGCGCATCGCCAGACCGGCCCCCGCCTGCTGTTGAAGACCAGCGCAAAGGCCGTGCTGCTGCCGTCTGGGGCAAAGGTGATCTCGGGCGTGCCAAAGTCCGGCAGCGGACCCGTGGCCGTGAAATGCGCCTGCCCGCGCCAGTCATACAACCGCGCGCCGCTGTCCCAGCCATTTTCGCCTTTGCGCGCCAGCATCAATGCGTCGGGAGTGACGGTCAGGCCACGCCACTCGCGGCCCAGAATGGCCAGCGCCCAGTTCTGGTCATGCGCCCGGCGGAACCTTTCGGCATCGCGCGCGGCAGGGGATACGGCGGACCCGGTGGCCAGTCCGGCCCCCACCGCCAGCACCGCCAAGACCGCAACGGAGACCATCAGCTCCAGCAGGCTGAAGCCCGCCTCGCGTGGGTTTACCCCTGCGTCCACGACCCGATGTCCGCATCCGCCCCGGTGCCGCCGGGCACCCCGTCGGCGCCATAGGTAAAGACGTCGAAATCGCCGTGAACCCCCGGTTGCAAATATTGATAGGGCCGCCCCCACGGGTCTTGCGGCACCCGGTCCATATAGCCGCCCGACGACCAGTTCTGCGGCACCGGCTCGCTGCTGGGCCGTGTCACCAGCGCCTCCAGCCCCTGATCGGTGGTGGGATACCGGAAATTGTCCAGCCGGTAGAGATTGACCGCCGCCTGAATCGCCCCGATGTCCGATTGCGCACGGGCAGCGCGGGCCTGATCGGGCCGGTCGATGACGCGCGGCACGATGACCAGTGCAAGGATCGACAGGATCACCACGACCACCATCAGTTCCAGCAACGAAAAGCCCGCGTCGGCGGCGCGGCGCGGCGCGGCCTGTTGTGTTTGTGACATATGCTCCCCGGAGGCTCTTGACGTTTTCCGGCGATCCTAGACAAGAACCCGAGGGCAGACAATCGCCGCCGGACAATGCGTTGGCGGATCGGAGGGCCGCCATGACCGACTTGTCGATGCTCTTGCTGTTGCTGCTTGCCCCTGCGGTCGGATCGTTTCTGGCGGTGCTGGTCGACCGGTTGCCGCGCGGCGAGGATGTTGTGACCCGGCCTTCGCGCTGCCGAAGCTGCAACACGCGGCTGGGTTGGCGCGATCTGGTGCCGCTGCTGTCCTATCCCCTCCAGCGCGGACGCTGCCGAAACTGCGGTGCCGCCCTGCCCGGCTGGCTCTGGCTGATGGAGCTTGCGGCGCTGGGATTGGCCGGTCTGGCGCTGCTGCGCGGCGGCACCGGGTGGGAGGTCTGGTGTTCGGCGGGCCTGCTGTGGCTGCTGCTGGCGCTGGCGGTGTGCGACCTGCTCTGGTTCCGGCTGCCCGACGCGCTGACCGCGGCGCTGACGGCGCTCTGCCTTGGCGCGGCTCTGGCGCAGGGCGTGTTTGTTCAGGCACTGGCGGGCGGTCTGCTGGGCATGGGCAGCTTTCTGGCCCTGCGCATCGGCTACAAGGCGCTGCGGGGGCGTGAGGGGCTGGGCCTTGGCGATGTGAAACTGATGGCCGGACTGGGCGCACTGACCGGCCCGTTCGACTTGCCGTTGCTGGTTCTGGTCGCCGCTCTGGGCGCGCTGGTTGTCACCCTTGGCGTGCATCGCGGCGTCAAGGGCGACCTTGCCCTGCCGTTCGGAACGGCCCTCTGCGGTGCCGCCGCCCTGCTCTGGCTGCTTGAAAAAACCCTGCTCTGAGCGCACAACGCCCTCGCGCATTGTGTCAGGATCGCTAGGATCGCCCCGCGCTGCCCTGCAACACGCCCGAGAACCGGAGCCGCCATGACGTCTTTTTTACGCCCCTTTGTCACAGTCCTTATTGCCTCGACCACGGCCTTTGCGCCCTTGCCGCTGACCGCGCAGGACGTGGCCGATCCACCTGCCGCCGAAACGCTGGACCCGCCGGAAATGGCCGCGATCGAACGCGCCTGGGCGCAGGGGGACTTTGTCACCGTGCGTCAGGGGCTGAAAGCGCTGGCCGAGGAAAGCGGCACCGCCTTGGCGCAGTATCGCTATGGCCGCGTGCTGATCGAGGGACGCGGCGGGCCGCGCGATCCGGCGGGCGCGGTGCTTTGGCTGAACAAGGCGGTGGAGCAAAACCACGTCGAGGCCGCCACCCTGCTGGCGCGAATCTATCTCAGCGATGTGCCCGACGGTCCCGGACGCGACCCGGTCAAGGCCGCCGATCTGCTGACCCGTGCCGCCACCCGTGGCGATGCCAGCGCGCAATACATGCTGGGCCTGCTGTACCAGAACGGCCAAGGCGTCGCGCAGGACCAGAGCGCGGCCTTCAACTGGCTGCTGGCCGCCGCGGAACAGCGGCACGCCATGGCGCAATTCTCACTCGCTGCCGTTCAATTCGAGAACAAGGAAAATGAAGAGGGGATGCGCTGGTTGCGCGCGGCCGCCGGTGAGGGGCTGACAGAGGCGCAGATCCAGCTGGCCATGCTGCTTGACGATCCCGAAAGCGGTGTGACCAACCGTGTCGAAGCGCTCGACTGGTTCCGCCGCGCGGCAGAGACCGGACATGTCTTGGCCCAGCGGATGCTGGGCACCCGCTATTTGCAGGGTGACGGGGTGACAGCCGACCCGCAAGAGGCCCTGCGCTGGCTGACGCTGGCCGCGAAGGCAGGTGACGCCGGGGCGATGAGCAACCTTGGCTACGCCTTTGCGCGCGGCGAAGGTGTGCCGCAGGACATGGAGCAGGCGGTACGCTGGTATCGCATGGGGGCGGAAAACGGGCTGGGACGCGCCATGGTCGCGCTGGCCCGGCAGTACGAACTGGGCTCTGGCGTGGCAGAGGATTTCGACACCGCGCTGACGTGGTACACCCGCGCGCTGGACACCACGGACGCGCGCCTTGCGCGGATTGAGCTGGGGCGGCTGGCCATCGAGGGACGTCTGGACGGGCGCGCGGCCCCGCAACGCGCGGTGCCTTGGGTCATGGCCGCCGCCAAGGCGGGGCGCGATGGTGCGCTCGACTGGCTTGATACGCAGGCAAAGGCAGGGAACGTGCAGGCGCAATCCGCCTTGGCGCGGCACTTGTTCGACACTGATGAGGCGCGGCGCGAAGAGGCATTGACGCTGATGCGCGCGGCGGCGGACCTTGGCGACGGCCCGGCGCAATTCGCCCTTGCCGGTATCCTTGCCCGTGGCGACCACGATGGCACGCCCGATTATGTCGAGGCGCACAAGTGGTACAATATCGCCGCCACCTTTGGCCATCCGGACGCACCGGAAAAACGCGAGGTGCTGGGCGATCTCATGACACCCGAGCAGATCGCCGCCGCGCAAGACGCCGCCCGCGCCTGGTTTGAAACCGACGCCCTGCGCGTGCCCGCGCCAGAGGCCAACTGATCATGCGCCGACGACTGCTATGTCCGCTTGCCCTTGCACTGGCCCTTGTGACCGCGCCCGCCCTTGCGCAGGGCGACCTGCGCGCAGCCGCCGAGGCCGGGGACCTGACCGCGCAACTGACGCTGGCCGAACGGTTCGAAAACGGTGACGGTGTGGTGCAGAACTTTGCCCGCGCGGCGCAATGGTATGACCGGGCCGCCGAGGCAGGCAGCCGCGAGGCCGCCAACCGGCTGGGTCGGCTGTATCACGCGGGTCTGGGCGTGCCGCGCGACATCCCGCGCGCCATCGCCCTGCTGGAACGGGCCGCAGAGAGCGGTACAGCCGAACACCTGTACGATCTGGCGCTGGTGATCGAGACCACACAAACCGATGAGGCAGAATTGACCCGCGCGGCCGGATTGTACCGGCGCGCGGCCGAGGCCGGGAACCTTGACGCAGCGGTCAGCCTTGGCGTGCTGTTGCAGAACGGCAAAGGCGTGGCGCAGGATTTTGCCGAGGCCGCCGCGCTGTATCAGGGCGCCGCCGACGCGGGCCATGCGCGGGCACTCAACAACCTTGGGCTGCTTTATGTGCGCGGCAACGGCGTGGCGCAGAACTATGACCGCGCCGCCACCCTGTTCCAGGCGGCGGCGGACAAGGGACTGCCCGAGGCGCTGACCAATCTTGGCGTGCTATACGAAAACGGCTTCGGTGTCCCGCAGAGCGACGAACTGGCCGCGAGCTATTACCGGCGCGGTGGGCAAGGCGACGCCGGTGCCAGACAGGCACAGCATCTGGTCTACGATGCGCGCCTCGCGCCGCCGCCCGACGATGCGGACGCCCTGAAGGCTTTGGAGAAAGCCGCCCTTGCAGGTGACCCGGTGGCCGAATTTCTGGTGGCCTATCTGGTTCTGGAGGACGATCTGCGCGACCCGCGCCGCGACGTCCGGGCGGCGCTGATGATGCGTCGCGCCGCCGAGGCAGGCTACGCCCCGGCCATGGCAAATGTCGCTTTGCTGTACTTCCGCGGTCTGGGCGTTCCGCAAGACTACGTGCTTGGCCAGATGTGGCTGGTGCTGGCAGGCACCAGCGGTTTCGACGGCACCGCCGGTCTGACCGCGTACTGGAGCGCGAAAATGACCGCCGACCAGATCAACGACGCACAGGCACGGGCCGAAGCGAAATGGGCGTCGTGGCAAAATGTGGTGCAGTAGATACCCGCGAGACACGCATCAAACTTGACCCAGCGGCACCTTTCAGGGCATTATTGCGTGGAATAGGGGCAGCCGTTAACATTTCTGCTCAAACTTATTTACCCAAAGACCAAGGGACACCAAATGCGGGTCGGCCACACTCTTCGCGTACTAGCGATTGCCACATTCACTTTTGCAGGGGGCATGGCCCAGGCCGCCGACCCGGTGGCGCAGCACAATTCGACCGCCTTCTGGTTCGTGAACTGGTTCGGGCTGACCAACGCCAAGCTGGACGTGGTCGCCCCCAGTGGCGAAATGACCACCGTCTTCGCGGCCTCGGGCACGCCGGTTTTCGAACTGGACCGTGGCAATGCGGCGGATGGCGTCTACAGCTTTGAACTGACAGCCGCGACCGAAGAGAAGGTCAAGATCATCAATCCCCAAAACAACGGGCGCGGTGACAAAGCCTCTGATACTGCGGCGAAATCCTTTTACCTGACAGGGCAGTTCGTCGTATCCCGAGGCGTCATAACCACGCCTGACGAGATGACCGAAGAAGAAAACTGATCCGATAAACGAACCAACGCGCGCGAGGAACAAGACCATGGCCAACAAAATGAAATCGACGCGGAAGATCGCCGCGGCAGGCCTTGGTGCCTGGGTGGCGCTGTCCGGCAGCGCCTCTGCCGACATTCAACACCTTGATGATGTCATCATCACGTTCAGCCTGTGCGTCGGCAACGACTGCGTCAACGGCGAGAACTTTGGCTTCGATACCTTGCGACTGAAAGAAAACAACCTGCGCATCCACTTTCTGGATACGTCGAACAGCGCAAGTTTCCCGACGAATGACTGGCGCATCGTCGCCAACGACACGTCAAACGGCGGCGCAAGCTATCTGGCATTCGAGGATTCGACCGCAGGGCGCATCCCCTTCCGGGTCGAGGCTGGCGCACCGGTCAACACCCTCTACGTCGAGGCTGACGGTGACGTCGGTATCAAGACCGCCAACCCGGTGGTGGACATCCACGTCGTCGAGGGCAACACACCGACCCTGCGTCTGGAACAGGACGGCAGCGACGGGTTCACCGCGCAGACCTATGACATCGCCGCGAACGAGGCGAACTTTTTCATCCGCGACGTGACCAACGGCAGCAAGTTGTTCTTCCGCGCCAAGCCCGGTGCCCCTGAGGACAGTATCTTCATCGATTCCTCCGGCGAAGTGGGCATCGGCACAGACAACCCGACCGCCGCGCTGCACGTTCGCCGCAGCAACGCATCTGCGGCGCTGCTGATTGAAGAAACAAACGGCACCGCAGCCCTTCGTGCGCTCATGACGCTGTCCAACAATGGCGACGTTCTGTTCCGCATGGACAACATCGATTCCCCCGACACATGGGATTTTGCGACGGCAAAGGGCCTCAGCGCATTGGCGATCAACGCCAATGGCGGCGCGTCCGAGTTCTTGCTCAGAAGCAACGGCAACCTGACCCTGCTTGGCACGATCACCACCTCGGGTTCCTGCGCGACCCCGTGCGATGCGGTCTTTGCGGATGACTACAACATCCTGCCGATCTCGGCGCGGGCGGAAATGATGTACGATCTTGGCTATCTGCCCAACGTCGGCCCGACCGCCGAAACTGGCCAGTATGACCTGACCCAAAAGGTGCTGGGCATGCTGAATGAGCTGGAACACGCGCATATCTACATCTCGCAGCTGAATGAGCGCATCGAGGTGCTGGAGACCGCGTTGACCACACAGGCCAAGTGATCCGGCCCCGGTAGGCCATGACCATGCCACGACGATCCTGATACCCGCCCCGCCTGCCCACCGCAGGCGGGGCGTTTTCGTACTGGCCGCCATCGGCGGCCCGCTTGCCCCTATTGGTCTGGAACCTCCATACTGAGGACGCGCGACCGCCCCCACCAGACCCAAACAAGAGAGACAGACCGTGGAAAGTACCGCCGCCCGCACCGACTGGCTTCGCCTTGCCATTGCATCCGCCATCGTGGTCGTGCTGGCCTATCTGTTCTGGACCGGCTCGCGCTATCCGGCGCTGGACGAAAAGGCGATGATGTCGGGCGGCATCCTGCTGGAGGATCCGCTGGGGTTCGAGGCCAAGTATCCCCTGACCGAGGACATGACCGTGCTGCAACGGATGTTCTGGTCCACGCTCAACTGGATCAACACCAACAAGAAGGGCATGACCTTTGGCGTGCTCTTTGCCGCCGCCTTTCTGACCGCGGCCCCCTATGTGCGGCGCAAGAGCTTCAAGGGTGGGTTTGCCAACAGCGCGCTGGGTCTGGCCATCGGCACGCCGCTGGGGGTCTGCGTCAACTGCGCCGCGCCCATCGCAAGGGGCATGTATTCAGGCGGCCTGCGGGCGGAAACCACGCTGTCGGCGATGATCGCCTCACCCACCCTGAACGTGGTGGTGCTGACGATGTTGTTCAGCCTGCTGCCGTTCTACATGGCGCTGACCAAGATCGCGCTCAGTCTGCTGGTGATCCTTGTGGTCGTGCCACTGATCTGCCGCCACCTGCCGCAAAAGGAAATTCCCCCCGCACAGCGCGTGGCCACCGTGCCGCCCGCACCGCTGACCGGCGTGCACCGCGCCCTGTGGGACGTGCTGGTGAGCTATCTGAAAAACCTCTGGTACATCGTCAAGATGACCGTGCCGCTGATGCTGCTGGCGGGCATTCTGGGGGCGGTGGTCGCCACGCTGCTGCCGCAGGAGCTGATCACCGGGCTGAGTTTCAGTCTGGTCGTTCTGGTTCTGATCGCACTGGTCGGGGTGTTCCTGCCGGTTCCCATCGCCTTTGACGTGGTGGTGACGGGCGCGCTGCTGGGTCTGGGACTGAGCCATGGCTACGTCATGGCGCTGCTGTTCACCTTGGGCAGCTTCAGCGTTTACTCCTTCTTTATCGTGGCGCAATCGGTGGGCCTGCGCGCCGGGCTCTGGCTGGCTGCCAGCATCGCGGGGCTGGGCATCCTGTCCGGTGCGGGCGCGCATTACTACCACGAATGGCAAAGTGACCGCGCATTGCGGATGTTGACCGGTGAGGCAGAGACGCCCCGCCTGCTGTGGGCCGCTCAGGCCGCCGAGGGCGACCCATGGGTTGTCACCAGCCCCGACGCCGCCCGCATCATTGTGGAACCCCGCCCCTTTGCCCCCCCTTCCCCCGCCGCGGGAACCGGGTTCACCCGGCTCGAAGGCTGGGAGATCGGGCTGGACCAGCCGATCGAGTTCACCATGGCCGACATGTGGCCCCCCTTCTGGGAGGGGCGCAGTCTTGCCTCTGGGGATATCGACGGGGATGGCGATATCGACCTTGCCGTCGCCTCGACCGAGGTTGCCCTGCGCCTGTTTGCCAATGACGGCACGGGCCAGTTCACCCCGATGGAGATTGACCTTGGACCGCTGGCCGATGCGCCCGTCTTCAACGCCGTTTTGGTCGACATCGACAACGACGGCTGGCGCGACCTGTTTCTGGCCACCTACCAGCGCGGCAATTTCACCCTGATGAACGGGCCGGACGGGTTCGGTGCGCCGCAAGAAGTCACCAACACGCCCGGCGCGTCCCTGAGCATGGCGCTGACCTTTGGCGACCCGGACCGGGACGGCGATCTGGACCTGGGTGTCGGCAACTGGGCCGCGGGCTGGTATCGCCGCATTCCGGGCGAGGAATCCCGCGACCGCGTCATCTGGAACGAAAGCGGCGCATTAACAGGCGCCGCACATACCGTCCTGCCCGGCATCCCCGGTGAGACGCTGTCGATGCTGTTCACCGACCTTGACGGCGATGGCAAGGCCGACCTGCTGGTCGGCAATGATTTCGAGGTGCCGGATTATTATTACATGGGGGACGGCGCGGGCGGATTCCGTGCGATCACCTTTCAGGACGGGATCATTCCGCACACCACCACGACCACAATGGCGATCAAGACCGCCGACCTGAACAACGACGGCGCGGCAGAGCTGTATCTTGCGCAGATCGCGGGGCGGTCTTCGGGCGTCTCTGCCAAGCTCAAGATGCAGCCACTGGAGCGCTACTGCGCCACGATCACTCGCGACGACCAGCGGGCAATCTGCGAAAGCAACATGGCGATCAAGGAATGGTATCGTTCCGGCAACAGCTTTGACCCGACATATGCCAGCCGCTGTCAGGACCTGACCGGGCGATATCAGGCCGAATGCAAATCCATGCTGATCAAGGACCTTGCGATTCAGCGCAAGGATGCGGGCATTTGCGATATGATCCCGGCGGATCAGTACAAGGCCCGCGCCTATTGCGAGGTGCACTTCAAGCCCTCTCGCCCGATCCCGGCGGCAGAAGCCGACGCCGCCCTGCCGCAGATCAAGAGCTTTAACGTGTTGCTGACGCCCGACGGCAAGGGCGGCTATGCCGACGTGGCCAAGGACATGGGACTGGAAATCGGCGGCTGGAGCTGGGACACAAAGATTGCCGATTTCGACGAGGACGGGCTGAGCGATGTCTATATCGTCAACGGCACATGGGTCCCGAATGAGGTCAGCCCGTCGAACCTGTTCTACCACAACACCGGCAGCGGTTTTGCCGAGGCCTCTGGCCCCTTCGGGCTGGAGGATTACCTGATGACGGCGACATCGACGCAGTTCGACATGGATGGCGATGGCGATCTGGACCTTGTGACTTATACCGTGAACGGCCCGCTGGCGGTGTTCCGCAACAACGCGCAAGCGGGCCACGCGCTGGCGGTGTCTTTTGAGGATCTGGACGGCAACCGCGATGGCATCGGCGCGACGATCCGGGTGACGGATACAAACGGCGTGACCCGGACGCAGGAATTGCAACTGGGCGGCGGTTTCATGTCATTCGACGCACCTGTCGCGCATTTTGGTCTTGGCGACGCGGTTGAAGCGACTCGGGTCACGATCCGCTGGGCCGATGGCGATGAAACGGTGATCGAAGGCAAATTCGCCGCCGAGACGCACTATCGCATCCGCCGCGCGGCGGACTGAGGCGGGTCAGCCGCGGGCGCGGTTGATCTCGACCAGATGCCCGTCCGGGTCCATGAGAAAGGCCTGCGCGAAACCGGCATCGCTGTCACGCCTGACCCGCAGGTGTGTCGCGGTGTCGACGGCGGCGTCTTCGCGGTAGCCGGACTCTGCCAACCGGGCCAAAACGCCGTCGAAATCATCAGTCGACAGGGCGAAATGCACATCCCCGCCCGTCACCGGCCCGCTGCGATAGGTGCCGTCGGGGTTGACGATCAGGTGCAACTGCCCATCGCCACAGCCGTACCACAGCCCGTCAAACCCAAACCCGGGCCGGTCCAGCCGGGGCAGGCCCAAAACGGTGTCATAGAACTCTGCCGACCGCGCGAGATCACGCACGGGCAGTGAAATGTGATGCAGGGCAAGCTGTGTCATGGCGGCACCCTACCGCGTTTCGGATTGAACTGAAATCGGTTGTTCGCGGCCTTTGCCATTTGGCGCAGGCCGCCACCGATCCGCCACGTTGCGGACGACCTGCACATGCCCTGGCTCACGCGATGGGCAACCGACACACCCCCTGCCCGATGATCCACGGGCGGCACCGCTTCGCCACTTCCCATCAATCCCGTTGAAACCGGACCGCTTTCACGGCAAGTAGAGGGGGTTCCCCGCAATCCGGATCCCAAATGGCCAAGCTCTACCACGTTCCCCTCTCCCCGTTCTGCCGCAAGGTCCGACTCAGCCTCGCTGAAAAGAAGATCGAGTGTGAGTTGATCGAGGAACGCTATTGGGAAAAGGACCCGGACTTCATGCGCCGCAACCCGGCGGCGAAGGTTCCGGTGCTCAAGATCGACGGCAAGATCATGGCCGAAAGCGCCGCGATCTGCGAGTGGATCGAAGAAAAATACCCCGAGCCGTCGCTGATGCCGCGCTCTGCCGATGCCCGTTACGAGGTGCGCCGCATCGTGGGCTGGTTCGATGACAAGTTCCACAATGAGGTCACGTCAAAGCTGCTATACGAGCGGGTGAACAAGAAGGTGATGAAGGCGGGTTTTCCCGACAGTGGCAACGTCAAATCCGGTGCCAAGGCGGTCAAGTATCACCTCGACTACATGGCCTGGCTGCTGGATCACCGCCGCTGGCTGGCGGGGGACAACATGACGCTGGCCGATTTCGCCGCCGCCGCGCATCTGTCGAGCCTTGATTATATCTCGGACGTGGACTGGAACCGGTCCGAGGTGGTCAAGGACTGGTACGCCAAGATCAAGTCGCGCCCCGCCTTTCGGTCGATCCTTGCCGATCAGGTGCCGGGTTTCCCACCTCCGGCGCATTATGCCGACCTTGATTTCTGAGCGGGAGGCGATTTTTCGTCGAAAAATCGTGGGGGGCTCTGCCCCCGTCCCTGCGGGCCGCCCCCGGGATATTTTCAGACAGAAGAAACGGGGGGCCTTGTGACCGGTCTGACCGAGCGCCTGAAGCACGAGGCCACCGATATGGGGTTTGCCGACTGCCGCATCTGCCGCCCCGGTGACGTTCCGGAGGTCATGGCGCGGTTGCAGGCTTTTCTGGCGCAGGGCTATCACGGCCAGATGGGCTGGCTTGCGGACCGAGTGCATTGGCGCGGCGCGCCGGATGTGCTCTGGCCCGAGGCGCGCTCTGTCATCATGCTGGCCGAGAATTATGGACCGGACGAGGACCCTCTGGCCGTGTTGGAGGCGCGTGAGAGCGCCGCGATCAGTGTCTACGCCCGCAATCGTGACTATCACGACGTGGTCAAGAAGCGGCTGAAACGGTTGGGCCGGTGGCTGATCGACGCGGCGGGCGGTGAGATCAAGGTTTTTGTCGACACCGCGCCGGTGCCGGAAAAACCCTTGGCACAGGCGGCGGGCCTTGGGTGGCAGGGCAAGCACACCAATCTGGTCAGTCGGCGGCTGGGATCCTGGCTGTTTCTGGGCTGTGTCTTTACCACGCTGGATCTGGAGGTCGACGGGGCCGAGCAGGATCACTGCGGATCGTGCCGGGCCTGTCTGGATATCTGTCCGACCGATGCCTTTCCCGCGCCCTACCAGCTCGACGCGCGGCGCTGCATTTCCTACCTGACGATCGAACACAAAGGCCCGGTGGACGAGGACCTGCGCGCCGGTCTGGGCAATCGCATCTACGGCTGTGACGATTGCCTTGCGGTCTGCCCGTGGAACAAGTTCGCCCGGCAGGCTGAGGAGGTAAAGTACCATGCGCGGGGTGACCTTGTGGCCCCGCCCCTGGCAGATCTGGCGGTGCTGGACGATCCGGGGTTTCGGGCGCGGTTTTCCGGCTCTCCGATCAAGCGGATCGGGCGCGACCGGTTTGTGCGCAACGTCTGCTACGCCATCGGCAACTCTGGATCCGTTTCGCTGATCCCCACCGCGCAGGCCCTGTGCGACGACCTTGACCCTGCTGTGCGGGATGCCGCCCGTTGGGCCGTTGAACGCCTCTTAAACCGGGCGTCAGGCACTGTTCTGGGGCAGTAGGACGGGCGCTGAGCTGCCATCCCAGCGCCCGGAGCGACAGTCGGTTTTCTTGGGAGAAAGCACGCGTCACTCGCCCGTTACATGGCAGCCGTCCCGCCATCGCGCAAGAGCCGCGCAAGGCATCGTGAGTTCCATGACAAATCGCTTTGAAAATCGCGGTTCCAACCCATCTAATGAGGTGCGCGGTAGCACAGGAGGACAACGTGGCGAAATATGAGCGAAGACCGGAGGTTATCAACAGCTTGACCCCCGAGCAGTACCACGTCACCCAAGAGGCCGGGACAGAGCGTCCGGGCACCGGCGAATTCTTGCACACGAAAGAGCCGGGCATCTACGTCGACGTGGTTTCGGGCGAACCGCTGTTCGCTTCGGCGGCAAAATACGAATCAGGATGCGGCTGGCCCAGCTTCGTCAAACCGATCGAACCGGACAATGTTGTCGAGATACGCGACACCAGCCTTGGCATGATCCGCACCGAGGTGCGCTCGCGTCATGGCGACAGCCATCTGGGTCACGTCTTTCCCGACGGGCCAATGGCGCAGGGCGGACTGCGGTACTGCATCAACTCCGCCTCGCTGCGGTTCATCCCCAAGGATGAGATGCAGGACGAAGGCTATGGCGATTACATCGATCAGGTGGAGGATATCCGATGAGTGAGCGTGCTGTTCTGGCTGGCGGCTGCTTTTGGGGCATGCAGGAGTTGATCCGCAAGATGCCCGGCGTGATCGATACGCGCGTCGGCTATACCGGGGGCGACGTGCCGAATGCCACCTATCGCAACCATGGCACCCACGCCGAAGGGATCGAGATCCTGTTTGATCCAGAGCGGATTTCCTACCGCAAGCTGCTGGAGTTCTTCTTTCAGATCCACGACCCGACCACCGTGAACCGTCAGGGAAACGATCTTGGCATGAGCTATCGCTCGGCCATCTACTACGTGGATGAGGAGCAGCGCGCCTGCGCGCTGGACACCATCGCGGATGTCGATGCCAGCGGCCTCTGGCCCGGTAAAGTGGTGACAGAGGTCGAACCCGTGGGTGATTTCTGGCAGGCAGAACCAGAACATCAGGACTATCTGCAACGCCTTCCCGGCGGCTACACCTGCCATTTTGTGCGCCGTGACTGGGTTCTGCCCAAGCGGGACGCAGCAGAATAGCCCCACAGCCCCGCAACGGTCCCATGCGTTGCCGCATGGGACCGTTGCAGTATTCGGCAATCCCCGGATGACATGCTTTGGCGTATATGCGCTCCAGACACATTTGATGGAGACGCGTCATGACGCCGGCGGCCTTTTGGGACGGAATTGCGGAAAAATATGCGACACAGCCAATTGGCAACATGGATGCCTATGAGGCGACGTTGGATCGGGTGCGGCATTGGCTGCGGCCTGACATGTCGGTGATGGAACTGGGCTGCGGCACCGGGACCACGGCGTTAAAGCTGGCGGACGGGGTGGCGCGTTATCTGGGCACCGACCTGTCTATGGAAATGGTGCGCATCGCCAACGATAAGGCCGCGGCGGTCGATCATGTATCCTTTGCCGTGGACGCCGCCGGGACGGCGGGCGCGGGGCAACAGTATGACGCTGTGCTGGCCTTTAACCTGCTGCATCTGGTCGATGACCCGGCGGCGGTCATGGCCCATGTTCGCGGGCTGCTGCCCGAGGGCGGCTTGTTCATTTCCAAAACCCCCTGCCTTGGCGGCAAGCCATGGTTCCGCCCCTTGATCTGGGCGTTGCAGAAGATCGGCAAGGCTCCGGGGCCGGTGCATAGCCTGCGGCCCGCACAGATCGAGTCCGCGCTGATTGATGCGGGATTCGAGGTGGTCGAGACCGGGGGCTATCCCAAGAAACTGCCCAATTGGCTGGTGGTGGCGCGGGCGGTCTGATCAGTCGGGCAGCACCGCGCTGTCCGGCATTTCCTTGAGCAGGCTGGCGCAGCGCCGCTGTTTCCTCGGGGGTGAGGTCCGGCCAAAGCGTCGCCGTGCCCCCTTTGGCACCGACCACACGGGGCAAGGGCAGCGCCACGTCGGGCACATCCGGCACCTCCTTTTCGACGACCGACACCGACAGCCCCGCCTGTTCGCCCTGTCCAATGGCCATGGATCCATCCGGGCGCGATGCCAAGGTGCCGCCCGATGAGCCGGCGAAGGCGGGCGGTGTCAAGGATGGTGCCCGATCCGATCACGCGCGCGGGTGGTAATCCGGACACCGGGTGGCGATATCGGTGATGGCCGCAACCGGGGTGCTGGCGATCAGAAGGATGGCATTCGGGGCTGTGGTCATGACCTCGTCGATGACGGATCGGGACACCTCGGCGTTGCGGTCCCGCAGTTCGGGGCGGGTCTGGGCCGGCTGCGGGCGAGATCTGCCCGGACCTCGGTGGCGGCGGGCTGCGCCTCAGTCATCTCTGGCCTGCCCATTTCCGGCGTCAGGATGTGCCGCAGCAGGGCCACGGGGTGCGCGCGCAGGGTCAGGCGCATGGCGACGTAATCTTCGACCACCTGTTCGCCCTCGGTCATCTCGGGCAGGTTGGCGGCGACCTCAGAGATCGCCTCACCGTCCATGTCGCGGGCAAACAGCGGCAGTTCCCCGCCTTTCATCAGGGCCTTTGCCTCCCACAGGGCGGCGCGGCGCGTCAGATCAAGATCGGCGAAGACATCCGCCTCTGCCAGCCGCGCCAGAACCGAGGGTTGCAGCCCCGCACGCCGCCAGACATCGCGCACCGAGCGGTAGCCGTTGCCGCGCGCCGCCGTCAGCCACGCGGCGTCGTCCTCCGACAGACCCTTGATCTGGCGAAACCCAAGGCGCAGGGCAAGACCGCCCCGGCCGTCCGGCTCCATCACGTTGTTCCAATAGCTGTGGTTGACGCAGACGCGCCGCACCCGAACCCCATGTTCGCGGGCATCGCGCACGATCTGCGAGGGCGCGTAAAACCCCATCGGCTGCGCGTTCAGCAGCGCGCAGGCAAAGATGCCGGGATGATGGCATTTCAGCCAGGCCGAGGCATAGACCAGCAGGGCAAAGCTGGCGGCGTGGCTTTCGGGGAAGCCATAGGAGCCGAAGCCCTCGATCTGGCTGAAACAACGTTCAGCAAAGTCGCGGTCATAGCCCTTTTGCGCCATGCCGCGCAGAAAGAGGCTGCGGAACTCGCTGACATTGCCGTGCTTCTTGAAGGTGGCCAGCGAGCGGCGCAACCGGTCCGCCTGTTCGGGGGTAAAGCCCGCGCCGACGATGGCGATCTGCATCGCCTGTTCCTGAAACAACGGCACGCCAAGGGTCTTGCCCAGCACCGCGCCCAGCTCATCCGAGGGGAACTCCACGCGCTCCTCGCCGTTGCGGCGGCGGATGTAGGGGTGGACCATGTCGCCCTGGATCGGGCCGGGGCGGATGATGGCGACCTCGATCACCAGATCGTAGAAATTGCGCGGCCGCATGCGGGGGAGAAAGTTCATCTGCGCACGGGATTCGACCTGAAAGACACCGACGCTGTCCGCCTTGCACAACATGTCGTAAACTTCCGGGTCCTCGGGCGGCAAGGAGGCGAGCGTGTGCCTTGGCCCGTGATGGGTGGCGATCAGGTCAAAGGCCTTGCGGATGCAGGTGAGCATGCCAAGCGACAGCACATCGACCTTGAGGATGCCCAGCGCGTCGATGTCGTCCTTGTCCCAGCAGATGACGGTGCGCCCCTCCATCGCGGCGTTTTCGATGGGGACCAGTTCATCAAGCCGCCCCTCGGTGATGATGAACCCGCCCACGTGCTGCGACAGATGGCGGGGGAAGCCGATGATCTCGTAGATCAGTTCCATCGTCAGTTGCAGACGGCGGTCCTCCGGGTCCAGCCCGATCTCGCGCATGCGTTGTGCCTCCAGCCCCTTGGTGGAGAAGAACCCCCAAAGCTGGCTGGACAGCGCGCCGATGGTATCCTGAGACAGGCCCATGGCGGCCCCGACCTCCCGAATGGCGCGCTTGCCCCGATAATGGATGACGGTGGCGCAGAGGCCCGCGCGGTGGCGACCGTAAGTCTCATAGATGTGCTGGATCACCTCCTCGCGCCGCTCATGTTCGAAATCGACGTCGATGTCGGGCGGTTCATCCCGTGCCTCACTGACAAAGCGCTCAAAGACCATGGTGCCGATCTCGGGACTGACCGAGGTCACGCCAAGACAATAACAGACCACGGAATTGGCGGCACTCCCGCGCCCCTGACACAAGATCCCACGCGACCGGGCAAAGGCAACGATATCGCGAACGGTGAGGAAATAGGGCTCATAGTTCAGCTTGGCGATCAGGGCCAACTCATGCTGCAACAACACCTGCACCTTCTCCGGCGCACCCTGCGGATAGCGCCATTTCAGCCCCTCATGGGCAAGGCGTGACAGCCGCCCCCCCGCTGTCTCGCCTCCGGCGATCTCGGAGGGATATTCATAGCGCAACGATCCGATATCAAAGCCGCAGCGCCCGGCCAGCGCGGCGGCGCGGTCAACTGCCCCTTCATGCCGCCCCAACAGGCGGCGCATCTCGACCTCTGAGCGCAACCGTTGTTCGCCATTGGCCAGCGCCGCACGGCCCAGCCTGTCCACCCGTCCGCCAATGCGGATCGCACTCAGCACATCGGCCATCCGCCGCCGCCGACCGTGATGCATCAGGGGGACCGCCGTCGCCACGGTAGGCAGGCCAAAGCCCTCGGCCAACCGGGCCAGCAGATCGAACCGCCGACGATCCTCACCATCATAGCGCGGCGCCAGCGCCAGATGCATCCGCCCGCGATGCACCCGCACCAAGGCCGCCACCCGGTCGCGCCAAGCCGCCTCCGGGGCAGCCGGCACATGCAGGATAAACGCCACCCCCTCCGCCACCGCCGGCAGATCCGACAAGCGCAACCGGCAATCGCCCTTCTTCGACCGCAACCGCCCCGCCGACAACATCCGGCACAACAGCGCCCAGCCCTTGCGCGAGGCGGCCAGCGCCGTCATCTCGACGCCCTCCTCAAACACCAGCCGCGCCGCCGGGATCAGCCGTGGCACATTGCGCACCGGCGCACGCGGCGGCGCTGGCAGGCCCGGCGGCACAGGCGGGCCAATCAGCCCGCCCTCGGCCTCCAGCCGCTCCAACTCTGCCACCTGCCGCGCAATCTCGCGCGCCGCACTATAGGCCCGCACAATCCCCGCCACGGAATTCACATCCGCCACGGCAATGGCGGACACCCCCATCAAGGCGGCACGCTCCATATACTCCTCCGGGTGCGAAGCCCCGGTGAGAAAGGTGAAATTCGAGGTGATGCACAGCTCGGCGAACATGACAGGAGGTATATTCCCGTTTTGTTCCCATTTCGAGTCCGCAAAAATCGCCACGCGACCCCGGCTTCTTCTGTCCAAAAATATCCCCGCCGGAGGCAAACCCCGAGGCAGGCGGCCAAAGGCCGCCCACGAGATATAAAGCGCGGGCCCCGCAGGGCCCGCCCCTTTGGGTCAGACGCCCGCTTTGATGATCGCTTCGGCCAGCAAGGGCACGGTCTGCGCGTTCAGACCGGCGATGTTCATGCGCGAATCGCCGACCATATAAACACCCGAGTCCGCGCGCAGCTTTTCGACCTGCTCGGGGCTGGCCCCAAGGCGAGAGAACATGCCGCGATGCTGGGCAAGGAACCCAAACCGGTCCGACCCGGACAGGCGTTGCAACTCGTTTGCCAGTGCTTCACGCAGACCAAGCATGCCTGTCCGCATCTCTTCCAGTTCCGCTTTCCAGTCGGCGCGCAGCGTTTCATCGGTCAGCACCATGGTCACCAGACGCGCGCCGTGGTCCGGCGGGAAGGAAAAGTTCTGCCGGTTGAGATAGGCCAGCGTGCCCTGGTTCAGCTTTTTCGCCCCGCCGTCCTGCGCCACAGCCATCAACAGGCCGGTGCGTTCGCGGTAGATGCCAAAGTTCTTGGAACAGGACGCCGCGATCAGGCATTCCGGCACCGAAGAGGCGATCATCCGCACCGCCTGCGCGTCGTCCTCCAGCCCGTCGCCAAAGCCCTGATAGGCAATATCCACCATCGGCGTGGCCCCGGTCCGGTTCAGCAGGTCGATCACCGCCTGCCACTGGGTCACGTTCAGGTTGGCCCCGGTCGGGTTGTGGCAGCAGCCGTGCAGCAGCACGATGTCGCCTTTGCCCGCCTGCGCGAGGTCGGCCATCATGCCGTCGAAAGTCACGCCGCCGGTGTCATTGTCGAAATAGCGGTACATCACCGTTTCGATCCCCATGTGCTTGAGGATCGACAGGTGGTTCGGCCATGTCGGGTCGCTGACGAACACCCGCACATCGGGGTTGGCCATCTTGGCCATGTCAAAGGCCTGACGCACCGCCCCGGTGCCGCCGGGCGTTGCCGCCGCGGCCACGGTGTCGCGCGCCACCGCGTCGCCCAGCACCAGAGCCACCATCGCATCGGCAAAGCCGGGGTCGCCCGCCAGCCCGGTATAGGCCTTGGTCTGTTCCGCCTGCCACAGCTGTTGTTCGGCGGACTTGATCGCGCGCATGATCGGCGTGTTGCCGCTTGCGTCCTTGTAGACGCCGACGCCAAGGTCGATCTTGCCGTCACGCGGGTCCTCACGAAAGGCCTGCATCAGCATCAGGATCTTGTCGGCGGGTTGTTCCTTGATCGTCTCGAACATCTTTTTCTCCGGTCAGTCGGCGGGTCCCGTGGCGACGGGCAGCGTTGCAAATGCGCCCCATTCCGCCCACGAGCCGTCATAAAGTGAATGGTCGCTCTTGCCGATGCGTTCCATCGCAAGGCTGAGGATCGCCGCCGTCACGCCCGACCCGCAGGTGGTGATCGCCGGTTTCGACAGGTCGACGCCTGCGGCCCCGAACACCGCGCGCAGGGCGTCGTTGTCCTTGAGCGTGCCCGCCTCGGTCAGCAGATCCCGGTAGTAGACGTTTTTCGATCCCGGAATATGGCCCGCGCGCAGGCCCGCGCGCGGTTCCGGGGCCGCGCCCGCGAAACGTGCCGGTGAACGGGCGTCGATCACCTCTGTGTTTTTCAGCTTTGCGGCGGCAGAGACCTGCGTGACGTCGCGCACAAGATGGGCCTGACGGCGCACGGTCATGTGACGGTCGCGCACGATCGGGTCCATATCCTCGACCGGGCGGCCCTCGGCCTGCCATTTGGCGAACCCGCCATCCAGCACGGCGATGTCGTCCTTGCCCATCAGCTTGAACAGCCACCAGACGCGGGGGGCGGAAAACAGGCCCATGCCGTCGTAGACCACCACCTGATGGCCGTCGCCGACCCCCATGGCGCGCAGCCGCGACATGAATTTCTCGGGCGGTGGCGCCATGTGCGGCAGATCCGACCGGGCGTCGGACACATCGTCGATGTCGAAAAAGCGCGCGCCGGGGATATGCCCGGCGGCGTATTCGGCGCGTGGGTCCCGGCCCATGTCGGGCAGGTACCAGCTTGCATCGAGGACCCGCAGGTCGGGGTCATTCAGGTGCTGCGCCAGCCATTCGGTCGAGACAAGCGTCTTGGGATCGTCAACGAACATGGGTCCCCCTCATCCGTGATACCCAAGTGATTAGGCAAGAGGGCAGCGGCATGCAAGCGGGTCTCACCGCGAACCGGCCCAAGGAGCGGAAATGCCGCCACGCGGGGCCTGTGATGATCAGGTAGCGGGCTGCGCGGGGCGCTGGCCATGGGCCATCCGCTCGCGTCGGGGTCCCGTCAACGAACGTGGCGCAGAAAGAACCCCTCGACCATGTCCAGCGCGGTGTTCCGCGTGGCATCGCGTTCCTTGTAAATCTCGTGGAACGCCCCGTTGATGGCCGAAAACTGGCAGGCATAGCCCTTGTCCGCCGCAAGGCTGGCGGCGTTCAGGTCGTCGCAGAACCCGGTGTGGCGGGACAGGTCCGGCGGCGCGTCGAAGACGCCGGGATATTGCCGGTAGGCGCGCAGATCACGCGTGCCGCTCAGCAGCAGGACCGGTGTGTCGACCATGCGCGCCAGACTGTCGGGCGCGCGCATCTCGCGCAGAAAGCGAACAGAGCCCCGCGCCCAACTGTTGGTGGTGCCGCCGATCTGCGGCCCTTGCCAGTTTTCGCCGGCGTATTCCGCCTTGCGAATCCCGCTCCAGTCAAAGTGATCCCACATATGGGTGCGCAGAGCATAGCGGGCGCGGCTGCGGGTCATCATCGCCTCGGCGTCCTGTTCGAAACTGCGGGTGCCGGGCTGATAAGGGCCAAAGGTTCTGGCCGAGGCGTAGTCGTGGCACAGATCGTCATTCCACAGCCACGCCACGGCGCACCGCCACCAGCCCTGTACCGCGACCCCGCTTTCGGAATAGATCCGCAGGTTGAGCCAGCGGGCCCGTTTGCCGGTATAACTGATGTAGTTCACATGGATCATTGCACTGACGAGGGCGGCCGCCGCAAAAGGCGTGTCACCCCCGACCTTTTGCAAATAGCCGATGGCAATCGCCCCACCCATCGAGTTCGAGGTCAGGAACAGCGGCAGGTCGGGGCTGGCGCCCAGCGCGGACAAATCCGCCTCGACCGCCGCGACGAACTGGGTGAAATCCGCGATATAGTCGCCAAAATCCTCGACATGGCTTTTGTCGGGATCGGCCAGCAGACGCGGCGACAGGCCCTGCCCGCGATGGTCGATCACGTAGACCGGCGCAAAACCGCGGGCGATGAAATCCATCGCGGTTTCGACGTATTCATACGATGGCTCGCTGCGGCCCGGAGCGATCACCAGCGCACCCTTGGCCCCCGGCGCACAGCCGAACCGGCTGTAGCGCAGACGATAGCCGTCGCGGGGCATGGTCAACACGCGCCGTTCCCAGCCCGGCTCTGTCGTGGCTTCGCTGCAATCGGCATCGCGCGTCAGATAGGCCACCGTCTTGTCAAAGACCGTGGCCTCATCCAGCGCCGACACCGGCGCGGCCAAGATTGCCAAAAGCACAAACAGGAAATGTCGCAATGTCAAAGCGCCCCATGTCGTCCGCGCTTGTGCGAACGGGTCACTGACAGGAAATCACCTGACGCCACTCAACGTCAAGTAGATCAGTGACGCTCTTTCAGAAGGCGCTGTTTCTGGCGGGCCCAATCGCGCTTGGCCTCTGTTTCCCGCTTGTCGTGGTTCTTCTTACCTTTGGCGATGCCGATCTTCATCTTGGCGATGCCCTTGTGGTTGAAGTACATCACCAGCGGCACCAGCGTCATGCCCTCGCGCTGGGTGGCGTTCCACAGCCGCGACAGTTCTTTTTTGGACACCAGCAACTTGCGCCGTCGGCGTTCCTCATGGCTGAACATCGCGCGCTCATAGGGGGCGATGTAGGAGTTCACCAGCCACAGCTCGCTTTCCTCGACCGCCGCATAGCTTTCGGCGATGTTGGTGGTGTTCTCGCGCAGGGATTTGACCTCTGACCCGGTGAGGATGATGCCGCATTCGATATCGTCCTCGATCGCGTAATCGTAGCGCGCGCGCCGGTTCTCGGCGATCACCTTGTAGTTCGGGTCGGACTTGGGTTTCTTGGCCATGGTCCGTCTAGATAGTCACGGATACCGGGCGTGTAAACTGGCCGCCGACGCGCGACCGCCCCGGCAAGGCGAATTGCCGACGCACGAGAGCAGCAGCGGACCTTGTGGGACGTCGCCTGCGCCATGGCAAAACGGATGGGCACATGCCTCGGCACAGAGCCGTCGCGCCTGATGCCGCCCTTTCGCGGGCCGGGATCGGACAGAGCCATCGGCGGCTCGGGGCCCAAAGGGGACGCCGGACAGGCAAAGGCCCCGGACTGTGTCGTCCGGGGCCGTTTCCCCGCCTTGCGCGGGGCTGCTCGAAATTTGTGTCCGGGTTTACCAGCAGCGGTTGTTGTGGCGACGACCATCGTTGCGGCAGTTGTCCCGCCGTCCGTTGCGCTGTTTCCATTTGCCGCCGTGGCGGTGATGGTTGCGATAGACTTTGCGGTGCGTGTTGTGATGCCTCACGACGCGGCCCCGGTTGTTGTTTTCAAGCGCCTGTCCCAGAATGTAGAGACCGATTGCGGCCCCGACAAAACGTTTGAAGTTCTTGTCATGCCCGGCCTGAACCGGCGAGGCCGCGGCCATGGAGACGACAAGCGCGCCAGCCGCAAGCAGCGAAGTGATGAAACGTGCAGACATGGGTCAATTCCTTTCGGATGAATGGGCCGGAGCGCCGTCAAGTCGGGTACTCCGGACCCCAACGTCGCGTCAGTCGGGCCTGTGTCGCAATAACAGGGGGGTGATATTGGATAACCATGGCGCCAGCCCCTTCTGGTTATTGAATTTCTCCGGTCGTAAGGGCAGGCTGAATCCATGTCTCAAATCGGTCGCCCCATCATGTATCCTGCCCTCCTGCGTCGCCTAGCGGCGGCATCGATACTCGTCTTGCTGGCCTTCCCGAGCGCCGCCGCCGCTGATTGCTATGTCCACTACAAGGCCAAGCGCAACAGCCCCTACGGCCTGCATTATGGAATCGTGGCGCTGTCCGGAAACTGCCCGTCATCGCCTGCCGGGGTTGTCCAGTCCCGGATTTCCTCCGGTGGCTGGACCATACTGAACGTGGTAAAGGTCACATCGTCGCCGCCAAGTTCAACGGAAAAACGCAGTGCAGGCTCACACTATTACCGCTAGCGAAAGCCGCCGTTCAGGCTCACGTATCGTCACCGGAGGCATCATTGTCATCGTGGCGATTCTGGCCATTGTGGGGGCGGTGCTGATGCTGACCCTACCCGACGCCAATGCGTTCAACACGCGGGTCGAGCGGATCTTTGTCGAGAACGACACCCTGAACAGTCAGGCCGAGGTCAAGTTGCTGGAGATCCTCGCCCAGTCCGGAACCGCCTTTTCCGACACGCTGGCCAGCTACCGTGTGGTGATCTTTGTGCTGCTGGTCTTTGCCGCCGCGATGCTGGTGGCGGCGCTGGTCTTTCTGGTGATGCTGGTGTCGCTGAACCGCCGCATGGCCCAGATCGAGCGGTCGGGGATCGAAGTGTCCAGCCTGATCATCTCACGCGAAGAAAACACCGTCTACCTGAACACCATGGGGTTCAAGCTGACAGAGGCGATGATGGAGACGCTGGCCGTGCTGGCCGAGGCGCGCATGGACGATGAGATGCTGTCCGGCAGCCAGATCGAGTCGATGATCTCGGGCAAGGCCGAGGCCGATTGCGACGAGGCCGCCGGGGCCACAAGGATCAAGCGGCTGCGCGACGGGCTGGGCAACCAGATGGTCAGCGAGTTGCTGGTCAAGAACATCGCCCGGCGCGGCTATATGCTGGCCATCGACAAGGGTGTGATCGAAGTGGTGTAGCGCCACGGCACGCCCGTCGACGTGATCCGGGCCCGTCCCCCCCGCGCCAGCCTGCGCGATGGTGCGGGCCTTTTCGGCGTTGCGCCCCCCCCTTAGCGGCTGACATAAGCCCCCGCCTGGGGCACGCCTTTGTTGCAATCGCAAGCGGGTTACCGCGCGACCGGTTCCGCCATGCCGCCAAGGGCCGCCACCAGCGGCTGCGGCGCGTGCCGGTCGCGGGCGTTCCAGTACTGGCCCGAGGTCTTGTAGCTGAGGCGCACATGCGGCTGGACGTGGGCGGCCAGCTGCGCCTGTGTCAGGATCGTCAGGCCCTGCGCCGCCTCTTCGGGCGGCTCCTGATCCAGCCAGACGGCCACCGCGCGGGTCATCAGCCCCGGCCCCGACTTGAACCACGTGCCGTCGTTCTCACGCGCCAGCAGGGACCGCCCCGCCGCCCGCAGCGCCCAAAGCAACAGCGGATGCCCCTCCGGCGCGCAGATCACGTTGTTTGCGACAGCGCCCCACAGTTCGCGCGTGACGATCATGCCGGGGCCTTCGGAAATCAGCGCCTCGGCGTCGCCCGCCAGTTTGTCGTCCGCATCGGCGTAGACCCCGCCGTGCCGGTAGAGCAGGCAAAGCCGCAGGAAATCGCATTCCTCCGCCGGGGAATTCGCCAGTTGAAAGGCGCGGGCGTGGCGCTGTCCGAAATGCTCGCGCAGAAAGGTCAGCGCGCGGGGACGGTCATACAGGTGATGCTCAAACCCGGCAGCCGCTTGCCAGCTTTGCATCAGGGCGGCGACCTCATCGGGCACCTTGGGGGTGTTCCAATACTGAAAGATCCGCCGGGGCACCGTTCCCGCGCCGGGGCGCGGACCCAGCCGCGCCGCGTGGCCCGCTACGATCTGCGCGGCGGGAAAGAAAAAGTCCTGCGCCAGCCGCGCGCGCGCCTGTCCGGGTGCCTCGCCCGCCGCCTCTGCCTGATCGCGCGCGGCGGCGAAAAGGCGCAACTCGTTGAACTGCGCGCCGTGCAGCGTGGTCGAGAAATGCGCCGCGTTCTGCCGCCCGGCCTCGGGGTCGCGCTGCACCTGCCGCACCAGATCGGCCGAGGTCTCCAGATCGCCCAGCGCCAGCGCCACGTCGAGAAACTGGCGCGGCGGAAGCATCGCCAGACCGGCCTCGGCGCGGGCCTCCGCCATGTCACGGGTTTCTTCCAGGCGTCCTTCCTGCACCATCAGGTGCATCCGGTCGAGCCCAAGGTCGAGGCCCGGAAAGCGCGCCTCCAGTCCGTCCAGCCAGTCGTGACCCGCGTCAAGCTGCCCGGTCTCTATGGCCGCGCGCAGGTACTGGCGGCGCAGGCGCGGCGCGCCGGGCCAGCGCCGGACGCAGGCGCGCAGGTAACGGAACGCGGTCTGACGTTCGCCCGCATCCAGCAGACGTTCCCCCAGCAGGGCCGCGCCCTGTGTGTCGCGCCGGGCCGGCAGATCGGCGCGGGCCCGCGTCAGCGCCGCCTCCGGGCCGCACAGCAGCCCGGTGGCAAATGCGCGAAATTCCGGCAGGCGCGACGGCGGCAGCCGCGCGTCCAGCGCGGCCTGCACCCCGAACACCGCCTCGGGCGGCAGGATCACCCGCGCGCGGGTCAGCAGGAACCGCGCAATCAGCGGCGACAAGGACGCGCGCGCGGCGACCGTCTCGACCACCGCCACCGCTGCGGCGGTGTGGTCGGATTGCTCCCCCAGCTTGAACAGGCGCAAAAGCTCGGGCTCGCTCATCCGGGGGGCCTCGACCGCCAGCCGGTCCAGTAACGCGGCGCGGTCCCCCTGCCCGGTGCGCGCCATGAGTTCTGCGGCTTTCAGACCCAGCGCCGGGCTGCGCTCTGCGTGCCCCTCAAGCGTGGCAAGTGCCGCGTCCAGCGCACCCCGCGCCGCCTGCGCCTGCGCCAGATCCAGCCGTACCTCGGCATTGTCGGGCATATCGTCCAGACAGGCGGCAAAGAGGCATTCCGCCTCTGCTGTCCGGCCCGCCTGCATCAACGCGCGGGCCAGTTCCAGTTGCAGGCGCGGCTCTTGCGGGGTCTCGGCCAGCGCCGCGCGCAACCGGGAGACCGCGGCATCGGGTTGGCCCATGTGCAACAAAAGCCCGGCCTGCCGGGCGATCAGCACCGGGTCGCCGGGCCGCAGGACCTGCGCCTTGACCACCAGCGCCAATGCGCGGTCCGGATCGCCCTCTGTCTGGGCAATGTCGATCCGGCCCAACCAGGCCCCGGCGTGATCGGGCTGCCGCAGCAGCACGTCGCGATAGGCGGCATCCGCCGCCGCCAGATCGCCCGCCCTGCGCCGGATGCGCGCCTCTGTCAGCGCAAGCTGCGCATTGTCGGGGACGGTTTCGCGCAATGTCACGGTCAGCGCCAGCGCCGCGTCGGCCTGTCCCACCGCCTCCAGAGCGCGCACCCGCTTGATCCGCAGGGGGATCGCCTGCGCCGGGCACAGCGCCTCTGCCTCGACCGCAAGGCTCAGCGCCTGTTCGGCGTCGCCACCGGCCAGCGTCATCTCGACCAGTGCCAGCCATGCGCCCGCATGATCCGGTCGCAGGGCCAGCACATCCCGATAGGCGGTTTCGGCCTGCGCCACGGCCCCGGCGCGGTGCAACATCCCCGCCGTGATGGCGGCCAGCGGCAGATCCTCGGGCGCCTCAGAGCGCAAGTCCGTCAGCAGCGCCAGCGCCGCGTCGCGGTCGCCGTCTG
This sequence comes from Antarctobacter sp., assembly GCF_048262615.1. GTDB lineage: Bacteria > Pseudomonadota > Alphaproteobacteria > Rhodobacterales > Rhodobacteraceae > Antarctobacter. The sequence goes on from NZ_JBLXFB010000005.1 coordinate 236,189, forward strand.
TTTCCAGCGCGCGGGCGCGTTTGGTGAGCAGCGCCAGCCGGTGACCGGGACAGAGCGGCAAGGCCGTGTCGCAGTAGCGCAAGGCCTGCGCCGCCTGCCCCTGCGCCAGCGCCAGTTCGATCCGCGCCAGCCATGCGCCCGCGTGGTCGGGCCGCAATTTCAGCGCCTGTTCATACAGACCGTCGGCCCCCTCAGGATCGCCTTCGGCCTGCCGTGTCCGGGCCCCTGCCAGCAGTTCGGGGATGGTCTGTTCAGTCAAGGCTCAGGCGTCCAGCCCGCAGGCGCTGCGTTCCTCGGCGGTCAACGCGCCCCCCAGAGCCTCGGCCAGCGGTCCCAGATGCGCGCCGTAGCGCCGCCAGCGCGCCACCGAGGTACCATAGATCGGCGAACGCACCTGCGCCACCGAGGCGGTATTGACCTGCCGCATGGACGCCGTGTGATCCAGCACATCGCCGTGCCAGTCGAGCCCAAGGAAATCCAGCACCGCGCGGGCCTGCCCCTCGGGGTCGGCGACCAGCGCCTCGTACGAGACCTCCTGCACGCGGTCCGGCAGCAGAGATGTCCAGTGTTTGGCATTGAGGTCGAACTGACGCCAGGATTCGGCCAGATCCTCAAGGTCGGCAGAGACCGGCTGGTTTTGGCCAAAGTTTTGTAGGTAGTTCGACACCAGCCCGTCCAGTGGGTGCCGCCGCATGATCAGGAACTTGGCCTCTGGCAAGGCCAGCGCCAGCAACCCGATGTATAGCTGATTGCCCGGCATCTTGTCGGTGACACGGGGGCTGCGCAGCCCCTCGCCATGCAGATAAGACTGATAGTCCTCGCCCAGCCGTGTGAAATCATCATCGGTCAGCTCGCTGTCGGGCGCGCGCTCTTCCAAGACCGCACGCAGGCGCGGGTTGACCTGAAAGGCGCGCTGCACCGCCAGCATCTCACCGCCCGCCTGCACGGCTGGATGACGCGACAGCATCTGCTCCATCAAGGTGGTGCCGGAGCGCGGCAGCCCGCAGATGAAAACCGGCGCCACACCGCGCAGCCCGGCGCCCGCGTGGCGGTCCAACAGCGCAGGTGTCACCAGCGCGCGCAACCGTTCGGCGCGGGCGGTATTGGCGGCGCGGTCGTAGGGAAACAGCCCGCGCGTGAGGCGATTGCCTTCGGCATAGTGGGCAAAGGCGGCGTCGGGGTCGCCCAGATCGTCCTGCGCCTTGCCAAACGCAAATTCCAGCGTCGCGCGGGCCTCATCTGGCAATTGGTCGGCATTTTGCGCCACCGCCTGCATGCCCTTCCATTCCGGGCTGTCGGGTTTGATCTTGCGCAGGTTCGCCAGCCGCGTGAAGGCCGACAGCGCCATTCCCGGCAGCGTCGCAGCCCGCAGAAAGGTTTGTGCGGCCTCCTCCATCCGGCCAGAAGCGGCCAGCGTATTGCCCAGATGCAGCCAGGCCTCGCCCGCCTGAGGGGCCAGTTCGATGGCGCGGCGGGCGTGGTGTTCCGCGGCCTCGTGGCGTTCACGGCGGAACAGCGCATGGGCGAGGTTCACATGCACCGCCACCGACTGCGGATCAACCGCCAGCGCCCGGAACAGCCCATCAACGGCGCGCTGGAAATTGCCGGTGCGCAGGTTGGCCTGCGCAAGGTTCAGGTGGACGTCCAGCACGTCGGGGTCCAGCGCGATGGCGCGGTCCAGATGCGGAACGGCGCGGGCGTACTCCTTGGCCACCACCAGCGCCGCGCCAAGATTGGCATGGCCCAGCGCATAGTTCGGCGCGACCTCGACAGCGGTCTGGAATTTTTCGCGGGCGGCGTCCATCTTGCCCTGCTGCGCCAGCAGCGTACCGATATCGACCAGCACCGCCACGTCGTCGGGCTGATGGTTGGCCACGTCGTCCAGCAGCGCCATGCCCGCGTCCATCTGGCCCAGACGGACAAGGTTCAGCCCCTTGAGGTGCACCAGCCGGGGGTGACCGGGGTATTGCTCCAGCAAGCGGTCCAGGGCCGCGCCCGCCTCGGCCAGCCGCCCGGCGTTCTGGTGGCGGGCAATACGGGCCAGTTCGGCGTTGACGGTCTCAAGAGCGGCGGCGTCGGTTGGCGCGGCGGGGCTGGTCATGTCGGGGTCTCCCATTCGGCACCCGGAGAAGGGCAAGCGCGCCCGGAGAAGTCAATCCCTCGGGCGCGGCGCATGTCACAACAATAAATCCGGTGGTCAGGCGGCGCGGATGGTCCGGCCCGATGCCTCTGCACGGGCTTCCAGACGGGCGCGGATCTGCGGCGGCAGATGACGCGCCGCACTGATGCGCGGTGCGGCCATTTCCGGGATCGCCGGTGCGTCCGTGCGCTCTGCCCCGTTCACAAAACCGTCGCGACCGATGAAATCGACATAGGTTTCCGCCGGGCAGCCTTCGGCCAGCAGCAGCTCATGGGTGCCGGTCTCGACGTGGAAATAGGTAAAGCCCGCGCCCGGCATCCGGGCCTCTCGAGTCACCGTGCTGCCGTTGATCAGGGCGCTGGCGTTGACCAGATAGCCGTCGATGCCGATGGCATGGTCGGGGGACACCAGCAGGTCACGCGCAGGCACGTTATCGCCCAGCGCCCCGGCGGAGATGCGGATCGGGTTCACTTTGGCTGGGTTTGTCGTCGCCGTCTGGATCGGCTGTTCGCCCAGCCATGCAACGGTGGTGGTGCCGCCGTTCGCTGTCAGCACGGTGTCGCCCGCGCGCAGGTCCTGAACCGGTTTGGTGCCGTTCGGCGTGGCGATCAACGTGCCTTCGAGGAAGCACAGCAGCGTGGCGTTCAGGCTGTCTACGGCCATGCCACCCGGATTGGTCGCCGTAAAGCGGATTTCCGAAAACACCTTGGTCTCTGCGCCCAGGTTGATGATCTGGTTGCTGGCCACGTTTGTGACCGTGATATTGTTGGTGACGTTGTCGCCGTTGACGGACACGAAAGTCACGTTCCAGTTGCCGGAGAAGACCGTGCCGATTTCCAGTTGCAGGCCGTTACCCGCAAAGAACTGGTTCACCTCTGTGCCCGCGACGTCAAAGGTGAACGCGCCCAGCGTGCCGAAGTCGGAGATGGTGAAATAACCGTCCGGCGCAATTGTCGGGCTGTAGGAAATCTGGTTGGCGCCGGGGTTGCCCACCGTGCTGATCGTGAAATTGACGCCGGTGTCATTGAATGCCACCGAAGAGGCATTGACCACCACGCCCCCGTCATTGAAATCAAACGTTGCCATGTGCTCACCCCTTGCGCCACGCATATGTGAAAATAAGCTTAACGGAATTCCCGTTTAGTGAGTCATAAGCTGGGATCAGGAACTTGAAAACCCCCCGTATGGTTGCATAAGGGACAAAATAGTCGCCTACTGCCCGGAGATCGCCCATGGATATTTCGACATTGACCGCCGACAAATTGGAACCGCTGGTGGGCCAGCCGGTTTCGGTCGCCACTCCTGAAGGCGCGTTGCCCCTGACGCTGGATGCGGTGGCGCAGCATCCCGACAACACCCAGCCCGAGGATGCGCGGCGCACCGGCTTTACCCTGACCCTCAGCGGACCGCTGTCCCCGATGTTGCAACAGGGCGCGTGGGAGATCACCTTGCCCGGTCTTGGCGTCGCCGCGCTGTTCCTGTCGCCCTACAACCAGACCGAAGACGCAACCCGCTACGAGATCATCTTTAGCTGATCGCGGATCCGGGGGACCATTCCATCGTCAGGTGGACACCGGTGTCCCCGGTCACCACAAACCCCATCCGCCGATAAAGCCCGGCGGCGGGATTGCCGTGTTGAACGCTGAGCCTGACGGGCCGGTTTGCGGTTACCGCCTCTCGCTGCATGTCGCGCAGCAGGCGGGTGCCAAGGCCTTGGCCCCGTACATCCGACAGCACCGACAGGTCGACCAGATGCAGCGCCTCTGCCCCCCGGTCCAGACGCCGCTGCCCCACGTCCCGCCCGTTCAGGTGAACGATGTCATGGCTGGCGCGCGGAAAGCTCTGCGCATAGCCCCGGCTTTGCGCGTCAAACTGCAAGTCGATCATCTGCCGCCGCGCGGCCTCGGGCAGCGGCAGGGCGGCAAGGTCGGGCCGCGCCTCGGTGAACAGATGCAACAGAAACGCCCGATCCGCAGCACGGACCGGGCGCAGAATCAGGTCCACGGATCGGCTCAGTTCAGGACGATCGCGATGTCGGCACCGCCATGTTTGCGCGGCACCGCCGTCATGAAGAGATCGGCCGCCCCCATGCGCGGATGCCAGACCCGGTGCACCCCGTGGCCATCCGCCACCAAAGGCGCGATATCCGGGCTGTCGAACAGCGCGGTGACGCTTTCGCGGCGCACAAGATCGCCGGGGCGCGCCGGACCAGAGGCCCCCGGCTCCAGCGCCACAAGTTTCAGCACAATGTCGCCATGCGCCTTGGTGGAGACGCGGAACCTGTCGCCGACCAGACTGGCCAGTTCCTCGGCTGTGGCATCATGCCAGCGCGGGGCCTTGACCGCGACCGGTGCCGCCGCCGTGCCCACCGCCGGGACCGCCGGCGCGGCGGTTTCCGTGCGCGCCAATGCCATTCCCGGCAACGCGGTCAGGCCGGCAAGGGCCGCCTGCCCGGCCAGAACGGCGCGCCGTGTAAGACTGTTCAGAACACCCATGGCGCTCTCCTTTGTTTGAATGGGTCGCATCAGTTGCGCGACGGATAAATGCCGAACAGAGCGATGATGTAGTGCACCCCCAGAAACGGCGACAGGTTGGTGTGTGACTGGTTGCCGCCGACATTGTTTTGCTGGATCGTCGCGGCATCAAGGTTCACATCGTCCGCCGGTGTGTTGGTGCGATAGATCGGGGAGCCCGCGGCCAGCATGTTGCCGCCCGGATCGGTCAGGTTGCCAGCGCGAGATTCGGCCCGCATCCTGACGCCGTGGTTGTGCGAAGGCATCTCAATTTGGGTCAGCGTCACATTTTCTATGCCGCCCCTCGCGCCAAGGCGGTAGTCCGACAGACCCGGCCCGTGGCCCGCGTGAATCGCCGCGCGTCCGCGCAGATCCGGCAGACCGAACGTCGTGCGCCCGTCCCCGCCATAGATCGTCCCCAGCAACGAGAACAACGCATCGTTCTGCGACACCGCCAGCAACTGACCATCGCAGAAGGCCCATCCACGTGGCGCGAAGTTGCCCGCAAACAACGTGATTTGGGCGACAAACGGTTCAGACATCTTGCAATTCCCTTTTGTATCTATGTTCGATCCCACGGGAGACGGGCAGATCGGCCTGTAGCGCGGCGCTGCCCCGGTTCCCGAAGCCCGTCAGTTGCGCGACGGAAACAGACCCTGAAGAGCGATGATATAATTCACCGCCAGGAAAGGCGGCATGTTGTAGTGCGGCTGGCCACCGCCCGCGTTGAACTGCTGGATCATCGCGGCATCCAGGTCCACATCGTCCGCCGGTGTATTGGCGCGAAAGATCGTGGAGCCCGCTGCCAGCATGTTGCCGCCCGGATCGGTCAGGTTGCCGGCGCGGGATTCCGCCCGCATCTTGACGCCGTGGTTGTGCGCGGGGAGTTCGTTCACGGTCAGGGTCACGTATTCCGTCCCGCCTTTCTGACCAAGGCTGTACGGCGACAATCCGGGCCCCTGCGAGTTATTGCCCGAATGCAGCGGGACTCGTCCGCGCAGATCGGGAAGGGCAAAAGAGGTGCGCCCGTCGCCGCCGTATGTCGTCCCCAAAAGGGAATAAAGCGATTGGTTCTGATTGATCGGCAGGATCTGACCATCGCAAAAGGCCCATCCGCGTGGTGCGAAATTGCCCCCGAACAGCGAGATTTCGGCAAGAAATGGGTCTGACATGGTGGAACTTTCTGTGTCTGTAATGGCTCATTAGGGTCGACGGTCCGGCGGTCCGTCACGGGATGCGGCTGGTCAGCGTCGCCCTAGCTCCGCGACGGGAAGACTCCTTCCAGTGCGATAATGAAATTCAACGCCAGATAGGGAGGCATATTGGTGTGCGGCTGGTTGCCGCCGACGGTGTTCTCGGCGATCATCGCGGGGTCCATGTCCACGTCATCGGCGGGCGTGTTGGTGCGATAGATCGTAGAGCCCGACGCCAGCATATTGCCCGCCGGGTCCGTCAGGTTGCCAGCACGGGATTCCGCGCGCGGGCTCACGCTATGATTGTGATTGGGGATTTGCGGGTCGGTCAGGGTCACTGTCTCCACGCCGCCCTTTTCCCCGGCCACATAGGGTGTCAGGCCGGGTCCGCGCCCCGGATTTATCGCCGCGCGCCCGCGCAGGTCCGGCAGAGCGAATGTGGTCCGCCCGTCGCCGCCATAGATCGTGCCCACCAGCGAAAAGAGCGCCGTGTTCTGGCTGATCGGCAACAGCTGTCCATCGCAGAAGGCCCAGCCACGAGGCGCAAAATTGCCTGCGAAAGGTATGACTTGCGCTATGAAGGGGGTGCCCGGCATGTGAATAATCCCTGTTGCTCTAATCTTCCTGTGAAAGCCTAAAGGCCGGAATATCCTTCTGTAAAGCATTAACGCGCTGAAAGGCTGCCCTAACGTCACTCTTTGATGTGTCATCCGGTCCCTTTGGCCTCCGGACAGGAGCGTTGCCTGTCGGTTTTCCAGCCGATCAGCGGTTTGAGCCGTTCCCGCAGGTCGCCGGACAATTCGCCTTTGGGTGGAAAGTGCCTTTGCCCTCCCGCGCCCCTGCCTGGCACCACCCGGCCCCACCTGCCCCGGCAAGCACGTGAACCGGTCCCCTTGTGTCATGCTGTCCAACGACGTGACCGCTGCTCTGGATGTCGAAACGGTGAATGAAACCCTTGCCGCGGCCAAGGGACCGTCCGGCTGTAACCGGCCTCTTGCCCTTGCCGCTCCCGGCTGCGGGCTTTACCCTCTACCGGGTATCATTTAGGGCGCTAACATCGCCGGCGCCAAACTGCGCCGATGTCAGCAAGGGGCAAGACACCATGACAACCGTATTGGATCAACTGCGCGAGATGACCACCGTGGTCGCCGACACCGGCGAAGTTGCGGCGGTCAAGACCTATCAACCCGTGGATTGCACGACAAACCCGTCGCTGGTGCTGGCAGCGATGAAAGACCCGGCCTCCGAGGCGCTGGTCTCGGCAGAGATCAAGAGCGGGCGCGACAAGGGTCTGGATGCCAAGGCCGTGGCCGACACCCTGACCGTCGCCATTGGTGCCAAGCTGACCGAACTGGTGCCGGGGCGCGTCTCGACAGAGGTCGACGCGCGGTTGTCCTTTGACACGCAGGGGTCCGTGGCCCGCGCGCGGGACATTGTGGCCGACTACGCGGCGCGCGGGGTCGGCAAGGACCGAATCCTGATCAAGCTTGCCTCGACTTGGGAAGGCATCCGCGCCGCCGAAACTCTTCAGAATGAAGGCGTCGACTGCAACCTGACGCTGCTGTTCTCGATGGCGCAGGCCGTGGCCTGTGCCGATGCCGGGGCCTTTCTGATTTCGCCGTTTGTGGGCCGGATCACCGATTGGTACAAAAAGGCCGAAGGCCGCGACAGCTATGCCCCCGACGAAGATCCCGGCGTCAAATCCGTGCGCGGCATTTATGACTACTATAAATCCAACGGCATCAAGACCGTGGTGATGGGTGCCTCGTTCCGCAACACCGACCAGATCAAGGCGCTGGCGGGCTGCGATAACCTGACCATCGCGCCCAAGCTGCTGGACGCCCTTGCCGCCGACACGTCGGACCTGCCGCGCGTGCTGTCCCCCGACGCAGCAACCGGCGTGGCCCCGATCAAGATGGATGAGGCGCAATTCCGCTGGGACATGAACGCCGACGCCATGGCAACCGAAAAGCTGGCCGAGGGCATTCGCAATTTCGACAAGGACCACAATACGCTGATCGCGCTGATTGCAGAGCGCATGGCGGCCTGACAACGGGCCATGTCCCTGTGGCGGCGGCCCCCGCCGCCACAGACTAGGCGTCAGCCCTGCTGCGCCTCACGGTGATACTGGTCCAGCACATCCACCTCGGATTTCGACCCCAGAAATACCGGCACCCGTTGATGGTGTGAGGTGGGGACAACGTCCAGAATACGCTCCACCCCTGTAGAGGCGCGGCCACCCGCCTGTTCGACAATGAAACTCATCGGGTTGGCCTCATACATCAGGCGCAGTTTGCCGCCCTGCGCGCGATTGCCGTCGTCGCAGGGATAGATGAACACGCCGCCGCGCGTCAGGATGCGGTGCACCTCGGAGACCATCGAGGCAACCCACCGCATGTTGAACCCTTTTCCGCGCGGCCCGCTTTCGCCAACGAGGCATTCATCGAAATAGCGGCGCAGCGGCGCGTCCCACAGCGCATAGCGCGACGCATTGACCGCAAATTCGCTGGCCGAGTCGCCGATGGTCATCTGCGGATGTGTCACCCGGAACTCTCCGGTGCCGGGCTGGTGGGTGAATCCCGTGACCCCGTGGCCGGTGGTCAGCACAAAGGATGTCGAGGGACCGTAGACCGCATAACCCGCGCAAATCTGGCTGGAGCCGGGCAGCAGCACAGAGCGGTCGTCGCTGGCGTCGATCTCACGATCCAGACGCACCACCGAAAAGATCGAGCCGACGCACATGTTGACCGCAAGGTTCGATGACCCGTCGAGCGGATCGAAATAGACGATGTAATCCCCCGGCCCCGGATTGTCCTTGAGCCAGTAAACCTCTTCGACCTCTTCGGACACCAGCGCCGCGACGCGGTCGCTGCTGGAACAGTGGCGGACAAAGACGTCATTGGCCAGAACGTCCAGTTGCTGCTGCGCCTCGCCCTGCACGTTTGTTGATCCGGCCGCGCCAAGGGTGCCGGTGAACGCGCCGCTTTGCACAAGATGCGACACGACCCGGCAGGAGGTGGCGATATCTTCGAGCAGCGGGATCAGGTCGCGGTCCAGCCCGTCGAGGCGGCAGGCGTTCAGCAGACTTTCGCGGAGCGTGAGAGGTTTGTCATCCAAGGGAGGCGTGCTTTCGTTCAGGTTAGACCGGGAATTCGTGGCGTTGGGCGGCTGTAGGGTACGGATCGTTCAGGGCTGGACAGCCCCGTGCCCCGCGATTTCAGCCTACGTCTTCTGTGACGCCAATGCCAAGAGCGGTCTGCCTGCTGCGCAGCACGCACCGGACGAGGGGGAACCGGGCCATACCGTCCCCCCCTCGCCCTTTCGTTGCTCTGGCCGGATCAGAAGGCCTTTGTCAGGCTCACCTTGAATGTGCGCCCCGGTGCCTTGCGCGTCGGCGATGAAAGGTGGCCGACATAATCCAGATCAAGCGCGTTTTCGATCCCGAAGCGGACTTCGGTCCCGTCCAGCCAGCTTGTCTGCTCTGGCCGCCACGTTGCGCGCAGATTGTGGACGGTGGCCGTGGGCAGGTCCGCGCCAAAGGCATCGCGCCGATCCGCCGAATGGACCATCTCCCAGCTGAGATCCAGCCGGTCGCTCCATTTCTGGCCAAGCGTCAGTTGCAGGCGATCTGCGGCAGCGTTGCGCCAGACGGTCCCGCTTGCGCCCGGCGCGAACTCTTCACCCGATCCGATGTGCCCCGCCACATCGACATAAAGGCCGCTCGCATGTCCGTATGAGGCCTCCAGCTCAAACCCGCGCGTCTCGACCCGCTCAAGGTTTGTCGTGGTCGATCCGGCAGCTGTGTAACTGGTGATGTCCCACATCTGCGTCGCATAGGCGTTGCCGCGAAGGCTCAGGCTGTCGCCAGCGGAAAAGACATCCGCTCCGGTGTATTCGGCGCCAAGTTCGAAGGTGTGCGACTTTTCCGTCCTGCGCATCCTGTCGATCGCGGCGGCGCTGGCCCCCAGATCGTCGATGATCGGCAGGCCCTCGGTATAGGCCGCGCTTCCAAAGACGGACAGGCCGTTGCCGAAATCGTAGGCCAAGGCCAGACCGCCCATCAGCGCGTCGTTCTTGAAGGTGCCAAAGGTGGTGGCGCTTTCGACCTTGGAAGTTTCGTAGCGCAGCGCCGGTGTGACAGTGACCGCGCCCATGGTGATCTCATCGATCAGGAACAGCGCAAACCGCCGGTCCGTACCGCCCGGAGCACCGGCGGCGGTGTTGTCCTTGCGTTCCTTGCGGATGAATTCCACCCCGGCCAACATATCATGCCCGATCATGTCCGAGCCGAACAGCGCGCGGTTGGACAGGGTCAGCTTGGAGGTTTGATACCGCTGGTCGGCGTTCACGGTGCCGACGAGGAAAGGAAAGGTCGGCGTTCCCTCCAGCGGCGAAGAGCCGGGGATATAGGCGTATTCGATCTTTTGATCGGCGTAGGACAGGTTCATCCGCAGGTCGACAAGGTCGCTGGCCGGATTGTAGCGGTAGTCCAGCACCGCTTGCCGCGTGTCGGTCAGCCGGTCGACATTGCCAAAGCTTCCGCCGGTTGTGGCGAACTGGTCATAGGGCACGTCCTTGTCGTCGGCGATGGTCTGCGAATAGCTGAACGTCAGTTCATGCGCGTCGTCCTGACCAAAGGTGAACTTGGCCTTGGCCAGACCCGACGGCGTACGAAAGGCGCTGTTGCCGATGGTTTTGCCGTCACCGTCGGTCAGGTCCGCCTGGTCGCGCAACGTGTAGTTGAGCAGGAATTCCGCGCCATGTGTCGGCTGCCACGCCAGCGTGGTGGAACTGACCTTACCGCCACCGTTTGAGCTGAACTCGAACGTCTGCGCGCCACCGAACCCCGGTTCGCCGCCGGTGAAATCGCTTGCGTCCTTGGTCTGCAACTTGACCACGCCGCCCACAATCCCCGACCCATAGGCAAAGCTGCCGATGGTGCCGCGCAGGACCTCGGCCTGTTTGTAGAGCATCGGATCGGTGAACAGCTGCGTGCCGATGCGGTAAAGCTCCTCTGATCCCACCGCAGCGCCGTCCACCAGAACGGCAATCTTCTGGTCCGAGCCATAGGTCGTGTTTGCCCCGAAACCGCGAATGTTGATGCCCGACCCCTGCGGCGTGGTGCCGTTGACCAGCGTCACGCCGGGGGCGGAATCGATCAGTTGCGCGACGGTGCTGGCCTGACGATCCTCGATTTCCTCTTCGTCGATCACGGTGCGCGACAGCGCCGTGCCAAAGCTGAGGTCGCGTTTGCCGCCGGTCAGGATCAGCGTGCCGAGAAATCCGGGATAGTCCTGCGCTGCCGCTGGCCATGCCAGCGACATGCAAACAAGCGCGGTGGTCCCGCGATAGAGGGGAGAGAGCATTTCCACGTTCCTTCGTGTCCGAGTGTTTTGGCCGCGGCTTGCGAAGGGCTGGCGGAGGCGAATTGTTGCCTGGGCGATAAATCTTATCGCGACGGCTTGCAGCGCTACAGTAACCAGACTAAAGTAGTCAAGTAATTTGCGAGAGCCACGCAGGCCAAGGTCAGGCGCAGCCATCGGATGATTTTCATGATCTGAGGATGCCCATGACCGAGCAGACCGCGCCGTCCCCCGAACACATTCGCGCCGCCCAGGCGGACCACCCAAAAATGCGCGCCCGCGATCTTGCAGACCAGTTGGGTCTTGGCGAGGCACAGCTTGTCGCGGCGCATGTGGGCGCAGGGACAACCCGCATCGACGCCCATCCCGACCGGATCATGGCCGCCGCCGAACGCCTTGGCGAGGTCATGGCCCTGACCCGTGTCGCCGGTTGCGTGCATGAAAAGGTTGGGCACTATGCCAACTACCACCCCGGCGAACACGCCGCGATGGTCCTGAACGAAGAGATCGACCTGCGCATCTTCCCGTCGCAGTGGGTCCATGCCTACGCGGTCGAGGTTCCCGGCGTAGACGGCGCGTTGCCGCGCCGGTCCCTACAGGTCTTTGACGCCGCGGGCGACGCGATCCACAAGATCCATCTGCGTGACGCATCGCACCACGACGCATGGCAGGACGTCGTCGCGGGCATTGCGCTGGACAATCAGGCCGAGGGTCAGGTGGTCGCGCTGCGCAAACCCACCGAGCCGCCAAGGTCGCGCCCCGACAAGCTGGACATCCTGCGCGAGGAATGGGCCCGGCTGACCGATACACACCAGTTCCTGAGGCTGTGTTCCAAGCTGAAGATGAACCGGCTGGGCGCATACCGTATCGCTGGCGCGCCTTTTGTCCGCCCGCTGGCCCCCGAGGCCGTCAACACCATGCTGGAGGCCGTGCAGGAGGCCGGGACAGAGGTCATGATCTTTGTCGGAAACCGGGGGTGCATCCAGATCCACTCTGGTCCGATCCACAAACTGCACGCGATGGGACCTTGGCAGAACGTCATGGACCCCGGATTCAACCTGCACCTGCGTCTGGACAAGGTGGCCGAGGTCTGGGCCGTCGAAAAGCCCACCCAGCGCGGCCCGGCCATTTCGGTCGAGGCGTTCGACGCCGATGGCGGCATCATCTTTCAGGTCTTTGGTGTCGGCAAGGAAGGCCGCGATTCCAGACCGGAGTGGGGCCGGATCGTCGCGGCTTTGCCCGCGCTTGAAGAGGTGAGCGCATGACACGCCGCCCCTCTGCCGGTGGCATCGCCATGTTCACCGGCCTGTCGACCGCCATGTTCGGCGCGCTTGTCGCCTGGACCGTCTCTGCCCAGCAACCGGCCCCGGCGCAGCCGCAGGCCGATGTGGTGTCGATCGGCGGATCGGTGACAGAAATCATCGTCGCACTGGGCCAGCAGCACCGCCTGATCGCCCGCGACGCCACCTCGACCTATCCGCCGGATGTCCAGAGCCTGCCGGATGTCGGCTACATGCGCGCGCTGTCGCCCGAGGGTGTGCTCTCTGTCGGTCCCGCGTTGATCCTGTCGACGGAGGGCGCAGGCCCGCCCGAGGCGCTGGACGTGATCCGCGCCGCCGACGTCACATATGTCGAGATCCCCGAGGCCTACAGCGCCGAAGGCATCCTGCACAAGATCGCGGTTGTCGGCGATGCCCTGGGCGTGCCCGACCGGGCGGACGGGCTGGCGTCAGAGGTTGGCGCCAAGCTGGCGGCGGCGCAGGCGCAGGCCGATGTTGCGCCCGAACAGCGCAAGCGCGTGCTCTTTGTGCTGTCCACCCAAGACGGCAAGATCAACGCATCAGGGCGCGGGACGGCGGCGGACGCGATGATCCGTATGGCCGGGGGCGTCAATGCCGTCACCGAATTCGACGGCTACCGGCAATTGACCGACGAGGCTGTCGGGCTGGCCGCGCCGGATGTCATCCTGATGATGAACCGCAGCGGCGATCATGCCGCCGAGAATGAGGCCCTGTTCGCCATGCCGGCCATCCGCCTGACCCCGGCGGCCGAAACCCGCTCTGTCGTGCGGATGGACGGGCTTTTGATGTTGGGGTTCGGGCCGCGCACGGCGGACGCCGTCATTGCGCTGCAACAGGCGCTTTACGGTCAGTCGGGGTGATCGGATGACCGTGACGACCGAAGACCTTGACCTGCCGCGCGACCGGCAGGCCCGCGCCCGCAACTTGCACTGGCAACTTGCGGGCGTGCTCGTGCTCTGCGTGCTGCTCAGCCTTCAGGTGGGCGCGGCGGATGTGACCCTGACCGCCCTCGTCGGCAAACTGTTGAGCGGCACAGACCTTGACCAGATCGAACGCGTCATTCTGTTCGACATCCGCCTGCCGCGCCTGACCATGGGCATTCTCGTGGGGGCGGCCCTGGCCGTATCGGGGGCCACCATGCAGGGGTTGTTCCGCAATCCCCTTGCCGATCCGGGTATCGTCGGGATCAGCGCGGGGGCCGGGCTGGGGGCGATCCTTGCCATCGTGCTGGGGGCCTTTCTGCCGGTCTGGGTGCGGGATCTGACCGGAAATCAGCTGACGCCCTTCGCCGCCTTTCTTGGGGGGTGGGGAACGACGCTGGTGCTGTACCGCGTGTCCACCCGGCACGGGCGCACCTCTGTCGCCACCATGCTGCTGGCCGGGATCGCGCTGGGGGCGCTGGCGGGGGCGCTGACGGGAATTCTGGTCTACATCGCCGATGACCGGCAATTGCGTGACCTCACCTTCTGGGGGATGGGGTCGCTGGCGGGCGCAAGTTTCGCCAAGGTCCTCTCCGCCGGACCGCTGATCGTGGTGTCGATCGGCGTGGCGCTTGCGTTGGGGCGCGGCCTGAACGGTCTGGCGCTGGGAGAGGCCACAGCCTCGCATATCGGGATCAACGTCCAGCGGATGAAAAACATCGCCATTCTTTCCGTTGCCGGGGCCGCCGGGGCGGCGGTTGCGGTTTCCGGGGGGATCGGGTTCATCGGGATCGTGGTGCCGCATCTGCTGCGGTTGTGGTCGGGTCCGGATCACCGGACGCTGCTGCTGAATTCGGCGCTGCTGGGGGCCAGTCTGCTGATCCTTGCCGATGTGATTGCCCGTGTGGCGATCGCCCCAGCCGAGCTTCCTATCGGCATCGTGACCGCCGTGCTGGGCGCCCCGGTCTTTCTCTGGATCTTGTTGAAACGTCGGGGGCTTGTCGGACTGTGACACTCGAAGCCGAAGAAATCCGCGTCCGCTATGGCCGCTTTGACGCGCTGCGCGGCGTCACCCTGCATGCCCAACCCGGTGAGGTCACGGCCATTGTCGGCCCCAACGGATCGGGGAAATCCACCCTGCTGGGGGCCATCGACGGCACCGTTCCGCATGAAGGCCGGGTCCGCCTGAATGGCCGCCCGGTGTCCGACCAACCGGCCTGGGCGCTGGCGGCCTTGCGGGCGGTGCTGCCGCAATCCTCGCGCCTTGCCTTCGCCTTTACCGTTCTCGAAGTGGTGCGCATCGGGTTGCAATCGGGGTCCGCCGGCGACCGGCCAGAGGTGCCCATGCAGGCGCTGGCCCGCGTCGGGCTGGCCCATTATGCCGACCGTCTCTTTCAGGACCTGTCGGGCGGTGAGGCGCAGCGGGTCATGCTGGCGCGGGTGCTCGCACAGGTCTGGGCCCCGGTCGAAAACGGCGAGCCGCGCTGGCTGCTGCTGGATGAACCGGTGTCGAGCCTCGACATCGCGCACCAGTTGCAGGTCATGGAGATCGCGCGCGATTTCGCCCGCGCGGGCGGAGGTGTCATCGCGGTGATGCATGATCTGAACCTGACCGCGCTCTATGCCGATCGGGTGGCGGTGATGGCAGAGGGGCAGCGCCTTGCCTTTGGGACTCCGGCCGAGGTGCTGACCGACGACACGCTGTCGCGCGCTTATCGGTGTACCCTGCGCGTCTCTGCCCCGCCGCCCGTAGGCATTCCCTATATCCTGCCGCACGCGGCCTCTGCCTGATAGGATCGCATATGCGCCTTGTTGCCTTCATTCTCTGCCTTGCCGGTTCCGCCGTCGCCGATCCCGGCCCGGACATCGTCGTTCTGGGTGAGGTTCACGACAACCCCGACGCACATCTGGGGCAGGCCGCCGCGCTTGCGGACCTGCGGCCAACCGCCGTCGTCTTTGAAATGCTGACGCCGGACGAGGCGGCCAAAGCCGATGCCGACCGAACGCTGATCGCGCAGGCCTGGGAGGCAAGCGGCTGGCGCGATTTCCCGATCTACGCGCCGATTTTCGACGCTCTGGGTGCGGCACGAATCGTCGGGGCCGCCGCCCCGCGCGATACGATCCGCTCTGTCTACAGCGATGGTCCCGCCGTGTTGTTCGGGGCGGACGCGCCGCGTTTCGGTCTGGACCTGCCCCTGCCCGCCGACCAACAGGCGGCGCGCGCCGCGCTGCAATTCGATGCCCATTGTCAGGCGATGCCGCTTGAGATGATGGCGGGCATGGTCGCCGTCCAGCGCTATCGCGACGCGGTCTTCGCCCGTGCAGCGCTGGACGCGCTGGAGACCTACGGCGCGCCCGTCGCTGTGATCGCGGGGAACGGTCATGCCCGCACCGACTGGGGCGTGCCCGCACAGATCGCGCTGGCCGCGCCCAATGTCACAACCCATGCCATCGCCTTTGTCGAAGCTCCGACCGACACGCCCTTTGACGCCATCCGTATCGTCCCGCCGACCAAGCGCGACGACCCCTGCGCCTCTCTCAAGGCAAACTGAGGAACCGGCGCATGCGTCGCGGCACAATATTTCTTACAGTTTTTATTAGGTATTGAGTCCAGCCGCGCGGGCTGGTAACGCTTTGCCATCCAGCAAGGGCCGTGTCCCCAGCCAAGACGAATTCGGGAAATCGGAGGCTGGAGCCATGCGCGCATTCCAGAAAAGCTTTGCCACCACATGTCTTGCCGCTGCTCTGGCCGCAGGGTCTGTCGCGGCCCAAGACGTTCAGGGCGCACATCTGTCCATCGAACTCAATGCGCTGGAACCCGTCGAGGATGCCTGCCGGATGAGTTTCCTCATCCAGAACGGCCATGCGACCGACATCGAACAGGCGGTGTACGAGGCCGTTCTGTTCGACACCGATGGCAAGGTGAACCGCATGACATTGTTCGATTTCGGCGCACTGCCCGCCGCGCGCCCGCGCGTTCGGCAGTTCGTCATCTCCGACCTGCCCTGCGCCGCGCTGGGCCGGTTGCTGATCAACGGCGCGGAAACCTGTAGCGGTGAAGGCATCGTTCCCGGTGCCTGCACCAAGGGGCTGGAACTGCGCAGCCGCACCGATGTGGAGATCATCGGATGATCGACACGGTGCGCGCGGCGGTTCTGCGGATATTCGATCTGGGTGGCCCGGTGGTCATCTTGCTGGGCGCGCTGTCCATTCTGGTGGTCGCTGTCATCCTGTATAAACTTTGGCAGTTCGCTGCCGCCGGTGTCGGGCGGCACAAGGCGCTGCGCGAGGCTGTCGAGGCATGGGACATGGGCAACCGCATGGCCGCACGCAGGCAGTTGGACGCATCGCGCAGCTATCTGCGCCCGGTGGTTGCCATGGCCCTTGACGGTCAGTCCGATGTCGAACGGCTGGACGCCGAGGCAGAGGCCCGTTTCGCGCGGTTGGAATCCGGACTGCGGCTGCTCGATTCCATTGCGCAACTGGCACCGCTGCTGGGGCTGTTCGGCACCGTGCTGGGTATGATCTCTGCCTTTCAGGCGTTGCAGGACGCCGGGGCGCAGGTTGATCCCTCACTCCTTGCGGGCGGAATCTGGGTGGCCCTGCTGACCACGGCGGTCGGTCTTGCCGTGGCCATGCCAACGGCCCTTGTACTGAGCTGGTTCGAAGGCCGGATGGATGCGGAACGCGTGCTGGCGCAAAAGGCGCTGCGCACCATTCTGGCCCCCTCCGGTCAGGTCGAGGGGGCGGCCCCGCCGATCCGCTCTGCCATCCATGCGTAAACATCACCGACGGCGGCGGTTGTCGATGACCTCGCTCATCGACGTGATCTTTCTGCTGCTGCTTTTCTTCATGCTCACCTCAACCTTCACCAAGTTCGCCGAGGTGGAATTGACGGCGGGCGGCGCTGGCACGGGGGCGGCCCCCGCCACCGCGCCGGTGTTCCTGCGCCTTGAAATGGACAGGCTCAGCCTGAACGGCACCCAACAGGACCTGACCGCCCTTGCCACCGCGCTGCAACCGCATCTGGCCCAGAGCGCGGGCGACCTGCCGGTGGTCGTGGCGCTGCAAGCGAACGTGACCGCGCAGCGTCTGACCGATCTGCTGGTCGCCATCCGCGCCATCCCCGGTCTGAACATCACGGTCCTGGAGGCGACATGAAACGCGCCGGTCGCACGTCATCGAAACGGGAACCCACCATCACCCTCATCAACATCGTGTTCCTGATGCTGATCTTCTTCCTTGTCGCCGGAACGCTGGCCCGTCCACTGGACAAGACCCTGACACTGGTGCGAACCGCCACGCTTGACGGGACCGCCCCCGCGGACGCGCTTGTCGTGCATGCGGATGGGCGCATGACGTGGCGGGGCGCGCCGCTGACCACAGTTGCAGCCTATTTCGCGCAGCTGCCGCCTGACGCGCAGGCGCGTGTGCGCGTCGTCCCTGACCGCGATCTCAAGGCGTCCCAGTTGATCCACATCGGCCGGGATCTGCGCGCGGCGGGGGCCGGAAAGGTGGTGATCGTCACCGAAAAGGCCCTGAAATGATCGCATCCTCCCGCCTTGCCAAAACCGCCGCGCTGTCACTGGCGCTGGTTGCGCATGGGGCGATTGCCTTGACCCTGTCCGCCCCGCAGGAGCCCCGGATCGAAGGCGCGCCCGGCGGGCCCGAGGTGCGGTTGGGCACGTCGTTTGCCGATATGTCCGCAGGACGCGTCGCCCCTGAACCTGCCGAGGACACCGCCGAAAAAGCCGATCCTGACACGGCGGACCCCAACCGGATCAAAGAGACCGCCGAAAAGACCGCGCCTGAGCAAACGGACCCCGAGCCCACGCAGGAAACTGCGGACAAAGTGGTGCCAGAGGAAACGCGCCCGGCCCGCCACCGGGACACGGTCGAAAAACCCGACCGGACCACCGTTGCCGCCAAGCCGGTCGCAACCGTCCCGGCGTTGCCCCGTGCCAACGACGCAGCCGTCGCGCGCCCGGTGAAACCCGTGGCCTCCGCGTCCCGTGCCCTGCCGGTCAAGGCGGAGGCCGGTGCGGGGCTGGCCGTACTTCAGGCAGACACCGGCGCGCCTGACACACTCGCGGCACGTGCGCCGGCCCGCGTGTCACCCCTGTCTGCCGAAAAGCCCGCACCGGCCACGGCCTCTGCTCCGCGTCCCTTGGAAACATCAAAACCGGCGGATCCGATCAGCCCCGCTGCTGCACCTGTGGACCGCCTGACCGGCGAAGCCCCCCAAAGCGCCGCTGTTTCCCGCTCACTTCGCCCGCGTGTGCGGTCCCCGGAATTCGAAGCCGCGCATAAACCTGCCGCGAAACCAAAGCCGACACCGAAACCCAAGGCCGCCCCTCCCAAAGGCGGCGGCGCGAAACAGAACACCCGCGCGGGCGAATTGACTGGCAATCGCGCCGCAAAAAGCCCGACCAGCGGTGCCGCCGGTCGCAAGACAGCCACCGGCAACGCTGCGGCCAGCACCTACCCCGGCCTTGTCATGCGCAAGCTGTCCCGTGCCGGTCGGCCCAAGGTGAATGCCCGCGGGACGGCGGTTGTCTCTTTCACGGTGTCGTCCAGCGGCGGCCTTGCCAAGGTCTCGTTGTCGCGCAGTTCGGGATCCTCCGCGCTTGACCGGGCGGCCCTGCAAGTGGTGCGCAATGCGGCCCCCTTCCCTCCACCGCCAAGCGGCGCAAGGCGCGGTTTCGCCATCCAGATCAAAGGCCGCTGACCGGACCGAAAGGGCGGGACGACATCGCAGGCACCGGCAGCACGATGTTGATCAACGCATGGATTTTGGGGGGCGGCTCATGGCGCGTAGCGCCCTTGGCATCGGACTGCCAAAGCGTTGAAAGACATCCAAGGAACTTCGAAAGATGGTGCCCCCACACGGACTCGAACCGCGGACCTACTGATTACAAATCTGTAGGTTATAAGTTCCCCGCCTCCAATAACTTGAGTCATGCCACTGAAATAGATCATTTTTCACATAACCGCATCTTGCATGCCCCTCCATTCTACCGCATTTTTCCCGATGATGTGGAAGGCAAGCGGAAGGCAAATCATTATGGCTGGCTCAATCAAACTACGACTGACGAAGTCTTCCATCGTCAAACTGGAGGCACGCGACAAGCGCTACAAGGTGCTCGATGACGAGCTTCCCGGGTTCTTTTTGGTTGTCACCCCCAATGGACGGAAAAGTTTTTATCTGCGCTACCGTGTTGGCGGCGGCCGGGGCGGAACTTTGCGTGAACCAAAGATCGGTGATGCGGCCTCAATGACCCCAGAGCAAGCCCGCCGGATTGCACGGGAGTGGCACGCGGAGGTCCGCCTCGGCGGCGACCCAGGAGGCGACAGGGTGACAAAGAGAGACGCGCCCGACGTTTCACACTTGATGGATCGATACCTTCAGGACCACGCCCGCCTTCACAAGAAACCCAGCAGCATAAAGAATGACACGGCCTTGATCGAGAATAGCGTTCGCCCGGCCCTCGGTAGCAAAAAGGTCTCGGAAATCACGAGGGCGGACATCATGCAAATTCACAACTCAATGCAGCGGACGCCGTATCAGGCGAACCGCGCCCTCGCGCTCCTTTCCAAAGCCTTTGGATTGGCAGAATACTGGGGTCTGCGCCCAGACGGAAGCAATCCAACGCTCCACGTCAAGAAATTCAAGGAAAAACCGCGAGAGCGGTATCTGTCCGAGGATGAAGCGAAACGCCTTTCCAACGTACTGGACTTGGCAGAGCGGCAAGGCTGGTTGCCAAACGAAGCCGAAAGTGGAGCTTCCAAACGGCGCCCCATTTCATGCTTCGTGGTCGCGGCGATAAAGCTCTTGATGTTCACCGGTGCACGCCATGGCGAAATCTTGACGCTCAAATGGGACTGGGTCGACCTCGTAAACCGGCAACTCTCACTGCCAGACTCGAAGACCGGCAAAAAGACTATCTGAGCTACCTCCCGAAATTCGGACACTGACATAAGCTATGATTTGCAGTCTGCTGATCTTCGACGAGAAGGAGATCA
>NZ_JBLXFB010000006.1:0-247503 GCF_048262615.1 Antarctobacter sp.
TGTGCACGTCGTCGGCGGCCACCACGAGGATGGCGCGGTCGGCGCCCATGGCCAGCGCGGTGCGCAGGGTTTCCTGGCTCTGCTTGACGCCGATGGAGACCGCGATGACCTCCTCGGCCTTGCCGGCCTCCTTGAGGCGAATGGCCTCTTCGACGGCGATTTCGTCGAAGGGGTTCATCGACATTTTCACGTTTGCCAGATCGACACCCGATCCGTCCGCCTTCACGCGAACTTTCACGTTGTAATCGATCACGCGCTTGACCGGGACGAGGATTTTCATGCGTGCCGCTCTCCTTGCACAATTGGGTCGACCATGAATGCGGGTAGCAGCTTCGACACCCTCGGTGAAGCCGGTGGATGCCTGCGCCAAGCGGAGCCATAGGCAGTGGCTATGGTGGTGGGGGCGGGGCGTTTGCGCCTCGGCAAGAACCGGGCGGCTGCGATAGTACTCTGTCAGGACGCCAAAAGGAGGAGGGCAGCGATGTCGATTGGATTTATCGGGCTGGGTGACATGGGTGGCGCATTGGCGCGACGGTTGCAGCTTTCGCACCCGCTTGTGGTCTTTGACCTGAACGCCGAAGCCATCGCAAGGCTGGAGGAGAAAGGGGCCACGGCCGCCAAAAGCCTGCCGCAGATGGCGGCCGATTGCGACACGATCTTTCTTTGCCTGCCGAAATCCGAACATGTGCGCCGCGCGATATTCGGCGCGGGCGGGCTGGCCGAAGGTCTGCGCCCCGGCACGCTCCTGATCGACCAGACCTCGGGCGATCCCAAGGAAACCCGCGACATGGCTCAGCGGCTGGCGGCGCGCGACGTGACCCTTGTCGACGCGCCGGTCAGCGGCGGCCCGGCCGGTGCCGATGCTGGCAAGATTTCGATCATGGTGGGTGCCGAGAAGACGGATTTCGCGACCGTTCTGCCGATCCTCAACAGCATCAGTCCCAACGTCTTCCACGCTGGTGGCAGCGGCACCGGGCATGCCATGAAACTGGTCAACAACCTGCTGTCGGGCGCGCAGCGGCTGCTGAGCCTCGAATGCCTCGCGCTGGCAAGCAACAGTGGCATCGCCCCGACCGACGCGGTGCGCATCCTGCTGGCCGGAGGGGCGCGCAATGTCTTTCTGGAAAGCCAGATCGGACCGATCATCGAGAAAGGCGAAATGAACGTCGGTTTCACGCTGGAGTTGATGCACAAAGACGTAGACCTGGCCTGCCGGGCGGGCAACGACGTCGGTATGCCGATGTTTTTTGGCGCCACCACGCGGGAGATGTACCGGCTTTGCATGACGCTTCTGGGCGGCGATCAAAGCGTCATGACCTCGGCCCTTGCCATCGACCAGATCTCGGGCAGCCGGATCGTGCCGGAGGGCGTGAAGGCCTGAGTCCGGCAAGACGGGACCGCCGGGCCTATGGCTGACGAAGCCTTTGCCTTTCGCCGCCTATGGGGCGGTTGATGTCCGGCGGGACCGGGTCTTAGAGCAGGGGGGAGCCAAGAAGGAGGGCTTCCCATGCTTGAGACCAAATCTGCGCTGAGCGCGCATCTTGACGGCCTGTCGCCGCTTCTTGACGGCTATGTCGCCCGCGCCAGGGCCGCTGTCGCCGCGCGGGTCATGCGGGAGGGCAAGGTCGACCGCGGGCTGGCGGATACCGAGCAGCGCGCGCTGCATGGGCTGGCATGGATCGGGGCCATTGCCGAGGCGATCCGGCAGGCGGCAGACTGGGGCCTTCGGCTGGAGGCGGCAGAGCGGATGCGTCGCGGCGAGGAGTTGACCCTGAGCATCGGTCTGGGCGAATACCTCGAACAATTGACCACTGGCATCGCGATGAGCCAGAATGAAGTGTTCCGACCTTCGGAGTTGGGCTTGGCCGACGCGGCGGCCGAGTTGCGTCGCGCCCCCGCCGTCGCCCATTGGCTGGAGGGCGGCAGCACCCCTGAAACACGGCAAGCGCTGCTGGCGCATCTGCGCGCCGACGGTGCCATCGACGAAAGCCTTGGCGACGAGACCCTCGACATGGTGCGCGATCAGTTTCGCCGGTTCTCGGAGGAACGGATCATGCCGTCGGCACAGGAATGGCATCTGAAGGACGACCTGATCCCCGACGGGATTGTCGCCGAGATGGCCGATTTGGGCACTTTCGGCGTCTGCATCGCCGAGGACTACGGTGGGCTTGGCATGGGCAAGCTGGCGATGTGTGTGGTGACCGAAGAACTCAGCCGCGCCTGGATCGCCGCCGGGTCGCTGGGCACCCGGTCGGAGATTGCAGGGGAGCTGATCTCACAGGGGGGATCCGACGACCAGAAGGCCGCGTGGCTGCCTTTGATCGCCACCGGCGAGGTGCTGCCCACCGCTGTCTTTACCGAACCAAACACCGGTTCTGACCTTGGCAGCGTGCGCACCCGCGCGCACCGGCAGGCAGACGGCGGCTGGCGGATCACCGGCAACAAGACCTGGATTACCCACGCCGCGCGGTCCGACCTGATGACGGTGCTGGCGCGTTCCAGCGAGGCACCGGGGTACGCCGGGTTGAGCATGTTTCTTGCGCCGAAGACGCGCGGCGACGATGCCGCTCCCTTTCCGACGCCGGGGATGACCGGGGGTGAGATTCCTGTGCTGGGCTATCGCGGCATGAAGGAATACGACATCGCCTTCGACGCCTTTCCGGTGCCGGCAGAGGGGCTGCTGGGTGGCGAAGAGGGGCAGGGCTTCAAGCAGTTGATGCAGACCTTCGAAGGTGCCCGGATACAGACCGCCGCCCGCGCCGTTGGCGTTGCCCGCAGGGCTTTTGAACTGGGCTATGCCTATGCCTGCGACCGCCAGCAGTTCGGGCAGGCCATCGTCGGCTTTCCGCGCATCGCCGACAAGCTGGCGGTGATGCTGGCCGAGACCGTGATGGCACGCGAGCTGACCTATTTCTCGGCGCGCGAAAAGGACAAGGACCGGCGCTGCGACATCGAGGCCGGCATGGCCAAGCTGCTCGCGGCGCGGGTGGCCTTTGCCAATGCCGACCTCGCCCTGCAAATCCATGGCGGCAACGGGTATGCGCTGGAGTTCGAAATCAGCCGCGTGTTCTGCGACGCGCGCATCCTCAACATCTTCGAGGGTGCGGCCGAAATCCAGGCCCAGGTGATCGGACGGGGCCTGCTGCGCTAGGGGTACGGGGCGGGTAGGCCCGCCCGGTGCGCATGGCCCCCAAAGGCCGCGCCTATGGTAGGCGGCACATGCGCCAACGGGCATTGCGGCAGTCAAAACTGCCTCGCTACAACAAGGAGGACGCGGGCGTCTGCCGATGCCCGCCGGACCCGCAGACAGCGAAAGGATATCCCATGGAAGAACCGGATTTCTACAAGGCCGTGCCTGAACTCGCGCGACTGCGCAACGACGTGCTCTACGCCGACGTTTGGCAACAACCCGAACTGTCACCGCGCGACCGCAGCCTTGTGACATGCGCGATCCTTGGTGCGCTGGGCAAGAACGCCGAGTTGGCCCATCACATGCAGAACGCAGTGAACAACGGCGTCACCCCGGACGAGCTGCGCGGCCTCGTGGTGCAGCTTGCCTTTTACGCCGGCTGGCCCTGCGGCGTGAACACCGCCAAGGCCGGGTTGCCGATCTTTCAGGGAGACGGCAAGGCCCAATAGGGTCCGCTGTCGCGAAGCAGATACGGGAAGGGCGGGCATGACCGGCAAGACATTCGTTCTGATCCACGGCGGCTTTCACGGCGGCTGGTGCTGGAAGGCGGTGGCCCGCCGCCTGCGGGCGCTCGGTCATGAGGTTCACACGCCCAGCCATACCGGCATGGGTGAGCGGGCGCATCTGGCGGCCGGGGCCATGGGTATGGCGACCTTCGAAGAAGACCTGCTGAGGCTTTTCCACTACGAGGACATCACCGATGCGGTTGTCGTGGGACACAGTTTCGGGGGCTCTGCGGTCTCTATCCTGGCCGACCGCCTGCCCGACCGGGTGCGCCATCTGGTCTATCTTGACGCGATGGTGCTTCAGGACGGACAGAGCCCGCTGGACACCGCGCCGCCGGGCCGGATCGAGCAGTACCGCGCCAACGCGGTGGATACCGCCAATGGCAAGGTCATCCCCCCTGCCGATCCCGCCGCCTTCGGGATCGCGGACCCGCAAATGGCGGAATGGGTGCGCGCGCGGCTGACACCGCAGCCGCTACAGACTTTCCTCGACCCCATTCATCTTGCTCATCCGTTGGGCAATGGCCTACCCGCAACCTATATCGCCTGCACCCAACCCTGGTGGAGCGGCACCGGGTCATCGCGCGACCTGGCAAGGAAAATGCCCGGCTGGGACTGGGTCGAGCTGCCCTGCGGACATGACGCCATGCTGCTTTTGCCGGACGAACTGAGCGACATTCTCGCCGCAATTTGACCGTGGCCACCCCGCAGCAGGGCGCAGCCTCCGGGCTGTCAAGACGGATTGGCCGTTGCCGTCGGACACCGTTTCCGGTTCCGCAATCGCCCTTTGGTCAAGGGCGCGCACACATTTGCCACGCGGCATTCGCGGCGTGGCCTTGGCGGTCGGGTTCGGCCGCAGGCAGTTGGGAGCATCGCCATGAGCTGGCAGAAACACGAAGGCACACTTTTCATCGACGGGACTTGGCAAAAGCCCGAGGGCGGCGGTCGCATTGGCGTCATCTCGCCTTTCACCGAGCAGGAAATCGCGGTCGTCGCCAGCGCCTCGCGGGCCGACATTGACAAGGCCGTCGCGGCGGCCCGCCGGGCCTATGACCAAGGCCCATGGCCCCGCCTGTCAGTCGAAGAGCGCATCGAGGCGATCAAGCGGCTGCGGGCGGTGTTCGAGCGGCGGAAAGAAGACATGGCGCAGGTGATCACCGCCGAGATGGGTTGCCCGATCACCCAGTCGCGCAGCATCCAGACGACGGTGCCACTGATGATGTTCGACGAACAGTGCCAGATCGCCGCTGAAAGCTATCCCTGGACGGAGCTGCGCCGCTCCGCCTCTGGGAACGCGCTGGTGCGGCGCTACGGAAAGGGGGTGGCGGCGCTGATCACACCTTGGAACGCACCGATGATGACGACGGTCCAAAAGCTCGGCCCGGCGCTGCTTGCGGGATGTACCGTGGTCCTGAAACCGGCCTCGCTGGCGCCGCTCAGCGCCTATATTCTGGCCGAGATGATCGAGGAGGCGGGCCTGCCCGAGGGGGTGGTCAACGTCGTGACCTGTGACCGCGTCGAGGCCGAATACCTTGTGCTCCACCCCGGCGTCGACAAGGTGACTTTCACCGGCTCGACCGGCGCGGGGCGTCATCTGGCGGCGAAATGCGGCGGCCTTCTGCGTCCGATCACGCTGGAACTGGGCGGCAAGTCCGCGGGCATCATCCTCGACGATGCAGATATTCCCGCCGCCGTCGAGGCGATGCGGCTGCTGTCGTTCCGCAACTCTGGCCAGATCTGCACCCTGAAGACCCGAGTGCTGGTGTCGACGACCCGCGAAGCCGAGGTGGTGGAGGCCCTGGCCGATATGATCCGCTCGATGCCGATCGGTGATCCGGGCGATGCGGCAACCCACATCGGCCCGATGGTCAGCGAAAAGCAACAGCAGAGCGTCACGGGCTACATCGAGGCCGGCATCGCGCAGACCGGCGCGCCGGTGGTCGGCGGTCTCGGCCGTCCCGAGGGGCTGAACCACGGTTGGTTCGTGCGGCCGACGCTCTTTGCCGGAGTCGACCAGAACGACCGTATCGCGCAGGAAGAGATCTTCGGCCCGGTCTTGTCGGTCATTGCCTATGACAACGAGGATGACGCGGTGGCGATTGCCAACAACTCGGTCTTCGGGCTCAGCGGTTCCGTCTTTTCCGGCGATACAGAGCGCGCCATTGCCGTGGCCGAGCGGGTCCGCACCGGAGTGCTGGAGGTCAACGGCGCGCCCTTCGGCTTTCACGCGCCCTTTGGGGGCGTGAAGCAATCCGGCATCGGGCGCGAAAGCGGCTGGGAAGGCTTCGAGCCCTATGTGGAACTTCAATCCATCGGAGTGCCGAAGGACTACGCCACCTCGCAGGTCGCCTGATAATGTGCGCTCGGCTGTCGCGCGGACATAGAAGCGCGACAGCCGGGACAGTTGCCCGGTCGGGTAGGGAGCGATCCGCCCGACAGGATCAAACCGGAGGCGTCATGCACCAGGCCAATGGACGGCCGACTTTTCATGGCCGGGTGGAAAGCTGGGAGTGCGATTTCAATGGCCATTGGAACACCCGGTTCTATTGCCGCAGCTTCCAGACCGCCGCCGAAGTGGCCGCTGCGCTGGATGGTCGACCTAACCGCGACGAGGTCGTGGTGACGGGTCGCCACATGCGCTTTCACCGCGAATTGCTCTGCAACGAAGCCTTTGCGATTGGCTCTTTCGTACAGAACGTCGCGGGCACTGCTGTCACCGTGCATCACCTGCACCGCCACGGGCAGATGCTGGCCACGTCGGTGGACGACGGACTGCCGCCCAACGCGACCCTGCCGCCGTTGCCGGGGGCGCTGGCCGCGCGGGTCGGGCCGCGTGGCCTGACGGGGCTGGCGGACGCATGGCGGCCCGATCCGGAGGCGGGGGACGTGATCGAACTGGGTCCGGTACGGCACGATGAGGTGGCCAAAGACGGCACGCTGGAGTTCAACGCCGCGATCGCGCGGCTTGGGCCCGTTTCGCATCATGTTCTGGCAGGCCTTGGGTTCACGCATGAATTCACCGTCAAAACCGGCATCGGCCGGATGCTGGTGGAACTGCGCTACAGGCGGCTTGGTCCCTGCGGGCCGCAGGATTTTTTGCGCGGCAGCGGGCGGCTGGTGGCGTCGGGCGGCAAATCCTTTGTCACGGCAAACCTGCTGAGCACCCATCGCGGGACCCCGGTGGCGCTGTTCGAGACCTGTCTGCTGGCGGTGGATCTTGGGACGCGACGGGCCACCGAGGTTCCGGCGTTTGTGTTGCGCACCCCACCCTGAACCGGGCGTCAGAGACCCGGTTTGTCAGCCTCGGGTCCGGTGATGGCAACGCAGATGTTGCCAAAGCCTTCGTGGCGGTCCAGCGCCCGAAACGCCTTTGGTGCATCGTCGAACGCAAAGACCTGCCCCACAACCGGGTGGATTCGGTGATACGCCAGCGCACGGTTCATCGACTCAAAAGCCTGTTTGGATCCGACCGAGACCGATTGCATCGTCAGCCGCTTGCTGAGCACGAAGGGCAGAAACAACGGGGCCTCGTTGCCGGTCACGTTGCCGATGAGGATGACAACGCCGCCGGGGCGGGTGGCCTTGAGCGAATCGTTCAATGTCCGCGCGCCGCCAAGCTCCAGCACCCGGTCGCAGCCGATGCCGTCGGTCGCCTTGCGCGCGGCACGCGACCATTCGGGCTGTACAGAACGGTCGATCACCATGTCCGCGCCCATCTGTTGCAGCCGGGCGGCGCGGTCCGCCGAAGAGGTGGTCATGATGACGCGGGCCCCGGCGGCCTTGGCCAGTTGCAGCGCCATCAGCGCCACCCCGCCGGAGCCGAGGATCAGCACCGTCTCGCCGCTGCGCAGCGGTGACGGTTCCTGTAGGGCGCTCCATGCGGTCAGACCGGCGCAGGGCAGGGTTGCGGCCTCGTTGTCGCTCAAATGCGCGGGCACCTGCACCACCGCCGAGGCAGGCACCACCAGATGCGTGGTCAGAGTGCCGTCCAGCGGCCCGCCCAGTCGACGGGTGACCAGATCCACCGGCGGCGCGCCGCCGGGCCAGTTGAGGAAAAAGCAGGGCGAGACGCGATCGCCCTCGGCCAGATCGCTGACCTCATTGCCCAGCTTTGCGATCCGGCCCACGCCATCGGAGAGTGGCACCAGCGGCGGTTGCACCGCGCGCCCGTGTTTGCCGTCGATCACCACCAGATCGCGGTAATTGAGCGCGGCGGCGCGCATCTCTATCAGTACGTCGCGCGGGCCGGGGACGGGTATGGGGGCCTCGATCCGGCGCAGGTTGTCCAGCCCGAAGCCGTCGGTCAGCGACCAGGAGTGCTTGGTCATCAGGTTCTCCTATTTCGGGAAATTGCCACAGGCCCCCCGGCACCGGCACCGCTGTTCCCAGCGCTCAGAAAGAGGGCGCGCCAGCGGTGAGGCCGCCATCCACCGGCAACACACAGCCGGTCATGAAGCTGGAATCGTCCGACAGCAGAAAGGCGATCACCGCGGCGATCTCGGCGGGTTGTCCCTCACGGCCAATGGGATGCGCGGCGCGGATCCGCGCGGCGTTTGCGGGGTCCTCGAACATCGGCGCGGTCATCGGCGTGTAAATCATACCGGGCGCGATGCAGTTGGCGCGAATGCCGCTCTTGCCCATTTCCAGCGCCACGCCACGGGTCAGGCCGACGACCCCATGTTTGGCCGATACATAGGACAGCCGGTTCGGCACCGCTTCTACACCAGCCTGCGATGAGATATTGACGATGGCACCGGGCCGTCCGGCCTGTGTCGCGTAGCGGCAGAACGCTTGGCAGGTGTTCAGGCTGCCAGTCAGATTTACCCTCAGGTTCAGGTCCCAGACGTCGCGGGTGGTGTCGGTGATGCTGCCGACTCCGCGCACCCCGGCGCAATTCACCACGCCGTCAAGCGCACCAAACCGGTCGACGGCGCGCGCCGTCAGCGCCTCCACCGCCTCGGCGTCGCCGATATCGACAGCCTCGGCCATGGCGCGGTCCTTCCCCGCGCCAGCCGCGCCGAGCGCGGCACGGGCGGCCTCGGCGTCAAGGTCGACCGACACGACATTGGCACCCTCGTCGCAGAGGCGCTGAACGGTCGCGGCGCCAATGCCACTGGCGCCGCCGGTGATGATGTAGGTGCGTCCCTCGAATCGCATATTGCTCTCCCTTGTCGGTCTTGGTGGCACGCGGCATCAAGGCGTCGTGCCTCTGTGTCGGTGAACCATGGTCGCGGTCCGGGCGACTGCATCGGCCGCGTGGCCAACGCGCCCGTGGACCGCCGTTTGCCCTGCGATCCTAGGATGGTCGGCGTGGCACACGAAAGGCATGTCCGTCGCAGGGGCGCACAGCATCGACGCAGACTGGAGCCGTTATAGCCTGCCCCTTTCTGCACCCGCTTTCAGGCCATCATTCGGGGGAGCAGAGCATAGGCAAATGCTGTGGGCAGTATAGCGTCTGACAAACTTGTGGTTCGCAAGGCTGGTGCCGAGACTGCGGGCACCGCCCGAAAGGGGCCGCACGCAATGGATACACAGCGCATGACAGCACAGGACCTGAGCCGGGACTTCGATCCCGCCGCGCTGGCGGGGATCGTGGCCAGACAGGCCATCTGGGATTGTCTCTTGCGCTACATCCGCGGCGTCGACCGGATGGATCAGGTGTTGATCCGCGCCGCCATTTGGGAGGACGCGCGCATCACCCACGGGCCGGTCAGCGGCGGCGTCGAGGATTTCATCGCTGGCTGGCACCCGGCGCAGGCGGCGCGCGATGTCAGTTTCCACCATGTCTCGAACCAGACCGTCGAACTGGACGGAGCGCAGGCGCATTGCGAGGCCTATTTCATGGCGGCGTTGCGCAAGACAGGGGCGGAGAAGCTTGAGATGGTTGGCGGGCGATACATCGACCTGTTCGAACGGCGCGACACCACATGGCGGATCAAGACCCGCCTGGTGCTGCTCGACTGGCAGGGGTTGCTTGACGCAAGCCAGATGGAGACCCGTCTTGCCACCCGGCATCGCGGCAGCCGTGACGCAACCGACCCGTCTTATGAACGTCCGGTGCGCCCGCGCAAGAGGATCGACACCCCATGGGAGCCGTAGGAGGGCTGGCAACTTGGACAACATGACGGAAACCGACAGGATCGCAGAACTGCAACGCCGGATCGAGGCGCTCGACAGGGAAGTGACCCGGCAACGCGACTGCGAAGAAATTCGCCAGGCGATGTATGCCTATGCACGTGGCGTCGATCGCGCCGATGCGGCGCTGTTCGAGGCGGCGTTTCACGATGACGCCTATGACGACCACGGCAATTTTCGTGGCGACAAGGCGCAGACCGTGGCGACCCTGCGGCGCAGCGGCCAGAACCCCGAGGTCAAGGCCTCGATGCACCATATCGGCAACATCCTGATCGACCTTGAGGGAAATTTTGCCAATGTCGAAAGCTATTTCGTCGCCTATCAGCGCCGGGAGGTGGGCGACAGGACCTATACCCGCAGCCGGGCCGGGCGTTATCTGGATCGCTTCGAAAAGCGTGACGGTCGCTGGCGTGTGCTGCGCCGTCGGGTGGTCGACGATTGGAGCCGCTTGGACGAGGTCGGCCAGACGGCGCGCGAAGTCGGCCCCGAGAATACACTGTGCACCCGTGACCGCCACGATGCCTCCTATGAGATGGAAGGCTTCGCGCAGCGCCACATCGGGTGACGACCCACAGCCGAGCATCGGGCGGGCACGGCTTGGCGGTCAGCCATAGTTGGTCCGCCTGTTGCAGGCATCGACGCTGTATGCGGCCCCGTGCGGGGCGGTGCGGGCTGGCGTCTGTTGCGGACGTGATGACCCGGCCGGGGCGACGTGTGGCGCGACGCCGTTGCGCTGGTCCAATCTGGCCCAGTCTGGCCTGATCGCCTCTTGTCCGCATCCTTGCGCTGCCATGTGGGCCTGCCGGGACTCGCGTCAACGCGGTCTCGCCCGGAAGGATTGCGACCGTAGCGGCGCGCGGATCTCGGCCGCGGTCTGGCCACATCGGCGGGCCCTCAACCATGGTCGCTGCAATTGTCAAACTGGGGCCGTCGTTGTCTCTGGACGGGACGGGGTCATCCAGGGGGCCGCGTTTCTTGACCTTTGCAAGCGGCGCAACAGACCGGAACACAGGTGCCGACCCGCGAAAGGGTGCCCTGACAACATAAAGGCAAAACCGATACCTTCCCCTACCGTGACCCTAACGCAAAGGAAAAGGGCACGACCGAAGTGCAAACGGATGTTAGCAATTTTCCACGGCTCGGCGCCGCTGCGGGAATGGCGTGGCAAGCGAGGGCACAGGAAATGCCATAGGCATTTGCGGATATCGGGAGGAAAAGATGGTCCAGATCCACAAAGCAACAAACACACTCGCGGCGGCCACACTGATCACGACTTTTGGGGCAGGGGCGGCGCTGGCCGAGCTCGACCGCGTGAAGTTTGAGGTCGTCACCGGCAACCATGTTGACACCTTCACTCAGGAACTTGCCCTGCCGTTCTTCAACGAATGGCTGGCAGAGCGTTCGGACGGCAAGATCACCGGCAACGCGGTGCCCTATACCGAACTTGGGCTCAGCGGTTACGAGATCATGAACCTGCTGAAACTTGGCACCAACGACATCAGCAACTCGGTCATCGGGTACATGTCCAGCGACAGCCCCAATGTCGAGGGTCTGGAACTGCCCGGTCTGACCGGCGACCTGACGCTGTTCCGCGAGGCGCAGGCAGCCTATCGCCCGCTGATCGCCCGCGAGCTGTCCGAGAACTGGAACGCCAGACTGCTGCTGTTCTACACCCACCCGAAGTTGCAGGCCTTCTGCAACCTGCCCGAGTCCGAGGCCGCCGATTTCAGCCTTGATACCATTCAGGACAAGAAAATCCGGGTCCACAGCACATCCTTTGCGGATTTCGTCGAAGGCATGGGTGCGGTTCCAGTCACCATGTCCTTTGCCGACGTGATTCCCTCACTGGAACGCGGCGTTCTGGATTGCGCCATCACCTCGCCGACGGCGGCCTATGGTTCCGGAATGTTTCAGGTGACGAACTACGTCGTCGACATTCCGGCTGGCTACTCGACCCAGCTTTACGCGATGAACAATGATACGTGGACCGGGCTGAACGACGAGACCCAGGCCTTTTTGACCGAACAATTCGCAGAACTGGAGCAGCAGTTGCACGACATGACCGACCGCGATACCGCGCAATCCGCTGCCTGCCTTGGCGACGGTCCCTGCG
This sequence comes from Antarctobacter sp., assembly GCF_048262615.1. Classification (GTDB taxonomy): domain Bacteria; phylum Pseudomonadota; class Alphaproteobacteria; order Rhodobacterales; family Rhodobacteraceae; genus Antarctobacter. The sequence goes on from NZ_JBLXFB010000006.1 coordinate 11,945, forward strand.
AACGGGGCAAGCCGGGCGGCATGGGCCTGCTGACGCTCAGCGAGGCCGATGGGGCCGCGCTGAAAGAGGTGGTTGAATCCACGGTGCTGACCCGCTGGACCAAGCGTTGCGGGGCCGAGTGCGCCACCGAGTGGAATGAGACCATGGGTGCGATCCTTGGCATGACCGCCCAATAACCGCCGAACATTTAGCACCGGCGGTCAGGTTCGCCGACGCCGATCCGACACGGCCACATACCGCAGCGCATGGCGCGCTGCGTGACCGGCCCGTCGCATTGTCGCCTCCGGGCGTAAGACATCAGGAGAGCATCAAGATGAACACCCACATGCTGCGTCATGTCCTTGGACTGGGCGCTGTCGTCATTGCCATGGGGACTGCGCCGGTCACCGCCGAGCTTGCAGAAAAACGCCTTGAGGTCATCGTCGGCAATCACACCGACGCCTTCACCCGCGACCATCAGTTGCCGTTCTATAACGAGACGCTGCCACAGGCCTCGGGTGGGGCGATCACCGCCCGCGCGGTGCCCTACACCGAACTCGGCCTGACCGGCTTCGAGATCATGAACCTGCTCCGCCTCGGCACCAATGACATCAGTTGGGGTGTGGTCGGCTACATCTCGGGCGACAGTCCGCTTGCCGAAGGTCTGGACCTGCCCGGCCTGACCAGCGACCCCAAGGTCGCCTACCAACTGGTCGATGTCTATTCCCCGATCATCGCCGCAGAGCTTGAAGACAAGTTCAACGCCAAGCTGCTGTCAATCACGCTTTATCCGCAGCTTCAGGCCTTCTGCAAACTGTCGGAAGCAGAGATGCAGGATTTCACACTGGAAACGCTGCGCGGCAAGAACATCCGGGTACATGCCAAGGCCTTTTCCGACCTCGTGGAAAGCTTTGGAGGCGTGCCGGTGACCATGGGGTTTGGTGACGTGATCCCGGCGCTGGAACGCGGCGTGCTCGATTGTGCCATCACCTCTTCCTACGTCGCCTATGGCTTCAACATGGGGCAGGTGGCCAATGCCATCCTTGACCTGCCGGCCTTTGCCAACTTCTTCACCGCCGCCAACCTGGATGTCTGGAACGACCTTGACGACGAGACGCAAAGCTTTCTGACCACGCAGTTTGCCGCTCTGGACGCCAGCCTGCGCGAAGAGACCGAGAACAGCACCATCGTCGGCGGCAATTGCCTGCGCGACGGACCCTGTCCGCTGGGCGAACCCTCTGGGATGAAGCTGCTGAACCTGAGTGTGGCAGAGACCGAAACGCTGCGCTCGGGCATTCGCGAGACCGTGCTTACGCGCTGGGTCGAACGTTGCGGCAAGGGCTGCGCCGCCCAGTGGGACGCAACAATCGGCGAAATCCTCGGGGTTTCGCTGGACGGCAAATAACCCCCTCCCCGACGCCCTGTCCGGAAAAACCGGGCGGGGTCATGCGACTTGTCCTGAAGGATCGGATATGAGCCTGAATATTGTCCATGCGCGGCTGGAGGGCGTGGCGCGCTTCGCGGCCCTCGTCGGCGGCTTGGGAATCATCGTCATCGCCGTGATGGTGACGATGGACGTCCTGCTGCGAAAATTCTTCAACACCACTTTGGGCGGCGCCACGGAAATGTCGGGCTTCATCTTCGCCATCGGCACCGCGCTGTCCTACCCTTACGTGCTGTTCGACCGCGCAAACATCCGCATCGACGTGGTCTATTCACTGGTTTCGTCGCGCATCCGCGCCGGTCTCGACCTGCTGGCGTTGCTGTTGCTGCTCTACTTCGTCTCGATGCTGACGCTGTCGGTGGCCGGGGTCTTCGTCAAATCCTGGGAAGGCAACTCGATGAGCATCGGTGTGGTCAACGTCCGGCTCTGGATCCCGCAACTGTTCTGGATGATCGGCTACGTGCTGTTTTCCGCCACCGCGCTGCTGCTGACGGTCTTCGCGGTGGCTGCACTGGTCCGGCGCGACTACGCGACGGTCAACCGGGTCGCCGGCGTGCCCAGCGTCGAGGAAACAATCGAAGAAGAAACCTACATCACGCCGGATCATCCGGCCGAATCCACGCGCCCGGAAGACGAGGAAAAACACTGATGCCCGCAGTCTGGATCGTCATCGCGATTGTCATATTGCTGTCCGCCGCGGTGCCCGTCGGCGCGGTTCTTGGGGTGCTCGCCTTCGGCCTCGACGACCTCTACATGGCCGGGCGGCTGGAGCGCGCCATCGGCAACATCTACTGGGAAAAGAGCATCGATTTCCTGCTCATCTCGGCACCGCTCTTTATCATGCTGGGCGAAATCATGCTGCGCGCCGGGATCGCCCGCAAGATGTACAATGCCGTGGCCAAGTGGCTGACCTGGCTGCCGGGCGGCCTGATGCACGCCAATATCGGCACCTGTGCGCTGTTTGCCGCCACCTCGGGGTCCTCGGTGGCCACGACAGCGACTATCGGCGTTGCCGCCTACCCCGAGATCGAGCGCAACAAGTACAACGAAAGCCTGTTCATGGGCTCGTTGGCCGCAGGCGGCACGCTGGGCATCCTGATCCCGCCCTCGGTCGGCCTTATCCTCTACGGCGTGCTGACGGAAACCTCGATCCCCGAGCTCTACCTCGCCGGTTTTATCCCCGGCATGTTGCTGGCGCTGACCTTCATGGTTGTGATCTTTGTGGCCTGTGTCTTCAAAAGCAGCTGGGGCGGCACCCGGATCAAGACGTCCTGGCGTGAACGTTTTGCCAGCCTGCCCGATTTGGCCGGGCCGGTGGTTCTGTTCCTTGCGGTTGTGGGGTCGATCTATGCCGGCATCGCCACCCCGACAGAGGCCGCCGCCGTGGGGGTCTGCATGGCGTTGCTGCTGGCCGCTGCAAACCGCACCCTGAACTGGCAGATGATCTCTGAGGCCGCCGTCGGCACCATGAAGACCACGGCGATGATCATGTTCATCGTGCTGGCGGCGCTGTTCCTGAACTTTATCTTCGCCTTCATGGGCGTCACCAAGGCGATGCTCGGGGTCATTGCCGATCTGGGCCTGACCCCGGTGGAGACCATGCTGATCATCGTCGCGTTCTACATCCTGCTGGGGATGTTCATGGAGACGCTGTCGATGATGCTGACGACGATCCCCATCGTCTTCCCGATTGTGGTGCAACTTGGCGAGGCGGAATTCACCGGCGTCTGGTTCGGTATCCTGATCACCATTCTGATGGAAGCCGGGCTGATCACCCCGCCGATTGGCATGAACCTTTATGTGGCGCAGGGCATCCGCAGCCGTGGCGGCAAGTTCAGCGACGTGGCCATTGGCGCGCTGCCGTTCCTTTTGCCGATGCTGTTTCTGGCGATTTTGCTGATCGCCTATCCCTCGATCGCCACATGGCTGCCCGACCTGGTCTACCGTTGATCCTTTCAGCGGCCCCCACGCGGGACCGCCAACCGTTTCGGAGGCACGAGATGCAAGACAAAGACACCGACATTGCCCGCAAGGTGAACGAACTCTGGGACCGCGAAGAGATCCGCCAATGCGTGCACCGCTATGCCCGAGGCGTCGACCGCTTCGACCGCGAGATGATCGCTTCGGCGTTTCATCCCGATTGTCTGGACGAGCACGGCAAGTTCGTCGGCACGCCAGAGGAATTCACCGACTGGGCGCTGAACCAGCACGAGGCCGCGCACCTTTGTCACCAGCACTGTCTGCTGAACCATACCTGCGAGCTGGATGGCGATACCGCCCATGCCGAAACCTATTTCATGTTCGTATCGATGAACCGGCAGGGCAAACCGCTGACGCTGGGCGGCGGGCGCTACGTCGACCGGCTGGAAAAGCGCGGGGGCGACTGGCGCATCGCCGCTCGGGTGACGTTGCGCGACTGGTCGATGATGGATGAGATCCCCGACATCGCCGATCTCAGTTCCTTCACCTCTACGCGCGCCTCCCTGCCCGAGGCGGTGCGCGCGTTCATGAATGCCGGACGCGCCACGGCGCGGGATCGCAGCGACCCTTCGTACGACCGGCCGCTCACCGTCGATCCGGCCCGGCGCGACGATTACCGCAAGCTGATGCAGAAAACCGCATGAAAGGAGCGCCCATGTTCGCCGTCACCTTCGAGGCCTTTGGCGGCCCAGAGCAACTGGCCGTGACCGAACGGCCAATCCCGGACCCCGCCGCCGGTGAAGTGGTGGTCCGGATCATCGCCGCCGCCGTCAACCCGACCGACCTGCTGATGCTGGGCGGCGCGCAGGCCAAGATGATGACCCACCTTACACCGCCCTACGTGGCCGGTATGGAATTCTCCGGCAACGTGCACGCGGTGGGTGAGACGGTCGACATTGCGCCGGGCACCCGTGTCATGGGCGTGGTCAATCCGCGCCGTCCAGAGGGCGGGGCCCATGCCGCGTATATCGTGGTGCCCGCAGCCTCAGTCGTTGCGATCGACATGAGCGTCGACGCGCTTGCCGCGGCCACGGTGCCGATGAACGCGCTGACATCGGTTCTGGCGCTGGACATGCTGGCCCTCGCTCCGGGCAAGACGCTGCTGGTGACCGGGGGGGCCGGTATGTTGGGCGGCAGCGCCATACAGTTGGCCAAGGCGCGTGGTCTGAGAGTCATCGCCAACGTGCGCGACGACAAGGCCGCGCTGGTGCGTGACCTAGGTGCCGATCTGGTGGTGCCCCGCGACGACGGGATGGCCGCGGCGGTGCGCGCGGCCTGCCCCGAGGGGGTCGACGGGCTGATCGACGGGGCGCTGATCGGGAATGAGGTCTCGGGTTTGGTGCGCGACGGCGGCGGCGCGGTGGCGCTGCGCAGCTCGCATCCGATCGGGGATGACCGGCTGACCTGTCACGTTGTCTCTGTTGCCAAGGGGTTCGAACGCGAAGATATCCTGCGCGACCTTTCCTGCTTGCTGGGTCAGGGGCGCTTTCGCCCGCGTCTGGCTCAGGGCGGTGCGATCTCGTTCCGAGACGCCGCCAAGGCCTATCGCCTGACCCAGAACGGGGGACTGGATGGCCGCGCCGTGCTGGTCTTTGATGCCGAGGGGCAGGGTTGAGGTCAGGCAGACCGCCGCGTGCCTCGCTGCTCTCGATGACCCTGCGCGGCCAGTTGGCCGTGCAGAGGGCGATGGTCGGCAGCTTTCAGGTCGTGTCCCCCGGTAAAAACGCCGGTCGGGGCATGGTTGCCCCATCCCGGAACCCGGCCCGGCACCCATCCCGGCAGATGTCTCGATCCTGACATTCTCTGCCGAGGGGTGGCTTTCGGCAGCAAATTGCGCCGTCGCTCTTCGGACAGGTGCGCGCCGTTAACCGCGCCCTCCCCCAGATCCCCGCCAACGGCCATGTCGTCACCGGTCTGCCCGGCAGGGGCTGCGTGTCCGGTGTTTCAGCGGATGGCAGTTTCCAAGCGGTCCCTAGCCACTTCGGTGACAAGCCTTGGGCGCGGTCTTCAGGCCGGTGTCCTGACAGCGAATGGCGCGGTGAGGCCAACGGCAAGGGATCGCGGTTCCCATGGCATGCAGGCTCCGGTCCCACCAAAGGCCAGACGCTCTGCACGTCGGGGGTCGCTCGCAAGGCGCGGCGGCACGTCAAGGATCATTGTTGTCCGCCGCGCGGGTTCGTAGATGGGCCAATGGGCAATTCCGGGCACCTGCGGGTGACCGGTCCGGGCAAAGGTGATCCAGGCCGCGCTGACAGTCTCTGCCAATATGTGGCGGTCAGCGCGGCCGCCGGTCATCGGCGATTGGTCCACGGTGCGGAACACAAACGGCACCTCGATGCCGTGCGCCGCCTTGTAGAGGCGGAAATCGGTTTCCCAGGTGAACAGGTAAAGATAGGCCGGGGCACCGCCCTGCGCGGTTTTCTGCAAGGCGATGTCGGCGGCCATCAGTCGCCGGTCTTCGCTGGCAATCCCGACCAGCAGTTCCCAAGGGGTTTCCTCGGGCCGCGCGCGCGCGTGTGCGTTCAGGATCGCCTCCGCGCGCGGGCCCAGCGCCCTCTCGCAATGCGCCTGCAAGGCCTCAATCGTCATCTGGCCGGCACCGGGGCGACGGCACAGGTGCACCGCCGCCTCATCCTTGTTGGTGCCGATCAGCAGCGGCACATTGCGGCTGGCCTCGGGCGCCTGCCCGTCCCAGGGATGCTCCGGCAGAACCGCGCCATCGACGACCGGCGACATCATCCAGATCGCGATTGTAGGGTCTTCGGCCACCGCCGGGTCGTTCAGCGCGCGGCAATACGCCACCGACAAGGCTTGCAGCCTTGACGCCGGGATCCGGTGGAGGGCGCGAATGTCCCGTGGCGCCACCCCAAGATGATGCAGGAAACCCGCCGCGAACCTGCTGGCCCTGTCACGGGGGATGCAGCGCAAATGCGGACCGCTTTCGATGATGGCCTTGTGGAACAGCCCTTTTGCCGAGGGCATCGCCATAAGGTTGCAGATCTTGCGACCACCACCGGAGACCCCGAATAGGGTCACGTTGTCCGGATCGCCACCAAAGGCCGCCACATTATCGCGCACCCATCGCAGCGCCAGAACGATGTCGGTCAGGCCAAGATTGGCGGTCTGCGACACCGCTCCGCCGCTTACATCATCGAGGAACAGGAAACCGAAAATGTTGAGCCGGTGATTGAGGCTGATCACCACCGCGTCGCCGAAGGCGGCGAGGTTGCCGCCGTTGGTGATGGCCTGCGCGGCGCTGCCAACCGAGAAGCCGCCACCATGCAGCCAGACCATGACCGGGCGCTTGCCTGCGCGGTGGCCTGCCGGAGACCACAGGTTGAGCTTCAGGCAGTCTTCGCTACTTGTCGGGACCGGTCCCGGCAGCGGTTGGGTGTAATCGGGGTGCTCATTGAACCCGCCTTGCGGGCAATGCGCACCCCAGGCCGAGGCCTGTAAAACGCCGCGCCAAGGCCGTGCCGGTCGGGCCGGACGAAAGCGGTTCTCGCCGGTTGTGGTCTGGCCATACGGAATGCCCAGAAACGCCCATGCACCGGCAGGGTGCCGGTGTCCCTCAACCGTGCCGCAAGCGGTTTCGACCTTGTTGCTCTGCATAAATGTCCTGCCTCCCGACCCTGCTTGCGATCTGCCGCGCCGGGTTGGTTTTTCCTTTGCCCTGCCGGTCCATGTTTCCGGCGCGGCGGCGCGGGACGGCTGGGGCGACCCGCGTTTTCAGGCCGTCCGCCGGGGATCAGGCCACCGCGTTCAACTCTGCCCGCGACACGCCCCATTGGCGGGCGACACGGCGCAGCATCGGGAACAGGTGCCGTGTCGCCTCTGGCAGCCGGGCCCCGCGGGCAGTCACGATGCTGACCTTGCGGGTCAGCGCCGGTTCGACGATCGGCACAGCGGTCACATTGGGGTAGGAAGCCCAGAGTTCCCCCAGACTTGGAAACACGGTCGCGCCGACACCGGCATCCACCATTGGCAACAACAGGCTGGGTTGCAGCGCGCCGTCGTAGACCCTGCCAAAGGCAATCCCGCGTTCCTTCGCGGCTGCGGCGAACATGCGCTGGGTGATGCTTTCGCTGGTCATCATCACCAGCGGCAGCTTGCAAAGCTCAGCCATGGTGATGTTGGCGTGGCGCGACTGCGCCATGCAGTTGGGGATCAACGCCACGATGGGATCGTCGATCAGATGTTCGAACTCCAACGCCTGATTGCCGGGACAGACGCCGCCGATCCCGAAATCGTATTCGCCGTTGGCGATGCCCGCAATCGTGCGCGCAATCGGCAGTTCCGAGACCGAAATCGTGATCTCGGGATACCGCGCCGCGAATTTCTTGACAACGGCGGGCAGCAGTGTGCCGGAAATCGAGATCGAACAGGCTATCGAGATATGTTTGGACCGGCACCGGCTGGCATCATGCACCCGATGCAGATTGTCGCCGAGTTCGGTCAGGGCCGAACGCGCAAAGCCCAGCAGGTCGCGGCCCTGATCGGTCAGGTCGACTGTGCGGGTGGTGCGGTAGAACAGGCGGGTCTGAAGCTGCTCTTCCAACTGCCTGATGCCGTTGCTCACCGCCGAATGAGACTTGCCGCAGGTTTCCGAGGCCTGCTTGAAGCTGCGGCATTCCGCGACGCTGACGAAGACCTGTAGCAGGTTCAGATTCACGGCCAGCCCGCTGCCGATGTTGGTCACGATCATGTCGGTTGTCCTCCTGCCTCTTGCGCAGATGGCGTCGAGGGCATGACATGCGCCCTGCCCACAGACTGCCGCTGTCCCGCAAGAAGTGTCGCAATCGTTGCCCGCAGACCCGGTTCGGTCAACGTGGCCAGAGCAACGCCGAGTCCCTGCCTTGACGGATCATCGGCTCTGCCTTTGCCCGCCAGGGCGTTCCCGGTTGTCCGCCCCGATTATCCCGAAATCCGGGATAATCATTTGTTTTCAGTACAATAAGCCCCGATCTCGCCTTCTTGGATGGCGATCGCCGCTATAGGCTGTCTGGTCAGGGGAGCCCCGGTCCGGGTGCCGCTCCGGTCGCTGGTTTCGACGCCGCAGCCATGTCGCTGCGGCCCGCGCGCCCGGTGACAGATGCCGGGCGCATGGCGCGCCGGAAATTGGGAGGAGAAGACCGATGACCAAGGACAAGCAGACATACCGATCCGGGATCAGCCGCCGGGCGTTTCTTGCCGGCACCGCCGCCGGAACGACGGCCCTGCTGACGCTGCCGAAAGGCCTGCGCGCGCAGGAAGAACGCACCCTGCGCATCGCCGTGACCGGCCTGACCGGCGAGGTGATGGACCCGATGATGGAGGTGCGGGGCCAAGTGTCCGACATCAGCATGATTATGTTCGACTCGCTTCTGGAAATCGGTCCGGACAACGCGCTGGTGCCCGGCCTCGCAGAAAGCTGGGAGGTCGACGACAGTGGCACCGTCTGGACCCTCAAGCTGCGGGAAGGTGCCCTGTTCCACGGCGGATACGGTGAGGTCACCGCCGAGGATGCGGTCTACAGCCTCGAGCGGTGGATGCACCCGGATGTCGCCAGTTCCGGGGCCAGCGCCCTGCGGAACGCGATCAAAAGCGTCGCCCAGACCGGCACATACACCCTTGAGATCACCACCAATGGCGCCCGTCCGACCTTTCCCTACATGATCTCGCCGCATGAATCCGTCACCGGCATCGTGCTCAGCAAAAAGCAGTTGCTGGAGGCCGGAGAAGACTTCGAGGCCCAGACCCGTCTGCTGAACGAAGGCCCGATCGGGTCGGGGCCCTACCAGTTCGAGTCGCACCGGCGTGGCCGATCGTTGACCATCGCCGCCTTCGATGGCCACTGGCGCGCGAAGCCGGAGGCCCGCCGCGTTGAATTTCTGATTGTGCCCGATCTTTCGACCCAGTTCCTGATGCTGCAATCCGGTGAGATCGACGTGATGCAGCCGGATCCGGATCAGGCGGCGCAACTCAGGGACATGGACGGTTTTGTCTTGGCCACCGTGCCCAATTCGGCCGATTTGGCGCTGAACATCTACGGAACCTTTACGCCTGCGGGTCAGGAAATGGCGACATCTGATCCGCGGGTGCGCAAGGCGATCTCGTTGGCGATCAACCGTCAGGCCATAGGAGAGTCGCTGATGTCCGGGTTCGCCCGTGCGCCGGGGGCGCCCTGGGGGCTTGCCGCCAAGGCCGACGGGCTCTTGCCCGAAGCCTTTGAGCCGTGGATGGAAGAGGCCGCGATCTACGACCCGGAACAGGCCAAGGCGCTGATGGCCGAAGCGGGCTATCCGGACGGGTTCACCGTGGCGGTCCGCGACTCGGTCCGTGCCGCGTCCTTCCCCAACCCTTCGGTTGTCGCGCTGGCGGTGGCGCAGCAGTTGGCAGAGGTTGGCATCAAGGTGGAGTACACGACTCAGGAATACACCACGATCAGGCCCTATTTCGTTGAAAAGCAGGACGACGCCTACATCGCGGGTCAGTTGGCGGCGGCCACGAATACCCCCCGCTTCACCAGTGAGGCCTATCTGCGGGTGTTCTATGCCCAGGCCGGAGTGTCGCGGCTGCTCAAGGACGACCGTTTCGAGGCGCTTGTTGCCATGATCGGCAAGACCATGAACACGGCAGAGCGTGAGGCAATGGTGACAGAGGCCATGCAAATCCTGCACCAGTCTTGGGTCACTGTGCCTGTTCTTGCTGCCGACACGCTTTTTGCGGTGAACGACGCGGTTGTCGCGGATTGGCCGCAGCGCGACACATGGCCATTCCTCAGTCGCCAGATCGAGCTGCTGAAACTCACCTGACGCGCGTCCGGGCCCTGCGTCGGCACGGTCCGGACCTTGCAACTGCCTTTGACAGGAACGGAACAACGCCATGACCGCCAGCGATATCCCTGTGGCCCGGACCATTCTGGAGGCCCGCGGCGTCAAGCGCCACTTTCCACAAGGCGCAAGCCTTGCCTTCTGGCGCGACCGCGAAAAGATCAAGGCCGTCGATGGCATTTCTTTCCGCCTCGTGCCCGGCGAGACGCTCAGCATCGTCGGCGAGTCCGGTTGCGGCAAGACGACCTTGGCGCGGATGTTGCTAGACCTCGACCGTCCAACCGTCGGCTGCATCCGTTTCGAAGGTGAAGACGTCGCGGCGCTGCCAAAATCGGACTGGAAGGCCTTTCGCCTGTCGGTTCAGGCGGTGTTTCAGGACCCGACCAGTTCGCTTGACCCGAAACGGCGCATCCGTGACATCATCGCCGAGCCGCTGCTCGTCAACACCCGGCTGCGCGGCGCGGTGCTGGACGACCGGATCGCCGAACTGTTGCAGGATGTCGGCCTCAACGCCGGGGTCGCCACCGCCTTTCCGCATGAACTCAGCGGCGGCATGCGACAGCGGGTGGCCATCGCGCAGGCGCTGGCGCTCAATCCCAAGGTGATCATCCTCGACGAGCCGGTCTCGGCGCTCGACGTGTCGATCCGGGCGCAGATCATGAACCTGCTGAAACGGCTGCGCGAAGAGCATGGCATCACCTACGTGATGATTGCCCATGATCTTGGAACCGTGCGCTACCTCTCGCACAGGGTCGCGGCGATGTATGCCGGGCAGTTCGTCGAGACCGGCGACACCGATGCGCTTTTCGACGACCCGCTGCATCCCTACACCATCGCGCTGATTTCGGCGGTGGGCAGCACTCGGGCGCTGGCCAAGGGGCGCATCGTATTGTCGGGCGAGCCCGCTTCGCCGCTCGACCGGCTGCCGGGCTGCCGTTTCCAGCCGCGCTGCTGGCTTTGCCGACAGATTGGTCGCCCCAAGACCTGCACCACCCTTGAACCCGAATTGCGCGACGTGCGGGACGGCCAAAGGGTCGCCTGCCACTTCGCAGAGGAGTTGTTGGACCCGGCGCGCCGCGCCGTTCACATCGACGCCGCCCGGTCCTCGGCGCTGGTCGAAGAGGAGTCCTGAACATGTATCCTTATCTGGCGCGGCGCATCGGACAGGGCCTGATCTCTGTCGTCGGGGTCACTGTGCTGATCTTTGTGCTGGTCCGCCTGACCGGCAGCCCGCTTGACGCCATGCTGCCCATCGACGCCGATGCCGAAACCCGCGCCCGCCTTGCGGCGCGGCTGGGACTGGACCGGCCGCTTTATGAACAGTTCGCGATCTTCGTCGGCGACCTGCTGCACGGCGATCTGGGCGAGTCGATCCGCTATCGGGTGCCGGTTTCCCGCCTGCTTGGCGAAACCTTCCCGATGACCGCCAGTCTGGTGTTCCCGGCACTGGTGCTGTCGACCCTCGTGGGGATCCCGCTGGGCATTGTCGCGGCCACCACCAGCCGACGCAGCGTCCGTGCCTTCCTGTCGAGCTTCGGGCTTGTCGGGCTGGCGATGCCGACCTTCTGGCTGGCGATCCTGCTGATCATGGTGTTCTCGATCTGGCTGCGCTGGCTGCCTTCGGCCCGCGCCGGCGGCGTCGAACACTACATCATGCCGGTACTGACCATGTCGGCCTTCCAGATTGCCGCGCTGATGCGCCTGACGCGCGCGTCGGTGCTGAACATCCTCGACAGCGAATACATCAAGCTTGCCCGCATCAAAGGGCTCAGCGAGGGCCGGGTGATCTGGAAACACGCGTTGCTCAACTCGCTGACCGCCGCGGCCTCTTATCTGGGTCTGTTCTTTGCCGCGCTGCTGACCGGCAGCATCGTGGTAGAGACCGTCTTTGCCTGGCCCGGTTCGGGGCGGTTGATCTACACCAGCATTTCGTCGCGTGACTACCCGGTGATTCAGGGCGTTGTCCTCGTCTCGTCGCTGTTCATCATCTTTGTGAACCTCGCGGTCGACCTGCTGCAAGGCTACCTTGATCCGAGGGTCCGCGCATGACCGATGCCGCCAGCCAGCCCGCCGTGTCCCGGCCACGCCGGATCGATTTCGGACGATTGCCGCTGATCACCATCTCGATTGTTGCGCTGTTCATCTTTGCCGGGGTCTTTGCGCCGCTGCTGGTGCCCTACGATCCGAACGGGCAGGATCTGCTGATCCGGCTGAAACCGCCGAGCGCCGACCACTGGTTCGGCACCGATGCGCTGGGGCGCGATGTGTTCTCACGGATCGTCTATGGCGCTCGTGTTTCGCTGGTGGTGGTGTTCTTCGCCCTGCTCGGCGGCGCGGGTCTGGGCATGACGCTGGGTGTGCTGGCGGGCTATTTCGGCGGCATCACCGATGTCGTCATCTCCCGCGTGATCGACGCCGCCATGTCGATCCCTTCGCTGTTCATCGGCATCCTGCTGGCGGTGTCGCTGGGCGGCGGCATCGCCTCGGTGATCATCGCGATCTCGCTGATCATGTGGTCAAGCTTTGCCCGCGTCATCCGCGCGGACGTGATCGCGCTGAAGAACCGCGAGTTCATCATCCTCGCCCGGCTGGTCGGCTGCTCGCATCTGCGCATCCTCCTTGTGCACGTGCTGCCAAATATCGTCAGCACCGCGATGGTCCTGATCAGCATCAATCTTGGCGAGGTCATCCTGATGGAGGCGGGCCTCAGCTTTCTCGGGGCGGGCATTCCGCCGCCGACCGCGTCCTGGGGCAGCATGGTGGCCGAGGGGCAGGGGCATCTCGCCAGAGCATGGTGGCTCACGGCAGTGCCGGGAACGGTGATCCTGTTGGTGGTGCTGGCCTTCAACATCCTTGGCGACTGGACACGCGACCGTCTGGACCCGCGGCTGAGGGACAGACTGTGAGGGACGACCATTTGGCCGAAGGAGCAAACATGCATCGCCACCACGTCGCCAACGGTCCGCCCGAACCTCCAGTGCTGCGCGTCGAGGGGCTGACCATCCAGCTTGGGACCCGTCGCGGCAAGGGCATCGCCGTTGATGGGGTCGGTTTTGACTTGAAGAAAGGCCGCACGCTGGGACTGATTGGCGAATCCGGCTCCGGCAAAAGCCTGACCGCGATGGCGCTGCTGGACCTGCTGCAAAAAAATGTGCTGCGGATCACCGGCGGTCGGATCGAATACGACGGCAAGGATCTTGTCCAGCTCGACGCCGAGGCGCGCCGGGCGTACCGTGGTCGCCACATCTCGATGGTGTTGCAGGACCCGCTGGCGGCACTGAACCCGGTGTTGACGGTGCGCGACCAGCTTTTCGAGGCGTTGCGCCTGCACCACGGTCTGAAAGGCGCCGCACTGCGGGCGCGGGCGGTGGAACTGCTGCGGTTGATGCGCATCCCCTCGCCGGACGCCCGGCTGGAGGCCTACCCGCACGAGATGAGCGGCGGCATGCGGCAACGGGTGGTCGGTGCCATCGCTCTGGCTGGCGATCCGGCGGTGCTGGTCGCGGACGAGCCGACCACCGCGCTCGACGTGACGGTGCAGGCCGCCTACCTCGAACTGCTGAAGAAGATCCAAGCGGAACGCGGCATGGCGATCCTGTTTATCACCCATGATTTCGCCGTGGTTGGCGAGATCTGCGACGAAGTGGCGGTGATGTACGCTGGCCGGATCGTCGAGAAGGGCACGACCGCAGAAGTCTTTGGCGACGCCCGTCATCCCTACACAAAGGCGCTGTTGAAGGCGGTGCCCGACATCACCGAAAAACCGCGCGCGTTGGCCTCTATCCCCGGAACGCCGCCCTCGGTCTTTGCCATGCCGCCGGGCTGCCGGTTCCATCCGCGTTGCTGGCTGCACAAGGCGATGGGCTGCCCGTCCCGCTGCCGCGAGGAGGCCCCCGCAGACCACGCGACAGGCCCCGGTCGGACCGCTGCGTGCCATTTCACCGAGGAGGCCGCAGCCTCCGAACCCGCCGCCAGCCGTGGCGACGACGACATTCAATAGCCGATAGGACCCAGAGCATGACGCAGACCCTCACCGACAAGATCACCGCCTTCGCGACCGCCACCACCTACGCCAGCCTGCCGGATGAGGTGCGTGAACAGGCCAAGAAGCTGATCTTCGATGAAATCGCCTGCTCTGCGTTTGGGCGGCGCAGCCTCGCCGGGACGCTGGCCGACAGCTATGTTCAGACCGTCGCAAGCGCGCCGCAGGCACAGGTCTGGGGATCCTCGACACGCGCCTCCGCCGGGTTTGCCGCCATGGCCAACGGGGCCGCCGGACACGGCGAGGAAGTGGACGGTGCCCATGGTGCGGGCGGGCATCCGGGATCGTCGATCGTGCATGCCGCCATGGCCACCGCCGAGATGCTGCGCGCCACCGGTGCCGATCTGATCAATGCCGTGGTGCTGGGGTACGACGTCGGCGTGCGGTTGCGTTGGGCCTGCGGCGGTTCCTTCGGCGCGCGACGTGACAAACATCTGCATGCGGATTTTCTCTATGCTCTGGGCTGCGCCGTCGCGGCCAGCCGTCTGATGGGGCAGGATGCAACCCGCATGGGCCACGCGCTGGCGCTGACCACCCTTCAGGCCAACGGGCTATACGCGACCTATTCAGAGGAACGTCACATCAGCAAATCCTTCTGCGAAGGCCAATATGCCTATGCCGGCGTCGCCGCCGCGCAGATGTCAGCCGTCGGTCTGGAGGGCAACGCGGACATTATTGGGGCCCATGCTGGCCTGCTCGACGCCTGGGGCATCGACGGCGGGCGCGAGATGGTCGAGCACAGGCTTGGCGAGGACTTTGAGATCATGGGCGCCGGGTTCAAATTTTTCAACGCCGGTTACCCGATCCACGCGCCGCTGGAAGGCGTGCTTGGTCTGGTCGAAGAACACAAGATTGACCCCGCTCAGATTGCGGCGGTGACCATCGAAATGAACGACAATGCCCGGCACATCGTCGACGGTCGCGCCATGCACAACATCTGTATTCAGGATATGGTTGCCGCCAATCTTGCGCGCGGCGGCCTGCGGCTTTCGGACCGGCCTTTCCCCGAGATGCTGGAAGATCCGGTGTTCCGGGCGCTGCGGCCGCATATCTCTGTCGAGTCGAACCCAGAGTTCAAGGACACGGATTCCTCGCGCCTTGGCGCCCGCGTCTCGATTGTTACAAAGGACGGCCGGACTGTCGCAAAGCACGTCAAGCATCCGCGCGGCTACGAGTCATTCGGGCGTGTGACATGGGAAGATCTGGAACGGAAATGGGCCGGGGAACTGGAAGGCTGCGATCTTGACGGCGCGCTAAGGCTGGCCAAGACGCTGGACACGCTGGAAGACATAAGCCAACTTTCCAGTCGCTTCGCCACCGCCCGGAGCTGAGGATACGTTATTGTTGTTGATGGGGTTTTATGGCGTGCCGGTGGTCGACAAGATCACCGGCAGCCACGTGTCGAAACCCGGCTCACCGAACGGCAAGCGCTTTGGCATGATCTCTAACGGCCAGAGACAAACGTTCCGCGCGCCGCGCTCAAGGCATTTGTCGACCGGGACTGTCCAGGTGCCGAAGTCGATGTGCCGCTCGACCCGGTCGCCATGACCGATCTGCGGCATGCACCCCCTGCCGCCACCTGCCCGGTGAACGAGGTCTGCGGACCGCTGGCGAAGGACATCCGACCCAAGCCGTTTGGTTACAAGGGGTTCGCCCGCTGTCGTCGGGCGACGCATCGCGGCGCTGGCGGGCAGCCACCCACGGCACCTTTTGACGAAAGGGGCCATCGACCTTGGTTGCTGCGGCACCGGCGTGCCCGAACCAACCTTGCGGATCGGCGATTTCAGACCTGGGTGCAGACACGCTCGGCAGCCGCGACCGGCCACGCCCGCCGCTGTCCCATGCCATTGTCGGCGGTTGTTAGCGCAGGTCAGCAAAACAAAGGCCTGCGAGCGCTTGCCCTTACGTCATCCCTGCCTTATCACACCCGCACCAGACGCCATCTGTCGACGTTTGCCGCCTCCGTCGGCCCGAAATAACCTGAGGAACCTCCGGAATTGCTCGACCAGATCGCGCTACGCGCCGAACTCGCCGATCTTTACGATCTCTCCCCGTCAACAGAAATCGCCGCCGCCAATGCGCATCTCTACAAGCGGATGGATCGGGTGGTGACGCCGCCGGACTGGGCGATCCATGCGCCCTACGTGGCGGCCATCAACAAGCTCAAGAAAGAGCGGGGCGCGGTCATCCTCGCGCATAACTACATGACGCCTGAGATCTATCATGGCATCGCCGACGTGGTCGGCGACAGCCTGCAACTGGCGATCGAGGCAACGAAGGTCGAAGCGGACGTCATCGTCCAGTGCGGCGTGCATTTCATGGCGGAAACGTCGAAGATCCTGAACCCGTCAAAAACGGTACTGATCCCCGACATGGAAGCCGGCTGTTCGCTGGCCGAAAGCATCACGCCCGCAGGAATTGCGCAGATGCGCGCCAAATATCCCGGCGCGCCGGTTGTCACCTACGTCAACACCACGGCCGAGGTGAAGGCGGCGTCGGACATCTGCTGTACATCGTCCAATGCGGCGCAGATCGTGCGCGGGCTGGACAGCGATACTGTGATCATGACCCCGGACAAATATCTGGCGCAGAACATCGCGGCTCAGGTGCCGGAAAAGCGGATCGTCTGGTGGGACGGGTCCTGCATCGTGCACGAACAGTACACTGCCCAAGACCTGCGGGACTTCCGTGAATGGAGCCCCGACATCCGGATCATCGCCCATCCCGAATGCCCCCCCGACGTGGTGGCCGAGGCGGATTTCTCCGGCTCGACCAGCGGAATCATCGACTACGTGACGCAGCAGCGACCGGAACGGGCGATGCTGGTCACCGAATGTTCCATGGCGTCCAACATCTCGGATGCGCTGCCGGACGTCGATTTCGTCGGGCCGTGCAACATGTGTCCCTTCATGAAGAAGATCACACTGGAAAAGGTGCTCTGGTCGCTGCACTCGATGGAGGGCGCGGTAGAGGTGGATCCGGTGATCGCCGACAAGGCGCGCGTCGCCGTGCAACGGATGATCGACCTCTCCGCAAGGCTGGCCGGCTGAAGCGATGACCCCGATCGACACGTCCCGCGTCATCATCGTGGGCGCGGGGCTGGCGGCGCAATATTGCGCGCTCAAACTGGCCCCCCGCCCGGTCCTGATGATCTCTCCGGACCCCTTGGGCGAAGGTGCGTCCTCGGCTTGGGCGCAGGGCGGCGTGGCGGCGGCGATGGACCCGGCGGACAGTGCCGAAGCCCATGCGCGCGACACCGTCGTCGCGGGCGCGGGCACGGTGGACCGGCGGATTGCCCAATCTGTCACCGCCGAGGCGCGCGCGCATATCCTCGACCTGACCCTGCTGGGCGCGCCCTTTGACCGGGCCGCCGACGGCGGCTATGTGCTGTCGCGCGAGGCGGCGCATTCCTTTGCCCGCGTGGTTCGGGTGCGCGGCGATCAGGCCGGGGCCGAGATCATGCGTGCGCTGGCCCGGCAGGTGCGTGAGGCCGACCATATCCAGGTGCTCGAAGGGGTGATGGCCACCCGGCTTGAGGTCACTGGCGATCGCGTTATCGGCGTCGCCGTCGCCCGCTGCGGCGACGGTCAGAGCAAAAGTATCCTGCTGCGCGGCCCCGCCGTTCTGCTGGCGGGCGGCGGGTCCGGTGGATTGTTCGCCCTGACGACCAACCCGCCACGCATTCAGGGACAAGTCATCGGCATGGCCGCCCGCGCAGGCGCGCGGATCGCCGATGCAGAGTTTGTCCAGTTCCATCCGACCGCCCTTGCCTGTGGGGTCGACCCTGCGCCGCTTGCGACCGAAGCGCTGCGCGGCGACGGCGCGACGCTGATCAACCGCCACGGCGCGCGGTTCATGCTGGCGGCCCATCCTGACGCCGAACTCGCCCCGCGCGACATCGTCGCCCGCGCGGTCTATGCGCAGACCAAGGCCGGGCTGGCCCCGGCGCTGGACACCCGTGCCGCAATCGGCGCAAGGATCCGGACCGATTTCCCCGCCGTGGCCGAGGCCTGTCGGCAAGCGGGCATTGATCCGGTGAAACACCCGATCCCGGTGGCCGCAGCCGCGCATTACCACATGGGCGGCGTGGCCACGGACCCGCAGGGGCAAAGCTCGCTTTGCGGTCTCTGGGCCTGTGGCGAGGTCGCTTCGACAGGACTTCACGGTGCCAACCGGCTGGCCTCGAATGGCCTGCTCGAGGCGCTGGTCTATGGCCGCCGATGCGCGCTGTCCATCGACGCGGCGTTGCCCGTTTCGCGCGGCGCGCCAACGGTGTCTCTGCCCGACCTTTCGGCAGAGGCCGCGCCCGATCCGGCCTTGGTCGCGCAGTTGCGTCATGCCATGACCGAAGGCGCGGGCGTTGTCCGCGATGCGCAGGGGCTTGCTGACACGCTGGCCATGATCGCCCGGATCGAAGCCGCCCAGCCGGGTTGCGACGTGCTGCGCAACATGACCGCCACCGCCACGCTGATCGCCGCCGCAGCGCTGCTGCGCCGCGAAAGTCGCGGCGCACATTTCCGCTCGGATTATCCCGCACCAGCAGGCGAAAGCGGCGCACGATCGCTGCTCACCCTGACAGAGGCCCTGAACGTCCGGGACGCCACCTTCAGAAAGGAACCGGCATGCGCCACAGCCCCTTGCCCGACCTGATCCTCGAACCGCTGGTCCGCGCCGCGCTGGTCGAGGATCTGGGCACCTACGGCGACATCACCACCCGCACCGTCATTCCCGCCGGCTGCACCTATGCCGCGCGGTTGAACGCGCGCGAGGCCGGTGTGGTCTCCGGTCTTCAGATCGCTGCGCTGGCCTTTCGGCTGGTCGATCCGGCGCTGACGGTCACCGCGCACAAACGGGACGGCGACGCGATCCGGTCCGGTGACCTGCTGATGGAGATCTCCGGCGACGCTGCGTCGATCCTGTCGGCGGAGCGTGTCGCGCTGAACTTTGCCGGGCGGCTTTCGGGGATTGCCACCCTGACCGCCGCGTTCGTGGCCGAGACGGAGGGCACGACGACCCGCGTCACCTGCACCCGCAAGACCACGCCGGGACTGCGGCTGGTCGAGAAACAGGCGGTGCTGCACGGCGGCGGGTTCAACCATCGCTTCGGCCTGTCCGACGCAATCCTGATCAAGGACAACCACATCGCCGCCGCCGGGGGCATCCAACCGGTGCTGCGCGCTGTAAAGGCGCAGGCATCGCATATGATGCGTTGCGAGATCGAGGTCGACCGGCTGGACCAGTTGGCCGGGGTGCTGGAGGAAGGTGGCGCCGATGTTGTCCTGCTGGACAACATGACGACGCAGGCTCTGGTGACGGCGGTGGAGATGACGGCGGGGCGCGTCATCCTCGAAGCCTCGGGAAACATGCGGCTCGACCGCATCGCCGAGGTCGCCGCGACCGGGGTGGACTATATCTCCTGTGGGGCGCTGACACATTCGGCCCGAACCTTGGACCTCGGGTTGGATTTCTGAGCGGAACCGCTGTCCCCTGTCGAGGTTGTTCGCCGCAAAGCCAGCGGGACCATGGACCTTTGCAGCCACGCTGGCCCGTGGCTGGCGCACAGGCGCCCCGCAGAGGAAACCCCGGATTGGGTGCGCACCGGGCGGCGCACTGGGCGGCGCACTGGGCGGCGCGCCTGAATTTGCGTCGCGTTGGAACCCGCGGCAGGATCGCCTTGCGGTTGGACGTGCCGCCAACCCGGTGCAGGTCGCTGGAGGCACAGGCCCAGTCGGAATGGGCGTCTGACCTTGCGGTCTTTCGACCCTTGGGTCAGCCCGCGTCCCGCAGATGCGCCAGCATGGTTTCGGCCGCCGACACCGTGACCGGCACGCCGGAGGGATTGTCGCGCAGTCCCGGTTCGGCGAACAGCGCGGTGATTGCCGCGTCCTCTACCAGCATCGAATACCGCCAACTGCGCATGCCCATCCCCTGTGCCGACCGGTCCACCAGCATCCCCATCTTGCGGGTAAACTCGGCGTTGCCATCGGGCAGCATCCGCACCTGTTCGATCCCTTGCGCCCGCGCCCATTGATGCATGACAAAGGCGTCGTTGACCGACAGGCAGGCAACCTCGTCGATTCCCAGCGCGTGAAAGGCATCCATGGCCCGCTCATATCCCGGCAGGTGGCTGTCCGAGCAGGCAGGCGTGAACGCCCCCGGCAGCGCGAACAGCACCACCCGCCGCCCACCAAAGACCTCATCGCTGCTCACCTGCCGCCATTCGTAGGGGTTGTCGCCACCCAGTGCGGCGTTGCGGACACGGGTGTGAAAGACGGCGTCGGGGACGCGGTGCGGGGTCATCGGCTGGCTCCTGTTGCAGGTCGGGGCGGCGTGGCAGAGAGTATCGCAAAGGCGCGCACCGTAAAGCGCCGCAACATTGAAAGACCGCGATGCCCGATCTACCCGCTGACATTCCCGGCTATGGCCCGCTGCGCCCGCTTCACGCCACAGGCAAACAGCGCGCGCGCCGGTCCAAGCTGCTGCCCGATCTCGACGCGGCCATCGCGGCCTGTGATTTGCGCGACGGGGCGACGATCTCTTTCCACCACCATCTGCGCAACGGCGACGGTGTGCTGAACATGGTGATGGCGGCGCTGGCACAGCGCGGCCTGCGGGATCTTCACGTCGCGGCCAGTTCGATCTTTCCGGTTCACGCGCCGCTGGTCGATCACATCCGCAATGGCACCGTCAGCCGGATTTCGACCGCCTTTGTTTCCGGCCCGGTGGGCGAGGCGATCTCCCGCGGGCTACTGCCCAACCCCGTCACCCTGCAAACGCACGGGGGGCGGGCACGGGCGCTGGATCTGCGCGAGTTGCCCATCGACGTGGCATTTGTCGCCGCCCTGGCGGCGGATGACATGGGCAACCTGTCCGGCAGCACGGGGCCAACCGCCTGCGGCACGCTGGGCTATCCGACGGTCGATGTGGGTGTGGCCCGCCACACCGTCGCCGTGACCGACACGTTGATGCCTTATCCGGTGCCCGCCATCGACATCCCTCAGACGCAGGTGGATCATGTGGTGCAGGTCGCGCATACCGGCGATCCTGCCGGGATCGCCTCTGGCACCACCCGGCCTGCCAGCGATGCGGTCAGCCTGTCCATCGCTGACGCCGCCGCGCGGGTCATCGCCGCCAGCGGCCTGCTGGTTGAGGGGTTTTCCTTCCAGACCGGGGCGGGGGGCGCATCGCTGGCCACGGCGGCGGCGGTGGGGCGCGAAATGGCGGCGCGCGGTGTCACCGGCAGTTTCTGCTCGGGCGGGATCACGGGGTTCCATGTGCAGATGCTGAACGCGGGGCTGTTTCGCGCGCTTCTGGATGTGCAGTGCTTTGATCTGGAGGCTGTGCGCTCCTACCGCGACGACCCGAGGCATCAGAGCATGTCCGCCGCCGCCTATGCCGGTCCCCATGTGGGCGGTGCTGTGGTGGACCGCGTGGATGCGGTTGTGCTGGGCGCGGCAGAGGTGGATTTGGGCTTTAACGTCAATGTCACCACCCGCGCGGGCGGCATCATCATCGGCGGATCGGGCGGTCATGCGGACACCGCCGCCGGGGCCAGGCTTGCCATCGTCACTACCCGCCTTACTGCCGCCGGTTTCGCCAAGCTTGTGCCGCAGGTCGGCACCTTGACCACGCCGGGCGCGACCATCGATGTGGTGGTGACAGAGGCCGGGCTGGCGGTGAACCCGGCGCGGCCCGACCTTGCCCGCCGCCTGCACGACGCGGGCCTGCGCGTGCGCGCCATTGCGGACCTTGTGGCCGAGGCCGCGCAGGCCGCAACCCGTCCGACACCGCCGCGCGCAGAGGGGCGCATCGTGGCGGTTTGCGAATACCGCGACGGCGGCGTGACCGACGTGGTGCGCGCGATCCCCTCTGAAACGTGACCATGTCCGGTCACTCGGCACTGGAAATCGACGGAGAATCCGCGACAATCACGCGGGACGGGCTAATTTCAGCCCCGCATGGGTCAGGCGTGAATGGAACCAATACCAAGGCGCGGCCCGCAACAGGGAAAAGAGGATTGAGGATGACCAAAGACATCCAACGCGGTTGGGCGGGCGGGGTTTTTGCCTTATCGCTGTTGCTGCCCGTGGCCGGCATCGCGCAGGACGCGCCGGTGGCGGTCGATACGATGCGGCTATTGGCGCAAAAGACCGTGACCACCGACACCTTCTTTGGCACGGTGCAGGCCACCGGCATGGTCGGCCTGTCCTACGAGGCGCGCGGTTGCGTCGTCGAAGTGTCCGAGCAGGCCAAGCGTGACCGCGTCGCCAGTGCCGGTCAGGTGCTGGTGCGGCTGGACGGCAAGCGGTCGCTGCTGGCGCTGCGCACCGCCGAATCGCGGCTGGCCGAACTGGGCGCGCAGGTCGAAGAGCGCGAACTGGACATCCTGTCCGCTGCCGCCGACGACAAGCGCCGCCAACAGGAACTGGACCTGACCACCGCCGAGTTTGAACGCAACAGCACCATGCTGGGCCGTGGCCTGATCAACGAGACCACGATGGAAGGGGTCGAGCGGCGTTTCATGGAGGCCCGGTTTGCCGCCGACCGCGCGCAAGAGGCCATCGCCACCGCCCGCGCCGCCAAACGCCGCGCCGAAATCGCGCTGGAAATCGGTCAGCTTGACCTTCAGACCGCGCAGCTCAATCACGACATGCTGGTGCTGACCGCCCCCATCGATGGGGTTCTGGTGGGGTTTGAGACCAATGTCGGCGACTGCGTGCAAGAGGGCGAACGCGCGGCGCAGATCTATGCGCCCAGCCAGAAGTCGGTCGATGTCTTCATCCTCATTCGCCGCCTGTCGACAAGCGGCCCGAACGGCATCGCCGAAGGGTCCGAGGTGCGCATCACCCGCGTCAATGATCAGACCTGCGGCGGCACGATCACCCGGTTCGACACCGAGGCCGATCTGGAAAACCAGTTCGTCAAGGCAACAATAGAAGTAGACGAAAGCTGTGCCCCCGGCCTGTTCCTGAACGAGGCGGTCGAGGTCGAGGCGATGATCGGCGCGGGCGAGGACACCTTTGAAATCCCCACCGCCGCCCTGACCAGTGGCGACACGGTCTACCTTGTCAACGAAGAGGGCCTGATGCTGGAAGAGGTGGCGGTCGAGATCCTGCAAACCGGGATACGGCAGACAATCGCGCGCATTCCGGCGGCCTCTGGCCGGTTGGTGGTCAGCGATGCCCGGCTTGGACTGGCGGCGGGGCAGGTGGTGTCGTTGGAATAGGCGGTCGGTCTGACCAGCGCGCCGCTCAGCGTGTCGTCAGGGTGCCAAGCGCGGCGGCATAAAGAAACGACTCGAGGTCCTCTGTGTTGATCGGCTTGGTCATCAATTCGACCTGCGCCGCATCGCACAACTGGCGCAGGTCGTTGGATCGGTTCGCCGACATGACCCGCGCGGGCAGGGTGCCGTCCCGTGCACGCAATTGCCGGACCATGGCCAGACCGTCCTGTTTGCCTTCGCCAAGGTTGTAGTCGACCAGCAGGGCGTCGGGCAGGATGCCCAGTTCATGCAGCATCTCGCGGGCGTCTTCGACGCTGGCGGCGTCCAGCACGCTGCCGCCCCAGCGTTCGATCAGCAGGCTCAGCGCGCGGCGCAACTCATCGTCGTTCTCGACCAAAAGGACAATCAACCCGGTGTCGCGCAACCGCTGGCGGGCGGCGGGGTTTTTCTTTAACGTCGGCACCTCGTTCGGGCCGTTCACCCGTTGCGCGCTGAAGAAGAACCGGGTGCCGCGCCCCAGTTCGGATTGCACGCCCAGCGGATGCCGCAACTGGGCGCAGGCGCGTTCCACGATGGCAAGGCCCAGCCCCAGCCCCTCGTTCACGCTGCTGGTGCGGTCCAGCCGTTCGAACTCGCGGAAAATCCGTTCTTGGTCGGCCTCGGCGATCCCCGGCCCGGTGTCCCAGACCTCGAACCGCAGCGAGCTGCCCTGTCGCCGCGCGCCGACCAGCACCCGGCCGCTTGGGGTATACCGGATGGCATTGGCGATCAGGTTTTGCAGGATACGGCGCAGAAAGCCGGGGTCGCTGGCCACGCTGGCGGTGGCCGGGAGAATGCGCAGATCCAACCCTTTGAGCGCGGCCATCGGCGCAAACTCATCGCGCAGGGCGGTCAGCAACTGCCGCACCGACACCGCCGTGATGTCCAGACTGGCCGCGCCGGAATCCAGCTTGGAAATGTCCAGCAGCGCGTCGATGATGTTCTCGACGCTGCCAAGCGCGCTCAGCGCCTTGTCGGCGGCCTGCACCGTCTCACCGCCCTCGCCGCTTTCGGAAATGGCCGAGACATAAAGCTTGGCGGCGGACAGCGGCTGCAACAGGTCATGACTGGCGGCGGCGACGAAGCGCGACTTGGATGCATTGGCGCGTTCCGCCGTCACCAACGCGTCCTCCAGTTCCAGCGTGCGTTCCATCACCCGCCGTTCCAGCAGTTCATTGGCCTCGGCCAAGGCCCGCGCGGCCTGCCGTTCGACCGACACATCGGTGAACGAGATCACAAAGCCCCGGTCGGGCATTTCCTGCGCAAAGACATCCAGCGTGGTGTCCGGTTCGGCGCGGATCTCGAACCGCAGGGGACGTCGGCCCTGATCCTGATGCGCCCAGTTCCGCAGGCTTCCGGAGCCTTCGGTATCTGCATCGAAACGTTGTTCCAGCTGATCCACCAGCCGGTCGAAATCCACGCCCAGCCGCAGCGAGGACACCGGCACCGACAGCATCTCTCCGATCCGGTCGTTCCAGCCGACCAGCCGGGCGTCCGCATCAAAGATACATACCCCCTGATTGAGGTGATCCAGCGTCGCCCGCAGCATCCGCGCCTGACTGTCCAGCAGTTTGCCGCGCTCTTGCCGTTCCAGCCGCATGATGTCGGTCACGTCGGTCTGCAACACCACGGTGCCGCCGTCGGGCGTGCGATGCTCGCTCACCTGCAACCAGCGGTCCCAGATCAGGCTCACGTTGAAAATTGCGTGCAGGTCCTTGTGCCGCTTCAGCCGCTGTTCGGCCCATTGTTCCGGCGTCACGATCTGCGGCAATTGCAGGAACCGGCTTTCGCTGACCGCCTGCACGTAACTGTCGAACGGCAGCCCTTCGGTCAGGCGCGGCTGGACGTCGTGCAGCGGCAGGCTGAACCGGCTGTTCCACATCACCAGCCGGTCGTCGCGGTCGAACAGGCCAAAACCCTCTTGCACCGCCTCGATCGCATTGGCGAGGTTCTTGCGCGCGTGTTCCGCCTCGTGTTTGGCGCGGGCCAGCGCCGCGTTGGACTGGTTCAGCAGGTCCAGCGTGTATTCCAGATCGCGGGTGCGCTGGCGCACCTGATCCTCCAGCATGGCGGCGCGTTCGAACTGGGCATAGGCCGCGCCGTTCTGGTCGGTGTCCTGTTCGACCCGGCGCATCAGCGCTTCGCTGATCTGCAACAGCTTTTCGTTTTGCCGCTCGACCGGGTCAGCCGGGTCGATCAGGTAATGGGTCATTTGTCCTTGCACGGGACCTCGGGTGCGTAAAAGGCGACGCCGGTCATCGTCTGGTTGACGTGCATGCCGTTGATCTGCTCACCATATGTGGAAAATCCGGTGACACGGTGCCGCGCCAAGACCTCGTCAAGCGGGCGCTTGAGCTGTTTTTTCTCTGCCTCGATCCGGCGCAGGATGCAATCGCAGGCCAGGATCGCCACTGGCGGGGCGCCGCTGGCCAGCGCGGTCAGTTGCTGGTCAAGGTGGTCGACAATATGCGCGGCCTCGGCCAGCGTCAGCACCAGCCCCTCGTCGATGGCCGAAAAGAATTCCAGCGCGCCGCCGTCCGTCACCCGCTTGATGGCGCGGACGTGGTGGCTGCCGCCAAGGCGCACCACCATCGGGTTGTCGGCAAAGGTGAAGGTGTCGATCTGGTGCGGGTCCTTGCCCAGCAGGCGGCCCAGTTCTCGCGCGGCGGGTTCGGCGTTGATCTCATAGACCAAGCGGCGCGAAGGATCGGCACGCGTCACCACCATCCGCAATTCGGTTGGCGTGAAATGGTTCACGCTGAACACCCGCAACCGGCAGCGGCTGCGCACCAGCGCCAGCACCGCCGCCTTTTCATGGCATACCCCGTTCAGCGCCACGAAGGTATGTTCAAACCGGATGCCATCGCCCGCAGAGCCGCCAAACAACTGCGTCGGCCCCAGACCGGCGGTCAGCGCCGAGGCCAGCCGGTCCTCCTGCATCGACAGCCCGTCGACCATGAGAAAGGCAAATTCCTGCTCCATCGCGGCGGCCCGCTGCGACAGCGTCGCGCGGGCGCGGATTGTCTGCTGGGTCAATTCGTGGCCGGGCAGGTGTTCGAGATCGTCAAACAGCAGCACCTCGGCCTCAAAGCAGTCCTTTGGCAAGGCGATGGCCACCACCGAATCCTCGGCATAGCCGCCGCCCATGGCGATCTCACCGGCGGTCGTGCAGGCCATGATCGGGGCCGCGCCAAACCGGCTTTGTGCCTGATTGATCAACTGCTGAAACCCCGCCGAGGGGCTGCAAAAGATCATGACCAAGGCAAAAGGCCCTTGGCCCAGCCCATTTTCCAACTGGTCGATCAGGTCGGGCGCGTCCCATTCGACGCAGGCAGTCCGCAGAACGGCGTCACCTTCGACACCCCCCGCAGACGGAGAGGGTGGTCCGTCCATCGGGTCTCCTCCCCATGTGGTCTGTTATTGTTTTGTAACAGACTATGGAGTGTCGGCGCTCTTTGGCAAGAGGTTCGAAAAGCTGGCCTCGCCCGCGATCAGCACGGCCTGCGTGCGGCTCTGGACCCCCAGCTTGCGCATGATGGCGGTGACATGCGCCTTGACCGTGGTTTCGGCGATGGACAGGTCATAGGCAATCTGCTTGTTCAGCTTGCCTTCGCAGATCAATTGCAGGATGCGCGCCTGCTGGTTCGTCAGGGTCGAAAGCCGTGCCACCGCGTCCTCACCCGCATTGGCGGGATGTCCGGCATCGGCCACGTCGACAAACCCCTCTGGCAGGAACACCTCATCCCGCGCCAGCGCGTCAAAGGCCTGCCGAAAGACACCCCGTTGGCTGTGCTTGGGGACAAACCCATTCGCCCCCGCGCGCATCACCGAACTGACCATCCGGTTGTCCGCCATCGAGGACACCACAACCAGCGGCGTCGCCCCGGCGGCGGTCCGGAGCCGGATCAACCCGTCAAGGCCATTTACATCCGGCAGGTTGAGATCCAGCACAATCACGTCCGGGGCGGCACCCTCGGCCAGCGCGTCCAGCGCATCGGACAACAGGCTGGCGGTCTCGATCTCCTCGATCCCGGCCACGGTCTTGAGCGTCATCGCCAGCGCATCGCAGAACAGCGGGTGGTCATCGACGATCAGCGCGGACGCGAAATGCCGCTGAGGCTCACTCTGTGGCATTGCTCTGCTCCCCATGGACCTGTCCCTTGCTGGTATACCATTCGATCCTAGCAAAGCGCCATGACCCGCGAACCTGTCCTATGGTCTTAGACGGGGCGGCCCGTACCGGACAGGACTCTGCGCAGGCACGCAACCGCCCAAGGCCCATGCCAAACCCGAAAACAGCCCGGCCATGCGGCAAGCGGCCCTTGACGGCCCTCAAATCAATTGAGAACAGTTCAGGCTGTATGTTCTGCACCACAGGGACCAAAGCGGGGGCTTGATGGTGCGCAGGACAGGCCCGCAAAAGGCGAATCCCTGTTTCCCTAACGGAGTGTTCCATGAAATTTCGCTTTCCGATCGTCATCATCGACGAGGACTTCCGTTCTGACAACTCCTCTGGTCTTGGCATCCGCGCGGTGGCAGAGGCCATAGAGGCCGAAGGCTTTGAGGTGCTGGGCACAACCAGCTACGGGGATCTGTCGCAGTTCGCACAGCAGCAATCGCGCGCCAGCGCCTTTGTCCTGTCCATCGACGATGAGGAATTCACCCCCGGCCCTGACCTTGACCCGGCGGTCGTCAATCTGCGCGATTTCATCGAGGAAGTGCGGTGGAAAAACGCCGACGTGCCGATCTACATCTACGGGGAAACCAAGACCAGCCGCCATTTGCCCAACGACATCCTGCGTGAGCTGCACGGCTTTATCCACATGTTCGAGGACACGCCGGAGTTTGTCGCCCGCCACATCATCCGCGACGCCAAGGCCTATCTTGAAGGCATTCAGCCGCCGTTCTTCAGGGCGCTGCTGGACTATGCCGAAGACGGCTCATACTCGTGGCATTGTCCGGGGCACTCCGGCGGCGTGGCCTTTTTGAAAAGCCCGATTGGCCAGATGTATCACCAGTTCTACGGTGAAAACATGCTGCGCGCGGATGTCTGCAACTCGGTCGAGGAACTGGGTCAGTTGCTGGACCACAACGGCGCCATCGGCGCGTCTGAACGCAACGCCGCCCGTATCTTTAACGCCGATCATTGTTTCTTTGTGACCAATGGCACCAGCACCTCGAACAAGATGGTCTGGCATCACACCGTTGCCCCCGGCGACGTGGTGGTGGTGGACCGAAACTGTCACAAATCCATCCTGCACAGCATCATCATGACCGGGGCCATCCCCGTCTTCATGAAGCCGACGCGCAACCATTATGGAATCATCGGCCCGATCCCCAAGTCCGAGTTCCAGATCGAGGCGATCAAGGACAAGATCCGCGCCAACCCGCTGCTGGCGCATGTGGATGCCGACACGGTCAAACCGCGCATCATCACCCTGACGCAGTCCACCTATGATGGCGTTCTGTACAACACGGAGACCATCAAGGAACTGCTGGACGGCTACGTCGAGAACCTGCATTTCGATGAGGCATGGCTGCCGCACGCCGCCTTTCACCCCTTCTACGGCAATTTCCACGCGATGGGCCGCAGGCGCGAGCGGCCCAGCCATTCCGTGACCTATGCCACGCAATCCATTCACAAACTGCTCGCCGGGATCAGTCAAGCCAGCCATGTGCTGGTGCAGGACAGTCAGGATACCAAGCTGGATCGCCACCTGTTTAACGAGGCGTATCTGATGCACACCAGCACCAGCCCGCAATACAGCATCATCGCCAGTTGCGATGTGGCGGCGGCGATGATGGAACCGCCGGGGGGCCGTGCGCTGGTGGAGGAAAGCATCCTCGAGTCGCTCGATTTCCGCCGCGCCATGCGCAAGGTCGATGACGAATACGGTGCGGATGACTGGTGGTTTCAGGTCTGGGGGCCGGAAGAGCTTGACGAAGAGGGCGTTGACGACCCCGGCAACTGGGTGCTGAAAAAAACCGATTCCGAGGGGATGCAATCCTCAGACGGAGAGGAATCGTGGCACGCCTTTGGCGACATGGCACCCGGTTTCAACATGCTGGACCCGATCAAGTCGACGGTGATCACGCCGGGCCTGAACCTTGACGGACGGTTTGAAGAGACCGGCATTCCGGCCTCGATTGTCACCAAATATCTGGCCGAGCACGGTGTCGTGGTTGAAAAAACCGGCCTCTACAGCTTTTTCATCATGTTCACCATCGGCATCACCAAGGGGCGCTGGAACTCGTTGCTGACCGAATTGCAGCAGTTCAAGGATGACTACGACAAGAACCGGCGCATGTGGCGCTGCATGCCAGAGTTCTGCGCCAAACATCCGCATTATGAGGGCATGGGCCTGCGCGACCTGTGCCAGCATGTGCATTCGCTGTACGCGAAATACGGCGTCGCGATCCTGTCGACCGAAATGTACCTCAGCGATCTGACCCCGGCGATGAAGCCCACCGATGCGTTTTCGCATATCGCGGCGCGGTCCACCCAGCGGGTGCCGATCGATGACCTTGAGGGGCGCATCACCACCAGCCTTGTCACCCCCTATCCGCCGGGTATCCCGCTGCTGATCCCCGGTGAGGTGTTCAACAAGAAGATCGTCGAATACCTCAAGTTCAACCGGACTTTCGCGCGCGAATGTCCGGGGTTTGAGACAGATATCCACGGCCTCGTTCAAGAGACGGACGAAAACGGCCACCTGCAATTTTTTGCGGATTGCGTGGCCGAGGGATAGACCGTGGTGCGGGCCAATGGCTTTGGAACAGAACATGGCAGGGTGCGTGCAGAATCGTCATTGCCGTAAGGCATATGGGGATGCCCCGCTGTCGACCGGCGGGGCCGCCCGGTTTCTTTGAAAACGTGACGCAATGCGACACTGTATACATCTGCATACTGTAGACGCGACGGCCTGCTTGGCCTAAGGAGGGGCCAAACCCGCCCCCATATTCAGAAAGGCCGGACACATGTCTGATTCGACTCCCGACATCATCTACACCAAGGTTGACGAAGCGCCGGAACTGGCGTCTGCCTCGCTGCTGCCGATCATCCAGAAATTCGCCGCGGCTGCGGGCGTATCTGTCGGCACCAAGGATATCAGCCTTGCCGGTCGCATCATCGCGACCTTCCCCGAGGTTCTGACAGAGGCACAGCGCCAGTCCGACGATCTGGCCGCGCTGGGCGAACTGGTCAAAACGCCCGAGGCGAACGTGATCAAGCTGCCGAACATCTCGGCCTCGGTCCCGCAACTGGTTGCCGCCGTCAAGGAACTGCAATCGCAGGGCTACGCGCTGCCCGACTACCCCGAGGCACCGTCGACCGACGAAGAAAAAGCTGTCCGCGCGAAATACGACACTCTGAAAGGGTCCGCCGTGAACCCGGTGCTGCGCGAAGGCAACTCTGACCGCCGCGCCGCCGGTGCGGTCAAGAAATTCGCTCAGGCCAACCCGCACCGGATGGGGGACTGGACTGCCGACAGCAAGACGCGCGTCGCCTCGATGCCCGGCAATGATTTCTTTGCCAACGAAGTTTCGGCCACGCTGCCCAAGGCCGCGACCGCCAGGATCGTGCTGGAAACGGCCGAGGGTGAGACCGTGCTGAAAGAGGGCGTTTCCTACCCCGCAGGCACTGTCGTTGACGCGACCTTCATGTCGGCATCGGTGCTGGATACCTTCCTCGCCGAGGAAATCGAGAAGGTGAAAGCCGACGGCACGCTGTTCTCGCTGCACATGAAGGCCACCATGATGAAGGTCTCTGACCCGATCATCTTTGGCCACGCGGTCAAGGCATGGCTGGCGCCGGTCTTTGAGAAATACGGCGACGAAATGAAGGCACTGGGCGTCAACCCGAACTCGGGCCTTGGCGACCTGCTGAACCGCGTCAAGGACAACGCAGAGATCACCGCCGCCATCGAAGAGGTCCGCGCCGCGCGCCCGCCGATGTACATGGTCGACAGCGACAAGGGCATCACCAACCTGCATGTGCCGTCGGACGTGATCATCGACGCCTCCATGCCCGCGCTGATCCGCGCGGGTGGCAAGGGTTGGGGCCCCGATGGCAAAGAGGGAGACACCACCTGCGTCATCCCCGACAACTGCTATGCGCCGGTTTACGACGAGGCGATTGAGTTCTTCAAAGCCAATGGCAAACTGAACCCGGCCACAGCCGGCACTGTTCAGAACCTTGGCCTGATGGCGCAGAAGGCCGAGGAATACGGCAGCCACCCGACCACCTTTGAGATCCCGGCTTACGGCACCGTCAAGATGATCCTCGACGATGGCACCGTGCTGCACACGCACACGGTTGAGGCCGGTGACATCTGGCGGTCCGCCTCGGCCCGCAAGGCACCGATTGAGGATTGGGTAAATCTTGCCATCGAACGTCAGAAGGCAACCGGCTATCGCTCGATCTTCTGGCTGGACGCAAACCGCGCGCACGATGCGCAGCTGATCGCCATGGTCAAGCCGATCCTTGAGGCCAAAGGTGTGGCCGACAAGTTCGAGATCATGGCCCCGCGCGAAGCGACCCGCGCGTCGCTGGAGACGATTACCAAGGGTGAGAACACCATCGCGATCACCGGCAACGTGCTGCGCGACTACCTGACCGACCTGTTCCCGATCCTCGAACTGGCGACGTCGGCCAAGATGCTGTCCATCGTCAAGCTGATGAACGGCGGCGGTCTGTTCGAGACCGGCGCGGGCGGCTCTGCCCCCAAACACGTGCAGCAGTTGGTCGAAGAAAACCACCTGCGCTGGGACAGTCTGGGCGAGTTCTGCGCCCTTGGCGAAAGCTTTAAGTTCCTCGCCGATGCGCGCGGCAATGCCAAGGCCAAGGTGCTGGGTGACGCGGTCGAGACCGCGACTCAGGGTATCCTCGACAATGGCCACAGCCCCAGCCGCAAGGTCGGTGAGCCGGACAACCGCGACAGCCACTACTGGTTTGCCCGCTACTGGGCCGACGCGTTGGCCGCACAATCCGACGACGCAGACCTGGCCGCGCATTTCGCCCCCATCGCCAAGGCGCTGGCAGAGGGCGAAGCGGCGATCGTGGCCGAACTGGCCGCCGCGCAAGGCAAGCCCGCCGATCTGGGCGGCTACTACCACGGCGACGACGGCAAAACCGCAGCCGTGATGCGCCCCTCGGTCACGCTGAACGCGATCATCGGCTAAGCCGGTGACATCGACATGAAAAAGCCCGCCGGGGAAACTCGGCGGGCTTTTTTGATCCTATCGGCTGGCTGTTCAGCTTTCGGCAGGCGTGTCTTCCGTCGACGGGTCCTGTTCGGGCGGATCGTCGTAGATCGACCAGCTGTGCTCGCGTCCGGTGTCGGGCAGGTCGCTGCGCTTGAGGTTCATCAGAATATGCGTCTGCGCGATGAACAGGGTCGAGATCGGCGCGGTCAGGAACAGGAACAGCGTGATCATGAATTCGTGAAAGGACAGGTGCTCTTTCACCAACAGCATAAAGAGCATCGAGGCGATCAGCACGCCGCCCACGCCCAGCGTTGTCGCCTTTGTCGGGGCGTGCAGGCGCTGCATCGTGTCGGTGAGTTTCAGCAGACCCAGAGACCCGATCAGGCCAAAGGCACCGCCGACGACCAGAAAGAACGAGATGACGATTTCTACCAGCATCGGAGCCTCTGTCATTCGATGATGTCCCCCCGTAGCAGAAAGCGGCAATAGGCGACGGTCGAGACAAAGCCGACCATGGCCACCAGCATCGACGCCTCGAAATAGACCGCCGTGCCTTGCAGGATGCCATAGCAGACCAGCAGCGCGATCACGTTGATAACCATCGTGTCCAGCGCCAGAACCCGGTCGGCCTGACCGGGGCCACGGATCACCAGCCAGAGGTTGAACAACAGGCCCAGCCCGAAACACCCCATGGTGAAGTAAAGCGCGTAGGTGATCATCCGAAAATCTCCTTTAGCCGGGCCTCGTAGCGGGTCTTGATCTCATCGCGCACGCCGTCTGGGTCGTCCGTGTGCAGGCAATGCACCAGCAGACTGGCCCCGTCCGCCGCCAGCAGGGCAGAGACGGTGCCGGGGGTCATCGTGATGGTCCCGGCCAGAACGGTTATCGCCTCTGGCGAGGTCAGTTCCAGCGGCACCAGAACCCATTGCGAGTGGATCTGGTCGCGTGGTTTGAACAGCACGATCTGCGCCACCTGAATAGAGGCGACCACAATGTCCCACAGCACGATCAACACATAGGGAACCGTCAGGAATGGCCGTTTAAGCTCTGGTCGTCCGGGCCAGTAGGGTGAGGTCAGGATCGGCACCAGAATGCCAAGGACGCCGCCCAGCAGGACGTTGCCGGGTGTCACCTTGTTCACCAGCATCAACCAGACAAGCAGCAGCGTCAGGCTAAGCAGCGGATGGGGAAAGATGCGTTTCAGCATGGCCTAGTGCTCCTCTTCCGCGAGTGGGTCCGGTGCGTCTGCCTTGAGCGGGTCCAGGTCTTCGGGCTTTTCGACTGGGGCAAGAACCGCGTCGATATAGCCGTCCGGCTCAAACAACTGGGTTCCGGCGGCGCGCATGTACTCTGTCGCCGGTCCGGCCAGCACCGCCAGCGCGGCCAGCAAGGCCAGCAATGTCACGGTCGGGGCGACCTCGGCGGCGGTGGCCGGGGCGGGGCGCGGTTCGGCGTCGATGGGCTCGGCCCCTTCGGGCACCGATGCGGCGGTGGACTTCCAGAACAGCAGACTGCCCGCGCGCGCAAAGCCCACGATGGTCACCAATGAGCCGATCAGGATACCGCTCCACGCCCAAGGCATCAGATCGGGCTCCCGCAGCGCGTCAAGGATCAAGAGTTTGCCCAGAAACCCCGACAGTGGCGGCATCCCGGCCATGGCGATGGCCCCGGCAAAGAACAGCGCCGCGAACAGCCCGTTCTGCAAAAGCGGCGGGCGCACGGACAGGGTGTCCGTCCCGCGCCGCGTGATCACCAGATCGGCCATCAGGAACAGGGCCGCGGCAGAGAACGTCGAATGCACAAGATAGTAAAGCGCGGTTTCGGTCGCGTAGGGGTCTTGTGGCGCGACGGCCAGCATCAACGTCCCCATCGACCCGATCACCGAGAAGGACAGCAGCGGCATCAACCGCTTCGCGGCCAGCACGCCGATGGCCCCCAAGGCAACAGTGACCATGGCCGCCGGGAACAGCCATTCCTCGACCAGCCCGGCGGTTGGCGAGGATTGCGGGCCATAGGCCAGCGTGTGCAGCCGGATGATGGCATAGGCCCCGACCTTGGTCATGATCGCAAACAGGGCAGCCACCGGGGCGGGGGCATTGGCATAGGTGCCGGGCAGCCAGAACTGCACCGGAAACAGCGCCGCCTTGACCATGAAGACGATCAGCAGCAGCACCGCCGCGACGCGCACCATCGCGCCCTCATCCGCGGGGATCAGCGGCACCTTGACCGCCAGATCGGCCATATTGAGCGTGCCGGTGGTGGCGTACATCGTCCCAAGCGCGAACAGGAACAGCGTCGACCCGGCGAGGTTCATCACCAGATATTGCAGTCCCGCCTGTAGGCGCACCTTGCCGCCGCTGTGCACCATCAGACCGTAAGAGGCGATCAGCAGCACCTCGAAGAAAACAAAGAGGTTAAAGGCGTCGCCGGTCAGGAACGCGCCGAAGATACCCATCAACTGGAACTGGAACAGCGCGTGAAAATGCCGTCCCTTGGCGTCCCACCCGGTTGCGATGGCGTGCCAAAGCACGATCAGCGCCAGCGAGGCGGTCAACAGCACCATCAGTGCCGACAAACGGTCCAGCACCAGAACGATGCCAAAGGGCGCGGGCCAGTCGCCAAGGCGGTACACATGCGTCCCGCCGTCCGCCGCCCAAAAGGCCAGCCCCAGCGCGATCAGAAACAGTGCCACGGTCCCGGCGGCCGAGGCGACGCGCGCCAGAACGATGTCGTGCCGCATGACATAACCGATCAGCGGTGCCAGCAGGGCCGGCAGGACGACAGGGGCGATAATCCAGTGGCTCATACCGCGTCGTCCTCCGTCCCGGCGTCTTTCATGTCGATGGTGTCATCCCCGGCCTCCAGATAGGCCCCGAGCGAGAACATCACCAGCACCGCCGTCATCCCGAAGGAGATCACGATGGCGGTCAGAACCAGCGCTTGCGGCAGCGGGTCTGTATAGGTCGCGTCGCCGTATTTTTGCAGGATCGGCGGCGCGTTGATCGCCAGCCGTCCGGTCGACACGAGGAAGATGTTGACCGCGTAGGACAGCAGCGACAGCCCAAGGATCACCGGAAAGGCGCGCAGCCGCAGGATCAGGTAGACCCCGCCGGTTGTCAGAACCCCGATTGCGCTTGCGACAAGGATTTCCATCTCAGGCCCTTCCTTTCTCGACCATCTTCGCCGGGCGCGAGGGATCGTAGTCCAGCGGTTCGGGGTTCACGGTCTCACCCGCATGACGTGCCATGCGCGACAGGCTGTAGAGCATCAGCATCACCGCCCCCAGCACACACAGGAACACGCCCAGATCAAACAGCGCGGCGGTGGCCAGTTCGAATTCCTCGATCGGCGCGATGTGGACATAGCCAAAGGCCGAGGTCAGGAAGGATGTCCCCGACAGCCATGCGCCCGCCCCGGTCAGACCGGCGATCACCACGCCCCAGCCGATCATCGCGTGATATTCGAACTGTTGCCGCCGCATGGTCCAGGCAAAGCCGGAGGCCATGTATTGCATCAACAGCGCGATGGAGAACACCAGCCCAGCGACAAAACCGCCGCCCGGCTGGTTGTGCCCGCGCAGGAAGATATAGACTCCGACCATCAGCGCAATCGGCATCATCACCCGGGTCGAGACCACCATCATCAGCGGATGGCGGTCATGCGAGCGGTCAAAGTTGTAGCCCGAGTTGCGCAGGCGTGCGCCGGCGGGTCCGCTCAGCAGCGCCTCCATCAGGGCAAAGATCACCAGACCGGCGATGCCCAGAACGATGATTTCGCCGTAGGTGTCATAGCCCCGGAAATCGACAAGGATCACGTTGACCACGTTGGTGCCGCCGCCCTCCTTGTACGAATTGGCAAGGTGATAGTGCGAGATGCTGTCCAGATCGCGGGTCATGAAGGCAAAGGCCAGCGTCGCCACACCGATCCCCGCCGCCAGCGCCACGGTCCCGTCCAGCAGACGGCGCGGCGTGTCTTTTTCCGCCGGGGTCGTCTTGGGCAGGAAATGCAGCGCCAGCAGCAGCAGCATGATCGTCACCGTCTCGACAGAGATCTGAGTCAGCGCAAGGTCGGGGGCCGAGAGGTAGACAAACCCGAAGGAGATCATCAGACCGATCACCCCGATCACCACCAGCGCGCGATACCGCATGTGGTGCTGAAAGACGACGACACCGGTCGCGCAGACCAGCAGCACCCAGCCCACGGCAAAGACCGGCGCAATCGGCAACAGCTCTCTGGTGGGCGGGGCCAGCCCGCCGCCAAGGAAGGCCATGTAACCCGCCGTCACCGTGGCCGCGGTGAAGATCGCCAGATAGCGGCTGATCGCGCCGTTGTGCAGCGTCTCCGAGATGACACGGCTAAACGCAACACAGCCCGCGATCACGGCATCAAAGGCGGATTTGGCGTAGAACGGTCCGGCCTTGATCCATGCGGCATCCAGCGGACGGTGCAGCAGCAACAGAACGGCACCCCCCGCAATCGCAAGTCCCGACATGTACAGCGCCGGGGTGACCCCGTGCCAGATTTTCAGGTGCGCGTGGGTGGTGTGGCCGGTGACGGCACTGGCGGCCATGTTGACCACCGGCTCTGCAAGGAAAGGCGCGACACCGATCAGCACCACAAAGATGCACAGAAAGGCAGGCGACAGCCACATGCCCATGGGCGGATCATGCGGTTTGTGCGGATAGTCGTCGCGCACCGGGCCACCGAAGACGTGAAAGATGAACCGGAGGGAATAGGCGACAGAGAACAGCGCGCCAAAGGTGGCCAAGGCGGGCACGATCCAAGGGTTTTCCCACCAATAGGTGTGCGAGGCTTCTTCCAGCATCATTTCCTTGGACAAAAAGCCGTTGAACAGGGGAATCCCCGCCATCGACAGCGCAGCGATGACCCCGATCACCGCCGTGATCGGCATTAGTTTTCCCAGTCCGCCCAGCCGCTTGATGTCTCGGGTGTGGGCCTCATGGTCGATGATCCCGGCGGTCATGAACAGCGCCGCCTTGAAGGTCAGGTGGTTGAGGATGTGGAACACCGCCGCGATGGCGGCGGCTTCTGTGCCAAAACCCAGCAGCATGGTCAGCAGGCCAAGGTGTGAGACCGTGGAAAAAGCCAACAGCCCCTTCAGGTCATCCTTGAACAGCGCAATCACGGCGGCGATCACCATGGTGACAAGCCCGGTGGTGGCGACGGCGTAGAACCACAGTTCCGTTCCCGACAGGGCGGGCCACATGCGCGCCATCAGGAAGACGCCCGCCTTCACCATGGTGGCCGAATGCAGATAGGCCGACACCGGCGTCGGCGCGGCCATCGCGTGCGGCAACCAGAAATGGAACGGGAACTGCGCCGATTTGGTGAACGCCCCGAGCAGGATCAGGATCACGGCGGGTGTGTACCAGTCGGACGCCTTGATCAGATCGCCCGCAGCGAGAATATCGGTCAGGTTATAGCTGCCCGCGATGTCGCCAAGGATCAGCATCCCGCCGATCATGGCAAGGCCGCCCGCGCCGGTCACGGTCAGCGCCATACGCGCGCCCTGACGGCCCTCTGGCAGGTGTTTCCAGTAGCCGATCAGCAGAAAGGACGACAGCGAGGTCAGTTCCCAGAAAATGAGCAAAAGCAAGATGTTGTCAGAAATCACAATGCCCAGCATCGCGCCCTGAAACAGCAGCAGATAGGTGTAGAACTGCCCCACCGGGTCCTCACCCGACAAGTAGTAGCGGGCATAGAGCGTGATCAGCAGGCCGACGCCAAGGATCATGCAGGCAAACATCAGCCCCAGACCGTCGAGGAAAAAGGCCGCCTCCAACCCCAGTTGCGGCAGCCACGGAATGCTGAAGGTGTAGACCGTGCCGTTCATCACGCCGGGCGCAAGCACCCCCAGCATTACAAGGGCCAGCACGGTGGGAACGGCGGTGAAAGTGGCGGTGGCGGTGCGCCCCGCCCGGATCATGACACCGGGAACCAGCGCGCCAAGGAAAGGCAATAGCGCGATGATGGGCAGAAAACTGCTCTCAGAGGTCATTCACGTCTCCGCAGGGTCAGAAAATTGAGGTTTATTGCGAAAAGCCCGAGCAGATTGCAACGCTGTTTCCGCAAACGGCGGGGCATTGCCGCAGGAGCAAAGCAGGCAGGCGGGGGTCACAGACCCGATGCGGCGCACCACGGGTCGCGCAACCCGCAAGGGCAGAAGCGGAACAGCCGCGTCATGCCCCACGACAGGCCGGGGGTCGATATGATCCTCTGGTCCGTCAAGATGCGGTGTCTCTCCCTCTCTCGCGCCTGCCCGGCGCGTCCCCTCTGTGAATATAGTGGGATCACAGGGGGGCACTGCAAGGTCAAAGCTGTTTTTTCTGGTCAGCTTAGGCCCACAAGCCTCTGCCAGACCCGTTTTGCCAGAAGGTTTGCAGCCAGCAGGGCATGTCTTGCCCCGGCCTAGGGGGCCAGTGGATCGGAACTGTTGCGCAGATAGTAGCCGCGATACCAGTCGACGAACCGCGCGACGCCCTCATGGACCGGTGTCGCGGGTGTGTAGCCGGTCAGCGATTTCAACAGCGCCGCATCCGCCCAAGTGGCGGGCACGTCACCGGGCTGCATCGGCATCAGGTTGCGTTTCGCCGTCAACCCGGTGGCGTCTTCGATGGCTTCGATAAAGGCGGTCAGTTGCACGGGTTCAGAGTTGCCGATGTTCACGACGCGGTAGGGCGCGACCGGAGACAGGCTGTCGCCATCGGGGACAATGCCGCCCTCTGGCCGCGCGGGCACCGCGTCCATCAACAGGCGGATCCCCTCGACCAGATCGTCGATATAGGTGAAATCGCGGCTCATATCGCCGAAATTGTAGACGTCGATGGGCGCGCCGCGCAGGATTGCGTCGGTGAACTTGAACAGCGCCATATCCGGGCGGCCCCACGGGCCGTAGACGGTGAAAAAGCGGAACATGGTGGTCGGCAACCCGTAGAGATGGGCATAGCTGTGGGCCATCGCCTCGGTGGATTTCTTGGTCGCTGCGTAAAACGACATCTGATAGTCGGCCCGGTCCGTCTCATGGTACGGCATCTGTGTGTTTGCGCCGTACGCCGATGAGGTCGAGGCTATCAGCAGGTGCCGGGGTGGATAAGCGCGGGCGGCTTCCAGTATCTCGAACGTGCCGATGATGTTGGATTCGAGATAGGACCGGGGGTTTTCGATCGAATAGCGCACCCCGGCCTGCGCGGCGAGGTGGATGACCACATCGGGGGTTTCGCGTTTGAACAGGGCGGCCATGCGTCCGGGATCTTCGACGCGCCCTGCCTCCGCCACGAAATCCCCCAAAGGTGCCAACCGGGCATGGCGCGCCTCTTTCAGGGCGACGTCGTAATAGTCGGTCATCGCGTCAAGACCGATCACCCGCCAGCCTTCAGTCAGCAGGCGCGCCACGACGTGATAGCCGATGAAGCCCGCAGAGCCGGTGACAAGGGCGGTTGGCATGGGGGGTCCTTTGTTTTCGAGGTGCAACTAGCCGTTTGCCTGATCGTGTCGGTTGCGTCTAGTGTCCGGCCAAACAGCGGAGGGGCACAAGAATGGAACTGAAGAAGAACACCTTTAAGGCGGCGATCCTTGAGGGACGGTTGCAGCGCGGCATCTGGTGCAGCATCGCGGACCCGCTGGCGGCGGAAATGATGGCCACTTGTGGCTATGACTGGATGCTTTTCGATTGTGAGCATTCGCCGATGGACCCGATCCGCGTACTGCCGATGTTGCAGGCGGTGGCCCCCTACCCGGTGTCCGCACTTGCGCGGCCCGCCTCGTTGAACGCGCCCGAGATCAAGCGCCTGCTGGATATCGGCGCACAGACGCTGGTTATTCCTTATGTGCAGAATGCCGATGAGGCGGCAGAGGCGGCAGCGGCGGTGGCCTATCCGCCAGAGGGCATTCGCGGCGTGGCGGGCATGACGCGGGCCAGCGGCTTTGGCCTTGTGGACCGTTACCACGCGACGGCCCGCGACGAATTGTGCCTGATCGTTCAGGTCGAAACCGTTGAGGCGCTGACAGAGATCGAGGCCATTGCAGACGTTCCGGGAATCGATGGCCTTTTCATCGGCCCCGCCGATCTGGCGGCCTCGATGGGGTATCATGGCCAGCCGTCGCATCCCGAGGTTCAGGCGGCGGTGGTCGACGGGATCAAGCGGATTTCGGCAGCGGGCAAACCCGCCGGGTTGCTGACCATGGATGCCGGGCTTGGTCAAAAGGCCATCGACGCGGGCGTGGCCTTTATCGCGCAGGATCTTGACCTGATCGCGCTGCGCCGGGGGCTGACACTGACCTGATTTTGCTCGCGCGACAGCCTCTCCCCGGTAAGGTGGGGGAAAACCCGCATGGGAGGAGAGGATGATGCGTTGTGGTGTGATCGGTCTGGGCGACATGGGCTCTGGCCTTGCAAAGAACCTTGTCAAAGCCGGGTTTCAGACCTGCGGCTTTGACCTGATCCCGTCCCGCACTGCGGCTCTGGCGGATCTTGGCGGATCGCCGATGCGCAACGGGGCAGAGGTGGGGGCCGCGTCGGATGTGGTCTATGTCATGGTGATGACGGGCGCAGAGGTCCGGGATGTGATCCTTGGCAAGGGTGGCCTGCTGGAGACGATGGCCCCCGGCGGCACGGTGATCCTGACCGCGACGATCAAACCGGCCGACGCGCGCGCCATCGGCGCGGCGCTGGACGGCACGGGGCTGCGTATGATCGACAGTCCGGTGTCGGGTGGCTACCCCGGCGCGCAGGCGGGCACGCTGACCATGATGGCCGCAGGCGCGCCCGATCTGCTGGACGAATGTGCCCCGGTCATGCAGGCTGTCAGTGCCAATATCCACCGCGCCGGCGAGGCGGTAGGAGAGGGGCAGACCGTCAAGGCCTGCCTGCAATCGCTGTTGGGGTCGATGTTTTCCGCCACGTTCGAGGCGGCGGCGCTGGCGGCCAAGGCAGGTGTGCCGGGGCAGGTAATTCTGGATGTCTTCTCAACCTCTTCCGGCGGCTGCGGCGTGGTGAACAATGCACTGGAAAAGATCATCGATCGCCAGTTCGAAGGCACCGGCAGCCATATCAACACCATGCACAAGGACCTGACCATCTCGATGGCGCTGGGTGAGGAGCTGGGCGTACCGCTGCACACCGCCGCCGCCGCGATGCAGATCTTTACCGCGGGCCGGACAAAATACCCGAACGGCGACAACTGGATCTGCACCCGCGTGATAGAGGAGATCGTCGGCGCGGAACTGCACCGCGAGGCGGCCAAATGAAACTGGGGGTGATCTGTGACGGGATCAGCCGCGATCTGGCGCATACCGTCGACGTGATGGATGAATTTGGCATCGAATATGCCGAGTTGCAGTTTGTCTGGGACGCCGAGGTGGGCGACCACAGCCCGCAACACGTGCGCGAGATCGATACTCTGTTGCGCGACCACGGCCACCCGGTCTGTTGCCTGTCGCGGCACATCTTTGCGGGCATGACCAAGGACAACCTGCCGGGCGACGCGCTGCACACGACACATATGGATGCGCTGAAACGGGTGATCGAAATGGCGCATGTGGTGGGCAGCCCGCTGGTGCGGATCATGACGCCGAAGAAGGAGCAGATCCTGTGGGGCGCGCATGGGGCAGAGAAATGGAATGTCGCACATGGCGCGTGGGACGCGATGCTGCCGCTGATCGCGCCCGCCGTAGAGGTGGCGCGGGATGCCGGGCTGACGCTGGTGGTGGAGACCGGAAACGGAACGATGGTCAATTCCAACTGGACCGCGCGCAAACTGATCGACGATCTTGGCGCAAAGGACGTGCTGCAAATCCTTTGGGACCCGGCCAATAACCTTTGGTGCCATGAGCCCTGTTTTCCTGACGGGTATGAAACGGCGCGCGATGGCTATATCGGGCACATCCACATCAAGGATGTGAAGGTCGACACCCCCAAGGCCACGCTGGAGGTGCGGCCCATGGGGCAAGGGCAGCTCTCTGACCAGTATCCACCGCTGGCCAAGGCGCTGCGGGACGACGGCTATGACGGCGTCGTTTCGTTCGAGAGCGTTTATCATCCCGGCAACGGCGATTTTGAGGCGGGGTTTCGACAGAACGTCGGGGTGTTCAAGACCTTGTTCGGGTAAGGGGGCGCTGCCCCCGTCGCCCTTTGGGGCGACTCCCCCGGGTGTATTTGTACAGAGAAGAAGCCCGGATGTTGCGCCGGAACAGCGGGTCCTGCGATGATTTTTTCGCTTGCACACTGGTGGACGGGCGCGCGCCGTGCCAGATAATTCCACCCTATGAGGCTGACCCTGAGATTTATCCTGCGCGGCGTGCTGTTTCTGGTGCTCT
This sequence comes from Antarctobacter sp., assembly GCF_048262615.1. Taxonomy (GTDB): domain Bacteria; phylum Pseudomonadota; class Alphaproteobacteria; order Rhodobacterales; family Rhodobacteraceae; genus Antarctobacter. The sequence continues at coordinate 55,003 of NZ_JBLXFB010000006.1, forward strand.
TGGTGCGGCCCGCCATGGCCGAGCCGGTGACGGTCTTTGCCGCCGCCAGCCTGAAGACCGCGCTGGATGAGGTGGCCGGCGGCTATGGCGGTGAGGTGGTGTTGTCCTACGCCGGGTCGTCCGCGCTGGCGCGGCAGGTGCAACTGGGCGCGCCGGCGGATGTGGTTTTTCTGGCGAACACCGACTGGATGGATGTGTTGGACAGCGGCGGGCTGATCGGTCCGGGCACTCGGGGGGATCTGCTGGGCAACCGGTTGGTTCTGGCGGGGCCAGTGGGGGCGGCGCAGGTTGAGATTGGGCCTGACCTTGATCTGGTGGGGATGCTGGGCGAGGGGCGGCTGGCCATGGCCTTGGTCGAGGCGGTGCCTGCGGGCATCTACGGCAAGGCGGCGCTGGAGTCGCTGGGGCTGTGGGCGGCGGTCGCACCCCGTGTCGCGCAGGTCGACAACGTGCGCGCGGCCTTGGCGCTGGTCTCATTGGGGCAGGTGCCGCTGGGCATCGTCTATGCCACCGACGCGCGGGCCGATCCGCGCGTGGACGCGCTGGGCCTTTTCCCTGAGAACAGCCATCCGCCGATCCGCTATCCTGTCGCCGCCGTGGCCGGGCGCGAGGCTGTGGCCGCGCCGTTCCTGACCTATCTGCAAGGCCCCGAGGCGCGGGCGACCTTTCAGGCGCATGGCTTTGCCGTGCTGGGTGACTGACGGATGGAGTGGCTCAGCCCGGCGGAATGGGAGGCGGTGCGGCTGTCGCTGCGGGTCTCTTTCTGGGCGACGCTGGTGGCGCTGCCTTTCGGGTTGTTCGTGGCCTATGCGCTGGCGCGCTGGCGCTTTCCGGGCAAGCAGGTGCTCAACGGGGTGGTGCATCTGCCGCTGATCCTGCCGCCGGTGGTGACGGGTTATCTGCTTTTGCTGACGTTCTCACCACGCGCCCCGGTGGGGGGCTTCCTGCAATCGCTGGGGATTACCTTTGCCTTTCACTGGACCGGCGCGGCGCTGGCTGCGGGGATCATGGGATTTCCCTTGATGGTTCGCGCCATGCGCCTGTCGATCGAGGCGGTTGACCCGAAGCTGGAACAGGCCGCCGCGACGCTGGGCGCATCGCGCGTCTGGGTCTTTGCCACGGTCACGTTGCCCATGGTGTTGCCCGGCGTGCTGGCAGGCAGCATTCTGGCCTTTGCCAAGGCGATGGGCGAATTTGGCGCCACGATCACCTTTGTCTCCAACATTCCCGGCCAGACGCAAACCCTGCCGTCCGCCATCTACGCGTTCCTTCAGGTGCCGGGGGGCGAGGCATCCGCATTGCGGCTGGTTCTGGTGGCTGTCGCGGTGGCGATGCTGGCGCTTTTGCTGTCGGAATGGGTGTCGCGCCGGGTTGCGGCACGGGTCGGGGGCGCGTGATGCTGGGGGTTGCCGTCCGTCACCGGCTGGGGGACTTCATGCTGGATGCGCGCTTTGACGCGCCGCAGGGGCTGACGGTGCTGTTCGGGCGCTCTGGCTCTGGCAAGACCAGCGTTATCAACGCGGTGGCCGGGTTGATGCGGCCCGACATGGGACGCGTCTGCGTCGGCGACCGGGTGCTTGGCGACACCGCGCAGGGGATCTGGCTGCCGCCAAACCGGCGCGGTCTGGGCTATATCTTTCAGGAGGGGCGGCTGTTTCCGCATCTGTCCGTGCGGCAGAACCTGCTGTATGGGCGCTGGTTTTCAGGCAGCACTTTGTCGCTGGAGCCGGTGGTCGAGATGCTGGGCCTGGGCGCGCTGCTTGACCGTCGTCCGGGCGCGCTCTCGGGCGGGGAAAAGCAGCGGGTGGCCATCGGGCGGGCGCTCTTGGCCGATCCCGGTCTGATCCTTGCGGATGAACCGCTGGCGGCACTGGATGAGGCGCGCAAGGCGGAAATCCTGCCCTATTTCGAACGGCTTCGGGATGAGGCGCGCTGCCCGATCCTGTATGTCAGCCATTCGGCGGCAGAGGTCGCGCGGCTGGCGACAACGGTGGTTGTGCTGCAAAACGGCCGAGTGGTGCGGCAGGGGACGGCGTCAGAGGTCCTGAGCGATCCCGACGTGACGCCAGCGGGCATTCGCGCCGTCGGCGCGGTGCTGGAGGCGCGGGTTGCGGCGCATCATGAGGATGGCCTGACAGAGCTGGATGCCGGTGGGGTGCGGCTGTTTCTGCCGCGTGTCCGTCAGGACATTGGCGCGCCTCTGCGGGTGCGGATCGCGGCGCAGGAGGTGATCCTGTCGCGCGGCAGGCCAGAGGGACTGTCGGCGCTCAATATCCTGCCCGGCACGGTGGATTCTATCCGTGAGGGTGAGGGGCCGGGCGCGCTGGTGTCGCTGGACACGCCTGCGGGCCGGGTTCTGGCGCGGGTCACGCGGCGGTCGGCAGAGGCGTTGGGTCTGGCACCCGGCGTGGCCTGTTATGCCGTGGTCAAGACCGTGGCGATTGCACGAGAGGACGTTGGCGGCGCTTGAAGCGTCGCCCAGGGCCGCTAACTGACGGTCCATGGAAAACGCATTGATCATAGGCGATAGCGGCGGGATCGGTGCGGCAGTGGCCGCGCGGTTGCGGGCCGATGGGGGTGTCGTGACCGGCCTGTCGCGGTCGCGCGACGGGTTCGACGTGACGGATGAGGGCAGCGTACGCAGCGCATTGAGCGCGCTGGAGGGACCTTTTGACCTGATCTTTGTCGCAACCGGCGCGTTGGAGATCGACGGCGCGGAGCCGGAGAAGACGCTGAAGGCTGTCGATGCCAAAGGCCTGATGGATCAGTACCTTTTGAATGCCATAGGGCCGGTGATGGTGTTGAAACACGCCCGGCACCTGCTGCCACGGGGCCGGCCAGCGGTCTTTGCGGTGCTATCCGCGCGGGTCGGGTCCATCGGCGACAATCGTCTGGGTGGCTGGTACAGCTACCGGGCCGCCAAGGCGGGGGTGAACCAGTTGATCCATACCGCGTCGGTTGAACTGGCGCGGACCCATCGGCACTTGGCCTGCGTCTGCCTGCACCCCGGCACGGTTGAGACGGGGTTCACCGAAAAATATGCCAACCGCTATCCGACGGTCACAGCGGATCATGCGGCTGAACGGTTGGTCGCGGTCTGCCGGGGGGTAAGTGCCGAGGACACCGGGAAATTTCTGGACTATTCCGGGCGGGAGATCCCTTGGTGAGCCGCTTGGTTCTGGTGCTGGGCGACCAGTTGAGTGCGGGTTTGGCCTCGCTGAAAGCGGCAGACAAGGCGCGCGATGTGGTGGTCATGGCCGAGGTCGCGGATGAGGCCGGGTACGTCCCGCACCACCCCAAGAAAATCGCGCTGATCTTTGCCGCGATGCGCAAGTTTGCTGTTCGGTTGCGCGGCGATGGCTGGAACGTGCGCTATGCCCGGTTGGACGATCCTGACAACGCCGGGTCGATCTGCGGCGAACTGCTGCGCCGCGCCGAGGAGACCGGCGCGTCCGAGGTGATCGCCACAGAACCCGGAGAATGGCGTCTGATCAATGCCTTGCAGCATTGCCCGCTGAAGGTGCGGCTGCTGGAGGATGATCGCTTTATCGCCTCGCACGCGGAATTCGACCACTGGGCCGAGGGGCGCAAGGCGCTGCGGATGGAGTATTTCTATCGCGATATGCGGCGCAAGACCGGGCTGTTGATGGAGGGCGACACGCCTGTCGGTGGACAGTGGAACTTTGACCACGACAACCGCAAACCGGCGCGGGAAGAGGTGACGCACGTCCCGATCCGGTTTGAACCGGATGATGTGGCCGAAGAGGTTCTGGACCTCGTCGAGACGCGGTTTTCCGACAATTTTGGCACGTTGCGGCCCTTTGGCTTTGCGACGGACCGGGATCAGGCGCTGCGGGCGCTGCGCCATTTTGTCGACCACGCCCTGCCGCGCTTTGGGGATTATCAGGACGCGATGCTGGACGGCGACCGTTTTCTCTATCACTCGCTCTTGTCGGCCTACATCAATATCGGGCTTCTGAACCCGATGGAAGTCTGCCAAGAGGTTGAAAACGCGTATGAAAAAGGGGATATCCCGATCAACGCGGCAGAGGGGTTCATCCGGCAGATCATCGGTTGGCGCGAATATGTGCGCGGCATCTATTTCCGCGAAGGCGCTGACTATCCGACGCGGAACAAGCTGAACCATAAGCGAAAATTACCCAATCTGTATTGGGGGGCAGAGACCCGGATGCGTTGTGTGGCCAAAGCGGTGGCCCAGACACGGGATGAGGCCTATGCCCATCACATCCAGCGGCTGATGGTGACCGGAAACTTTGGCCTGTTGGCGGGCATTGATCCGGGCGCGCTGCACGAGTGGTATCTGAGCGTCTACATCGACGCTTTCGAATGGGTCGAGGCCCCGAATACCGTGGGGATGAGCCAATTCGCCGATGGCGGGATCATCGCGTCAAAGCCGTATGTTTCCTCGGGGAACTACATCAACAAGATGTCGGATCACTGTCGGCATTGCGCCTATTCGGTGACGAAAAAGACGGGTGAGGGGGCCTGTCCGTTCAACCTGCTGTACTGGCATTTCATGGACCGTCACCGGGACCGGTTTGAGGGCAATCCACGTATGGCGCAGATGTACCGGACCTTTGACCGGATGGATGCCGACAAGCGCGAAACCATCCTGACAGAGGCGCAGGGGTTTCTTGACCGGATGGACGCGGGCGAACAGGTCTGAGGTGTGGCGTGAACCCTGTATCCGTGACACGCCATCGCCCGCGCCGGGGCAATGGCGCAAAGCCGCATCACGGCTTGATGTAGGTGTAGCCTTCCTGTTGCAGCTTTGACAGTTCAGCCACCCCCGAGGGGACAATGTCGTCTTCCCAGACGTCATAGAGGTCGTTGGAATAGTCGATCTTGCGCCCGACAAGGGTGTTGTTGCAGACGTTGAAGGTCACGTTTTGCGATTTCAGGCCGCCGATGACCGTTTGCAGCGTGTCGTCAGCCTTGGCGGATTTCAGCATGCTGACGCCATTGCCATGCAGCACCACCTTGATGTCCACGTTCTCGACGCCGACGGCATTGATGTGGTTCTGGATGTTGCGCATGGCACCGCGATAGGCCTTGTCGTTTTCACCCCCAAGATAGTTGATGTGATAGACGACCTTCTGCTTGCCATAGCCTTCGGCAAAGGACGCGTCCGGTGTCACAAAAAGCGCGACGGCAAGCCCGATAACGGCGGCGAGGCGGATGAAGTGGATCATGTTCTGGTCTCCTCCCATGTGCGCGGGCTGACCGTGCCCGCCTGCCACAAGGATGGCGCAGGCGGGCGGCCGTCGCACAGCCCACGAAACCACGTGTTTTGTGCCGGTTTGTCCCTAGGGTATACCCTAGGTTTCAATTTCTGACCCTGTAAACTGCTCGCCGGCGCGGGCGATAAGCTGGGCAGAACTGCGGGCTTCGAACTTGCGCAGCAGGTTGGCGCGGTGGAACTCGACCGTCTTGGGGCTGATGCCCAGCGTCGCGGCGATTTCCTTGGTCGACTTGCCCGCGCCGATCTGTGACAGCACCTGCGTTTCGCGGCGGGTGAGTGGAACGCCGGTTTGGTCCTTCGCGGATTTTGGCCCCGGAGCCGGACGGCCTCGGCGTCCGCGGAGCAGGACCAGCGCACCCGCCAGCGCCGCCACCGTTACGGCCATTCCGGCGGACAGCCAGACAGAAAGCGCCGTGCCGGTCACGTCCGCGTCTGCGGCATTGCCCGCACGGTTCGAGAACGCGGAGACCAGAGTGCGGGCGTCGTGATAGCTGACCGGTGCCCCCCACGGATCGGGCAGGTCGCTGGCGGCGCTTTGCAACAGCGCAAGCGCCACGGCGTCGCGCATCGCGGGGTCCGTTCCGGCCAGCGCAAGGAATGGCCATTCCGGATAAAGCCGTGTGCTGACGGCCTCCGGGTGGGTGTAGGTGACATTGGCATTGAGCGCCCGCAGGGTGTCGCGCGGCACCGCGCCCTCGGCCACAAGCCGTTCAAGCAGGCCACTGCGCACGACGCCTGCGTCCAGTTTGCCTTTCAGGACGTCAGCCACAATCGCGTCCTGCGGAAAGCCGTAAAAGGCAAGGTCTGCGGGGTCGTCGAACAGGTCGACGCCCTGTGCGCGCGCCTCGAACCATGCCAGCTGGAAGCCGCCAAAGGCCTGTGGGGCCACCGCCCCGACCCGCGCGCCGCGCAGATCGGCCAGCGTGCTTAGGCCACTGTCCGCCCGCACCAGCACCGCAGACCCAAATTGCAGCGTATGCGCGCCGTCCGGCAGCGTGCGCTTGCGCGTGGCCAGCACGCTCATCGGATAACGGTCGGCAAGATCGATATAGTGGCCGGGGTTGGTGATGAGAAAGTCCAGCCCGCCCGCGTTGATCAGCGGCCCGGCAGAGGTCAGCGTGACGGGAACAAACCGCACCACATGGCCGGACAGGGCAGCTTGTAGATAGGTGGCAAGCTGCGACCATTGCGCCTCACCCTCGTCCCAGCCGCGATGCGCCAGAACCCCGACACGGACGATGGAGCGCTCAACGTCCTGCGCACGCGTGGGGGTGGTGAACAGGCAGACCAAAAGGAGGACGGACAGAAGTCCGCGCCAGAGCCGGGACCGCGCCCGGCGGACCACGCCGACGCGGTTCAGCCACCAGGAAAGTGTTGTGTCGTTGCGGGCCGGGCGGCCGTTCAATTGTCCGCCGGGGCGGGATCAGGGGCCGCTTGGGGTTCGGGGGCGGGGGCCGGAACCGCACGCAGCGCGCCGCCGACCCAATCGCCCGAGGCCTCTTCGCCGGAGGCATATTTCATCGTGCCCTGCCCCTGACGTTTGCCGTCCTTGAAGGTGCCCTGATAGATGTCGCCATTGGCGTAGACCGCAATGCCCTCGCCGTTGATCTCGCCACGTACCCAGGTGCCCTCGTAGCGAAAGCCAGAGGCCATTTCGATGGTGCCCTTGCCGTGGCGCTGACCTTCGCGGAACTGACCCTGATAGACGGTGCCGTCGGGATAGGTGGCCTTGCCCTCGCCGTGGCGCTGGCCGTTCTGCCAGTTGCCCTCATAGCGGTAGCCATCGGGGTAGGTCATCACGCCAAAGCCGTCATTGCGGGCGTTTTCAAAGCTGCCTTCGTAAACCAGCCCGTTGGGATAAGTCGCGCGGCCCTTGCCCTGAATCACCCCGTTGACCCATTCGCCGGAATAGGTTGCGCCATCGGGATAGGTGATCGTGCCAATGCCATTGGCAAGGTCGCCCTTGAACTGGCCTTCGTAGACAGAACCGTCGGGATAAGTGACCTTGCCCTTGCCCTCGATCTGGCCGGTGATCCAGTTGCCATCGTAGCGATAGCCGTCCTTGCCGACAAAGCTGCCGGTGCCGTGACGCTGGTCATTGTTGAACTGGCCTTCGTAGATATCGCCGTTCTCGTAGATGACCTTGCCCTTGCCCTCACGCCGACCATCGACAAGCTGCCCCTCGTAGATGTCACCGTTGGGCTGGATCAGCTTGCCTTCGCCGTCAATCTGTCCCTCACGCCATGTGCCTTCGTAGATCAGACCGTCCGGCATGGTCAGCTTGCCAAAGCCGTCGCGTTCGCCATCGGCGACGCGGCCGTCGTAGACCGACTTGTCGGGGTAAGTGACTTTGGCGACGCCTTCCTTGACGCCGTTCACCCACTGGCCGTCATAGACATAGCCATTGGGCGCGGTCATCACGCCGCGCCCGTGGTGCAGCGCGTTGCGGAACGATCCCTCATAGCGGACGCCGTTGGCGTAGATGGCAATGCCGGTGCCGGTGATCTTGCCATCCAGCCACTGGCCCTCGTAGGTGCCGCCGTCGGCAAAGACGATCTTGCCCATGCCTTCCGGTTTGCCCTTGGCGAACTGGCCGTCATAGACCGATCCGTTGGGAAAGCGCGCAACGCCCTCGCCCTTGATCTCACCGTCGACCCACTCGCCAGTGTATTCATAGCCGTTGGGCAGCCGGTAGGTGCCGGTGCCATGCTGCAACCCGTTGAGGAAGGTGCCCTCATAGACGCCCCCGTCATCGTATTGCTTGGTGACCACCTGATCATCCTGAGCCAGGGCGAAACCCGCCAGCGAAATAGCCAGAATGCCGGTGATGCCTGCAAGTTTCATACGCGCTGCCCTGTGGTGTCGGAGTTGGCCTCAAAATTGGGAAAAACCTAATGGAGGGACCGGGCAGGGGCAATGGCTTTCGGATACGGGTCGCAAGGAGGTGCCAACGGCCTTTGGGGTGCGGAACGTCTGCGGTCCCGTTTGCGGGGCTGCCGAGGGGGGCTGACACATCCCTGTCCGCACCGCCACCGGACCTGAAAGGCAGCGGCGGACCATGCCGGTCGGACCAGCCTTGGCGGCATGGGCTTTCTTCCGCGGTTCCATCTGCTATGTCGGGCCTCAAACCTGACTGAAGAGGCGCAGGCCGATGAGTGACCGTTTCCGCGTGACACTGGCGCAACTGAATCCCACCGTGGGCGATCTGGACGGCAATGCCGCCAAGGCGCTGGACGCATGGCAGCAAGGGATCGAACAGGGGGCGGATATGGTCGCCCTGCCCGAGATGTTCATCACCGGCTACAACGCGCAGGATCTGGTGATGAAGCCCGCCTTCTACACCGCCGCCATGAACAAGATCGACGACGTGGCCGCCGCCTGTGCTGATGGCCCGGCGCTGGGCATCGGCGGCCCCTATGTCGAGGGTACAGAGCTGTTCAACGCCTATTTCATCTGTCGCGGCGGGCAGGTGGTGACGCGGGTGCTGAAACATCACCTGCCAAATGAGACGGTCTTTGACGAGGTGCGTATCTTTGACAGCGGCCCCATCGGTGGCCCCTATGCGGTGGGCAACACGCGCATCGGCTCGCCCATCTGCGAGGACGCCTGGCACGAGGATGTGGCTGAGACGCTGGTCGAGACGGGGGCCGAATTCCTGCTCGTGCCCAATGGCTCCCCCTATTATCGCAACAAGATGGAAACGCGCCTGAACCATATGGTCGGGCGCGTGGTCGAGACCGATCTGCCGCTGATTTACCTCAATATGGTGGGCGGGCAGGACGATCAGGTCTTTGACGGTGGGTCTTTTGTGCTGAACCCCGGTGGCAAGATCGCCGTGCAACTGCCGGTTTTTGACGAATGCGTGGTGCCGGTGGATATGGTGCGCGGGGCCGATGGCTGGCGTTGTGAAGACGGGATGTTCGATCTGCACCCCGACGCATGGGAACAGGATTATCGCGCGATGGTGGAATCCCTGCGCGACTACCTGCGCAAGTCGGGCTTTTCCAAGGTTCTGCTGGGCATGTCCGGTGGCGTGGATTCGGCGCTGGTGGCGACCATCGCGGCGGACGCCATTGGCCCGGAGAATGTGCGCTGCGTGATGCTGCCGTCGGAATACACCTCGCAGCATTCGCTGGAGGACGCCGAGGCCTGTGCCAAGGCGCTGGGCTGTCACTATGACTATGTGCCAATTGCAGGGCCCCGCGCCGCGGTGACCGAAGCGTTGGCACCGCTCTTTGCGGGACGCGATGCGGATGTGACCGAAGAGAACATCCAGTCCCGCCTGCGCGGATTGCTGTTGATGGCCCTGTCGAACAAGTTTGGTGAGATGCTGCTGACCACGGGCAACAAATCCGAGGTCGCGGTGGGCTATGCCACGATCTATGGCGACATGGCGGGCGGCTATAACCCGATCAAGGATCTGTATAAAACGCGGGTGTTCGAGACATGCCGCTGGCGCAACACAAACCATCGCGACTGGATGATGGGGCAGCCGGGTGAGGTGATCCCCGACCGGATCATCACCAAACCGCCCTCGGCAGAACTGCGCGACGACCAAAAGGACAGCGACTCGCTGCCCGATTACCCGGTGCTGGACGCGATCCTTGAGATTCTTGTCGATCGCGACGGGTCCATCGAGGATTGCGTGGCGGCGGGCTATGACCGCGCGGACGCGAAAAAGGTGGAACGGCTGCTGTACCTCAGCGAATACAAGCGGTTCCAGTCGGCCCCCGGCACGCGCCTGACCAAACACGCCTTCTGGCTGGACCGGCGCTATCCCATCGTGAACCGCTGGCGCGACCCAAGTTAAGTCCGGTTCCCGGCGGCCAGATCAGCGGCTGATTTCGCGCGCCAGATAGCGGCCAAGCAAGGCCGCCCCCTTGCGGCTGGGGTGCAGGCGGTCGCGGTCGTAATGTGACAGGTCGTCGGGGTCGATCACCGCCTTGCCTGTGAGGTAGGTCATGTTCTCGATCAGCGGTGCCAGACGCTTCAGGCGCTGGCTGAGGATGGCAAGTTCATCCACGCAGGGCGCAAAGGGGCCGCCTGCGGTGGGGACAGCGTAGTAGTCCAGCCAGTAGATGCGCGCGCCGGATTGCGCCAGTTTCGCCACAAAGCTGGGAATTTCGCCCCGGCGCCCATCGTGTGAGATCAACTGGTTCAGAACGTCGTCACAGGCGCGACATCGACATTCGCCCATCAGATCGTTGCCGCCGCCGTCCAGCACGATCACATCCCAGTCGCCGCGTCTCAACTGGCGGCGGATGTCGAAACCCGTGGCGGCGGCCAACCCGCCACTGTGAGAGAACCGCGCACCGGGCACCGATCTGTTTTTTACCGTCACCTGCGCGGCGGCGGCCAGTTGGTCCGGCACGGACTGTCCGGCCGCGCGGTGCCACGCGAGGATGGAGTCGCCAAGCACAAGGACATTTTCCGCCCGAACAGGGGCGGCGAAGAGGAAAAGGAAAATCAGGATCTGTCGCATGAGGGTAACCTAGGGCGATAGGATTCTATTCCCACCAGCGGTCTATCGTGGCGATGTCGTCATCCGACCAGCCAAAGTGATGCGCGAATTCATGGACCGTGACATGGGCGATCAGGTCGTCCAGTTCGATATCCCCCCGGTCGCGCCATTCGTTCAGGATGGGTTCGCGGAACAGCCAGACCGTGTCCGGAAACGGCGCGGGATCGGCAAAGCTTTTCTCTGTCATCGGAACGCCATCATAGAGCCCGGTCAGGTCCAGCGGATCGGCGATCTGCATGTCTTTTAGAAACGCGTCGGGCGGCCAGTCCACGACTCGCAGAAGAACGGCGCGGGCGGCGGCACGGAACGGATCGGGAAAGCCCGCGATGGTGCGCTCGGCGATATCATAAAAGCGGCTGGTGTCGGTCATATGAGCAGGGCAAGCGGGTAGCGGGCCAGTTCCTCGTGGATCGCCCCGTCCGGGTGCAGGGTCGAGGCATACAGGCTGACCGCGTCACACAGAAACGGTCCGACAGAGGCACTGGCCAGAACGGCCAGAACCGGGCCGGCGTTCTCGCGGGCGCCCATGCGTGCCAGCGTCACATGGGGGCGAAAGCGGCGGCGCTCGGGGGCGATGCCCACGCCGCGCAGGCGCGACAGCACGCGGTCATGCAGGGTGGTCAGGTCCGCGCCGCCACTGGCCTCCAGCGCGATGGCCTGACCGTGCCTGCCGCCAAAGACCGTGCCGCCCGCAAGGGTCAGACGCTGGGCGGGGGAGCGCAGGGTTTGCAGACCCTCGTGGACCGCTTCGGCGGCCTCTTCGGTCTGCTCGCCAAGAAAGGCCAGCGTCAGGTGCAGATTGTCGAAAGGCACCGGGCGACCTGCGGGAAAGCGGGCTTGCAGGGCCTCCAGCGTTGCGCGGGCGGAGTCGGGCAGGGACAGGGCGATGAACAGGCGCATCAGAGGGCGGTCAGCGTCGTCAGCGGCAGGAAGGTGGCGAAATCTTCGGGCAGGCACAACTGCGTGCCGGGGCTGATGACGGCGGCTGCGGCGGCGGCGGCCCCCTGACGCAGCGCCTCGGGCGGTGCGTTGCCCTCGGCCAGGGCCTTGACCATTCCCCCGACAAAGCTGTCGCCCGCACCGATGGCGCTGACAACGGTCTGGTTGGCGGCAGGCACAAACCATCGGCCCTCGGGCGTGGCCATAACAGACCCGTCCGCACCACGGGCGATGACAATCATCTCACCAGCTCCGCGCGCGCGCAGTTCCTCGGCGAAGTCGGCGCTGTCGGCGCGGGTGTCCAGCGGGCGGCCTGACAGGTCGCGCGCTTCGGCGCTGTCCATCCGCAGGATATAGGGGGCGGGCTGTGCGCCGTCGGCCTGATGCGCCAGATGCGGGCCAGAGGTGTCGATCACCATGCGGCGCCCCGGAAGACGGGCGCAGGCACGCGGAATCCAGCCCGGCGCACACCCCGGCGGCATGCTGCCCGACAGCACGACAAAGGCCCCCGGCTCTGCCTCTTCGGCCAGCCTGTCCAGCACGCTGTCCAATTGTGCTTCGGTCCATGCCGGGCCAGTCATGACAAAGCGGTATTGTTCGCCGGTGGTGTCATCGGTGACGGCAAAGCTGTAGCGCGTCTCACCCGGCGCGGGCAGACGCACCAGATCAAGACCGCGCTGTTCCAGCAATTCGCCCAAGGTCGCCCCGGTGCGCCCGCCCAGCGCCACCAGCGCGCGGGCATGGCCGCCCAGTTGGACAACCGCGCGGGCGACGTTGACGCCACCGCCACCCGGTTCGGCGGTTTCCGGCCCGCAGCGCAGCTTTGGCCCCGGCGTGACGGACGGGCAGGATGTGGCCAGATCAAGCGCCGGATTCAGGGTGACGGTCAGGATGTGGGTCATGGGCGCGCTTCCTTGCCGGTCTCGGGGGCCGCTTTGTCCCTTTTGCCTAGCATTCGCACGCGATCCGGACCAGTGGGGCCCTAGCGGAACTGGACAAATGCGCTGCCTTGTGAAAACACCGCGCCTCGTCAGGAGGCACGATCATGACCGTCACCCGTTTCGCCCCGTCACCCACCGGATATATCCATGTGGGCAACCTGCGTACTGCGCTGTTCAACTACCTGATCGCCCGCAAGAGCGGCGGCCAGTTTGTTCTGCGCATCGACGACACCGACCCGGAGCGGTCGAAAGAGACCTATGTCGACGCGATCAAGCAGGACCTCGAATGGCTGGGCCTGACGTGGGACCGGGTGGAACGGCAGTCCGCGCGACTGGACCGCTACACGGCGGCGGCAGACTCTCTGCGCGAGATGGGACGGTTCTATGAGGCGTTCGAGACACCCACGGAACTGGACCTCAAGCGCAAGAAGCAACTGAACATGGGCAAACCGCCGGTCTATGACCGTGCGGCGCTGACCCTGTCAGAGGAAGAGAAAACCAAGCTTCGCGCAGAGCGTGGCGATGGCGTCTGGCGTTTCAAGCTGGATCAGGAACGAATCGTCTGGGAGGATGGAATCCTTGGCGAAGTGTCGATTGACGCGGCCAGTGTCAGCGACCCGGTTCTGATCCGCGCGGACGGGCAGTACCTCTATACGCTGGCCTCAGTGGTGGATGACATGGAAATGGGCATCACCCATGTGGTGCGCGGCAATGACCACGTGACCAATACGGCAACACAGATTCAAATCATCCGCGCGCTGGGCGGAGAGCCGCCCGCCTTTGCGCATCACTCGCTGCTGACCGGGCCGCAGGGGGAATCGCTGTCGAAACGGCTGGGCACGCTGGCGTTGCGCGACCTGCGCGAGGCGGGTGTGGAACCCGAGGCGCTGCTGTCGCTGATGGCGCGTCTGGGCTCGTCTCAGCCGGTGGAACTGCGGCTGTCGCTGGAAGAGATTGCCGATGGGTTCGACCTGTCGCAGTTCGGATCGGCCCCGACCAAGTTCGACGTTGAGGATCTGTATCCGCTGACCGCGAAAAAGCTGCACGGGCTGGAATTGGCTTCGGTGGCGGATGACCTGTCCGCGATCGGTGTGCCGGGGGATCTGGCCGCGCCGTTCTGGAATGTCGTGCGTGACAACATCACCACCCGCAAGGATATCGCCGGTTGGTGGGACTTGTTCCGCGATGGCGCCACGCCGCTGGTTGACGAAGAGGATCAGGCCTTTGTCGCAGAGGCTTTTGGCATGCTGGGGGAGCCGCCGTACAGCGCCGACACATGGAGCAGCTGGACCGCAGCGGTCAAAGAGGCGACGGGGCGCAAGGGCAAGGGGCTGTTCATGCCGTTGCGCAAGGCGGTAACCGGGCTGGAGCGCGGGCCGGAAATGGCCGAGGTGATGCCGCTGTTGCAGAAAAAGCCCGCTATCACGGGCTAAACCGGGACTTTTGCGGCGTGCCGGGGCCATGCCCCCGGCAGCGCAACTCAGTCCGCCGCAGTAATGATCCGGCTGCCCATCGCCTCTAGCCCGGTATCGGTCAGCGTGCGGATTTCATCGGTCAACGGGCGGGCGCGGCTGTAAAGCGGTGCGGCACGATCATCGAGGATCGGGGCCTCCCACCCCAGCGTGGTGTCAAAGAACCGCGCAGGTCCGGCGGGCCCGTATTCCGACAGATAGCCCGCGACAACCACGTCGAGATAGCTGAGCAGGATCGGGTTGTCCGCACCGGGCGCGCGGTGCCGCGCCGGGTCGATGGCGTAGACGACAACCTGATGCGCGTCAGAGCTGTGATCGAGCGTGTGGGTCGCGTCGTGCCGGTCATAGGCGGCCTCGCGTTGGTCAAGCTCTGCCCAGCTTTCGCCGGGAACCGGGGCGATCAGCCCGTCGATACTGGCATCCGGGTCGCGCACCGCCGTGAGATAGCACAGCGCCCGTTCCGGGACCGCGCGCCACGCCCTGTGCCATCCGTGCAGACGTGCGCGGTGGGCCGGGGTGTGCGCATGCGTGGCGCGATTGACCAAAGAGCCGTAGCCGAAGAAATATATATGCTGCATGTGGGAAATATTTGTCCCGATTGACGCATGTCAAACGCTGATTGCGCGCGACGTGGCAATAGAGGCCTGTCCTGAAGGCGTGGGAGGTCGACATGCGCGTGACGAAACGAACCAATATTGCCATGCGTGTGCTGATGTACTGCGCGGCGAATACCGGGCGGCTGGTGACCAAACACGAGATCGCAGAGCGCTGTAATGCCTCGGAAAATCATCTTGCGCAGGTCATCAACCAATTGGCGCAACTGGGGTTTTTGCATACCCAGCGGGGCCGCAATGGCGGGCTGGAATTGGGCCGCCCCGCAGGGGACATCGTGATCGGAGAGGTCTTTCGCGCGCTAGAACAACCGGTGCCGCTGGCAGAGTGTTTTGGCGATGTCGACAACACCTGCCCGCTGACAGAGGCCTGTCGCCTGCGTGAGGCGCTCAACAACGCGGCCAACGCGTTTTATCAGTCGCTGGACCTGATTTCACTGGATTCTCTGGTCTGCAACAATGACGCCCTGCTGGAGATCATGGCGCCCGCTGGTTGTACGGTGCGGCGGCGTCCGGGCACGCTTGTCAACGCCGATCCAATCGACTAGCGTCACGCCATCTTCGACGGGAGAACCGGTGCGGCGCTTGCCAAACCCGGTGCCGAAGGCGCAACCGCCCCGGAAACGCTCAGGCCCAACGGACCGCGAAGGAACGAGACTCTGGAGAGAGGCGCGGTATGTGCGTCCGCCGAAGGGATAGCGATCTCAGGCCAAGGGACAGAGGGGGCAGTGGGGGTGCGGGATTGGTCCGTGCCGGAACTGCCCGAGGCCTTTGCGTTTCGGGGAAAGGGAGCGCATGGCGGACGAGCTGAACGAGCTTAAGACCACTGTCCTGAATGACCTGCACCACGCGCGCGGCGCGAAAATGGTGGGGTTTGCCGGGTATGAAATGCCGGTCCAGTACAAGGCTGGTGTCCTGAAGGAACATTTGCACACGCGGGCTGCGGCGGGGCTGTTCGATGTCAGCCACATGGGGCAGGTGATCCTGCGTGGCCCGGATGCTGCACGGGCGCTGGAGGCGCTGGTGCCGGTTGATGTGATCGGACTGGCCGAAGGGCGTCAGCGCTATGCGCTGTTCACCAATGACGCGGGCGGGATCGAGGACGATCTGATGATCGCCAACCGGGGCGATCACCTGTTTCTGGTGGTCAATGCCGCCTGCAAACACGCCGATGTGGCGCGGATGCGCGCGGCGCTGGAACCGCAGGGCATCACCGTCAAATTGCTGGAAAACCGGGCGCTGGTGGCGCTTCAGGGGCCACAGGCCGAGGATGTGCTGGCCGAGCACTGTCCCGACGTGCGCGATATGAAATTCATGGATGTCGAGACCTTGCCGATTGCCGGCGCGGAATGCTGGGTTTCGCGATCCGGGTACACCGGCGAGGACGGGTTCGAGATTTCGGTGCCCAACACCGCCGCGATGGACCTGGCCAAATCGTTGCTGGGGGACGCGCGGGTTGAGGCCATCGGCCTTGGCGCGCGCGACAGTCTGCGGCTTGAGGCGGGGCTGTGCCTGTACGGTCAGGATCTGGGTCCTGAGACCTCGCCCATCGAGGCCGGGCTGAGCTGGGCGATCTCCAAGGCGCGGCGCACCGGCGGCGCGCGGGCGGGCGGGTTTCCCGGCGATGGACGTATTCTGGCAGAGATGGCCGACGGCACGGGGTGCCGCCGCGTCGGTCTGCGGCCAGAGGGCCGTGCGCCGCTGCGGGCAGGCGTGATGCTGTTCGACGCCGAAGAGGGCGGTTCGGTGGTTGGCAAGGTGACCTCGGGCGGCTTTGGTCCTTCGGTGGAAGGGCCGGTGTCGATGGGCTATGTGCCGACAGCGCAGGCGGGCGAGGGCACAACCCTCTGGGCCGAATTGCGCGGCAAACGGGTTCCGGTGCGGGTGGCCAAGCTGCCCTTCGTACCGGCAGGATTCAAACGGTGAGACCGAGGAGACGCACATGAAATTCACCGAAGAGCATGAATGGCTGGAGGTCGAGGACGACCTTGTGGTCGTCGGGATCACCGCCCATGCGGCGGAGCAGCTGGGCGATATCGTTTTCGTCGAACTGCCTGACGAAGGCCGTGAAGTGACCAAGGACGAAGAGGTGGTGGTGATCGAGTCGGTCAAGGCGGCGTCGGATATCCTTGCGCCTCTGGACGGCGAGATTGTCGAGGTGAACGAATCCATCGTCGCGGACCCCGGCAAGGTGAACGAAGACCCCGAGGGCGATGCCTGGTTCTTCAAGATGAAGATCGAGGATCTTTCGGTGCTTGATGAACTGATGGACGAAAAAGCCTACAAGGCGTTCATTTCGTGAACGCGGCGGCGGGGGACACCCCGCCCTACGCCCATGCCCGGCGTGGCGTGGGCGGATAACGGGGGAGGGGGCTGTGCCCCCTCTTGGCCTTCGGCCAATTCACCCCGGCGGTATTTTCACAGAGAAGAAGACGCGGGAGCGGCGTATGACCTACGAGCCCATCGATTACCTGCCTTATGATTTCGCCAATCGGCGCCACATTGGCCCCTCGCCCGAGGAAATGACGGCGATGTTCGGGGTGCTTGGGGTTTCCGGCCTTGACCAGTTGATCGACGAGACGGTGCCAAAGGCGATCCGTCAGGAAACGGCGCTGGATTTCGGCAAGCCGCTGTCGGAACGCGAGTTGATCTATCGTCTGCGCGAGGTGGCGGATCGCAACAAGGTGCTGACCTCACTGATCGGACAGGGTTATCACGGCACGGTCACGCCGCCCGCGATCCAGCGCAATATCCTGGAGAACCCGGCGTGGTACACGGCCTACACGCCCTACCAGCCAGAGATTTCGCAGGGCCGGCTAGAGGCGCTGCTGAATTTCCAGACCATGGTCTGCGACCTGACCGGGCTGGAGATTGCCAATGCTTCGTTGCTGGATGAGGCGACCGCCTGTGCCGAGGCGATGACCATGGCGCAGCGCGTGGCCAAATCGAAGGCCAAGGCGTTTTTCGTCGATGAGAACTGTCATCCGCAGAACATCGCGGTGATGAAGACGCGGGCTGAGCCGCTGGGGATCGAGGTGATTGTGGGTGCGCCGGATGCGCTGGATCCGGGCAGCGTCTTTGGCGCGATCTTTCAGTATCCGGGCACCCATGGGCATGTGCGGGATTTCACCGATGATATGGCGGCCCTGCACGACGCGCAGGCGGTGGGGATTGTCAGTGCCGATCCGCTGGCGCTGTGCCTGCTGAAAGAGCCGGGGGCCATGGGGGCGGATATCGCCGTTGGCTCGACCCAGCGGTTTGGGGTGCCGGTGGGCTATGGTGGCCCGCACGCCGCCTATATGGCCTGCCGTGATGAGATGAAGCGCGCGATGCCGGGGCGGATTGTCGGCGTGTCGGTGGACAGCCATGGCAACCGCGCCTACCGCCTGTCCCTGCAAACGCGTGAGCAGCACATTCGCCGTGAAAAGGCGACGTCGAACGTCTGTACAGCGCAAGCGCTGCTGGCGGTCATGGCCGGGTTCTATGCGGTGTTCCATGGGCCCAAGGGCCTGCGCGCCATTGCGCAGCGCATCCACCGCAAGACCGTGCGTATGGTCAAGGGGCTGGAGGCGGCGGGCTTCAAGGTGGAACCCGACACCTATTTCGACACGATCACCGTGGATGTGGGCCTGCTGCAACGCGGAGTGTTGCAGGCGGCGGTGCGTGAGGGGCTGAACCTGCGCCGCGTCGGCAAGACCCGCGTGGGGATCACGCTGGACGAACGCACGCGGCCCGCGACCATCGAGGCGGTCTGGCGCGCCTTTGGTCTGGTGAAAAAGGACGACGTGGCGGAGTCGGACTATCGTCTGCCCGAGGCGCTGATCCGGACTTCGGACTACCTGCAACACGACGTGTTCCACATGAACCGGGCCGAGACCGAGATGATGCGCTACATGCGCCGTCTGGCCGACCGCGATCTGGCGCTGGACCGGGCGATGATCCCGCTGGGCTCCTGCACGATGAAGCTGAACTCGGCCGCCGAAATGATGCCGGTCAGTTGGCGCGAATTTTCGATGATCCACCCCTATGTGCCCAAGGATCAGGCGCGGGGCTATACTGCGATGATCGAGGATCTGAACGCCAAGCTGTGCCAGATCACCGGCTATGACGCGATTTCCATGCAGCCGAACTCTGGCGCGCAGGGGGAATATGCGGGGTTGTTGACGATCCGGCGCTGGCAACGGGCGCGGGGACAGGGCGAGCGCAATGTCTGCCTGATCCCGGTCAACGCGCATGGCACCAACCCGGCCTCGGCGCAAATGGTTGGCTGGAAGGTGGTTGCGGTAAAATGCGACGACAAGGGGTCTATCGATCTGGTGGATTTCCGCGCCAAAGCGGAAAAGCACTCTGCTTCGCTGGCCGCCTGCATGATCACCTATCCGTCCACGCATGGCGTGTTCGAGGAGACGGTCAAGGAGGTCTGTGCGATCACGCATGAGCATGGCGGGCAGGTCTATATCGACGGGGCCAACATGAACGCCATGGTGGGTCTCAGCCGCCCCGGCGATCTGGGCGGCGATGTCAGCCACCTGAACCTGCACAAGACGTTTTGCATTCCGCATGGCGGCGGTGGCCCCGGCATGGGGCCCATCGGGGTCAAGGAACATCTTGTGCCGCATCTGCCGGGTAATCCGCTGGACGAAGAGGGCGGCGCGGTGAGCGCGGCCTCGTTCGGATCGCCGTCATTGTTGCCGATCAGCTGGTCCTATTGCCTGATGATGGGCGGCGGTGGTCTGACGCAGGCGACGCGTGTGGCGATCCTGAATGCCAACTACATCGCCAAGCGGCTGGAGGGGGCCTATGACGTGCTCTATCGCGGCGGCAAGGGCTGGGTTGCGCATGAATGTATCCTCGACACCCGGCCTTTTGAGAAATCCGCCGGGGTGACTGTGGAGGATATCGCCAAACGCCTGATCGATGCCGGGTTCCACGCGCCGACCATGAGCTGGCCGGTGGCCGGCACCTTGATGGTGGAGCCGACGGAGTCGGAAACCAAGGCCGAGCTGGACCGTTTCTGCGACGCGATGCTGGCGATCCGCGCCGAGATCCGGGCCATCGAGAACGGCGAGATGGACCGCGAGGTGAACCCGCTGAAGCTGGCCCCGCACACGATGGAGGATCTGGTGCGCGACTGGGATCGTCCCTACAGCCGCGAGCAGGGGTGTTTTCCGCCGGGAGCGTTCCGGGTGGACAAATACTGGCCGCCAGTGAACCGGGTGGACAACGTCTATGGGGATCGGCACCTGATTTGTACCTGCCCACCAATGAGTGACTACGCGGAGGCGGCAGAATAGGCGTTGGCGCGCATATTGACGGAGGCAATCAGCGCGACTTTTGCTGCCAACGCGTGAGGCCTGCGCCGATTGTTAACCATCTGGCAATAAAAGTACCGTATCGGACCTTATGGGTCCGGTGCGGGCCGGACACTTG
Source organism: Antarctobacter sp. (assembly GCF_048262615.1). Classification (GTDB taxonomy): domain Bacteria; phylum Pseudomonadota; class Alphaproteobacteria; order Rhodobacterales; family Rhodobacteraceae; genus Antarctobacter. The sequence goes on from NZ_JBLXFB010000006.1 coordinate 75,180, forward strand.
TCCGGAAACCCGGCAACGCCGTGTTTGTGGCGTCCGGAAAAACTCTGGAACGGTGCTGGGAGTCAAAAGAGTGGGAAAATGGCCCTGTTCGGGCTAAGTTTATCAACACGGTTGATGCTTTTCGGGTTCAAATGGTGGCATTTCATGACACTCAAGCTGATCATCGCGGACGATAATATAGAGTTTCTGGACTATGTCAGGACGGTTGCCGAAGCGAAGGGATGGTCGGTGACGCTGTGCGCGGATGGCAACGAACTGCTGGCCAGTCTTGAAGACATGTCGGATCCGGCGCTGGTATTGGTGGATATCAACATGCCGAACCTCGATGGCGTCGAAGTCGCATGGAAGCTGTCCGATCTCAACGGCGCTGCCCCTGCGCGCCTCCGGTTTATCACCGGTGGAGACCCGACAAATGCAATCGCTGCCCGCATGATTGCCAAGGCCCGCGAACAGGATCCCGGAACGACGCTTTTCAAACCGATTGCCATCGACAAGCTGCGTGAGGTTCTGGCCTTTGAGGCGGAAAAACTGGAGGCGCAGCAATTGTCCTGACCCGTCATGGGGTTATTTGGGGGTTTTGCCCGCCGTCAATGCCTGAGCAACAGCGTTCAGCAGGTCGCCTCTGGGGACCGGTTTCATTAACCGGATGTCGTCGGGCCGTAACCCGTTGCCATGGACGGTCGCCTCGGCCGCATATCCCGACATGAAAATCATCGGCAGGTCGGGGTGAGTCTCGCGCAGGGCGCGGGCCAGATTGGTGCCTTGCAAGTCACCCGGCATGACGATGTCAGTGATCAGCAGATCAAAATGCGGGTCACTTTTGAACAGCGACAAAGCGGCGTCACCGGACCCGACCGCAACAACATCGTATCCTGCGGCTTCGAGGGTGGCGATCAGCATCCTGCGAACCGCGGATTCGTCCTCTGCCAACAGAATGCGCGATGTCTGGGCCGCCGGTGCCGGAACCGTGCGGGGCAAATGGAGATCGGCCACGGGCGTCTCGTCGCTGACCGGAAAGTACAGCTTGAAGGTCGTGCCCTGGTTCAGTTCCGTATAGACTTGCACGGTGCCGCCGGACTGCTTGACGAAACCAAGCACCATGGACAACCCAAGACCGGAGCCCGATCCGGGGGCCTTGGTGGTGAAGAAAGGCTCAAACATGTGCTCAAGCGTGTCGCCCTCTATGCCAGAGCCGGTGTCGCTGACGGCCAGCATGACATAGCGCCCCGGTTCCAACGGCTCATTGCGGGAATCGACATAGGCCTGATCGATCCGCACATTGGCCGTCTCGATTGTTACCTTGCCATGGCCGCCGACGGCGTCGCGGGCGTTCAGGATCAGGTTCAACAGCGCGCTTTCCAAAGAAGCGGCATCCGCTTTGGCCGACCAGAGACCGGCCAACAGCGAGGTTTCGATCTGCACCGATTCCGGCAGCGCCCGACGCATCCAGTTCTTGGCGTGCAGTGCCACAACATTCAGATCCAATGGTTCCGGCGTCAGTCGGGCGCGGCGGGCAAAGGCCAGCATGCTGCGGGTCAGTTCGGCGCCACGGTGACTGGCCTCCAGCCCGGCGTCGATCATTGACCGCTGATCCGGGTTGTCGGTCTCTTCCCGCAGCAGTTCGAGATTGCCCATGATGACCGCAAGAATATTGTTGAAGTCATGCGCCACACCGCCGGTCAATTGGCCGATAGCTTCCAGCCTTTGCGAGCGGTGCGCCAGGTCTTCTTGCTTGTGGGCCTTTTCCAGCGCCGCTACCTCGGCGCTGACATCGACAATCACAGCGTCCACGCGATGTTGTCCATCGCCAATATCGGTGGCCTGGGCATGCACATCGACCCAGCGCCGAACACCGCCCCGCGCCACGATCGACAACCGAACGCGGACCGGTTTACCGGATTCGATCCCTGCATTGATGGCCGCGATCCCGCGCATGACTTCATTCTCGTCCTGCGCCACCATCAGCAATGTCTGATCGGCCATGAGTTCGTCGCGCGGGATACCCCAGATGTCGACAGATTTGTCGCTGACATAGACAAGGTCGCGCGGCGCGCCCTTTTCCCAAATGGCCTGATAGATCATTCCGGGAATGTTCTGGGCGATCACTGCAATCTGGTGTTCGGCCTGTTCTTTTTGCCGCTCTGCCTGCCGGATGTCGGTCAGATCGGTAAGCAAGCCGACGACACGCTGATTGCCGGTGTTTTCGTCGATTTCCAACTCCAGCACGGAACGGATGTCACGCAGGCTGCCATCCATTCTGTAGGCCCGGAAATCGAAGGGTTCGGTGTCAATCTCCCCCGCAGCGTTCCTTTCAAATCGGTCTTCCGCCAAAGCGATGTCATCAGGGTGAAGCCTGCCGAAAATGTCGGACATCGGAAACGGTCCGGGTCGGCCGTCCAGACCGTAGATATCCAGAATGCCCTGATCGACGACAAGCTCATTCGACCCATGATCAAAACTGAAAGTCCCCATCGGACTGTTCTCGCTGAACAGCCTGATCCGCCGGAGCAGTCGGGCATTGTCGCGCGCGATGGCGGCCAGTTTCACGCTTTGTATTATGGCCAGCCATGTCAGAATGACGGAAAGGCTGCCCACCGCATAAAACGCCAGTGCCATGTTCACCGCATTGTCCAGATCCGGAAGACGGCCCAGCCACAGGACGATGAGAATGACGCCTGTGCGAATGACAAGATAGGCAAGCACGCCGTATATCAACGCGCCAAGGGGCGGGATCGGCCACTCCTTGAAAGGGGCGAGTCTGCGCAGGACCAGACCGGCCATGGCAGTGCTCGTCAGGGCAAGAATGCCAATCGGAAGCATTCCGGGACCGAACCAGATCCGCATTATCAAGGCAACCAGCAAGGCAATCAGCGCACCCGGCCATCGGCCCATGTATCCGGCAAAGATCAGAATACCTGATATCGAGCTGAGCATTGCCCCGCCGGCAAACACATGCGCATTGACCGAAAGCGCAATGATCACGATGCCAAAAACAATACCCAGAACAATGTCGGTTTGGCGGGACTGGCCAGAAAAACGTGAGTTCGAGAAAACCAGATAGAGCAGCGCGGCTGCCAGGATCAATGCAATCAGGCTTTGAGCTATTGAGATCAACATGCAGCGATGCCACTCCAAGTGACCGCCGAGGATAATGCGGCTGTTGTCGAATCACCCTAGCTGGAAACCTTTCGATCAGGCAACTGCACGGAGTGGCAGGATAAAAGTTGGCTTTCGGAATGTGGAAAAAGGGGTGGGGGTCAATTGACGCAATTGCGGCGGTGGCGTACCTTTCGCGCGCCGCCTGCGGGATCCGAAAATCCGCTCTGGCCGATTAGGCTTCGGGTTGTTCCTGTTCGGTGGGCGGTGCGTCCTGCGGCAGGTCAAGCAGGAAATCGAAGGCGTCGCGCACCAATCCCCAAGTCGCCTCATCACATGCGGCCAGCAGGTAGCCGGACGTGAGGTCGCCGCGGTATTCCGACCCGTCCAGCATGGCCACATGGCCCCCGGCCTGACGTGTCACGATCACCCCCGCCGGTTGGTCCCAAGCGGTGAGTTTCGGGAACAGCGCAAAGTCGATTTCACCCTGCGCGAGCGTGCGGAACTCATGGCAGGCACAGCGCAGCGACCACACGCGGCCAAGTTTTGTCGTCGTGATCGCGGCTTTTTCGCGCTTGTCCTCGGGGATCAGGAACAGCGGCACAAAGCCGTTCAACTGATCCAGTGTCTTGTGCTGGTCGTGGGCTGTTGTGACAAACCGGCGACCGCGGCGGGGCAGTTGCAATTGCGCAGGATGTTCGCTGTCGGCCCAGACGATATCGTTCAGGACCGGATCGAACAGCAGGCCGAAAACCGGGCGGCCAAAGCGCAAGGCAGAGACCATGACCCCGAACATCGGCAAGCCCTTGGCATAGTTCCACGTGCCGTCAACCGGGTCGATGGTAAAGCAAAGCTCAGCCTCGGCGATTTTCTCGACCAGTTCCGGTTTCGCCGATGCAGCCTCTTCGCCGACGATCAGCGCAGACGGAAAAAAGGTCTGGAGTCCGCGGGTGATCATCGCCTCTGCGGCGGTGTCCGCCTCTGTCACCAGATCCATCGGGCCGGATTTTTCGCCGATCTGGTGGCTGCCAAGCTTGCGAAAACGCGGCATGATCTCTGCCTTGGCGGCGCGGCGGACGAGGTTGAACAGCTGCGTGCGCTGCGCCGAGGTGAGGGGCGCCGTGACCGGCATCGGAAGGGAATCAGTCATGGTTCGAACATCCGGTGATTGCTTTGCGTTGACGTGGTGTTGCCAGTCCGGGGACCGTGGCGCAAGGTGACAGCCTGTCCGCTTTTCTCATTCGCGGGCCCGCAGAACGCCTGCCGGTCGGGCGGCCAGAGGTCGCCATGCAAAGGCGAGGCCCGCCAGAAGCGTGGCAAGAATGCCGCCAAAGACGATGGCGATGGCCGAGGGCCAGATTACAGTGAATTGCGTTTCCATCACGTAGGTCATGATCGCCCAGGCCCCGGCGATGCCCGCGCCCAGCGCCACCGCCCCTGCGGCGGCGCCCAGCAGGCCAGAGCGCAGCGCAAAGCTGCGCAGGATGCGGGCGCGGCTGGCCCCGAGGGTCTTCAGCACCGCCGCCTCATAGGTGCGCGCTCCTTCGCCGGCTGCCGCCGCGCCGATCAGCACAAGGAAGCCGGTCAGCAAGGTTGCCGCCGCGCCCCAGCGCACCGCCTGCCCGATGCCGTCCAGCAAGGTGCTGACCCGGTCGATGGCGTCGCGTACGCGGATCGCGGTGATGTTGGGATAGGCATTGGCGAGGTCGCGCAGGATCGACGCCTCGGCGGTTTCTTCGGCGTAGACGGTCGAGATGAACGTATGCGGCGCACCGGACAGGGCGGCGGGGTTCATCGTCATCACGAATCCGATCCCGGCGGTGGAGAAATCGACCGCCCGGAAGGATGTGATCGTGGCGGTGATGTCGCGGCCAAGGATGTTGACGGTGATCTCATCGCCCAGCTTCAGGCCCATCTCTTCGGCTTCTTCGGCGGCAAAGCTGACCTGCGGCGGGCCGCTGTAATCCTTGGGCCACCATGCGCCCTTGGTGACGGTGGTGCGGGCATCGGGGGTTTCCGCATAGGTCACGCCACGGTCGCCGCGCAGGACCCAGTGTTCGCCCACGACCTCTGCCGCTGGCAAGCCGTTGATCCGGTTGAGGATACCGCGCAGCATCGGCGCGCTGTCAATGCGGCTGACGGCGGGATCGTTTTCCAGCCGGTTCAGGTAGCCGGGCATCTGGTCCTTCTGGATATCGACAAAGAAATAGGATGGCGCAACTGCGGGCAGATCGCGCTGGATCGCACTTCGCAGGTTGCCGTCGATCTGGCCGATGGCCGCCAGCACGGTCAGGCCAAGACCCAGAGACAAGACCACCGATCCGGCGCTTTCACGTGGTCCGCCTATTGCGCCCAGCGCCCAGCGCAAGACGGGGCGGCCCCGCGCCGTGGGCGTGGCAAGGCGCGCCAGCCAGCGGATCGCCCAAGCGGCGGCCACAAGGATCAGCAAAGACCCGGCGATGCCCCCGGCCGTCCACAGCGTCAGCGCAGGGTTGCCGGAAAAGAGCGCCGCCGCCCCCAGCAAGGCCGCGATCAGGAGCAACGTGGCAATGACATAGCGCCACGCGGGCAACAGCCGCGCGCTGTCCAGAGCATCGCGAAACAGTGTGGCGGCGCGCACTTCTTCGGCCCGTGCCAGCGGCCAGAGAGTGAAAAGGAGGGCGGTCAGCAACCCGTACAGCGCAGCCTCGGCCAAGGGCGCGGGGTGCAACGTAAAGATGGCGGGTACCGGCAGCGCCCCGGCGATCAGCGGCGCAAAGAGCAGCGGGATCGCAGCGCCCAGCACCAGCCCAATCGCGATGCCCAACAGGCTGAGCGCGCCGATTTGCAGGAAATAGGTCTGAAAAATCACCGCGCGGGTGGCCCCTAGTGTGCGCAGGGTGGCTATGACAGAGGTCTTTTCGGCCAAATACGCGCGCACCGCTGCCGAAACGCCGATGCCTCCGACGGCCAGACCGGACAGTCCGACAAGGATCAGGAAACTGCCCAACCGTTCGACAAAACGCGCAATGCCGGGCGCGCCGTTGCGGGCGTCGCGCCAGCTGAGGCCGGTGTCCTCAAACCGGCGCAGGGCCTCGGCCCTGACCGTGTCGAGGTCGGTGTCGCTGGACAAGCGCATCCGGTACTCGGTCTCAAACAGGGAGCCCTCCGCGAGCAGGCCAGAGCCTTGCAGGTCTCCGGTCCGCACGATGGTCCGGGGCCCAAGGCCGAACCCGTCGCCCGCATCGTCAGGCTCTGTCAGGATCGTGGCGCGCAGGGTGAAATCCTGCGTGCCAAGGCGAAAACGGTCGCCGGTTTGCAGGCCAAGCCGGTCGGCGAGGATCGGGGCCATGACTGCGCCCAGATCCTGTAGCGCATCGGCCAGTGGGATGGGCGGTTCCAGCACCATCTCACCCAGAAGCGGATAGGCGGCATCGACGGATTTTACCTGCGTCAGCCCGCGTTCGCTGGTGCCGTCACGGGTGACCGTGGCCATGGACCGGAAATCGGTGACCTCTGACACCGCCTCGGCGGTGTTTTCCATCCATGCCCGCTCATCCTCGGTCGCAAAGCGATAGGTGAACTCGGCCATTGCGTCGCCGCCCAACAGGACCGCGCCCTGATCCTCCAGCCCCGCCTGGATAGCGGACCGGACGGAACCGACGCCCGCGATGGCGGCGACCCCAAGGGCAAGGCAGGCAAGGAAGATGCGGAAACCGCGCAGTCCGCCGCGCAACTCCCGCCGGGCCAGACGGCCCGCGATCCTCAGGCTCATTCCGCGGCCCTCAGGTCCGCATCATCGACGTGGCCATCGCGCAGGCGCACAATCCGGTCACAGCGCGCGGCAAGGTCCGGCGCATGGGTCACCAGCACCAGCGTCGCGTCATGCTCTCGCGACAGGCCAAACAACAGGTCGACGATGGCCGCGCCGTTTACCCCGTCGAGGTTGCCGGTGGGTTCATCCGCCAGCAGGATATCCGGCTCTGGCGCAAGCGCGCGGGCAAGGGCCACGCGCTGTTGTTCGCCGCCGGACATCTGTGCCGGGTAGTGGTCGGCGCGGTGCGACAGTCCAACCTTGTCCAGAATCGCCCGCGCCCGATCAAAGGCGCGACGGTCTCCGGCCAGTTCCAGCGGTGTGGCGACGTTTTCCAGCGCGGTCATGGTGGGGATCAGGTGAAAGGACTGAAACACCACACCCATGTGATCGCGCCGGAACCGGGCCAGCGCATCCTCGCTCATGTCGGTCAGATCGTGACCCAAGGCGTGCACTTTTCCGCCGGTGGCGCGCTCTAGCCCGCCCATGATCATCAACAGTGAGGATTTCCCCGACCCCGACGGCCCGATCAGGCCCAGCGTTTCGCCCCGCGTCACGTCCAGCGTGATCCCGTGCAGGATTTCCACCAGTCCGGCATTGCCCCTGAGGCTGAGAGTGACATCTTGGAGCGACAGGACAGGCTCGGGCAAGGGAGATCTCCGGAGATGTTGCGTTGGATCACATATGGGCTGTCAGGCGGGTTGAGCAAGGCGCTGGCGGGGATGCTGATGTTGTTCGCCACAGGGGCTGCGGCGGATCGGGTCCATATTCTGGCGCTGGGCGACAGCCTGACGCAGGGTTATGGGCTGATCGAAGAAGAGGGGTTTGTGCCGCAACTGCGCGCGTGGTTGACGGCGCGCGGGCATGACGTGCGGATTGTGAATGGCGGGGTGTCCGGCGATACGACGGCGGGCGGTCTGGCGCGGGTGGAATGGTCCCTGACGCCAGAAATACAGGCGATGATCGTTACATTGGGTGGCAATGACCTGCTGCGGGGCATTGATCCGGCGGTTTCCCGTGACAACGTGGAGGGGATTCTGAAGGTGGCCGAGGCGCGCGGGCTGGAGGTGCTGTTGATCGGGATGCAGGCACCGGGCAACTATGGCCCCGAGTACAAGGCAGCCTTTGACGCGCTCTACCCTGACTTGGCGCAGACCTACGGCACACTCTATCTGGAAAGTTTCTTTGCCGGTTTGACACAGGACGGCGCAGCACCCGCAGACCTGCGCGCCTTCATGCAGGCGGATGGCATTCATCCGAATGCGCAGGGGGTGTCACGGATTGTGGGGGCGGTCGGCCCGATGGTTGAGGCTTTGATTGAACGGGTGGCAGACTAGGCACAATGACCCCGGTCAGGCCTTGATCTCATGTCCAGTACTGTCATCGGCGTGGACCGCTGCGACGACCAGCGCCGTGCCAACCACCATACTGACGCTGAGGTGCAGCCCAAAGGCGGCAAGCAATGACATATCGCAGGCCAGCCACCCGGTCAGGGCGCAGGCAAGCCCGATCATACTGCCGAATAGAAACGAAAAAACCGCCATCACACCCTCCGTCTGTTGGCAAGGTAGACGGTCAGTTCCTAACAAAGGCTTAAGACCTGACTTTGAGACGGGGCCGTTTGTCTCAGATTGTTCATGTTCCGCTGACCGCGCGCCATGCAAACCCCGGAAGGCGGGCGACCATTTTCTGCATCAAGGCCCCGTATTCCGTTTCACCGGCCATGAGGCGCAGATATTCGCGGCGCAGGGTGCGCGAATTGCGAAAGCTGCGGATAAAGGTGGGGCGCAGGCTTTCCCGGAACATCAGGTTTCGCAACAGTCGGGCGTGCCGCAACCCGCGATGGATCGGCCGCAGGCTGTCCTTGTAGGCATACAGTGCCGAGTCTGGGGTGCCTGCGGTCAAGGCCTGTCGCACAGCGTTGGCGGCCAGCGCCCCACTGTCGAGCGCATGCGCGATGCCCTCGCCGGTGATCGGATCGACCAGCCCGGCGGCATCGCCTGCCAGCAGAATGCGGCCTTTGCCCGGCATTGGGCGAAAGTCCCCGAAAGGCAAAAACTGGCCTTTGACCGGCAGGTCGGAGGGTATGTCGAGCGCGTCCATATAACGGCGCAGGGCCGCTTTCATGTCGGTGTTTCGCGCAAGCACCCCACCGACACCGATGGTCGTGCCACGGGTCTTGGGAAACTGCCAGCCATAGCCCCAGTCCGCGGCCCCGAAATCGATTCGCAACGGACGGTCGGGGTCTGCGCCGGGGCGCTCGACCTCCAGCGCAAAGCCGATCTGAGTCTTGTCATAGGCGCTGCCAAACAGCGTACTGGCGGTGGGGCTGTTGACGCCGTCTGCCGCGATCAGCAGCGGCGCTTCGATCCGCAGGTCGGGCAGGTCAAAGGCCGGTCCGCCGGGATCGAGTCTCCCGGCGCGTCCGGTGAAATCGGCGGCTCCCTCGCCTATCGCTGCGCGGACCAGCGCCGCGTCCAGTTCGAACCGCATGCACAGGTGCAAGGGCGGGGCGTCCGTGCTTTCCCCAAGGTCCTGGCCAAAAGCGTGGAAGGCAAAACTGTCGCGCCGCTCCAGCGGAACCGGCGGCAGTGGGGCGCCGTAAATGCGGCTATACAGGGAAATCGCGCGCCCGGTGAGCCCGCCGCCACACAGCTTGTCCCGAGGAAAGCGCGCCTTGTCCACCAGCGCCACACGCAGCCCGGACCTTGCGGCGGTGAGTGCCGCAGAGGCTCCGGCGGGGCCAGCGCCAAGAACAATCAGGTCGAAATGTTCAGTCCGGCGCGCGGGGGCGTCTGTCACAGAACGGTGACTTTGGTGCCAACGGGGACACGCTCGTACAGGTCGATGACATGATCGTTGATCATGCGCACACAGCCATTCGACACCGACCGACCGATGGAACGGGGTGCGGTGGTGCCGTGGATCGCGTTGAAGGTGTAGCGATTGTTCCGGTACAGATAAAGCGCGCGCGCACCCAGTGGATTGCCCGGACCACCGGGCTGGACAAAATCGTTGTCGATGAATTTGCCGTAGGCACTGGGGTTACGCTCGATCATGGCATTGGTCGGACGCCAAGTCGGCCATTTTTTCTTGCCGCCTACGTCGTAAGAGCCCGAGATCGCCTGCCCGGCGGTCCCGAGACCCACGCCGTAACGGCGCGCCTGACCGGGGCCCTCGACGTAGTAAAGGAAATGCGCCTTTGACAGGATCAGGATCTGACCCGGTGCCATGTCTGCCTTGATCCCCACGGTCTGCGGTTTGTAGATCGGGTCCAGAGTGAAAGCCAACGCAGGCGCAGGCAGCGCGGCGGCGGCCGCGGAGGCGGCGAGGAATGTACGGCGTTTCATCATGGCAGACCTTGGCAAAAGAACACGAACGGCGGCAAAATATGTCGCCCAAGACGAACGGAAAAGCAATCCCGACTCTGCGAGATCCGCGTCACGTTGCCGTGCAGTACCAGTTGCGCGTCCTGTCTGGCAACGTGAGGATCAGTCCTTGGGGACATTTGCGTTGCGCCCGGCAAGGATGACGCTGACGAGATAGGCGGATTGAGGGGTCATGCCCGCCATGATCGCTGCGGCGGCGTCGGGCCGCATCCGGGCCAGAAAACCGGCGGCGAATTCGGGGTCCATTTCCTCAAACAGTGCGGCGGCCTGCTTTGGCTTCATGTTGGCGTAGACGTTGGTCAGCTTTTCGATGTCGTCTTCGGCGGCGGTGCTGGCCAGCGTAAGGGTGTTTCTGAGGCTGGCTTCGGCGGCGGCCAGAGCGGTCATCTTGCGCTCAATTTCTTCTTCGGCGACGGCTAGGGCCTGCATACGCACCTCGATCGCTGATTCGCTTTTGCGGACGCGCGCCTCTCTGGCGTTCAGAGCGTCCAGCAAAGGTTGAAGATCGGCCTCGGCGACAAGGCGGGTCTGTCCTGCGGGGGTGGACGCATGCGGGTCCGTGCCGACGGGAGGAGCGGACACCAACGCTGTTTCGGGCTTTGGCGCGGGGCCCCCTTCGCGGGCCAGAGCCTCTCCGGCACCGATGGCCACCCGCAACAGCCCAGACGTCACCAAAAGCGCGCATATTGCGGCCAGTGCGCCGCGCGGCCTGCGTCTGGTGCGCCGTTGTGCCGGTTTCCCCGCCGCAGCCTTTGCCTTTGCCATGCCGTACCTCATTTGTTCATCGTTTTTGGCGGGGTGCCGTCAGTTGCGCGGGTGGCGCAGAAAAACCGGATCTTTCGACTCGGGCTGTGGCGGGGCGCCGTTCTGCGGCAGGTCGTGCATCGACGCCACAAGCAATTCGAGCCGCCGCGCCACATCTTCGGCCCGTTCGGTCAGCTCCCCCAGCGACTTGTTCGATTCGCCCGCGCTTTGCTGTGCCGCGCCCAATGTCTTGGTCAGGTCGTCGACCTGTGCCGACAGCACCGCCACCGCACCACCGACGCCGTTTTCCAGATCGGTGAAACGCGACAGCCGCCGCGCCAGAATAAAGCAGTAAAACCCGGCGCCAAGAGCGCCTGCCACCAGCAAGATATCCGCAATCACTTCCATTCCTGTCTCCCTCAATTCAGGACAAATTCCAGCACCAGAAGGTCGCGGACGCGACCCTCTCCGGCCACCAGTTTGATCCGGCGCAGCATCTGGCCGCGCAGCCGCACCAGAGCGCCCTGTGCTTCGAGGTCACGTGCCTCCAGCGCGCGCAGATAGCTGTTCAGGACGTCCTGGATTCGCGGCAGGATCTTTTCGACCTCTGCCCGATACTCTGCCGGAACTTCGAGGCTGGCCCGAAACCGCAGGTGACTGGCCTGCGCGCCCGGCCCCAATGAGATCAGGACCGGCGGCACCTCGACAAAGCTGACGTCCGGCAGGGCCTTGGTCGCGACATGCGGGTCACCGTGATCCGCGGACGCGGGGCCATCGGGATTGTCGCCGTTTCCGACGCCCAGCAGGCCGGATTGCACCGCGTAGAATCCCCCGCCACCACCGGCCAGCGCCAGCACCAGACCGATGATCAGCGGAAGTTTAGAAGATTTCTTCGCAACTGGCTCAATTTCATCAACGGTGGCGTCAGACATTTTCAACCTCTTCGTCGGCAGTGACCTCGGTATAGGGTAAATGGGCTAACTGATTGTTAAGGCGAATGGGTCAACCTCAGCACAACCGAACAGAATGTTTGGAGTGGAGGTCGGTCTTGAACCAGATACTGTCGAGCTGGAATGCCCTTGCCGGGCGCCAACGCATGATCGTCATTGGCGCCACGGTGGTGGTCATGATGGCGGTTCTTGGACTGACGCGGCTGGCGTCGGCCCCGAATATGGCCTTGCTTTATGCCGGGTTGGAAAACGACGCCGCCGGTGAGGTGGTCAAGGCGCTGGAGGCGCGCGGCGTGCAATACAATGTGCGCGCCGGTGCAATTTTTGTCCCCGAAGCGGACCGTGACGCGCTGCGACTCACCCTTGCCAGCGAGGGACTGCCCGCCAACAGCGGACAAGGGTATGAGCTGCTGGACGGGTTGTCGGGCTTCGGCACCACCAGTCAGATGTTCGATGCGGCCTATTGGCGCGCGAAAGAGGGTGAACTGGCGCGGACCATCGTTTCGAATCCCCAGATTTCCACGGCGCGCGTGCATATCGCCAACTCCAGCGCGAATCCGTTTCAGCGGGATGTGACGCCCACCGCCTCTATCTCTGTCAGCACGACGGGTGCCGTGCTGACAGCGGCTCAGGCGCGGGCATTGAAATTTCTCGTGGCCTCGGCGGTTCCGGGGCTGACGCCTGAAAACGTTGCGGTGATCGACGGCAAGGGCGGACTGATCGGGGCCGAAGACAAGATCGGCGGCGGCGTAACGGCGGACGACCGCGCGGCACTTTTGCGGGACCGGGTGCAGCGCCTGATGGAGGCGCGGGTAGGCACCGGCAACGCGGTGGTCGAGGTCAGCGTCGCGACCGTCACCGAAACGGAACTGATCCGCGAGCGCAGCTTTGATCCCGAGGGCCGCGTGGTGATCTCCACCGACACCGAAGAGCGCACCGACAGGGCCGAGAACACCGGCGGAGGCGGCGATGTCACTGTCGCGTCGAACTTGCCCGACGGGGCGGCAGGCGGTGGGCCGGACAGCTCATTGACTTCCAAGGCCGAGACGCGCGAACGGATCAACTATGAGATTTCCGAGACCACGCGTGAGATCACCCGCCAACCCGGTGCGATCAAGCGGCTGACCGTCGCGGTTCTGGTCAATGGCACCTACCAGACAGCAGCCGACGGCACACAACAGTTCGTGCCCCTTCCCGAGGTGGAACTTGAGGCGCTGCGCGAACTGGTGGCCTCGGCGGTGGGTTTCGATGAGACGCGCGGCGACCAGATCACCCTGCGCTCGCTGCCCTTTGAGCGGCCAGAGGGGTTGGGAACCGGGCCGCTGGAGCCGGGCTTCTTCACCGGGTCGATTGACACCATGCGGTTGATCCAGATGGCGGTTCTGGCGGTGGTGGCGTTGATCCTTGGGCTGTTTGTGCTGCGTCCGATCCTGTCGCGCGGGAGCCCGGAACCGGGCATGTCGCCCGCCGGCGCCTTGCCGTCGCCGGGCGGGTTAGGCGCAGGTGTTCAAGCCGAGCCGCTGGTGGGTGAGATTGAACCCGAGGGCGGCTTTGACAATCTTCCCGTGTTGGCGGACGGGCCGGACTTTGGCGGGATGGGCATGGTCGATTTCGACACCCCGGCCGAAGAGGATCCGGTTGATCGTCTGCGCAACCTGATCGAGGCCCGCAAAACCGAAACCGTCGAGATTCTGCGCAGTTGGCTTGAGGAAGACAAGGAGGGCGCGTCATGAGTGCGCTTGCAGCGCTTCTGGAGGATTTCGGCAGCACCATGCCGCATCACTTCGCCGCCCAGATGGCCCCGACCCAGCCGGGCATCAGTGAAGCCGATCTTGAAGGGCAGAAACTCGAAGCTTTTGAAAAGGGATACCGCGCGGGCTGGGACGATGCCGTCAAGGCGCAGTCGGACGACCGTTCGCGGATTTCGAGTGCCTTCGGACAGCACCTTCAGGACCTCAGTTTTTCCTACCACGAAGCCTATTCTCAGGTGATGAACGCCGTGACGCCGCTGCTGGATGAGATGGTCGCGTCCCTGTTGCCCCGGCTCGCCCGCGAAACGCTGGGCCAGCATATTGTCGAGCAATTGCAGGTCATGAGCCGTGAGATCGGGGCAATGGAGGTGATCATCGCGGTCAATCCCGCGCGGGTCGAGGCAATCACGCCGCTGCTGGGGGGCGACTTTGGCTTTCCTATAAAAATTTCGTCGGACGACACGCTGGCCGAGGAACAGGCCGACATCCGCTTTGGCGAAACCGAACAACAGATCGATCTGAGCGACCTGATCGCCTCCGTGGCCGAGGCGGTAGAAGGTTTTGCCCATGACAACCGGAGGAAGATGAAACATGGATAGCGCACAAGCCGCACCCCGCAGCGACACAGGGACACCCTTTACCTCGGTCCCGATCGAGATCACCGTATCCGTCGGCCGGGCCCGCCCGTTGGTGCGGGAACTGCTGCAACTCAACGAAGGATCGGTGCTGACCCTCGACAAGCAACTGGACGACCCGGTGGAATTGTACGTCGGCGAAAAGCTGATCGCGATTGGCGTACTGGAGGTGGTCGAAGGCGATGGACCGGGCCAACTGGCGGTGCGAATCACCGAAGTGGTCGACTTGCAGTCGCGGGCCTGATTCATGCGCAGACTCCTGCCTGCTCTGGCGCTGTGCCTGCTGTTGTTGCCGGGCATGGCAGGGGCGCAATCCATCGCCATAGATATGGGCGAGGGTGGCTCTGTCACTGCGACCTCGGTCCAGCTGATCGCGCTGATCACCTTGCTCAGTCTTGCACCTGGCATCGCCATCATGGTCACCTGCTTTCCCTTCATGGTGACCGTGCTGGCGATCCTGCGGCAGGCCGTGGGCCTGCAACAGTCGCCGCCCAACATGCTGATCGTCAGTCTTGCGCTGTTTCTCACCTATTTCGTGATGGAACCGGTCTTTACCGAGGCCTGGGAGACCGGTCTGCAACCCCTTATGGAAGAGCAGATCGAGGTGGAAGAAGCGGCCTTGCTGACAATCGCCCCGTTCCGTGACTTCATGGCCGGACGGGTCGATCCGGACACCTTCGGCGCGATGGCCGATCTGCGCCCGGACGCCGCTGGCACCGCCCTGTCGCCTGACGCGCCGCTGTCGGTTCTTGTGCCCAGCTTCATGTTGTCCGAAATCGCGCGCGCCTTTCAGGTCGGGTTCCTGATCTTTTTGCCC
Organism: Antarctobacter sp.; assembly: GCF_048262615.1. Classification (GTDB taxonomy): domain Bacteria; phylum Pseudomonadota; class Alphaproteobacteria; order Rhodobacterales; family Rhodobacteraceae; genus Antarctobacter. Next base: position 90,355 of record NZ_JBLXFB010000006.1, read on the forward strand.
TTCCTGATCATCGACCTTGTCGTCGCGGCGGTGCTGATGTCGATGGGCATGATGATGGTGCCGCCCGCGATTGTTTCTTTGCCGTTCAAGCTGGCGTTCTTTGTGCTGGCGGACGGCTGGGCCTTGTTGGCGGGCAGCCTTGTGAGAGGCTACTTTTAGCGGGAATCATGGTTAATGCCCCTGAGGTCGTGGCCATCCGGCGTTGCCTTGGTCGCGCGTTGGTGGCCGGGGCAGGCAACGCCGGGCGGATATGTTTGGCTTAGCGCGGCGCGATTTCGATTGTTGTCACCTGCCGATATGGTGCGTCGGGCGACACGAGGATCGACCCAAAGCCGGGTGTGTTGAGCACGTTGGGAAAATCCTGCGCCTCAAGACAAATACCGCCGAACGCACCATGGTCCACACCGGGCCAAGGGTTTGCATAGGGCGTCAGGGTGTTTGCGGTATAAACCTGCACGCCCGGTCGATCTGTCCAGAGGCGCAGGCGCATCCCGTCCGGTGCCAAAAGCTCGGCCGCGGGACCGGCGCCGTCGTCCAGCGCAAAGTTCAGGTCATAACCTGTGCCTTCGGGGTCGGCCTTGTCGATCCGCCGCGCCTTGCGAAAGTCGAAACGGGTGCCCCCAACGTGCAGGCGCTCGCCGGTCGGGATAAGGTCCGGCCCGGTCGGGGTATAATGTGAGGCGTTCAGGCGCAGGGAGTGATCGCGCACGGTGCCCGCGCCCGCGAGATTGAAATAGAGGTGCTGGGCAAGGTTCACCGGCGTCACCCGATCCGATACTGCCGTCATGTCCCAGGTCAGCGCAGCCCCGTCCAGCGACAGGCGCACCTCAAAGTCCACCGCACCCGGATACCCCTGATCCAGATGGGGGGACTGCAACGTCAGCCGCACCGCCCGATCCCCTTCGGGGATCATGTGCCAGTTCCGCCACCCAAGCCCGCGCGGCCCGCCATGCAGGTGATGCCCATCGTGCCCGACCGGCAGTTGCCAGTTCTCTCCATCCAGCGTGAAACGCCCCTGAGCGGTCCGGTTGGCCACGCGACCGACGACAATGCCCATCGATTTGGGATTCTCGCGATAGGACTCGGGATCGTCATACCCCAGCACCACCCGCCGCCCGCCAACCTGCCAGTCCTGCACGGCGCAGCCCATGGACAGGACGGTTACGCGGCTATCGCCATCGCGCAGCACGTGACTGGAAATCTGGTCGGTCATCGCGGGTCTCCTCATCCCGCCAAGGCTTAGCAGAGTGGCGGCAACCGACCCAAGCGCTCAATCCTCGTCGAGGATGTCCGTATGCAGGTGCCGCTCACCGCGTTCCTTGGCCAGCGCGATCTGCTTTTGCCGCTCGCGGAACCGCGTCTTGTCTGCCTCGGAGGTCTCATTGATGCAAAGGTGGCAGGACACACCTTGTTCATACTCGGGCCGCGCGCGGTCCTGAGGCAGGATCGGGCGGCGGCAGGCGTGGCACAGGTCATGCGGCCCTACGCGCAGCCCGTGTTCCACCGAAACCCGCCCGTCAAAGACAAAACACGACCCCTGCCAGCTGCTGTCGTCCTCGGGCACCTCTTCGAGGTATTTCAGGATACCGCCCTTGAGGTGAAACACGTCCTCGACCCCCTGACTGAGCAGGTAGTTGGTGGATTTCTCGCAGCGGATGCCGCCGGTGCAGAACATGGCAATCCGCTTGTTGTGAAAGCGGTCCTTGTTCGCCTGCCACCATTCAGGGAAATCACGGAAGCTGTCGGTCTGCGGGTCCACCGCGCCCTCAAAGGTGCCGATGGCGACTTCATAATCGTTGCGCGTGTCAATGACGGCCACGTCGGGGCTGCGGATCAGATCGTTCCAATCCGCCGGTTCCACGTAGTGCCCGACGCGGGCACGCGGGTCCACATCCGGCTGGCCCATGGTCACGATCTCTTTCTTCAACCGCACTTTCATGCGGGCAAAGGGCCGCTCTGACGCGGTCGACAGTTTCCATTCCAGATCGGCGCAACCGGGCAAGGCGCGGATATGCGCCAGAACCGCCTCGATCCCCGCCGCGGGTCCGGCGATGGTGCCGTTGATCCCCTCATGCGCCAGCAACAGCGTGCCGGTGATCTTTTGCGCACGGCAAAGATCCTGCAACGGCCCTTGCAGGGTGGCAGGGGCGTCAAAGCGGGTAAAGTGGTACAGGGCGCAGACGGTGAACATGGGCCTGTCGATACGAAGCGTAGGCGCAGTCGTCCAGCGGCTATTCTGCCGCAATGGCAAGACCGTGAACGACGGCGGTAAAGACCTCGCTGTCCACCGGCTGCGCCTGCGGCAGCGCGCGGGTCATCGCGCCGCGCACGGCATTCAGCAGGCTGGAACCGCCGACATAGACCACCTGATCCACAGTGTCGGGCGCGCAGCCCGCCGCGCGCAGCGTGTCCATCGCGCAGGTTGCAATCTCTTCTCCATAGCCGGACAGGGCAGCGGTCAGCGCCTCTTTCGCCAGCGTTATCGACAACCCGCGTTCGACGACATCCAATGCGATTTCCCCGGCATCCGCGCCATTGGCCGCGATCTTTCCCGCCTCGACCGCGTAGGCGATGTCGTGGCCAAGGTGGGATTCCAGCACGTCCGCCAGCCGTTCGAACAGGTGCGGCTGCGGGGCCAAGCGAATCCAGCGCTGCACCTCTCGCAGGACGGCGGCGTCATAAACAAAGGGGATCTTTTCCCAACTGGCAAGGTCGTGGAACAGGGCGCGCGGGGCGGCATGGGTCTTGGCCCCGATTTCCGCCCCGATCTGCGCGCCGTACCCCAGCAGTGGCATGGCATGGGCAAGGCTCAGCGCCTTGTCGAAATCCGTGCCGCCCAACCGGATACCGCCACTGGCGATCACATGTGTCTTGCCGTCCTTGCGGTCACATACCGTGAAATCCGAGGTGCCGCCGCCGATATCGACGATCAGCATCCGGCCCGCGCCGTCCACCGCCTGTGCGGCGGCCTCTGGCTCTGGCAGGAATTCGACCGAGGTGAACCCGGCAAGGCGGTAGGCCTCTGTCAGATCCTCCAGCGCCTGTGCGTCACGTGTCGCAGAGGCAGAGTGGAAATGCACCGGACGGCCCGACAGGGCGCTGTCGAATTTCAGCCCGGTGTGCGCCTCAGAGCGTTTGCGGATTTCGGTGAGGAAGCGGGCGATGACCTCGATCAGGGTCAGGCGTTCGTTTAGCAGGCGGCGCGGTTCCTGCGCCAACGGCGTGCCCAGAATGCTTTTCAGCGCGCGCATGAACCGGCCTTCGGCCCCGTCCATCATCGCGCGCGCCGCCGCGCTGCCGTACAGATAGCGCCGCTCGGCAAAATCGATAAAGATCGCCGTGGGCAAGGTCTGTTCGCCCGGTTCCAGCGGGATCGCGTAGGGGCGCCCGCCGGCCATGACGGCGGCGCCCGTGTTGGACGTGCCGAAATCCACGCCAAGCCGTGCCATGATCGCATCTCCTGTTCGGAAGGTCGGCACGATTATCAGCCGTCGCATGGCATGGCAATTCCGAAATCGCGCCCCTATGCTGCGCCGGACCGATAGAGGGAGACGGCCCATGCACGCGCTGATCGTGATCGACGTCCAGAACGATTTCTGCCCCGGCGGCGCGCTTGCGGTCGCGCGGGGCGATGAGATTGTACAGCCGATCAACGCGTTGATGGCCGAGGTCGACGCGGTGGTGCTGACGCAGGACTGGCACCCGGCGGGGCATTCGTCATTTGCCACCTCACATGCGGGCAAGGACCCCTTCGAGATGATCGAAATGCCCTATGGCCAGCAGGTGCTGTGGCCCGATCACTGTATTCAGGGCTCACCCGGTGCCAACTTTCACCCCGATCTGGAGGTGGACCGCGCGGACCTGATCATTCGCAAGGGGTTTCGCGCGGCAATCGACAGCTATTCGGCTTTTTTCGAGAATGATCACAGCACACCCACCGGGCTGGAGGGGTATCTGCGCACGCGGGGGATTGATCGTCTGACCCTTGTCGGTCTGGCGACGGATTTCTGCGTGAACTTCTCAGCCGTGGATGCCGTGAAACTGGGGTTTCAGGTGACGGTGCTTCAGGACTTGTGCCGGGCAATCGACCTTGACGGCTCGCTACAGGCGGCGCTGGACGGGATGGCGGAGGCGGGAGTCACGCTTGCGTGATCCCGGTGCATCCGGTTTATCCTGACATTTGACGCGACGGAGGGCCGAAATGGTCGATATTGCAACACGGGTCTGGAATCACAAATGGAAGATCGACCCGATCGTCCGGTCCCTGATCGACACGGATTTTTACAAGCTTCTGATGTGCCAGTCGGTTTTCCGCAAAAAGCGCGACACCGAGGTCACTTTCTCGCTGATCAACCGGTCCAAGCATGTGCCGCTGGCCAAGCTGATTGACGAGGGTGAACTGCGCGAACAATTGGATCACATCCGGTCATTGTCCTTGACGCGGGGCGAAGGGACCTGGCTGCGCGGCAACACGTTTTACGGCAAGCGTCAGATGTTCCGGTCGGATTTCATGGAGTGGTTCGAGAACCTGCGCCTGCCGCCCTATCACCTTGAACGGGTGGGGGATCAGTATGAACTGACGTTCGAGGGCAAATGGCCCGAGGTCATGCTGTGGGAAATCCCGGCCTTGGCGGTGCTGATGGAACTGCGCGGGCGCGCGGTGTTGCACGACATGGGACGGTTCGAACTACAGGTGCTGTACGCGCGGGCGATGACCAAGCTGTGGCAAAAGGTCGAGCATCTGCGGACGGTGCCCGAACTGCGGATCGCGGATTTCGGCACGCGGCGGCGGCATTCCTTTCTGTGGCAGGACTGGTGCGTTCAGGCGATGCTGGAGGGATTGGGCGACAGTTTTGTGGGGACGTCCAACTGCCTGATCGCCAAGAACCGCGATCTGGAGGCCATCGGGACAAACGCCCATGAGTTGCCAATGGTTTACGCGGCCCTGGCCGAGGACGACTCGGCCTTGGCGCGGGCTCCCTATGACGTTTTGGCGGACTGGCAGGAAGAACACGACGGCAACCTGCGGATCATCCTGCCCGACACCTACGGCACCGAAGGGTTTCTACAGCGTGCTCCGGACTGGCTGGCGGGCTGGACCGGCATCCGGATCGATTCCGGCGACCCGGCGACAGCGGCCGAAGTGGCGATCAACTGGTGGAAAAGCCGGGGTGAGGATCCCCGGAAGAAACTGGTCATCTTCTCGGACGGACTGGATGAAAACAAGATCCTTGAGCTTTATAAACGGTTTACGGGTCGTGTGCGGGTGTCCTTTGGTTGGGGCACATTGCTGACCAATGATTTCCGGGGTCTGACACCGGACGACCGGCTGGCCCCTTTCAGCCTTGTCTGCAAGGCGATCAGCGCAAATGGACGCCCCACGGTGAAACTGTCGGACAACCCCAACAAGGCGATGGGACCGGGTGAGGAAATCGCGCGCTACAAGCGGGTCTTCGGAGTGGGCGAACAACAGGCCATGGAAGTGGTTGTCTAAGGCCCGCGCCATGTCCGGGATTGGTTGGGAACCGGGACGGTGCGCCTGTTGCGCACACCGCCCCGCCCACCTTCCCCGGCAACACGTTAATCTGTCTTAGTCACAAGGCAACAAAGCGCGCACGGGTGATCTGTGCGCCATGAGCGCAGGGTTCGGGAACTCGCCCAGCGGACAGATGCCGCACTGTTGCAACACGCCGAAGCGGCCCTGAACTCCCGTCAATTGTACCCTTTGGCGGCCCACAGCGCCTCTTGCAGATCCTTGGCCCCGTCGAACAGGCGTCCGGCGGACAGTCTTGTCAGTTGTGCCAATTGATCCGGGTCGGCGTCGCCAAATGCGATGGTATGGATCGGAATGGTCCGGGTATAGGGTGTCTGGTCCATATGGGCCAGCAGCGGCGTGCGGGTCTCTGTGTCGGAGGGGCCGTCAATCACCGCGATGATGGCTGGCAGGAAATCGGACAGCGTGCCGTCCTCTGCCTGCGGTCGAAAGGCCTCAAACCCTTCGTACAGGGCATAGAATACATCCGTGCCCCCTTCGGCTTGCAAGGTGTCGACCAGTTGGCGCGCCTGTTCGGACGCGGCGGTCTGGTCGCCTTCGATCACGATCGGGTCCAGAATGTTGTGGTTATAGGGTATGAGGATTGTCACATCGCGGGGCGAAGGTTGCAGCAGGCGGGCCTCCGCAGCGGCCGGGTCCAGCAGCGTGGCCACCGCGCCCTTGATCTCTTGTATCGGTGTGCCGCCAGATGACTCCGATACATCCAGCAGCCAGACCGTCAGCGACGGTTTGCGCAGGTCGGTCCGATACAGGCGGAGCGCCTCGGCGATGACCTCGGACGACGGTTCCGGACCCGGTGTAAAGGCGCGGTCCGGGTCAATCCCCCACTCGGGGTTCCAGATCGCGGGGTCCGCGTCCGGCGCGTCCGGGTCGACAGGCGCGACGCGACGGCCCTGGCTGGCCAGAATGACCTGCACCTCTGGCGTGGTCAGAAAGGCCTGAAGCTCCAGAAACCTGGCTTCCTTGTCTGTGTCGCCTTTGGAAACGTAGCCAATCGGACTGTCGGCCACGGCAATCCCGTTGGCCGGGTAGATCGCATACAGCGGCTCCCTGCCCTCGGCGATCAGCTTTTGGTTGGCGTCGATCAGCAGGGCCTCGGTGTTGATCATGGCGTCAAAGGCGGCGGCGTTGTCGATCAGCGCCTGTGCCAGCCAGTCGGCGTCCCCGGCGGACCGATCGACCTGCGCCAGAAAATCGCGCATTTCGTCCCGCAGGTCCGGATCGGCGAGGGTCTCCAAGGTCAGCGCGTCGGCGGTGCCGGACAGCGCGTGAAGAAATCCAAGATAGGCCAGCGCACCGGAATCCGATTGCGTTGCAGAGGCCATCGACAAGCGGAACTTGCCTTCCTTTGCCGCCGTATGGATGTCCTGAACGGTCACATCGGCGCGCCCGATCCACCCAAGCTCTTTGGCGATGGAGGTGCGCAGGCCCAGCACAATTGGGGAGCGCGCCACAGAGGCGCCATGGTGCACAACCTTTTGCGTATCCCCCAGCGCGATCCACAGCGCGCTGGCGGGCCAGACCACATCAAAGTCGGTGCCTGACCCCTTGGCCAGTTCCCGCGCGATGGCCGCCGAAGCGGGATAGGTGATTTCCACGTCGATGTCGTGTTCGGCGGCCCATTCCTGAACAAGCGGCTCTATCGCGCGGTTTTCAGGGTCTGACGCGATACGCAGCACCATGCGGGGTTCAAGTACGCCAGAGTCGAGGATCAAAAGTCCGACGAGGATCACCATCAAGGCAACAAATACATATTCCAGCGTCTTCATAATGCGTCTCCGGAAATCTCCTTGACGGTATCGTATCTTGCGCGGCGTGGAATGGAACCCGTTTGTGGCTTTTCTAAGCGAAGGCACGGCGTTATGCACAGGTGGCTTCAGGAGGTCAGAATGACAGCGATCAAGCCGCAGCCGGGTATCATGGACATTTCACTTTACGTGGGCGGCACGGCCCATGTGAAAGGCGTGACCAATGTGGTGAAGCTCAGCTCGAACGAGAACCCGTTCGGGCCAAGCCCCGCCGCACAGGAAGCCGTCAAGCGATCTGTGCATGAGCTGCATCGCTATCCCTCCACCGACCACCGGGCGCTGCGCGATGCCATCGGCGAGGTCCACGGCGTGGACCCGGAGCGGGTGATTTGCGGTGTCGGGTCGGATGAGATCATTACCTTTCTGTGTCAGGCCTACGCCGGTCCGGGGACCGAGGTTCTGTATACGGAACACGGGTTCGCCATGTACCGCATCAGCGCGCAGGCCGCCGGGGCCACCCCGGTCGAGGTGCGTGAGCGTGAGCGGGTCACAGACGTCGATGCGATCCTTGCGGGCTGCTCCGACGCCACGCGGCTGGTGTTCATCGCCAACCCCAACAACCCCACCGGCACGATGATCGGTCTGGCCGAGATCGAGCGGCTGGCCGAGGGTATCCCGGCGGAGTGCCTGCTGGTGCTGGACGGCGCCTATGCGGAATATGTCGAGGGCTATGACGGCGGTGCCAAGCTGGTCGAGCATCGCGACAACGTGGTGATGACACGCACCTTTTCCAAGCTCTACGGGCTAGGCGGGCTGCGGGTCGGTTGGGGCTATGGACCGCAAGCGGTGATCGACGTGCTCAACCGGGTGCGCGGGCCGTTCAACCTGTCCGGCACCGCGCTGGCCGCGGCAGAGGCGGCGGTGCGCGACACCGCCTTTGTTGAAAAATGCCGGAGTGAGAATACCCGCCTCAGGTCATGGTTGGCAGAGGCGCTGGCCGAACACGGGGTGCCGAGCGATACCTCCACGGCGAATTTCGTGCTGGCGCGTTTTGCCGATCAGGCCGAGGCCGAGGCCTGCGACCTGTATCTGCAAAGTCAGGGCCTGATCGTGCGGCGGGTGGCGGGATACAAGCTGCCCAACTGCCTGCGGATCACCGTCGGGGACGAACCCTCGTGCCGCCAGATCGCGCATTATGTGGGGTTGTTCAAGGCGGGTGCACGATGAGTGTGATTTACCCCCGTGTGGCGCTGATCGGTCTGGGCCTGATCGCGTCGTCGATGTTCTGGGCGATGAAGCGCGGCGGTCTGGCCGGGCATGTGACCGGCTACGCGCGGTCTGAAGACACGCGCGAAACGGCGCGCCGGATCGGGCTGTGTGACGAGGTTGTCGATACGGTCGCGGCGGCTGTGGCGGCCGCCGATCTGGTGGTTCTGGCCACGCCGGTGGGCGTCATGGGCAAGGTCGCCGAAGAGATCGCGCCGCATCTGAAACCGGGGGCCACGGTGATCGATGTCGGATCGGTCAAACGCACGGTGATCGAGGAGGTTGGCCCGCACATCCCGCAAGGCGTGCATTTTGTGCCTTGTCACCCAATGGCCGGGACCGAGCACTCCGGGCCCGAAGCGGGGTTCGCCTCTCTCTTTGACAACCGGTGGTGCCTTGTGGTGCCGGTTGAGGGTGCCGACCCTCAGGCGGTGGCGCAGGTCGAGGCCTATTGGCAGGCTTTGGGCTCAAACACAGAGGTGATGGAGCCGGAGCACCATGACCTTGTCTGCGCCGTGGTCAGCCATGTGCCGCATCTGATCGCCTACACCATGGTTGGTGTCGCGGACGATCTGCGGCGGGTGTCCGATCAGGAAGTGATCAAGTTTTCGGCCGCCGGATTCCGTGACTTCACCCGGATCGCGGCCAGTGATCCGACCATGTGGCGCGACGTGTTCCTGACCAACAAGGACGCCACAATCGAGATCCTCGGGCGTTTCACCGAAGAGTTGATGGCGCTGCAACGGGCCATCCGCACCGGCGACGGTGAGCAGCTTCATGCCTATTTCACCCATACGCGGGCCATACGCCGTGGCATTTTGCAGGCCGGTCAGGATACCAATGAACCGGATTTCGGTCGCGTGAAGGTAAAACGGTGAAACACCTCGCTCTTGGTCTGTGCTGTCTCCTGTTGCTTGGGTCCTGCGGGGCGAGAGAGCGGGTGACAAGCGGACTGGACAAGCTGGGCAACGCCTTTTCCAGCGGTGCGGGCAAGGGCGGCGGTCTTTGCGGCGATCCGGCTTTGCAGGGTGAGATCGTCGGCAATGTACCGGGCAAACTGTCGGCCTGCGGGATCAAGGACGCGGTGCGATTGCAGTCGATTGGCAATGTGCGGCTGACCCAGGGCGCGCTGATGGACTGCAAGACGGCGCGCGCGTTGGAGGTCTGGGTGCGTGAGGGCGCGAAACCGGCGGTGGGCCGACGCGGTGGCGGGGTGTCCGGGCTGAAGGTCGCGGCGCACTACTCTTGCCGGACGCGCAACAACCAACCCGGTGCGCCGATTTCCGAACACGGGCGCGGCAAGGCGATCGACATTTCGGCGATCCTGCTCAAGGACGGGTCCAGCATCACGGTCGAGGATGGCTGGGGCAGGCGCAAGGACGGCAAGGCGCTGCGGCGGATGCACAAAAAGGCCTGCGGGGTCTTTGGCACGGTGCTGGGACCGGAATCGGACCGCTTTCACCGCGATCACTTTCATTTTGACACCAAACGGCATGGCAACGGCACCTATTGCCGGTGACGTGGCAGACATGGTGACGTAAGCGGCGTGCCTTGCTGGCGGGGCGGTGGGTTGAAAACCCACCCTACGCGTATTTCGGCGTTGCAGGGGGCGCTGCCCCCGCTCCTGCGGAGCCCCCCGGGATATTTTCGGACAGAAGAAACGCAAGGTGGCGTGTGGGCAACCTGTGTGGGGCGGGTCCGCGGCGGCAACGCCCTGTGAGAGGCGTTGCCGGTTGTTGTAATGCCGGTCAGGCCGAAGGCGTTTCCGGCGTGTCCGGGTTCGGCGCGTCCTCGGTCGGGGCGGGATCGTCCGTCGCGGCGGCAGGCGCGCTGCTCATCAGGCCGTCGATTGTGCCGTCCATGGTCATACCCAGTTCCTCACCCAGCTTTTTCAGCGCAGGCAGTTGAACGGCCATGCCCAGGATCGAGTCGAGCGCCTGATTGACCGGGGGTTTGTCGCCCGCGCCGCCGTTTGCGCCGCCCTGCGCGCCATTGAGACCAGAGAGGTGGTGAATGCGGATCGAGTCGATCTTTTCTGCCGGTTTGACAGCCTCGGCCAAGATCTTTGGCAGCGCCTCGATCCGGGCAAGATCCACCTTCATGGCGATCAGTCCGGCCGACAGCACGTTTTCGGCATCGGCGATGGCGCGGCGGCCTTCGGCCTCGGCCAGCAGGTCCATCTTCTTGGCCTCGGCGCGGATGGTGATCGCGTCGGCATCGGCCTGCGCCTCTTCGCGGCGGGCGCTGGCGCGGTCGCTGGCGGCGTCCTTTTCGGCCTGCGCTGACAGGCGGATGCCGGTGGCAAGGCGTTCGGCCTCACGCGCGGCCTCGATCAGGGCGATCTGCTTGAGGCGTTCGGCCTCGGCCACTTCCTTGGCGGTGATCACCGCCTCCATTGCCTTGGTCGCTTCGGCGCGGGCAAGATCGGCGCTGGCGCGGGCGCGGCTTTCCTCTTCGGATTTTTGCGCGATGATGATCTGGCGGTCCTGTTCGGCCACCTCAAGTTGACGTTCCTTGGCGATCTCGGCTTCGCGGATCTTGCGCTCGCGTTCGATCTCGGCGCTGCGGACGGATTCCTCACGGGCGATGCGCGAGCGTTCGGTTTCACGCTTGCTGTCTTCGGTGCGGGCGGCGATCTCTGCTTCCTGCGCCATGCGCATGGTCTGGATGCGCTGGATCTGTTCGATGCGGGCCTGTTCCTCGTCCTGCTCGATGGCGATCTTCTGGCGCGAGGCTTCCATCTCGGCGCGGCGCACGGCGACGTCGGCCTCGGCCTCGATGTTGGCGCGTTCCTTGCGGGATTTGGTGATGACCTCTGCCAGACGACGCATACCGACGGCGTTGAAGGCGTTGTTTTCGTCCAGTGCCTCAAACGGGGTCTGGTCGAGCGCGGTCAGAGAGACGGATTCCAGCGAAAGACCGTTTTTTGTCAGGTCCTCAGACACCGTGTTCTGCACTTCCTGGACAAAATCGGCGCGGTTTTCGTGCAGCTGGTCCATCGACATCTTGGCGGCGACAGAGCGCAGGCTGTCGATCAGTTTACCCTCGATCATTTCGCGCAGCTGGTCGACGTAGAACGTGCGGTCGCCCAGCGTCTGGGCGGCGCGGGCGATGCCCTCTTCGGTGGGCATGACAGAGACGTAGAATTCGACGCCGACGTCGACGCGCATCCGGTCCTGAGTGATCAGAGCGGCCTCACCGTTGCGCTGCACCTCAAGGCGGAGCGTCTTCATGTTGACGGGGCTGACCTCATGCAGCAGCGGGATGACGATAACACCGCCGTCCATAATGACCTTTTTGCCGCCGGCACCGGTCTTGACAAGACTGACCTCTCGCGTGGCGCGGCGGTAGAGTCGCGCCAGCACCAGCATGATCAGAACGATGAAGGCCAGCGCGGCCACGACGATAATGAGAATGGGTGTAATGTTATCCATGTTTGTCCCCTATGGTGCGAAAATTCAGGTGAGTGCGACCAGCAGATAGCCAGTCTCATATCGGTGGCGCAGGACCATGACCTCTGTCCCCTGCGGAATGGTCACGTCGTCGCGCAAGGGTTCGGCGCGCAGGTAGTGCATGTTGCCATAACGATCGGTGACGCGCACCTCTGCCGGGCGTCCTCTGGCGGCGGTGCCTTGGGTCACGACGCCGGCGCGACGGCCAAGATGGCGCTCTGACAGGGCTTCTGTTTCCATTTTCGGCAGCAGGCGCGCAAAGAGCGCGCCGAATTGCCGGGCAAACCAGATCGCGGCGGCAGCGGCGGGCAGGGCGGGCAGCCAAGCGGGCAACGGGTCGCCAAAAAGATTGGCGGCGACGGTCTGGATCACGAGGCCCGACAGACCGAAGGCCAGCAGGATTGCGGCCAGCCAGATCAGCGCGGGCATCTTGCCAAAACCCAGCCATGCCGCGATGCTGTCCGCCCCGTCGGGGGCGCCGTCCGGGATGTCGCCGTCCAGATCCGGGCCGTCAAGATCCGGGTTGGCCAGTTCGAGATCGCCGATATCGATGTCGGTGCCCTCCAGCCCCAGATCGATGCCCAGATCGCCGAGGTCGGGCATGTCAACGTCCAGATCCGGCCCGTCGATGTCGACGCCATCCGCTCCGGCACCAAGCAGCGTGCCCCCGAGCAGTCCAAAGACAACTTCGAGCGCCAAAAGCCCAAAAAGCAGGGCGAGTGCGAGGGTAAACGGGAACATCCCGTCTGACAGAAGCAGTTCGAACATGCCTACTCCGAAAATTGTGTATACAAAGGTATACATATCATTTGGGGACCTCACGGTCCTGTTACAAGGCCATGATGGCAAAATCCGCCAACCCTGCAACAGGTTCATGACAGGCATGGACAATGGCAAGCGAAAGGGAAAGTCCGGAATGCCCGACTTCGTTGCGTGACATGGTGTGGTTGCGTGGCGTGTCAGAAGCCCGGAGTTCCGCGTTGCTCCGGATTGGCCGCAAGGTGCCGCGCCTTGATCTGCTCCGAGGTTTCGCGGGTGCCGTCATGGCTCCACCCCGGCGGGGCAACGCAATACATCAGGCGGTCGCGCAGGCGCAGCCCCGGTTGCGTTGCATCGCGCCAGATGCCGACCCATTCGTGAAAGGCCACGCGGATCGGGTTGAACGTGCCAAGGTTGTGGACAAGGCCGTAATCGGGTCTCTCCTCGTCCAGTTCGGGCACAAAGGTCCCGAACAGTTTGTCCCAGACGATAAAGACCCCGGCGTAGTTTGCATCCAGATAGCGGGCGTTGCGCCCATGGTGCACGCGGTGGTGGCTGGGCGTGTTCATCACCGCCTCGACCCACTTTGGCATCCGGCCAATTGTCTCTGTGTGAATCCAGAACTGATAGATCAGGTTCAGTCCGCCGCAGAACAGCACCAGCGCCGGGTGAAACCCCATCAGGATCAGCGGCGCGCGCACCACCATCATAAAGGTGAATGTGTAGGTCCAGGTCTGCCGCAGCGCGGTGGTCAGGTTGTAGTGCTGCGAGGAGTGGTGGTTGACGTGGCTGGCCCAGACCCAGCGAATGCGGTGGCCAAACCGGTGAACCCAGTAATAGCGCAGATCGTCCAGCACGAAACACAGCGCGATGACCCACCATGAGGTGCCCAGGTCAAGCGGTGTAAGCTCCCACAAAAACAGGAAAAAACCCCAAGCGATGAACCCAAGCGCAATGCCCGCGGCGACGTTGCCTGCCCCCATGATCAAAGAGGTGACAGCATCGCGGGTTTCATACCGGCCGCCTTTGCCGGTGAGGCGAATCCACAGCAATTCGGCCAGGATCGCTGCGATGAAAAAGGGCACGGCAAGCTGCACGACATCGGGAAAGGTGATCTGGTCGCTCATGGTGTGCCGATCCTTTCTGCCCAGAGGGCGGTTTCGTCCGGGTCCAAATGCAGCCGGACGGTTGGTGCGGCGTAGTCGGACAGGTGCAGGATCAACCCGCCGTCGTGGGGCGTGATCCGCGCATCCGTCAACCGGCGCGCGGTGCTGTCCGCGCCCATCGGCCAGACCACGCCGACACCGGCATCGGTGTCGATCAGCGCTGCGCGTCCGGACCGGCACAGGGTGACGCCCTTGACATCGGATAGCGGGAATTCGCGGGTCCACGCGGCGCGTGCGGCCTCCTCCGTCGTGAAACGACGGGGGTGCGACAGACCAGTGGTGTGGATCAACAGCGCAATGGCCGCGATCCCCACAACCACCAGCCCAATGAGCACGGTCAGCGGCATGTCTCCTCCTGACCTGCCATCTTGCCGAGCGGGGGCCGTCTGTCAAAAGCGACGGCGCGTCAGCCAGTCCATCTGCGTTCAGGGTCTGCCGGAGTGAGGTGCCGACACGCGCTGCGGTGGGCGCTCCGATTCGAGTGGTTGTGAACCGTGGCCCGATGAAATGAGGCACAAAAGCCGCAAATTCGGGAAACAGCGCTGGTTTCTTGGGCGGATTGTCATCCCGAACTGGGGTTTTTGGCCTGAGTTGGGCAAAACCCATTGAGGTTCGCCCCGGTTTTGCCCAGTTTCAGTCTTGTCGGTGGGGGCCGATGAACCGGAGTGTCGTGAACGTGATCGCAACCTTGTCCATCTTTTGCCTGCTGGCCCTTGTGGCCGCCACGTTGCAATCGCGCCTGTGCCGTGCTGCGCCTGCTGTGCAACGGGTGACGGTGGCACAAAGACCCCGGATCGGCATGCGGCGCTAACCGCCCGGCCAACCAGAATTACTCTCTCTCTCTCTCTCTCTCCAAAAAGACCCCGTCCGGACCTCCGGACGGGGTTTTTCTTTGAAATTGCGGCTTTGCGATCAGGTGCCGCCGTCGAGGCCCATCAGCGCGTTCAGAACGGCGCGCGTGGCGTCCGATGACCAGTCCGCATCGCCGGTCAGCCGCCCGACTTCCTGCCCCTCGGGGTTCAGGATCAGCGTCACCGGCAGGCCCAGAACGCCCATTTGACGCGCCAGCATCGACTTGGGGTCTCGGTGCAGCGGCAGGTTGTCGACGCCGATCTCGTCGAAAAAGGCCTTCATCTTGGGCGGCGGGTTGCGGGAGGTGGCGATGGTCAGAACCTCGAAATTCTCACCGCCCAGTTCCTCTTGCAAGGCTGCCAGCATCGGCATTTCCTTGCGGCAGGGCGCGCACCATGTGGCCCAGAAATTCAGGACCACCCATTTCCCCTGCCACTGTGACAGGTTCAGCGGCGCGCCGTCGAAGGTCATGAAATCCGCTGTGCCGACCGCTTTGGGCTCGGCGTGAAAGACCATCTTGCGCATGTCGCCGGTGGCTGCGGCCTTTGCGGCCTCAACATCGGCGGCGACCGGATTTGCAAGCATCAATGCGGCAGTATAGAGAGCCGCAAGCGTGAGACGTTTCATATGACCTCCGAAGGACACTCTATGTCTGACAAGACCTCGAACCAGATGTGGGGCGGCCGCTTTGCCGCCGGACCCGATGCCATCATGGAGGCAATTAATGCCTCGATCGGCTATGACAAGCGGCTGGCGTCCCAGGATGTGGCCGGGTCTCGTGCCCATGCCGCCATGCTGGCGGCCACGGGCATTATCAGTGATAGCGATGCCGAGGCGATCAGGGAAGGATTGCTCACGGTCTTGTCAGAGATCGAAAGCGGAACCTTCGAATTTTCGACTGCGCTGGAAGACATCCACATGAACGTGGAGGCGCGTCTGAAAGAGGTGATCGGCGAACCGGCAGGGCGGCTGCACACCGGACGGTCGCGCAACGATCAGGTGGCAACGGATTTCCGTCTTTGGGTGCGGGACCAGCTGGACGCCGCCGAGGGTGGTTTGACGGCCCTGATGCAGGCACTGCTGGCGCAGGCCGAGGCGGGGGCCGATTGGGTTATGCCGGGCTTTACCCACCTGCAAACCGCGCAGCCGGTGACATGGGGCCATCACATGATGGCCTATGTCGAGATGTTCGGGCGCGATTTATCCCGCGTCCGCGATGCGCGCAAACGGATGAACGAATCGCCCCTTGGTGCCGCCGCGCTGGCGGGCACCGGGTTTCCCATCGACCGCCATATGACGGCGCAGGCGCTGGGCTTTGATCAACCGATGGGCAACTCTCTGGACGCTGTCAGCGCCCGCGACTTTGCGCTGGAATTCCTATCTGTCGCCTCGATCAGCGCCATGCACCTCAGCCGCTTTGCCGAGGAACTGGTGATCTGGTCCTCGGCCCAGTTCCGGTTTGTCACCCTGTCGGATCGGTTCAGCACCGGCTCCAGCATCATGCCGCAGAAAAAGAACCCGGATGCCGCAGAACTGATCCGCGCCAAGATTGGACGGATTTTCGGCGCGAATGTCGCGCTGATGATGGTGATGAAGGGTCTGCCGCTGGCCTATTCCAAGGACATGCAGGAAGACAAGGAACAGGTGTTCGACGCCGCCGACAACTGGATGCTGGCCCTTGCCGCGATGGAGGGGATGGTGCGGGACATGACCGCCAATGTGACCAACCTCGAAGGCGCCGCATCTGCCGGGTTGTCCACCGCGACGGATCTTGCCGACTGGCTGGTGCGCGAAACCGGCCTGCCGTTCCGCGATGCCCACCACGTCACCGGCAGCCTTGTCGCCAAGGCTGAGGGTAAAGGGTGCGACTTGCCGGATCTGACGCTGGACGAGATGCAGGAAGTGCATGGGAATATCGACGCGTCGGTCTATGATGTGCTGGGCGTGCACAACTCTGTCCGCTCAAGGATGAGCTATGGCGGCACCGCGCCGCAGCGTGTGCGCGAACAGATCGCAGCCTGGAAAGGGCGTTTGGCATGAGGCTTCTTGCAATTCTCGGACTGCTCGCACTGGCGGCCTGCGGGGCGGACGGCGAGCCCGAAACCCCCGAAGGCCCGACCACGTCCGGCCCCGGCATCAGCGTCACTGTGACCGGCACCGCCGAGGTCGGGATCAAAGGCTGATGCTGCGGTGGCTCTGGCTGGCGATGGCGCTTTGGGGGGCCGTGCACCCGATGTATTACTTTGTGTCGTTTCTGGCCGGGAACGGCTGGAACCTGGGCGTTTTGATCGACGCGTGGTACGTCAATGACAGCACGCGCGGGTTGACCTGGGATCTGACCATCGCGGCACTGGCGCTGACGATCTGGATCGTCGCCGAGGTCGCGGTGCGGCGGAATTGGGCTGCTCTGCTGGCGATCCCGGCCACGTTTTGCATCGGAGTCAGTTGCGGCCTGCCACTGTACCTTTGGTTTCGCTCTCGCCCGGTCTAGGGCAAGCGGCGGGGGAAACCCCGCCGGACGCGCGCGCTCAGGTCTTGAGCCATGCCGCAAAGGCATCGGCGTAGTCCGGATGCCAGCGCGAAAGCGGCGCGCGGTTTTCGGCGATGTCCTGCGCGGCCCAGAGGATACGTTTGGCATCGGTGGCCCGATCCACGTCGTTGTCCGGGCAGAGGATGTAGAAATCGTCCCGCCCCAGCGCCTCCAGCAGGACCGCAACGACCTGTTCCGGCGTCCATGCGCCGTCGGGCTTTTGTGTCCGGCCCCGCGCGGTCAGGGGGGTGTGGACCCATCCGGGGATGAACAGCCGCGCTTCTGTCCGGCAGCCGTCGATGTTGCGCAATTCGTGCTGCAACGCCTCGGTAAAGGTCTTAACCCCGGTCTTTGACACGTTGTAGGCGGGGTCGCCCGGCGGCGTGGTGATGCCCTGTTTCGACCCGGTGTTGATAATCAGCCCGCTGCAGCCCGAGGTCGCCATGTCGGGCGCGAAAATCTGGCTGCTGCGGATGATGCCCCAGAGATTTACCGCGATGATCCGCTCCCATGTGCCCGCGTCGTCGAAGATGGAACTGCCGGGCTGGATGCCCGCGTTGTTCATCAGGACATCGACCGGCCCAAGCCTTTCCTCGACCCGCGCCTTGAGCGCCCGGATTTGCGCACTGTCCGAGACGTCGCAGGCCACCCCAAGCGCGGCCCCGGCCTGATCCACGGCGGTATCCAGCGTCTCGCCGGGCAGGTCCGCGATGCAGACGCGCAGACCGAGTGAGGCCAGCCTGCGCGCCATCTCTAGCCCGATGCCGGAGGCACCCCCGGTGATGACAGCCACGTTGCCGTGTTTGATCGCCTCGTGCATGGTGCGCCTTTCGTTTGTCTTGCGGTGCCAGCGTAGAGTGCGTTGCATGGCGTGGACAAGGGGAAGGGGGCGCTGCCCCCGTCGCGCAAGGGCGCGACTCCCCCGGGAATATTTTTGGACAGAAGAAACGCAAAGGGGGGATTGCTGCGACTTGGGTTTGCGCAAGAGAGGGCTGGCCCAAATTCGCGCGCTCGGCTAAAGCCGCGGTCATGGATCATTTCATCTATCAAGACGGGCAGCTCTTTGCCGAGAACGTCCCGGTGGCCGAGATTGCCGCCAGCGTCGGAACGCCGTTTTACGTCTATTCGACCGCGACGTTGGTGCGCCACTTCCGGTTGTTCGATGAGGCGCTGGCCTGGGGGCCGCATCTTGTCTGTTACGCCATGAAAGCCGCGTCTAATCAGGCGATCCTGAAAACGCTGGCCGCCGAGGGCGCGGGCATGGACGTGGTGTCGGGTGGCGAATACGCCCGCGCCAAAGCGGCGGGTGTTCCGGGCGAGCGGATCGTCTTTTCCGGCGTGGGCAAGACGCGGGACGAGATCCGGACCGTACTGGAAGGCGGCATTCGCCAGTTCAATGTCGAGAGTGAGCCGGAGATGCGCGTCATCTCTGAGGTGGCCGCGTCGATGGGTGTTGTCGCGCCGATCACCGTGCGGGTGAACCCGGATGTGGACGCCAAGACCCATGCTAAGATCGCCACTGGCAAGTCCGAAAACAAGTTTGGCATTCCGATCGCCCGCGCCCGCGAGGTCTATGCGGAGGCGGCGCGCCTGCCGGGGCTGAAGGTGATCGGCATTGACGTGCATATCGGCTCGCAACTGACGCAGTTGGAGCCATTTGAGCAGGCCTATCGCAAGGTCGCGGAGCTGACAGAGGCGCTGCGCGCGGACGGGCATGAGATCACGCGGCTGGATCTGGGCGGCGGTCTGGGCATTCCCTACGCGCGCTCGAACGAGGCGCCGCCGCTGCCGATGGACTATGGCGCGCTGATCCAGCGCACTGTCGGTCATCTGGGCTGTGAGATCGAGATTGAGCCGGGCCGCCTGATTGTCGGCAACGCCGGGTTGCTGGTCAGCGATGTCATCTACGTCAAAGAGGGCGAGGGGCGCGATTTCCTGATTCTCGACGCGGCGATGAATGACCTCATCCGTCCGGCGATGTATGAGGCGCATCATGAGATTGTGCCTGTTATTGAGGCACCTGCCGGGGCGGAGCTACACCCCTATGACATCGTCGGGCCGGTCTGCGAAAGCGGTGACACTTTTGCCAAGGGGCGCCTTATGCCCCCGCTTCGGGCCGGGGATTTGGTGGCTTTCCGCTCTGCCGGGGCATACGGTGCCGTGATGTCGAGCGAGTACAACACCCGCCCGCTGATCCCCGAGGTGCTGGTCAATGGCGATCAATTCGCGGTTATCCGCGCAAGGCCGACCTTTGACGAGATCATAAATCGCGATACCATCCCCGAATGGCTGTGAGGCATCCTCCTCGCCGTCACTGATTGCGAGGAGCGACATGCCCCCCACACGCGACCCCTCATCGGATATTTTCCGCACCCTGCGCTGGCCACTGGCGCTGACCCGACTTGGTATGGCGGCCGAACGGCTGGCCCGTGCCTTTTGGCCGCTCTGGTCCATCGTGATCTTCACCCTGGCGCTGTTGATGCTGGGGGTTCAGGACGAGGTTGCGGTTGAATGGGTCTGGGCGGCGGGGGCCGTACTGGGCGCGGGGGCGCTGTGGGCGGTCTGGTACGGGGCGCGGCGGTTTCGCTGGCCCTCCCGTGCGGCGGCGATGGTGCGACTGGACGCAACGCTGACGGGCAACCCTATCCAGGCCTCTCTGGACACGCAGGCGATTGGCGGCGGTGACGCGGCCTCGACCGCTGTGTGGCGCGCGCACCAGACACGGATGCGCGCCCGTCTGGCAGAGGCGCGCGCGGTGGAACCGGATCTGCGCGTCTCGCGGAACGATCCGCTGGCGTTGCGCTATGTCGCGCTTTTGGCGCTGTCGGTTGCGATTCTGTTCGGGTCGCTAGTGCGGGTGCAATCCGTGACGGGCATGGGGGCCGGTGGTCCCGATCTGGCGCAGGGACCGGCCTGGGAAGGCTGGATGCAGCCGCCGGCTTATACCCGGTTGCCGTCTGTCTACCTCAACGACATCACCGCCGCGTCGATCCAAGCGCCCGAGGGGGCAGAAATCACGCTGCGCATGTACGGTGAGGTCGGCGCGCTGAGCATCCGCGAAAACGTGTCTGGCCGCGACCTGCCGCCAGAAGCGGCACAGGACACGGCACAGGATTTTGCCGTTTTGCGGTCGGGTGAACTGGCCGTCGAGGGACCGGGTGGCCGTCTCTGGCAGATCGCCATGATCCCCGACGCCGCCCCCAGCGTGACACGCGACGGTGAGATCGAAGTCAGTTATGAGGGCGAGGCGCAGATCCCCTACACCGCGTCGGACGACCACGGGGTTGTGACGGGGACGGCGCGGTTTGTGCTGGATCTTGACGCCGTCGACCGCCGCTATGGCCGCACCATCGCGCCGGAACAGCGCAAGATGATCGAGGTGCCGCTGTCGATGCCGGTTTCGGGAAACCGGGCGGATTTCACCAATTCTCTGGTCGGGAATTTTTCGCTGCACCCCTGGGCCAACCTGCCGGTCAAGCTGACGCTGGAGGTCGAGGACGGTCGTGGCCAACGCGGCCTGTCGGACCCCGAGGCGCTGACCATGCCGGGGCGGCGGTTCTTTGACCCCGTGGCGGCGGCGCTGATCGAGCAGCGTCAGTCGCTGCTGTGGAACCGTGAGAACGCCGGGATGATCGTGCAGATCTTCAAGGCGATCCTGAATGAGCCCAAGGACCTGTTCCGCAAGGATGTGGAACAGTTGCGCCTGCGCACCCTGACCACGCGGATCGAGCTTTTGGCAAAGTACAACGCCATCACCGACGAAAAGCAGGACGCACTGGCGCAGGCGATGTGGGATCTGGCCCTGTCGATGGAAGAGGGCGATTTGCAGGATGCGCTGGAACGCCTGCAACGGGCGCGTGAGCGTCTGGAAGAGGCGATGAAGAACGGTGCCTCGGATCAGGAAATCGCCGAACTGATGCAGGAACTGCGCGAGGCGACGGACGATTACATGCGGCAATTGAGCCGTCAGCAGGCGCAGGACAACCCCGAGGGTCAGCAGATGGACCCCCAGAACATGATCCAGATGTCGCAGGACGATATCCAGCGGATGATGGACAAGATTCAGGAGTTGATGGAACAGGGCCGGATGGCCGAGGCGCAGGAAGCAATGCGCCAGCTTCAGGAAATGCTGGACAATATGCAGATGACCCAAGGGCCGGGAGGCGGCGGTCAGTCACCGGGCGAGCAGGCGATGGAAGGTCTGGCTGACACCCTGCGCGAGCAGCAGGAACTGTCGGACGAGTCGTTCCGCGATCTCAACGATGGCCAGCGCGGTCAGGGCCAGCGCCCGCCGCCGGGACAGGGCCAGCCGGGTCCGCAGGGACGCCAGCCGGGGCAAGGCCAAGAGGGGCGTGATCCGGGCCAAGGCGACGGCGGTGATCTGGCGGGCGATCTTGCCGAACGGCAGCGGGCCTTGCGCGATGAGTTGAACCGCCAGAGACAGGCGTTGCCCGGACAGGGAACAGAGGCCGGTGAACGCGCCGCCGAGGCGCTCAAGCGGGCAGACGGGGCTATGGACGGGGCAGAACGCGCATTGCGCGACGGGGATCTGGCCGAAGCGATCGACCGGCAGTCCAGCGCGATGGAGGCCCTGCGCGAAGGGATGCGGAATCTGGGCGAGGCGCTGGCCGAACAGCAGCAGCAACGCACCGGCGAGCAAGGCTTTGCCCAAGGCGGCGATCCTGCACAGCAACGCGATCCGCTGGGCCGCAACTCTGGCAACACCGGTCGGGTCGGCACGGATGAGGGTCTGTTGCAGGGGCAGGACGTCTATCGTCGGGCCGAGGAACTGCTGGGCGAATTGCGCAAACGCTCTGGCGAGTTGGATCGTCCCGAGGAAGAGCGCAACTATCTGGACCGTCTGCTGGAGCGGTTCTGATCCAGGAGTGCGCTGACGCGCGCAGGGTGTCTCGGGGCCGGCCTTTGGCCGGTCCCTCGGGCTGCCTCCGGCGGGGGTAGTTTTACAAAGGAGAAACCGGGGCGCGGGTGCGGGAGGATGGCGGCGTCAGTCCGGATCGACCTTGCCACGTGTTGCCTTGATCTCACCCCGCTGTTTTTTCGCATCGAGGCGTCGGCGTTTCGAGCCAAGGGTGGGTTTGGTCGGTATCCGGCGTTTGGGTTTTTCGGTCGCTTTTTGCACAAGCTCGGCGAGGCGTTGGCGCGCAATCTCGCGGTTGCGGGCCTGGCTGCGGGTGTCTTCGACCTGAATGACCAGAGCGCCCTCTTTGGTCCAGCGGCGTCCGGCCAGTTTGCGCAGCCGGGTTTTGACGGCAGGGGGCAGGTTCGGGGAGCGTTCTGCCTCAAACCGCAATTCGACCGCCGTGGACACCTTGTTCACGTTCTGGCCGCCGGGGCCGGAGGCGCGGATGAACTGTTCTGTCAGTTCCCAGTCCTCGATGGTGATATGGTCGGTGACGCGCAGCATGGTGTTCATTTAGGGCAAAAGAAAAAGGGCCGCCAGATCAGCGGCCCTTCGAGAATACGGAGGCGGGGCCGGTTAGGCGCTGCCAATCCGGGGGGTTGTCACCCCAGGGGTTGCCCTAGAGCGCATCCTCCCGAACTGTTCCGACACCTCTCTCCAATGCTTCTCTCGACACTGGATCACCTCCTTTCAGCTGTTGAAAACGCAAGATGATGGTGGCACGGGTATCGCCGACCACAAAGTCTTTTTTGCGTATCAAGCTGATTTCTGTTCCGGGCGTGCCTTTGAAACGATCAGACGGAAGGGGATGAGGGCGAGCAGGGCGAGGCTCAGCTTGACCATCCAGTCGGCCGCGGCGAGTGACATCCACAGCGGTGCATCGGGGCCGGAGCCGAGGAACGGCAGGATTTCATTGGCCCAGCTGACGTCATTTGCCGGTTCGATCCAGCTGAGCCCGGCCGAAAAGGCGATGGTGAAGAACAGCGCCGTGTCCAGTGTCGAGCCGACCAGCGTCGAGGCCAGCGGCGCGCGCCACCATGTGCCTTCGCGGAGGCGGTCAAAGATCGCCACGTCCATCAGTTGCGCAGTCAGGAACGCCAGACCGGAGCCGATGGCAATCCGCAGCGTGACTGCCGGATAGCTGTATCCATCGCCTTGCAGCATGATCTGCGTGCCGATCAGCGAGCAGACGACGCCGACGACAAAGCCGGCAAAGACCACCTTCCGCGCCGGGCCGGGGCCGTAGATGCGGTTCATCAGGTCGGTGACGAGGAAGGCCAGTGGATAGGTGAACGCCCCCCATGTCAGCCATTGGCCAAACAGGAACTGGACGAGGATGTTGGAGGCCAGAACGATGGCCGCCATGGCAAGAATGCCGGGAAGATGTGCGCGTGTCATGATGTGACCCGTTTTTGACAAGGTTGCGGGGACTTGATCCGGTTTTCCGGATTGGGCGCACATAAATGCGGCCTGTTGGGGCGTCAAGCGATTTCCGGGATCACTCCGTCACGCGGTATTCGACAAATTCGCTGCGCTGAAAGCTCATGAAGTTGTCGTCGGAGACCATTGTCAGCCGCAGCGCCCCCGCTGCGTCGCGCCAGACCGAAAGCCCTTCGAGGTTGCCATGTCGGTGCGCGGGCGTTTCAATCAGCACTTCTTCGCGGACAATCCGGTCGTCGGACAGGGTAAAGCGGCGAACGCGCGTGCGAAAGGCGATGCCGGAGAAGCCGCGTTCCAGCAGATAGAACCTGCCATCCGGTCCAAAGTCCGCGCCAACGGGCAGAAAGCCGCCGCGCCGGGGGAGCGTGAAGACCTGTGCCCAATCCGTGCCGTCGTAGCGCCAGACGGGGAAGGGGCGTGTCAACTGGCCGGACCGTTCGGGCAGGGTGTAAAGCCGGTCCTGCGCGTCTATCGCCAGCGCCTCAAAGCCAGCGTTGCCTGCCATCAGGCTGAAGGCCTCCGGGCGTGGCAGCGGGATCGCGGTTCCATAGTCCTTGTAGGCCCAGACCCGGTGGGTTCCTTCAAACGAAATGTAGGTGACATTGCTGGCGGACAGGGCCAGCCCTTCGGCATCGTTCAGGGCGCGGGACAGAAAGCGGCTTCTTTCGGTGCGCAGTCGGACGGCGGGGGCGTTTTCCACACCGACAAGGCGCCCGCCTTTGCGAATAAACTGCCCTGTGACGATCCGCGAGCGGTCAGAGAGCGCCACGAAGCGCGTGCCATCGTCGGTGACTTCCAGTCCAGAGAAACCGCCCAGTCGATGCATGCTTGCGGGCCAGTCGATGCGGCCCATGAATTCCGCCTTGGGGCCGGAGCCAAACGTGCACCCCGCCAGAAGCCCAAGCGACAGGCAGGCGACAAGCCGCCTTTGCAGGCGTTTCAACAGTGTTCGGAACATATGCCGGGGTCAGTTCGCGGACAGAACGTCGGCGCATTGGCGCGGCAGATCGCCCAGCGTCAACTCTCGCTTTGGCGGCGAGGGTTTGGCGTTGGGGTCGGGCGGCGGCGGGTTGAGGATACGATCAACCCAGCCTTGGGCCTCCTTGCAACCGTCGCCCGGCGGCGGGGCGGCCTGATCGACGCAGCCGGTCGCGCCCTTGGGACAGCTCAGGCGGACGTGAAAGTGATAGTGGTGCCCCCACCACGGCCGCACCTTGCGCAGCCACGCCTTGTCGCCCTTTTCGTCGTTGCACATCTGCACCTTGGCACCGGGAAAGATAAAGATCCGCGCCACCCGCGGGTCGCTGGCGGCGGCCTTGAGAATCTCGTGGTGCTGTTTGGTCCATTTGTCGTTGGTGTAGGCACCCGACGCGCGGCGCATGGAGATCGACGAGATGTTCTCACGCGCTTTGACCGACAGGTTCAGGTTGTCGGCGGGCAGCATCCAGATGTCGGCGTCCAGACCGATCTGATGGCTGGCGTGGCCGGTCAGCATCGGACCGCCCCGTGGCTGGCTGAAATCGCCCAGATACAGACCGTTCCAGCCGGGTTGCGCGGCGGCATTGCGGCTGAGGTCCTGCACGTAGTCGATCAGGTCCGGATGGCCCCAGTTGCGGTTGCGCGACAGGCGCATGGCCTGCCATGTCGGACCGGTTTCCGGCAATTGCACGCCCCCGGCGAGGCACCCCTTGGCATAGCCGCCGAATGGGGCCGAGGCCTGTGGCGAGGCCTGCGCCTTGGCGCCGAACAGTTGTTTGGCCTGTTTCGATGACAGCACCGGGTCCAGCGGACGGGCCGGGGTGCGGTCACCTGAAATATCGCGCCCGCTGCCGCCACAAGCGGCCAATGCGAGGACAAGGGAAATGGCGGTAACAAAACGGATCATGCGGGTCTTTCTCCCTGCGGATGCACCCAGGTTAGCAGAATGAGGCCCAGCAGGAAAAGCCCGATCACAGGGAGAAAGCCCAACTGGTTGGATTGAGTGGAATAGGTGAAGATCGTGATCATCGCCGGGGCCAGAAAGGCCGTGGCCTTGCCAGCCAGCGCAAACAGGCCAAAGCCCTCGGCGGGCCGCATCGGATCGCAGTGACGCACCATCATCGACCGCGAGGCAGAGTACAGCGCGCCGCCTGCACCGCCGATGACAGCGCCGCAGATGTAAAAGATGATGTCCGGAACCGGCGATCCTTCGGCCAATGGCATCCCGAACAGGCTTTCACGGGACATCCCGACAATGATCGAACCGACAAGGATCAGCACCCAAATGCAGAAACGGATCACCGGCTTTGGGCCGAACCTGTGATCGGCGATACCTCCGACCCAGCTGAGAACAGCCGCCGCGATGGCGGCGATGATGCCAAAAACGCCGACCTGGATCACCTTCCATTCCAAAACCAGCGTCGCGTAAATTCCGCCGTAGGCATAAAGGGCGGTCAGCGCGTCGCGATAAAACAGCGAAGACAGCAGGAAGCTGCGGCAGGACGTGCGGCCCCAGACGCGGATGATTGAGGTCTTCATGTCGGACAGGACGCCGCGCACGCTTGCGGGGGTCTTGCGTTCCAGCGGGTCATCCCGGTTCCACATGAAAAATGGGATCAGGAAAATTGCGAACCACAGGCCGATGAACGGCCCGACAAACCGCGTGCCTTCGCGCGCCTCTGGGTCAAGGCCAAAGGCGGGGGACAGGCCGATCAGCGTCTTTCCGGTCTCGTTTTCGGCAAAGAACAGCAACATCAGGAACAGCGACAGCACCCCACCCCAATAGCCAAAGGCCGTGGCGGTGCCGGAGATGCGCCCGACCTCTTCCGGCGTGCCAAGGCTGGGCAGGATGGCATTGTTCAGGTTGAAGGCGGATTCACTGGCGACAAAGCCCAGCCAGAACAGCGCCAGCACGAAATACAGCCCGGTGCCGTCCGGCTTCAGCATCCACAGAGAAAAGGCGGCGGCAATTGCGATGCCGGTGAACAGCCAGAACCACGGGCGTTTGCGTCCTGTCGCATCGGCCCAGGCCCCCAGCAGCGGCGCGGAAAAGGCGATCGCCAGTCCGGCAATTGTCTGGGCCGAGGACCACAGGCTTTGTGCGCCCGCCTTGGCGGCGTCGCTGCCAGCGCCTTGGGCAAGGAAATAATCGGCGGCGACGGCGGCGAAATAGGGGCTGAAGATAAAGGTCAGGCCAAGGGTGGCATAGGGCTGTTGCGCCCA
This sequence comes from Antarctobacter sp., assembly GCF_048262615.1. GTDB lineage: Bacteria > Pseudomonadota > Alphaproteobacteria > Rhodobacterales > Rhodobacteraceae > Antarctobacter. The sequence continues at coordinate 117,244 of NZ_JBLXFB010000006.1, forward strand.
GTCGAAGAACATCCAACCCCAGATGCGTTGCTTTTTCGTTGGCTGTGCCATGGCTGCCCCCTGCCCAATGCCGCGATAGAACCTATCGCGGCATGGTGTTGCAAGGGGCCTTGCGCAAGGGAAAACTGTGCGGCGGTCCCAGTTGCGGGCTTATGCGGCGTCTTTGGCCTGTGCGGCGGCGATCAGTTCAGGCGCATTGCGGGTTTGCGGGGGCCACGGGCGGGCGTTTTCGGCCTCGATCCATTTCAGCACCCATGCCGGCAGCGGCGGGCTTTCGGTGGGCACGCCAAGCGCCGTGGTCGACCGATCGGTGGTCACGATGCCGTTGGCGTCGGTCAATGCGGTCCGATAAACCGCATGACTGGCGCAGTCGCCGTTTGTCTTCCACATCGATTGATCAATGTAGATGAATCGCTTGTCCCAACCCAGCAGGCGTGAGTGCATTTCTATCTTTTCGAACAGGCGCACGCGCCGACGGTAACGCACGACCGATCCCGCAACGGTCAGGCCCCAGCGTTCACGCTGGAGCACGTCGAACAGCCCGGTTCGATACCCCAGCGGGATACGCCCGAGATCGTAGATCGTCAGTGTGCGCCCGTTGTTCAGTTCCATCCACAGGTCAAGATCCCATGGCATGCAGAGATGGGTCGAGACATGTGTTTCCAAAAGGCCAAGCCGCGGGGCGCGACGGGCGAGATAGCTTTGCCAGAAGAGGCGCAGAAAGGGATACATGGGCTGGCTCCTTTGTGTCCTTGTTGCTGCGCTGCGGCGGGCACGTCAATCAAGACCTTGCGGCACACTTGTTCTTAAGCCTTGGTGCGCATAGGTCTGTGCCAGTCGGACGCGCGGAACAAAGGTCTATCGGATGCAGTCGCTTTTTCAAATTCTGAACATGATCCTCAGCATCGCGGTCTTTGTGATCGTCGCCCATGTGATCATGAGCTGGCTGATCAACTTTCAGATCCTGAACCTGCGGCAACCGATTGTCGCCTCGATCTGGGAGGGGCTGAACCGGCTGCTGGAACCGGTGTATTCGCGCATCCGCAGTATCCTGCCGCCGATGGGCGGACTGGACCTTGCACCGCTGATCGCGCTGATCGGGGTTTACGCGTTGCAGATCATCCTGCGCAACAACGCGGCCTTTTTCTACGGCTTCTGACCGGGCAGGGGGCGCTGCCCCCCTCGGCCTGCGGCCTCCCCCCGGAATATTTTCGGACAGAAGAAGCGGCGGAGTCATGGGGGCCAATGGCTCATATTGTGGCCCGTAGGGGTTGATTCACCGATTCGTAGTATGTGATTGTCTGGCAACGATCCGATCCAGACATATCGACAGGGACATCCATGCCGCGCGACGCCGGGACCGCCGAGGCGCTTCTCAAGGACATCTTCGGCTTTGACGCCTTTCGCCCCGGTCAGGGTGAGATTGTCGATGCCGTGGCGGGTGGCCAGAACGTGCTGGCCATCATGCCCACAGGTGGCGGCAAATCCCTGTGTTTCCAGTTGCCTGCCTTGATCCGCTCTGGGGTGACGGTGGTGATTTCCCCGTTGATCGCCTTGATGCGCGATCAGGTGCGCGGCCTGCGGGAGGCCGGGGTGGCGGCGGGGGCGCTGACCTCTGGCAACACGCCGGAAGAGACCGATGCGGTCTGGGACATGCTGCACGCGGGTGAATTGAAACTGCTGTACCTCGCCCCCGAGCGGCTGGCCAATGTCGGCACGCAGCGGATGCTGGCGCAGGCGAGTGTGTCGCTGATTGCGGTGGATGAGGCGCATTGCGTCAGCCAGTGGGGCCATGATTTCCGCCCCGATTACCTGCGCATCGGCGAATTGCGCCGCGCGCTGGATGTGCCGCTGGCCGCCTTTACCGCCACGGCGGATGTCGAAACCCGCGAAGAGATTGTCACCCGTCTGTTCGACGGTCACGCGCCGACCACTTTTCTGCGCGGGTTCGACCGGCCGAACATCCACCTTGCCTTTCAGCCCAAGGACGGCCCGCGCGCGCAAATCCTGAGCTTTGCCGCCGCCCGCAAGGGGCAGTCCGGCATCGTCTATTGCGGCACGCGCGCCAAGACCGAAGGCATTGCCAAGGCGCTGCGGGATGAGGGGCACTCGGCCTGTTATTATCATGGCGGGATGGAGGCGGGGGACCGTCGCCATGTCGAGGAACGCTTTGCCCGCGAGGATGGGCTGATCGTTGTGGCGACCGTGGCCTTTGGCATGGGGGTCGACAAACCTGACATCCGCTGGGTCGCCCATGCGGATCTGCCCAAGTCGATCGAGGCTTATTATCAGGAAATCGGGCGCGGCGGGCGTGACGGCGCGCCTGCGGAAACGCTGACCCTGTACGGCCCCGAGGACATTCGCCTGCGTCGGTCGCAGATCGACGAAGGGATGGCCCCGCCGGAACGCCGTGCCGCCGATCACGGGCGGCTGAACGCGCTTTTGGGGCTGGCAGAGGCGCAGGGATGTCGGCGCAAGGTCCTGTTGGGCTATTTCGGCGAAGAGGCCGGGAATTGCGGAAACTGCGATCTGTGTGACAGCCCGCCAGAGCTGTTCGATGGCACGCTGGCGGTGCGCAAGGCGCTGTCGGCGGCGCTGCGCACGGACGAAAGCTTTGGCGCCGGGCATCTGATCGACATCCTGCTGGGCAAGGACACCGACAAGATCCGCCAGCGCGGCCATGACAGCCTGCCCACATACGGCGTGGGAAAGGACCTCAGCCGGGGGCAGTGGCAGGCTGTGTTCCGGCAGATGATGGGGCATGATCTGATGCGCCCGGATGCGGAACGCCATGGCGCGCTGGTCATGACCGACCGCGCCCGCCCGATCCTGCGCGGCGAAGAGACAATCAGTCTGCGCAAGGATGCGGTGACAAAGGCCGCTGAGCGGCGTCCGGCGGTCAGGGAACTGGTCCCGGAGGAGGACGCGCCGCTGTTTTCCGCGCTGAAGGCCAAGCGCACGGCGCTGGCACGTGAGGCGCAGGTGCCGCCCTATATGATCTTTCCCGACCGGACCCTGATCGAGATGGCAGAGAAACGTCCGGCCTCGCTGGATGATATGGCGCGGGTTAACGGCATCGGCGCGAAAAAGCTGGAACGATATGGCGCGGCTTTCCTTGAGGTGTTGAATGGCGCGGCGCAAGAGGTTCATCCCCGGCGGCGCAAACTGGCCGTGACCGGGGCGGGCGGCGTCTACGATGCCTTGATGGAGGCGCAGGCCAGCCTGTTGCGCGGGCAGGACGGGACGCAGAAACCGCTGTCCTGCTCGGCCTCCCTGCTGGCGAAACTGGCGGACCGGCCACCGCAGAACGAGGATGCCTTGTGCGCGCTTCTGGGCAGCAAGCGCGCCGACCGGTTTGGCGCGGCCTTCTGGGACGTATTGCAGGGCGGTGCGCGGTAAACCGACGACCCGCAATTGCGCCCGTGCTGGACCTTGCGGGGGGCGCGGACTAGATCAGGGGTTCGACGCAACGGAAAGACGGAGGGGACGGGCGTGCTTGTCGTGATTTCACCGGCCAAGCGGCTGGATTGGCAGGAACGGGCGGTCGAAATGACGGTGCCTGCGTTCGAAAGCGATGCACAGCGGCTGGCGCGGTCCGCGCGCAACCTGACGCTGAAGGATCTCAAGGGGCTGATGGACCTGTCCGACGATCTGGCGCGGCTCAACCGGGATCGTTTTCGCGCTTTCACCGACACGCCCGGACCAGAAGACCTGCGCCCCGCCGCGCTGGCCTTTGCGGGGGATACCTATATCGGGCTTGAGGCCGGGTCACTTGATGCCGAGGAACTGGATTGGGCGCAGGACCACCTGCGCATTCTGTCCGGACTTTATGGTCTGCTGAGGCCGCGTGACGGCTTTCAGGCGTATCGGCTGGAGATGGGTTCGCGCCTGAAGACACGGCGCGGCGGCAACCTGTATGATTACTGGCGCGACCAGATCGCCAAGGCGCTGAACGCGCAGGCCGAGGATCTGGGGACGGATGTCTTGGTGAACTGCGCCAGTCAGGAATATTTCGGAGCGGTTCCTGAAAAGGCATTGAAATTGCGGGTGATCACGCCGCAGTTCATGGAGGACAAGCCCGGCGGACCGAAGATCGTCAGCTTTTTCGCCAAGCGGGCGCGCGGTGCCATGGCGCGTTTCATCATCCAGAACCGTCTGACCGATCCAGAGGGCCTGCGCGATTTCGATCTGGGCGGGTATCGTTATCAGCCCGATATGTCCGCCCCGGACCGCCCGGTCTTTTTGCGCCCCGCAGAGGTTGAGGCGCTGTCGGCCTGATCCGGGTTTATCCCGTGGCTTGGGCCGCGGGCTGTGGCGAATAGAGTTTGATCTTCTCGCCAAGCGCGGCCTTGCGCAAAGGTTTGGTCAGGTAGTCGTTCAGGCCGGCCTCAAGGATGCTTTCGCGGTCACCCGCCATGGCATGCGCGGTGACGGCAATGATCGGAACCTGAGGGCCGTCCCCCTCCAGTGTGCGGATTTCGCGTGTGGCCTGCTTGCCATCCATCTGCGGCATGGAAATATCCATGAAAATCATGTCGGGCCGCCTGTCGCGATACGCCTCGACCGCCTCGATCCCGTTGTTGGCAAAGCGCAGCGACACGTTGAAATCCTTGGCCATCTTGCGAAAGACCAACTGGTTGGTCTTGTTGTCCTCGGCCACGATCACGTCCAGCGGGACCGAAGGCTCCGGGATGGCGGCGGGTGTTTCTGGCCGTGCAGGACTGGGCGGAGACGTAATCGCCTGCGGTTTCGGCGCGTCAATCAGGCTGGGATATTTGGCGGGCCCGATCTTTTCGAGCGTCGAGAAAAGCACCCGGCGGGGGACGGGTTTTTGCAGGATGGCGGCCACCTCGATCCCGGCAAGCTTGCCGATGCGGGCGGGATTGTTGGCCAACAGGATGACCGGAATGCGACGCCCGCCCCGGCAAAGCTGAGCGGCCAGTTCCTGCCCGTTCATATCGGGCAGATCCTGTTCGATCAAAAGCAGATCGGGGCGTGTTTCCATGCGGTCGATCGCCTCGGAGCCGGTCTTGCAGAATTCGGTCTTGAGGCCGATGATTTCCAGCTGTTTTGACAGGATCGCCCGGTTCGCGTTGTGATCGTCGACAACCAAAACGCGTTTCAGGTGTGTGGGCAGGCTGGCGGTTTCGAACACGGCCGGTTCTTCGGCTGGCAAGAGGATGCGCATGCCAAAACAGCTTCCTTTGCCAAGATCCGATTCGGCCCAGACCTCGCCGCCCATCAGTTCGACAAGGCGGCGGGTGATGGCAAGGCCAAGGCCGGTGCCTTCGAACTTGCGGTTGCGATCGTCCTCGACCTGATTGAACTCGCCAAACACGTGATCGACCTTGTCGGGCGGGATGCCGATGCCGGTGTCCTCGACGGTGATATGGATAGCGGTGTCGCCCTCGCCATGGGGCACGCCGACCACCCGCACAAGAACGTGCCCCTGCACGGTGAATTTCACCGCATTGCCCAGCAGGTTCGTCAGGATTTGACGAATCCGCCCCGCGTCGCCGATGAAACGGGTCGGCAGGAACATGTCAAAGTCCACGAAAAGCGCGATATCCTTGTCGCGTGCAGTGGGTTGCAGCAGCATCACCACCTCGTGGATGGCGCGTTCCAGATCAAAGGGTTCGGGATGGAGCTGTAGTTTTTCTGCCTCGATCTTGGAGTAATCCAGAATGTCGTTGATGATCACCAGCAGCGCCTCGCCGGAACTGCGGATCGTGTCGGCGTACAGTTGCTGTTCCTCGTTCAGGGTGGTGTCCATCAGCAGATCTGCCATGCCGACAACCCCGTTCATGGGGGTCCGGATTTCATGGCTCATGTTGGCGAGAAAGGCGGATTTCGCGCGGTTGGCGGCCTCGGCGCGGGTCATTGCCTCTTTCAGGCGTTCCTGATCCTGTTTGATCTGGCTGATATCGACGCGCAGCCCGACGCGGCCGCCGTCGCGTGTCCGGCGTTCATAGACCCGCAACCAGCGTCCGTCCGACAGTTGCTGTTCCTGTTCCGTCTCGGGCAAACGATGTGCGGACAACCGCTCTTCGAGCCATTCCTCTTCGCGACCCTCTGCCTCGGCGTATTGCCCGCATTTCAGGCCGAAGCGCAAAATGTCTTCAAAGCTGTTGCCGCGCTGCATGGCCGGCGCGCTGGCAGCATAGATATCCTTGTATTGCTGGTTGCACATCAGCAGCCGATCCTCGGCGTCGTACATGACAAAACCGTCCGGCATTTCCTCGACCGCCGACCACATGCGCATCAGCCCGGTGATATCAATCCCCAGACTCACGATGCCGCCGTCGGGCAGCCTGCGGTCGCTCAGTTTGACAAAGCGGTTGTTCCACAGCCGCAAAGTCTCATTCGGGATCGTTTCCATGTCCCAACGGCCGCGCATCCGACGTATCCACTCAGTGCCGCGCTCCCCCTGAAGATCGACGATTCCTTCGTCAACAAGCACACCCAGAACGTGTTCATAGGGCGCGCCGGGCGCGATGCTTTCCACGCCTTCGAAAACTTGCAAATAGGCGGGATTGGCCAGTTCGAGGCACAGGTTTTCGTCGTACATGGCAAAGCCGTCGCGCATGGTTTCCATCGCGCTCCACAGCTGATCGGTGACGACCTCGATCTTTTGCGTGGCTTCGCCCAGCTGGTGCATGACGCGCTGGTTCTCGTCCCGGACCACCTTGACCTCTGTCCGGGTCTCCTGAATTTCGTTGCGCAGTTGCAGCGCATGTTTGCCAAGACGGCGGTTGGCCTCAAACAATTCGGCCTGTTTTTGCTCCAGCAGTCGTTCGGCCGCCAGTCGCGCGCGCCGTTCCTGGGCCAGCCGATCGGCCATGTCCATGCCATGCCCTCCTTGCAGGCCACCCCTGACTCATGCGTCGCCGAGGTGAAAATCCTGTTAATCGCGGCGGCATGACAAACGTGTCGGGGTCAGGATTCCCTGACCCTGTCGAATCCTTGTCTTGCCGTGGTCCGCGTGGCACCATGGGAAGCATTGTTCTGAAAGGAGCTTTTTATGCGTCGCTTTGTTCTGGCCGCCTTCGCGGCCGTGGTCGGCCTGTCATCGGTTCAAGCACAGGAGGCCATGCCGGACCGGCGATTCGTGGTCACACGGGATATCGATTATGTCGGGACAGATTTGCAAAATCTGTTCGACACGACGCTGGATGCCTGCCAGCGCACCTGTCTGGACACAACCGGATGCATCGCTTTCACGTTCAATGCCCGGACCAATGCCTGTTTCCCCAAGTCAGAGGTCATCGACCGCGCCGCCTATGAGGGGGCCACATCGGGCCGCGTGGTCGTAACCCCGGCCGATGCGCTTGCGCTGGCCGCAACCCGCCGTGACGATCTGGGTTTCCTGCGCGACAACGACATCACCCACGCCCGCGAAGAAGCGATGGATCTGGCCGTTCGCCACGGCGGCGGACAGTGGACGGTCACGGCGTTGCTGGATGCCGCGCAAGAGGCGCGTGACAACGGCGACCTGAGTGACGCAATCCACTGGACCGGGGCCGCGCTGGCGCAAAACGACGACCCGGCGCTTTGGCTGCAATACGGCCAGTGGTCGATGGACTATGCGGAGTCCGTGCAGGGGGCCGACAAGGACAAATACTACGGCCGCGCGTTGCTGGCCTCGATCAACGGATACTTGCGGGCTGCCGAGGACTCTCAGCGTGTCACCGCCCTGATCGACATGGCCCGCGCGCTGGAGGCCGAAGACCGTGGACGGTTCATGATCCCCGCGCTGCGTCTGGCCGAAACGCTGGACGACCGCCCGGTCGTGACCGAGATGCTGGACGATGCCATCGGCAAATACGGCTTTCGCGTGGACGATCACATCGTCGAGGCCGACACCGCTACGCCGCGCATCTGCGCCAGTTTCAACGAACCGCTGGTCCGCTCGGGGCAGGACTATGCGCCTTATGTCAAGCTGCCCGATCCGCGCCTTGCGGTGGTGCAGGACGATCAGCGCATCTGCGTGACCGGGGTTGAGCACGGCTCGCGCTACACGATCACCTTTCGCTCTGGTCTGCCCGCCCAATCGGGTGAGGCGCTGATCCGCGACGTGCCGATCACCGCCTATGTGTCTGACCGCGCGCCGACGCTCAGCTTTCCGGGGCGCGCCTATGTGCTGCCGCGCACCGCCGACGCTGGCCTGCCGATTGAGACGGTCAATCTGGACGAGGTCGATCTGGTGCTGCGCCGCGTGTCCGACCGCAATCTGGTGCGTGCGATTCAGGACAACTATTTCGGTCGCCCGCTGGGACGCTACGATGAGGATTACTTTGCCCGCGACGTGGCCGAGGAAATCTGGCGCGGCACCGGCGCAGTCGAAAATCGCCTGAACGCCGACATGATGACCCGCTTGCCGATGGGTGACGTGCTGGGCGACCTGCCCGCCGGGATCTATGCGCTGACCGCCGCCGTGCCGGACCCGAAGCAGGGCAGTGAACGCCGCGCGACCCAGTGGTTTATCCTGTCCGACATTGGCCTGACCACCCTGCAAGGTACCGACGGGCTGACCGTCTTTGCCCGTGATCTGGGCGACGCAACGCCGATGGCCGGGCTGGAGGTGTCGCTGCTGGCAGAGGCCAACCGCGTTCTGGAAACCGTGAGCACCGACGCAACAGGTGTGGCGCGTTTCGCGCCGGGTCTGCTGCGCGGCGCGGACGGCAGCGCCCCCGCTTTGGTCATGGCCAAACGCGGCGATGCGGATCTTGCCTTTCTCTCGCTGACCGATCCGGCCTTTGATCTGGCCGACCGGGGCGTTGCGGGCCGTGCGCCCGCCGGGCCGCTGGATGCGTTTATCGCCACCGATCGCGGCGTCTATCGCGCTGGCGAAGTGATCAACGTCACCGCCCTGCTGCGCGATGCGCAGGCCGATGCGGTTGTGGACGTGCCTTTGACCGCCGTTTTGACCCGTCCTGACGGGGTGGAATACTCGCGCCACATCTCTGAGGGCGGCGACTCTGGCGGGCATGTCTATACCCTGCCGCTGGGACCGACCGTGCCACGGGGCACATGGCGTCTGGCGGTCTATGCTGATCCCAAGGGAGAGGCGCTGACCTCCGAGACGCTGCTGGTCGAGGATTTTGTGCCAGAGCGGATCGACTATGACCTCAGCCTGCCGGATGGCCCGATCAACCCGCTGTCGCCGCCGCTGCTGGGGGTCGATGCACGTTACCTGTTCGGCGCGCCGGGGGCGGATCTGGATATCGAGGGCGAATTGCGGCTGGCCACGCGGACCCGGCTGGACACCTTCCCCGGCTATCGCTTTGGCCGCCACGACGATGACGCCATCACCCGGATCGAAAGCTTTGACGCTGACCTGACCACGGACACCACGGGTGCCGCGCAACTGGCTCTGCCGATGCCGGATATCGACCCGCAGGGCCGTCCGATGATCGCCACCGCCGTGCTGCGCCTGTCCGAGGCCTCGGGCCGTCCGGTTGAACGCACCATCTCACGTCCCGTGGCCCCTCCGACGCCGATGATCGGCATCAGGCCCGCCGCAGAGGAGTTCGCCGAAGGGGCAGAGGCGCGGTTCAGCGTGATCGCCGTCGGCCCGGACCTGCGCGCGCAGGACATGGATGTGACGTGGCAGGTCAACCGCGTGCGCACCCGCTATCAGTGGTATCAGGACTACGGCAGCTGGTACTGGGAGCCGGTGACCACCCGTGAGACTGTCGCACGTGGCGAAGGAACGCTGGGCGCGGACCCGCTGCAAATTGCGGCTGAGGTCGACTGGGGCCAGTTCGAGGTTGTGGTCGAGCGTAAAGACGGTGCCTATCTGGCCGCCTCGATGAGCTTTTCGGCAGGCTGGTACGCGCCTGCGGATGCCGCCGACGCGCCCGATATGCTGGAACTCTCGCTGGACAAGCCGGCCTATACGCAGGGGGAGACCGCGACCCTGCGCATGGTCCCGCGTTACGCGGGCAAGGCGCTGGTGACGGTACTGGCCGACCGCGTGATTTCCATGCAGGCGGTTGAGGTCACCGAGGGTGAGAACACCCTGACCCTGCCAGTGACAGAGGATTGGGGCGCGGGTGTCTATGTCACAGCACAGGTGATCCGTCCGATGGATGTGACGGCGGGCCAAAACCCGGCGCGCGCGCTGGGCCTGACCCATGCCGCCGTCGATCCCGGTGATGCACATCTGAACGTCGCCTTTGACGTGCCAGAGGAAAGCGCCCCGCGCGGACCGCTGACCGCCAAGGTGAAAATCGACAACGTGATGCCGGGCGAAAACGCCTATGTCACCGTCGCCGCCGTGGACCTTGGCATCCTGAACCTGACGGCGTTTGAGACGCCGGACCCGGCGGGCTACTACTTTGGTCAACGCCGTCTGGGCGTCGAGATCCGTGACATCTATGGCCGTCTGATCGACGGGATGAACGGCGCGATGGGAACGGTCCGGTCGGGTGGTGACGCCGCAGCAGGCATGCGCCTGCAAAGCCCGCCTCCGACAGAGGCAACCGTCGCCTTCTTCTCGGGCCTTCTTCCCGTGGCGGAGGATGGCAGCGTCGAGGTCTCTTTTGACATTCCCGACTTCAACGGCACCGTGCGGTTGATGGCTGTGGCGTGGTCGCCCTCTGGCGTCGGCGCGGCAGAAGCGGATGTTCTGGTGCGCGACCCTGTGGTGACCTCGGCCTCATTGCCGAGGTTCCTGTCACCGGGGGACGAAAGCCGCCTGCTGCTGGAACTGACCCACGCCAAAGGCGCGACCGGTGAGATGCCGCTGGAGATCACAGCCGAGGGTGTGACGCTGGACAAAAGCGCGCTGCCTGCTGCCGTGACATTGGGGGAGGGCGAAAAGCTGGCGCTGGACTTGCCGCTGACGGCCGCCGCCATTGGCGACCACAAGATCGAAATCGCCGTGACCACGCCGGACGGTCTGCGCCTGACCAAGGAATTGACCCTTGGCGTGCGCTCAAACGATCCGGACGTGGGCACCACCCGCCGGTTCCAACTGGCCGCCGGGCAGACGTTCACACTGGACGCAGAGGTTTTTGCCGATCTACGGGTCGAAAGCGCCTCTGCCATGATGTCCGCCGGTCCGCTGGCGCGGTTCGATGTGCCGGGTCTGCTGGCCTCGCTGGATCGCTATCCCTATGGCTGTACCGAGCAGGTGACCTCCAAGGCGCTGCCGCTGCTGTACATGTCGGCAATTGCCGAGCCGCTGGGCCTTGGCAACAAGGACCGGATCGACCTGCGTATCGAACAATCCATCGCGCAGGTGTTGACGCGGCAGGCCAACAACGGGGCCTTTGGCCTCTGGGGGGCGTGGTCGGGGGATTTCTGGCTGGACGCCTATGTCACCGACTTCCTCAGCCGCGCCAAGGCTGCGGGATACGACGTGCCCGACATCGCGTGGCAGAACGCGCTGGACAACCTCAGGAACCGCATCGCCTATGCGCCGGACTTCGACAAAGGGGGCGAGGATATCGCCTATGCGCTGATGGTTCTGGCGCGTGAGGGCGAGGCCGCCATGGGCGATCTGCGCTATTACGCCGACGAAAAGGCGGATGGTTTCGCCACGCCGCTTGCCCAGGCCCAGCTTGCCGCCGCTTTGGCCAGCTACGGTGATCAGCCGCGCGCCGATGCGATGTTCGGGCGAGCCGCCGCGCGCCTGTCGGCGACACCGGTCTCGACCAAACAGGACTACCGCGCCGACTATGGCAGCACGGTCCGGGACGCGGCGGGCCTGCTGGCACTGGCGGTAGAGGCCCGCTCGGACAGGTTTGACCGCAATGCGGTTGTCCGCCGCATCTCGGACGTGAACCGCCCACTGTCGACGCAGGAACAGGCGTGGTCGCTGCTGGCCGCGCACGCGATGGTTCAGGACCCGACGGTTTCGGGCCTTGCGCTGAACGGCGAGGCACTGAAAGGCCCCTTCGTGCGCCGGATCGAGGCTGCGGGTCTGGAGCCGGTGACGCTGAAGAACACCTCTGACACACCCACCGACGTCACGCTGACCACGCTGGGCAAGCCGCTGGGGGCGACAGAGGCGGGGGGATATGGTTATGCGCTGACGCGCGAATACTTCACCCTTGATGGCGATCCGATCACTGAAATCCACGCGGGTGACCGCATGGTCGCGGTCCTGACGATCAAACCTGCCGAAAAGACCGCCGCGCGGTTGATCCTTGATGATGCGCTGCCTGCGGGGTTCGAGATCGACAACCCCAGCCTGCTGCGGTCGGGTGACATTCGGGCGCTTGACTGGTTGAAGCTGGCGGACGCGGAACATGCCGAGTTCCGCACAGACCGCTTTCTGGCCGCGGTCAACCAGCAGAACGACAAGCCACTTGTGCTGGCCTATATCCTGCGCGCGGTGTCGCCCGGCAGTTTCCATCACCCGGCGGCCCTGGTCGAGGATATGTACCGGCCTGAATATCGCGCCACGACCGCCTCTGACCGGGTAACGATCCTGCCATGAGCGGCGAGACGGTTGCGACAATCCACTGGCGCGCGCTTGACCGCGATGGCGAGGACAAGTGCCGCCTTGCCCGTCTCGATCAGGGTTGGATGCTGGTGGGCCACGCGCGGTTCCGCGATGGCAATGGATGGGCCGCGCTGGACTACGTGATCCGCGTGGATGCGGACTGGCGTACCACCAGCGCCGATGTCACCGGCGAACACGGCGGTGACACAGTGGCCATGCGGCTGGTGCGCGGGCCGGATGGCTGGATCGTCAACGATGAGGCGCGCCCGGACCTGAGTGGGGCCGAAGATGTGGACCTTGCCTTTACCCCGGCCACCAACCTGATGCCGCTCAATCGTCTGCCAGAGGTCGGGCGTCTGGAAACCACATCCGCCTGGGTGCGGTTTCCGGGGCCGATGGTGTCGCAGCTCACGCAGAGCTACACGCGAGAGCGTGGCGGCATGGTGCGGTATTCCGCCGAGGAAACCGGGTTTGAGACACACCTGACCGTTGACGGGCATGGCTTTGTCGCCACCTATCCCGGCCTTTGGGAGGCCGGGTCGTGAAACGGCTGCTCGTACTGGTGGTTGCCCTTTGGGCCTCCGCCTTTGCGCGCGACCGGTTCGACACCTTTATCGACGACACCACCCTGCCGGTGCTTGTGCACGCCACCTCACCCGAGGTGCGCGACCGCAACGGTGAGCTGCTGCGCGCCTACACCATCGAGAACGGCCTTTGGCGGATGGAGGTTTCCCCCGATCAGGTCGATCCGCTCTTTTTCAAGATGCTCGTCGCCTATGAGGACAAGCGGTTTTACAGTCACAACGGCGTTGACCTGCGCGCCACCGCCCGCGCCGCCGGGCAGGCGCTGCGCAATGGCCATATCGTCTCGGGCGCCTCGACCCTGACCATGCAGGTGGCGCGCCTGCTGGAGGATGGCACCACCGGTCAATGGCGCGGAAAGCTGCGTCAGATGCGCTTGGCGCTGGCGCTGGAACGGCAGTTGACCAAGGATGAGATCCTTGGGCTGTATCTGCGGCTGGCCCCATATGGCGGCAACGTCGAAGGGCTGCGCGCGGCCTCCTTGATCTGGCTGGGCAAAGAGCCGACCCGCCTGACGCCTGCCGACGCGGCGTTGCTGGTCGCCTTGCCGCAGGCCCCCGAAAGCCGCCGCCCCGACCGTTACCCCGATGCCGCCCGGAATGCCCGCAACCGGGTGTTGATGCGGATGGCGAATGCCGGGGTCATCCCGATGGCGGCCGCGCAGTCCGACCGGCTGGACCCGGCGCCGCTGGGCCGCAAACAGATGCCACATTTCGCGCCGCACATGGCGGACCGCGCCATCGCGGCGGGCCCCGGTCGGCACGACCTGACGCTGGACCGCGCGACGCAGGCGAGCCTTGAGGATCTGGCCCGCCGTTACATGTCTGGTCGCGACGATCACCTGTCGGTCGCGCTGATCCTCGCCGACCATCAGACAGGTGATATCCTAGCCTCGGTCGGGTCCAAGGATTACACCGACATGATCGGGCAGGGCTTTGTCGACATGACGCAGGCCCAGCGTTCTCCGGGGTCGACGCTCAAGCCGCTGGTCTACGGGTTGGCCTTTGACCGGGGTCTGGCGCATCCCGAAACCCTGATCCTCGACACGCCGGTGCAGTTCGGCAGCTATGCGCCGCAGAACTTTGACGGGGTGTTTCGTGGTGAATTGCCGGTGCGGCGGGCGCTGCAACTGTCACTCAATATCCCGGTGATCCGCCTGACAGAGGCGCTGGGTCCGGCGCATCTGATGGCCGCACTGGAGCGCGCGGGGGTCGAGCCGGGACTGCAAGGCGGCGCACCCGGTCTGGCGCTGGCGCTGGGCGGGGTCGGCGTGACGCTTGAGGAAATGGTGCAGCTTTACGCGGCGCTGGCGCGTGGCGGAGAGGCGCTGCCGCTGCGCTGGCGGGCCGATCAGGACCGGGGCGACATCGTCCCGCGCCGCATTCTCAGCCCGGCGAGCGCGTGGCAGGTCGGCAACATCCTTGCCGATGTCGCGCCGCCTGCCTCTGCCGGGCCGCCGGGGCGCGTGGCCTACAAGACCGGCACCTCGTACGGGCATCGCGACGCATGGGCGCTGGGCTGGACCGGGCGGCACGTGGCGGGCGTCTGGATCGGGCGGCCCGATGGCACGCCAGTGCCCGGTGCCTTTGGCGGCGGGCTGGCGGCGCCCTTGTTGTTCGAGGTGCTGGGCCGGGCTGAGGCGCGGCTGGAGCCGCTGGCCCCGCCGCCGCCCGAGACCCTGCTGGTCAGTCGCGCGCAATTGCCCGAACCGCTGCAACGGTTCGGCCCGCGCGAGGAGGTGCCCGCGCTGCAACTGACCTTTCCTCCCGATGGCGCGCTATTGGCGGCGACGGGGGGCGGGGTGCCGGTCAAGCTGCGCGGCGGTCGCCCGCCTTATACCTTGCTGGCGGATGGGGCCGTTCTTGCCACCGGGTTGCGGCGGCCCGAGTTTCTGGCCCCGGTGCTTGGCCCCGGTTTCACGACGCTGTCGGTGATCGATGCGCAGGGGGCCTCTGGGCGGGTGTCGATCGAATTGCGGTAGGGCGAGAGGCAGGGCACCAACGCCCGGTCCCTGCGGAGGATTGAAAACCGTAACGGACCGGCGTGGTGCGCCATTTCGGCAATCCGCCGCCGGTGCAATCACGGGCGCATTTCCCCGGCCACAATGTGCTTGGCCCGTGTTAGAATCACCCCGAGGTTCGAGCAGACGGAGACGAATATGACGCAGGGGCTGTGGCGGCTGGCGATGGCCGTCGTCCTTGGCGGAGCGGCAGGCGCGGTTCACGCGGCGGATATCGCGCTGTCGGACGGTCAGGACATGGGGTGCCAGTTGCGCATCGACGGACCCATTGTCCCCGGCGATGCGGACCGCCTTGATGGCGCGTTGCGCGACCTGCCATTCCCCGATGGCACAACCCCCGTCGGGCAGCGCATTTGCCTGAACAGTTCCGGCGGATCGCTGGTCGAGGCGGTGCGCATGGGCGATCTGATCGCCGAACGCTTTATGGGGACCGCCGTGCCCGAAGCGGCGACCTGCGAAAGCGCCTGCGCGCTGGTCTTTCTGGGTGGGCGGTTCGCGCACCCAGAGGCGGATGGCAATTTCATCCCCGACCGGGTGCTGCATCCGCGCGGGACTTTGGGCTTTCACGCGCCGGCCCTGGTGGTCGAGGACCGCGCCTATGGCCGGGATGAGATCAACCGCGCCTATTCCGTGGCGCTGGGCAGCATGGGAGAGATCCTGCGCCTGCGGTCCGACCACGCGGCAGAGATCCCGGATTCGCTGTTTTTGACCATCCTCAACACGCCCGCCAGCGACATGACCTATGTCGAGACGGTAGAGCAGGCCGCGCGCTGGCAGATCGAGGTGGCGCCGGTGGCCCTGACGGCTGCGGATATCTCATCGGCGCTGCGTCATGCCTGTCTGAACGCCGATGGCGGGATGCTGGATCAGCGCCCCTCGGACAGCTATCTGTACGGCTCGGCCAATTTGCCCTTTACCTATGCCAACCTTGGGGCCGACCACGCGCAGGTCACGTCGCGCGGGGGATTCCGGGCCGAAGATGTGGCCAGTTGCGACATGACCCTGCGGGCCGATGGCGATCCGCTGGACAGGATCGGCTACGTCACCATCGACGGCGGCGGTGCGAACCAGAACACACGGCGCGAGGTGTACCCCTATATGTTCCATGACCCGCGTCTGCCGTTGTCGGCCCTGCCGGTGGCGCGCAGTGCGGCAGAGACCGGCGAGCAGATCTTTTTCGCGGCCATTCAGGCAGCGGCGCGCGAGGAACTGTCAGAGGTCGAGATCCGGTCCTGCTGGCTGCTGTCGCCCGAGGCGCGGATCGTGAACGTGAACGACTACGTCAATCTGCGGGGCGGGCCGGGGTTTGAGGCCGAGGTGCTGCGCAAGGTGCCTTTGGGGGAAAAGGTGCGGGTGATCGCAACGCAGGATTTGCGCACCCCCGGAACCGGGGACCGGGTCCGAAGCTGCCTGAAGGCCTGCAATGATCTGGCGGTGGACAGTTCCGATATTGACCTACGCGCGCAGGTCGACCGCTGCATCGCCGGGAATGTCTTTTGGTACGAAATCCGCGACGGGTCGGGCACCGCAGGTTATGTCAGCCGCAAATTCCTGAGCGATTGACACGCGCACCCGTCCCGGACCGGAGCCGGGACCTCTGCCTGCTCAGCGAGCGTTGGTGACAAGGTTCCACACGCTGCAATCCCGCCTTCGCGCCCAGCCCGGTGCGTGCTAGCCTTGCGCGGACATTTCCCAGCACGAGACCCGATATGCATATGATATTCAGATCCCTCTGCGCGGCGTTCGCCTGCGTTCTTTTCCTCATACCGCAGCCGTCAGCCGCCGCCACAATCACCCTTGGCGGATCGCAGGAGATGGGTTGCCGCATCTCAATTGACGGCCAGATCGGCAAAGGCGACGCCGAAACGCTGCGGGCGGTCTTTGAAGAGATCGGCTATCCCACGGAATACACCCCGGTCGGGCGGCGCATCTGCCTGAACTCGGCGGGTGGATCGCTGCTCGAAGGGTTGGCGATGGCCGATTTGATCGCCGAGTGGAACTATGGCACGGCGGTTCCTGACGGCGCGTCCTGTGAAAGCGCCTGTTCGATCGTGTTTCTTGCCGGGCGTTTCAACAACCCCGAGGCTGGCGGCGCGTTTAGCGTCGACCGGGTCATGCATCCGCGCGCCCGCGTCGGATTTCACGCGCCCTCTTTGCTGCTGGGGGAACGGTCCTATTCCCGGCAGGAGGTGGACAAGGCCTATGCCATCGCATTGGACAGCATGGCCGGCATCCTTCGCCATCGCGCCGAAAGCCTGACCTCTATTCCGGACTCGCTGTTTCTGGACCTGCTGGGCACCCCGCCCTTCGAGATGACCTATGTCGAAACCGTGGGACAGGCGGCGCGGTGGCAGATTGCCGTGGTGCCGGTCGCCTTGCCCTCTGGCGGGGTTCCGGAGGCCCTGAGCCACGCATGCTGGCATGCCGATTCCGGTCTGCTCGACTATTCCCTGACCGAATACGGCAGCCCCAGTGTTCTGGAGTTCAGTTTTGAGGAACTGACCGACGAGGCGCTTCGCGCGTCAAGCTCACGCGAGTTCCGGTATGAGGGGTCCGCACAGTGCGAACTGGGGATTTTCGCCAGCGGCGGTTTCAACGACTACAGCGCGGTCAATTACGTGGGCGTGGCGCAATACACCGGCGGGGCGACGGATCAGGACGTTTCCGGCACCGTCTATGCCTACATGCTGTATCCGCCGGAACAGCGCATCGACACCCTGCCGATCCTCCGGCCCGGTGAAGACCTGCGGGCGAGCGGGTTCTTTCGTGCCGCGCGCGGCGCGCCCGGCGGCGATGCCCCGACCGGCGGGCTGACCTCTTGCCGCCTGACGCAGACCAACGCGCAGGTCATCAACGTCAATGAGTTTGTGAACCTGCGCGCGGCTCCGGGCCTGCGCGCGCCCATCGTCGGCCAGTTGCGGCTGGCCGAACGGGTGCAGGTGCCGGATATTGGTTTGCTGCTGCCCGTGCGCGGCGCGCCGCGCGGCCCCACCTGTGTCAGTATTTGTGATGGACTGTCGCGCAGCCCGTCCGACGTGGGTCTGAAGGACAGCGCCGAAGGCTGTATCGCAGAGAATATGCTGTGGTATCAGGTCATCAGTTCCTCCGGCGTCACCGGCTATGTCAGCCGGTATTTCCTGACCGACTGACGTCAGGAAAGCCACACTTGCGATCTGCGGCGCGCCGGGGTTTTCTGTCCCAAAGTCCGCGTTGCAGGAGCAGGACCATGTGGAAATACGTGATGGCGGGATGTCTGGGCGTTGTGTCGGCCGGGTCAATGGCGCTGGCGCAAGAGCGCGGCAGCGCCCAGCCGATCCCGGACGACACATGGGCGGCCATGCAGGGGGTCAGCTGGCACAGCGGATTGCCCTGTCCGGCGCGCGCGGACTTGCGGCTGTTGACCGTGCCCTATGTCGACTTCAAGGGCCGTACGCAGTCGGGCCAGTTGATCGTCGCGGCAGATGTGGCACAGGAAATGCTGGATATCTTTGCTGACATTCACGCGGCGGGCTATCCGATCCAGAGCATGAAACTGGTACATCACTTTCGCGGCGATGACGGGTTTTCCATGGCCGCCAACAACACCAGCGCCTTTAACTGTCGTGTCGTGGCGGGCACCTCGCGCCTGTCACAACACGCGCTTGGGCGGGCCATCGACATCAACCCAGTGCAAAACCCCTATGTGAACGGTGGGCGCACCTCGCCCTCTGCCGGGGTCGATTTTGATGAGCGGTCCGAACGCCGGGCGGAAACCGGCGGCGTGATCGTGGCGGGCGATGCGGTGGTGACGGCCTTCAAGAAACGTGGCTGGGGCTGGGGCGGCGACTGGACCTCGATGAAGGATTACCAGCACTTTTCGGCCAACGGGAACTGACGCTTGGCACAGGTCGGTTTGCGCTAGGGCCTATCCGGTGCGCCAAAAACAAGGTCGGCGTGTTGGGCGAGGTAGATCCGCAGCCACGGCGTGAACCGCTCGGGGGTTTCGCAGACGTCTTTGGCCAGTTGAATCCGGTCCACCCAGCGCGTGTCCATGACCTCTTCCGGGTTCGGGTCCAGCGTCATCTGCGGCGTCGCCTCGGCGCGGAATATCTCGACCACCTCGTGTTCGATCAAACCGCCGCCGACTTCGGCGCGGTACTCGATCTGACCCATGTGGCGGGGGGTGACGCCGGTGATCCCCAACTCATCGTCCAGGCGCCGCAATGCGCAGGTATCGGCACGCTCATCCCAATAGGGATGCGTGCAACAGGTGTTCGCCCACAGACCGGGCGTGTGGTATTTGCCCAAGGCCCGCCGCTGAATCAGCACCTCATCCCCGCGTGTCACAAAGACGGACACGGCCTTGTGCCGCAACCCGCGCTGATGCGCGGCCAGCTTGTCGACGGGTTGCAGGGTGCCATCCACCCAAGCGGGGATCATGATCGTCATCGTAAATTCGGGCCTTCGGGGCGTTTCAGGGTCCGGGGTATATAGGGTTTTGCTGCGCGGGTTTGCACGCCGAAAGCGCAGTGGTGGAAAACCCGACTGTGTCGGAGCGCCTGCCGCCCGTAGCCTGAGAGGGATGCATTGACCCTGAATTGAGTGCGACACCGGAGTTAGCGACATGGATTTTGACGCCCTGTTCACCACGCAACTGGACACGTTGAAGTCCGAAGGCAATTACCGAGTCTTTGCGGAGCTTGAGCGCGATTGCGGGGCCTTCCCAAGCGCACGGAGCTTTGATTCCGACGCCCCGGACCGGGTCACGGTCTGGTGTTCGAACGACTACCTCGGGATGGGACAGCACCCGTTGGTCCGCGACCGGATGAAAGACGTGATCGACCAATGCGGCACCGGGGCGGGCGGCACGCGCAATATCTCTGGCACCAACAGCCACCATGTGGCGCTGGAGCGGGAACTGGCGGATCTGCACGGCAAGGAGGCGGCGCTGCTGTTCACCTCTGGCTATGTCTCCAATTGGGCGGCGCTGTCGACACTGGGCGCGCGGCTGCCCGACGCGGTGATCCTGTCCGATGAACTGAACCACGCCAGCATGATCGAGGGCATCCGCCAGTCGCGCGCCAAAAAGGTGATCTGGCGGCACAACGACCCTCAGGATCTGGATCGCAAGCTGGCGGCCCTGCCCGCCAATGCGCCCAAGATCGTGGCGTTTGAATCGGTCTACTCGATGGATGGCGACATCTGCCCGATGGCAGAGATTGTCGAGGTGGCAGAGAAACACGGCGCGATGACCTATCTGGATGAGGTCCACGCCGTTGGCCTGTACGGCCCGCGCGGTGGCGGTATTTCGGAACGTGAGGGGCTGGCAAGCCGGATCACGTTGATCGAGGGCACGCTGGGCAAGGCCTATGGCTGCATGGGCGGCTATGTCGCCGGCAGTCACGCGCTGTGCGATTTCATCCGCAGCTTTGCCAGCGGGTTTATCTTTACCACCGCCTTGCCGCCTGCGGTCGCGGCGGCGGCGCAGACCTCTGTCGCCTATCTGAAATCCTCAAACAGCGAGCGCCGGCAGCAGCGCCGTCAGGTCGCCCGCCTGCGCGCCGCGCTGGACCGGCGCGGTATTCCGCATCTGGACAACCCCAGCCACATCATTCCGGTGATGATCAAGGACCCGGTGAAATGCCGGATGCTGGCGGATATCCTGATGCGCGACTGGGGTATCTACGTGCAGCCAATCAACTATCCGACCGTGCCGAAGGGGACAGAGCGGCTGCGCTTTACCCCCGGACCGCTGCACACGGATGCGGATATTGACCACCTTGTCGAGGCGCTGACCGTGTTGTGGAAACAATGCGCCTTGGCGCATGAGGTGGCGTAGGGCGGGGTTTAGCCCGCCGTCTGGCCCGCCGCACGCGCAGCGGGCCAGGGCCATGTGTCAGAGACGCTCGATCGCCAGGGCGATGCCCTGACCGCCGCCGATGCACATGGTGATCAGCGCCTTGGAGCCGCCGATACGCTCCAGTTCATACATCGCCTTGACGGTGATGATCGCCCCGGTCGCGCCGACCGGGTGGCCCAGTGCGATGGCCCCGCCGTTCGGGTTCACCTTGGCCGCATCCAGCCCCAGCCCCTTGTTCACCGCCAGTGCCTGCGCGGCAAATGCCTCGTTCGATTCGATCACGTCGAAGTCGTCCACCGACAGGCCGGTGCGGGCCAGCAGGTTTTGCACCGCCGGGACCGGGCCGATGCCCATGACCTCGGGGCGGACACCGGCGTGTGCATAGCCCAGTACCCGCGCGCGGGGTTTCAGCCCGGCGGCCTCTGCCGCACTTGCCCGCGCCAGCACCAGCGCCGCCGCGCCATCGTTGATGCCGCTGGCGTTGCCCGCCGTGACGGTGCCGTCCTTCTTGAACACGGTGCGCAGACCGGCCAAAGCTTCGGCTGTTGTCGGCTTGGGGTGTTCATCGACGGCGAAATCCACCATGTCGCGTTTGCGGCGCACCTGCACCGGCACGATCTGTTCGGCAAAGCGGCCTTCTTCGATGGCGCGTGCGGCGCGGGTCTGGCTTTCCAGCGCAAAGGCGTCTTGGTCGGCGCGGCTAACGTCATGTTCGGCAGAGACATTTTCCGCCGTCACGCCCATGTGGCCGGTGCCAAACGGACAGTTCAGCGCGCCCAGCATCATGTCCAGCGTCTTGATATCCCCCATCTTGGCGCCCCAGCGCTGATCGGTGATCGCAAAGGGGGACCGCGACATCGCCTCGGCCCCACCGGCCAATGCGAAATCCGCGTCGCCCAGCATCAGCGACTGCACGGCAGAGACAATCGCCTGCGCGCCCGAGCCGCACAGCCGGTTGACGTTCATCGCGGGCACGCTGTCGGGCACGCCCGCCTGCATCGCGGCGACGCGGCTGAGGTACATGTCACGGGGTTCGGTGTTGATGACATGGCCAAAGACCACATGGCCGATCTGGCCACCCTCAACCCCGGCGCGCTCAAGCGCCGCCTTGGCCGCTGCGGTGCCCAGATCAATCGGGGGCGTGCCCGCAAGGCTGCCGCCAAAGGTGCCGATGGCCGTGCGGGCGCCGCTCAGGATGACGATATCGTCGCTCATGTCTGTTCCTCCTTGGGTTGGCGCGATCATGCGCCCGGCGCATGACTTTGTCAGCCCTCCGAGGGCGTTTGCAAATTGAGACGTAACGGCACGGGCTTTGTGGTAAAACGGTCCGGACCCAAGGGAGGAACCGTGATGTCCGCAAGTTTACAGGTGCTTTATCCGGCGACGGATGGCACTCATTTCGACTATGAGTATTACATCAACACACACCTCAAGATGGTCGGAGAGGTCTGGGGCCCGCACATGAAGTCGGCCTTGGCGACCAAGGGGCTGGCCGGTGGGCCGGACACGCCGCCGGGATTTCATGCCATCGCCACGCTGGTGTTCAAGGATGGCGATGCGATGCAAGAGGCGATGGGCAAGGCCGCGCCGCTGCTGGACGACATCCCCAAGTTCACCAACACCACGCCGCAGATGCTGGTCGGTGAGGTCATCGGCTGAGCGCCGCTTGACAGCGCGGGGCTGCCGCCGCAGCCTCGCGCCATGATCCTGCCTTCTGCCATCGATGCCATCGGCAACACCCCCCTTGTCGATCTGACCCGCGCCTGTGCCGCGCTGGGCGTTGAGGGGCGCATTCTTGCCAAGCTGGATTTCCTGTTGCCGGGGTTCTCGAAAAAGGACCGCGCGGCGAAGGCGATCATCGAGGCGGCGCATGTTGACGGCAGTTTGAAACCCGGCCAATCGGTGGTTGAACTGACGTCGGGCAATATGGGCACCGGGCTGGCCATCGTCTGCGGCATCCTTGGGCATCCCTTTATCGCGGTGATGAGCCGGGGCAATTCGGTCGAACGGGCGCGGATGATGGCGGCGCTGGGGGCCGAGGTGGTGCTGGTCGATCAGGCTCCGGGCGGAACGCCGGGACAAGTCTCAGGCGCGGACCTTGCGCTGGTTGAGGCAACGGCGCAGCGTCTCACCGCTGAGCGGGGGGCCTTTCGCGCCGATCAGTTCGGCCATCCGGGCAACCCTGCGGCACATGAAACCGGCACCGGGCCAGAGTTCTGGGACCAGTCTGGCGGCGCGATCCAGGTCTTTGCCGATTTCGTCGGGTCCGGCGGCACGCTGGCAGGCACGGCGCGGTTCCTGTCGCCCAAAGGTGTGGCCTGTTACGCGGTAGAGCCGCAGGGGGCAGAGGCGCTTTCGGGGGGCGATACCGCGCACCCCGACCATCCGATTCAAGGGGGCGGTTACGGGATGGCGGACCTTGACCATATGCGGAACGTGCCGCTTGCAGGCACAGTGACCGTGACCGGGCAAGAGGCGCGCGAACATGCCCGCCTGCTGGCGCGGACAGAGGGGTTGTTTGCGGGCTATTCCGCCGGGGCCAATCTGGCGGCGGCGGCGCAGCTATTGCGCGGGGCAGAGCGGGGCCGGACCGTGGGGATTGTTCTGTGTGACAGCGGGCTCAAGTACCTGTCGACCGACCTTTGGGCCGAAGCGGCAGGCGACCCAGACGGGCCGCCCGCGTCGGAGAGTTGAGAGAGTCGCTTCGTACCCCTGATTAAGCCTTGGAAGCTTGACGAAACCTTAATCGACGGGCGGCGCAGCGCCCTTTTCCGCGACACGCGATGACCCATCCTCGCCCAGCAAACGCACCTCGCGCTGTGGGAAGGGGACAGAGATGCCCTCGTCTCGAAATGCATCCCAAAGCGCCAGATAGACATTGCCCCGGATGTTGGTCAGCCCCTGTGTCGGGTCACGAATCCAGAAGCGCAGGATGTAGTCCACGGACGAGTCGCCGAAACCGACGATATGGCAGACCGGCGGGCGCAGGGTCAGCACCCGGTCCACGCGCTTGGCGGCCTCGATCGCGACCTTGCGCACAAGGTGCGGATCGTCGCCGTAGGCGGTGCCGAAAAAGATATCGAGACGGACAAAATCATTGGAGTGAGTCCAGTTCACCACCTGACCCGTGATCAGGTCTTCGTTCGGGATCAGGTATTCCTTGCCGTCGCGCGTGGTGATGCTGACGTAGCGCGCGCCCAGCGCGTTGATCCATCCGAATGTTTCGCCAAGGCTGATGACATCTCCGGGTTTGATTGACTTGTCGAGCAGGATGATGATCCCGCTCACAAGGTTGGAAACAACCTTTTGCAGGCCAAAGCCAAGGCCCACGCCAATCGCACCGGACAAAACGGCCAGCCCGGTCAGATCGACCCCGACAAGCCGCAGACCCAGAAAGAAGGCAGTGCCATACAGCATCACCTGAAGCACCTTGACCGCCAGCACCTGCATCGAGGGGCTGATATCCTCGTTCCGGCGAATGCTGGCGGTGCTGGCGGTGGTGAGGAAACGCGCCCCGGCGATCAGCACGGCCAACAGCGCAATCGCCTTGAACAGAAGCCATAGCGAGAACCGGCTGTCGCCGATGGAAAAGGCGATGCTTTCAAGGAGCGTTTGCGTCTGGGCCGTCAGATTCAGGATCGACAGAGTCACCCATGTCCATGCGCCATAGCGTACAAGTGCACGAAGCAGGGGATTGAGGATCAGGCGCGTCGCGAAGGCGATGAACAGCCACGCGGTGGCGAGGTCGGCGATGATACCCAACAGGTATGATCGCGACGGCCACGTCACCTCGCGCATGATGAAATAGGTTGTCCAGATCAGCGCGACAAAAACGATCATGCGCATGCGCCGGTGAACGATCAGCCCAATCCGCAAGCGCCACTTCGCCCAGCCATCGCGAGAGCGTAGCCACGCATCGAAACGCGGACGCAGAAATGTGGCCAGCAGCGTCGCCACCAGCAGCAAGGCAATCGCAATGCCGACCTGATAGGCCACCCACGGCCTCAGCAGCGACCCCGCAAAGGACTGCACCTGCACCAGAATGGCTTGAAAGATCGACACCAGAGCATCGAGCGAGAGGATATCTTCAGGCGGTGTGTCCGGGTTCATGCCATGGCCTTGGGAATTTTACCAAGACTTGCACCCCGATTGCCGTCGGGCAAGCCCGCTCAGGGCAGCAGCGTTTCGTTGATCGGCTGCACGTACCGAGGTTCCTCCGCGAACGCGACCATCGCCGCTGCGATCAGGACGGCGATCATAACGGAGTTGACGATGTTCAATGCGCTGCGCATCGGGGGCCTCATAGAAGTCTGATACCGGGTACGGGGCGGTCCGGGGGGCGGATCACAATTTTCGGATGTGTGTCGCGGTTTCTCCGGCGACCGACGGCAAGTGGTATACTTCGCGGGGGCGGGCAAGGGGGGCGCGTCAGTTTGTCCGTCATGCGGTCCGGCATCTTGGCGGCGTCCGGGCGGCAGGTCGTTGCGCAACCGACCTCTTGCTCTCTGTCCGTGATGCTGGCAGGCTGCCTTTATTGCGGTTATCTGCCCCGCCTCTACAAGCTTGGAAATGGATTTTTACATGGGTCAGTTCACTGTTCTGTCCGCCACCTATTACAATCAGTTCACTATCGGCGGCGTCCCGTCAGGGTGGAACAAGCAGGCCAATACAGGGTCTAACCCGGTCTACGGCTCTTCGATCTATGAAGAACAGGGCGGCCCGATCGACGAAGAGGTCGAACAGGGCGAAGTCATCAATCCCGACTATTCTCCGAATGATGCCACCTTCCTTGGCAAGGTGACCTTTGGTGGCCGCGACTTTTATTTCATTCAGGATGAGTTCGGCTATCTGCTTGGCTCGACAGAGGCGAACCTGCCTTATTCCGAGTTCCCCCCAAGCATTGATCCCAGCGATGTCATGGACGAGAACATGCCTGCCTGTTTCCTGGCAGGCACCGCGATCGGCACCCCGGATGGCCGGATCGCTGTAGAGGATCTTCGCATCGGATCGGAAATCCTGACAAGCGATGGGGCACGGGTGCAGGTGAAATGGATCGGGCGGCACAGGGTCTCCACGCGGTTCGGCCCCGCTGACCGCCTGATGCCAGTGCGCATTCGGGCCGGGGCGCTGGGCGCAGGCTGCCCTGAACGGGATCTGCTGCTGACGGCGGACCACGCCTTGCTGATCGACAGCGTGTTGATCAACGCCGGTGCGTTGGTGAACGGCGACGGAATTTCATGGGTGCCCTTGGCTGAACTGGGTGAGGGTTATACCGTTTATCATGTCGAAACCGAAGCTCATGATGTCATCCTCGCCGAAGGCGTCGCCGCGGAAAGTTTTGTCGATTATGCCGGGCGGCGTGCCTTCGACAATCACGATGAATACATCGCGCTTTACGGCGAGGACCGGACCATTCCGGAATTGACCTTGCCGCGCATTTCCTCTGCCCGGCATGTGCCTGTGGATCTTCGTCTGCGACTGGCCCGGAGCCGCGCGGCCTGAACCGGGACGCCCCTGGACAACCACCGCATTCGCGGCCCGCGTCTCTCTCTTGCGGGAATCTGCGGCAGGCTGTATCAGCTTGCCCCATGACACCCCATGTCGACAGGACCGACCGCGCCCGTCTGCGCGAACGTTTCCACGGTGCCACGCACACTGTGCTGGCCCGGCTACAGGCGCGCGCCTGATTGCCTGCGCGTCACTGCGCACCCTTTCCGAACAGCCACACGCCAACAAACGGGAGAGGACCTATGTCCCCCAAGACGCTCTATGACAAGATCTGGGATGCCCATGTCGTCCATGAGGACGAAGACGGCACCTGCCTTCTGTATATCGACCGCCACCTTGTGCACGAAGTCACCAGCCCGCAGGCCTTTGAGGGGCTGCGCATGGCGGGGCGCAGTGTGCGCGCGCCGGACAAGACCATTGCCGTGCCGGACCACAACGTGCCCACCACGCCGGGCCGCGACAATCCCGACCAGATGCCCGAGGACAGCCGCATCCAGGTGGCCGCGCTGGACAAGAACGCCAAGGATTTCGGCATCCATTACTACCCGGTAAGCGACATCCGTCAGGGCATCGTGCACATCGTCGGCCCCGAACAGGGGTGGACCCTGCCGGGCATGACCGTGGTTTGCGGCGACAGCCACACCGCCACCCACGGTGCCTTTGGCGCGCTGGCGCATGGCATCGGCACCTCCGAGGTCGAGCACGTGCTGGCCACCCAGACGCTGATCCAGCAGAAGTCCAAGAACATGAAGGTCGAGGTCACCGGCAAGCTGCTGCCGGGCGTCACCGCCAAGGACATCGTTCTGCGCATCATCGCCGAGACCGGCACCGCGGGCGGCACCGGCTATGTCATCGAGTATTGCGGCGAAGCGATCCGCAACCTGTCGATGGAAGGTCGCATGACGATCTGCAACATGGCCATCGAGGGCGGTGCCCGCGCCGGTCTGATCGCGCCGGATGAGACCACCTTTGCCTATGTCATGGGCCGCCCCCACGCGCCGAAGGGCGCGCAGTGGGAGGCCGCGCTGAACTGGTGGAAAACGCTCTATTCCGACGATGATGCCGCTTGGGACAAGGTTTTGACCATCGCGGGCGAGTCGATTGAGCCGACCGTCACCTGGGGCACCTCGCCCGAGGACGCGCTGCCGATCAGCGCCGCGGTGCCATCCGCCGACAGCTTTACCGGCGGCAAGGTCGCTGCCGCCCAGCGGTCGCTGGACTACATGGACCTCAAGCCCGGCACGCCGCTGACCGATATCCAGATCGACACGGTCTTTATCGGCTCCTGCACCAATGGCCGGATCGAGGATCTGCGCGCCGCTGCGGAAATCCTGAAGGGCCGCAAGATCAAGGAAGGCATGCGCGCGATGATTGTGCCCGGTTCGGGCCTTGTCCGTGCGCAGGCCGAGGAAGAGGGGCTGGCCGACATCTTCAAGGAGGCCGGTTTCGAATGGCGTCTTGCGGGCTGTTCCATGTGCCTTGCCATGAACCCTGACCAGCTGAAGCCGGGAGAGCGGTGCGCCGCAACCTCGAACCGCAACTTCGAGGGCCGTCAGGGGCGCGGCGGTCGCACGCACCTGATGTCACCGGCGATGGCGGCAGCGGCGGCGGTCACCGGGCACATCACCGACGTGCGCGAGCTGGTGTGATGCGGATCGAAAAGGGGCGCCCCGACAGGGACGCCCCACGTTACGCCGGATGCCTTGCCTCAGTTGGTCAGCGTGCCATCCGAGTTGTTGATGCCGGGAACGGGAATGGAGGTTTCCATGAACTCGCCGCTGCTTGTGCGGCAGTTCGCGTAAAGCGTGACGCCATCGACCTCTGCGTCCAGCGTGATGCTGCCACAGCTCATCTGGAAGGTCGCGGCAGACCCGCCCAATTCCAGCATGCCGTTGTTGTTGCCGATCGGCGGCATCGCGATGCTGGTCTGGTTCGGCATGCCGTCGGACTTCAGGCACACGGCCGAGATCTGCGCGCTCCCGTCCGCGCCGTATTGGAAGGCAATGTTCGAGCAGGTGTTCTGAAAGGTGCTTGCGCCCGAATGGCTGCCGGCAAAGGCAGCGGTCGAGGCGAGGGCAAGAAAGGCTGTAGCGACAACGATTTTCATGATGGTCTCCCAATCCACAAGATGATCGCCGGTATCGGCGATCTGCCCAGCTTTGCGCGTGGCCGCGATTCTCGCAAGGGTAGAGGCGGTGGTGAAGTGAGCCCGTTTTGCGAGAAAAGCTTCTGTTACGGAATGTGGCGGTCTCTTCCTCCAGAAAATCGCCGATCAAGATCGTTTTCCTTGGCGTCCCTGCGTCCGTCCACACCGGCACAAGGTCACCAATTTTCTCCAATCCAACGGCAGGACATGCCGCCAGCACTGGCACGGACCGGGACTCGCGGTTGCGGCCTGCCCTCTCATCTGAAGCCAAGGAGGCTTTGACATGGACAAGTTTGAAAAGCTCACCGGGATCGCGGCCCCCATGCCGCTGGTCAATATCGACACCGACATGATCATCCCCAAGCAGTTCCTGAAGACGATCAAGCGCTCGGGCCTGGGTGTTCACCTTTTTGACGAGATGCGGTTTGACGACAATGGCGAGGAAATCCCCGATTTCATCCTGAATAGGCCGCAGTACCGCGAAACGCAGGTTCTGGTTGCCGGTGACAACTTTGGCTGCGGGTCGTCGCGTGAGCATGCGCCCTGGGCGCTGAAGGATTTCGGCATCAAGGCTGTTGTCTCGACCAGCTTCGCCGACATCTTTTACAACAACTGTTTCAAGAACGGCATCCTGCCGATCACCCTGCCGCGAGAGGCGGTCGATGTGTTGATGAAGGACGCGGAAAAAGGCTCCAACGCGCGCATGATCGTCGACCTTGAGGCGCAGACCGTGACCTCTTCGGATGGCGAGAGTTTTGCGTTCGAGATCGATCCGTTCAAAAAACACTGCCTGTTGAACGGTCTCGACGATATCGGCCTGTCGCTGGAGAAAGTGTCGTCCATCGACACGTTCGAGGCGCAGGCCGCGCAGGCGCGGCCCTGGGTCTGACGGTGTGACATGGCCTCTCCCGCGTGTGCGCGGGAGAGGTGCCCAGCCTTGGCCACAGGCCTTACCTGCCCAACTGTTTAAGAACTCGTGAACCGGCCTTTGTGCCCCCGGCCCGTTACGTTGTGGTGGAATTTCCTTTTACCGCAACATATTGCGATGCGTTCTTGAAGTGCCTCTTTTGTGCCCGGTAATTGATGCAATCCCGCACCAGTGCCTTCGTGAAAGGGCCACGATTCTGCGCAAGCGTTCCTTGACCGCTTGAGCAATTGAGGCACACGAGGCAAGAATTGGGCAAGATTGAGGCAACCCGCCATAATGTGCGGGCTCGGGATGGAACAAGGGCGCGGCATCGTATCGCGGCCGTCCGGAACGAAAGGGCAGAGCTGTGATATCGCGAATGGTGGCCGCCGCTGCGCGGGCGTTCCTTGTTGCATTGCTGGTGGCGACACCGGCCTTGTTGTTGCCGGGGACGCGCACTGAAACCACTCAGATCATTGCGTTGATCGGCTTGCTTGCCGCGATCCTTACCTTTGTCGAATACGTTGCCGACTCGCCCTCTTTGATAGAGTTCCGCGCCGCGCCACCATTTAATCGCATCCGGTTTGTGTCTCTGGCGATCACAGTTGTGTTGCTGACGCTGATCTGCCGAGGCGATATGGTGGCCTCGCCTCTGACCAAGGCTTTGACCGGGTTCGGTGCCATGGTTGGTGAGGCGATGGATTTCCCGTTTTCGCCGGTGCGGCTGATGTTGCTGGTTGCGCCGGCGGTAGAGGCGGAGTCCCAAATCCGCTCTCTGGCGGGACTGGCTTATGTGATTTCTCTGCTTACCCTTCTGGGCTTTGTTGCCCTTGTCCGGCTGCTCGACTGGCCATTGCGTTCCGGTGCGTTCAATTTCTGGATCAACCTGCCGCTGTATGACCCCACCGCCGGTGGCGATATCCTGACGCGGCTCAAGCGCGACAGCCACGTTAACGTGGCCTTAGGGTTTCTTCTGCCATTCCTGATCCCGGCGGTCCTGAAGGCTGCCGCGGTCTATGCGACACCACTTGCGCTGACCGATCCGCAGACGTTGATTTGGACGATGAGCGCATGGGCCTTTCTGCCAGCAAGCCTGATCATGCGGGGGGTGGCGCTGATGCGCATCGCCGACCTGATCGAGGAGAAGCGCCGCCGCGCCTACGCGCAGGCGGATTTGCAGGCGGCCTGATCCTTTTCCTCAGTTACCTGTTGGTGGCCTGCGCCGCCTGTGCCGAGCCTGTGCGCGTCGGAACATGGCATGGCGATTTCAGCCGCAAGGGGCCGGGGCTGATGCTGGCCGAATTCGACAAGACCTTGCCAGACCTGACGCCGGTTCTGACCGCCGCGCCGGATGTTCTCTTGCTGACCGATATCGATTATGACGCCGGTCTGGTGACCTTGGCGAAACTGCGCGATGTTCTGGGCAAGGCCGGTTTGACCTATCCGCATCTGCTGGCCGCGCGACCGAACACCGGAATGCCCACCGGGCTGGACATCGACGGTGACGGACGGCGCGGCGGGCCAAGGGATGCGCAGGGCTTTGGCTGGTTCGCGGGGCAGGGCGGTATGGCGGTCCTGTCACGGCATCCGGTGGATCTGATGGCGGACCACAGTGCGCTTTTGTGGAAGGACACTCCCGACAGCGCCATCGCCGCGGACGACCCGGCGTTTGAAACGCAACGGCTGTCCAGCTCGGCTTTTTGGGCGGTGCGCGTGGCCACACCGGAGGGCGATCTGACCCTGCTGACGCTGGCGGCTACGCCGCCGGTCTTCGACGGGCCAGAGGATCGCAACGGGCGCCGCAACCGGGATGAGGTCATGCTGTGGGCGCATGTTCTGAACGGTGACTTTGGCCCGATCCCGGACGGCCCGGTTGCGGTGATCGGCAATCTCAACCTTGACCCGGAGCGCGGCAATGGGTTGCACAGGGCCGCGCAAACCCTGCTGGCGCACCCGCGCCTTCAGGACCCGATGCCGGGGGTTCAGACCGTAGCCTGGGACAGTACCGGCCCGATGCGGGTCAGCTATGTGCTGCCGGACCGGACGCTGTCCGCTGGCAACCACGGCGTCACGCCGCCGTCGCCTGACCTTGGGCCGCATGGTCTTGTTTGGGTTGATCTGTCGTGGCGTTGAGGACCGGCGCAATCGCCAAGGCCAGCGCCTCTGTTACGTCGGTTTCGACGAAACCGGGCAAAAGCCCGTCGAACCCGTCGCGCGAAAGGTGGTGCGGTTTGTCCCAGAGATAGCGCATCTCCAACAGCTTTGCGCCCATCCTCCAGACCGGGCTGACCAGTCGCAGCGGCCACCACGCCATGCGCCTGATCCGGACCGGGCGGCCCAGAACCTTGCCGCACAGCACCGCCATTTCCCGACCCGTCAGGGTAAAGCCGGGGAAGGTTATGTCGGCAAATCGGGGCAGATCCGCCCGTCTCTCTGCCAGCGCAACGGCGGCGCGCGCAAGGTCCGGAAGATAGGCCCATGCATGCGGTGCGTCCGGGTTGCCCGGATACGTCAGCACGCCCTTGCGCAGCGTCGGTGCCATTTGCAGGTCGAACCAGTTGCCAGAGGCGGCGGTGTCCAGAAAGTCGCCGGCCCGCAGCAGGATCACCGGCACACCCGAGGCGCGATAGGCGGCCTCCATTTCTATGCGGGTGCGGCCCAGCGGGTTTGTCGCGCCATGGGCGGTGTCAGGCCCAAAGTGGTCCGGCGCGTCTTTGCCAAAGACATAGACATTGCCCGGCACAATCACCGTCGCGCCGGACGCCCGCGCCGCCGCGATCACCTGTTCGGTAAGGCTGGGCACCATTGCCGCCCAGTCCGTATAGGCCGGGTTCCAGCCGTTCACGATGACATCCGCGCCCTGTGCCGCCTGCGTCAGGTCGTCCTTGGCGCGGTCAAACAGCCGGATGCGCCAGCCGGCGTTCCAAAAGGCCTCTGCCGCATTGCGCCCAAAGCGACCGTTCCCGCCAAGGATCAAGACTGTTCCCACCATTTTCGCACCCTCCGTCCAGCTTGTGGGAAATCTGCGATATTCATGAGATTCGAGGAATTGCCAGAATGCGCAGGGCGTGTATTCATCTGTGCATGGATGGGGCTTTCACAAAACTCGACTGGTCATTGATCCAGACCTTTCTGACCGTCGCCGAAACCGGCTCCTTGTCCGAGGCGGCGCGGAAGCTGACGATCTCACAACCCACCGCCGGGCGTCAGATTCGCCAGATCGAAACCGCGCTGGAGCTTGAGCTGTTCCAACGTCAGCCGCGCGGTCTGTCGCTGACCGACGCGGGCGCGGCGCTGGTGCCTCACGCCCGCCGAATGGCCGAAGGGATGCAGGGCTTCAGCCTTGCCGCCGCCGGTCGTTCTGAAACCCTGTCAGGCCCGGTTCGCATCACCGCCAGCGTCTTTACCGCGCAGCACTATCTGCCGGCGATCCTTGCCCGGCTGCGCGAGGAAGAGCCGGACATCACCATTGACCTTGTCCCCACCGACCGGTCCGAAAACCTGCTGTACCGAGAGGCGGACATCGCCGTGCGCATGTACCGCAGCGAGCAGCTGGACATCGTGACCCGCCATCTGGGGGAGCTCAGCCTCGGGCTTTTCGCCGCCAAGCGCTACCTTGACCGACGGGGCCGACCGGAGCGGTTTGAGCAGTATTTTGACCACGATCTTGTCGGCTATGACCGGTCCGATCTGATTCTGCGCGGCCTGCGTGCAATGGGGCTGGAGGCGCAACGCGAATGGTTCGCCACGCGGACCGACCATCACAGCGTTTATTGGGAAATGGTCCGGGCCGGTTGCGGCATTGGCATCGCGCAGCTGCGGGTGGGGCGGGCAGAGCCGGTTGTCGAACAGGTGTTGCCGGATGTGCCCTTGCCAACGCTGCCGCTGTGGCTGGCGGCGCATGAGGCGGTGCGGCGCACGCCGCGCATCCGACGTGTCTGGGACGCGCTGGCCGAAGGGTTGTTGGCGCAGGTGGACTGACCCGGAATCCGCAGGTGATATTGACCCGACCGCGCGCGCGCGCTACGGCCCTGACGTCACGAAAAGGAGAGCCGACCATGTCCAACCCTTCGCTTCTTATCCTGCCCGGCGACGGCATCGGCCCCGAGGTCATGGCCGAAGTCCGCAAGGTCATCGACTGGTACGGCGCCAATCGCGCCCTTGCCTTTGACGTGTCCGAGGATCTGGTCGGCGGTGCCGCCTATGACGCGCATGGCACGCCCTTGACCGATGAGACCATGGCCCGCGCGCAAGAGGTGGACGCGGTGCTGCTGGGGGCCGTGGGCGGCCCGAAATACGACGTTCTGGATTTTTCCGTCAAACCAGAGCGCGGATTGCTGCGCCTGCGCAAGGAAATGGACCTGTTCGCCAACCTGCGCCCGGCCCAGTGCTTTGACGCGCTGGCGGATTTCAGCAGCCTGAAAAAGGACGTGGTCGCCGGTCTGGATATCATGATCGTGCGCGAACTGACTTCCGGCATCTACTTTGGGGAGCCACGCGGCATCATCGAAGAGGGCAACGAACGGGTCGGCATCAACACCCAGCGCTATACCGAATCGGAAATCGACCGGGTCGCGCGGTCGGCGTTTGAACTGGCGATGCGCCGGGGCAAAAAGCTGTGCTCGATGGAAAAGGCCAACGTCATGGAATCCGGCGTGCTCTGGCGCGAGGTGGTGACCGAGGTGGGCAAGGATTACCCCGAGGTCGAGTTGAGCCATATGTACGCCGATGCCGGTGCCATGCAGCTTTGCCGCTGGCCCAAGCAGTTTGACGTGATCGTGACCGACAACCTGTTTGGTGACTTGCTGTCTGACGCTGCCGCGATGCTGACCGGCAGCCTTGGCATGCTGCCTTCTGCGTCGCTGGGCAAGCCGATGGCAAACGGTCGCCCAAAGGCGCTGTATGAGCCGGTGCACGGCAGCGCACCGGACATCGCGGGGCAGGGCAAGGCAAACCCCATCGCCTGCATCCTCTCGTTTGCCATGGCGCTGCGCTACAGCTTTGACCAAGGCGATGAGGCGACCCGGCTTGAGGACGCCGTGGAAAAAGTACTGGCTGACGGTTTCCGCACCGCGGATCTGCTGGGCGAAGAGGGTGTTGACCCGGTTTCGACCAGCCAGATGGGCGACGCTGTTGTGGCCGCGCTGGACGCCTCGCTGTAAGACTGGACAGGGGCGCGCGGGTTGGACAGGCTGGACCTGTCCAACCGAAAAGGCAACTGACATGCTGCGCCCCGTTCTGATTTCCTGCCTCCTTGCCGGTCCTGTCGCTGCGCAGGAGGTTGAAATTCTCCCCGGATACTCTGATTTTCGCCAGCCGGAGACCCGTGTGGTCCACCGCCCCGTCAGTCTATTCGAAGACTGGATGTCCGGGTTTCCGGAAAGCGGCGAAGGTGCGCCGTCACTGGACCTGTCTGCCGGGTTCGAAGGTGACCGTCTGGTGATGGTGCTGACTTTGGGTGGCGGCGGCGACGATTCCGTCAGCGCCGTGCAGCGACGGATAGAGTTCATTCAGGTCGAAAACCTGAGTTGGGCCGTGATGGCCTATGGCTTTCGCCAGACATGCCATCGCGGCGTCGCCGACGGCTGGACAGCAGAGCCCTGTCCCTGATCTCTCAAAAATGATCGGAAATGCAATCTGTGTGGTCGCCGTGCTTTCGTTCTGCGCCGCAGGCGTGCTAGCGGAGTGACAAGGCCAATGGCCGTTCCAGCCGAAATGGTTCTCCGATGACATCCAACGCCCGAGGCGCCCTGTTCGCGCTGCTCGCCTTTGCCACGTTTTCCCTGCACGATGTCATCGTGAAGTATCTGGGCAGTCACTACAGCCCGGTGCAGATCGTGTTCTTCGCGGGACTTTTCTCTTTCCCACTGGTCTCTCTTATCCTGATCCGCGAGACAGAGCCGGGCACGCTGCGCCCGGTGCATCCGTGGTGGATGCTGATGCGGACCGTGGCGACGGTGGTCACCGGGTTTTCTGCCTTCTACGCGTTTTCCGTGCTGCCGCTGGCGCAGACCTATGCGATTCTCTTTGCGGCCCCTCTGCTGATCACCGTTCTGGCCATTCCTGTTCTGGGCGAACAGGTGGGCCTGCGGCGCGGTCTTGCCGTGGCCGTCGGCCTGTGCGGTGTGATGGTGGTCCTGCGCCCCGGTGGCACCGAGTTGAGCCTTGGCCATCTGGCGGCGCTTGTCGCGGCCTTTGGCAGTTCGCTGGCCTCGATCATCGTGCGCAAGATCGGCAAGGAAGAGCGCAGCGTGGTCCTGCTGCTGTACCCCATTCTGGCAAACTTCGTCGTGATGGGGGCGATGCTGCCTTTTGTCTATGTTCCGATGCCCACCGTGGATCTGGGCGGTATGGCGCTGATGTCGGCGATGGCGTTCGCGGCCTC
This sequence comes from Antarctobacter sp., assembly GCF_048262615.1. Classification (GTDB taxonomy): domain Bacteria; phylum Pseudomonadota; class Alphaproteobacteria; order Rhodobacterales; family Rhodobacteraceae; genus Antarctobacter. The sequence goes on from NZ_JBLXFB010000006.1 coordinate 153,085, forward strand.
GGCGCTGATCATCATGGCCTACAGGGCGGGTGAGGCTGTTGTCGTGGCCCCGATGCAGTATTCGCAGATCATTTGGGCGGCGTTCACCGGTGCGATCTTCTTTGACGAATATCCGGATGCCTGGACCGTGGCGGGGGCGGCGATCATCATCGCCAGCGGCATCTACATCGTGCTGCGCGAAGGCGGCAAGTCCGGGACGATGCGCCCTGTCCTTCAGACACGGTCGCGGTTTGAAACCGGTGCGATCCCGCGTATCCACTTCTTTGGCAAGCTCTCCCGGAACAAGCTTAAAGATGCGGAGCCGACAGCAGATTGAGCCTTGCCAAAGCCCCGTGGCTCAGCTATCCCGCCCGCCACGGTCGGAGTGTAGCTCAGCTTGGTAGAGCACTGTCTTCGGGAGGCAGGGGCCGGAGGTTCGAATCCTCTCACTCCGACCAATTCATCTGATAAATGCCCTGTCTTGGGACGTCGACCGCTGGGCTAGACGGGCTATGAGCGATGGCACGCAGCAATGCAGCCTGTCTGCATACGTACCGTATTGAATCGCGTGCGGGCGGATTATGAGAACTTGCCCGCTCGGATGCAGGTTTCAGGCGCCGCTCTGTGCGACCTCTGATCGAATTGCGGTCTGCATGCCGACGGAGAGCATGCGCTCCAGCCGCTCAATGACAGCCGCGCGCCACTGAGCCGAAGTCAGAAGTCGTTCCGGGCAAACCCCCGGCAGGTTTGCGATCCGGTCATACACCGTTGCCGCAGTTTCGGACGCGCCGATAGTGGGCGCAAGCTTGGCGCTGAGCGGATCGCGCAGGTCATACGCCTCATTCTCATCCGTGCGGCCAAGCGTGTAGCGCATCCAGGCTGCGGTGGCGAAGGCGAAGGCCTCCAGCGGCTGCCCCTTGTCGAACCCATCAAGCGCCGGGGCAAAGATTCGCTGCGGCATCTTTTCAGAGCCGTCCATGGCGATTTGATAGGTTTCATGCCCCAGATGCGGATTGGCAAAGCGCGCGGTCAGCTGTTTTGTGTATTGAGCAAAGTCGACGCCGGGCAGTGGGTCGAGGGTGGAGGCGGCTGCCTCCAGGTGACGTGTGACAAGTTGGGACAATGCGGAATCGCCCATAACATCGCGCACGTATTTGTGCCCGGCCAGAAAACCGGTGTAGGCCAGCATAGAATGCGACCCGTTGAGCATTCGCAACTTCATGTCCTCGAACGGGCGGACATCCGGGACAAAAAGCGCGCCGCCGGTCTCCCAGGCTGGGCGGCCAGTTGGAAAGCGGTCCTCGATCACCCATTGGCGAAAGGCCTCGGTCTCGACCGTGGCGCGATCTTCGAGGCCGGTCATGGCCTGCGCCAGTGCGAGGGTGTCGGGGGAGCGTGCCGGCGTGATCCGGTCAACCATGGTGCAGGGAAAGGCAACGTCTCGGGTGAGGTGGTCTACCAGATCGGGGGCGCAGTGGCGGGCCATATCGGTCAGCAAAGAGCGGACGAGATGGCCGTTCTCCGGCAGGTTGTCGCAACACAGCACGGTGAAGGGCGGCACGCCCCTGCGGCGGCGCTCTGCCAGCGCCCAAACCAGCAATCCGGCTAGACCCTCGGGGGCATCGGGCCGGGCGAGGTCGGCGGCAATCGCCGGGTGGCTGGGGTCAATCCCGCCGGTGGCGCGGTTCAGGCCATAGCCCTTTTCGGTGACGGTGATCGAGACGATCCGTGTCGAGGGCGCACAGAGGGCTTCCAGCACAGCCGGGCGGTCCGTCTTCAGACACAGAGCGCGGGACATCGACCCGACCACCCGCGCACGGCTGCTGTCGACGCTGCGTTCGATGAGGGTATACCGACCGTCTTGGGGAGAGAGTTCTTCGGCCGGGGCGGCGCTGCGCAGGCTCACCCCGACGATCCGCCAGTCACCGCCCGCTGCGGCAAGGGCGTCATCGGTGTAGACCGCCTGATGCGCCTTGTGAAAGGCACCAAGGCCAATGTGAACGATCCCCTCGCCATGCGCGGCGGGATCGTAGGCCGGAGGTGTTACGCCCTCCGGCAGCGCGGCACGGGCCGTCAGACGCTGGGTCATGCGGTGATCCGGGGCGACAGGGCGGCAACGATGCCACGAAGCTCTGCCAGACCTTTCAGGCGTCCGATCGACGGGTAGCCCGGCTGCGCCTTGCGGTTCAGGTCGTCGAGGATGTCCTGCCCATGATCCGGGCGGAAGGGAATGGACCAATCGCTGCGCCCTGCGGCCTTGCGGCGCGCCTCTTCCTTCAGCGCCGCCTCGACCAGCGCAACCATGTCGGTGTCGCCGCCAAGGTGCTCTGCCTCGTAGAAAGATCCGCGGATATCTGATGTCTCTCGTTTGACGTTGCGCAGGTGCAGGAAATGCACCCGGTCGCCAAGACGGGTCATCATGCCGGGCAGATCGTTGTCGGGCCGCGCCCCTAGCGAGCCGGAACACAGCGTGATGCCGTTGGCGGGCAGGTCCACCGCCTGCATGACGGTCCGGTAATGCGCCTCTGTCGACATGATGCGGGGCAGACCGAGCAGCGAAAACGGTGGGTCGTCGGGGTGGCAGCACAGCCTGAGGCCCAGATCCTGAGCCACCGGCGCGACCTCGGAGAGAAAGTCGATCAGGTGGCCGCGCAGGGTGTCCTCGGTCATCTCGGCGTATTGCGCCAGATGCGCGCGCACGTCCTCCAGCGAGAAGTGTTCCGCCGCGCCGGGCAGGCCGAACACGACGTTTCCGGCCAACGCCTCGCGCGCGTCCGGCGTCATGTTGGCAAAGCGGCGTGCGGCGGCGTCTCGCAGGTCCGCGTCATAGTCGTCCTCGGCCCCCTTGCGTTGCAGGATGTGCAGGTCGAAGGCGACAAAATCGGTCAGGTCGAACCGCATGCAGGTCGCGCCGGTCGGCAGACGAAAGGCAAGGTCGGTGCGCGTCCAGTCCAGCACCGGCATGAAGTTGTAGCAGATCACTTCTATGCCCGCATTGGCGAGGTTCCGCAGGCTGGTCTTGTAGTTGGCGATGTGTTCGCGCCAGTCGCCCTGCTGTTTCTTGATGTCTTCGGAGACGGGCAGGCTTTCGACCACCGACCAGTCGAGCCCCGAGGGCGCGCCATCGCGCATCCGGGCGATCTCGGCCTGACGGCGGGAAATTTCGGCAGGTGTCCAGACGGCGCCGCTGGGTACGTGGTGCAGGGCCGAAACGATCCCCTGGGCCCCCGCCTGGGTCACATCGTCAATGGTCACAAGGTCTTTTGGCCCGAACCAGCGCCAAGTTTGCTTCATGATGTCCTCCCTCGAGTCGCAGCGTCGTGGATCTTTTAGCATCTCGCAAGTTTGATAACTAGTATGGAAGTATGGAAGTATGGTAGATCGTCCGTGGGAGGACGGCGAATCATGACGGCTGAGCGCAGGACAACGTGGTCACTGGACCCGGCGACACCGATCACGCCGCAGATTTCCCGCATTCTGCGCGAACGCATTATCCGCAACGACCTGAAGCCGGGGGATCGCCTGTCGGAATCCGAGGTGGCGCGCGGCTATGACGTCAGCCGTCAACCGGTGCGCGAGGCCTTTATCCGGTTGGCCGATCAGGGCCTGCTGGCGGTCCTGCCGCAGCGTGGCACCATTGTCAGCCGCATTGGATATGCCGCCGTTCTGGACGCGCGCTTTCTGCGCGAAGCTATCGAGGCGGACATTGCCAAGATCCTTGCCCAAACCCCCGATCCGGCGCTGATCGCAGAACTGCGGGCCCAGTTGACCCGGCAGGAGGCTGCCACGCGCGGCGCTCCGGAAGCGTTCATCGAACTCGACGAGCTGTTTCACCGCACGCTGGCGGATGCCGCCGGCAAGGCCGGGGCGTGGAAGCAGATCGAGGGGCTGAAGTCGCAGATGGACCGCGTCCGCTTTTTGTCTTTGGGGCAGTTCCCGCTGCGCAAACTGATCGCTCAGCACAGCGCCATCGTCGACCAGATCGACAGCGGTTCTATCCGGGGGGCCAATGAGGCCGTCCGGCTGCATCTGCGCGAAGTGCTGTCTGACCTGCCCCAGATCGTGGCGGCCAATGCCGCCTATTTCGAATTGCCGGAGGGGGATTTGCCCCTGCCGGTCAATGCACCCATCCAAGGAGGAGAACTGGAATGACTTTTGGCTTCAAGATGACGGCACTTGCCGCAGCTATGGCAACACTGGTCGCGGCCCCGCTGACAGCACAGGAAATGACGCTCAAGCTGGGTCACCTCGCGAATGAGGAAAACTCCTGGCACAAGGCCTCGGTCAAGTTCGGCGAAGAGCTTTCGGCGCTGACAGATGGCCGGATCGTGGTCGAGGTTTTCCCGAACGAATCGCTCGGCAAGGAAATCGACCTGATCAACGGTATGCAACTGGGCACCGTCGACATGACGATCACCGGTGAATCGCTCCAGAACTGGGCCCCGATGGCGGCGCTGCTGGCGGTTCCCTATGCGTTCAAGACCATCGAAGACATGGACGCCTTTGCCTCTGGTCCGGTTGGCGAAGACATCAAGGCGCAGATCGTCGCCAACGTGCAGATCCGCCCGATTGCCTATTTCGCCCGTGGCGCGCGTGACCTGACCTCGAACCGTCCGATCACCTCGCCCGCTGACCTGAACGGTCTGAAAATGCGCGTGCCGAACGTGCCGCTGTTTGTCGACGTCTGGAAGGCGCTGGGCGCGAACCCCGGCCCGATGGCGTTTTCCGAGGTCTTTACCTCGCTGCAAAACGGCACCATCGAGGCGCAGGAAAACCCGCTGGCCCTGATCCGTTCCGCCTCTTTCTATGAGGTGCAGAGCCACGTGAACCTGACCGACCACGTCCGGTCGTGGATCTACCTGACCATCGCCGACCAGACATGGGCCAAACTGTCGGACGAGGACAAGGCCGCCGTGATGGAGGCCGCTGCCCGTGCGCAGGCCTATGAGCGTGAACTGTTCGAGCAGAGCCTTGCCGACGACCGCGCGTTCCTTGAGGAAAAGGGCATGACCTTTGTGGACGTCGACGCCGCTGCCTTTCAGGCCGCTGCCAAGGACGCCGTTCTGGCCAACGTCAACGACGAGATCAAGCCGATCGTCGAAGGTCTATTCGGCCAGTAAGCGCTATCAGCACCGACACCGCGCCCCGGTTCAGAACCGGGGCGTGTTTCCTCAGACCCTGTCAGGAGCCGCAGCATGACCCTTGCCAGACGATTGATTGACGCTTTTGTTCTGCTCGCCAAAATCGGCGCGGGCCTTGCCTTTGCGGTGTTGATGGGCGCGGTTCTGGTACAGGTGGTCGGCCGCTTGACCGGCTCCTCGCCGGTTTGGTCCGAGGAGCTGACCCGCTACGCGCTGCTTTACATGATCGCCTTCGGGGCCGGGGTTGCCTTTCGCACCGGGGACCTTGTGAACGTGGATGTGATTTCAGAGGCGTTGCCCGCGCCGTTCCCGTGGATTTTGCGCCTGCTGGGGGCGTTCGCGACGGCGGGGCTGGCGCTTTACCTGCTGCCGCATGCGTGGAAATTTGTCGCCATCGGCAAGATGCAGACCGCCCCGGCGCTGGGCATCCGCATGACATATGTGCACCTGACCGTCTGGCTGGTGCTTGTCGGACTGGCGCTTTTTGCCGTCCTGCGCGTGATCGGAATGCTGACCGGCACCGATGACGGCAAACCCCACCGACCCGAGGAGGAATAAGGCGTGGATGTCACCATCCTGTTCACGGTTTTTGTCATTGGGTTGATGCTGGGCATCCCCGTGGCGATCACACTGGGGCTCTCATCTTTGGCTTACCTGCTGTTCGCGGGAATGCCGCCGGTGGTGATGCCGCAAAAGATGTATGCTGGCATGGATGTCTTTGTCCTGCTGTCGATTCCGGGTTTTATTCTGGCCGGGAACCTGATGAACCAGGGCGGGATCACGCATCGGATCATCCGCTTTGCCAATGCGATCGTCGGCTGGATCAAGGGCGGTCTTGGCCTGACCAATATCGCCGCCTCGATGCTGTTTGGCGGCATCACCGGCACCGCCGTGGCCGACGCGGCCAGCCTTGGCGGCGTGCTGATCCCGGGCATGAAAAAGGCGGGCTATCCGGCGGATTTCTCCGCTGCCGTGACAGCGGCTTCTTCGACCGTCGGTCCGATCATTCCGCCCTCAGTCCCCATGATCATCGTCGGCGCGCTGTCGGGTATCTCGGTCGGCAAGATGTTTCTTGCGGGCGCGATCCCCGGCATCCTGATGGGCGTCGCCATGATGGTGACCTGCTACATCATCTCTGTCCGACGCGGTTATCCGCACCAGCCGTGGCAGGGCTTTGGCGAGGTCGCCCGCTCCTTCGGCGGGGCGTTCTGGGCCATCGCAATGACCTTTCTGATCATCTACGGGCTGCTGTCCGGCTATGCCACGCCGACCGAAACCGCGGTTGTCGCCTCTGTCTATGCCTTTATCGTCGGGGCTTTCATCTACCGCGAGCTGCCTATCCGCAAGCTGCCCGCCATCATCGCCGACAGCGCGGTTTCGGCGGCTGGCATCCTTGCGCTGGTCGGGTTCGCCAATGTCTTTGGCTGGATTCTGGTGTCCGAGCGTATCCCGCAGGCCATCGCCGACTCCGTGCTGTCCCTGACTGAAAACAAGTTTCTGGTGATCCTGCTGATCAACCTTCTGCTGCTTTTCGTCGGCATGTTCATGGAGACGATTGCCGCGCTGATCATCCTCTTTGTGCCGCTTCTGTCGCTGTCGAACGCGGTCGGCATTGACCCGCTGCATTTCGCCACCTTTGCGGTGCTGAACCTGATGATCGGGCTGACCACGCCCCCGGTGGGTGTCTGTCTCTTTGTCTGCGCCAACATCGCGCGGCTGCCGCTGGCGCCCGTTGTGCGGGCGATCCTGCCGTTCCTGTTTACCAATATCCTCGTGCTGTTGGCGGTGTCGTACTTCGCACCGCTGGCCACGTGGCTGCCATCCATTCTGACGAAATAGGAGACCCCAAAGTTGCAATCCCGAGTGTGCCGCCTGTACGGCCAGAACGACCTGCGTATCGAAACCGAAGAGGTGGCCGCGCCCGACGCCGGACAAGTCTTGGTCGCCATTGCGGCGGGCGGAATCTGCGGGTCCGACATGCATTACCTTTCGGATGGCGGCATTGGCACAATCCGCGTCCGGGAACCGATCATCCTTGGTCATGAGGCCTCGGGCCGGGTGCTGGTCGTGGGCGAGGGCGTAACCGGGCTGGCACCGGGGGATGCGGTGGCGCTGAACCCCAGCCGCCCGTGCGGTGCCTGCGCGTATTGCCACGAAGGCCTGCCGATGCATTGCATGAACATGCGGTTCAACGGCTCGGCCATGCGTTTGCCGCACGAACAGGGGCTGTTCCGGGACCGGATCGTATTGGCGGCCGCGCAATGCATTCGCCTGCCCGCGGACGCGGACCTGAACGCCGTCGCCTGCGCCGAGCCGCTGGCGGTTTGTCTTCATGCCGCCCGTATGGCTGGAGACATCAAGGGCAAGCGTGTGCTGGTCACCGGCGCCGGACCCATCGGCAGCCTTTGCGTCGCGGCGGCGGCTGCGGCAGGAGCGGCGGAAATCGTTGTCTCCGATTTGCAGGACGCCCCGTTGAAGGTGGCCGAGGCAATGGGCGCAACCCGCACGATCAACGTGCTTTCCACGCCCGAGGCGCTAGAGGCCTATGCCGCCGAAAAGGGGTATTTCCATCTTGCTTTCGAATGCTCCGCCGCAGCCCCCGCGATCAAATCGGCGGTGGCCGCCCTGCGACCGCGCGGTACGCTGGTTCAGGTGGGAGTGGCTGGTGACACCGCCATGCCCGTCAATGCCCTTGTGGCCAAGGAAATCCGCTTGCAGGGCAGCCATCGCTTTCACGAGGAATTCGCCGAGGCCGTTGCGGCGATTATTGCGGGACGCATAGACGTGCGTCCGATCATCACCGGGCGTTACCCGCTGGAGGAGGCGGCCAAGGCCTTTGCCGTGGCGGCGGATCGCACGCAGGCGGTCAAGGTGCACCTCTCGTTTGCCCCGCCGGATCAAACCGCCTGACCGGCCCTGATGGTTTGCCGAGGCCCGGCGACGGGCTGGACAAAAAGGGGCATTGTTGCGCCTTTGCCGACAGGATGAAAAGCCACACACCGACCCTCGGGGGGGATTGCTCTGCGAGGGTCGGTACTTTCGTTTCTGTCGAATGTCTGATGACCACGCCGGATGATAGAGGTGGCTAGACGCAAGCCGCTCCAAAGGCCTTTGGACGCTGACGGCGCGCCGATTTTGGTGTGTCGGCGCCTTGCGATCCATATTATTTCGAATATACATGAAATATGGAAAAGACAGGCGCAATCTCGACTCTCTCCGCCCTTGCCCACGACGTGCGGATCGACGTGTTCCGCCTGCTGATACGGGCCGGGGCCGAAGGTGTTTGCGCCGGACAAATTGCCGATACGTTGAAAATCCGGCCAAACACCCTGTCCAACAATCTCAAGATCCTGTCGGGCGCGGGCCTCGTTACGTCCCTGCGCGAAGGCCGCTCTGTCCGGTATTTCGCCAATATAGACGCGATGCGCGCTTTGCTGTCCTACCTGATGGAGGATTGCTGCGGCGGGCGTGCGGACCTGTGTCAGCCGGTGCTTGATCAGATCACCTGCCCCCCATTCCCCGCAAATCTCATGGACCCTGACCGATGACGGACACGACCCCCGCCGACAGCGTGCTTGGCACCTTTGAACGCTATCTGACCCTATGGGTGGCGCTGGCGATGATCGCCGGTCTGGCCATCGGAGCGTTTGCCCCCGAACTGGTGCAGGCAATCGCTGCGGTCGAGGTCGCCAACATCAACCTTGTTGTCGCGGTGTTGATCTGGGCGATGGTCTACCCGATGATGGTGGGCGTGGATTTCGGTGCCGTGGCGGGCGTGGCCCGTCAACCGCGCGGGTTGATCGTGACGCTGGTGGTCAACTGGCTGATCAAGCCCTTCACCATGGCGCTGCTGGCGGTGCTGTTCTTCGACTACGTGTTTGCGCCATGGATCGCACCAGAGGATGCGGCGCAATACACCGCCGGTTTGATCCTGCTGGGGGCGGCCCCCTGCACGGCGATGGTCTTTGTCTGGTCGCAACTGACGCGCGGGGATGCCACCTATACGCTGGTGCAGGTTTCGGTGAACGATCTGATCATGGTTGTCGCCTTTGCGCCCATCGTGGCCTTTCTGTTGGGTGTGACAGAAATTTCGGTGCCGTGGGAAACGCTGGTTCTGGCGACGGTGCTTTACGTTGTGCTGCCGCTGGTCGCCGGTTTGTTGACCCGCCGCGTTCTGGCCAGTCCGCAGGCGATCGAGGCCTTCACCGCGCGGGTCAAACCGTGGTCCGTGGTCGGCCTGATTGCCACCGTTGCCATCCTTTTCGGCCTGCAAGGAGAGGTGATCCTGTCGCGCCCGCTGGTGATCGCGCTGATCGCCGTGCCCATCGTGATCCAGAGCTATGGCATGTTTGCGCTGGCCTATGGCGCGGCCTACGCGCTGAAGGTGCCGCACCGGATTGCTGCGCCCTGCGCAATGATCGGGACGTCAAATTTTTTCGAACTGGCGGTCGCCGTCGCGATCAGCCTCTTTGGTCTCACCTCTGGCGCGGCGCTGGCCACCGTCGTCGGCGTGCTGGTCGAAGTGCCGGTGATGCTGTCGCTGGTCGCCTTCGCCAACCGCACACGCGCGCGCTTTGCCTGAACCGCTCCGCCGCCGGACCGCCGCTTTTGACAGAGGCAACCGGCCACGCCCGGCCCCCATGCGCCACGCATCCTGATCCTTAATTGGACGCTACGTGAGTGCAATTTGGTCCGGGGGGCCGGCCCCTGACCGGGCAGCGGGGGTCACAGCGACGCCGTGATCCCGCCGTCCACATACAGGGTGTGTCCGTTGACGAAGCTCGACGCATCCGACGACAGGAAAACACAGGCCCCCACCAGTTCCTGAACATTGCCCCACCGTCCCGCAGGAGTACGCTTTTCCAGCCAGGCGGAAAACTCCGGGTCCTCGACCAGTGCCTTGTTCAGGGGCGTGTCGAAATAACCGGGAGCAATCGCGTTGCACTGTAATCCGTGCCGCGCCCAATCCGTCGCCATGCCCTTGGTCAGGTTGCCAACAGCCCCCTTGGTGGTGGTGTAGGGGGCGATGCCGGGGCGCGCCAGCGCGGTCTGGACAGACGCGATATTGATAATCTTGCCGCGCCCGCGTCCGATCATGTGCCGCGCGCAGGCTTGGCCTACGTGAAAGACGCTGGCGACGTTGGTTTGCAGTAACTTTTCAAACATCTCCGCCGGGAAATCCTCCAACGGGGTCCGGTGCTGCATGCCGGCGTTGTTCACTAGGATGTCGATGGCACCCTGCGCGGCCTCAAACCCGTCGACGGCACGGCGCACGCCCTCATGATCTGTCGCGTCAAAGGTCAGTTCATGTACGGTTGCGCCCTCGGCCCGCAGCGTGTCGGCGGCGGCGGCCAGTTTGGCGGTATCGCGTCCGTTCAGCACGACCTCCGCACCCGCCTGCGCCAGCCCGCGCGCCAGCGCCAGCCCGATGCCCTGCGACGATCCGGTAATCAACGCGCGCCGAGTGTTCAGCGAAAACAGATCCGACATGAAATCCCTCCTCCAGTGTCTTGGCCGCGATTGCGCGCAGCGAGGGGCAGGGATGTCAACCCGAAGGTGTTACCGCAAACGGGGCTTGGTCATGCGGCAACGGAACCGCACGGCAAAATGGGCGATTGTCATGCCCTTGGCGCGCCGAAGAAGGTTTACGGGGCTCATTGGTTCCTCCAAACCGCGCGGCGTTCCGCCGCCCGCCGAGATATATCGGAGAGGGCCTTCATCTATCGCGCATCGATCCGAGCGCCGATTGAACCGGGCCGCCAGACAGCCATCGCCTGTAAGTCCAGATAGAAGGCCGCGCCCCATCGGGGGTGTCTGCCTCGGTCCTTGGCTTGGGGATCTGTCACCGGGCCGAGAAAGAGGCGGTGAGGGTGCCGACATCTGACCCTTTCGGGTCTTGCGCTGATGCGGCGGGGACGGACAAGGCCTTGCCTTGCTGCTTGCCAAATGGGATTTGAGTGCGGGAAGGAGACCGCCCGCCATGACCGAGACACCACAATGGGTCGCCGCCGACTGGGGCACCTCACACCTGCGCCTCTGGCCGATGGGCGGGGACGACCGCCCTCTGCGGAGGATCGACTCGGACCAGGGCATGTCGCGGCTGACGGCTGACGACTATGAGCCCACCCTGCTGAACCTGCTGGGCGATGACCTGCCCGACACATTGCCGGTGATCATCTGCGGCATGGCCGGGGCGCGACAGGGCTGGGCAGAGGCCCCCTATGTCGAAACCCCCTGCGCGGTTCCGGTCGATGGCCTGCCTTTGACAACCCGCGACCCACGCCTGCGGGTGCATATCCTGCCGGGGATCAGCCAGATGCGGCCGCCCGACGTGATGCGCGGCGAAGAGACCCAGATCGGCGGCTTTCTTGCCAGGGAGCCGGACTTTGACGGCGTGCTCTGCCTGCCCGGTACGCATAACAAATGGGTGCATATCAGCGCCAAAGAGGTCGTCTCTTTCCGGACCTTCATGACCGGCGAGATGTTTGCGCTGCTCAGCGGCCAGTCGGTCCTGCGGCATTCGCTGGGCGGGGACGGCTGGGATGAGGCTGCCTTCGCCGAGGCGGTCAGTGACACGCTTTCGCGGCCTGCTGCGCTGACCTCGTCGCTTTTTGGCCTTCGCGCTGGCTCTTTGCTGAACGGCACCGGCGCAGCCGTGACCCGTGCGCGGCTGTCGGGTCTGCTGATCGGCGCGGAACTGGCGGCGTCGCGGCCCTATTGGCTGGGTCAGGACATTGTCATTCTGGGCGAGGACACCGTGGCAGAGGCTTACCGCGCCGCCCTGTCGGCCCAAGGTGCCGCCGCGCGGCTGGTGCCTGCGGGCGACATCACTCTGGCGGGTCTGACCGCCGCTTATCACCATTTGAAAGACAAGCCATGACCCGAGAGATCATTGCCATCCTGCGTGGGCTGACCGCTGCTGAGGCCGAACCGGTTGCCGACGCGCTTATCAATGCCGGCATCACCAAGATCGAGGTGCCGCTGAACTCACCCGATCCGTTCGAAACCATTCGCCGCATGGTCGTTCATGCGGGCGACCGCGCCCTGATCGGTGCGGGCACGGTGGTGGACCCGGTGCAGGTCGGCCAATTGCGCGAGATCGGCGCGGGAATGGTGGTCTCTCCGGACTGCAATCCGCGTGTGATTGCGGCGACCAAGGCGGCAGGCATGCTGTCCTATCCCGGTGTCTTCACCGCGACAGAGGCGTTCACCGCCCTGCGCAACGGTGCGGACGGGCTGAAGTTCTTTCCTGCCTTCAAGCTGGGTCTGGACGGTTTGTCCGCACTCAAGGCGGTGCTGCCACCCGAGGCCGCGACCTACGCGGTGGGCGGTGTGGGACCGGCGGATTTCGGCGCTTGGCTCAAGGCGGGGATCACCGGGTTTGGCATTGGATCGGCCCTGTTCAAGCCGGGTATGCCCGTGTCCGAGATCGCAGAGCGCGCCGCAGACATGGTGGCGGGATGGGACGCGGCGGTCCAGTGACCGCGCATTGGGGGTCGGCGGTGGCGCGGGCGGAGGGTGGTTGTGGATACGCTCGACATCTGCCGCGCTACCCCGAATGCTGGACCACTAGCCGGACATGCTGGCCGTCGAAGATCTCAATCAAAACATCCTGCCGATTGGCGGTGTCGCCCGGCGAATGATCACGACAACATTGGTGCGGGCGTTTCACTAAACCGTTACAAAAGCGTAAAAAATCCGAGACGAAACCCGCCTATGCGCAACGGGACAATCCGCCAACTCGGAAGGCACTTTCCATGAAAAAGACTCTCGCATCCGTTGCAGCCATCGCTGCCGCGTTCCCGGCCTTCGCGCAGGATTTGCCGCAGGCGTCCAGCGACTGGTTCACCGCAGGTCAGGCGCATGTCGACGCCCTGATCGCGCGCCAGCCCAACACCGGGCGCGCCAAGAACGTCATCGTTCTGGTGGCCGACGGCAACGGTGTCGGCACCAACTATGCCACGCGCCTGTTCGTCGGTCAGCAGATGGGCAAACTGGGCGAAGAGCACGTGCTGCCTTATGAGACGACCGATTGGTCCTCGGCGCTGGTCAAGACCTACAACATCAACGCCCAGACCCCGGACTCTGCCCCGACTGCGGGTGCCTTGAACACCGGCGTCAAGCAGCGTTTCAACCTGATCAATCTTGGCGGCGACGCGATCCATGACGACTGTGGCACCGTGGCCGGGAATGAGTTGACCACCTTCGCCGAGATCGTGTCTGGCATGGACAAATCTGTTGGCGTCGTTTCGACCGCGCGCCTGACCCACGCCACCCCGGCGGCTGTCTACGCCAAGACCGCCAACCGCAACTGGGAAGACAGCGTGCCAGAGGGTTGCACCACGCAAAAGGACATCGCGGCCCAATTGGTCGACATGATGGGCGCGGGCGTGATCGACCTTGCGATGGGCGGCGGCCGCCGTCACTTTGCGCCCGCAGGCGTTGTCACCGATGAGGGCAAAGAGGGGCGCCGCAAAGATGGCGTCAACCTGATCGACGCGGCCAAGGACGCCGGTGCGCAATATGCATGGAACACTGAAACCTTCGGCGCGCTGACCATGGACAGCCCGATCCTTGCGCTGTTCAACGACAGCCACATGGAGTACGAGGCCGACCGCGCCGACGACGATGAGCCGTCGCTGGCCGACATGACCCGCAAGGCGATTGAGTTCCTGTCGCAGAACGACAACGGCTACTACCTAGAAATCGAGGCGGGCCGGGTCGACCACGCCAACCACGATGGTAACGCCTACCGCACGCTGACCGATGGACGTGCCTTTGCCGAGGCCGTGGCCCTTGCGGATGAGCTGACCGATGATGCCGATACGCTGATCATCGTCACCGCCGACCACGAGCACGCGATTGCGTTCAACGGCTACTGCGGTCGCGGCTCTGACATTTTGGGTCTGTGCTACGGCGTGGCCAAGGAAGGCGAAAAGCACACGGACGAACCGCTGCTGGCCAAGGATGGCAAGCCCTATACCGTCATGGGGTACTTGAACGGGGCCGGGTCGGTGCTGGTCGAAGAGGGCAATGACTTCAAAGGCGCGCGCCCCGACCTGACGCAGGAAGAGGCCACCGATATCGACTACGTCCAGCAGGCGCTGATCCCGATGTCGTCGGAAACCCACTCTGGCGAGGACGTCATGGTCTATGCCAAAGGGCCTTGGGCGCATCTCTTTGACTCGACGATTGAGCAGAACGTGATCTTCCACGTGATGCACCACGCCATTACCGCTGAGTAATCCCCAAGCCGGGGCACCGGCCCGGAGCGTCTGTTCCGGGCCTTTTTCTTTCGCGCCCGCTGACTTATGTCTGGGGTGGCGCGCAGCGGACGTTGTCACGTTCGGTACAATGACAGTTTCCAGACGACCGAACCCGAAACCACAGGAGGCCCGCCATGTTCCGCCGCACGTTTCTTCGCGCAGGTCTTGCCGCACCCGCCCTTATCGCGGCCCCTGCATGGGCAGCCGACGGGCCGCTGAGGATCCGCGAGTTGTACAAGAAGGGCGGCGGCATGTCCGAGATCGCCATGCAGAACAATGGCGCACGTCTGACATTCGAGGGGTTCATGGCACCACCGCTCAAGGCGGAATCGCAGTTCTTTGTCCTGACCAAGCGGCCGATGGCGGTCTGTCCTTTCTGTGAGACAGAGGCCGACTGGCCCGATGACATTCTGGCGATCTATGCCAAGCGCGTGGTCAATGTCCTGCCCTTCAACGTCAAGATCGAGGCGCGCGGCGTTCTGGAGCTGGGCAGGTTCCGCGATCCTGACAGCGGTTTTCTCAGTCTGGTGCGTCTGACCGACGCCACCTATGCCAAAGCCTGAGCCGATGAGCCTGCCTCTGGACGTCTGCGACCTGAGTGTTGTGGCGGGGCCGCGGACCCTGTTGCGCGTGCCGTCGCTGGCGGTGCCGGCCGGATCGCTGATCGGGGTGCGCGGGCCATCCGGGGCGGGCAAGTCCACCTTTCTTCAGGCGCTGAGCGGTCTGCTTGCGGCAAACGGCAGCGTGCGTTGGGGGACTACCGATCTGGCGCGGCTGTCGTCAGAGCGGCGCACGGCCTTTCGCGCCGCGCATATGGGGCTGATCTTTCAGGATTTCCTTTTGTTCGATGAGCTTTCTCCGCGGGCAAATGCCAGCCTTGCGGCGCTGTTTTCGAAACGCGGCGCGCGGGCGCAGATCGACGCCCGTGCGGCGGATCGGCTGGACCGGCTGGGCGTCCCGCAGGACAGCCGCACCGTGGCCTCCTATTCCGGGGGAGAGCGGCAGCGGGTGGCGATTTCGCGCGCGCTGGCCACCGATCCGGCGATCCTGCTCGCCGATGAGCCGACCGCCAGCCTTGACCGTCCCGCAGCGGACCGGTTGATCGAGGATCTGGTGGCGCTTGCGCGGGACAGTGGCAAGACGCTGATCGCGGTCAGCCACGATCTGCACCTGCTTGACCGGCTGGACCGGGTGCTGACCATCGAAGACGGTCAATTGACCGACGACAGCCCTGTTGGTGCGTCGTGACGTACCGCTTTTGCAGAAGTGAGCCGAACACATGAGAGAGGTCTGGGACACTTTGCCAGTCCTCGCGCAGGACATTGCAATGGCCGCCGCGCTGCTGCTGCCGCTGGTTGTGATCGGGACTGCGTTGTTGCGCGGGTTCCGCCCGATGCCCTTGGTGCGGGCGCTGCTCTGGCGGTTTCGATGGGCCAATGTGATGTTCATTCTGCTGATCGCCGTGTCCACCGGCATGGGCATCGGCCTGATCGCGCAGGAACGGGGGTTGCGGATCGGCACCGCACGGGCGGCGGAGAAGTTCGATCTGGTGGTCGCGGCTCCGGGGTCTGAACTGACCCTGATGCTGGCCTCTGTGTTTCTTCAGCCCTCGGCGGTGCCGCTGCTGGACGGGGCCGCCTATGACCGCATCGCTAGCCACCCTCGGGTCGAGATCGCGGCGCCCATCGCCTTTGGCGACAGCTATGCGGGCGCGCCCGTGGTCGGGACCATTGAGGATTTTGTCACCTATCTGTCCGACGGCCAGATCGAGGGCCGTATCTTTGCCCGTACCGGCGAGGCCGTCATCGGCGCGGCCATCGATCTGGACATCGGCGATCATTTCACACCCGCGCATGGAGAGGGCGGAGCGGCCGAAGGCGACGCGCATGAGGGGTTCGAAATCGTTGTGGTGGGCCGTATGGCGCGCAGCGGATCGCCGTGGGACCGCGCCATCCTGATCCCGGTCGAGACGGTCTGGGAGGTGCACGGGCTGGCCAATGGCCACCCGTTCGCGGACGGTGACCGCATCGGCCCGCCCTTTGATCCGGCGCTGTTTCCCGGTACGCCAGCGGTGATTGTGCGCGCCTCCGAGCTTTGGGCGAACTACGCCTTGCGGTCTGAATTCACCGAGGCGGGAGAGACGATGGCGTTTTTTCCGGGCACGGTGCTGGCCAATCTCTACCGGGTGATGGGCGACGTGCGGCGGGCCATGCAGATCATGTCGATTGTAACGCAGGTGCTGGTCGCGGCCTCTGTCCTGCTGGGGCTGTTCATCCTGTCGCGCCTGTTCCAGCGGCAACTGGCCATGCTGCGCGCGCTGGGCGCGCCGCGCCGTTTCGTGATGGCGGTGGTCTGGGGCTACGGTGTCACGCTGCTGGCGGCGGGCACGGCGCTGGGCGTTGCATTGGGGTTCGCCTCGGCGGCGGTCCTGTCGCGGATTGTGACGGTGCGGACCGATATCCTCGTTTCCGCGTCTATCACATGGTCCGAGGTCAACCTTGCCTTGGCGTTCCTGTCGGCCACGTCTTTGCTGTCCCTTGTCCCGGCGCTTGTCGTATTGATGCGCCCCATCGTGGAGAACCTTCGCCAATGAAACGCCTGCTTGCCGCTGCCCTGCTGATGGCCGCCCCGGTTCTTGCCGAAAACGATCACGGCGCACCGGTCCATGTCTTCGAGATCGGTGGGCTGGAGATCCTGCACCCCTGGACCAATGCCACCGACCACGACCATGCGTTGGTGTTCATGGAACTGCACAACGAAGGGGATGCCCCGATCGAGATTATCGGCGCACGGCTGGACAGCGGGCTGGAGGGACAGCTGGTGGGGTTCCGGATGAAAGACGGCGAGATGGGCTTTGACCCGCTGCCGCCGATCCCGGTTGCCCCCGGCACACATCTGGATCTGACGCCGGACGGGTTGGCGATCCGGTTTGACGGGTTCACCGAGGCGCTGGAAGAGGGGCATCACTGGGAGGTGGTTCTGGTGACATCCGTGGGCGTGCTGGAGATCGACGTGAGCGTCGAAGACGAGGACGCCCGCACACACGGGCACGCGGGCCACGCGCACTGACGGGTTTGCCTGACAGCATTTGAAGAACGGGACGGGGTCGGACGCTTGTCCCGGAGTGCCTCCGGAACGTCGCCCCGCCCACCGTCCCTTTGGGCGTGATCCGAACCGGTTGCGCCTGCGTCGATTGCGGGAGGGGGCGCTGCCCCCGTCGCCGTTGGCGACCCCCCGGGTGTATTTTTGCAAAAGAGAAACCGAAGCGGGCCGTGGGATTTCCCCGTGCTTGTATCTGCGTGGCAAAATCAATGTATGCTGGATGTATACAATGATTGACCGAATCGATGTACAGCTCGTACACATTCAGCGAGAGGAGCCGCCATGACCGTGACCAACAAGACCGCCTGCCGCGATGCCCTGAAGGCGCGTATCCTGAGTCTGGATCTTGCGCCCGGTGCGGAACTGGATGAGACCCAGATCGCCGGTGAATACGGTTTGTCGCGCACGCCGCTGCGCGAAATCTTTCAGGTGCTGGCGGGGGAGGGGTATCTGCGGCTGGAAACCAACCGGGGCGCGCGGGTCACCTCGATGGATCTGGCGGTCCTGCGGATGTTTTTTCAGACCGCCCCGTTGGTCTATGCCACCACCGCGCGTCTGGCCGCCGAGAACCGCCGCAGCGACCAGATTGCAGGTTTGAAAGAGACGCAGGCGCGTTTTCTGGCGGCGACCGAGGGTGCGGACAGTGCCGCCGCCGCGCTGGAGAACCATGCGTTCCACCGCCAGATCGGCGAGATGGCGGCCAATCCCTACATGATGCCCGCGTTGAGCAGGATGCTGATTGACCACACGCGGTTGAGCCAGACCTTCTATCGCCCCGCGACGAAGAAGGAAAAGAAGCTGGTCAAGAAGGCGGCGCAGCAACATGACGCGATGATCGCCGCCATCGAACGACAGGCGCCCGACGTGGCGGTTGATCTGACCTTGCAGCATTGGGATCTGTCACGGGACCAGTTGGAGCGCTTTGTCCGGCCTGACCCGCTGCCGTTGGATGTGGTGCGTTTTGATGCTCTGAAAGAGGCTCGCAACAATGCAGTTTGACGGAATCTATACCCCGCTGGTCACCCCCTATCATGCGGATTTCTCATTGAATGAGAGCGCTTTGGCCGAGGCGGTGGAGGTTTTGGTGGCAGCGGGGGTCAACGGGATCATCGTCGCGGGCACCACGGGCGAATATTACGCCCAGACCACCGAGGAGCGGCTGGATATGATGGCCCGCGTCAAGGGATTGATCGCGGGTCGCGTGCCGATGATCGTCGGCACCGGGGCGATCCGGACCGAGGACGCGATTGTCTTTGCCGAAGCGGCAAAGGAGATCGAGGCGGACGCCATCCTGATTGCGACGCCGCCCTATGCCTATCCGACTGCGCGGGAAATTGCGCTGCACGCGCTGGCCATCGACCGCGCCGCGAACCTGCCGGTGATGCTGTACAATTATCCGGGTCGCATGTCGGTGAACATGGACGAAGAAACGCTGGACCGCCTTGGCCGCTCAGCCAATTTCTGCGCGATCAAGGAAAGCTCTGGCGACATCAACCGGCTGCACATGCTGGCGCGCGATTATCCGCATATCGCATTGAGCTGCGGAATGGACGATCAGGCGCTGGAGTTCTTTGCATGGGGCGCGCGCA
This sequence comes from Antarctobacter sp., assembly GCF_048262615.1. Taxonomy (GTDB): domain Bacteria; phylum Pseudomonadota; class Alphaproteobacteria; order Rhodobacterales; family Rhodobacteraceae; genus Antarctobacter. The sequence continues at coordinate 172,162 of NZ_JBLXFB010000006.1, forward strand.
GTTGGGTTTGCGCCGGGTCGAACTTTGCGCCCGAGGCACATATCGCGCTGTATCGCGCCTGTGCCGTGGAGGGGGATTTCACCAAGGGGCGGGCGATCATGTCGGCCATGTTGCCCCTGATGCGTGTTCTGGAACAGGGTGGGAAATTTATCCAGTGCATCAAGCACGGGTTGACCCTGCGTGGCATCGATGCGGGACCGCCGCGCCGTCCGTTGCAGCCGCTGAACTTGGATGACAAGCGCGAGCTGGAAGCGGTCATTCGCACGATGAACATAGCCATTGCCGCCATCGAAGGGGCCCTTGCATGACCGATCTGCTGACCCGCGCGGACTATGCCGCGATTGCCGCCGACCTGACCTTTCCCGCCACGCCTTTTATCGACGGCAAGTTTCGCCGTGGCAGGGGAAAAACGATGGCCACGTCGAACCCGGCCACCGGAGAGGACCTGGCGCAGATCTCTACCGCGGATGCGGCGGATGTGGATCTGGCGGTCGAAAAGGCGCGCGAGGCCTTTGAACAGGGTCGCTGGGCGCGGCTGCATCCGTCCGGGCGCAAGGATGCGTTGATCCGTCTGTGCAAGTTGATGACCCGGAACCGGCGGGAGCTGGCGGTGATGGAAAGCCTCGAGTCGGGCAAGCCGATCCGGGACTGTGAATTGGTCGACGTGCCGGAGGCGATCCATACGATCAAGTGGCACGCCGAGGCGGTCGACAAGCTGTACGATCAGACCGGGCCTGTGGGCGACGACGCGATTTCGATGATTGTACGCGAACCCATTGGCGTGGTGGCCGCGATCCTGCCGTGGAACTTTCCGCTGCTGATGCTGGCTTGGAAGATTGGCCCGGCGCTGGCGGCGGGGTGTTCGGTGATCGTGAAACCGGCTGAGCAGACCTCACTGACCGCGCTGCGTCTTGCCGAACTGGCGATGGAGGCAGGGCTGCCGCGCGGCGTTCTGCAAGTGTTGCCGGGCGATGGGCCGTCCGTGGGCGAACCGCTGGGCCGCCACATGGGGGTCGATATGGTCAGCTTTACCGGCTCGACCGAAACGGGGCGGCGGTTTTTGCACTATGCGGCGGATTCCAACCTGAAAAAGGTTGTTCTGGAATGCGGCGGCAAGAACCCTGCGGTGGTGCTGGAGGATGCCGAAAACCTTGATCTGGTGGCGGCGCATGTCGCCAATGCGGCCTTCTGGAACATGGGTGAGAACTGTTCCGCCGGGTCGCGGCTGATCGTGCACAAGGCGATCAAGGCACCGTTGATAGAGCGGCTGCTGGCACGTTTGCGCGACTGGAAGACCGGCGATCCGCTGGACCCGCAGACCCATCTGGGCGCACTGATCGACGCCGATCATTGCGCCAAGGTGGCCAGCTATCTGGGCGGCCCCGCATTGGCGGGCGGCGCGGCAGAAGGCGCTTTCCTGCCGCCCACGGTTTACGAGGTGAGCAGGGACGACCCGCGCGCCCGTGAGGAGATCTTTGGCCCGATCCTGAGCGTGATTGAGGTCGCCAGCACGGAAGAGGCCTTGGCCCTTGCCAACGACACCGACTATGGGCTGGCCGCCAGCGTGTTCAGTGCCAACGGGCGCACGGCGCTGCGCGCGGCCCGGACCATCCGCGCCGGGACCGTGACCGTGAACTGCTATGGCGAGGGCGACATCAGCACCCCTTTCGGCGGCTACAAGCAGTCCGGGTTCGGCGGGCGCGACAACGGCTTGCACGCCTTTGACCAGTACACCGAACTGAAAACCATCTGGGTCGACCTGAGCGATCCGAACGACGCTGACAATCTGGGGTAGGGCGGGGCTCGCCCGCCGCCATTTGAGGAGCCACGCTGATGAACGTCCCCGCCCGTCCGGTCCGTCGTGGCCGGGGTGCCCGCAAGGCGATCCGCGAGACGCGCGATTTCACCATGTTGCCGGCGCTCAAACGTCGCCTGCCGCTGGTTGAGCCGATGGATATGGTGCAGGTCGCGCGGATCGACGCGGCCTCGATGGATATCCTTGAAAACGTGGGAGTCGTGTTTCGCGATCCGATCGCGCTGGAGGATTGGCGGCGTGCCGGGGCCAAGGTGGCGGGCGAGACCGTCTATCTTGATCGCCACTTGGTGCGGGAGTTGATCCGGACCATCCCCGAAAGCTTTACCTATCATGCGCGCAATGCGGCGAACGACCTGCCGTTTGGTCTGGATCATTCGATATTCGTACCGATGACGGGGGCGCCGTTCCTGCGCGATCTGGACGATGTGCGGCGGGTGCCGACCATGGCGGACCTGTCGAATTTCCACAAGCTCAGCCACATGCTGCCCGCGATGCATTCCAGCGCGCATCACATCGTGGAGCCCTGCGACCTGCCGGTGTCGCACCGGCATCTGGCGATCACCTATTCGTCGATGATCCATTCCGATAAGACCTTTATGGGGATGACCACCAGCCCGAAAAACGCCGAAGACGTGATGGAGATGTGCGCCGTCCTGTTCGGTGAGGCCTATATGGAAACGCATGCGGTCACGACCGGGAATTGCAACGGCAACTCTCCCCTTGTCTGGGATGAGACGATGCTGGGTGCGATGCGTGCCTTTTGCCGCCGCAACCAGCCGGTGCTGTGCTCACCCTTTGTGCTGGGCGGGGCGAATACACCGGCCTCTGTCGCGCCGACCGTGGCGCAACTGAACGCCGAGGCGCTGAGCGCGCTGGCCTATACGCAGGTGATCCGCAAAGGCTGTCCCGCGATCTATGGCCACTACCTGTCGACCGTCAGCATGAAGTCCGGCGCACCGATGGCGGGGACGCCGGAAATCAGCCTCATGAACTTCATGATCGGCCAGATGGGGCGGTTTTACCGGGTGCCTTGGCGGACATCCAATACGCTGGGCGGGGCCAAGACATTTGACGCGCAGGCCGGGTACGAAAGCGCCACGACCCTGCAAGCGGTGATCATGGCCGGGGCCAATTACATCTGGCATTCGGCAGGTTGGAACGAGGCGGGGATGCATTGCTCGATGGCCAAGTTCATCGTTGACGCCGAACAATGCGCCATGGCCTACCGCATGGCCGAGGGCATCCGCTGGGACGACTTCGATGAGGCGCTGGCGGCGGTGGCAGAGATCGGGCCGGGCGGGCACTACCTTGGACACCCGCACACGCTGGAGAATTTTCAGCGCGCGTTCTTCATGCCCGAGATGTTCGACAACAACTCTGTCGAGCAATGGGCCGCCGAGGGCAGTGTCGAGATCACTGCGCGTGCGCTGACGCGCGCGCGCGATCTGCTGGGGGACTATCAGAAACCGCCGATGGAGGCGGGCAAGGAGGACGCCCTGAAGGACTATATGGCACGGCGGATGCAAGAGATCCCGGCGGTGGACGCGCTTAACCACACCCATTGAGCGCGGTCGTCGGGGTCATTGAGTAGTGTCACACAGAAAATGCGGAGCGTCTTATGAAGATCAAACGCTTGCCCGTCGATCCCGGTCCCGCAGCCTGGAATGCCCTTTTGCCAGAGGCCCCGCCACCGACACCGCTGGAGGGGGCTGTGACGGCGGATTGGCTGGTGATCGGCGCGGGTTTGGCCGGGTTGGCGGCCGCGCGGCGTTTGGCGCAACTGCATCCCGGCGACCGGATCGTGATGTTAGAGGCGCGACGCGTGGCCGAGGGGCCCGCCGGGCGGAATTCCGGATTCATGATTGACCTGCCGCATGACCTGACATCGGAGGATTACGGCGGCGCGATCGAGCGCGACAGGTTCCAGATCCGCGCTAACCGGCACGCCATCGGGTTTGCGAAAGCGGTCGTCGAAGAGTTCGGCCTGACGTCCGAAGCCTTTGATCCGTCGGGAAAGACCAACGCGGCGGCGACCGAGAAGGGACACGCGCATAACCTTGATTTTGCGCGGCATCTGGCGGCTCTGGGGGAACCCTGCGAGATGCTGGACGCGCGTCAGATGCACGAGATGACCGGGACAGATTATTATCGCAGCGGGCTGTTCACGCCGGGGGCGGTGATGCTGCAACCGGCGATGTTTGTGCGGGGTGTCGCGGCGGGTTTGATCGCGGCCGGGGTGCGTATCCACGAGATGTCGCCGGTGGTCGCGCTGGAGCGTGCCGGGGACTGGGTGGCAAAGACGCCGAACGGACAGGTGACGGCACCGCGGGTGATTTTGGCGGTGAACGGGCACGCCGAAAGTTTCGGGCAGTTCACCGGGCGGCTGATGCATGTGTTCACCTATGCCTCGATGACACGGGGTCTGACATCGGATGAGGTCGCGCGGCTGGGCGGGCACCCGCGATGGGGGGTAACGCCGTCGGACCCGCTGGGGACAACGGTGCGGCGCATGTCCGGCACCGGCGGGGACCGGATCATTGTGCGGAACCGGTTTACCTATAACCCGTCACTGGAAAGCTCTGCGGCGCAATTGATGCGCGTCGCGCGGGATCATGACCGGGCGTTTGCCGCGCGCTTTCCGATGCTGGCGGGCGTGGGGATGGACTATCGCTGGGGCGGACGGCTGTGCCTGTCGCGCAACGGGGTCTCGGCCTTTGGCGAGGTGGATGAGGGGCTGTTCGCGGCCTGTTGCCAGAACGGTCTGGGGACGGCCAAGGGGACGTTGTCGGGCCTGCTGGCGGCGGAGCACGCCTCTGGTGTCGGGTCCGATTTGCTGGCCGGGATGCTGGCAGAGGCGGCACCGCAGAAACTGCCGTGGCGGCCCGTCGCACAGGTTGGTGCGACGGCGATCCTGCGCTGGGGAGAGATGCGGGCCGGGCGCGAGCTGTGATCCTCGTGGGTGCCGGATCAAGCCCGGATCAGGCCCGGATCAGGCCCGGAACGGGGTTATGCCCCCTCGGCGAGGTCTTGCAGGATCGGACAGTCGGGCCGGTCGTCACCGTGGCAGGCATCGACCAGTGTTGCCAGCGTGGCCCGCATGCTCTGAAGCTGGGCAATCTTGTCGTCGATGCTGGCGAGGTGCTCCTGAGCCAGTCGCTTGACGTCGGCGCTGGCGCGGGTTTCGTCCTCGTAGAGACCCAGCAGCAGGCGGCATTCCTCGATCGAGAACCCCAAGGCACGGGCGCGGGCGAGGAAGGCCAGCTTGTGCAGGTCGGCCTCTCTGAAGGCGCGATAGCCGTTGGTGTCGCGTGGCGGCGTCACCAACCCGATGTCCTCATAGTAGCGGATCGTCTTGGCGGGCAGGCCCGAGCGGCTGGCAACCTCTCCGATGTTCATGCGGTGGCCTCCTGCGGTTGCGGCATTAGGGCGGCGGCGGGTGCCTCTGCCAGCGCGCTTTGCAGGCGGCGCAGGCGCAGGGCGTTGGTCAGCACAAAGACTGAGGACAGCGCCATCGCCCCGGCGGCCAGCATGGGCGACAAGAGCAGACCGGTGAGGGGATACAGCACCCCGGCTGCGACCGGGATCAGGGCGACGTTGTAGCCGAAGGCCCAGACAAGGTTCTGCCGGATATTGCGCATCACCGCGCGGCTGACGTGCAGCGCATTGACCGCGCCCGCCACCGCGCCCGAGGACAGCACCACATCGGCGCTTTCGATTGCGACATCGGTGCCGGTGCCGATGGCAAGGCCAACCTCGGCCTCTGCCAGCGCGGGGGCGTCGTTGATGCCGTCCCCGGCAAAGGCGACGGGGCCGAATTTCTCGCGCAGGGCGCGGATGGCCTCGACCTTGCCCTCTGGCAGGACCTCGGCCTCGACGTGGTCGATGCCCAGATCGCGGGCGATGGCCTGCGCCACCGCGCGGGCGTCACCCGAGATCATGGCGACCTCCACTCCTTCGCGTTTCAGCGCGGCTATGGCGTCCCGCGCGCCGGGTTTGATCCGGTCAGCGACGGCGAAAGCGGCGGCGATGTGCCCGTTTACAGCCACAAGGACCGGGGTCTGGGCCGCGGTTTCCATATCGAACATGGCGTCAGAGAGCGGTGTGGTATCCACGCCCTCGCGGGCCATCAGGCGGGCGGTGCCGACCAGCAGGTCTTGCCCTTCGACACGGGCGCGCAGCCCGTGGCCGGGGATCGCTGTTACCTCTTCGGGGGCGGGCACATCCCGCGCGGCCTGCAACAGCGCGCGGGCGATGGGATGTTCCGAGCTTTGTTCGGCGCTGGCGGCAAGACGCAGGATGGTATCGGCGTCAAAGCCCTTTGCCGCGACGGCGTGGACCAGTGCCGGGCGGCCTTCGGTCAGGGTGCCGGTCTTGTCAAAGGCCATGACGCGGGCGGAGTCGAGCCGTTGCAGCGCCTCTCCCTTGCGGAACAGCACGCCCAGTTCGGCGGCGCGCCCGGTGCCGACCATGATGGACACCGGCGTGGCAAGGCCCATGGCGCAGGGGCAGGCGATGATCAGCACCGATACTCCGGCGACCAGCGCATGGGTCAGGCCGGGGCCGAAGGTAAGCCAGACAAGCACGGTCAGCGCGGTGATGACCAGAACCGCAGGCACAAACCACAGCACAACCTTGTCGGCGAGCGCCTGAATCGGCAGCTTGGCCCCCTGCGCCTGTTCGACCATGGCGACGATGCGCGACAGGACGGTGTCGGCACCCACTGCCTCGGCCCGCACCCGCAGCGCGCCCGCGCCATTGACAGTGCCGCCGACGACCTGCGCCCCTTCGGATTTTTCCACCGGGGCAGGTTCGCCGGTGACCATGCTTTCCTCGACATAGGAGCGACCGGTCAGGACAATGCCATCGGTGGCGATGCGTTCGCCGGGGCGGATTTGCAGGACGTCGCCTTTTTGCAGATCGGTGAAGGGGATCTCGACAAGGCCATTGTCACGCTCGACGCGGGCCAGATCGGGGCGCAGGTCCAGCAGGTGCCGGATGGCGGCGCCGGTGCGGCCCTTGGCGCGCGCCTCCAGCCAGCGGCCCAGCAGAATCAGCGTGACGATGACGGCGGCGGCCTCGAAATACACCGCGCGCGCCGTTTCCGGCAGCAAGGCGGGCGCAAAGAGTGCGACGGTGGAATAGCCCCAGGCGGCCAGCGTGCCGAGCGCGACGAGCGAGTTCATGTCCGGTGTGCCCTTGGCCAGCAGCGGCAGGCCAATGCGGTAAAAGCGCCGTCCGGGTCCGATCAGCACCAAAGTCGTCAGGACAAATTGCACCAGCCACCAGCCGGTCTGGCCCAGCGTGCCATTGATCCCGTGATGCAGGGCGGGGATCAGGTGGCCGCCCATGACGCCAAGGAACACTGGCAGGGTGAGCGCCCCGGCGATCACGGTCTGGCGTTTGAGGGCGGCGGCCTCTTCGGCCTGCCGGTGTGCCGGATCGGGGGCGGTGTCGCCCTCCATCACCTGTGCGGGGTATCCGGCCTTGGTGACGGCCTGGGCGAGGGTTGCGGGGGCGACGCTGCCGGTCAGGATCAGCACCTCGGCGGTCTGGGTGGTCAGGTTCACGCGGGCGTCGAGAACGCCGGGCAGGGCGGCCAGCGCCTTTTCCACGCGGCCCACGCAGGAGGCGCAGCTCATGCCGTCGATGCTCAGACGGATGCGGGTCTCGGCGGCGGGATAGCCAGCGGTTTTCAGCGCGTCGCGCAGGTCCGTGGCGGGTTTGTCGGTCTCGACCGTCGCCATACGGGTGGCGAGGTTGACCGAGGCCTCTGCCACACCCGGCACTCCGGCCAAGGCACGCTCGGCCCGCCCGGCGCAGCCGCCGCAAGTCATTCCGGTCACTTCGAAACGTAGAACACTCATGAGTCGTCCCTCCTGCGACCGGATATAGGGCTTCCAGTCACGGGAAGGTAAAGACCCGAGCGCGATTTATTTTCGCCGGATCAGGAGAGGCCGGTTTCCTGCGCGATCTGGGCGCGGGACTTGCGGGCGCGTTCGGTCGCCGACTTCAACTGACCGCAGGCGGCCATGATGTCCTCACCGCGCGGCGTGCGGATCGGAGAGGCGTAGCCGGCCTTGTAGATAATGTCGGCGAATTTCTCGATCCGGGACCAGTCGGAGCGTTGATAAGGCGCGCCGGGCCATTCGTTGAAGGGGATCAGGTTGATCTTGGCCGGAATGCCCTTGATCAGGTTCACAAGGCGGCGCGCGTCGTCGTCGGTGTCGTTCACATCCTTCAACATCACGTATTCAAAGGTGATGCGTTCCGAGTTCGACAGGCGCGGGTATTCGCGCAGCGTGTCCAGCAAGGTTTTGATGTTCCACCGCTTGTTGATCGGCACCAGCTTGTCGCGCACCTCATCGGTGGTGGCGTGAAAGCTGACCGCAAGCTGACAGCCGATTTCCTCGGCGGCGCGGGCGATTTCAGGGACCACGCCCGAGGTCGACAGGGTGATGCGGCGGCGCGACAGGGCGATGCCCTCGCCATCCATGGCGATGTTCATCGCGTCGCGGACGCCCTCAAAGTTATACAGCGGCTCTCCCATGCCCATCAGCACGATGTTGGACAGCAGGCGCGGGCCGTCCACGCCGGTGCCGGTGCCCGGTGCGGGCCATTCGTCCAGATCGTCGCGCGCCAGCATGATCTGGCCGACAATTTCACCCGCCGTCAGGTTGCGCACCAGTTTCTGCGTGCCGGTGTGGCAGAAGGAACAGGTCAGCGTGCAGCCCACCTGGCTGGAGATACACAGCGTGCCGCGATCCGCCTCGGGGATATAGACCACCTCGACCTCATGCCCGCCGGCGATGCGCACAAGGTATTTGCGCGTGCCGTCGGCCGAGACCTGCTTCGACACGACCTCGGGCAGGGAAATCACAAAGTTCTCCGCCAGCATGGCGCGGTAGGGCTTTGCCAGATTGGTCATCGAGTCGAAATCGCGCACGCCCCAGTGATAGAGCCATTGCCACAGCTGGTTCACCCGCATCTTGACCTGCTTTTCGGGCGTGCCAGCCGTCAGCAGCGCCTCCCGCAACTGCGGGCGGGTCAGTCCGATCAGGTTGACCGGTCCCTCCGGCAGTTTGCGGGGGATGGTCACAAGGTCCTGGGTGATGGGCGTCGTCGCAGTCATGCGAGGGGCTCCTGTCTGGCGCGAAGCCTGCCGTATACAGGATTCGCGGGCGAATGCCAAAGGGCCGGATGACACGAGGTCATGCGGCCCTTGCTGTGATTGTCGTCATATCGTCACCCGACCCGAATTGGGCCGGATTACAGTGTCAGGAACAGCGCTTGTCCGCGTCCTCGATCGCGGCGGTGAAGCCGAGCAATGAGAAGGTGTCCTTGGTCTCTGTCCCACGGCTGGACACGGCGGTGACCACGGCATCTGCGCCGCGCTTCATCGCTGTGATCAGCTTGACGTCGTCCTGCGGGGTCGCGGGCCAAGCCCATTCGCCTTCGGTGTAAAGTTCGAATTCGGTGTCGCCGATGGCCATGTTCACCGTCGAACCGGTGGCGAAAGGATAGCCGCCGGTAAAGGCGACCTGACCCTTTACGCCCGCTTCGGGGCGATAGAAGACCATCAACAGAATCTCACCGCGCGTCACCGCGACCACGCGACCGTCCTTGGTGTTGACGCTTTCCTTGTAGGTGGTCACCGCCCAGCATTCCCGCGGGCTGGCCTCTTCAAAGACCGACCAGTCCGTCATGGCGTCCACGCGCGCCGTGCTGCTATCCTGAGCGCCTGCTGCGGTTGCGCACAGCAAAACCGCCAGTGCGCCCAATCCCCGACCAAGACCTGACATCATTCCTGCCGCCTCCAGCGTTCTTTACCTCAAATGTCCCGCACGATCCGCACGTCCCTGATGCAGGATGCGTTACTGGGTTTTTATCTCGACGGCGGGACAATAGCCTGAAAGAACCGAGGCGTAAAAGCCCCGGTGGCAGATATTCGCTCAAGACTTGGAGGTCATTGGATGACAGCGGTTCCCATGGTCGAAATTCATCGCGGACCCCTGATCGAAAGCTGGCATTCCGGCCATGCCGTGATCTGTGACGGGACCGGGCAGATTGTTGAGTCCTGGGGCGATCCGGGGGCTGTGGTGCTGCCGAGAAGCTCTTCGAAGATGATTCAGGCGTTGCCTCTGGTGACTTCGGGGGCCGCGCGCGAGGCGGGACTTGGGTCGGACCGGCTGGCGCTGGCCTGCGCCAGTCATGTGGGTGCAACGCTGCACTCGCGGCTGGTCGAGGCGTGGTTGGCAGAGCGCGGGTTGTCCGAGCACGACCTGATTTGCGGCCCGCAGGCCTCCAGAGACAAGGAATTGCGCCACGAGATGATTCGCGAGGCGCGCGCGCCCGGACGGGTGCACAACAATTGCTCGGGCAAGCACACCGGGTTCCTGACGCTGACGCAGCACCTCAAGGCGGGACCGGATTATGTCGACCTCGCGCACCCGGTGCAGATCGCCTGCCGGGAGGCATTCGAGGAGGTGACCGGCGAAACCAGCCCCGGATTCGGCATCGACGGCTGTTCGGCACCGAATTTCGCCACCACGATGGTGGGCATGGCGCGGGCGATGGCGTTTTACGCCAGCGCCGGGACGCGGGGCGATGCGCAGTCGCGGGCGGCGGCGCAATTGGTCGAGGCGATGATCGCTCATCCGATGCTGGTGGCGGGGGAGGGGCAGGCCTGCACGCTGTTGATGCAGACCGCCAAGGAACCGGTGGCGATCAAAACCGGGGCCGAGGGCTATTATGTGGCCATCCTGCCGAAACGGGGCATGGGCATCGCCGCCAAGATCGTCGATGGCGCGACGCGGGCGTCGGAATGCGTCATTGCCGCGCTGCTGGTCCGGCTGGGTGTGCTGGAGGCGGCACATCCGGATGTTGCGCGGTTCCTGAACCCGCCGGTGCGCAATTGGGACGGGCTGATGACCGGAGAGATTCGGCCCGTGGCGGGGCTGGCGGGATAAGGACCGCGCGACCGCGCCCCGGTTTCGGTGCCTCTTGTGGGCACCGTGGAGGCCCCGGATCAGGTCCGGGGCGCGCGGGCTCCGGTTTCGGCGAAATCGCTTTTGGCATAGCCTTGCAGGTACAGCAGCGCGGTCAGGTCGCCGTGGTTCACCCGCAGGTCGCATTGTGCCTGAACGCTGGGTTTGGCATGCAGGGCAACGCCCATCCCCGCGCGGCCCAGCATCCCGAGATCGTTGGCCCCGTCGCCCACGGCGATGACATCCGCCTCTGTGATCCCCAGTCGGGCGGTGATCTCTTCAAGCGCCTGCACCTTGGCCTCCCGCCCCAGAATCGGGCGGCCAACCTCACCTATGAGGTGCCCGTTCTCGATCATCAGCGTGTTGGCGCGGTTCTCGTCAAAGCCCAACAGGGTTGAGACGCGGGAGGTGAAGGCGGTGAACCCGCCCGAGACCAGCACACGCCGCGCGCCCTGTGCGTGCATCGTGTCCAGCAGGGTTGTGCCGCCGGGCATCAGGGTGATGCGCGTCGCGACCACCTTGTCGATGACCGTTTCCGGCAGGCCCCGGAGCAGTCTGACCCGTTCGATCAGCGCCCCTTCGAAGTCCAGTTCCCCGTTCATGGCGCGGGCGGTGATGTCCTTGACATGTGCGCCGACGCCCGCCTCTTCGGCCAGTTCGTCGATACACTCCTGCTGAATCATGGTGCTGTCCATGTCCGCCAGCAGCATCTTTTTGCGGCGGTTTTCGGCGGGCAGAATGTTGAGATCGGCCATGTCGGCAATCGAGGTGCGGATCTCTTCGAGGTTTGTGGGCAGCGTTTCCAGCGGGAATTCCGCCGCCTCGTCAGGCGAGAGCCAGTCGGCACTGCCGCCGCCAAGCGCGTTGCGGAGATTTTCCACCAGCGCGGGGTCCAGTTGGCCGGGTTTGGTGATGAGTGTGGCGATGAACATGCGCGGCGCTCCTTCGTGGTCGGGGCGCTTTTGGCATGGGTGGGCGTGCTTGGCCAGTGTTGGTGGGGGCGCTGCCCCCGTCTCCCTGCGGGAGCCTCCCCCGGGCGTATTTGGACAGAGAAGAAACCGGGGGGTCCGTGTCAGGCAAAGCTGCCGTGGCAGAACCAGCCGGGAGAGGTCACGCCGCCGTGGGCGTAGAACAGCCAGAGCTGGTCTCCGCGGTCGGTGTCGATGCGCCAGTAGTCGCGCGGGCCAGAGCGCCATTCGGGATCGTCGAGCCACCATTCCGGGGCGATGCGTTCGGGGCCGGTTTGCGCCTTGGCCTGCCAGTCGCGCCCGCGCCAGCGGAAGGCCTGTGGCGGGTGCGGCTGGTCGGGGGCTGTCACCGGTTCCGGTCGCCAGAGCAGCAGCGGGCGGAGCACCGGCGATCTGGGCCAGTCGCGCGCGGCCTCGGACCATGCGGCGGCGAGGGTCAGGGCGGATTTTTCGGGGATGTGGCTGGAGGCGGGCGCGCGGCGGGTGATGGCCTCCATCCCCAGTCGCGCGCCGAGGCGGCTGACCAGATCCTCAAGCGCCGCCCCGCCTTGCAGACGGCGGCTGCCGTGCTGCGCCGCCTGTATATGGCCGCTGCGGGTGCGTTCCTGTCGGGGTTCGTGGTGCACCGCCTCGATCCGCAGCATGTCGATGCCGGGGCCGGCGTCGATCTGGGGGAGCTTGAGACGGATGAGGGGTATCAACCGGTGCGGTTGGGCGCTGGCGCTGGCGCTGGTGATGGTCTGCCAGTGCATCTGGTGGTCGCAACGGTGCGCCTCTATCCGGAGGACGCGGGCACCGCGCGATTTGGCGTCGAGCATGGCGCAGAGCTGTTCGGTCATGCGTGACAGCGCCTCGGCCACGTCCTCCTCGAACCCGATGGGGTCGGGGAACGACATGCGCACGGCGAAACGGTCTGACGGAATCGCGGGCGAGACGGGTTCAGGCACGGCACCGGTGGCCTGATCCAGCCGGTCGACAAGGCCACGGCCAAAGCGGCGGGCCAGCGGTGCGCGGGGCTGACCCAGCAGGTCGCCGATGCGGCGCAACCCGAGGCGGGCAAGCTGTTCGGTCACCTGCGGGTCCAGCCGCAGCGCCGCGATGGGCAGCGATGCCAGCGCATCGCGGGTCTGGCCGGGGGGCGCGATGCGGGTTTTCTCGGTGCCGGTGGGGGCACTGCGTGTTGGGGCGGCGCCGCCGCGTTCCCAGTGGCGGCGTTTGCCCGCGCGGGCGCGGGTGGCGGGGGCCTCTTGGTCGATGGCGTCGCCAGAGCGGGCGTGGGCCGCGTCCTGCCTTGAGAACCGCGCCAGCGCCCATGCCGCGCCCAGCGTGTCGGCGATGCCAAAACAGACCGTCAGGCCCAGATCGGCGCAGTCCTGCGTGACCTGCTGGGCCAATGGCTTCTCTCCGCCAAAGAGATGGGCGCAGCCGGTGAGGTCGATCACCAGCCCGTCGGGCGCATCCGAGGCCACCCAGGGTGAGAATTTACCCGCCCAGCGGTGCAGCGCGCCCAGAAACGCCTCTTCGCGCCGGGGCTGGGCAGCGCGGGTGATCAACCCGGCGCACATGGCATGGGCGTCGCGCAGCGGCTGGCCGCTGCGCAACCCGGCCCGCGAGGCGGCCAGCGACAGCGCGCCCAGCACCTGAGCGGGCCCCTGCTGTGCGGCGGTGGCAAAGGGGACATCGGCCAGATGCGGTTCGGCCCGGATCAGCCTTTCGGCGCCGAGGCGGGGAAACCAGAGCGAGAGGATACGGCGGTGGGGCATGGGAATCGCGGCAACATGTTCTCATTTTGTTCTATACGTCGTGTTGCCGGGAGTCGAGTCGGCCTGCGCCCTGTGCGGCGCGGGATTTTTTAGCCGAGCATGCATAAAATTCGGGGAAAGGGATTGAATCCTATGATCTATTCTTCGAAATTCCGGGCAAATTCGACCTGACGACTGGAGCACGGATGACCCCCAATATCGCACCCCTTGCCGCCTTTTGCCTGTTTGCCACCGGTGCCGTGGCCCAGCCCGTGGCCGACACGGAATTGGACACCCTTTACAAGGTCTATTCCGGGGCTGTCCCGATCGGCGATCCGATTTTCGAGACCAGCTATACCACCCGCTTTCTGGGGGCCGAGGGCGATCTCGTCCTGACGGAACTCTGTTACGAGCAGATCCGCAGGGGCAAGCCGACCTGCGATACCGTTACCGGGCAGGCGGTGTTGAACGGGGTGATCCCGGTGGCAAACCTGAACTGGCGGCGCAGGGACGGCGACCGCGCGGCGCTGACCGCGGCGCTGCGCGCGGCTCCGACCGATGAGGGTGTGACCCTGCCGGACCGGGATTTCCTGCCGCTGACCGAGGGCAAGACCGTCACCTGGGTCCAGCCGTCCAGCGCGGGCCCCGTGCAGAACACCCTGACGCAGACCTGCTGTTCCAACACGACGTCGCCCTTTGGCGCCGATCATGAGGTCTGGACCCTGCGGGTTGCGATGACAAACATGGATACGGGTGAGCCGCTGGGCATTGCGGCGCTGCAATACGATGCCGTGGTCGGCTGGGTCTTTGCCCAGCAGTCCAGCAATGACGCCGGTGGCAAGACCACCGTGATTGGCCTGCCCACGGACCTGCGCCTGCCGGAATAACCCGGCGCGTGCCGAATGTCGCAGGCATCCGCGCGGGCGTGGATGCTTGCGGCGAAAGGCGCTTTCCCTCAGGGTGGGCGCTAACGCGATCCACAGGAGGGACAGAAGATGCGCACGCGTGCAGCGGTGGCTCTGGAGGCGGGCAAACCGCTTGAAATCATGGAAGTGAACCTTGAGGGACCGAAGGCCGGAGAGGTTCTGGTCGAGATCAAGGCAACGGGGATCTGTCACACCGATGAATTCACCCGTTCGGGTGCGGATCCGGAGGGGCTGTTTCCCGCCATCCTCGGCCATGAAGGTGCGGGCGTGGTGCTGGAGGTGGGCGAAGGCGTCACCAGCCTGAAGCCGGGCGATCATGTCATCCCGCTCTACACACCGGAATGCCGTCAGTGCGACTACTGCCTGAACCCCAAGACCAACCTCTGTCAGGCGATCCGGACGACGCAGGGCAAGGGGGTGATGCCCGACGGCACCTCGCGCTTTTCGATGCTCGATGGTACGCCGATCCTGCATTACATGGGCTGTTCGACCTTTGCCAATCACACGGTCCTGCCGGAAATTGCGCTGGCCAAGATCAACCCCGACGCGCCATTCGACAAGGTCTGTTACATCGGCTGCGGCGTGACCACCGGCATCGGCGCGGTGATCAACACCGCCAAGGTGGAAATCGGCAGCCGGGGGATTGTCTTTGGTCTGGGCGGGATCGGCCTGAACGTCATCCAGGGCCTGCGGCTGGCGGGCGCGGACCAGATCGTTGGCGTTGACCTGAACAACGACAAGAAGCCGATGGCCGAACATTTCGGCATGACCGACTTTGTGAACCCCAATGATGTCGAGGGCGATCTGGTGGCGCATCTGGTCGACCTGACCAAAGGCGGCGCGGACTATACCTTTGACGCCACCGGCAACGTGAATGTCATGCGCACGGCGCTGGAATGCGCGCACAAGGGCTGGGGCGAAAGCATCGTCATCGGCGTGGCACCGGCAGGGGCCGAGATCAGCACGCGGCCGTTCCAACTGGTCACCGGCCGGACATGGCGCGGCACCGCCTTTGGCGGGGCGCGGGGCCGCACCGATGTGCCGAAGATCGTGGACTGGTACATGGACGGCAAGATCGAGATCGACCCGATGATCACCCACACGCTGACGCTGGACGAGATCAACAAGGGCTTTGACCTGATGCACGCGGGTGAATCGATCCGCGCGGTGGTGGTGTTCTGATCGGTGCTTGACCGGGGCGGTGGGGTGAAACCCCACCCTACGGAAAGCCGAGACGCCGGTTCCGGGCGGGAACCGGCGTTTTGCTGTTACGACCCTGCGCTGTCAGCGCAATGCCGTGATGCTGAAATCATGCGGCAGAGCGTGAAGCATGTAGGGCGCGGGAGAAGACGTGTTGGACTGTTGGGCTGCCTGAAGCGCGATTTCTGGCGACGAGTCGGACAAGAAGATGCGTGGATACCATTGGTCCTTGAAGATCGTGAACCTGGCGACACAAGTGGAGACTTCCATGCCCGTTTCGGTGGCGTATGCATAAACGGTCTGGATGCCGGTGGTTCTGGAAGGGGGCAGGAATTTGACTTTCGCCGCCCATTCAGCGACTTGCTGATGACGTGAGTAGTCATTTGCTTCCGATTTAAAGCTCGCGTCAATTCGGGCGACACTATCTCCACTCTCCCACACGCCAAGATTCAGACACATGCGGGCGACATCGGCTTTGTCAGGGCGCCATTTTGATTGATCCATTGCGACCGCGATCTTCCAGCGCGCAAAGTCATCGACCTTGTCCAGAACGTACATTTGATCGGGCGGTGTTGCGATCATGGTCTCGACCAGGGACACCGGAATGTCGAACCGGTCGCGGCGGTCCAGAATGCTGGAAATCGATTCCAGCGCAAGGCCATAGGAGGCCGTCAACGCCTGTGTCGGCACCAGATCCCCCGCTGGCAGGCTCAGGCTGGGGGCGTGAAACCCAAGCTGGCCGCCCGGCTCAACGGTCCGGCTGGTCCAGAATTCGTTGGCGACGAGGCGGGAACCGCCCAGAAAGGCCACGGCGCAGGCCGACAGACAGGTGGCCTTTGCGTCGATCCGTGTTGCGATCTGCAAGTCTCGAAACGTGTCCATCAGCCGAATGGCCTCGGCCAGCGATCCACCGGGGCTGTCGAGGGTGATGGTGACGTAGTGGCTGTCTGGATAGTAGCCCTTGACCTCATCGGTCATGAGGTCCCGCAGGTTTTGGGCGTCACCGGCCTCGATCGGTCCGGTCAGGCTGAGGCGGGCAAATTCCTCGGGGTCAGCGGATTTCGCGCCAATTTCAATGTTCGCGGCACCTGCACCCGTCGAAAAGGACAACAGCAGAAGAGACGCGGCAAAAAGCAGATTTCGGTACATGACACTCATTCGGGATTGTTGGCTGGAGACGGGTTGACCTTGGCTGCGAGAAAAATAATGTCATCTTTCCGGTGATTTGGTGTATTCCCTTTCGGGGCAGGCTACGGTCCGGCTGTTGCACTGGCAATTCAAATCCATGACGTTTTGGAAGGACTGCAATTGTCGGGTGGGGTCCGCCCGCGTCTCTCATCCGGCTCTGTCAGGACAGCGGGTTTTGTACGGCGGGACAGATCGGTGCTGCGTTTCCTTGTGGGCGTTTCATCCTAAACTCTTGCCAGCCCCCCAAAGGAGCGGTCATGCGCAACACGATCCGTGAGCTTTACGTGGGAGAGAGTGACCGGGCGCACCGGTTTCGTTATGCGTTGCTGGGCTTTGATATCGTGACGATCCTTTTTGTGATCGTGACGTCCTTTACCCAACACGGTCCCTTTGTCGAAACTGTGGACGCGGTCTTTGGCATTGTGATCCTGACCGAATTCGGCGCGCGGTTCTGGATCTCGACCAACCGGCTGCGGCTGATGACGCGGATCGTGACGCTGGCGGATCTGATCGCGATAGTCTCATTCCTTGCACCACTGGCCGGGGAAGGGCTGGGGTTCCTGCGGGTGATGCGGACGCTGCGGCTGTTGCACACCTATCACCTGTCGCAGCAGCTCAAGCGGGACTTTCCCTATTTCCGGCGCAACGACGACGTGGTGCTGGCGGTGCTGAACCTTGGCGTTTTTATCTTCATCATGACCGGGCTGGTCTATGCCACGCAGTACACCGTGAACCCGCAGATCGGGAATTATGCCGACGCGCTCTATTTCACCGTCACCGCGCTGACGACGACGGGATTTGGCGACATTACCTTGCAGGGGCCGTGGGGGCGGATGATCTCTGTCATCGTGATGATTTTTGGCGTGACTTTGTTCCTGCGTCTGGTGCAGGTCATCCTGCGGCCTGACAAGGTGCGGCACGAATGCCAGACCTGCGGTCTGGTTTTGCATGACGCGGATGCGGTGCACTGCAAACATTGTGGCGAGGTGGTCCACATCAAGACGGAAGGCCAGACATGATCATTCGAGAAGCTGTGGACGCGGACCGCGCGGGCGTCTGGGCGATGCTGAGGCCGGTGTTCCGGGCGGGCGATACATATTCCATCGACGCGGATATCACGCGCGAAGACGCGCTGGCCTACTGGTTCGGTCCGGAACGGCAGGTCTTTGTCGCCGAATACGACGGCGTGTTGCTGGGCACCTACTATATCGTGCGCAACCAGAAGGGCGGCGGCAGCCATGTGTGCAACTGCGGCTATGTCACGTCAGAGGCGGCGCGCGGCAAGGGGGTGGCGCGGGCGATGCTGGCGCATTCGCTGGACATCGCACCAAAGCTGGGCTTTCGCGCGATGCAGTACAACTTTGTCGTCGCCACCAATACGCGCGCGGTCGAGACGTGGAAGCGCGCGGGATTTGACGTGGTGGGACGCCTGCCCGAGGCGTTCAACCACCCGGAGCAGGGGTTTGTCGACGCGCTGGTGATGTACCGGACGCTTTAGCCGTGCAGACGGTCGATGATGCGCCGGACCAACGCCATATCGTCGAACACGCCGTGAAGCTCTTCGGTGATCTTGTCCACCGGCTCATTGATCTTGGCCATTTCCAGAAACGGCTTGGTGCGTGACAGCGCCAGCCAGAAATCTGTGCCCTCGAAGGCCGCGACCATGCCGGATGTGCCGCCCTCGGCCTCTGCCGCGCCAATGGCGGTGAGATTGTCCAGAAAGGCGGGCGGCAGATAATCCAACACGCCATCGGGCGACTTGGCGTGCAGTTCAAAGTCCTTTTCAAACTCGACATGCCCGGTTTCGATCCGGGGCATGCCACGGGTCTTGTCGGACGCAAAGAAGCTGGCCAGCTTGTTCAGGGTGCGGCCAAAATTGCGCGCGATCAGGATGCGCGTCGGCGCGGGATGCGGCAGCGAAATCCGGAACAGCAGGCCCTGAAAAACCGTGGATTCATTGGAAGAGCTGTTGCTCTTTGTGCGGGTTGTCAGCTTGGCCTCGACCATCTCAAACCCGGTGCCGCGCCATGTGCCGGTCATGTGGTCCTCCAGCCTTGCGTGGTCAAAGCCGCGAACCAACCCCATTTCCTTCGCCTGCGTGGCCGAAAAGCTGTTTGCGGCCTTGCGGTCATACTGAACGTCACCCAGAAAATCGCAGACCGCGGGCATCACCGTTTCCGCCACTTCGCCGGACCATTTCTTGGACTGGCTGCCGCGGATCGCAAAGGCGGGGATCAGAAAGAACACCACGACTATGATGCCGATGACCAGATCGCTCCAGATCGCCAGCGCGCCGCCGAGCACCGCGCCGACGACCATGGTGATGCCGAAATTGCGCCAGCCTGCCTTGCGCAGTTCGGCGCGTTTGGCCTCCAGCGCGTCCAGTTGCGGTGCGACCCGTTGTGCGAAAACCTCGGCAAAGCCGGTCTCAATGGGGGTTTTTTCTATGAATTGCATGGCGTTCCCAATGGCTGTTGTCTGAAATTCCTGTCAGACTGGGGCCTAAGATACCATTCTGGCAAGTGCCTATTGCCCGACACGGTACAAACCGAAGAACGCGGAGACCCAATGGCAGACAATACACTCCTGGCCGTGCTGATCGACGCGGACAACACTTCTCCCAAGTACACCAAGGCCATCTTTGATGAGATCGCGATCCTTGGCGAGGCAAGTGTCAGACGTTGCTACGGTGATTTTTCCAGCCAGCAGATGGCGGGCTGGAACAAGGTACAGGCCGATTTCGGCATCGTGCCGCATCATTCGCCCGCCAACACGGTGGGCAAGAACGCCAGCGATATCGCGCTGGTGATCGACGCCATGGACCTGATGCACACGGGCCGGTTCGACGGCTTTGTGCTGGTCAGTTCAGACAGCGATTTCACCCGGTTGGCCAGCCGCATCCGCGAACAGGGGCTGGAGGCCTATGGCATGGGTATGCAGAAAACGCCCGATGCCTTTCGCAAGGCCTGCAAGCGGTTCATTTTCCTTGAGAACCTCGACTCTGCCCCGGAAAAGACCACGGGCGCGAAACCGGGCACGGTGCACGACCTGACGGCGGTGCGGGATTTGATCTTCAAGGCGATGGAGTCGATTGATCAGGATGACGAATGGTATCGCTTGGGGGACATCGGTCAGGTGATCACCGCCGCAAACCCGGATTTCGACACCCGCAGCTTTGGCAAACGCAAGCTGTCGGACTTGGTGGCGGAGCTGAAGGTCTTCGAGACCAAGCGCAGTTCAACGGGCAACCAGTTGCTGGTGCGCCGGGTGGACTGAGCGCGGGCGGTGCGGCAGTGGCGGGGCGCGAGACGCCGGTCCTGCGGCCTGCGTGATCAGTTCCCATCCGGCCTGAAACCCCTTATAGCCGTGCGGAGATCCTGAAAGGATACGTTATGCCCAAATCCAAGAAGCCCAAGGTCAAACGCCCCGCCGCCAATCCGGTCAAGCAGCCGGCCTGGTACCAATCGCTCAACGGCGCGGCCGGGCAGCACGCCCAGCGGCCGAGCAAGACCGGCAAGAAGGCGCAGAACAAATCGGCCTGACCCGACAGGTCTTTCCTGTAGTGAATGCAGGGGTGGCGGGGGAAGTGCCGGGTCGGTGCCGTCAGTCGCACGGTCCCGAATCGCAAAGCACCTCGGCGTACCAATCCATGAAGGCTGTGCTTTCCTCGGCCTGTCGCAACTGACGTTCCTGTTGCAATTTTCGCAGACGTTCTGCGCAGTCGAGTTGTTCGGAGGCAAGCTGCCCGGCGTAGTCCTGTGCGATCCGGCGCAGGCGCTCTGTGCTGCGGCCGTCCTCGGCGACACGTTCGAACGCTGCCTTGATGAGATCGACGGCGCTGCAACTGGTTTCGCGTTGTTCCGCCACGATCGCATAGTCGAACATGCCTTCGGGCATGATCGACCGCCAGTGGCGTCCCTTGACCAAGGCGGACAGCCGGAGATAGGCGGCGTCTGCATCATATCCTGGCCCGGTGTAGCCCTCCTTGAGAAGCGTGGCCAGTTCCTTCGCGCCGCGGGGTTCGGCACCTCGCCAATGGGCAGGGTAGGCAAGGTCGGCACATAGCCCAGCGTGTCCTTGTCTAGGGTGGCGTGCTGCCGGTCTACCCAGAGGTCGGCATAGTCGAGCGCATTGGCCAGACAGTCGTAGATCGCGCGATGCTGATCTGCATTCAGGGCTGGTGTCGGCTCCTCGATGGTGCGGCGCACGACTGGGTCGGCCTGATCGTAAGGGATGTCGCGGTCGGGCTGGGCATGGGCCGGTGTCAGCGCCGAAACGAGAGCAATAAGGATGCCGGAAAAGAAACGCATGGAAAAAAACCTGCACCGATAGTCAGCCGTTTCAGCATCGCCCACGCGCGGCGGTGGCGCAAGGGCTGGGCTGTCAGAGTGCCGTCACGGTCGCGATCACCGCGCTGACGGTCAGGATGCTGACGGCGGTCGAGATCAGGATCGAGGCGGATACCCGCTGCGGCGCGATGCCATAGTGCTGGGCAAGGATGAACACGTTGCCTGCCACCGGCAGGGCGGCGGCAGAAACGGCGACGGCGGCGCGGTAAGCGTCGACCGGGAAAAAGACATAGACCCCAAGGCCCACAAATAGCGGGTGCAGGACCAGCTTGGCAAAGCTCAGCCAAGCGGCGATCTGGATACGCTCGGCAGATTTCGACGCCAGCGATGCGCCGATGGCAAACAGCGCGCCGGGGGTGGCGGCATTGCCCAGCGTGGTGAGAAAGCTGTTGGCGGCCTCGGGCACCGGCAGGCCGCTGGCAGAGACCATGAGACCCAATCCGATGGAAACGATCATCGGGTTCTTGAGCAGTCCGGCCAACAGTTTGCGCAGGATACCAATATGCATTCGCCCTTCGCGCGCGCCGGTCACCATCAGTGTCAGCAATGAGGAAAACACGATCAGGTCGATGGACAGGATCAGGATGATCGGACCGACCGCCTCTTGCCCCAGCAACAGCGCCAGCATCGGCACGCCGAGAAAGCCGGTGTTGCCGATGGCGGCGCATTGCGCCTCGATCGAGGCGGTGGACAGGTCCAGCCCGCGCAAAAAGGCGACCGCCATGCCCAGACCCCAGGTAAAGGCGGTGCCCCAAAGATAGGCAGCGGCGAGGCGTGGCTCAAATATCTCGTCAAAGCGCAGATTGGCGGAAAAGCGGAACAGCATCGCCGACAGGGCAAAGTAGAAGACGAATTTCGTCAGGCTGGCGCTGGCCTCTTCGGAAAAGAACCGCGTTTTTGCCGCGCCGTAGCCCAGCGCGATCAGGCAGAAAAAGGGTACGGTCTTCAGGAAGATGTCGAGCATGGCCTTGCTGTAGCACGGGCGACGGTGGCGTCAACGCCGAGCGGTCGTTGACAGCGCCCCTTATCGGCCCGGATCATGGGGGCATGACACCGGGAACGGCCTTTTTGACGCGTGAGGAGATTCGCAGCCTCTCGACCCGCTCTGACCTTTGGGGGGCGGCGCTGGTGCTGCATTGCTGGGGGGTGATCCTGACAGCGGCGGGGGTGTTTGTGTGGTGCCCGAACGTAGCGACATTCCTGCTGGCGCTTATGGTCATCGGGTCGCGCCAGTTGGGGCTGGCGATCCTGATGCATGAAGCGGCGCATAACGCGCTGTTTCGGACGCGGTGGCTCAACGAATTTGCCGGGAACTGGCTGTGTGGCGCGCCGATCCTCGCCGATCTGGCCGCCTACCGGCATTATCACCTGATGCACCACCGCCATACACAGACCGACAAGGACCCTGATCTGCGACTGTCAAAACCCTTTCCCACCACCCGTGCGTCGCTGCGGCGCAAGCTGGTGCGCGACATAACCGGCCAGACCGGGATCAAACAGCGCGCGGCGCAGATCATGTTTGCCTTTCGCCTGGTCGGAGAGACAGAGGGCGTGTCGAGTCAGGATCTGGCGCAGGCTTTTGGCGGTCCGGTTCTGTCCCGCGCGCTGGTCGCCAATCTTGTGCTGTTTGCGGTGTTCTGGGCCTTGGGCGGCGGGTGGCTGTGGCCTGCACTGTGGTTGTTGCCGCTGCTGACGTGGTTCCAACTGGTCCTGCGCATCCGCAATATCGCCGAACACGGCGCTGTCGAGGCCGGTGACGATCCGCTGCGCAACACGCGCACAACGCTGGCCGGGCCGCTGGAACGGATGTTCCTTGCGCCCTACTGGGTGAACTACCATCTGGAGCATCACCTTGTGATGCATGTGCCCGCGCACAATCTGCCCCGCCTGCACGCGCTGTTGCGCCAGAAAGGCATTGCGACCCGCATGACATTGGCCCGAGGCTATGCT
This sequence comes from Antarctobacter sp., assembly GCF_048262615.1. Lineage (GTDB taxonomy): Bacteria > Pseudomonadota > Alphaproteobacteria > Rhodobacterales > Rhodobacteraceae > Antarctobacter. The sequence continues at coordinate 195,285 of NZ_JBLXFB010000006.1, forward strand.
CAGGTCCTCCGCGACGCCTCGTCTCGCCCGGAACGCCCCGCTGCATGAGCTATAGACGCCACCAGATCATGACGGCCCCCGCAGAGCCGCGCGCCGAGTTGTGGCGTCTGGCGCTGGGTCTGGTGCTGTGTATCGTGATCTGGTTCGGGCTGGCGCGGGGGATTATCGCGCTGCTGGGGGGCGTGATGGCGGGCGACGCTTATCTGACCTTGCTGGCGGGGCTACAGACCGGCACCACACCGGGAAGCCTGCTGCTGGTGCTGCTGCTGACCGGGGCGCTGGGCGTGGGGGCGATGATGGTGGCGCAGATGCTGCACGACCGTCGCGGCATCAGCTTGCTGGGGCCTTGGCGGTTGTTCCGGTGGGATTTCCTGCGGGTCGCTGGTGCGCTGGTGGTGCTGAACGCAGCGGTTCTGGCATTGCCGCCCTGGGATTTGCTGACATCGACGCGGCCGGGGCTGCCGTTGAATACATGGCTGATGGTTCTGCCAGCGACGCTGGTGGTGGTTTTCATCCAGACCGGTGCAGAAGAAGTGTTCTTTCGCGGATATTTCCAATCGCAACTGGCGGCGCGGGTGCGGCATCCGGCGATCTGGCTGGGGCTGCCGTCGCTGGCTTTTGGTCTGGGGCACTACATGCCGGGCGTCTATGGCGACAACGCCCTGATGGTGGCGGGGTGGAGCGTGCTTTTCGCCTTGGCCGCGGCCGATCTGACGGCCCGGACCGGCAATCTGGGGGCGGCGGTGGCGCTGCATTTCGTGAACAATGTCATGGTGTTCGCGCTGGTCTCCCTTGGCGGGGATATGTCTGGGCTGGCGTTGCGGCAACTGCCCTTTGGCCCCGAGGATACAGGGGCCATCGCGGCACTGTTGCCGCTGGATCTGGCGATGATCGGGGTCAGTTGGTTGACCGCCCGTGTGGCGCTGCGGTTGTGAGCGGGCAAGGGGCGTCACACAAGTGGCCTGCTTGCAACATGACCCCCGGCTCCCTTTGGTCGCGTCCCGCGGGATATTTTTGGACAGAAGAAGCCGGGGCCGTGCGTGTGCCCATGGTTGATTGCATTTCCGGTGCGGCTTGCCTATCTCTCGGCCATCTTGGAACTTGCGCAGGCCGCTCATGAACTGGATCACCAACTACGTCCGTCCCCGGATCAACTCGATCTTCTCACGCCGCGAGGTGCCTGAGAACCTGTGGTCCAAATGTGACGACTGCGGCACGATGCTGTTTCACCGCGAGATCAGCGATAACCTGAATGTCTGCACCAATTGCGGACATCACATGCACATCACCCCGCGTGACAGGTTTCTGGCGCTGTTTGACGGTGGGGTGTTCACCGAGTTGGCGGTGCCCGAGCCGCTGGCCGACCCGCTGCATTTCCGCGATCAAAAGCGATACCCTGACCGGATGAAGGCGGCGCAGAAGTCGACGCATGAGAAAGAGGCGATGCTGGTCGCCGCCGGCGAGATCGGTCGCACGCCGATCGTGGCGGCGGCGCAGGACTTCAGCTTTATGGGCGGGTCCATGGGGATGTATGTGGGCAACGCGATCGTTGCCGCCGCGCAGGAGGCGGTCAAGCTGGGCCGCCCGCTGGTGCTGTTTTCCGCCGCCGGGGGCGCGCGGATGCAAGAGGGCATTCTGAGCCTGATGCAGATGCCGCGCACGACCGTCGCGGTGCAGATGCTCAAGGAAGCGGGGCTGCCCTATATCGTGGTGCTGACCCATCCGACGACCGGCGGTGTCACCGCGTCTTATGCCATGTTGGGCGACGTGCAGATTGCCGAACCCAACGCGCTGATCTGTTTTGCCGGGCCTCGGGTGATCGAACAGACGATCCGCGAAAAGCTGCCCGAAGGGTTCCAGCGGGCAGAATATCTGCTGGAGCACGGGATGCTGGACCGCGTCACCGACCGTCGCAAGATGCGCGAAGAACTGATTGTCATCACTCGGATGCTGATGCAGTTGCCGCCCGCCACATGGGGCGACCTGCCGCCACCGGGCTCCGAAGAGATCAAAGCCGAGCCGAACGCGGCACTGGACGACACCGCGAAGTGATCTTCGCCATTTCGAAGGGGTGCAGGGCATGAGCGCAGAGGCGCGCGGGTCCGACCTGCTGCTGCAACGTATGATGACGTTGCATCCCAAGATCATAGATCTCACGCTGGACCGGGTCTGGCGTCTGCTGGCGGCGCTGGATCATCCCGAGCGCACGCTGCCTCCGGTGATCCATCTGGCCGGCACCAATGGCAAGGGATCGACGCAGGCGATGATCCGCGCGGGGATCGAGGCGGCGGGAAAGACCTGCCACGCCTATACCTCGCCGCATCTTGCCCGGTTCCATGAGCGTATCCGGCTGGCGGGCGCGTTGATTTCCGAACCGGCGCTGGAGGCGGTGCTGGACGAATGCGTTGTTGCCAATGGCAGCGAGTCCATCACCTATTTCGAGATCACCACCTGTGCGGCGCTGCTGGCGATGAGCCGGGTCCCCGCGGACTATGTACTGCTGGAGACCGGGCTGGGCGGGCGTCTGGACGCGACCAACGTGATGGCGCGCCCTGCGGCGACGGTGATCACGCCGATCTCGATGGATCATGAGCAGTACCTTGGCGATACGCTGGCACTGATCGCCGGTGAAAAGGCCGGTATCCTGAAGCGGGGTGTGCCCTGTGTGGTCGCACCGCAACCGGATGAGGCGATGCAGGTGATCGAGGCGCGCGCGGCGGCGCTGGGCGCGCCTTTGCTGGCGCATGGTCAGCAGTGGCATGTCTGGGAAGAGCGCGGGCGGCTGGTGTTTCAGGATGAGACCGGGCTGCTGGACCTGCCCTTGCCGGTATTGCCCGGCGCGCACCAGTTGCAGAATGCGGGGGCCGCGCTGGCGGTGCTGCGGCATCTGGAATTGGGCGATCGCGCGTTTGAGGGCGCGATGACCAACGCTGACTGGCCCGCCCGGATGCAACGGCTGCGCTCTGGCCCGCTGGCAGAGGCCGCGCCGGGGGTCGAACTGTGGCTGGATGGCGGTCACAACCCTGCCGCCGGAGAGGCGCTGGCCGTGCATCTGGCGGGGTTGCCCAAACGGCCCACGCATCTGATCTGCGGTATGCTGAACACCAAGGATGCGCGCGGATTTCTGCGGCCCTTGGCGCAGGTGGCCGACAGCCTGACCGCCGTGTCCATCCCCGGTGAGGCGAACACCCTGCCCGCGCTAGAGACCGCGCGGCTGGCCCGCGAGGTGGGGCATGACACCCGCGAGGCCGGGGACGTGCAGGCGGCGCTGACCGCCATTGCGGCGCAGGCCCCAGAGGCGCGCGTGCTGATCTGCGGATCGCTTTACCTTGCCGGGCATGTGCTGCGCGGGATGGTCTGACGGCCTGCGCGCCTTGGGCGCATGCCTCGGCGGGTTGTTTGCGCCGGGGCTTATTGACTGATTCGCCAACTCTGCCCTATATTTCGTGGCAACGATAAGAGGCGATCGCCAGATCGGCGCCCGGAGGACGAGCAGATGTGGAAAGGTCTTGTTTTGGCCCTAGGCTGCGCCATGGCCAGCCTTGTCGGGCTTCCCGCCTTTGCTCAGGCCAGTCACATCACCGAAGACCGCCCCGATTTCTCTTTGTTACTCAATGGTCAAACGCTCAAGATCAGCCGGTCTGGCGTGACCTGTCCGCCGCGTTGTGTGCAGCCGATGATGGCGGCACCGGGCGTGGGGACGGTTGGGGAACTCGAAGTTCTGGAGTTTCTTGAGATCTTTGTCGGCGGCGGACAGGGTCTGCTTGTCGATGCCCGTCTGCCTGATGACTATGCCGCAGCGACCCTGCCCGGCGCGGTCAACCTGCCGGCCACGACGCTGCGCGCCGACAACCCGTATCGGGACGATCTGTTGAATGCGCTGGGGGTTCGGAACGGCGATCACGCCGGGGCGTTCGATCTGGTTGTCTTTGGGGCTGGTGCCGATGACGAAGAAGCGCCCGCCGCGCTACGTCGTCTGCTGGAGACCGGCTATCCCGCCACGAAACTGAAGTATTACCGGGGCGGGCTGGACAGTTGGCGTGCGCTTGGCCTGACCGTTGCTGGCGGGTTGTGAACGATAAGGTGGTGTGATGATCAGAATGGTACTTCTGGCGCTGGGCTTTGTCGCGGTGACTGTCGCGCTTTTGGTGGTGCAGCCGGGGGCGCTTCGCCGTTCGGCAGAGCGACCCGCGCCGGAGCCGGTCACACGGGCCGAACCCGTGGCGGCAGTCGTTCCGATCCGGCCCGCGCCATCGCCTGAACCGGCAAGACGGGGGCTGGGGTATCCGGCGGGTCTTGCGCCCGCGACCCGGCCCGCACCGCCCGTATCCGGGCGGCTTACCGGCGCGTCCGCCGCCCTAGATGACGCGGAAATGCGCCGGATGACGTGGGACGCGCTGTCCGGGCTCAATCAGGCCACCGGGCGCGACAGCGCGCCGGGACAGCCGGGCAGCCTGTTGCACACGATCGTGCGGCGGTCTCTGGGTGAGGGGCCTGCGGCCTCCGTTGCCGGATCGCCGGACCTGGATGTCTATGTCGTCCAGCCCGGTGACAGTCTGGTGTCCATTGCCGAGCGGGTCTACGGCGACGTCAACATGACCGGGCCGCTTTTTGCCGCAAACCAGTCCGTCCTGCGGCGTCCGGACGATCTGCGCCCCGGTCAAAGCCTGATTTTGCCGCCAAAATAGGCCCTAGATCTGGGGCGGAAATTCACACACTTTAATACGGCTTGACGTTGCGACCATATATTGACACAGCGGCGGTGATTCGCCTATAGTCGGGCAGGGCACGCGCATCTGCCACAATCACGGCGCGGCCCCTGGGGGACATTCAGCGTGACAATCTTGTGCGACGCCATACGACGGGCGTGCACCCTTCTGATGTGCGGGAGGTTTGCATGATCCGGCTCACCGTTCTGACCGTCGGGTTCATCACGTCTACGGCCGCGCTGTTGTGGTCGGTCGGCGAGACGCCACAGCCGGACCGCACCGAAGACGTCAGCCGCGCGCGCCCGGATGCGCTGAGCTTGCAACCCGCAACCACGCTTCTTGCCCTGCCATCCGATACCAGCCTGTCTAAGCGGCCCGATCCGGTACAGCAGGTCGCGGCATCGCTGCCGGTTGTTACGGCCTCGTTGCGCCCCAAGGCGCGACCGGCGCAGGTGGCGACACCCGCGCCAGCAGAGCCGCCGCTGAGCGACGCCGACGACGATGTGATGAACATTCTGCGGGCCATGAGCTATGGCATTGTCGAGGAGATGAAGAAACCGGCCCAGTCAGGGACAGCGCCGGTGATCGTCTCGAAAGCGCCAGCCAACCCGGATCGCGCGCAAACGCGCACCCCGCAGGGCGCGCCTGCCGGGCGCAGCTATACGGTGCAGCCGGGGGATAGCCTGCCGGGCGTCGCCTTTCGGTTTTATGGCACGACAGTCGCCTACCTTGAAATTCTGGAGGCCAACCGGGGCCTCATGAACGATCCATCGGACCTGCGCGCGGGCATGACCCTGCGCATTCCGGACCTGAATTAACACGGGCAGCAAAGCCTTAACGAGCAGCAGCATCTGGGGATCCTTCGGGATCCCCTTTTTTTGTCTGGCCGTCCGGGGTCAGCCTGCCTCGACCGCCCAGTCCGCGGCCTGCATCTCACGCAGGCGCGAGGCGGTGCGTTCGAATTCGAAACTGCCCTCGCCCTCGACATACAGCATCTCGGGCAGGGCGGCGGCAGAGGCGATCAGCTTGACCCGCGCCTCATACAGCGTGTCGATCAGGGTGACAAAGCGCCGGGCTTCGTTGAAGTTGCGGCGCGACAGTTGCGGGATGTTTTCCAGAATCAGGACCCGGACGCTTTCGGCCAGTTTGAGGTAATCGGCAGGGCCCAGCATCCGCCCGCACAGGTCAAAGAAGTCCGCCCGCGCGACGCCGTTGTGATAGCGGGGCAGTTCGACCTCGCGGCCTTTGACGTGCAGGGTCAGGGTTTCTTCCAGCCCGTGTGTCAGTTCCTGCCAAAGGCTATCGATCTGCGCGCGTGCGACGGGATTGGCAGGGCTGAAATAGACCTGCGCCCCGGCAAGGCGGTCCTGCCGGTGATCGCGTTCAGAGGCCAGTTCGCGCACCACCATGCGGTCTTTCAGCAGCCCGATGAAGGGCAGGAACAACTGTCGGTTCAACCCGTCCTTATACAGATCGTCTGGAACCCGGTTCGACGTGGTGACAACGGTGGTGCCGCCCTCGAACAGCGCCTGAAACAGGCGGCCGACGATCATGGCGTCGGCGATATCGGTGATCTGCATCTCGTCGAAGGCCAGCAGGCGCACCGCCTCGCTGATGTCCTTGGCGACGGGCTTGATCGGGTCTTCGGCCCCTTCGCCGCGCAGGGTGTGAATCCGGCCCTGCACCTCTTGCATGAAGGCGTGAAAGTGTACCCTGCGGGCGGGCACCTCAAGCGTGTCGACAAAGAGATCCATCAGCATGGATTTGCCGCGCCCGACGCCGCCCCAAAGGTACAGCCCCTGCGGGGCCTCGACGCTGCGCCGGAAAAAGCCGCGTTTCTGCGGCTGCGCCAGATCGGCGCGCAGGCGCTCGAACTCGGGCAGGACAGCGGTCTGCGCCTCGTCGGGCTTGATCTTTCCGGCGGCGACGCGGGATTCGTAGAGGTCGATGACGTTTGGCATGCTTTCGCATACCCAATGCGCGCGGGGTTGTGTAGAGGCGGCGTGACGGGTGCGCTTGTGCCGTCCCGATCCGCGTGTCACTTTGCGGATCGGACAACAGGAGCGGGCGCATGGCGCAGGGCGACAACGAGGCGGCGCTGGAAGCAGAGGTCCAAGACATGATCCTGTCGGTCAAGATGAACCGGCGTGACGGCATGTCCTTTCTCTACCTTGAAAGCAACGAGCCCCTGCGCCGCTTGCCCGAACAGATCGGGCGGCTGGACTGGATGACATGGTTGGATCTGGAGGGCACGCAGGTGTCGGACCTTGGGCCGCTTGCCCCGCTGACGCGGCTTGAAAAACTGGACCTGCGCGGCACGGCGGTCGCGGATCTGTCGCCCCTCAAGGGTATGACCGCGTTGCGGCATCTGTTTCTGGAAGGCTCGGGGGTGTCGGACCTGTCGCCGCTGGCGGGCATGGGGCGGTTGCGGGAACTGTGGCTGAATCACACCGGGGTCACGGATCTGTCGCCGTTAAAGGACTGCATTGGCCTGCGTCAGCTATCCTTGCGCGGCACCGAGGTCAGCGACCTGTCGCCGCTGGCCGGTCTGCCCGATCTTGCGGTGCTGGATATCACCGGCACGCAGGTGGGCGACCTGACGCCGCTTCTGCGCCTGCCGGCCTTTTGCGAAGGCGAGGGCGAAGTTGGGATTTCCTTTGAAAACACACCTGCCGCCGCGCGCAGCAAGGCGCTGTCCCGGATCGCCACCGACGAAGAGGACCCCGGCCTGCGGGCCGAGGATCTGGTGGATCATCTGACCGGCGGCGCACTACAGGCCGGATGGCGCGGCGACGCATAAGCAAATTTGAACTGACCCATCAGCCATTCCCGTTTGACGGCTTCGGCGCGACGCGGCACACCTGCGCGGCGCAGTTCCGGAGTGTTTCGTCATGTCGACCCGTGCCCCCCTGTTTACGCCTGTCCTGATCGTCGGGTGTTTCATCATCATGGTGAGCTTTGCCGTCCGGGCGAGCTTTGGCGTGTTTCAGATCCCGATTGCCGAGGAATTCGGCTGGGCGCGGGCCGAGTTCAGTCTGGCGATTGCGATCCAGAACCTTGCCTGGGGCATCGGCCAGCCGTTGTTCGGGGCCTTCGCCGAGAAATTGGGCGACCGGATGGCCATTGTACTGGGCGCTTTGCTCTACGCTGTGGGTCTGGTGATGTCGGGCCTTTCTGTGGACCCGTTTTCCATGCAGGCATGGGAGGTTCTGGTGGGCTTCGGCATCGCGGGCACCGGATTTGGCGTGATCTTGGCTGTGGTCGGGCGCGCGTCAAGCGCCGAGAACCGGTCGATGTCGCTGGCCATCGCCACGGCGGCGGGCAGCGCGGGTCAGGTGATCGGCGCGCCGGTGGCCGAGGCGCTGCTGTCGACGATGAGCTGGCAGCATGTCTTTTTCATCTTTGCCGGTGCGATCCTTGCGATGCTGATCACCCTGCCCCTGATGCGCGCGCCGGTCGCCTCCAAGATCGAGATCGAGGAAAGCATGGGCGTAATTCTTGGCCGTGCTTTCCGCGACCCGTCGTTTTCGCTGATCTTCATCGGCTTTTTTTCCTGCGGCTATCAGCTTGCCTTCATCACCGCGCATTTCCCGGCCTTCGTGACAGAGATGTGCGGCCCAATCGCATCGGGCAGCATCCTGCATTCGATCGGTGTGACGACCACCTCGGCCCTTGGGGCGGTGTCGATTGCGCTGATCGGGCTGTTCAATATCGTCGGCACGCTGACGGCGGGCTGGCTGGGCGCGCGGTTCTCCAAGAAATACCTGCTTGCGGGGATCTACACGGCGCGGACCCTTGCGGCAGCGGCCTTTATCCTGATGCCGATCACACCGACCAGCGTGTTGGTCTTTTCGGCGGTGATGGGGTCGCTCTGGCTGGCCACCGTGCCGCTGACCTCGGGGCTGGTCGCGCATCTGTATGGGCTGCGCTACATGGGCACGCTTTATGGCGTGGTGTTCCTGAGCCATCAGATCGGCGGCTTTCTGGGCGTCTGGCTGGGTGGGCGGTTGTATGACGTGTCGGGCGATTATTCGTTTGTGTGGTGGATCGGCGTGGGCGTCGGCGCGCTGAGCGCACTGGTGCATCTGCCGATCCGCGAAAACCGCCCGCCGGTGGTCGCGGTCCCGGCATAAAGGAGGCGTCAAGCCAAAGGCATGCGTCCAGCATGGCCCCCGTCTCCCTGCGGTCGACTCTTCCGGATGTATTTGGACAAAGAAGAAGCCGGGCGCGTCGTCAGGCGGTTAATGCGCGCGCAAGGTCCGCTGTGTGGGTGTAGGGAAGGCCGTGGCCCGCCCCGGCAATGACCTCTTGGCGGGCATTGCGGTTCCATTGTGCGAGTGTGCCCATAGCGCGGATTGGAATGACCTTGTCATCACGTCCCCAGATGGCGGTCACCGGCAGGCCGGTGGCGGCGATCCGGCGGTGATCTACTTCCAGCGGGGTACGCAGTTGGCCCCGCAGGGAGGACAGGACAGAGCGGAGAAAACCGCGCCGGTCCAGTTGCGCGCCTTGCCGGTCGCCGATGGTGTCGACCGAAGAGGGCAGGGCACGTTCGGCCGCGATCCCGCCGCGAAACTGGTGCGGGTAGCCCATGTGGAAAGCCCAGTCACCCAAGACAGGTACATCGACCGTGAAACGGGCCAGCGGCCCGAGATCATGTCCCATGCCCGCAGGCGCGATCAGGATCAGGCGATGGGTGCGGTCCGGGTTTGCGGCGGCAAAGCTGGTGGCGATTGCGCCGCCCATGGAATAGCCGATCAGGGTGACGGGCACGTCGATGCCCTCATGATCCAGCAGGTCTGACAGTTGCCGGGTGAAAAAGGCGGACGACTGCGCGCCGCGCGGGGCGTCGGAATAGCCGCGCCCGTACAGGTCATAGCTCAGGACTTGTACGCCGTTTTTGATCAGATGCGGGATCAGCCCCTCCCACACGAAGGAGGGCGTGGTGAGCCCGTGGATGCAGACGACGACGGGGGCATCCTGTGGCCCGTGCCACTGGAAGTGAGTGCGCCCCTGCGAGAGGTCGGCGAACGTGCCGGGCGCGGCGGCGCGCAGGTCTTTGACGGGTTTGCGGAGGGCTTCGCGATAGGCGGGCAGCGCGGCTGCGCCAAGGGCGGCCAGCGCCAGTGTGCCGCCCAAGAGGCTCATGCCCCGCGCCACGCGTCTAGGATGTAGCGCGCGCACATGAGGTCCAGATGCGCACCGCCGCCGTTCTTGAACAGGGTGATCTGGTCGTCGCTGGTGCGGCGCATGGCGTCGGGTGCGTAATAGTCGGCCAGCACGTCGGCTTGGCTGATGACGCCCTCGGCCAGCGGGATTTTCAGCTCGCCGATATGGCCCAGCGTTGTGTCATAGCTGTCCACGAAGACGTGGGCGCGGGTCAGTGCGGTATTGTCCGCCTCGCGCATGTCAGGACGGTACGCGCCGATCAGGTCGATGTGTTGGCCGGGCTGGAACCAGTCACCTTGCAGGATCGGATCGGTCGACATGGTGGCGGAGGTGACGATGTCGGCGGCGCGCACTGCGGATTCAAGATCCTCGGCCCAGTCGATTCCATGTGCCTTTGCAAAGGTGCGGGCCTTGTCGGGTGTGCGGTTCCAGACGGTGAATTTTGCCTCTGGGAAGCCCGCAGCATAGGCCGCGTGCAGCGCGGTGCCGACGGTGCCCGCGCCGACAATCAGGATGTTTTTGCTGTCAGGGCGCGCCAGCTTTAGCGCGGCGCACAGGCTGTCGCCGGCGGTTTTCCACTTGGTCACAAGGTGGAAATCCACCACCGCGGCCAAGCTGCCGTCCGCATCGTCGAACAGGTTCACCGCGCCGCCGATCATCGGCTTGCCCTTGGCTGGATTGCCCGGAAAGACCGTGGCCGCCTTGACCGCCAGCCCCAGCCCGTCGATCCATGCCGACCGGTTCAGCAGCGTGTCCTTGCCGCGATAGAGGAACACATCGGCAATTTCGGCCTTGGGCAACTGGTGGCCTGCGTCAAAGGCGCGGGTGAGAGCCAGCCAGTCGAGGTTTTTCTCGCCCTCCTCAAAGGGAATGATGGTGGTCATAATGCCTGCTCCTCGGTCAGCAATCCCTCGTCCACCAGTCGCCGCGCCCAGCCGTCCGCGCCGGTGAAATGATGTGTCTGCCAGCCGCGCGCCGCGGCGGCCTTGATGTTGTCTAGGCGGTCGTCGGCAAAGATCAGCGCCTCACCGGGGAGGTTCAGGTGCTCTTCGACCATTTCGTAGATGCGGGCCTCTGGCTTGATGACGCCCATGTGGCCGCTGACAAAGGCGTGGTCGAATTCATTGAGAAAGTCGTAGGCCGGGGTGGCGATGGCCCATGTGCCGATGCCAAAGTTGGTCAGCGCATGGACCGGCGTGCCTTGCGCCCGCAGGGCGCGCAGCAGGCGGACGGATCGCGGGATCGCGGGTTTCGCCATCTCCAGCCAGTCGTCATGCCAGAGGCGGATTTCCTCCGCCCATTCCGGAGTCTTGTCGGCCCAGTCATAGACCGTTTGCCGGAAATCGCCGCCCCGGTCGATGATGTCGTTCATGCCGTGCAGGTCCAGTTCGGCGAACATGGCGCGGCGGCGGTCCTCGCCGATTTTGGCGTCGTAGTAGCGTTCCGGGTGCCATTCGATCAGCACATTGCCGATGTCAAAGATCACCGCCTTGAGGGTCATGCCGTCTTTCCTGCCTGCCTGAGAGTGCGTTCCAGCGCGTCGAGAAAACGGCTGCGGTCGGCCTTTGTAAACCCCTTGCCAGAGCCTTGGCGAAAGGGATCGGCGGCGCGCAGGTCGGACATCAGGTCACGCATGGCCAGTTGCTGGCCGATGTTGGCCTCTGTCAGCGCGCTGCCGTCGTGGCGCAGGACCAGCGCACCGGCCGCGACGCATTTCGCCGCCAGCGGAATGTCGGCGGTGATGACCACGTCGCCCTTGCCCGCGCGGTCTGCGATCCACATGTCGGCCACGTCCGGCCCGTCCGGGACGATCTGCAACGTCACCAGCGGGTTGCGCGGCGGGCGCAAGCCGCCGTTGGCGACAAGGATCATCGGCACCTTGTGCCGGGTGGCGACGGTTTCGGCCTCAGCCTTGACCGGGCAGGCGTCGGCATCAATGTAAAGGGTCATATCGGTGCGCGCCCCGGATGAGATCCGGGGCCTTCTTTGATGAGGTCCCGGCGCAGGGCCGGGACGGGGTCACGCATGAAGCGCCTCGGCGTGAAAGGCCACGTGGTCCTCGATAAAGGTCGAGACAAAGAAATAGCTGTGATCATAGCCTTTCTGCATCCGGAACACGCCGTCCTGACGGCGGGCAGCCATGGCCTGTGACAACGCCTCGGGCTTGAGCAGGTCAATGAACTGATCGCTGCCGCCCTGATCGATCAGCACCGGCCCGTCAAAACCTTTTTCACGCATCAGCAGAGTGGCGTCATGTGTGGCCCAAGTCGCTTCGTCCGCACCCAGATATGCGCCCAGTTGTTTGCGGCCCCAGTCGCTGGTGGTCGGGTGCGCAATGGGCGCGAAGGCAGAGACAGAGGCAAAGCGTCCGGGCAAGTTCATCGCCAGCGTCAATGCGCCATGACCCCCCATGGAGTGCCCGGTGATCGCTTGTCGGTCCATGTCGAGCGCAAAGTGTTCGCCCACCAACGCGGGCAGTTCGTCGGCGATGTAGTCCCACATGCGAAAATGCGGCTGCCACGGGTCCTGTGTGGCATTGACGTAGAACCCAGCGCCCTTGCCCAGATCGTAAGCCTCATCATCGGCCACGTCCTCGCCGCGCGGCGAGGTGTCGGGGAAGATCAGCGCAATGCCCTGTTCGGCGGCCCAGCCCTGTGCGCCCGCCTTGACCATCGCGTTTTCATGGGTGCAGGTCAGGCCCGACAGATACCACAGCACCGGCACCGGCACGTAAGCCGCCTCTTCGGGCAGGAAGAGCCCAAAGGTCATGTCGCAGGCGCAGGTCTGCGATTCATGGGTGTACACGCCTTGTGTTCCGCCAAAGCAGCTATTCTCGGATACGGTCTTCATCAATTCTCCCCAGCGCGCCCGCCGGGGCGCTTGTCATGCGCCGTAACGTGCCATGAAGGTGTCGACAGCGCCATCCACAACCCGCGCGATTTCCGCGTCGGTAAAGCTGGTCTGGATACCGAACAGCGCCTTGGGCCAGAGATCGGCCTTGCACAGTTCCGCGAACTGATCCGCCGCAAGGTCGATGTCGTCAATCCGCAATTCTTCGCGGTCGCGGGCGGCGGACAGATAGTCGGTCATCACCCGGCGCATGATCATCGGCCCGCTTTGGTAGAACTGACGGCCAAGATCCGGAAAGCGTTCGGATTCGGACAGGCAGATCTTGAAGATGCGTTGACCCATCTCGGAGTAGAGAAAGCTCAGAAACTTGCGTCCGGCCTGCGACAGGACCTCACGCGGGGGGCGGGACATGTCGATGGACAGCACGGCCTCATCGGCCTGCCGCCCGCATTGCGCGCTGGCGACCTCGATGAAAAGCAGGCGCTTGTCCGGGAAGTAGCTGTAAAGCGTCGCCTTGGAGACACCCGCCTCGCGGGCAATTTCATCGACGCTGGCGCCCTCAAACCCGTCGCGCAGGAAAATGTTGCGCGCGCCGTCGATGACCTGATCGAATTTGCGTCCCTTGCGGACGGTCGCCTGTGTGGACATTTCAGTCCTCCCCTTGCCGGGCAGTTATAAACCGCCCGGTTCAGTTTGGGCAAGAAATGCGCTGCGTCATGAGCAGGGGTGTGCGGTCACGCAGCCTTGGGTGGATGTGTCCGGTTGCGACGGCGGAGCGGGAAAGGTGAAGTCCGGCAAAAAGACCGGTCCGACATCGGCGAGCGCCGGTCCGGCGATCAGGGCGCAGGCGGTGGCGAGAGACAGGAGAGTGCGGGTCATGATTTGCTCCATCAAGATACTGAACTGAACTGTTCAGTTCGAAAATGGATCGCCGCGGCCCGAATTTCAAGACCGGATCGGACACCTGCGGCAGAATGAACATCTTCGGGACTACGGGCTTGAGCTTTTGCCGTCACGATATAGTTTGGAATCGTTCTAAAGAGGGGCGTGGTCATGCTGTATATGGGAAGTCGTCGCCGGTTCCGGGACCTGAGCGAACAAGAAGTGCTGGCGCTGGCGATCTCCTCGGAAGAGGACGATGCCCGCATCTATCGCGGCTATGCCGAACGCCTGCGGGCGGCGTATCCCGACACCGCAAAAATTTTTGAAGGCATGGCGGGCGAAGAGGACGGCCACAGGCGCGCGTTGATCGACCTGCACCGGACCCGTTTCGGCGAGGTCATCCCGTTGATCCGGCGCGAGCATGTGGCCGGGTTCTATGCCCGCCGCCCGGTCTGGCTGGCCGAGACCCTTTCACTGGACCGTATCCGCGAAGAAGCCGGGAACATGGAGCGCGAGGCCGAACGGTTCTATCACATGGCGGCGCAGTCGGCGCAGGACGCGGACACGCGCAAGCTGTTGGGGGATCTCGCGGCGATGGAGGCGCGGCATCAGGATGCGGCGCACAAACTGGAAAAGCAGCATCTGGGCGAAGAAGCCCGCGCCGGCGAGGATGACCGCGCCAAGCGCCAGTTCCTGCTGACATGGGTGCAGCCGGGTCTGGCGGGTCTGATGGACGGATCGGTTTCGACCCTTGCGCCGATCTTTGCCACCGCCTTTGCCACGCATGACCCCTGGACGACGTTTCTGGTCGGGCTTGCCGCCTCTGTCGGGGCGGGGATTTCCATGGGCTTTACCGAAGCGGCCTCGGACGATGGCGAATTGTCGGGGCGCGGCTCTCCCGTCAAGCGCGGGATTGCCGCCGGAGTCATGACGACGGTGGGCGGGCTGGGGCACGCGCTGCCTTATCTGATTCCGCATTTCTGGACCGCCACAACCATCGCGCTGGTCGTTGTCTTTATCGAGCTTTGGGCCATCGCATGGATCCAGAACAGGTTCATGGAAACGCCGTTCCTGCGCGCCGCCTTTCAGGTGGTTCTGGGCGGCGCGCTGGTCTTTGCCGCCGGGGCGCTGATCGGATCCGGATGACGGTGGGCGCCGCTCGTTGCCTGCGCAACATCGCCCCGCCCGCCGTCCCACCGGGCGCGCATCGCGGGGCGGGTGCCGGAGGAGAGGGTGGACGGGGTATTTTGGCAGAGAAGAAGGTGCAGGCCGCGCCTTGCCTCGATTCCGAAGAGATCCCCAAAACGACTTGAACTGCCGCGCCCGATGCGCGGGCATGCCATGTGGCGCTTGACGCTTGTGCAGGCTATGCCGCTTCGCTATTCCAAGGAAAAGCCATTCTGCGGGAGGAGCCAATCCGATGCTCAAGCGTCCATTCGACAAGACAAAACTGCCCAGCCGTCATGTGACAGAGGGCCCGGAACGTGCCCCGCACCGCTCTTTTCTGTACGCAATGGGCCTGTCCGAGGATGAGATCCATCAGCCGCTGGTCGGCGTGGCAACCTGCTGGAACGAGGCTGCGCCGTGCAACATCTCGCTGAACCGGCAGGCGCAGGCGGTCAAGCTGGGCGTCAAGGAAGCCTCTGGCACCCCGCGTGAGTTCACCACCATAACCGTGACCGACGGCATTGCCATGGGGCACGAGGGCATGCGCTCTTCGCTGGCGTCGCGTGAGGCGATTGCCGACACGGTTGAGTTGACCATGCGGGGCCATTGCTATGACGCCATCGTCGGTCTGGCGGGCTGCGACAAGTCGCTGCCGGGGATGATGATGGCCATGGTGCGTCTGAACGTGCCGTCGGTCTTTATCTACGGCGGTTCCATCGTGCCGGGCAAGTACAAGGGCAAGGACATCACCGTCCAGGACGTGTTCGAGGCCGTGGGCAGGCATCAAGCGGGCGCGAACAGCGACGAAGAACTGCGCGCCATCGAAAAGGCCGCCTGCCCCAGTGCGGGTGCTTGCGGTGGCCAGTTCACCGCCAACACCATGGCCTGTGTGTCCGAGGCCGTCGGCCTTGCGCTGATGAATTCGTCCGGCGCGCCGGCCCCTTATGAAAGCCGTGACGCCTATGGCACGGCCTCGGGCATTGCCGTGATGCATCTGCTGGAGCAGAACATCCGGGCGCGTGATATCGTCACCCGCAAGAGCCTTGAAAACGCCGCGCGCGTTGTTGCCTGCACCGGCGGGTCGACCAATGCCGGTCTGCACCTGCCTGCCATCGCGCATGAGGCCGGGCTGGAATTCTTCCTTGACGATGTTTGCGATATCTTCCGCGATACGCCCTATTTCGTCGACCTCAAGCCCGGCGGCAACTATGTGGCGAAGGATCTTTATGAGGTCGGCGGCGTGCCGGTCGTGATGAAGGAACTGCGCCGCGCGGGCCTGATCCACGAGGATTGCATGACCGCAAGCGGCCGCGCCATTGGCGAAGAGCTGGACCTGATCGAGCGGGAAGCGGATGGCAAGGTCATCTATCCTGTGGACAAGCCGATCACGCCGACCGGCGGTGTCGTGGGTCTGAAGGGCAACCTTGCACCGCAGGGCGCCATCGTGAAAGTCGCGGGCATTGCGCCCGAAGATCAGGTGTTCACCGGCCCGGCGCGAGTGTTCGAATGCGAAGAGGACGCCTTTGAGGCGGTCAAGATGCGCGCCTACAAAGAGGGTGATGTGCTGGTGATCCGCAATGAGGGGCCTGCTGGCGGTCCGGGCATGCGCGAGATGCTGTCGACCACCTCGGCGCTGTCGGGGCAGGGCATGGGCAAGAAGGTGGCGCTGATCACCGACGGCCGATTCTCTGGTGCGACGCGCGGTTTCTGTGTGGGCCACGTCGGCCCCGAGGCGGCGCATGGCGGGCCGATCGCGCTGATCGCGGATGGTGACATGATCACCATCAACGCGGTCACCGGCGACATTTCGGTCAACCTCAGCGATGAGGATCTGGCCAAGCGCAAAGAGGCCTGGACCGGTCCGAGGGACACCATCTATGCCTCGGGCGCGCTGTGGAAATATGCGCAACTGGTGGGCGAGACCTACAAAGGTGCCGTGACCCATCCGGGCGGGGCGGAGGAAAAACACGTCTACGCGGATCTCTGAGCCATGTCGGCGGTGCGCAATCTTCTGTGCGCCGCTGGCGTGCTGCTGGTATCGGGATGTCTGGCCGGTGAGCCCGCATCCGGTCCCGGCGGGGCCGAAACAGAGGCCCGCGAAGGGCTGGCCGCGTTCTTTGCGCGCGGCGGCCCGGCTGGCGGGCCGCGCAAGCCGCCGCTGGCGCGGGTCAGTCTGGCGGGGGGCGACGTCGTTGTCGCGGGGCCGGACGGCTATTGCATTGATCCCTCGACCCGGCGCACCGCCCCGGAACGGGGGTTCGCGCTGATTGCGTCCTGCCACATCCTGAGCGGCGGCCGGGCCGGGCGGCCCGTGGTGCCGATGCTGGTGACGGTCACGGTGGGGCCGCGCGGTGACGGCCCCGACCTGCCGACGCCCAAGGCGCTGGCGCAGGTCGCGAATGCGAAATTGCTGGCGAGCAAGACCGCGTCCGACCGGGTGGTGGCGCATCTGGGCAGCGGCGGCGACATCATGTTCGACGGCAGCGACCCGCGCTATTGGCGGGCGGCCTTTCTACAGGGCGACCGATTGGTCGGACTTGCGCTGTACGCGCCGCGCGGCAGCGCCCTGGCCGGTGAGCAGGGGGCGGCGATGATCTCGCGGGTCAGGGACCGGATAGCGCAGCTTAGCGCCGCCAACCCGCGCCGCAGCGTGACACCGACGCAAAAACCGACCGGCGGATGGCTTGGTCGTTTATTCAATCGTCAGGACTTGCCACAATAGTTTCCATACGGGAAATTATCCCTCGGGTTCGGTGGGCCAAAGGCGCGACACCGGAAACGGGCAAAACGGTCATGGGAGCAGGTGTGCAGGACTGGTTGGGCAAAGCGGCCTATGCGGCAGGGTTGCGGCGATGGACGCGCGCCGCGCGCGACGCGCCGCAAACGGAACTGACCGAGTTGCGCCAACAGCGCACGCAGGCACGGCGGCTGAAGACGCAGCTGGATGAGTTGATCCATCACGCGGACGCGCGGCTTGCGCTGCCGATGATCGGCAACCAGTCCTTTCCAAGGCCAGAGGATGCGGATTGGGCCTGGCGGCCGGAACTCTGGAGCGGCACGCTGCCGATCAAGGGAATAGTCGGTGTGCGGAGCAAGGCGCAGCTGGGGCGCGAAGCGACGTTGTATCACGATTGCCAACGGACCGAATTGACCCTGCGCCAGATCCGCAACACCCGCGCTGCCGATCTGGCCGCCTTTGGGCTTAAACTGGATGTTTTTGGCTTTACCGGATCTTACCTGTCGCTCGCGGTGGATTTGCCGGAAAGCGCGGTTGAGGGGCTGACGCGCCAGCATCTCATCCGGGTCGAAACCATCGTCGAATCCGAAGAACCGCTAGAGATTTTTGCCCGTCTGAACGTCAAACACGGGCCCAATACGGAACAGGTGGTGCGCGAATTGCCGTTGCACGAAGAGACGGTGCAGGTGGAATTCGACCTTGCCTATACCCGGCTCAACGAAAAGCGGGTTGAAAAGATGTGGCTGGACCTGATTTTCGAAGGACCGCGCATGAATCAGGTGATCCTGCGCGACCTGACATTCAGTCGTCGCAGGCGGGCCGCGTTGTGACACGCGGGAAAGGATCGGAATGAGCGGTTTCACACTGACCAAGACCCGCTTTCGCGATGGCGTCTGGGAAGGGTTGCTGGTTGCCGAGGCGGGCAATGACCGCCCGCCCGACGTGGTGGCCAGTTTCGAGGAACGCCCGGTCCACGGGGTTGTTGTCGCCGACACGGCAGAGCGAAATCGCTGGGTGGTCGAGGTGCCGGTCCCGGTCGAGGCCTTGGGCGACGGTGTGCGGACGGTTCTGATCCGCGATGCCCGCGACGATGCGCTTTTGGACAGCTTCACGGTGATCGCAGGAGAGGCGCTGGATGAGGACATCCGCGCCGAAGTGGCGCTTTTGCGGGCCGAACTGGACCTGCTCAAGCGCGCGTTTCGCAAGCATTGCCGCGAGACCACCTAAAGGCGCGGCAAACCCGGTGACGACCACAGGGGGCCGATTGACCTTTGCCGCCTGCGGGGCCACAGTCGCGCCATCCCCGAAGGAGCCCCCATGTCCCCGCTGCGTGGCATCGCGCTGAAGCTGACCTCTGTCGTTTTGTTCACCATCATGGCCTCGCTTATCAAGGCGAGCTCTGATCATGTGCCAACCGGAGAGGCGGTGTTTTTTCGGTCGTTTTTTGCCATGCCGGTGATCGTGGCATGGCTGGCGATGCGCGGGGATCTGAAAACCGGGTTAAAGGCGCAAAACCCGATGCTGCACATCTGGCGCGGGCTGATCGGGGTGACGGCGATGGGCTGCGGCTTTGCCGCGCTTGGTCTGTTGCCGCTGCCAGAGGTGACGGCCATCGGCTTTGCCGCGCCGATGATGACGGTTCTGCTGGCGGCCATGCTGCTGGGAGAACGGCTGCGGCTCTTTAGGATGTCGGCGGTCGGGTTGGGCCTGATGGGGGTGGTGATCGTGCTTTGGCCGCGCCTGTCGCTGGACGAACTGGGGGGCTCGGCGACGCTGGGCGTGGCCCTTGTTCTGGCCTCTGCGGTGATGCGCGCAATGGCGCAGATCCAGATCCGCAAGATGGTGGCCGTCGAGGAGACCTCGGCCATCGTGTTCTACTTTTCGCTGACCGCGACAGTGTTTTCGCTGGCGACGATCCCGTTCGGCTGGGCATGGCCTGCGCCGGAGGTTGTGACGATGCTGGTGGCGGCGGGGCTGATTGGCGGCATTGCGCAGATCTTTCTGACCTCGGCCTATCGTTTTGCCGGGGCGGCGGTTGTGGCGCCGTTTGACTATGCCTCTATCCTGCTGGCGATCCTGTTTGGCTACTGGTTCTTTGACGAAGTGCCGACAGCCATGGTGCTGATCGGGTCGGTGATTGTGGTGGCCGCGGGCGGGATCATCATCTGGCGCGAAAGACAGCTTGGCCTGCAACGCGGCAAGGCGCGGCCCAATATGACCCCGCAGGGCTGAGCCACCGCCCCTGTCAGAGGTCCAGCGCCTCGGCCCCCAGATAGGCGGGGGCCAGCAACAGGCGGCGATATCGGCCCAGCGGAAAGCGCGGCGGCGCGGAGCCCAGCCAATCGGGGGCCTGCGTGGGCAACCCCAGCAGCTTGTCCGCGACCAGCCGCCCCGCGTATGACCCCATGGCAACCCCGTTGCCGTGATAGCCCATTGCCGCAAACAGCCCGGTCTGATCGGGCACCGCGCCAACGAACGGCACAAGGGGGCACATCAGGCAGACAAGGCCGGACCATTCATGGGTGATGCCGACCTCTGCCCAAGCTGGAAACATCCGCGCGAAATCGCGCCGGATGCGCCGGGACAGGCGCGCCTGTGCCGCAGGTGTCGCGCGCAGCCCGCCGCGCATGCCGAACAGGAACCGCCCGTCAGGCAACTGGCGAAAGTAGTGCAGCAGGAACCGCGTGTCGTAGGCCATTTGCGCCGAGGTCCAGCCCGCCGCCTGTCTCTCATCCTCGGTAAGCGGGCGGGTGACGATGACACTGGACTGCACCGGCAGCGTCCGGGCATTCAGCCACGGCGGCAGGTCCTCGTGGCCATAGCCATTGGTGGCGATAATCACGCTGTCCGCGGTCACACGCCCCTGCGGGGTTTCAAGGTGCCAGAGCGACCCGTCCCGTTGCAGGCGGGTTACAGCGCTGTGCGCATAGAGGCGCGCGCCCGCGTCTTGCGCCGCCCTGGCCAGCCCCGCGTGATACTTGCGCGGGTTCAGGGCAAAGCCGATCGGCAGCGTCATGCCGCCAGACCAAGGACCGCCTATGCCATTGTCATGCAGGTCCTGCGCAGAGTGCAGGGTAGGGGTGACGCCATAGGCCTCGGCGGTTTCTTCTATCGCTGCTTTCAGCGCGTCAAAGGCGCGTGGTTTATGGGCCAGCAGGGTCTCGCCGTGCGAATGCCGGTCGACGTCCCAGCCATGCCGGTTGATCAACGACGCCACATGGGCGACGGCGGATATCTCTGTCTGCGCCCAGCGGCGCGGCGCATCTGGCCCAAACTGTCGCCGCAGCATGGCATCGGGCGCTTTGGCACCGCCAAGGCAGCAGAACCCACCATTGCGCCCCGATGCGCCCCAGCCGGGATGCTCGGCCTCCAGCACAGCGACGGAGGCACCTTGCTGGGCAAGGCGCAGCGCGGCGTTTAGGCCGGTGAAGCCGCCGCCGATGATCGCCACGTCGCAGTTTGTATCACTGTCGAGCGTGGGCCAGATCTCTGGGGTTACCGTGTCGGCCCAGAAACAGGCCCCCTGCGGCCCGTAAGCCGCAGGCTCAAACAGGCCCGTCACGAGGTGCGCTGAGCGGCCTGTTCCTCGCGCGCGCGTTGGACAGAGGCCCGTTTGGTGATCAGTGAGGCCGAGATGACCCCCACCGTCACAAAACCGATCAGGATGGTGGACAGCGCGTTGATCTCGGGACTGACGCCAAGACGGACGGCGGAAAAGACCTTGATCGGCAGGGTGGTTGCGCCGGGGCCAGTGGTAAAGCTGGCGATCACCAGATCGTCCAGCGACAGGGTAAAGGCCAGCAGCCAGCCAGAGATGACCGCAGGCGCGATGATCGGCAGGGTGATCAGCGTGAAACTCTCAAACGGAGAGGCGCCCAGATCCAGCGCCGCCTCTTCCAGCGCCTGATCAAAGGTGCTGAGGCGTGACGACACGACAACCGATACATAGCACATCGAAAACGTGGTATGGGCCAGCACAACCGTCATAACGCCCCGGTCCAGACCCAATCCGATGAACAGCAGCAGCAGCGACAGGCCGGTGATGACCTCCGGCATGACAAGCGGTGCGTAGATCATGCCGGAAAACAGCGTCCGTCCCGGAAAACGCCCGGCACGGACCAGAACATAGGCCGCCATCGTGCCAAGAACCGTAGCAATCGAGGACGAAAAGAGCGCGACCTTCAGCGTGACCCAGGCTGCATCAAGGAATTCCTCGTTCTGTAGCAGTTCGCCATACCATTTGGTCGAGAACCCGGCCCAGACGGTGACAAGACGGCTTTCGTTGAAGGAATAGATCACCAGCAGGACCATCGGCAGATACAGAAAGACAAAGCCGAGAGTCAGCGAGGTGGCGTTGAACCACGAAAACCGTCTCATGTCCGGACCTCCGGGCAGGGGCGAATTTTCGACGAAAATTCGTCTCGCGTCATCTTTCGGCCTCCCGTGCCTTTTCCTCGGACCGCTGGAACAGCACGATCGGGATGATCAGGATCAGCAGCAGCACAACCGCCACCGCCGAGGCCACCGGCCAGTCGCGGTTGGAAAAGAACTCTTCCCACAGGACCTTGCCGATCATCAGCGTATCGGACCCGCCCAGCAACGAGGGGATCACGAATTCCCCGATGGTCGGGATGAACACCAGAAAACACCCGGCGATGATACCATTGCGCGACAGCGGGATGGTGATCAGCCAGAACGCCTCGAACCGGGAAGACCCCAGATCTTCCGCCGCCTCCAGCAGGCTTTCGTCCAGCTTTTCCAGCGCCGAATAGATCGGCAGGATCATAAAGGGCAGGTAGGTGTAGACGATGCCGATATAGACCGCCCAGTTGGTGTTGAGGATGTTCAACGGTTCCGAAATCACGCCAATCGCCATCAGGAACTGGTTCAGCACGCCCTCTGTCGACAGAATGCCGATCCACGAATAGACCCGGATCAGAAAGCTGGTCCAGAACGGCAGGATCACCAACATCAGCAGCGTCGGACGCCATTCTTGCGGCGCGCGGGCCATGGCGTAGGCTACGGGATAGCCCACCAGCAGCGTCACGAAGGTCGCGACCAGCGCGATGCGAAGTGAGCTGAGATACGCCTTCCAATAGAGGTCATCGGTGGTCAGAAAGGTGAAATTCTCGATATCGAGGCCGGAAAAGAAGGCGCGCACACCGGCCCAGCCTTCGTTCCAGTCCAGTTGCGGCGCGTAGGGTGGTCGCGCCAGCGCGTAGTCCGACAGCGAGATCTTCAGCACGATGAGGAAGGGCACCAGAAACAGCGCCAGCAGCCAGAAGTAGGGGACGGCGATCAGGACGGCGCGTCGCATCACGCGTCCTTCAGCACGACACCGGCGGTTGCCGAAAAGCTCAGCCAGACCTCGTCTTCCCAAGTGATATCACGACGCGAGATGCGGCGGGTGTTGGCGGCCTGCGCCTTGATCATGGTGCCGCCTTCGATCTCGACATGATAGGTCGAGATATTGCCGAGATAGGCGATGTCGATGACCTTGCCGCGCAGCGTGTTGGGGGCATCGGGGCGCTGCTTGGCGATACCAACCTTTTCCGGGCGCAACGCGATGACCACCGGTTGCCCGGCCATTGCCGGATCGCCATTGGTGGCGATCACCGGCGAATGGCCCTCGGCCCAATGGATAGCAAGGCCACCGGCGGGCAGATCGGGTGCGGAGTGTTGCGCGGGCGTCAGAGCCGCAGCCGGGGCCGGCGTTGGTGCTTCCGTCTCCGTCTCTGACGGTGGCGGCAGGCGGCGCTGTTCGTCGTCGATCCACTTGCCGAAGATCGGGCTCAGGACCCGATCATGCAGGGCGCGCCCCATATCGTTGGGTTGCGGGGCGGATTGGTGCGGCGCGGGGGCCGTCGCCGGTTCCGTGACAGGCTCTGGCGTCGTTGCGGGGGCTGGTTCCGGCATCTCCGCCGCAGGAGGTTCCGGGGCTTCGGGGCGGGCCTCGGCCATGCCGCGGATCAGGTTCACGTCGCCGATGAAATCGGCCACATAGACGGAATTCGGCGCCTCATAGATCACATCCGGCGTCGACACCTGTGCGATCTTGCCTTCGTTCATCACCGCGACGCGGGTGGCGACGGTCATCGCCTCTTCCTGATCGTGGGTGACGATGATGAAGGTGGTGCCGGTCTTTTCCTGAATGTCCATCAGCTCGAACTGGGTTTCTTCGCGCAGCTTGCGGTCCAACGCGCCCAGCGGTTCATCCAGCAGCAGCAGCTTCGGGGCCTTGGCCAGCGACCGGGCCAAGGCCACGCGCTGACGTTGTCCGCCGGAAATCTGGTGCGGCTTGCGGCCGGAGAACCGTTCCAGACGGGTCAGGCGCAACATTTCCTGTACGCGGGCATGCACTTCATCTTTGGGCTTTTTCTCGCGCCGCAGGCCAAAGGCGATGTTGTCATAAACGGACAGATGCGGAAACAGCGCGTAGCTCTGGAACATCATGTTCACCGCGCGTTTGTTCGGCGGCACATGGGCAATGTCGCGCCCGTCCAGCAGGATCTGGCCCTCGGTCGGTTCCTCGAACCCGGCAAGCATCCGCATCAGGGTGGTCTTGCCGCAGCCGGACGGGCCGAGCAGAGCAAAAAACTCGCGTTCGTAGATATACTGGGTCAGGTCGTCGATGGCGGTGAAGTCGCCAAATCGTTTGGTCACGCCCCTGAACTGGATAAGCGGCTTGGCCGCCGGGTCTGTCCACGGAGCAAATACAGGTTCGGCCATGTTATTTCACCACGCAAGGCAGGGACCGCGCCAGCCTTGGCGCGGCGCGGTCCGGAGTGGGCTCAGGTGCCCGATTTGATCTTGGTCCACAGACGCGTCACGACGCGCTGCACCTTGGGCGGATAGGGGGTGGTGGTGAAGGTGTTGTCCATCGCCGCCGCATCCGGGTAGATCGCGCTGTCGTCGATCACGTCCTCGACAAGGAATTCCTGCGAGGCAAGGTTGCCGTTGGCGTAATAGACATAGTTCGACGCCGCCGCCATGTTCTGCGCATCCATGATGAAGTTCAGGAACGTGTGGGCCGCGGCAGGGTTGGGCGCATCCACCGGGATCGCCATCTGGTCAAACCACATCTGCGCACCTTCGTCCGGGGCGTAGTAGCTGATCACAACGCCATTGTCGGCCTCGGCGGCGCGGTCGCGCGCTTGCAGCACGTCACCTGACCAGCCCACCGCCACGCAGATGTCACCATTGGCCAGCGCGTTGATGTATTCCGAGCTGTGGAATTTCTGGATGAACGGACGGATCGGGCCAAGCACCTCTTCGGCGCGGGCGATGACCTCGGGATCGTGGCTGTCGGGGTCAAGGCCCAGATAGTTCAGCGCCGCCGGGATCATCTCCGTCGGGGCGTCCAGCATGTGGATACCGCAGGCGGCCAGCTTTTCGGCGTTCTCGGGCTTGTAGATCAGGTCCCAGCTGGTCACCGGGGCATCGTCGCCAAGGATTTCCTTGACCTTCGCCTCGTTCACGCCAAGGCCGGTGGTGCCCCACATGTAGTTGATCGAATAGTCGTTGCCGGGATCATAGGCGGCGGTCCGCTTTGAGATGACGTCCCACATGTTGGCCAGATTGGGCAGCTTGGACTTGTCCAGCGGCTGAAACGCGCCCGCCGAAATCTGGCGCTGAAGGAAGGTGCCCGTGGGGACAACCACGTCATAGCCCGACCCACCGGCCAGCATCTTGGTCTCCAGCACTTCGTTGCTGTCGAACACGTCGTAGATGAGGTCGATGCCGGTTTCCGCCTCGAATTTCTCAAGCAGGGCTTCGTCGATGTAGTCAGACCAGTTGTAGACGCGCACTTCCTCGGCGGCGGCCATGCCGGCAGCCAGCGCAAGGGACGCTGTCAGGGTCACAAGGGTTTTGGTCATGTCGTTCTCCCGTTGGTGGCGGGGGTCTTTGTGCGCCCCGTCCCCAATTTTTGATCATAAGTTGCGCCGTCGTGCAACATGCGCGATGGTTCCACGGCCCGGTGTCCTGCGCAAGGGATGGCTGAGACGGGGCGGGATTGGGGAGCGGCGATGGCGGAAAATGTGGCAGAGGCGAAACCCCAGGCCGGGTTGCCCGCGCATGAGCGGGTCTACCGGTCATTGCGGGACGCGGTGTTGTTCGGGGCGCTGACGCCGGGAGAACCTGTTACGATTCAGGGGCTTGTTGAGCGTTTGAACGCGGGGATGACACCGGTACGTGAGGCGATCCGGCGGCTGACCGCAGAGGGGGCGTTGCAGGCGCTGGGCAACCGCCGCATTCAGGTGCCGGTCCTGACGGCAGCGCTTGTCGAAGAGTTGACCGAGGTGCGGCTGGCACTGGAGCCACGGCTTGCGATGCGGGCGGCGGAACGCGCCGGGGCCGAGGATGTGGCGCGGCTGGCGGGAATCGATGTGCGGCTGGACCGCGCGATTTCGCGCGGGGACATTGAGGGGTATCTGCGTGAAAACCATAGCTTTCACGCCTGCCTGAACGGTATGGCCGAGGCCCCGATCATGACCGCCCTTGCGGATTCGCTATGGCTGCGGTTCGGGCCGTCGCTGCGGGTGGTCTGCGGGCAGGTCGGGACGCGGCACCTGCCGGACTGTCACAAGGATTTGTTGCGGGCCTTGGCTGCGGGGGATGGCACGATGGCGGCACGGGCCATCGAAGAGGATCTGGTGCAGGGGATGGAAGTGGTCCTGAGCAGTCTGTGAGACTGTCGGGGCGTTGATCCGGCTGCCGGTTCTTCGGGGCGACACCTTGGCCAAGGGCCCTGCGATGCGGGCCTTTCGGGTCGGGTGTTGCGTCCAGAATGGATGGGTGTGGCCGGTTGCCGTTCCTGCGGAACGCCACCTTGGCCACCGGCCCTGCAAGACGGGGCTTGCAGGGCCTGATTCGATTGACTTCCCATAATTTGATCATATTCTGCGGCTCACCAATTCCGGAGTGCCCGCATGACCATCCTGACCCCCAATTCGCCCACCGCCGAACTGCAAGCGCTAGATGCCGCGCACCACATGCATCCCTTCACGCATGGTGCCGCATTGTCCAAGAAAGGCGCGCGGATCATCACCCGCGCAGATGGCTGCTGGCTGACCGACAGCGACGGCAACCGCATTCTGGACGGCATGGCGGGCCTTTGGTGTGTGAACGTTGGCTACGGTCGCACCGAACTGGCCGACGCCGCGCATCGCCAGATGCTGGACCTGCCGTTCTACAACACGTTTTTCCAAACCAGCCACGTGCCCGCGCTGAACCTTGCCGCGAAACTGGCGGAACTTGCACCCGGCGATCTGAACCACGTCTTCTATGCGTCCTCCGGGTCCGAGGCGAACGACACCAACCTGCGCCTTGTCCGCACCTATTGGGAAGAAAAAGGCCAGCCAGAGCGGCAGGTCATCATCTCGCGCTGGAACGCTTATCACGGGTCGTCTGTTGGCTCTGGGTCGCTTGGCGGGATGAAGGGCATGCACGCGCAGGGCGGCATGCCGATCCCCGGCATCCACCACATCGATCAACCGAATTGGTGGGCCGAAGGCGGTTACAGCACGCCCGAGGCCTTTGGCCTTGAACGCGCGCAGGCGCTGGAAACCGCGATCCTTGAGATTGGCCCGGAAAAGGTCGCCGCCTTTATCGCGGAACCCGTTCAGGGGGCCGGTGGCGTGATCATCCCGCCCGAAACCTATTGGCCCGAGATTCAGCGAATCGTCGACAAATACGGCATCCTGCTGATTGCGGATGAGGTGATCTGTGGCTTTGGCCGCACCGGCAACTGGTTTGGCAGTCAGACATTCGGCATCACACCCGACATCATGACCGTGGCGAAGGGCCTGTCGTCCGGCTATCAGCCCATCGGCGCGTCGATTGTGTCGGATGAGGTCGCCAGCGTGATCGGCAACACCGAATTCAACCACGGCTACACCTATTCCGGCCACCCGGTCGCCTGCGCTGTGGCGTTGGAAAACCTGCGCATCCTCGAAGAAGAGGGCATCGTTGACCGCGTGCGGACTGAAACTGCGCCTTACCTGAAAGAGCGGTTCGAAAGCCTTGCCGATCATCCGCTGGTGGGGGAGGTCAAGATCGTCGGCATGATGGGCAGCCTTGCGCTGACCCCGGACAAGGCGACGCGCGCCGCCTTTGCCGAAGGTGGGACCGCTGGCTTCATCTGCCGTGAGCGTTGTTTTGCGAACAACCTGATCATGCGCCACGTCGGCGACCGGATGGTGATTTCTCCGCCGCTGGTGATCTCCAAGGATGAGATCGACACGCTGGTGACGCGCGCTCGGCTCAGCCTTGATGAGGCGCTGGAGCGGTTGCAGAAGGACGGCCTGATGCAGGCCGCCCCCGCGTGATCGTCAGGACTTGATCCAGACCTTTGCCTGCTCAAAGGAGTCGGCCTCGAAAAACTTGGTCTTGGCCCCGCTCAGGCGGCCAAGCACCTTTTCCGCCAGCTTTTGCCAGCCAGAGTTGCCGATGATGGCGGCGCGGTCGATCTGGCGATAGTGATCGCGCACCACCTTGAGGTGTTCAAACAGCGCGGCCATGCCCTGCCAGCCGTCGAAATCCCGCGCATCAATCAGCAGGCGAAAGCGGTCGTTGGCGCGGATGAACGCGTTCAGATCCTCGGTTTCCTCGGCATAGATCGAACTGTCGATCTGCCCGCGCAGTTGCAGGTGCAGCACCCCGTCGCCCAGATCGGTCTGGTGGATCGCGCCCAGCGATTCCGACAGCCAGCGGCGCGCGTCATCGGCCTCTTCCAGCGGAAAGACCCGCACGGGGCAGGGCAGGAACACGCCAAGGCCTAGAACGGACCGACGAATCCAAGGCTTTTCGGTGACCACGGCCAGCCGGTCAAATCCCCGCCAGTGGCGCAGGCCCATGCGCGCGTCGTCCAGCAAGGCCCCCAGTGTGAAATCCTCGAAATCCGCGTCGAAAATGACCAGCACGCGGATACGGTCATGGTCTTCAATGGCCTGCTCAAGCGCGGGCATGAGCATCTGTTCATAGTCGATGTCGGTCACGACGCCGGAAAGGCGGACCTCGTAGAGGCCTTCGCGACCGGTGGGTTGCACGTTGATCATGGCAGGCTCCTGTCTGAACTCCGGAATAAGCCTGCGCACAACACGCGAGTCTGCGCATTGACGCAGGTCACATTGGATATGCGCCGCCCGTGGATGGGCGGCGCGCTGCGGATCAACGGCCCACGCGCTGCGGTGCGCCAGTGGCCATGTTGGTGCCGACATAGGGCTTTTGCGCGGCTTTCCACGCGCCGAACCCGCCCTCCATATGGGCAATCTGCTTGACGCCCGCATCGATGGCCATGCGCGACACCTTTTCCGAGCGCATGCCGGACCCGCAGTGAAAGACGATCCGCTTGTCGGTCTGGCCGGGCAGGGCGTCCGCCTTGAAGAAGGCGAGCGGCATCAGGAACGCGCCCTCGATGTGTTCGAACATGTATTCCTGCGGCGTGCGCACGTCGATCACAACGATGGATGTGTCGGCGATGCCTTTGGCGACCTCGTCTACGGTCCATGTCTCAAACGTGGCGTCGCCCACGGTTTCGGTTTTCATGTGTGTTGTTCCTCAGAATTTGTTTGCGGGGATCTTGTAGTAGTGGTGCCCATCCTGTTCGGCGGGGGGCAGCCGCCCGCCGCGCAGGTTGAATTGCAGCGCGTACAGCATCCGGTCGGGCAGTTTCAGCGTCGCGTCGCGGTCGTCGCGCAGCTTGCGATAATCGGCCTCTGTCGTGCCGCCGCCGACATGTGTGTTGTTGGCGCGGTGGTCTGCGACGGTGGCTTCCCATGCGGGGTCCTTGCGGTTGCCGACGGGGGGATAGTCATGGCCGACAAACAGGCGCGTGTCGTCCGGCAGCGCAAGGATTGCCATAAGCGATTCGTAGAGGTCGGCGGATGACCCGCCGGGGAAATCCGCGCGGGCGGTGCCGGAATCGACGTGCATAAATGTGTCATGCACAAAGGCCGCGTCTCCGATGACATAGGTGATCGACCCCAGCGTATGGCCGGGTGTCAGCATCACGCGGACAATGAGGTTGCCCAGTTGAAAGGTGTCGCCATCGGCGAACAGCCGGTCGAAATCGCGGTCGACGTCAAAGGCGTCGGGCAGGTTGTAAATCTCACGCCACAGTTTGGCGATATCGCGCACGTGTTCGCCGATCGCGTTGGGCGCGCCGGTCTCTTGCCTGAGCCATGCGGAGGCCATGAAGTGATCGGCGTGGGGGTGGGTGTCGAGCACCCAGGACACCTCCAGCCCGGTGTCACGGACGTAGTCCAACACCTCGCGCGCGCTGTCGGTGCGGATACGGGCGTGCGGCGGGTCAAAGTCCAGAACGGTATCGATCAGCGCCGCTTTTTGGGTTTCGGGATCAGCGACGACATACATGATGGACCCGCTGGCGGGATCGTAGAAGCCGGTGACATTCGGAGAGTTCGGGCCGGACGAGGGGCTGTATCGGTTGAACATCCTGATGTCTCCTTGGGTCGTGCGGGGGATCGTGCGGGCGCTGTCATTCAGATAATGGAATATTAACGCCACACAAGCAGGCTCGGTTCCGAAATTTCCGGTACCGGCTTGCCATGCCCGGCCGCCTTCGGGGCGCAAGAACCGCAGAGCACAACAGCAAACAGCCGCCCGGAGGGGCGGCTGGTGGGGGGATCATTTCTGCGAGGAGAGGGGGAGGCTGTGGGCCTTGCCCCGGCGTGTCGCCGGGGCAGGAGCGTATCAAACAGTCTTTTTGACTGCCGAGACAGGACGGAACCAAGTTTTGGCAAACGCATCACCGTATATGGCCGAGATTGTCTCGAAAGTGATCAGTGGCACCAGCATGTTCGCTTCCTTGTATTTGTCGCATCTAATTATTAACGCAACAATCTTTCGCTTCATAGAGGCCTCACGTTCAATTATTACGATACTTTCGTCGTAGTTCGTGAACGTCGCGCCACCCCGGTCGCTTCGGGCGCGTCTGGGCCTTTTCAGAATCGGGGAAAGCCTGCTAAGTCTTGTGGCGTGAACACAGTAGACCGCAATATCCGCCCGATCATCCAACAGCTTGACGAGGCCGCCATCAACCGCATCGCCGCTGGCGAGGTGGTGGAACGGCCTGCGTCGGCGGTAAAGGAACTGGTCGAGAACGCCATCGACGCCGGCGCGCGTCGGGTCAAGATCGATATCGCCGACGGCGGCAAGACGTTGATCCGCGTGGCGGACGATGGCTGTGGCATGTCGCCCGAGGATCTGCCGCTGGCGTTGGCGCGTCATGCCACGTCAAAGATTGACGGCAGCGATCTGCTCAATATCCATTCCTTCGGTTTCCGGGGGGAGGCGCTGCCCTCGCTGGGGGCCGTGGGACGATTGACGGTGCAAAGCCGCGCGGGGGGCGCGGCAGCGGCAGAGATCACTGTGTCAGGCGGGGCAACCGGGGGCGTCAAACCCTGCGCGCTGAACGCCGGTACGGTCGTCACGCTGCGCGATCTGTTCTACGCCACGCCCGCGCGGTTGAAATTCCTGCGGTCGGATCGGGCCGAGACGATGGCCATTTCGGACACGATCAAGCGGCTGGCCATGGCGGAACCCTCTGTCGGGTTCACCCTGCGCGACGTGACCGGCGGGCAAGAGCGCGTGACCTTTCGGGTTGAGCCTGAAACCGGCGATCTGTTCGATGCGCTGCGCGGACGGCTGTCGCGGATCATGGGCGCCGAGTTTGTCGAGAACGCGATTGCTGTGGACGCGGAACGCGAAGAGGTGCGGCTGACCGGCTACGCCGCCTTGCCAACCTATTCGCGCGGTTCTGCCGTGGCACAGTTCCTGTTTGTGAACGGACGTCCTGTGCGGGACAAAATGCTGATCGGCGCGCTGCGCGGGGCCTATCAGGATTTCCTGTCGCGCGACCGGCATCCGGCGGTGGCGCTGTTTGTCGACGTCGATCCGCACCGGGTGGACGTCAACGTACACCCGGCAAAATCCGAGGTCCGCTTTCGCGAACCGGGCGTGGTGCGCGGCCTGATCGTGTCGGGCCTGCGGCATGCGTTGGCAGAGGCCGGGCACCGCGCCTCGACCACCGTGGCCGGGGCGACCTTGGGGGCGTTCCGGGCCGAACAACCCGCCGCGCCGCGCGTCTATCAGATGGACCGGCCCTCGCCGGGGGCGCGGCAGTCGTCTTATGCGTCGCAGGCTCCGGGGTTTGGCGATTTCTCCAGCAGTTACTCGGGCCGGGTTGTCGAACCGGACCCGGTTGCCGCGCCGGGCGAGGCCCCGGATCACGTCCGGGGCGCGGTTTCTCTGCCGCTTGGGGCGGCGCGCGGGCAAGTGCATGAGAACTATATCTTCGCCCAGACAGAGGATGGCATCGTCATCGTCGACCAGCACGCCGCGCATGAGCGGCTGGTCTATGAAAAGCTGAAACACCAGATGGCGGAAAACGGCGTCCCCGCGCAGGGCTTGCTGATCCCCGAGGTGGTGGACCTGTCGCCAGACGATGCGGCACGCCTGCTGGCGCGGGCCGAGGATCTGGACCGGATGGGCCTGCGGATCGAACCCTTTGGCGCGGGAGCCATTGCGGTGCGCGAAACCCCGGCCATTCTGGGAGAGGTCAACGCCGTGGCGCTGATCCGCGACATCCTTGATGAACTGTCTGACCTTGGCGACAGCGGGCTGTTGCAGGAACGGATCGAGGCGATCCTGTCACGCATGGCCTGCCACGGGTCGATCCGGTCGGGCCGGGTGATGCGCGCCGAAGAGATGAACGCGCTCCTGCGCGAGATGGAGGCGACGCCGCATTCCGGCCAGTGCAACCACGGGCGACCCACCTATGTGGAACTCAAGCTGTCGGATATCGAAAGGCTGTTCGGGCGCACATGATCCAGATCGGCGACGCCTCCTACAGGTTGGATGATCCGGTTGTGCTGGCGGTTCTGGGCTTTTCTGCGCTGGTTCTGCTGCTGCTCTGGCAGGCCGCGCGCGGTGCGCGTCGGGCCGCGCGACTGTCCGAGCCGGTCCTGCAACATGTCAGTCACCTGTCCGCCCGCGTACAAAACCTGTCAGACGGGCAAGAGCGGCTGGCGGGCGGGTTGCATCACGTGTCAGAGGCGCAGGTGGGCAGTCAGACCGCGATGCTGGAGATGATGGAACGGCGTCTGGCCGAGGTGCAGGAACGGATGGGCGAGTCCTTGCACGGCTCTGCCCGGCGCACCGCGCACAGTCTGGGCGAGTTGCGCGAACGGCTTCAGTCCATCGACAAGGCGCAGGCCAATATCACCAAGCTGTCGGGCGACGTGTTGTCCTTGCAGGATATTCTGTCGAACAAACAGACACGCGGCGCGTTTGGTGAGATCCAGCTGCGCGAGATCGTGGCCAAGGCGCTGCCCCCAGATGGTTATACCTTGCAGGCGACGCTGACGAACGGCAGGCGGGCGGACTGTCTGATCCATCTGCCCAACCCGCCGGGACCAATCGTGGTGGACGCCAAGTTTCCGCTGGAAGGCTATGAGGCGCTGGCGCGGGCCGAGGGCAAGGACCTGCGGGCGCGCGCGGCGCAGGCGTTCCGCCTGTCGGTGCGCAAGCACATCCGCGATATCGCCTCGCGTTATATTCTTGAGGGCGAAACCGCCGACGGGGCGCTGATGTTCCTGCCCTCGGAGGCGGTCTATGCAGAGCTGCACGGCAATTTCCCAGACGTGGTCCGTGAGGGGTTCGATGCGCGGGTCTGGATCGTGTCTCCCACAACTTGCATGGCGACGCTGAACACGATGCGCGCCGTGCTCAAGGATGCGCGGATGAAAGAGCAGGCCGGCGCGATCCGCAAAGAGTTGGCGGCGCTGTATGGTGATGTCGAGCGGCTGTCCTCTCGGGTGGGCAACCTCGACCGGCATTTTGGTCAGGCGGCGCGCGACATCGAGGATATCAAGATCAGCGCCGACAAGGCGGGCAAGCGGGCGCGCCGGTTGGACCAGTTCGATTTCGAGGAACTGGAAGAGCCCGCCGTTGTGCCGGGTCTGCGCCTGACCGATCCTGCGGAGTAGGATTTTCGCATTGTCAGCGAGCCGTTGCGGCCGCTGACAATGGGGGGCGCGGACTGGCGAGATGTTAGCGCTATAATTATTCCGGTCACCGGCCAAGGAACCGGTTGAACCGATGCCCGATTAACGCGTTATACTGAAATGAGAATCGCCGGAAAGCACGGCACAAGGAATGCGGACACAAGACGCCGCAACTGTCACCGTGCACCGACACTGCCCCGTTCCGGGGCGGGAGGAAGTGTTAGAATGCGAATGCCTGATTGTTTAAGGCTAAACATGTGCCATGCGCCTCGCGCATGGAGGCTATGCATTGGCGCGCCTGCCGCTAACGCCAGCGGGCTGTTAAGCACCATGTCAACTTTGGGAGGAGTCGAGAGAGATGGTGAAATGCCGTTCTCGCAGCCTTCTCCGGAAAAGTAGTTCAAGGCTAAACCAAGTTGCGTCACGCTGAGCGCAAGAAAGGGAAGAGGGCATATGAAAGACACTCCACAGGACGTCGATCCCGTCGAAAGCCAGGAATGGCAGGACGCGATCGAGGATGTGATCGAGCGCGACGGTGCCGACCGCGCGCATTATCTGCTCGACAAGGCGGTACAGCGGGCACGGGCGGCGGGGGCAAAACTGCCCTTCTCGGCGACCACCCCTTATCAGAACACGATTTCGCCGGACGACGAGGTCGATATTCCCGGCGACACAGAGATGGAATGGCGCATCCGCACCATCAACCGCTGGAACGCCATGGCGACCGTGGTCAAGCGCAACAAGGAATCGAGCGAATACGGCGGCCACATCGCGTCGTTTGCCTCTTCTGCTGCGCTGTATGACATTGGTCTGAACCACTTCTGGCGCGCCAAATCCGCGATCCACGGCGGCGATCTGGTGTTCTTTCAGGGTCACGTGATCCCCGGTATCTATGCCCGTTCCTTCATGGAGGGCCGGATCAGCGTCGAAGAGCTGAAGAACTTCCGCTCAGAGGTCGCGGGCGGCGGGCTGTCCTCCTATCCGCACCCTTGGCTGATGCCCGACTACTGGCAGTTCCCGACCGTCAGCATGGGTCTTGGCCCGCTGATGGCGATCTACCAGGCGCGGTTCATGAAATACCTCGAAAACCGGGGCCTGATCGAAAAGCAGGACCGCAAGGTCTGGGCCTTCCTTGGCGACGGCGAGATGGACGAACCGGAATCGCTGGGCGCGATCCATCTGGCGGCGCGTGAGGGGCTGGATAACCTGATCTTTGTCGTCAACTGCAACCTGCAACGTCTTGACGGGCCGGTGCGCGGCAACTCCAAGATCGTGCAAGAGCTTGAGGGCAACTTCCGCGGCTCTGGCTGGGATGTGATCAAGCTGCTTTGGGGCAAGGGCTGGGACGACCTGCTGGAGCAGGACACCAGCGGCAAGTTGCGGCAGTTGATGGATGAAACCATCGACGGTGACTATCAGACGTTCAAGTCCAAGGACGGCGCCTATATCCGCAAGCATTTCTTTGGCAAATACCCGGAAACCGCCGCGCTGGTGGCCGACTGGACCGATGATCAGATCTGGGCGCTGCGCCGTGGCGGTCACGACCCGAAAAAGGTCTACAACGCGTTCAAACGCGCGACCGAGGCCGAAGGCCAGCCGACCCTGCTGCTGGTCAAGACGGTCAAAGGCTATGGCATGGGCACCGCTGGCGAAGGCCAGAACACCACCCACCAGCAAAAGAAGATGCAGCTGGATCAGCTCAAGGCGATGCGCGACCGGTTCAAGATCCCGGTGACGGACGAAGAGCTGGACAAGGACATCCCCTTTGTGTCCCTGAACAACGCGCAAAAGGCCTATCTGGCGGAACGGCGCAAAGAGTTGGGCGGATCGTTCCCCAAACGAGAAACGGAATCGCCCAAGCTGGAAATTCCGGGGCTCGAGGCCTTCAAGGGCCAGCTGGAATCGACCGGCGACCGCGAGATTTCCACCACGATGGCCTTTGTCCGCATCCTGACCACGCTGTTGCGGGACAAGAAGGTCGGCAAGCAGGTGGTGCCGATCGTGCCGGACGAAAGCCGCACCTTCGGCATGGAAGGCCTGTTCCGTTCGGTGGGCATCTATAACCCGAAGGGGCAGCTTTACACGCCCGAAGACCGTGAACAGATGTCCTATTACAAGGAATCGGAAAGCGGTCAGGTGCTTCAGGAAGGCATCAACGAAGCCGGGGCAATGGCCGACTGGATCGCGGCGGCGACCGCCTATTCCAACCACGGCGTGCCGATGATCCCGTTCTACATCTATTACTCGATGTTCGGGTTCCAGCGGATCGGCGATCTGGCATGGGCGGCGGGCGATTCACGTGCGCGTGGATTTATGCTGGGCGGGACCGCCGGGCGGACCACGCTGAACGGCGAGGGCCTGCAACACGAGGACGGCCACAGCCATATCCTTGCCGGGACCATCCCCAACTGCATCAGCTACGACCCGACCTTCAGCTATGAGGTTGCGGTGATCGTGCAGAACGGGTTGCAGCGGATGTTCGTGGATCAGGAAGACGTCTATTTCTACCTGACGCTGATGAACGAGAATTATCAGCACCCGGATATGCCGATGGGCTCTGAAGAGGGCATCATCAAGGGGCTGTACCGCTTCAAGAAGACGGCAAAGCCGGCGAAAAAGCACGTCAACCTGATGGGCTCTGGCACGATCCTCGTGCAGGCGATCAAGGCGGCGCAGATGCTGGAGGACGACTTTGGCGTCACCTCTGACATCTGGTCGGCGACCTCGTTCAACGAACTGGCCCGCGACTATCAGGACTGTGAGCGTCACAACCGCCTGAACCCCTTCGCAGAAGAGCGCGTGCCCTATGCGACCCAAACGCTGACCAGTGCGCAGGGGCCTATCATCGTCGCCACCGACTATATGAAGAACTACGCCGAACAGATCCGGGGGGCGGTTTCCAACCGGTTCACGGTTCTGGGCACCGACGGCTTTGGCCGCTCGGACAGCCGGGTGAACCTGCGGCGGTTCTTTGAGGTGGACGCCAACCACATCGCGGCAGCGGCCATGGTCGATCTGTACCGCGAGGGGGCTGTGTCCGAAAAGGATCTCGAGGCGGCTCTGAAGAAATACGACATTGACGGCGGCAAGCCGAACCCGCGTCTGGTTTGACGCGCGGCACGAGGAGAATTGACGAATGACCGTAGAAGTTAAAGTGCCGGATATCGGCGATTTCGACGCAGTGCCGGTGGTGACCATTCTGGTGGCTGTGGGCGATACGATTGCGCTGGAAGACCCGATTGTCGAACTGGAATCCGACAAGGCCACGATGGAGGTGCCGTCTTCGGCGGCGGGTGTCGTGAAAGAGATCAAGGTTGCCGAAGGCGACAAGGTCTCTGAGGGATCGGTGATCCTGATCGTCGAGGCGTCAGACGCCCCGGCGGCCAAGGAAGAGCTCAAGGCAGAGGCCCCCGCAGCCGCCGCCCCGGCTGCGGCCCCTGCTGCTGCCGCGCCTGCACCTGCTCCGGTGACGGATGCCGGGTTCTCGAAGGTCCACGCCTCGCCGTCCGTGCGCGCCTATGCGCGCCGGGTCGAGGTCGATCTGAACAAGGTCAACGGGTCGGGCCGCAAGGGCCGTATCCTGCGCGAGGACGTTGAAAAGGCGCTGAAGGCGCTGACCGTTCCGGCGGCAGCCGCCGGTGGTGGTGCTGTGTCCGGCGGCATGGGTATTCCGCCGATCCCGGCGGTCGACTTCTCCAAGTTCGGACCCATCGAAGAGATCGAGATGCCCCGCATCAAAAAGATCTCTGGCCCGGCGCTGCATCGGTCGTGGCTGAACATCCCGCATGTCACCCACAACGATGAGGCCGACATCACCGATCTGGACAAGTACCGCAAGGAGATGGACACCCACGCCAAGGAAAACGGCTATCGCGTCACGCTGCTGTCCTTTGTGATCAAGGCGTCGGTTTCTGCGTTGAAAACCCATTGGGAATTCAACTCGTCGATCCATCCTGACGGCGACAAGCTGATCAAGAAGGATTTCTACAACATCGGCTTTGCGGCGGATACGCCCAACGGCCTGATGGTTCCGGTGATCAAGGATGCGGATCGCAAGGGTCTGGTCGACATCTCGAAAGAGCTGATGGACCTGTCCAAGGCGGCGCGTGAGGGCAACCTCAAATCCAAGGACATGCAGGGTGCCACCTTTACCATCTCGTCGCTGGGCGGGATCGGCGGCACCTCGTTCACGCCCATCGTGAACGCGCCAGAGGTGGCCATTCTGGGCCTGACCCGGTCCAAGATGGCCCCGGTCTGGAACGGTGAGGAATTCGTTCCGCGCCTGATGCAGCCGCTGTCGCTGTCTTATGATCACCGTGCCGTCGACGGTGCCTTGGCCGCACGGTTCACCGTGACGCTCAAGACGCTGCTTAGCGACATGCGCAAGTTGATGTGGTGAGGGCAGAATAATGGACGTCAAAGTACCCGATATCGGTGATTTCGCCGATGTGCCCGTCGTTGCCGTACTGGTCAGCGTGGGCGACACCGTCAGCGAAGAAGACCCGCTGATCGAACTGGAAAGCGACAA
The DNA here is from genome assembly GCF_048262615.1 of Antarctobacter sp. Taxonomy (GTDB): domain Bacteria; phylum Pseudomonadota; class Alphaproteobacteria; order Rhodobacterales; family Rhodobacteraceae; genus Antarctobacter. Next base: position 233,355 of record NZ_JBLXFB010000006.1, read on the forward strand.
GGCCACGATGGAAGTGCCCTCTCCCGCAGCGGGCAAGGTGGTGGAAATCAAGGTCAAGGAAGGCGACCGCGTCGGCGAAGGGTCGGTGATCCTTGTGCTGGAAGGCGCGGACGCCAAGGATGAGGCCCCCAAGGCAGAAGCGCCTGCCGCCGAGGCCCCCAAGCAGGTTGCCGCCACCGGAACCGCCTCTGGCCCCGGCGATGTACACGCCGAGGTGGTGGTTCTGGGCTCCGGCCCCGGCGGCTACACGGCGGCGTTCCGCGCCGCCGATCTGGGCAAGAAGACGGTCCTGATCGAGAAATTCGACCGGCTGGGCGGTGTTTGCCTGAACGTCGGCTGTATCCCGTCCAAGGCGCTGCTGCACGTGGCCAAGGTCATCACCGAGGCCGAAGAGATGGGCGCGCATGGCATCAGCTTTGCCAAGCCTGAGATCAATCTGGATGAGTTGCGTGCCTTCAAGGACAGCGTTGTCGGCAAGCTGACCGGCGGTCTGGACGGGTTGTCCAAGGGCCGCAAGGTGCAGGTGGTGCGCGGTTACGGCAAATTCTCCGGCCCGAACATGATCGAGGTTCAGGGCGACGATGGCGTGACCACCGTGTCCTTTGACCAATGCATCATCGCCGCCGGGTCGGAACCGGTGGCGCTGCCCTTCATCCCGCATGACGACCCGCGGGTGATCGACAGCACCGGCGCTCTGGAACTGGCGGACATCCCCGGACGGATGCTGGTTCTGGGCGGTGGCATCATCGGTCTGGAAATGGCCTGTGTCTACGACGCGCTGGGATCGAAGATCACGGTTGTCGAACTGATGGACCAGATCATTCCGGGCGCGGACAAGGACATCGTCAAGCCGCTGATGACCCGCATCAAGGGCCGGTATGAGAACATCTTCCTCAAGACCAAGGTGACAGCGGTCGAGGCGTTGGACGAGGGGCTGAAAGTGACCTTTGAAGACGACAAGGGCGAGCAGTTCAGCGATACCTTCGACAAGGTGCTGGTCGCCGTGGGCCGCAAGCCCAACGGCAAGCTGATCGATGCCGACAAGGCTGGCGTGGCTGTGGATGATCGCGGGTTCATCGCGGTCGATAAACAGCAGCGCACGGGCGTGCCGCATATCTTCGCCATCGGCGACGTGGTGGGCCAGCCGATGCTGGCGCACAAGGCGGTGCATGAGGGCAAGGTGGCGGCAGAGGTCTGCGCCGGACACAAACGGTTCTTTGACGCCAACCTGATCCCGTCTGTGGCCTACACCGATCCCGAAGTGGCCTGGTGCGGCGTGACGGAAAACGACGCCAAAGCGAAAGGCATCAAATACGAAAAAGGTGTCTTCCCCTGGGCCGCCTCGGGCAAGTCGCTGTCGAACGGGCGCAGCGAAGGCATCACCAAGCTGCTGTTCGATCCCGAGGATGACCGCATCATCGGTGCCTGTATCGTGGGCACCAACGCGGGCGATCTGATTTCGGAGGCCGCTCTGGCGATCGAGATGGGGGCAGACGCGGTCGACCTTGGCCATACGATCCACCCGCACCCGACGCTGTCGGAGACGGTGAACTTTGCCGCCGAGATGTTCGAGGGCACGATCACCGACCTGATGCCGCCGAAAAAGCGCAAGCACTGAGGCAGTCGGACCTTAAAAGAAGGGCGGGGAAATTTCCCCGCCCTTTCGTGTTTGGCGTGTTGCCCGTAGCGGCGTCAGATCCGCAGGAACGGTTGCGCCAGCCGCGCCAACCCCTTGAGCCGCAAAGGCGCATCCGTCACGGCAAGGCAGATGCAATCCTCGGAAATATCGGCGACAGGGGTGTGGTGCAGATCCTCATCGGCGATCTCTATGTCGCCACGCGCAAAATAGCCCTCGTCGTCCTGAAATGCACCTTTCAGGACCAGTGTCAGTTCCAGCCCGCGGTGGCCGTGATCGGGCATGGCGGTGCCTGCGGGAATGTACAGCAGGCGGGCGGTGGCCTCACGCGACGTGTTCAGAATCGCCTGTTTGACCCCCATGCCGACGGGACGCCATTTCACATCCTCCAGCGAGCCGCCGATGTAATCCCGCAGCGGCGCGGGTGCGACCGGGTCCTGCACGACAGCAATCGGGCGCGGCGTGGGGGCATATCCATCGCTGCGGATCAACGCCAGCGCACCGTCCAGGAAAGCATCGGAGACAGGCGCATCCCCGACCGTTTCCAACAGGGCCCCGCCGACGGCATCCTGCGCATCGATCGCGGCGCGGCACTCGTCACAGAGCGAGACATGTGTGGCAATAATCAGATTGACCGCCTCGGGGAGCGTGCCCGCAGAATACCCAAAGATAAGGTCGTCGGTCAGGTGATGGGTGATGGTGGTCATCGCGGTATTACTTTCTGTCCATTGCGTGGCGCAGGCGCTGCAACGCCAGCCGAATTCGGGATTTGATCGTGCCCAGAGGGAGCCCTGTCAGGTCGGCGATTTCGCTGTGAGTCAGGTCGCCGAAATAAGCCTTTTCGATCAATTCCCGCTGTTTCGCGGGGAGCGCGGCCATCGCCTCGCTCAGGTGTTCGGTGTCTTGCTGGAGGCCCAGTTGGTCTTCCTGATCGGGCTCCGCCTCTGGTCCCCACGGCAGATCCTCAGGGTCCGGTCGCTTTTGTCGGCGCAGGGCGTCGATCCGGCGATTGCGCGCGATGGTAAAGATCCACGTCGCCACGGACGCGCGTGACGGATCGAACTGCGCCGCCTTTTGCCAGACTGTCGCCATGACCTCTTGGGCGCATTCCTCTGCCAGTGCCGGATCGCCGCCCGAGCGCATCAGGAACGCCTTCAGCCGAGGGGCGAAATGGCGGAACAATTCGACAAATGCGGCCTCATCGCGGTCATCGCGAATGCGGATCAGGACGGAAGTCCAGTCTGTCGAGTCGCCTGTTGTCTGTCCCACCGCCGCGCGTTCCGCCTTTTTAGGGTGCCATGTCCTGACATGCCGCCTTGGGGGCGGGGTCGCAACGGACGAAGCGTCGCGGGGTTCGAGAGTGTCTGTGGCGCCAAACATACCCTGTTTACGGCAACCTCCGGGGACCGGATCACTCAGGCATGCAGAATTTTTCAGGTTTTTTTACATCCGCTTGCGGGGCCGGTTCGTAGACTGATGGACTGCAAACGATATTGGGACGCAAAACATCATGCCATTCGAAGCCAGCCCGGCCACCCCTCGCACTATCGCCGTGATCGGTGGCGGCATCTCTGGCATGGGGGCGGCGCACATGTTGGGCGATCAGCACCGTGTGACCCTGTTCGAAGCAGAGCCGCGCCTTGGCGGCCATGCCCGCACCCGGATCGCGGGACGAAACGGGGATCAGCCGGTGGACACCGGCTTTATCGTTTTCAACTACGCCAACTATCCGCTGCTGACCGATCTGTTTGCCCGGCTCATCGTGCCGGTTGCGAAATCCGACATGAGCTTTTCCGCCAGCCTGCGGGGCGGCGCAATGGAATACGGTTTGCGCGATCTGAGGGCGGTGTTCGCGCAGAAACGCAACGCGCTGAATCCGCGGTTTCTGGGCATGATCCGGGATATCATGAAGTTCAACGCGCGGGCGCTGGATCAGGCGCGCGATCCGTCTGTCTCGCTGGGGGATTTTCTTGAACGCATGGGGACGGGCGACTGGTTCCGCGACCACTATCTGTTGCCGCTCTCGGGGGCGATCTGGTCAACCCCGACGGAGAAAATCCTCGATTTTCCGGCCTATGCGCTGATCCGGTTTTTTGAAAACCATGCTTTGCTCAGCCATACCGGCCAGCACCAATGGTACACCGTGCAGGGCGGGTCAGAACAGTATGTCTCCCGCTTGCGGGCCGCGTTGACCGCGCAAGGGGTGCAGATGCGGCTGGGTTCTCCGATCGCCGGGGTGCGCCGGGTGGCGGCCGGGGTCGAGGTGCGGACCGAGGGCGGAGAATGGCAGGCATTTGACGAGGTGGTCTTTGCCACCCATTCCGATGATACCCTGCGCCTGTTGGTCGATGCCCGCCCGGACGAGCGTGCAGCGCTGGGCCAGATCGCCTACCAGCCGAACCGCGTTGTGCTGCATGCCGATGCGGCGGTGATGCCCAAGCGGCGCGCCTGCTGGTCGTCATGGAACTATACCGAAACCGCGCGCAAAGAGATGAACGCCATCGACCTGACCTATTGGATGAACTGCCTGCAACCGATCCCGCAGGACGATCCGATGTTTGTCACGCTGAATTCGACCCGGCCGATCCGCGAAGAGTTGATCTATGACGAGATCACGCTGCGTCACCCGGTCTTTGATCTGGGCGCGCTGGAGGCCCAGCGCGCGATAGCGGCGATGAACGGCACCTCGGGGACGTGGTTCTGCGGCGCATGGATGAAGAACGGTTTTCACGAGGACGGGCTGGCGAGTGCGGCGGATGTGGCGGGCGCAATCCTCGCGCGTGGCCCGGTGCTGGAGGCGGCATGAGCAACGTCGACCTGATCCGGGGCCACACCTATCACGGCCGCAAGGGGGCGGTGGCCAACGGCTTTCGCTACTCTGTGGACTACGTGATGCTGGACGCCGAGGCAGAGGTGCGCGGACCGCTGCTGTTTTCGCGCAACCGGCGCAACCTGACGTCGCTGAAGGATCGCGACCACGGCGGTGCGCCGGGGCAGGGGAGGGGCGCGGAATGGGCGCGTGAGGTGCTGGCCGCGCAGGACATCGCGTTCAACGGACCGCTGATGCTGTTGGCGCAGCCACGTCTGCTGGGCCATGTCTTTAATCCGGTGTCTTTTTGGCTGGCGTATGACGGCGGCGACCTGCGGGCCGTGATCGCCGAGGTGTCGAATACCTTCGGTGACCGGCATTCCTATCTGTGTGCGCACGCTGACGGATCGGCGATCACCGCGCAGGACCATATCACGGCGCAAAAGGTGTTTCACGTCTCGCCGTTCCAGCCCGTCGCGGGCGGTTATGTGTTTCGCTTCGACATTCGCGCAGATCGTGTCGGCATCTGGATCGACTATGCGCATGAGAACGGCGGGCTGATCGCCACGCTGTGTGGACCGCGCCGGCCATTGACCGATACGCAGATCCTGCGGTCTGCCCTGCGACGGCCCTTTGGCGCGCGCCGGGTACTGGCGCTGATCCACTGGCAGGCGCTCAAGCTGTGGTGGAAAGGCGCCGCCTATCGCACGCGCCCGGCCCCTCCGGCCCATGAGGTCAGCGGGCAGGCACCGGGCGCCCGGATCAAGGAGGCATCATGATGACCGCAGTTGCGTATGTCGCATCGGGGGCGGCGCTGGTTCTGATCCTGGGCTACCTGCGCCTGCGCTACTTCGATTTCGCGGCGCAGCACCCTGCCGACTATGCCGAAGGCACGGGTGAGGCCTTTGACCTGCGCACGCATCTGAACGGTCCGATGATCTGCGAAGGTGTGATCTATGGCCCGACCGGGCGCGTCACCTCGCGGTTCGTGGCCGATATGGAGGCCCGGTGGGAGGGCAATCAGGGCGTGATGCACGAACATTTCCGCTACGACTCCGGCAGTGAACAGCACCGCAAGTGGACATTGACCCTTGGCAATGACGGGCGTATCCGCGCCACCGCGCCGGATCTGGTGGGCGAAGGCCACGGCCAGCAGAGCGGACCGACCGTGCAGTTGCGCTATCGCCTCCGGCTGGATGACGATGCGGGCGGGCATGTGCTGGACACGGTCGACTGGATGTATCTGGCCCCCAACGGGACCATCGTGAACCGCTCGCAGTTTCGCAAGTTCGGCGTCAAGGTCGCCGAACTGGTCGCCACAATGCGCCGCAAGGATGCCGCCGCGTGAGACAGTGGAAGGGCAAACGCTATTGGCTGGTCGGCGCAAGTGAGGGGCTGGGGCAGGCGCTGGCGCATCGGCTGAGCCGTGCGGGCGTCGAGTTGATCCTGAGCGCGCGGTCCGAGGACAAGCTGCGCGCTTTGGCAGAGGATCTTCCCGGTCCCGCGCATGTGGCACCGGTGGATGTCACGGATGCCGCCGCACTGGAAAAGGTGGCTGAGGCGCATGGTGCGCTTGACGGTATGATTCAGGTGGCCGGTGTCTACTGGCCCTTTGGCGCGCAGGACTGGGATGCCGAGAAGGCCAACACCATGGCGGATGTGAATTTCACCGGGGCGATGCGGCTGGCCGGGGTTGTGGTGCCGCGTTTCGTGGCGCGGGACCGGGGGCATATCGTGTTGACCGGATCGCTGTCAGGCTATCGCGGTCTGCCGGGGGCGGCGGCCTATGTAGCGTCCAAAGCCGGGGTCATGGCGCTGGCGGAATCGCTCTATGCCGACCTGCGCAAGACCGGCGTCGACGTGCAACTGCTGGTGCCGGGCTATATCAGGACGCGTTTGACGGCAAAGAACGACTTTACCATGCCCTTCATCATGGACCCCGAACAGGCCGCCGAGATCTGTTTCCGCCACATGTCCGGCAGCCGTTTTCAACGCGCCTTTCCGCGTGCTTTTTCGTTGTTGTTCCGGGGCAGTCAACTGCTGCCGGACTGGCTTTATTTCCGCCTGTTTGCGTAAGATCAAGGATGGGCGCCGGTTTAGGCGCAATGGTCATCCAGCGCACAGTGAGGAGACGCGAGATGCAGAACATCAGCCCCAGCAAAGTGGCGGCAGTCATCGTGATGGCCCGCGAATTGGGCCGCGCCGAAGGGGAGCTGCGCGGTCTCATCGACCGGATGGACGAAGAGGAGCAGGCCGCCCTTGTCGCGGTCATGTGGGTGGGGCGCGGCGCGTTTGAACCCGAGGACTGGGACGAAGCCTATCGGACCGCCGCATCCGAGGCGACAACGCCCACGGCGGATTACCTGATTGGCACGCCGCATCTGGCGGATAACCTTGAAGCGGGGCTTGAGGCCTATGGCTATGACGCCACGGGCGAAGAGGATGAGGTGCTGGGCAGCCACGACTAGGCCCTAGCGCAGCGCGCGCCCCTTGAGGATCGCGTTTTCGCCGAACTTTGCCCGGATTGCATCGGTGGCCCGTTCCGCCTTGGCGCGGGCCTCTGCCTGCGGGTCCAGCAGATCGCCGGACATGTCGGCCTGCGCCTCTGGCACGAGGTCGGAAATACCCGCGCCGATCAGGCGATAGGACTGTCCGGCGGGCATCTGGTCAAACAGCGCGCGTGCCACCCGGTAGATACGGTCCGCGATCTGCGTTGCGTCGGGCAAGGCGTGCCTGCGGCTGACGATGCGGAAATCCGACCGGCGCAGTTTCAGCGTGACCACCCGGCCTGCCAACCCCTTGGCCTTGGCGCGGTCGGCGGCTTTTTCGGCCATGCGCCAGAGGTGCCCGTCAAGGATGTCCGGGTCGGCGGTATCCTCATTGAACGTGGTCTCGTTCGAGATCGACTTCATCGGTGCGTTGCGCGTTACCCGGCGATGATCCTGCCCGCGCGCGAGATGCCAGAGCCGTTCACCCATGGACCCGAACCGCGCCATCAGATCGCGTTTTTCCCAGCGCAGCAGGTCCTCGAACGTGCGGATGCCGCCGCGTTCCAGCGCCTCTTGCGTGACCTGTCCGACCCCCCAGATCAGGCGGATCGGTTTTGGGCGCAAAAAGTCCTGCGTTTCTGCCTGACCAATCACCGCAAAGCCGCGGGGCTTATCAAGGTCAGAGGCGATCTTGGCCAGAAACTTGTTGTGCGACAAACCGATAGAGCCGGTGACACCCAGTTCCGCTTTCATCCGTTTCACCAGCTTCGCCAGCATCACCGCAGGCGGCGCGCCGTGCAGGCGGGCGGTGCCGGTGAGGTCCAGAAACGCCTCATCCAGCGACAGCGGCTCAATCGCCGGGGTCAGGTCCTCCATCATCGAGCGGATCTGGCGGCTGACCTCGACGTAGACGGACATGCGCGGTTTGACGACCACCGCATCGGGGCACAGGTCCAGCGCCTTGAACATCGGCATGGCCGAGCGCACGCCGCGAATGCGCGCCACGTAGCAGGCGGTCGACACCACGCCGCGCCGCCCGCCGCCGATGATCACCGGTTTGTCGGCCAGCGCGGGGTTGTCGCGTTTTTCCACGCTTGCGTAAAAGGCGTCGCAGTCCATATGAGCAATGGACAGGTCCCACAATTCGTCATGGCGCAGGACACGAGGCCGCCCGCAGGCCGGGCAGCGCGGGCCTGCATCGAACTGGGTCAGACAATCGCGGCATAGGGCGGGCATGGTCCCAATATACGCCGGTGCAGAAGGGGACGCCATGAGCGATCCAACACCAAGCGACCCAAGACAGGATTTTGCCGGTGCCAAGCTGATGCTGTTCGCCGGGGCGCAGGTGATCGTGCTGAGGCGCGACCGCAAACCGTCGATTCCCTGGCCGGGCTACCTTGATTTTCCGGGCGGAGAGCGGGACGGGGATGAGACGCCAGAGGCCTGCGCGGTGCGCGAAACCCTTGAGGAACTGGGGCTGACCGTCGCTGAGGATCAATTGCGCCACGCGCATCTGCGTGATGACGCGGGCAAGATCAGCTGGTTCTTTGCCGCGCATCTGCCCGCGTCGGTGGTGGATGACGTGGTCTTTGGTGACGAGGGAGAGGGATGGGACGTGATGCCGCCCGAGACCTTTGTCGATGCGCAGGATGCGATCCCGCATTTCCGGGACATCCTGCGTGACTATCTGGCAAAAGGGCCGGGACCCGCAGGGTAAGGGGCGGGTCCCGGCAGTCTACCGTGGCACCCGAGGGACAGGGGTGCGGCGGTGCGGCTCATACAGGCGTGTAACTGAGCCGGAACTTCAGGCGGCGCTGGGCATCGCGATCTCTGCCTCGCGCAGTTGCAGCCGCTCGGGCGTGCCCAGCGACAGGCGGGCGCGCATCCAGAGCCCGCGCGCGGCCTCTTCGAATTCGGTTGTGATGGGGGCGACATACTGGCTTGCGACCCGCAAAAGGCCCTGCGGGGTGACAACGGTAACAAGCGCCTCGAAACACTGTTCGGTGGCGTTGTAACGCACCTGATCGATGCGGGGGGTCCATGTGCTCATGATGGTCTCCTAACCTCATGCCCTTTTATGGTTTGGGCTTATGCCGTAGACGTAGGAACACCTTGCCAGTGTTTCATCGGGGGCACAGGTCAGGAATTCCCCGCTTTCGGCGCTTTTTGGGCGAAAATCCGCTTAGTCGTGTCAGAATCGGCGGCGCAATGCCAAGCGGGCGCAGGCCCGGAACGATCCCGGCGTTCAGGCGTTTTACCAGTCGGCAGATTGCGTGGCGACTTCAACGCGCGCCGTTGGCACGCTGCGCCTGAGGAGAGACCATCTCGGACAGGATCGCCTGCGCGGCGGCGCGGGGGTCGGGCGCGCGGTGGATCGGGCGACCGACAACGATGTGGTCGACGCCGTCCCTGACCGCCTGTGCCGGGGTCGCAATACGCTTTTGATCGCCGACATCCGCGCCAAAGGGGCGAACGCCCGGCGTCACAATCAGGCGGCCCTCGGCCTGCGGCAGCGCCCGGACCAGTGCCGCCTCGTTCGGCGAACAGATCACCCCGTCGGCCCCGGCCTCCAGCGCGCGGCCCGCGCGTTCGGTCACCAGATCGGCGATGGTGCCGTCCTTGATCAGCGCACCGTCCAGATCGGCGCGGTCAAGCGAGGTCAGGATGGTGACGGCAAGGATCTTGGTCTGCGATCCCGCGGCGCCCTCCTTGGCGGCACGCACCACGTAGGGGTCGCCGTGCACGGTCAGAAAGTCGAGGTCGAACTGCGCCACCCCGCGCACAGCCGCCTCAATCGTTGCACCGATATCGAAAAGCTTCAGGTCGATAAAGATGCGCTTGCCGTGCTCCTGCTTCAACTCATTGGCCAGCGCCAGACCGCCGCCCGTCAGCATCCCCAGCCCGATCTTGTAGAAGGAAACGGCGTCGCCCAGCCGCTCGACAAGGTCGAGACCGGCAATCACGTTCGGCACGTCGAGGGCTACGATCAAACGGTCATCAGACATGCATATTTCCTCCGGGGGCTGGTTGGGATCTCATGAAACCCTACGGTGCCAAGGTCAAGTCGCCGCCCGTTGCTATTTTGCAACGCTGCTCTCTTGAACCGGATGCATCGCGGGGCCATCTTGAGGGCGAGGCCTCGACCGGTCCGCGTGCTGCACGGCAGGCGCGGCGCATTCAAAGGGGCGCTTGTTGGAAGGAGATACACTATGAACTTGGAGAAGTTCACCGAGCGCGCGCGCGGGTTCATTCAGGCTGCGCAGACGATCGCAATGCGGGAAAGCCATCAGAAACTTGCCCCTGAGCATCTGCTCAAGGCCCTGATGGATGACGAAGAGGGCATGGCCACAAACCTGATCAAGGCGGCAGGCGGCGCGCCCGACCGGGTTGTGCAGGTTCTGGACACCAAGCTGGCCAAGATCCCCAAAGTGTCTGGTGATGCCGGGCAGGTTTACCTCGATTCCGCGACTGGCAAGGTGCTGGACGAGGCCGAAAAGCTGGCGAGCAAGGCAGGCGATAGCTATGTCCCGGTCGAGCGGATGCTGACCGCCCTGGCGCTTGTCCGTAGTCCGGCGAAAGAGGCGCTTGAGGCGGGCAATGTCACGCCGCAAAAGCTGAACGAGGCGATCAACGACGTGCGCAAGGGGCGCACCGCGGACACCGCCACAGCCGAAGACACCTACGAGTCGCTGAAGAAATTCACGTTGGACCTGACCGAGCGGGCCCGCGAGGGCAAGATCGACCCGATCATTGGCCGGGACGAGGAAATCCGCCGCACCATGCAGGTGCTCAGCCGCCGGACCAAGAACAACCCGGTGCTGATCGGGGAACCGGGCGTGGGGAAAACCGCGATTGCCGAGGGGCTCGCCCTGCGGATCGTCAACGGTGACGTACCCGAGAGCCTCAAGAACAAGCGCCTGCTGTCGCTGGACATGGGCGCGTTGATTGCGGGTGCCAAGTATCGTGGGGAATTCGAAGAGCGGCTGAAGTCGATCCTGTCAGAGGTGACCTCTGCCGCCGGTGAAATCATCCTGTTCATAGATGAGATGCACACGCTGGTTGGCGCGGGCAAGGCGGACGGGGCGATGGATGCCTCGAACCTGCTGAAACCGGCGCTGGCGCGGGGTGAGCTGCACTGTGTGGGCGCGACCACGCTGGACGAGTACCGCAAGCATGTCGAAAAAGACGCGGCTTTGGCGCGGCGTTTCCAGCCGGTGATGGTTGAGGAGCCGACAGTCGAGGATACAATCTCGATCCTGCGCGGCATCAAGGAAAAGTACGAGTTGCACCACGGTGTGCGGATTTCCGACGCGGCCCTTGTGACCTCGGCGACGCTATCGCACCGCTATATCACCGACCGGTTCCTGCCGGACAAGGCGATCGACCTGATGGACGAGGCCGCCAGCCGTCTGCGGATGGAGGTGGATTCGAAGCCTGAGGAACTGGACGCTTTGGACCGCGACATTCTGCAAAAGCAGATCGAGGTCGAGGCGTTGCGGATGGAGGACGATCAGGCCTCCAAGGACCGGCTGGCCAAACTGGAAAAGGACCTGTCTGAATTGCAACAGCAGTCGTCTGAGATGACGGCCCGCTGGCAGGCGGAACGGGACAAGCTGGCCTCGGCCCGCGACATCAAGGAAGAGCTGGACCACCTGCGCGCCGAACTGGAAACGGCCAAGCGCGACGGCAACTTTGCCAAGGCCGGTGAGTTGCAGTACGGGCGCATTCCGGAGCTGGAGCGCAAGCTGGTCGAGGCCGAAGGCGCCGAGAGTGACGTCATGGTCGAAGAGGCGGTGCTGCCCGAGCATATCGCCAGCGTTGTCGAGCGCTGGACCGGCATCCCGACCTCGAAGATGCTGGAAGGCGACCGGGAAAAGCTGCTGCGGATGGAGGATGCCCTGCACAAGCGGGTGATCGGCCAAAGCCAGGCGGTGACGGCGCTGTCCAGTGCGGTGCGCCGGGCGCGTGCGGGTCTGAACGATGAGAACCGCCCCCTGGGGTCGTTCCTGTTCCTTGGACCCACCGGCGTGGGTAAAACCGAGCTGACCAAGGCGGTGGCGGAGTTCCTGTTCGATGATGACAACGCGATGGTGCGCATCGACATGTCCGAGTTCATGGAGAAACACGCGGTCGCGCGTCTGATCGGCGCGCCTCCGGGGTACGTGGGCTATGACGAGGGCGGCGTGCTGACCGAGGCGGTGCGGCGCAGGCCCTATCAAGTCGTGTTGTTCGACGAGGTCGAGAAGGCGCACCCGGACGTGTTCAACGTGCTGCTTCAGGTGTTGGACGATGGTGTGCTGACCGATGGGCAGGGGCGGACTGTGGACTTCAAGCAGACGCTGATCATTTTGACGTCGAACCTTGGGTCTCAGGCGCTCAGCCAAATGCCCGAGGGGGCCGACCCGGCACCGGCGCGGCGGGACGTGATGGACGCGGTGCGGGCGCATTTCCGGCCGGAGTTCCTGAACCGTCTGGATGAGACGATCATCTTTGACCGGCTCAAGCGGGAGGATATGGCGGGCATCGTCGATATTCAGCTGTCTCGGCTGTTGAAAAGGCTGGCGGCGCGGAAGATCCGGCTGGAGCTGGACGATGCGGCGCGGGCTTGGCTGGCGGATGAGGGGTATGACCCCGTGTTCGGCGCGCGGCCTTTGAAAAGGGTGATCCAGCGGTCGCTGCAAAATCCCTTGGCTGAGATGCTTTTGGCTGGGGACGTGGAGGATGGCGACGTGGTCGTGGTGTCGGCTGGCTCTGACGGGCTGCTGATCGGCGACCGGGTCGGGGCCACGAACAGGCCCAAGCCGGACGATGCCGTGGTCCACTGATTTTGGGGACTCGAAAGCTTGGGACGAAAGGCGGGGGAAACCCCGCCTTTTTTCGTGTCCACATGTGGACAGCTTTGGGGGTGTTAGAAATCAATGGGTTACAGAGACGTTTTTACGATTTGTTAGGGGTTCGGGCCGGTCCGCGCAGCGGCGAAGGCTCCGGTGGAGCCTTCGAGGCCCGAACGGGCGGAGCCCCGGGGGAGGCGATTTTGAGTTGATGCATTGGGTTGGTTGGGTGGAGGTCAGCCATCGGTGGCTGCGCTGGAAAGGTCTAACATGATCCCGCAAAGGTTGTTCTAGAGTGAAATTTATTCACCTCAGGAGCGTTAACCTCGAGGGGTCGAAAAATTAACCATCAAGGTTGACATCTTGGGTGACTCACCACATGTTGTGAGTCGAAACATCGGGAGACCCACAATGACCACAGAAATCGGGAAGGAGCTGCGGAAACTGCGAATTGATGAGGATGAACGACTGCTGGATATGGCCGCAAGGCTAGAGAAGTCCTCCGCGTTCATCTCTGCCGTAGAGCGGGGCACCAAGACCCCGCCCGAAGGCTTCGTTGAGCTTGTGATTCGAGCCTACAGGCTGGCTGAAGATGCCGCAGCCTCTCTCCGCCGGGCTGCCGACAGATCACGCAAAAACTTCACTCTGGAGGCCGACAGCCTCTTGGCGAGGGACACCGCAGGGCTGATGGCCCGCCGGATGAATTCGCTGTCCGAGGATGAGCTCAACAACATCTTCCAAATCCTCAGCAAGAAGGACGCGAAATGACTGAGACAAATGACTTCATTGTGCCGCCGCGCCGTTGGGCGGAGATCGGCGGCATCGCGGACAACCTCCGCCACAAGCTAGGGCTGGCGGAGGAGCCCAGAGTTCCCGTCATTGAGATCATCGAGAGGGTGCTGGACCAACGCCTTGGCCTCGTGCGTTTCGAAGTCGGAAGCAAGCAGGAAATGGGCCGGGCCGAGGGCTACACCTGTCCCAACGGGGATTTTATAATGCTTCGGGAGGATGTTTATGTCGGCGTGTGTGCGGGTGAGGGCCGTCCCCGGTTTACCGCCGCCCATGAGTTGGGCCACTGGGCGATGCACACCAACATACCGCTCGCCCGGGCGCGGAGGGGGGATGGCACCCCGTCCTTCCGTCTGGCCGAGCCGCAGGCGAACCAATTTGCCGCAGAGTTCCTGATGCCAGAGTGTTTCATTGACGCTCTGGACGATGAGGATGACCTTATCCAGCGCTTCGGCGTCTCGTGGGAGGCGGCGCGCAATCGGCTGCGCTACCTCCACAAGAACGGGAGGCTCTAACGAAAGAAGGCTCAGGTTGGCGCCCGAGCCTCCTCGCAGATTTCTTCATCGTGCATCAGGGGCTTGACGATGCAGAGCCT
>NZ_JBLXFB010000007.1:0-144256 GCF_048262615.1 Antarctobacter sp.
ATCTCGATGCTGATCCCCGAGGTCATCGGCTTCAAGCTGACCGGCGCCATGATGGAAGGCACCACCGGCACCGACCTCGTTCTGAAGGTCGTGGAAATGCTGCGCGCCAAGGGCGTGGTCGGCAAGTTCGTGGAATTCTACGGCGAAGGTCTGGATCATCTGCCGCTGGCGGACCGCGCCACCATCGCCAACATGGCCCCGGAATACGGCGCCACCTGCGGCTTCTTCCCGATCGACGACGAAACCCTGCGCTACCTGACCAACACCGGCCGCGACAAGGACCGCATCGCGCTGGTCGAGGCCTACGCCAAGGAAAACGGGTTCTGGCGCGGCGCGGATTATGCGCCGGTCTACACCGACACGCTTGAACTGGACATGGGCACCATCGTTCCGGCCATTTCCGGCCCCAAGCGCCCGCAGGACTATGTCGCGCTGACCGCCGCTGCCCCGGCCTTTGAAAAGGTTGTCGCCGACTTCCGCGGCATCGACGTCTCTGCCGACGCCAAGGACATGGCCGCCGAAGGCCCCGTCGCCACCAAGCCGGTCAACATCCACAAGACCGCAAAGGTCGAAGGCGAAGGCTATGACCTGCGCGACGGCTCGGTTGTGATCGCCTCGATCACCTCCTGCACCAACACCTCGAACCCCTACGTGATGATCGGCGCAGGCCTCGTGGCCCGCAAGGCCGCCGCCCTTGGCCTGACGCGCAAGCCCTGGGTCAAGACCTCGCTGGCCCCCGGTTCGCAGGTTGTCTCCGCCTATCTGGAGGCCGCAGGCCTGCAAGAGGATCTGGACAAGATCGGCTTTAACCTTGTCGGTTATGGCTGCACCACCTGCATCGGCAACTCCGGCCCGCTTCAGCCCGAGATTTCCAAGGCGATCAACGACAACGACCTGATCGGCGTGTCGGTCCTGTCGGGCAACCGCAACTTCGAAGGCCGGATTTCGCCCGACGTGCGCGCCAACTACCTTGCCTCGCCGCCGCTGGTTGTGGCCTACGCGCTGGCCGGTGACATGAACATCGACATCACCACCGAACCGCTGGGCCAGACGCCGCAAGGCAAGGACGTCTACCTGAAAGACATCTGGCCGACCACGCAGGAAGTGGCCGATCTGGTGCAGGAAACCGTCACCCGTGAGGCGTTCCAGTCCAAATACGCCGACGTCTTCAAAGGCGACGAAAAGTGGCAGGGCGTCGAGGTTCCGCAGCAGGAAACCTATGACTGGCCGTCGACCTCGACCTACATCCAGAACCCGCCCTACTTCCAAGGCATGGCCAAGGAAAAAGGCGTCATCACCAATATCGAGGGCGCGCGCGTTCTGGCCCTGCTGGGCGACATGATCACCACCGACCACATCTCTCCGGCCGGGTCGTTCAAGGACACCACCCCAGCGGGCAAGTACCTGACCGAACGTCAGGTGCCCCAGCGTGAGTTCAACTCCTACGGCTCGCGGCGCGGCAACCACGAGGTCATGATGCGCGGCACCTTCGCCAACATCCGCATCAAGAACGAGATGCTGGACGGCGTCGAGGGCGGCTATTCCAAAGGCCCCGACGGCACCCAGACCTCGATCTACGACGCGGCGATGGCCTACAAGGACGCTGGCACCCCGCTGGTGATCTTCGGCGGCGAACAGTACGGCGCGGGCTCTTCGCGCGACTGGGCGGCCAAGGGCACGGCGCTGCTGGGCGTCAAGGCGGTCATCGCGGAATCGTTTGAGCGTATCCACCGCTCGAACCTTGTCGGCATGGGCGTCATCCCGTTCGAGTTCACCGGCGGCGACACCCGCAAATCGCTGGGCCTGACCGGCGATGAAACCGTGTCGATCTCTGGCCTTGATACGGTGCAACCGCTGCAAGAGGTGCCCTGCACCATCACCATGGCGGATGGCTCCACCAAGGAGATCACGCTGAAGTGCCGGATCGATACCGCGATTGAGGTGGAATACATCGAACACGGCGGCGTGCTGCACTACGTGCTGCGCAATCTGGCCAAGTCGTAAGATCGCAGCGTCAGAGTAACCCTCTGAACTAAAACCGATTATGGGCCGCTGTTCCTCTGGAACAGCGGCCCATTTCGTTTGTCGTCCCCGATCTGACAAACCGCTGGTTCCGAGGTGGAACCGCCGCTAACCTGCCGGCCATAACCCTATGCGGTATTTGTCTCACCCGGAGTTTCCAGATGTCCGAAACCTTTACCCACATTTTTGCCGTCGGCGGCGTCGACGGATCGGGCAACTACCAGTTGCAAGGCCCCAATGCCATCTCCTCGACCGTCAGCGACGGGGCCGATGGCGTCAACGACTCCTCCACCGCCGTGGGCGACAACGTCACCTGGACGGTGTCCAGCGTATTGGCCAGCGGCCCCTATGAGCTGATCGGCCTGACCGTGGACGGCGACCCGGTGCTGTTCGACGGGTCCGCCGCCTATGTGGCGTCGAACAACCCGACGCTTGGGCCGGGCGTTGTGAACGCCTCCAGCGCCCCAAGCTACACCTACTGCTTTGCCGCCGGAACGTTGATCGCGACACCCAACGGCGACGTCCCGGTTGAGACCCTGACCATCGGCGATACCGTGCTGACCGCTGCGGCCAGACCTGTGCCGGTCCGGTGGATCGGCCGCCAGACCCTGCGCAGCCTGTTTGCCGGTCCCGGCAATCAGCTTGTCCGCATCCGCGCCGGTGCCCTTGGCCACGGTCTGCCCCACAGCGACCTGACCGTGACCGCCGATCACGGCCTGATCCTTGACGGCCATGTGATCAACGCCTCGGCGCTGGTCAACGGCGGCAGCATCGCCTTTGTCCCACAGGCAGACCTGCCCGAAACCTTTACCGTCTACCACGTCGAGACCACAGACCATGACGTGATCCTCGCCAATGGCGCAGAGGCCGAGACCTTCATCGATTACCGTGATCGCCGCGCCTTTGACAATTTTGACGAATACCTCGATCTCTACGGGGCAGAGCGGATCATCCCGGAAATGGCGCACCCTCGGATTTCATCCCGGCGCATGTTGCCGCAGCAGATCCGGGACCGTCTGGAGCCTGTCGATGCCTCCGTTGCCCCCGACCTGGCCCGCCTTGCCTGACCGGATCAAGACCGCGAATGCGGTGGACTGGATCGAACTCGGTGACCTGCACCTTTCCGTTCTGCGCCCTCTGGCGAAAGAGACGATGCGGCGGAATGAGCCGGCTCACCCCTCGTGAAAAGGGCGCTTCGGTACCCTTTGGGGGTTGATCGGTTGCGCTGTGCCACCCCTGCATTAAGGCAAGATGCTTGACTTATCGTTAACCTTTGAGAGGGTGGAGCGGCACAAAGCCATTTTGGGGAACAGGAAAACATGCCGACAACTGTCCATTTTGAGTCGCAAGTCGGCATCGGCCCCAAGAATACTCCAGCCTTGGCCGACCCCACCAATATCGACGTCGAGATAACCGCCCTGATCGACGACGGTACGATCCTGCCCGGCGACGAGATCACGCTGTCGCAACTCGACTTTGGTCCCCCACCGGAATGGACCGCAGCAGGTCTGACCCCGGTGAACCAGGGTCCGGATCCCGGCGGCTCGGGGTTAGACGTCTACACTGCCTCTGCCTATTATTATGGAACAAGAAGTTTTTTTTCGTCCACCGGCAACCAGACCGGGTTCATTTTCGGCGCTGAACCAGTCTTTCCGAACGAGTCCGAGTTCCTGATCCTCTTCAACAATAACTTTGACTACTCCGGCGCCGATTCGATCCTTTTGGATGACATAGAAAGCTGGAACCGGTTCAACACGTCTCAACCCCTGACCAGTGAACCTGCCTGTTTTCTGGCTGGAACCATCATCGCCACGCCTGGCGGCTCTTGTGCTGTCGAAGACCTCCGGATCGGACAGCCGATCCTGACCGCCGATGACCGGGCGGTGCCCGTCAGATGGATCGGCCAGCAGGTCATCCACAGGTCTTTCTCAAACAGCAAGGCACAGCCTGTGCGCATCCGCGCCGGTGCCCTTGGCCACGACCTGCCCCACAGCGACCTGACCGTGACCGCCGACCACGGCCTGATCCTTGACGGCCATGTGATCAACGCCTCGGCGCTGGTGAACGGCGGCAGCATCGCCTTTGTCCCACAGGCAGACCTGCCCGAAACCTTTACCGTCTACCACGTCGAGACCGCAGCCCATGACGTGATCCTCGCCAATGGCGCTGAGGCCGAGACCTTCATCGATTACCGTGATCGCCGCGCCTTTGACAATTTCAACGAATACCTCGATCTCTACGGGGCAGAGCGGATCATCCCCGAGATGGCGCACCCTCGGATATCGTCCGCGCGCCATGTCCCGCGCCATATCAATGCCGCGCTCAACCCGTCAGGCACGTCTTTGGCCGTCCTGCCTCAACTCGTTTCCCGGACAGCCTGAATGCCCCGGCAAAGCCGCAGCGCGCGGCGCAAAGGCACCGGCATCCGGGAATGTCGGTGCCTGACGTCGTTTGACGGTCAGCGGAATAGGAACGGTCATGCGGTGTCAGGGCTCCGCCCCCGTCCGGACAGCAACACGCCTGACACCGCCGGGCGCTTGACGATGCGCCGTCATCCGCACGCCAAATCCAATCACCAGAGGCCAAAAATCCACAGTTTGACTCCGATAGCCAAGACGTCGCTTGAATTGATGTCAATTGGCTTCATTCTGGCGACCTGTTTTGTGCAAAATACACTGGATTGAGACATGGCCACGTTTACCATCACGCATACGGTTGCCTATGACTACGGCAGCCCGGCTGGCACTACCGGAACCTACCTGCCCCCGCCTCAGGCGACAAATGCAACGCTGGACGATGGCGAGGCCGATACATTCTTTGAAATCGGCGACACCGTGACCCTGGCAGGCGTGACCTATTCCTATCAGGGCAAGGTGCTTATCGACGGAACGGAATTCCCCATTTTCAATTATGTCGACAGTAATCCGTTCCAGTTTCGTTTGGTGATGATGGATCAGGAACCTGTGTCTCCACCCGCCTCGTTGCCGGACAGTGCAATCGACTCGGGCGATTACAACACCGTCTGCTTCGCTGCGGGAACACGCATCGCCACGGCGCGCGGCGAACAGACCGTCGACTCCCTGTCCATCGGTGACCTTGTGCTGACGCAGGACGGTGACCTTGTCCCGGTGAAATGGGTGGGACGCCAAACCAGACTGACCGGATTTTCCGGGGGCGGACTACAGCCGGTTTGTATTGCCGCCGGTGCCTTGGGCGGCGGCCTGCCCCACAGCGACCTGACCGTCACCGCCGATCACGGCATGATCCTTGACGGGGTGGTGATCAACGCCAGCGCGCTGGTCAACGGGTCGACCATTTGTTTTGTCCCGCTGGCAGAGCTTGAGGACCGCATCACGGTCTACCACGTAGAAACCGAAGGCCATGAGATCATCCTCGCCAATGGCGCGCCCTCGGAGACCTTTATCGACTACCGCGACCGCCGCGCCTTTGACAACTTCCAGGAGTATGTCGACCTTTACGGCTGTGAACGGATCATCCCCGAGATGACCCGCCCGCGCATTTCCAGCGCGCGCCTTCTGCCAGAGGCCATCCGGGACAGACTGAAGAGTCCGGCGGACGACGAACTGGTCCTGTCGGCGTAACGCCCCTGCACCTGCCCGCGCATGGCACGGGCCGGTTTCGCCCCGGCCTTGGAGGTGTCATTTCCCGGCGCACCAACGCCAACGAGAACGACCGCAGGCACGCGGCCCCTGAACAGGGGGCGGCGGCCTGTCGGGTTCTGGCCATTGCGGTCCGCAAGGCCCCGCAGGACGCCGCCCATCTGGCCGCCTTCCCTGTGTCGGACAAGGCCGGGTTTCTTACCGGAGAAGTGATCGGCCTGCACGGCGGCTGGCAATAGGCTGCCAATTTCGCGGGCAACCACGCCGAAATCCGCGCAAACCCCTCGCGTTGCGGGTATTCCTGACCTGCGCGGCACCGGTTTCCCCCTGTAAATCCATCTTGAGATCCCATGTCTTGGACATAAAGACGGATGAGGCAGAACCATGAAAACCATCACACTCATACAGGCCGCCGTGCTGTTGATGCTGGCCGTGATCGGCGCGTATGCCGGGCAGGACACGGGCAACCACAACTGCGCAGCCCCCACCGCGACGGTCGCGGTCTGCGAAAAGTGATCGCAGACCACTAAGCGCCGTGTCGGCCCCCGTCAGCCCCTGTCAGCCCCTGTCAGCCCTCGTCGGGCAGCGGCGGCAGGCTGCGCAGGTACAGGATGACCGCTGACAGGTCGTCGGCGGTCATCTGCGCCAGATAGCCATAGGGCATGGGCGGCATCATCGGCTCCCCCTCCGGACGCATCCCCTTGGTGATCATGTCGCGCAGTTCTGCGTCGGAATAATCCTTTATGCCATCCTCATGCGAGGTAAGGTTCGCCGCCACAGAGGTGCCCCACGGCCCGTGAAACTCGAACCCGCCCGCGCCCAGCCGGGTGTCCAGCATCGGACCCATCTCACCCATCGGGGTATGGCATTCCATGCAGTGGGCGACCGGCCCGGCCAGATACGCGCCATAGGCGACACTGACGCCCTCCTCCGGGTGCGGCACGCTGTCGATGGGCGGGCCATAGGCAGGCGGCAGCGGGATGTTGTAGGTGCTCTTGCCCGGATCGTTCTCGACCGCGGGCACCGTGCGCAGATACATCACCATGCTCATCACGTCGTCATCCGACAATCCGCGATACATGGGAAACGGCATCGGCGGTCCGATGATCGAGCCGTCCGGGCGCAGCCCTTCGCGGATTGCCTTTGCCAGTTCCGCATCGCTCCAGCCGCTCACCGCGCCCGCAGGGGTGATGTTGGCCGATATGGCGGTAAAGGCGGGGTTCTTCTCGACCAGCCGTCCGGCCAGCGCCTGTTCCATCACCGGGCCTTGTGGACCGAGCGGCGTGTGGCAATTGCCGCAGCCCGCAGGCCCCTCGATAAGGTAACGGCCACGGTCAAGGCTGGGCGCGGCTTGGGCCACGGCCCCGCAAACGGCCAGTGCAACGATCAGTCCAGTCAATCTTGGGATCATGTCCCTCTCCCTGAAAAAATCTTCGTCCAAAAACGCTTCGACTCGCACGTGAGGGCAAGTTTACCGCGTCCCAAAGAAGTCTCTCAGGGAAATCTTTTAGCGCCCCAGCGCCTCGTTCAGCTTGGGCACAAACCGCTGTTCATAGTCCGAACCAACCAGCGGCCCCACGAACTTGAAAACCACCGTGCCGTCGCCATCAAGGATAAAGGTCTCGGGCGGGCCGGTCACACCCCAGTCGATCGCCGAGCGCCCCGCCGGATCAAACGCCACCGCCATAAAGGGGTTGCCATCTTCCGACAGGTATTTGGTCGCGTTGCCCTCTTGGTCCTTGAAGTTGACGCCGACGATGCGCAGCCCGTCCTTTTGCATCTGCAACAATACCGGATGCTCGACGCGGCAGGGCGGGCACCAGCTGGCCCAGAAGTTGACCAGCGTCACCTCGCCAGAGGCCAGCATCTCTGGCGTGATGGCGTCATAGCCGGTCAGCGCCACATCGGTCATCGCCGGGGCCGGTTTGCCCTCGAACATGGATTCAAGGTCGTCTTTGCCCTCGCGTCCCAGTCCCAGATAAAACAACAGCCCGAGCCCGGCAAAAATCAGCGGCGGCGCGACCATCAGTGGGGAAATCCTAGCCATTTTTCTGACGCTCCTCGATACGCTCCAGATCCGCCCGGACCTTGCGGGACCGGCGGACGCTGGCCGCCACCAACAGCAACAGCAACAACAGCGACACGCCATATGACGCCAGCACCGTGACCGCGTATTTTCCCAGTTCGGGCATCATGCCATCCGCTCCCGTGCCAGCAGCGCGCGCGCCCGGCGGGCGCGGATTTCGGTCTGCGTGCGCAGCAGCACCAGCGCCACAAACAGCAGGACAAACCCGATGCCGGATATCATCAGCGGCAGGAAATAGACGTTGCTGACCTTTTCGCCGGTATCCGCGCCGGTCACAGCCCCCGCGCGCAGCACCGACGATCCCTGATGCAGGCCCTGATTCCAGAACTGCACCGCATAACGGCTGAGCAGTGCAAAGACGGACCCCACAAGGCACAGGATCGCCGTCAGGTCGGCGGCGGTGTCATCGTCCTCGATCGCCTCCCACAGGGCCATATAGCCAAGGTAGAACAGGAACAGGATCAGAAACACGGTCAGGCGCGGGTCCCACGCCCACCACGTGCCCCACATCGGCTGGCCCCAGATCGCCCCGGTCACAAGGCCGATCACCGTCATCACCGCCCCGATGGGGGCCGCCGCGCGGGCGGCCAGCGCACTGACATGGTGGCGGCGCACGATCCAGATCAGCGAGGCGATCAGCATCATCATCCATGCGTTGATCGCCATCATGGCCGCCGGGACGTGCAGATAGATGATCTTGACCGTGGATCCCTGCCGGTAATCCTCGGGCGTAAAGAAGAACCCCCAGACCAGACCGACGACCAGACAAATGGCCGCCGCCCATGTCACCCAAGGCAACAGCACATCCGCCGTGCGGATGAACTTGACCGGATTGGCATATTCCCAGATCGACATCGCCTCGTGCCTCCCATGACTCCGGCGGTTACAGCGCAAATATCGCTTGGGTGCAATACGTCACCACCGCGCGCTCACCGCAGGTTGATCCGCAGGACAGCCGCGCTAGCAAACGGCAACAGCGCCGTGACCCCGAAACTGATCCCCGCCAGCATGAGCAGCGGCGTTTCCACCGCCAGCCCCTCGGCCCCGCGCCGCGCCACCTCGGCCCCGAATATCAGCGTCGGCACATAGAGCGGCAGCACCAGCAGCGACATCAACAGCCCGCCGCGTTTCAGCCCCACGGTCAGCGCCGCGCCAAAGGTGCCGATCACCGACAGCGCCGGCGTGCCAATCGCAAGGCTGACGAACAGCCACAGATAGCCCGGCCCGGCAAGGTTCAGCAGCACCCCCAGCAAAGGCGCGGCCAGCACCAGCGGCAGGCCGGTGGTGATCCAGTGGGCCAGCGCCTTGACGCTGACAATCCCCTCCATCGGCAGCGGCGCGGTGGCCAGCAGATCCAGCGAGCCGTCCTCCCAGTCCAGCGCAAAGATCCGGTCCAGCGACAGCAGGCAGGCCAGCAGCGCGCCGATCCACAACACACCGGGCGCAATCTGCGTCAGCAGGCCGGTTTGCGGGCCAACGGCAAAGGGCACCAGCACCGTGACGATCAGGAAGAACGCAAGGCCAAGGCCAAAGCCACCCCCGGCCCGCACCGCCAGTCGCAGGTCGCGTGTCAGCAGCGCGATCACAGGAACGCCTCGTCCTGAACGGCGGCGCGCGGTGTGGCGCGATAGGGGGCGACGTCAAAAACCTCCGCCTCGGGGATGGACAGGTCGATATGCGTCGCCATCAGCGCCGATCCCCCCTGCCCCAGATGCGCGCGGACGGCCCCCGCGAACAGCGCCACGGATTCGGTGTCCAGCGAGACGGTCGGTTCATCCAGCACCCAGACCGGCCGCCCGGTGACCATCAACCGCGCCAGCCCCAGCCGCCGCTTTTGTCCCGCCGACAGCGTCCCGGCCAGCCGGTCCTGCAAACCCACAAGGTTGAAGGCCGCCAGCGCCTCGTCAATGCCCGAGGTGCCAAAGACCCGCGCCCAGAAGTGCAGGTTCTCGGCCACGCTCAGCATGGTTTTCAACCCGTCGGCATGACCGGCATAGGCGATCCGTTCACCCGCGCCGGTGACCTTGCCCGCCATCGCGGGCTGCAACCCGGCGACCGTGCGCAACAGCGTCGTCTTGCCCGCACCATTCGGCCCGCGCAGCACCAGCGCCCGACCGGAGGGCAAGGCAAAGCTCACCCCGTCCAGAACCGGCACGCCGCCGCGCGCCACCGTCAGATCCGCTACCGTCAATTCCATGACACCCGGCTTATCCCAGCCCCGCGCGCCGCAAAAGACCCAAGCCGCGCCCGCGACGCCATGCCCGCGATGAAACGATTTTTCGACGAAAAATCGCCTCTGCCCGAACGGTTCAGACCGGCAGCGCGGCCACCGCTACCCGCCGCCCTTCGCTGAGCAACACGTTGTAGGTGCGGCAGGCGGAGGGAGAGTTCATCGCCTCGACGCCCAGCCCCGCCTCTTCAAGCTGCGCGCGCAGACCGGCGGGCACATGCGCCGTCTCGGCCCCGGTGCCGATGAACAGCACGTCCACCAAACCTACCATGCTCAGCAGCGTTTCCACATCGTCCAGCCCGCCCCAGTCGGCGCGGCCCCGGTCCCACATGAGCAGCGGGCCCTGATGGACCGTCCCGCCCACGCGGAAAAACCCCGGCCCATAGCCATCCACCGGCACGGCATCGGTATAGGTGATCTCATTCAGTCGCATGGCCCTGTCCTACTCCCAAACCGGCAGGCCAGACAAGGCCGCCACCGCGATCAGGAGATAAGCCGCCGCGCGGTACAGCCGCTCCTGATCCGGTCGGAACAGGCCGCCGCCGACCCAGTTCCCCGCCACATTGGGCAGCGCCAAGGCCAGCCCCAGCGCCGCCCCCGCCAGCGAGACCCGCCCCATGCCGGTCATGTAGCCGACGATCAGGATGTCGAAGAAGAACAGGAACAGCAGGATGGTCGCCCGGATCACTGCCACCGGCAGCGGCCGCGACATGTAGAACAGGATGACAACCGGGCCGGGAATGCCCGCAACACCGCCCAGCAGCCCCGCAGCCGCCCCAATGCCCGCAACCATTGTGCGCCGCACCGCCCCGCGATAGCGCAGCCCCAGCAGCAAAACCGCCACCATACCCAGCGACACAAGGCTCACGGCATAGCGAAACACCTCTGGCTCAACCCGAGTCAGCACCCATAACCCCACCGGCAGCGCCAGGGCGCAGCCCGCCAGCAGGCGCCACAGGTCCGGCTTCTCGACCGAGCCCCAGGCCCGCCGCAGATTGGGCAGCGGGCCGAAAAGATCCATGATCGTCAACGCGAGGATCGCGCCAAATGGGCCCAAGATCGGCGCGGCGACGGGCAGAAAGACCATCGCCGTACCAAAGCCGGAAAAGCCGCGCACCAGACCGCCCAGAAACGCAGCGGCGATCAGCCAGCCCAGCCCCGCCGGGGCCAAGCCGAAAAACTCAGGCATCAATGTCGCCGAACTGGTTGCCGGTGGTGTCCACCGGCTTGGACCAGTCGCGTTTCACGCCCAGACGCATCAGGATCGTCGAGGCCACAAAGATCGACGAATAGGTGCCGACAATCACCCCCCAGATCATCGCAAAGACAAAGCCCCGGATCACGTCGCCGCCCAGCACAAACAGCGCGATCAGCGCCAGCAGCGTGGTCAGCGAGGTCATGAAGGTCCGGCTCAGCGTCTCGTTGATCGACAGGTTCAGCACGTCTTTCAGGGTCAGCGACTTGAACTTGATCAGGTTCTCGCGCACCCGGTCGAACACCACCACCGTATCGTTCAGCGAATAGCCCACGATGGTCAGCAAGGCGGCGATGATCGCCAGATCGAACCGGATCTGAAGCTCCGAGAAGATACCGATGGTCAGCACCACGTCATGCACCAGCGCCGCCACCGCCCCCACGGCAAACTGCCATTCGAACCGCAGCCAGACGTAGATCAGCACCGCCCCGATCGCCAGCATCACCGCGATGGCCGCCGTGCGGATCAACTCGCCCGAGACCTTGGGCCCCACCGATTCGACCGAGACGAACTTGATGTCCGGCGCCACCTCGGCCAGCGCCAGCCGCGCCTGTTCGATCACATCGGTGCTGACCGCCTCTTCGCCGTCCTGCGCGCCAATGCGGATCATGGCAACGTTCTGGTCGTCGCGGAAATTGGGATCAAAGACCTCCGAGATCACCACGTCGCCCAGCTCCAGCGCCGCCAGCGCATCGCGATACTGGCCAACATCCACCTGAACCGAGGTTTCGGTCCGGATCGTGGTGCCGCCGCGAAAGTCGATGCCGTAGTTCAGGCCGCGCAGGCCAAAACTTGCCAGCGCCAGCGCGATCATGACCACCGAAATGCCCAGCCACAGCACCGGGCGCGAGAAGAAATCGAACTTTGTCTGTTCGGGAACCAGTTTCAGGCGCATGTCAGGACGAGCCCCCTTTATACTTCGATGGTTTTCGGACGGCGGCGTTCGAACCAGATAACGATCAAAAGCCGCGTGACAAAGATCGCCGTAAAGACAGAGGTCAGGATGCCGAAGCCCAGCGTGATGGCAAAGCCGCGCACCGGACCAGAGCCCATGACATAAAGGATCACCGCCGTGATGAAGGTGGTGATGTTGGCGTCGATGATCGCCGACAGCGCCTTTTCATAGCCCAGTTCGATCGCCCGCGCCGGCCCCTTGGCGGTGCGCAGTTCCTCGCGGATGCGTTCGAACACCAGCACGTTGGCGTCGACGGCCATACCCACGGTCAGCACGATCCCCGCGATGCCCGGCAAGGTCAGCGTGGCCCCGATCAGCGACAGCAGGCCAAAGATCAGCGCGATGTTGAGGATGAGCGCGATATTGGCAAAGATCCCGAACAATCCATAGCTGAGCGCCATGAACACCAGCACCGCGACAAAGGCCACCGCCGTCGCGATCTTGCCCGCGTCGATGCTGTCCTGTCCCAGTTCCGGGCCGATCGTGCGCTCTTCAAGGAACACCATCTTGGCCGGCAACGCACCGGCGCGCAGCAGAACCGCCAGATGAGTCGATTCCTCGACCGTGAAGTTGCCGGTGATGATGCCCGACCCGCCGGGAATATGGCTCTGGATCACCGGGGCGCTGATCACCTCGTTGTCCAGCACAATGGCAAAAGGAGAGCCGATGTTGCTGGCGGTATAGTCACCGAACTTGCGCGCCCCCGACGGGTTGAAGCTGAAGTTCACCGCCGGGCGGCCGTTCTGGTCAAAGGCGGGCTGCGCGTTGGTCAGTTCCTCACCGGTGACAACAGGGGCCTGTTCAAGGATGTAGAACACGCCTTCTTCGTCCAGCGCGGGCACCAGTTCGTTGCCCGCTCCGGGGCGTTCGCTGGCGTCGGTGGTGCGGCTGACCACCGGCTGAAAGGTCAGCTGCGCGGTGGTGCCGATGATCGCCTTCAGTTCCGCCGCCGAGCCGATGCCCGGCACCTGAATCAGAATGCGGTCAAAACCCTGCCGCTGGATCGTCGGTTCGCGTGTGCCAACCTCGTCGATGCGGCGGCGGATGATCTCAAGGCTTTGCTGCATGGTGCGGTTGTCCATGGCCTGCTGTTCGGCCTCGGACAGAGAGACGACAACCACGTCGTCCTCGCCCCGCACAACGATGTCGGTCGATCCGGCCCCGGTCAGCGACACCACCGGCTGCGCAAGGCCGCGCACCAGTTCCATCGCCCGGTCCATGCCACCGGGTTCCGAGATCTTGATCCGCAATTCGCCTTTGGTGGCGGAAGGTTGCAGGCGGATGGTGCCAACAGTGTCGCGCGCGTCGCGCAACACATCGCGCACCTCGGGCCACAGCGCCTCCATGCGCGCCTCATAGACATCCTCGACCTGAACCTCGGCCAGCAGATGCGCGCCGCCGCGCAGGTCCAGCCCCAGATTCACCAGCCCCGAAGGCAGATACGACGGCCATGTGGCCGCCGCATCCCGGTTCTCGGAGGTGTCGAACCCCGCATCAATCGCCTTTACAGCGTCATTGTGGACCTCAACCCGGTTGTAAAAGACGTTTGGCGTGGCAAGGATCAGGCCGACCGCGACGGTCAGCCAGATCAGCACGCGTTTCCAGAGATCGACCTGAAGCATCCGGGATCAGCTTTCTGCCGGTTCGGTTTTCGACAGCACCTGCGCGATGGTCGCCTTGACCACACGCACCTTGACGCCCTCGGCGATCTCGACCTCGATTTCCTTGTCGTCCTTGACCTTGGCGACCTTGCCGATCAACCCGCCCTGGGTGACGACCTGATCGCCCCGGCGCACGGCATTCACCATTTTCTGGTGCTCCTTCATCTTCTTTTGCTGCGGACGGATCAGCAGAAAATACATGATCGCGAAGATCAGGATGAGCGGAAGAAACTGGCCGATTGCGCTTGCGTCCATTTGGGATGCTCCTGTTGATTTGAGACGGGGCACCCCCCGCGAAAGTTGGCCGGAACCTATGCGCGGCGCAGGTCAGATGCAAGGTAGGCCGATGCGCTGCGCCGCTTTGACGTAAAGGCGACTTTGTCGCGGTCCCCTGCGGGAAATATACAGGCCCGCCCCGCTTGGCTATCACAGGGGCCAAAGACCGGGTCCGACGCCCCCGGTCAACCGGAACGGAGGGGAACATGCGGCCAGTCTTCTCGGCCCTGTGGGACAGCCTGTCGGCCCTTCGGGACGGCGGCCTGTCCGGCCTTGCGCTGCTCATGTGCTGCGCCCTGCCCCGAACCGCGATGGCCGAGGATGAGCCCGCCATCGGGCGGCTCAACACCGCCAGCTACCGCACCGCCGAGATGTGCACCGCCACCCTGATCGCCCCGGACCGCGCGCTGACCGCCGCCCATTGCGTCACCCGGCCAGAGGACGGCTATCTCAAACGCATCACCGATATGGTCTTTGTCGCGGGCTGGGACGGCACGGACCACAGCGGCGCGTCCCGGATCAAGGCGGTGCATGTGCATCCGCTGGCCTATTCCGGGGGCCGCTTCGACCTGCGCCATGACATCGCCGTCATCGACCTGACAGAGCCGCTTGCCCCCCCGCCGCTGAACATCGGCAACGCCGCCCTGCCCGGTCCGCTGACGCTGATGGGGTATCGCCGCTCGCGCCCGCACCGGCTGACCGTGACGCCGCTGTGTTATGGCACCGAAACCTCCGGCCTCTGGCGCATCGGCTGCCGGGTCGAACCGGGGCAAAGCGGCGGCCCGGTGCTGTCCGGGACCGGCGCGGCCCGCCGGGTTGTCGCCGTGATCGTCGCCGTCACCCGCGACGAAGAGGCGCTTGTGGTGCCCGTCGATGGCTGGGCGCGGCAACAATTCGCGCCAACCCGTTGAGCGCGCGCCCAAAGACCCCCCGCCCCTCTACCGTCCTGCGACAAGATCGGGCATAACCGCCCCGACTCATCTGACCACTGGAGATTGTCATGCACGACATCCGCGCCATCCGCGAAAACCCCGCCGCCTGGGATGCGGCGCTGGCCCGCCGTGGAGTGGAGGCGATGTCGTCATCCGTGCTGGACCTCGACACCGCCCGCCGCGCCGCGATCACCGCCGCCGAAGAGGCGCAGGCCGACCAGAACCGCGCCTCCAAGGAGGTCGGCCGCGCCAAGGCCAGCGGCGACGAGGCGGAATTTGAACGGCTGCGCGCGCTGGTCGCCGCGAAAAAGGCCGAAGTGGCGGACATGCAGGACAAGGCCAGGACGCTGGACAGCGACCTGACCGACTTGCTCATGGGCGTGCCCAACCTGCCGCATGCGGATGTGCCCGATGGCGCGGACGAAAATGACAACGTCGAAATTCACCGCTGGGGCACTCCCCGCAGCTTCGATTTCACGCCCAAGGAACACTACGACCTCGACGGCGTAAAACCGGGCATGGACTTTGAGACCGCCGCCAAACTGTCCGGCGCGCGCTTTGTCGTGTTGTCCGGGGCCGTGGCGCGCATCCACCGTGCATTGGCCCAGTTCATGCTCGACACCCATATCGAGGACAACGGCCTGACAGAGACATGGACCCCGGTCCTTGTCCGCCCGGACATGATGTATGGCACCGGCCAACTGCCAAAATTCGGCGAAGACAGCTATGAGACCACCAACGGCTGGTGGCTGATCCCCACGGCAGAGGTGACGCTGACCAATATCGTCAACGGATTGGTCGTCGATGAGGGCTATCTGCCCCGCCGCTACGTCGCCCATTCGCAATGCTTCCGCTCCGAGGCAGGCAGCGCGGGCCGCGACACCGCCGGGATGCTGCGCCAGCACCAGTTCGAAAAGGTCGAGATGGTCTCGATCACCAAACCCGAAAACAGCCTCGCGGAACACGACCGCATGACCGGCTGCGCGCAGGGCATCCTTGAACGGCTGGGCCTGCCCTACCGGACCGTGGTGCTGTGCACCGGCGACATGGGGTTCGGCGCGCAGCGCACCCATGACATCGAGGTGTGGTTGCCCGGTCAGGACACCTACCGCGAAATCAGCTCTGTCTCGGTCTGCGGTGACTTTCAGGCGCGGCGCATGAACGCCCGCTACAAACCCGCCGAAGGCGGCAAGCCGGAATTTGTCCACACCCTGAACGGATCGGGCCTTGCCGTCGGGCGCTGCCTGATCGCGGTGCTGGAAAACGGCCAGCAGGCGGATGGCTCTGTCGATCTGCCCGAGGCGCTGCACCCCTATCTGCGCGGCCGCACCCGCCTGACCGCCGAGGGCACGCTGGCATGAGAAAACCCGGCGCACAGGAGACCGCGACATGACGCGCCTCTGGGCCCTTCTCTGCGTCGTGGCGGCGCTGGCCTTTATGGCCTCGCCCCTGCTTGCGCCCGGTTTCAACGGGTTTGAGCCGTCGCAATTCCCGGTATCGCTTGAAGATCCGCCGGTGCAGCCCGCCGGATACGCCTTTGCGATCTGGGGGCTGATCTATATCTGGCTGGTGGCCGGAACCGGCTTTGGCCTGCTCCGCCGCAGCGACGATGTCGACTGGATGCCGATGCGTCCGCCGCTGTTTGTCAGCCTCGCGGTGGGCACGGTCTGGCTGCCGGTGGCGCAGCTTTCGCCGGTGCTGGCCACCGCGCTAATCTGGATCATGCTGGCCAGCGCGCTGCTGGCGCTCTGGCGGACCGGCGACACCGACCGCTGGCTGCAACAGGGGCCGGTGGCGGTCTATGCCGGATGGCTGACGGCGGCGGCCTGCGTCGCGCTTGGCGTGCTGGTCGGCGGCTATGGCTGGCTGCCGCCGACCCCGGCGGCGCTGCTGTCGCTGGCGCTCTGCATGGTGCTTTCGGTCACGATGCAATACCGCCTGCACCGCGCGCCGGAATACGGCATGACGGTGATCTGGGCGCTGGTGGGCGTTGTGGTGGCCAACTGGCAGCCATTCAACGCCGCCGTGACCCTGCTGGCCCTCGTCGGGATGATCGCCATCCTCGGCGTGCGCGCCACCGACACCGAGTAACGCTGGACAGATCGGCGGTCCTGACCCTAGGCTGGGGGCGGTTTCCCCGAACGAAAGCCTTTGCCATGCGCGCCCTTTTGCTCTCTGCCTGCCTGCTTGGTGCCACGCCCGCGGTGGCGCAGGACGTCGGTCAGGACGGCAGCCAAACGCTGGATATCGCCGGCACCTACCGGGTCGAGGGCCGCAACCCGGATGGCTCTGCCTACACCGGCGAGCTGCGCCTGACCGCGCAAGGCGCGCGCTACACCGGCGAATGGACAATTGCCGGTCAGGTCTTTCAGGGCATCGGCACGCTGGAGGGCCGGGTGCTGTCGCTGATCTGGGACGAAGGCGCCGAGCCGGTGGTCTACGTCCTGATGCCGGACGGAGAACTGCACGGCACATGGGCCGACGGCCGCGCTCTCGACAGACTGGAACCGCTGCGCTGAGGCTGGCCGCACCGGCCCCAGATGGTCGGCGTCCCTGTCCCGGTTTGACAGGATACCGGTGTTGCCCGCTGCGTCCCCCCCCCGGTGTTGAAGGTCAGAGGGCTTTGCCCCCGGCGTCACAATCTGACCCGAGATCAGGACACTCGGCCAAGCAGACCAACGGGCAGATGCATCAAAGACCGCCTGTGGCGAAGGCCGCGACAGCCACAAAGGTCAGTGACCGGAGTCCGCGGTCAATCGTCTGGCCAACACAACGGCCAGTATCACGGCAATGAACAGAAACGCCGCCCCCACAATCCACGCGACAGGTGTGGCGTATATTTCGGCGACGGCGCCGGCCAGCACCAGCCCCAAGGCCGCCCCCAACTGCCGTATCAACGAACTCAACGACAGGATGGTCGACCTCTGACGATCCTCAACACAGCGATGCAGAATGCTGCTGGCAGGTGTCTCGCTGACACCAAGGATCACGGAAAACACAATAAAAAACGCCACAAAGCCGACGATACCGCCTTGCAACGCCAATGCGATCTGAGCGCACGCCAGACAAGCAAACGTCGCCGCCAGCGTGATGGCGTGCCGCCGCTTGAAGATCCGGCTGATGTACGGGGACACAGATGCGCCGAAAGCGGTCGAGAAAAAATAGGTCGCCGTCAGGACACCGATGACGGTGTTTGCATAAGCTTCGTCCAACATGGGACGCGCATGGGTCGGCCAGATCACCTCGACCGGGTTGGTGGCCATCAGAAAGAACGCCAGCGATGCCAGCAGGATCGACAGCGCGGGATGTCTCAGCGCCAAAAGGCCCGCGTCCTTGATCACCGTTGGGACAGTGGCGAAGCCGCGCAAGAGCGCATTGCCATTTTTCGGACGCGGCGTTTCGACGATGGCCAACAGCGTAAAAACAAACACGCCCAGCATCACACCAAAACTTGCCATGTAAGACACGTCATAGATGCCGAACCCCAGGTGTGTTGCCACCTCGCCCCAAAGATCGGGCAGCAATCCCCCCAGGACGGCACCAACGGCCAATCCCACGGCATTGGCCCATTGCGCTTTGGCCAGGGCGGGCTGGACGTCCACATCAGGCGCGGCGGCTTTGAACGTCTCGACAAACCACGCATCCAGCGTGCCGGACCGAAGCGCGCGCCCAAAACCGATAAACGCAAATGATAGCGCCAGCACAAGAAACTCACTGGAAGAGAGAAAAAGCGCGAGCGAAATCAGGCTGGCGATGACCGCCGCCAAAAAGACTGGCTTGCGGCCAATGCTGTCGGCAAGGCCACCAAACGGCAACTCCATCGCCATCGTCGTAAGCGAGTAGACCCCAAAAAGCAGCGAGATCTGAAAAAGATCCATGCCACGGTCAGTCAAGGCCAGCGCAACAACGGCCACCGTCAGACCCATCGCAAAACGGTCAAGGAACTGGTGTATCTGAAACACCCGGATATGGTGTCGCGCGGGCGCGTTCAGCGCTGCAAATGAGAACTCTGTTTCGGTGGCCATTTTTGCAACATCGACGTTGCCGCCGCCGTGTTCAATACATCAGATGGGCCGGACCCTTTTCCGCGCGATACAGCAGCCGTTTCAGCAAGCGCGGCGCATGCTGGATCTGTCCCGATCAGCGGACCTTGCCGCATGCCGAGATGAGATTGTGTCCGGGTCCATACTGCATGACGTTCCGGTCAAAGCTGCGCAACGGTCCAGTCTCCGGCTCCCCCGCGCTGGTCCCCAATCGTTAACAGAGTGTCAAAACGCCTCTGTAAGCTATTGATTTGTAACAGGCGGCAGGCTGTCCACGCGTGGACAGCCCGATTTTGCACGCTCAGTCCTTCTTCGCCTGCAATTTGCCCAGATGCTTTTTCAAAGCGCCCGCATTGCGCTTTTTGCGGCCCTTGTAGGGGTTCTTGTCCCCCTGCCCGCGCATCATCAGCCGGATCGGCGTGCCCGGCATGTCAAAATCTTCCCGCAAGGCATTCACAAGGTATCTCGAATAGCTCTCGGGCAGCTTGTCGGGATGCGAACACATCACCACAAACCCCGGCGGCCGCGTCTTCGCCTGCGTCATGTAGCGCAGCTTGATCCGGCGGCCCTGCGGCGCGGGGGGCGGATGCCGCTGCACCATCCCCTCCAGCCAGCGGTTCAACTGCGCCGTGGGCACCCGGCGGTTCCAGACCTCATAGGCCTTCATCACCGCCGCCTGCAATTTATCCAACCCCTTGCCCGTCCGCGCCGAGACCGTCACCAGGGGCGCGCCCCGCAACTGCGGCAGCACATGCTCGAACTGCTCGCGCAACCAGCGCAGCTTGTCCTGCTTCTCGTCCTCGATGTCCCACTTGTTGACCGCCACCACCACAGCGCGCCCCTCACGCTCGGCCAGATCGGCGATCTTGAGGTCCTGCGTCTCAAACGGAATCGCCGCGTCCAGCAGCACAACCACCACTTCGGCGAACTTCACCGCGCGGATACCGTCGGAGACCGACAGCTTCTCCAGCTTTTCCTGCACCTTCGCCCGACGCCGCATCCCGGCGGTGTCAAAGATCCGCACCGGCACGCCGCTCCACGCCATCTGGACGGAAATCGCATCGCGGGTGATCCCCGCCTCCGGCCCGGTCAGCAGCCGGTCCTCACCAAGCAGCGCGTTGACCAGCGTCGACTTGCCCGCGTTGGGCCGACCCACGACGGCAATCTGCAACGGCTTGTCAGCGGTCGGCTTGCGCAGCTCGGTCTCGCCCGCCTCGGCCTCTTCCTCACTCAGCGTGACCTCGACCTCGGGCGCTTCCTCTTGGGCGCGTTCCTCATAGGCGTCCGCCAGCGGCACCAGCATGGAATACAGGTCATGCATCCCCTCGCCATGTTCAGCAGACAACCGGACAGGCTCGCCCAGACCCAATGCATAGGCCTCGATCACCCCCGCATCCGCCGCCGCACCCTCGGCCTTGTTGGCGGCAAGGATCACGTGCTTCGCCCGCTTGCGCAGGATCTCGGCAAACACCTGATCATCGGGAAGGATACCGGCCCGCGCGTCGATCATGAAAAGACAGACATCCGCCGCCTCCACCGCACGCTCTGTCAGCCGCCGCATCCGCGCGGGCAACGAATCGTCGGTCTCATTCTCCAACCCGGCGGTGTCGATCACGGTGAACCGCAAATCCACCAGCCGCGCCTCCCCCTCGCGCAGGTCGCGGGTCACGCCGGGCTGGTCATCCACCAGCGCAAGACGCCGCCCCACGAGACGGTTGAACAGGGTCGACTTGCCCACATTGGGGCGGCCGACGATGGCAAGAGAGAAGGACATGGAGCGGCTCCGAAGATCAAGAGCGCGCCATAACGCATTTTCCACCCCAGTGAAAGAGGCCCTCTGTCCGCCCATCAGCGCGCGCCATGCTTCTTCTCTGGTCAAATACCACCGGGGGAGTCGCCCTTGGCGACGGGGGCAGCGCCCCCTGCCCGAGACCAAGGCCGCAAGGCCGCCGGTCGAGACACCAAGCGCGCGCCGCAGGCGCGCCCCTTTGGATCACAGGCGTGAGGCTGGCGGATCACCGAAAGGCGTGCAGCACACCCTTGCGCGAGACGACATAGAGCACGCCGCCCGCCACCACGGGGCGCGTGGTGGCGCCGCCGGGAATGACGATCTCCTGTAGCAACGCACCGTCCGCCGGATTGAAGGCGCGGATCTTGCCGTCGGTGCTGGCCACGATCAGCCGCCCGCCCGCAAGCACCGGCCCGTGGTTGGCAAAAGACCCGTCGCGGCGGCGGTTCGGGTTGCGCTTGGGCTCATAGCCCGGCAGATCGCGCTTCCAGATCTCCTGCCCGGTGTCGCTGTCCAGCCGGACCAGCTCATTCAGGTCGGTGACAAAGAACACCGAATCGCCCGCCGGCCACATCGGTCCAAGCGCGCCGTATTTGGCGGTCCACAGACGTTCGCCGTTATAGACCGACATCGCGACAGAGCGCCCGGCGTGGTTGCCGGCATAGATCCGGTCACCGGAGATCACCGGATCGCCGGTCACATCGTTGATGCCCGCAATGGTGAACCCGTTCCGTCGGCCCAGCAGCTCGGCGTTCCAGACCCGCAGCCCCCCCTGCCGGAAGGCCCCCGACACCGCCCCGGACCCAAAGGCAAAGATCACGTATTTGTCGTTGATCGCAGGCGCCGGGGCCCCGGCGATATTGTTGAAGTTCTCGCCATTGTCGAACTGCCAGCGCACCCGGCCGTCACCGGCCTCGATGGCCCATGCGGTGCGGTCGCCCGACACCACGTAAACCAGCCCGTCGCGATAGCTGGGCGCGCCGGTGGCGGTGTTGTTCAGATCCTGTTCCCAGAGCATCTGGCCGCTGGCCGGGTCCAGCGCGGTCAGCTTGCCAAAACCGGAGGAGACAAACAGCTTGCCGTCGCCATAGGCCAGCCCGCCGCCCTGCCCTTCGGGGGCCTTGTCGCGCAGCGGGACCAGCACCTTGCTCCACAGCGCCTGACCGGCGGTCGAGGTCGCGCGCACCTGATGGTTCGCATCCATGGTAAAGACGCGCCCGCCCGCCACGATGGGGTCGGCGTTCAGCCGGGTCTTGCGACCGTCGCCCGCGCCGATCGGCACCGAGAACAGCGGCGACAGCGCCTGTCCCAGCGCCGGGTTGGTGACACGCACATGCGGGGAGACCGGGCTTTGCGCCCAGTCGGCATTGCTCACCGCGGCGGGGGTCGCAAACCCGCGCGCCTGCGGGCCAGCGGTCTCGACCACGTCATCGGCGTAGTCGCCGCTGAGCACGTCGCGCACGTTCAGCCGGTCGCCCGGCAGGATCGGCTCACGCTCGGCGCAACTGGCCAGCGCCAGCGCGGCCAGCGGAAACAGCAGAGAGGTCTTGCGCAGCATCAAAATGCCCCTTTCGTCACCTGCCGGGGTCCGTTCCCCGTCCAGAGACCCGCGCGGTGGCGGGCTCAGTTGGCGGGAGCGTCCCCGCCCAGTGCCACAATCAATTGCGAGGCGCGGCGGCGCAAGCCCTGCGTCGCTTCGCTGTCCTCGGCCAGCGCTTGCAGCCGCGTCAAAGCGGCCTCGCGTTCGCCGGTTTCAATGTCGATCAGCGCCAGTTGTTCTTCGGCCAATAGCCGCAGCGGCTGGCCGGGAACGGCCAGCGCCTCCAGTCCGGCGCGGCGGTCGTCCACCGACAGCACATCCGCGCCACGGGTCAGCGCCTTGTAGCTGGCGATCTGGCGGTAGATCGCCGGAATCTCGGTGTTGGCGGCCACCGCCTGAAGACGGGCCACCGCCTCGGCATTGTTGTCGTCACCGGCCTCTTCGGCGGCTGTCAGCAGCGCCAGAACGGCCTGCCCGCCGGTTGTCGGGGCCTCGATCTCGGCCAGCGCCGCGATCCGCGCGGCGGCATCCTCGCCTTCCAGCGCGGTCAGGATACCGTCGCCAAAGGTCTGCGCCCGCGCCTCCTGCGAGGCGATGCGCCATTCGCGGTAGGCGGTGCCGCCGACGATCAGAAGCACGATCACCACGCCAACCCAGCCCCACTTGCGCAGTGTCGCAAACAAGCGGTCGCGTTTGACCTCTTCTGTCACTTCGTCGATG
This sequence comes from Antarctobacter sp., assembly GCF_048262615.1. Lineage (GTDB taxonomy): Bacteria > Pseudomonadota > Alphaproteobacteria > Rhodobacterales > Rhodobacteraceae > Antarctobacter. The sequence goes on from NZ_JBLXFB010000007.1 coordinate 23,130, forward strand.
AAACTGTCAGCGTCGCTCAAGCGGGCCCCCTCCGGTCGGTTTTCCCTCTCTTACATGGCCCGTCGCGCAGTGCCAAGGCGCGATGGAGACCCGGTGTAACCGTCCTTTCGGGCCACACCCGCGCAGGCGAATGTTCGCGCAGGCCAAAAATCTTCGCGAAAACCACATTCAATTGACGAAAAACCGCCGTTTTGCCCTGCAAATGCCGGGGGTGTGCTTGAAGCAGACCATGCGGCACCCTAAACCTAAACCGAACGGTTCAGGTCGGGTCTTGCACGCGGCCACAGGATGCGGCCACAGAATTACGTGGCCCGATTTGGCCGCGAAGAGCGAATTTGACGGGCGCAGGGCCATTTTTCCTGACGCCGGGGGGAAAAGAAAATGCGCATCATGTCGATCCTGACTGCCTGCCTCGTGGCTGCGATGCTTTATGCCGTGGTGCTGGAGCGGGACCGGCTGATCGGGTTCGCCCGCGCCGTCGCTCCGGCGGCGCTGGCCGGAGAGGCCGGGGCGGCGGACATGGCCCCCGAGGCAGACACGCCTCCGCCTGCCGTCACGCCAGAGGCGCAGACAGGTGTGGATGGCGCCCTTCCCGACGGCGCTGTGCGCGTGATGGCGCGCCGTTCGATCGCGCAGGTGGTCGACAGCGCCGTGATCCTGCGCGGTGAGACAGAGGCCGTCCGGCAGGTCGAGGTGCGCGCCGAAACCGCGGGCAAGATCGTGTCCGAACCGCTGCGCAAGGGTGTGCTGGTCGAGGCCGGTCAGTTGCTCTGCGAGATTGACCCCGGCACCCGCAACGTATCGCTGCAAGAAACGCTGGCCCGGTTGGCCGAGGCCAACGCCCGCCTGCCCGAGGCCAAGGCCCGGCTGGCAGAGGCCAAGGCGCAGGTGTCCGCCGCTGCCGCCCGCATCCTTGAGGCAGAGGCCGCCGTCCCTGCCGCCGAGGCGCAACTGGCAGAGGCCCGCGCAGGTGTCCCCGCCGCCGAGGCCCGGCTGATCGAGGCCAAGGCGCGGGTGCCGGAATCCGAGGCCCGTCTGGCCGAGGCCAAGGCCAAGGTGCCCGAGGCGCAGGCGCGGCTCGAAGAGGCGCTGGCCCGCATCCCCGAGGCCGAGGCCCGCATCGTCGAGGCCCAAGCCAAGGTGCCCGAGGCGGAGGCGCGCCTGCAAGAGGCGCTGGCCCGTGTCCCCGAGGCCGAGGCCCGGCTGGCCGAATCAGAGGCCGGTGTGCCCGCCGCCGAGGCCCGGCTGGCAGAGGCCCGCGCGCGCGTCCCCGAATCCGAGGCGCGGCTGGCGGAAGCGCAGGCCAAACTGCCCGAGGCCGAGGCCCGCCTTGATGAGGCGCTGGCCCGCGTCCCCGAGGCCGAAGCCCGGCTGGCAGAGGCCAAGGCCCGTGTCCCCGAGGCCGCCGCCCGTCTGGACGAGGCCCAAAGCCGTGTTCCCGAAGCAGAGGCGCGGCTGGCAGAGGCCAAGGCGCAACTGCCCGCCTCCGAGGCCCGCCTGAAAGAGGCGCTGGCTCAGGTCCCCGCCGCCGAGGCCCGGCTAGCAGAGGCAGAGGCGCAGGTGCCCGCCTCCGAGGCGCGCCTGACAGAGGCCCGCGCCCGCATCAAGGAGGCCGAGATCAACCTGCGCGCCTCAGAGGAACTGGCCCGCGACGGCTTTGCCGCGCAGACCCGTCTGGCCGCATCGCAGGCCGCCTTCGAATCGGCCAAGGCGCAGGAGCAGTCGGCCTTGGCCGGGCTCAAGACAGCCGCCACCGCCATCGAGGCGGCAAAATCGCAACTGGAGGGCGCGCGCGCCGGGGTTGAAGGCGCGCGCGGCGCGGTCCAGACCGCGCTGGCGGCGATCCGCTCTGCCGAAAGCCAGATCAACAACGCCAAGGCCGGGGTGCAATCGGCCAAGACACAGATCGAAAACGCCAAGGCCGGAATTCAGACCGCCGAGACGCAGATCGTGAACGCCCGCGCCGGGGTGCAGGCCGCGCGCAGTCAGGTGCAGACCGCCAAGGCCGGCATCAAGGCCGCCGAAAGCCAGATCCAGAGCGCGCTGGCCGGGGTGAAAGCCGCCACCAGCCAGCTAGAAACCGCCCGCGCCGCCATCCAGTCCGCCAAGAGCCAGATCCGCAATGCCACCGCGGGTGTTCAGACCGCCCGAGGGCAGATCGTCTCGGCCAAGGCGCAGATCCAGTCGGCGCAGACCCAGATCCGCAATGCCGAGGCCGGGGTCAAGACCGCGCGCAGTCAGGTCGAGACCGCCAAGGCCGGAATACAGGCCGCCGAAAGCCAGATCCAGAACGCTCTGGCCGGGATACAGTCCGCCGAAAGCCAATTGCAGGGCGCGCGTGCGGCCGTCTCTTCGGCGTTGTCGGGGATCGAAGGGGCCAAGGCGGCGGTGATTTCCGCCAAGTCGCAACTCGAAGGGGCCGAAGCCGGTGTTCAGTCGGCCAAGACCGGCGAGGAAAGCGCACTGGCGGCGATCCAGTCCGCCGAGGCCGGTGTCGCCGCCGCCCGCAAGGAAATCGAGCGGCTGAAGATCCACGCGCCCTTTGCCGGGCTGCTGGAAACCGACACGGCAGAGCTGGGCGCGCTGATGCAGCCGGGGTCGGCCTGCGCCACGGTCATCCAGATCAACCCGATGAAATTCGTGGGCTACGTCCCCGAAACCACCGTTGCCCGCGTCCTTCCGGGCGCGCAGGCGGGCGCGCGGCTGACCAACGGGCGCACGGTGCAGGGCAAGGTCAGCTTTGTATCGCGCAGCGCCGATCCGACAACCCGCACCTTTGCGGTCGAGTTGTTGGTGGAAAACGGCGACCTGTCGATCCGCGACGGCGAAACCGCCGAAATCGCCATCGAGGCCGAAGGCGCCAAGGCGCATCTGCTGGCGCAATCCACCCTGACCCTGAACGACGAGGGCAAGCTGGGCGTGCGCACGGTGACGGCGGACGACAGCGTGCAGTGGATGGACATCTCGATCCTGCGCGACACCCGCGAAGGCGTCTGGATCACCGGCCTGCCGGATGAGATCAACGTCATCACCGTGGGGCAGGAATACGTCACCAACGGCGTCAGGGTGGTCCCGAGCTACGAGGACATCGTGCAATGACCGGCATCATCGACTGGGCCGCCGAACGCGCCCGAATGATCATCGCCTTCATTATCCTCAGCCTTGTGGCCGGGACCTACGCCTATCTGTCGCTGCCCAAGGAGGGTGAGCCGGACATCGAGATCCCGGCGCTGTTTGTGTCGGTCCCTTTTCCCGGCATTTCCGCCGCCGACTCGGAAAAGCTGCTGATCAAACCGATGGAGACAGAGCTTTCCGACCTCGACGGGCTGAAGGCCATGACCGCCACCGCCGCCGAAGGTTATGCCGGTCTGGCGCTGGAGTTCGAATTCGGCTGGGACAAGACCAAGATCATCGCCGACGTGCGCGACGGCATGAACAACGCCGAGGCGGAATTCCCCGAGGGGGCCGAGAAATACTCGATCAACGAGATCAACTTTTCCGAATTCCCGATCCTGATCGTGAACCTGTCCGGCCCGGTGCCGGAACGCACCCTGACCAAGGTCGCCAAGGACCTTCAGGACCGGGTCGAGGCGCTGGATTCGGTGCTGGAGGCGGGCATCGCGGGCAACCGCGACGAAATGCTGGAGGTGGTGATCGACCCGCTGCGGCTGGAAAGCTACAACGTCACCGCCGATGAGTTGATCCGCGTTGTGCAGAACAACAACCAGTTGATTGCCGCCGGTGAGGTCGAGACGGACAACGGCACTTTCGCCATCAAGATCCCGTCCAGTTTTGACGATGCGCGCGACGTCTATGACCTGCCGGTCAAGGTGAACGGCGACCGCGTGGTGACGCTGGGTGATCTGGCGACGATCAACCTGACCTTTGAGGACCGCAAGGGCACCGCGCGCTTCAACGGCGACCAGACCGTTGCACTGCAAGTGGTCAAGCGCAAAGGCTTCAACATCATCGACACGGTGGCGCAGGTGCAGGCCGTCATCGACGCTGCGCAAGAGAACTGGCCACAGGAACTGCGCGCCGTGCTGGATGTGGGCACCTCCAACGACCAGAGCCGACAAGTCGCCAGCATGGTCAGCCAGTTGGAGGGATCGGTGCTGACCGCCATCGCGCTGGTGATGATCGTGGTGCTGGCCTCATTGGGTCTGCGCCCTGCCCTGCTGGTGGGATTTGCGATCCCGACCTCATTCTTACTGTGTTTCGTGCTGCTGGCGCTGATGGGGGTGACGATCTCGAACATCGTGATGTTCGGTCTGATCCTTGCGGTGGGGATGCTGGTCGACGGGGCCATCGTCGTGGTCGAATACGCCGATAAACGCATTTCCGAGGGCACCGGCCCGATGCACGCCTATGTCGAGGCGGCGCACCGCATGTTCTGGCCGGTGGTCTCGTCGACCGCGACGACGCTGTGCGCCTTTTTGCCGATGCTGTTCTGGCCCGGTGTCGCGGGTGAGTTCATGGGGATGCTGCCGGTCACGCTGATCTTTGTGCTGTCCGCGTCGCTGGTGGTCGCGCTGATCTACCTGCCGGTCATGGGCGGCGTCTCTGGCCGGTTCTCGCGCAACGTCCACCGCGCGGGCAACTGGCTGCGCGGTCGCCTGCACTGGAGCCTGCGGGTCCTGCTGGTGCCGGTGGCGCTGCTGGGGCTGTTTGTCGGCGCGATGATGGTGCTGAACCCGTCCTATCTGGTCCAGACCGAGGCCACCGGCTGGGGCGCGCGGATGCCGGGCGTCGTGGTCTTCACGCTCTTTGCGGTGATCTCTTCGGTGGTGATGGACGCCGCCGAACTGCGCCGCGCGCCGCGGCGCGTGGATGCGCGCAACCGCCGGTCCTTGTTTGGCCATTTCACCAAGTTCATCGCCGGCAATCCGATCATGCCGCTGGTTACGGTGGCTGCGGTGATCTTTCTGGTGGTCAACGTCTTCACCTACTACGGCGAGAACAACAACGGCGTGGATTTCTTTGTCGAGAGTGAGCCGGAACAGGCCATCGTCTACGTCCGCGCGCGCGGCAACCTTGGCCTTGCGGAAAAGGACGCGCTGGTCCGCCGGGCCGAGGAAATCGTGCTGGGCCACCCCGGCATTCTCAACGCCTTTTCCTTTGCCGGTGAAGGCGGGTTGGACAACAACACCGGCGGCGCGATTGCCCCCAAGGACACCATCGGACAGGTCCAGTTCGAAACCATCCCGTGGGAGGGCCGCCCCGCCTATGCCCGCGAAACCGGCGTGCCGCTGGCGCTGCTGGACGGCGACGTGATCCTTGACGATCTGACCCGCAAGCTGGAACGCATCCCCGGCATCGAGATCGAGATTCTGGCGCAGGCCCGTGGTCCGGCCAGCGCCAAACCCGTGCATCTGCGCATCAAGGGCGACGACTGGACCGCCCTGCTGGACGCCGCCGGAACGGTGCGGACAAAGTTTGAGGAAACGCCGGGCCTGACCCTGATCGAGGACACCCGCCCGCTGCCCGGCATCGACTGGCAAATCGACGTCGACGTGGAAAAGGCCGGGCGCTACGGGGCCGACGTGGCCACCGTCGGGGCCATGGTCCAACTGGTGACGCGCGGTCTGGCCATCGGCAGTTACACACCGGGCACGTCGGATGATGAAATCGACATCCGGGTACGCCTGCCCGAAAGCGACCGGCTTTTGTCGACACTGGACAACCTCAAGGTCCGGACCGCCGACGGTCTGGTACCCTTGGTGAACTTCATCACGCGCCAGCCGGTCGCCAAGCTGGCCGAGATCGAGCGCATCGACCAAAAGCGCTATTTCGACGTCAAGGCCGGTGTGCGCGAAAAGCTGATGGAGATCGGCTGGGACGTGACCAGTACCGCGCCGGATGGCACCGAAACCACGGTCTTTGAGCCGCTCCTGACCGGGGTCGAACTGGACCCCGAAACGCAGGACGTGTCGGCGGCGGCATGGGAACACGACTTTGGCCGGTCCTCGGGATTCTACGAATGGCTGCTGGGGCCGAACCACCGCTATTTCAACGACATCCGCTGGCTGACCGACCTGACCCCAGACGAGATCGACGCCCTGCTGGACGAAGAGGGCCACGCGCCGCTAAAGGCGGTGCCCGTCACCGGCCCCGAACGGATCGAGGTGCTGTCCGGCTGGCTGGACACCAGCCCATTGCCCGCCGGCATTGAATGGGAATGGACCGGCGATCAGGAGGATCAGGAGGAATCGCAGGCCTTTTTGCAGTCGGCCTTTGGCGGTGCGCTGTTCTTGATGTTCATCATCCTGCTGGCGCAGTTCAACAGCTTTTACAACGCGGTGCTGGTGCTGTTGGCGGTGATCCTGTCGACCACCGGCGTGCTGATCGGGATGCTGGTCATGGATCAGTATTTCTCTGTCATCATGACCGGTACGGGGATCGTGGCGCTGGCCGGGATCGTGGTGAACAATAACATCGTGCTGATCGACACCTATCAGGATTATTCCCGCTACATGCCAAGGATCGAGGCGATTGTCCGCACCGCGCAGGACCGCCTGCGCCCGGTACTGCTGACCACGATCACCACGATGGCGGGCCTTGCGCCGATGATGCTGGGCCTCAGCCTCGATTTCTTTGGCGGCGGCTATTCCATCGACAGCCCGACGGCGCTGTGGTGGAAAAACCTTGCCACGGCGGTGGTCTTTGGTCTTGGCATCGCGACGGTGCTGACGCTGGTGTTCACGCCCGCGATGCTGGCGATCCGGGTCTGGTTCACCACCTATGTGGAATGGTTCGCCCGCCTGCTGGCACGGCTCAGCTTTGGCCGTGGCAGCCGGGCCGCGCGTGACTGGGCGCTGAACCGCGCCGCCAAACGGGTTCAATCGCCCGAGATCATCTGGGAGGATGAGCCGTTCAACGCGATGGACCTGCCGCCGGATCTGCGCGCGGCAGAATGACCGGCCCCATCCCTCACCGGTTCAGGATCTCCCTGTCCTTGTCCTGCATGCTGGCGTAGAAATCCGCCAGCTTGCGCCCCCGTTCGGGGCGAAAGCGACCGGCCTCCTGCATGTCGGCAATGCGGTCGAGACGGAACATGCGAAAGTCGTCGCGCAATTCGCACCAGCCAACCAGCGTCCAGGCCGGTGCCCAGAACCACAGCCCCAGCGGACGCACGACACGCCGGGTTTCGGCCCCGGCCTCATCGCGATAGGCAAGCTCCAGACGGGTGCTTTGGTCGACCGCCCGTTCGATCCGGTCGATCCGCGCGCGCAGCTGAGGTGCCATGCCAAGCCCTAGGGAATGCACATGAACCGCCCGTGCGCGGGCACGCGCGGCCTCTGGGATGACCGCGTCGATCTTGGCCAATGCCTCTTCGGCGGCCCGCGCCATGGCCGCCCCGCCCCAGGCCTGCACCAGCCGCGCCCCGGCCACCAGCGCGACAATCTCATCGGTGTCGAACATCAGCGGCGGCAGGTCGAACCCCTCTTGCAGGACGTAGCCAAACCCCGCCTCACCGTCGATCGGCACGCCGGTGGACTGAAGGTCGGCAATGTCGCGATAGATGGTCCGTTTGGACACCTCCAACTGTTCGGCCAATGCCGCAGCCGTGGTGCGCCGACCGCCTCTCAGGCTCTGCACGATCTGAAAAAGACGGTCGGCGCGGCGCATCAGCGGGTCTCGAAGAAACCGACGGAATTGCCGTCCAGATCCAGACTGTAGAAAAAACGCCCCGGCGGGATATCGATCACCGGTGAGACAACCGTGCCGCCCGCCTTTTCGACGCGCGCCATGGCCGCCTCAACGGTGCCGGGAATGGCAAGGTGAATGGTCGGCCCGGTGCCGTTCCCGGCGGGTTTCCCCGGATACAGATGCAGGGCGACGCCGGTTTTCGGGTCCTTGGGTCGGAACATCACCACCGGGTTCGGGCCGGTGTTGTCCATTTCCAGCTGTGCGTCGGTGACGGCAGTGTAAAAGGCCATGGATTTCTCCATGTCCGTGACCGGGATTTCGGCCCAGACGGTAAAGTGTTCAGGTGCGTAGGTCATCGTGTCCAACTCCTTGGGTAAGCGATGACAGTCTTTTCGCATACCCCTGCTGACAGCGTTTTGTCAGCAGGATGTCAGGGGGACAGGATTGCAGCCCGCGCGCACCCTGCTACACCTTTGGGCAAGCCCGTATTGGAGAGCCCCATGAAAGACGCCGCCCCCACGACCATCTACCTCAAGGATTACACCCCCTTCGGCTGGCAGGTCAGCGATGTGCACCTGACCTTTCGCCTGGCCCCAAACACCACGCGGGTGGTGTCCAAGATCCATTTCGCGCCAAACCCCGAGGCACCCGCGCAGGATTTCTTTTTGCACGGTGAGCAATTGAAATTGATCCGCGCCGCCATCGACGGGGTCGACGTGACGCCAGACCTGACCGACGAGGGGCTGCGCTGTGCTGTGCCGGACGGGCCGTTCCTGTGGGAATGCGAGGTTGAGATCGCCCCGGCAGAGAACACCGCGCTGGAGGGGCTGTACATGTCCAACGGCATGTATTGCACCCAGTGCGAGGCCGAGGGCTTTCGCAAGATCACCTATTACCCCGACCGCCCTGACGTGATGAGCGTCTTTACCGTGCGGATCGAGGGCGATGTGCCCGTACTTTTGTCGAACGGCAACCCGGTCGGCACCGGCGACGGTTTTGCCGAATGGCATGACCCTTGGCCCAAACCCGCCTATCTGTTTGCGCTGGTCGCGGGTGATCTGGTGAATTTTCCCGACAGTTTCACCACGATGACCGGCCGCAAGGTCGAACTGAACATCTGGGTGCGCCCCGGCGACGAGGGCAAATGCGCCTTTGGCATGGAGGCGCTGAAGACGTCGATGAAATGGGACGAAGACGTTTATGGCCGGGAATACGATCTGGACATCTTCAACATCGTCGCCGTCGATGATTTCAATATGGGCGCGATGGAGAACAAGGGGCTGAACGTCTTCAACTCTTCCGCCGTTCTCGCCTCTCCCGAAACCTCGACCGATGCCAATTTCGAACGCATCGAGTCGATCATCGCGCATGAGTATTTCCACAACTGGACCGGCAACCGGATCACCTGCCGTGACTGGTTTCAACTGTGCCTGAAAGAGGGCCTGACCGTGTTCCGCGATCAGCAGTTCACGGCGGATGTGCGCTCTGCCCCCGTTGCCCGGATCGAGAATGTGGCGATGCTGCGCGGGCGCCAGTTCCCCGAGGATCAGGGGCCGCTGGCGCATCCGGTCCGGCCTGAAAGCTTTCAGGAAATCAACAACTTCTACACCGCGACGGTCTACGAAAAAGGTGCCGAGGTGATCGGCATGCTGAAAACACTGGTCGGCGATGAGGCCTATGCCAAGGCGCTGGACCTCTACTTTGACCGCCATGACGGCGACGCGGCGACGATCGAGGACTGGCTGAAGGTGTTCGAGGACACCACAGGCCGCGATCTGGCGCAGTTCAAGCTGTGGTATTCTCAGGCGGGCACGCCCCGCGTCAATGTCACCGAGGATTGGCAACCGGAGGCCCCGGATCAGGTCCGGGGCGGCGGCCGCTATACCCTGACCTTCACCCAATCCTCACCGCCCACTCCGGGGCAGGAGGAGAAAGCACCGCAGGTGATCCCGATGGCGGTCGGTCTGCTGAACCCCAACGGCGACGAGGTGGTGCCGACCCGCGTGCTGGAGATCACCGAAGGCACGCAGAGCTTTAGCTTTGACGGGCTGGCCTCGCGGCCCGTGCCCTCGATCAACCGCGGCTTTTCGGCCCCGGTTGTGCTGGAACGGGAGTCGAGCCCCGAAGAACGCGCGTTCCTGCTGGCCCATGACAGCGACCCCTTCAACCGCTGGGAGGCCTCGCGCCTTTTGGCGCGCGAAAGCCTGATCGCGATGATCACCGATAACGCTGGCCCCGATGAGGCCTGGCTGGACGGATTGCAGCGGCTGTTGCGGGACCGCGATCTGGACCCGGCGTTCCGGGCGATGATGATCGGCGTGCCGTCGGATTCGGAACTGGCGCAGGTGCTGTTCGAACGCGGTGTGACGCCCGATCCGGACGCAATCTATGCCGCCAAGGAAACGCTGGCGCAGGTCAGGGCGGAACGCTGGGCCGACCTGCTGCCCTCGCTGGCCGCCGAGGGCACGGTGGACGCCGCCTATCAACCGGACGCCGAACAGTCGGGCAAACGCGCCTTGGGGGCGGCGGTTTTGTACCTGACCACGCGGCTGGATGGCGGCAAGGCGGCGCAGGCGCAGTTTGAAAGCGCCGACAATATGACGCTGCAATTGTCGGCGCTGGCGCAACTGGTGCGCGCAGGCAAGGACGAGGCGGCGCTTGCGGCGTTTGAGGCGCAATGGCGCGGTGATCGTCTGGTCATGGACAAATGGTTTGGCCTGCAAGTCGGCGCGACAACACCTGAAAAGGTGGTGACCCGCGCGGAAACCCTGACCATACACCCGGCTTTCGACTGGAAGAACCCCAACCGGTTCCGCTCGGTTCTGGGGGCGATGGCGATGAACCACGCCGGGTTCCACCGCAAGGACGGTGCCGGGTATCGCCTGCTGACCGACTGGCTGATCAGGCTGGACGATCTGAACCCGCAGACCACGGCGCGCATGTGTTCGACGTTCCAGACCTGGAAACGCTATGACAGCGACCGTCAGGCGCAGATCCGCACCCAGTTGGAACGCCTGCGGGACAAGCCAAAGCTGAGCCGCGACACCGGCGAAATGGTGGCGCGGATTCTGGGCAACTAGACGCCCGGTGATGCCTGTCGGCGGGCGCATCGACTGCGCCCGCCCCGTGCGGCGGGATATGGGCCACGCGCGAGACCCTCGGCCTATACGACAGGAAATCTTGTAGGCTGCCACAAAACCGGGCTAGCCTGCGTCCGAACCGCTTTGGAGGACCACATGCTGCCTGTTATTGCCGCCAATGATCATCCCGCCAACGCACTGGAGACCGGCGCGTGAACGGTGTCCTTATCGTCACCGGTGCCAGCGCGGGCATCGGATCGACGACAGCGCGCATCGCGGCCTTTTCCGGCTGGCAGCGGATCGTGGTGCACTACGGCCATGACCGCGACGGTGCCGAAACCACCGCTTCGATGGTCGAAAGCATGGGCGCGCAGGCCTACATGATTCAGGCGGATGTCGCCAAACCCAAGGCCATTGAAAAGATGTTCGCCAAGGTGCGCGAACTGAAGCCCGGCCCCGTCGGTCTGGTCAACAACGCCGGCATCGTCTCTCCGCATGGCAGCATCGCCGACCTGACGCCAGAGCGGGTGCGGCGGGTGTTCGAGGTCAATGTTTTCGGCGCGATCGAAGTGGCGCGGCAGTCCGTCGCCCTGATGCGGGACTGGGGCCATGGCGGCGCCATCGTCAATATCTCGTCCATGGCGGCGCGCCTGGGATCTGCCAATCAATATGTCGACTACGCCGCCACCAAGGGGGCCATCGACACCTTCACCCTTGGCCTTGCGGATGAGCTGGCACCAGAGGGCATCCGCGTGAACGCCATCCGCCCCGGCCTGATCGAGACCGGCATCCACGCCAAGGGCGGACAGCCGGACCGACTGGAACGGCTGGCCCCGACCACACCCATGGGTCGGGCGGGCACGGCAGAGGAATGCGCCGAGTCGATCCTCTGGCTGCTGTCGGAACGCGCTTCTTATGTCACCCGCTCCATCCTCGACGTGTCGGGGGGCCGGTGACACCGCTGGAACATGCGTGGTCGGGCCGGAGCCTGCGCGCGTTCCTGATTTTGATGTTGGTCTGGCTGGCGCTGCTGACGCTGTGGTTTGTGTTGCAGGCCTCTGTCTGGGTGGTCGGTGCCCTGATGCTGGTCACCGTTCCGGCGCTGCTGGATTTCGCCACCGGGCGGCGCGCATGGCTGCGGCTGGACGACAAGGTCCTGCGCTGGGGGTCGGGCAAGGCCGAGGGCGATGTTGCGCTCGCCCGCATCGATCATGTCCGGCTGGAGACGCGGCTGGATTTTTCGATCCGGGCGCGGCTGATGCTTGAAGACGGCCGCCGGATCACTCTTCCGCAGGACAGCCTGCCGCCTCATCCGCTTTTGCAAGACGCGCTTGAGGCGCGGGGCATCAAGACCCAGCGCCACCACTTTGTGGTGTTTTGAGCGGGCTTCGTCGCCTACGGCACAGCCGACGTGCAACCGTGCCGAAGCTGGTATAAGCTGGACAGGTGACGGCGGGTCTGTCATGGAACATCCAAGTTGAAATGACCGGGCCTAAGCCATGACCGACCGTTTGGAACCGCTGATCGAAGAACGCGCACCCTGGCTTTTCTCTTCACGCCCTGGCGTCCGCACGGCCCGCAAGATCCTGAACTGGCTGCTGGATTACGAGAAATCAAGCTATCACTTCGGCGCTGTGGGCGACCTCACCGCCGACGAGGTCATGCAGTATGCCGCGCGCATCATCGCCAAGGACGTCAAGATAACCGGGTTGAAGAACCTGCCGCGCAGCGGTCCGGCCCTGATCGTCGCCAACCATCCGACAGGTATTTCGGACGGGGTGATCGTGCACCACACGCTGCGGCAGGTGCGGCAGGACATCTACTATTTTGCCAACCTCGATATCATTCGCGTGTTGCCGCAATACGAAGAAATCGTGGCCCCGGTGGAGTGGCGCGTGGACCGCCGCACCCGTGCCAAGACGCGCGAAACGATGAATTTCACCCGTCAGGCGGTCAAAGACGGCAAGATCGGGGTGATCTTTCCCTCGGGACGTCTGGCCAAGCGGCGCGGCCTTTCGCTGCATGAACGCCCCTGGATGGCCTCTGCCGCGATGATCGCACGCAAGTTCGAACTGCCGGTCATCCCGATGCACATCCAAGCGCGCAATTCGACACTGTTTTACCTGTTCGATTTCCTGCATCCGACGCTGCGCGATATCACCTTGTTCAATGAATTGCTGAACAAGGAAAAACAGCCCTTCCGCGTGACCATCGGTGAGCCGATTTCGCCCTCCGCCCTTCCCGCGAAATCCGAGGACGGCATCGAGATGCTGCGCCGGGCGACGCTGGCCTTGGGCGGCCCCAAAGCGCCCGCAGTTTCCTTGGTGGACGCCACGCGGCGGCCTAGCTGGTTAAAAGCCTGAGACCGCGTCCCGATCGCCGCCGTTGACGCATAAAGCACGCCTCAGGCGTGCTTTTTCGCTCTGCCCTGTCATCAAGGAACAGCTCAGGTGACGTCGGTGGGCTCAGCCCTCTGTAGACAGAATTTCCAGCGGCATGGGCAACGGTGCGCTGTCTTTCCGGGGTCCGATCCCCGAGGGGCGCGCCACCGGGCGCAACGACCGGGCAAGGCCGGTGCAATAGTCCTGCGACCGGGTCCACGACATGATGTCCTCGCGCTTGCGCCGCGAATGGAACGGCCCCCAGTCCGCCGCAACCCCCCGCATCCCGCGGCTGATCACCTTGTCGCGCGGGACCGTCACCGCCATGATCCGCAGCGCGCAGGACAGGTTGTCCTCCGGGTCTTTCAGCGCGCCACCGCTTTTTGCCCGGCACCGGTAGAACTTTGCCGTCGGCGGATAGATCTGCACCAGCCCGTACCAGCGCCCGCCGCCGCCCACGGCCCAAGGCCGATGCGTGCTTTCGTGCCAGGCCAGCGCCGAGACCAGACCGACCCAGAACGCCTCACGCTGTGCCCGCCCGGCGCTGGGATAGGCGGGGCAGTATTTCGCGATGTCCTTGGGCACAAGATCGGGCAGCACATTGGCGTGGGTGCGCAGCGCTTGCAGGATGGCGACGCTCCAGCTGCGGCTGCCGTCGATGTTGTCCCAACGCGCGTCGGGCACGGTCATGCGTTTGCGGGCCACCGGGCGCGGAGAGACCGGCACCGCCAGACTTGAGATCTGCTCCGGAGCGGGCACAACCGGTTTGTGCAGGGCCACCGCAGCCGCGGGATCGGGGTTGGCGAAGGCCGCAACAGCGAACAGCCCAAGGCCGCAGACAAAGGCGAATAGCGTTTTCATGGCGTTGGACTGTCCTCGACTGGCGGGAATGATGCAAGCGGCCCTGCCGCCGCAGGCGCAAGACCCGTCTCAGCCACGGCAAAAAGCCGCCCGCGCAACCAATGCTGGCGGAGGATTGTGCACAAAGCCGCAACATCTTGTCAGCGGTCTTTCACCAAAGTCTGGCAATCGCCGGAAGAAGGTCCGCGCAATTCCCGGAAGCCGCCGGATTTTGGCCTCGAATCACGGTCAAATTACCCGGATGATTATCCGCACCCTCCTTCCCACGGCCCGCTCTTTGGCCGCCCGCCTGACCGCCCGAAAACCGGGCCCGCTATGGGCCGGGGCCTCTGTTGGCGGGGCGCAGCGTCACGACAGCGCCATTGATCCGATGCGACCACGGGTCGAAATCCCGGTGTGCGAGCTGGACCCGGCGTCCAAGGACGCGGCACGGTTGCGCGCACGCGGACAGTTCCTTGCCCGGCAGGACGACTGGGAGCAATTGGCGGCAGAAATCCGTTCCGCCGATGCCAGCCGCGCCCTGACCGCCGGGCTGCAATCGCAGGCCGTTCTGATGTGCGAGGGCGCGCGGCAGGACATCACCGAAGCCATTGCCGAAGGCGTGGAACGCGGCGATCCGCTTTCTGTTCAGGCCGCGGTGGCGTCGCTGGAGCCGTTGCTTGCCGAGATGCCGGGCTGCCCGGTCATCGCCTATATCGTTGCCATGGCGCATGTGGACGCGGCGCGGGCGTGGAAGGGCACCGCCCTGACCGGCGATCTCCCCCCCCAACGGCATGAGGCCTACGCCCGCCACATGGCCGCCGCCGCCCGGCTGAACGACCTGTTTGACCCGTTCGAACACGAGACCCCGCTATGGGCGATGGTGCGCTGCGCCGTGCTGGAGGTCGACCCGCAGCCGCACGCCCGCGTCGCGGACGATTTTGAGGATCTGATCGACCTCGATCCCGGCAACCCGCATCATCTGGTGCAGTTTGGCTGGGCCTTGCGACCGATCCGGTTCGGCAGTTGGGAGATGCTGGACGCGCAGGCCCGCCGCACCGCGTTGCGCACCGCCGATGTCTGGGGCGTGGGCGGGTATACATGGGTCTACCTTGGTGCCCTTGCCGAGGACCAGGGCGCTTTTCGCCGTCTCGACGCAGACCTCTTTGTCGAGGGGTTGCACGACATCCTTGCCCGGCACCCCTCGCAGGCAACGGTCAACCGCATGGCCGCGCTGATGGCTTACCGGGTTGACGGACAGGCCGACGTCGGTGGTGCGCGGCAGCGCATCGCCAATTGCTTTGGCTGGGTCGTGCAGGATTACCTGCGCGAATTGCACCCGCTGATCTGGGCGGAATCCCCGGCGCGCCCCAACACGTCCTGCAACGACACCGTCGACGTGGCGCGGCTGGGCCAGACCCGTGCGCTTGCCACGCTGTCAGAGTTCTTTGCCCCGGCGCTGGACGCTGGTCGGCGGCTGGTCTTTGCCCCGGACGGGATGCGCATGGTCAAGGGCGGCTGACGCGCGCCCCTTGCCCCCTGCCCGCGCCTGATCTAGACCGCTTCGCAATCTCTCCTTTTGCCGCATGAGGACCCCCGCGATGCTGGATCTGACCTATGAAGCGCCCAAACCCAAGGTGATCGCCGGGGCCAAGCATGACTGGGAACTGGTCATCGGCATGGAGGTGCACGCGCAGGTGGCCAGTCAGGCCAAGCTGTTCTCCGGTGCCTCGACAAAATTCGGCGCCGAGCCGAACTCCAACGTGTCCTTCGTCGATGCGGCGATGCCGGGGATGCTGCCGGTCATCAACGAATACTGCATCGAACAGGCGGTGCGCACGGGCCTTGGCCTGAAGGCGCAGATCAACCTTGTCAGCGCCTTCGACCGCAAGAATTATTTCTATCCCGATCTGCCGCAGGGCTATCAGATTTCCCAGCTGTATCATCCGCTTGTGGGTGAGGGTGAGGTCATTGTGGACATGGAGCCGGGGATTGCCCGGCTGGTGCGGATCGAACGCATCCACGTCGAACAGGACGCGGGCAAATCGATTCACGACATGGACCCGAACATGTCCTTTGTCGACCTGAACCGCACCGGTGTGGCGCTGATGGAGATTGTCAGCCGCCCCGACATTCGCGGCCCCGAAGAGGCCGCCGCCTATGTCGCCAAGATGCGCCAGATCCTGCGCTATCTGGGCACCTGCGACGGCAACATGCAGAACGGCAACATGCGGGCGGATGTGAACGTCTCGGTCTGTCTGCCCGGCCAGTATGAGAAATATCAGGCGACGCAGGACTTTGGCCATCTCGGCACCCGCTGCGAGATCAAGAACATGAACTCGATGCGCTTTATCCAGCAGGCCATCGACTATGAGGCGCGCCGCCAGATCGCCATTCTGGAAGCGGGCGGCCAGATCGACCAGGAAACCCGCCTGTACGATCCCGACAAGGGGGAAACCCGGTCGATGCGGTCCAAGGAAGAGGCGCATGATTACCGCTACTTCCCCTGCCCCGACCTGCTGCCGCTGGAGATCGAGCAGGGCTGGGTGGATGACATCAAGGCCAGCCTTCCGGAACTGCCGGATGAGAAAAAGGCACGGTTCGTCAAGGACTTTGGCCTGTCGGAATATGACGCCAGCGTGCTGACCGCCGAGGTGGTGAACGCCGCCTATTTCGAAGAGGTGGTGACAGCGGCGGGCGACGGCAAACTGTCGGCCAACTGGGTCATCAATGAGCTGTTCGGTCGTCTGAAAAAGGATGATCGCGACATCTCGGACAGCCCCGTGACCCCCGCTCAACTTGCCGGGATCATCAAGCTGATCAAATCCGACGCCATCAGCGGCAAGATCGCCAAGGACCTGTTCGAGATCGTTTATACCGAAGGCGGCGACCCCGAGCAGATCGTCGAGGATCGCGGCATGAAGCAGGTCACCGACACCGGCGCGATTGAAACGGCGGTAGATGAGATCATTGCCGCCAACCCGGCGCAGGTCGAAAAGGCCCAGCAAAATCCGAAACTTGCAGGCTGGTTTGTGGGTCAGGTGATGAAGGCGACAGGCGGCAAGGCCAACCCCAAGGCGGTGAATGAGATCGTCGCGGCGAAACTGGGTCTGTAACCCGTGTGGCGGGGGCAACCCCGCCTGACGCCGGTGCCCTCCTGCCCCGGATCGGACCATCCGGGCGGGCGATCAGAAGATCTGCATCTTGACGGGAAAGCTCATCAGCGGCGCGTTGGCGTGTTCGCGGTAGTCCACCCGTCCCGCCAAGGCTGTGCCATCCTCGCTGAGAACCAGAAAGCCGCTGGTGCCCGCACGGCTCACCAACGTAAATGAAATCCGGGTGCCGGAGAGCGACAAGGTGCTGGCCATGTTGCCCTCTCCTTCTGGCGTGAGGCTGACAGTGCGCGTCCCCGCGGACTTGGCGAACAGGTTCACGGTCACGACGCCCCCGACCGCCTTCCTGACCGACGGTACATTCGGGGAAATGCTGCCCTCTTCGCTGTAGTCGACCTGCATCGTCAGCACGCTGGCGCGGTCCAGCAAACTCCACAATGCCCGCGAGCGAACGGCCCTGTCCTTGCTTTTCAATCCAGCGTCGATGGCGATATCCACAAGGTCCGGCCTGTCATCAGAAAACTCGGCGAGCCTGTTGTAAAGGGCAAACAACTGATCCGGCGGTGCGTTCCGAATGGTCTCTTCGAGATTATGGAACGACTCGGCCTCCTCTGTCAGACCCAACAGCAATGTTTCAATAACCGTATCTTGGGCCGTGACTGGCTGTCCCAGACACGCAATGGTGGCCAGCCCCCAAAACAGAACCCGCATAACATCCCCCTGTCCGCTGTCATTTGCAATGTCCACCATCGAATCCCGCGAAACCGGGCACCGTCAAGGTCGAAGGCTCTGGCGCTTTGCGAACCGCAGGACCGCTTGCCCCTGTCTCAACCACGTCGAACAGGTTGCGAGATTGAGAGTGCGACCATGCAAGACGGTGGAACACAGGTCAGCAGGCGCAAAAGGCCCCGGATCGGGTCCGGGGCAAGTCGTGCGTTTGGTGAGGTCCGGGCCATGGGTCAGCGGGGCTGCCTCATGCGGGTCAGGAATTCCTGACTGCCCCTACGTCACCAAAATGTGTTAAAAAAGTGTTACCAGCGGCTGATAGCCAAAGCCAGCGTCAGGATTGATCGACGCGACACGCAAAAGATTGAACTTGGGGGGTTTCATCCGTTAGTTCATAGAAAGTCAGGGGCGCGGTCCGCAGGGACCGGCCCCTTTTTTCGCGCCCCGCTGCGCTCAGGTGTCCAGATCCAGCGACAGCGCGTGGATCGCCCCGACAAGGTCAGGACCCAGCGCGCTGTGCACCGCGCGGTGGCGCGCTATGCGCGACTGACCGGCAAATTCCCGCGTGCGCAGAGTGACGTGGAAATGGCTCTCGCCGCTGCCGTCATCGCCCGCATGGCCCGCGTGGCGACCGCTGTCATTGCGCACCTCGATCTGGCGGGCCTCAAATGCGGCCTCAAGTTTTGTCTGTATTTCATCGGCGCGCGACATTTTTCGCAGCCCCCCCTGTAAACTCATCGGCGATAGTCTATGCTCTGGCGTCCGAGTCGAGAAGAGGTGCGATATGAGCAAGGATGATCCCTTCGGTTTCGACATGTCCGTGAAGTCCGCGAAAAAGAAAAACCCGCGTGGACGGAAAGGCATGACCGGCGCGCAGGAGACGTCGACACGGATCTGCGACCATGACGGTTGTCAGGAGCCGGGAAAATTCCGTGCGCCGAAAGCGCCGGACGTGCTGGATGATTTCTTTTGGTTCTGCAAGGATCACGTGCGCGAATACAACGCCAAGTGGAGCTTTTTCGATGGCAAGACCGAGGCGGAGATGAACGCTCAGGAATCGTCGGACAAGGTCTGGGAGCGTAAGACCAAGGACTGGCGCGACCCCGAGGCCAAGGCCTGGGCCCGGTTGGGCATCGAAGATCCGCATCAGGTGCTGGGCAACAACGCCACGCGCAATCCCGGCCGCAGCAAGCCGGGCGGCGGGCGCAAGCTGCCGCCGACCGAACGCCGCGCGGTGGATATCCTTGAGGCCAGCGACGCCATGACCAAGGCCGAGATCCGCAAGATCTACAAATCGCTGATCAAGGTTCTGCACCCGGACATGAACGGCGGCGATCGCAGTCAGGAAGACCAGTTGCAGCAGGTGGTCTGGGCATGGGACCAGATCAAGGACAGCCGCAGCTTCAAATGAGGGTTGTGGCCCGGATTGTCCGGGCCACCCCACAAGGGATCGGGCGGTCGGACAGGGCCACCGGCCAAGGCGTAGCGCCTCGAACAGGCATTTTCAAATCCGACCGCACCGGCAAAACGCGGCCTCTGCCGGATGAAATACAGCGCGCGCGTCCGGTGGCGATGGGCCACATCGGCCATATGAAACCCCGTAGCGCCATGACATTCGTCCAGCCGATTTCAGCGCGGCGGGGGTCTGCGCCGACAGGGACTCCGGCTGCCTTGCCCGCCTCGCCATCGCGCAGAAAACCCTGTCCCGAAGGCCCGCGTGGCATCACGATCCATCCTGCTTCGGCTGCCGAGACTGGTGTCACCGGCCCCTTGTCGGGGACCACGGACACGGGTGCACGTTTTCACGTCAGGGACGGACCCTTGCAGCAAAGGACCGAGCGCCGCCGGAACTTTACGTCAGACGGGAATTATCCTCTGGACTTGCAACCTAAAGATGCATATCGTCTCCGGAGTACTCCCTCCAGACCACCCCCACTCACGGAAACGGACGCGCGACCCATTCAGATCGCGCGTCCGTTTTCACATAGCGCGCCCTAAGGCGCGCACCGATCAGGCGGCGCGGAAGGTCAGGCTGACGCCGTTGATGCAATGCCGCAGTCCGGTCGGTGCCGGACCGTCGTCAAAGATATGCCCAAGGTGCGAGCCACAGCGGCGGCAATGGCATTCGGTCCGGGTGTAGAACAGCTTGCGATCGGCCTTGGTCTCGACCGCGCCGGGCAGCGCCTCGTAGAACGATGGCCAGCCGGTGCCGCTGTCGAATTTTGTTTTCGAAGAATACAGCGGCAGGTCACACCCCTTGCAGTTGAACGTACCGGCGCGTTTCTCGTCATTCAGCGGGGAACTGAAGGCGCGCTCGGTCGCTTCTTTGCGCATCACGCGGTATTCGGCATCGCTGAGCATCGCACGCCATTCGGCGTCTGTCCGCGAGACCTCGAAGTTGCCCCCGGCGGCCAGTGCGGCGCGCGCGAACAAGGGCGTGGCAAGAACGCTGGCAACAAAATCACGACGTTTCATCGGGGATCTCCTCTTTGATCAAAGGATGCGCGCCCCGGCCATCTGGGACAAGCACGGGGCGCGCACAATTGCGCGAGGGGGTCCATGGGGTTGGGGCCTCGCGCAATATCTTAAGTTACTGCTTGGGCAGCAGCACGCGGTCGATGACGTGGATGACGCCGTTGGACTGCTTGACGTCAGCGATGGTGACGGTCGCCTCGCGGCCATTCTCATCGACCAGAACGATGTTATCTCCGTCCATCTTCGCCTGAAGCGTGCAACCGCCCACGGTCGGCACCGGGTGCATGCCGCCGTCATCGGCGATCATTCCGGCAATGGCGTCGGACATCGCGTTGGCGGCCACGACGTGGCAGGTCAGAATGGTGGTCAGCTGCGCCTTGGCGGCGGGCTGCATGAGCGCCGTCAACGTGTCCTCGGAAATCATGCCAAAGGCATCATTCGTCGGGGCGAATACGGTGAAGGGGCCTTCGCCGGACAGCGTGTCCACAAGGCCAGCGGCCGTGACGGCGGCAACCAGCGTTGTGTGGTCGGCGGAGTTCACGGCGTTCTCGACAATGGTCTTGTCGGCGAACATCGGCGCACCACCCACCATCGGGTTGCCGGTGGCGGCATGGCTTTCCGCAAAGGCGGTGCCTGCGGTTGCGGTCAGAGCGATGGCGGCGAGGAATGTAAAGCGTGTCATTGGAAACCTTTCCCGTGTTGGTCGTCGGGGACCGCATCCTGCGATCCCGATGCCCTCAGCCACGAAGGGACCTGAACAAGAGTTTCGCCCGGCCCATCACGAAATGATCACGGAAGCGTGAGCACCCCTCTGCGCAGATGGGCACCTGAGCGCGTCTTTGATACCCGCGATGTCGCTTTCGCATCGGCAGGCGCGACAGTCTGCGCTAAACGTCGAACGAGAACTTCAGGAGCTACGCCATGTTTTTATCGGTCTTCGAGATGTTCAAGGTGGGCATCGGTCCTTCGTCCTCGCACACCATGGGGCCGATGGTGGCGGCAGCGCGCTTTCTCGACCGGCTGCGCGCGGCCCCCTTTGCGGTCCACGGGGTCAAGGCGTCGCTGCATGGCTCTTTGGCGTTTACCGGCGTGGGCCACGCAACGGACCGGGCGACGGTGCTGGGGTTGGCGGGCTTTGTGCCCGACACCTATGACCACGCCAAGGCAGAGGCCGCACTGGCCGTGATCCGCGACACCTGCCGCGTGGCGCCGCCGGGCCTGCCGGAACTGGTGTTCGATCCCAAGTCGGATCTTGTCTTTGAGTTCGGTCCAGCGCTGCCGGGCCATGCCAATGGCATGATCCTCAGGGCCACCGACGCACAGGGCGACGTGATCCTGCAAGAGACCTATTATTCCGTTGGCGGCGGCTTTGTGCTGACAGAGGCCGAACTGGCCGCTGGCAAGGACACCGATCAGGGCGCGCCGGTCCCCTACCCGTTCAAGACCGCCGCCGAAATGCTGGAAATGGCCAAGGCGTCCGGTCACAGCATCGCCGCGATGAAGCGCGCCAATGAGGTGTCGCGCGGCGGTGTCGACAATTTGGACAAGGGGGTGGCGCGGATCTGGCAGGTGATGGACGACTGCATCGACCGGGGCCTGACCTTTGACGGCGTGCTGCCCGGCGGCCTTGGCGTCAAGCGTCGCGCCCGCAACATCCATGATCAGCTGATGGCAGAGCGCGGTATGAACCTTGTCCCGCCGCACACGATCAACGACTGGATGAGCGTTTACGCCATGGCGGTAAACGAGGAAAACGCCGCCGGCGGTCAGGTTGTGACGGCCCCCACCAACGGCGCGGCGGGCGTCGTACCCGCCGTGATCCGCTATTGGCTGGATCACGTGCCCGGCGCGGCCCGGTCCCGCATCCCCGAGTTCCTGCTGACCGCCGCCGCGATTGGCGGGCTGGTGAAATACAACGCCTCCATTTCCGGAGCCGAGGCAGGCTGTCAGGCAGAGGTCGGCAGCGCCTCAGCGATGGCGGCGGCGGGGCTCTGCGCCGTTATGGGCGGCACCCCGGAACAGGTGGAAAACGCCGCCGAGATTGCGCTGGAGCACCACCTCGGCATGACCTGCGACCCGGTCAAGGGGCTGGTGCAGGTGCCCTGCATCGAACGCAACGGGCTGGGCGCGATCAAGGCGGTGTCCGCCGCGTCACTGTCATTGCGGGGTGATGGCACCCATCTGGTGCCGCTGGACGCCTGCATCGAGACCATGCGCCAGACCGGCCACGACATGAGCGAGAAATACAAGGAAACCTCGCTGGGCGGGCTGGCGGTGAACGTGCCGAACTGTTGAGGGGGTCCTGCCCCCGCAACCTGCAAGAAGGCCGCGATTGCCTTAGTTTGTGACGCTCACCAGCACAAACTTTGCGCCCTGACCGCGATCAGTGATCAGCCGCACCTCGCCGTGTTCGCGGTAGCGCAGCGCGTCCCCCGGACCAAGGTTGTAGCCAGACCCGTCCAGATCGACGTGCAAATAGCCGGTCAACAGGATCAGATGGTGTTCCTGGCCAACCACATCGGGCGAATCCTGCACCATCTCGGAATTCGGCGTCATCTTGCATTCCATCACCTCGCCCGCGAGGGCGGCGGCGGCGGGTGACACGAAACGCTTGGCCAGACCGGTATCGCCATCGCGCCAGACCGCCTGTTCATCGCGCGTGACATGGGCGGAAAACCCGTCTTCGATCATGGCAAACAGTCGCGACAGCGACATCTCATGCGCCACCGCGAGACGTGACAGCACATCCGCCGAAGGGCTGACCTCGGCGTTCTCAAGCCGCGACAGGGCCGCGCGGCTGACGCCGCTTGCAGCGGCGAGTTGATCCAGCGTCCAGCCGCGGGCAGCCCGCAGCGCCGACAGGCGCCCGGCAAGGCGGACCGTCAGATCGCTTTTCATCGTTATCCCCCCGGGAATCTATCCCGTATCTCGAATTAGATAGGGATTCCCAGAAAAACGCAACATTCTCAGGTTGTGGGGCTGCACAGAGGCGTCGCGAATTTGATGTCAGGCGTTCCAGCGCACCGTACCAACCGCATCCAGACCGTACCCGCCAAGGCGGGCGGCCTGAATGCGCAGATCACCGGTTTGGCAAAACTGCATCAGCCCCTGCATTGGCGGCTCAAAAAAGGCGCGCCGGTCAATGAGCAGGTCAAAACGTTCATCCATCAACGGCACAAAACGCAGGCCGAAATCGCGGGCGACGGTCTCAAGCCCGAATGTGGCATCCGCCTCGCCGCGCGCGACAGCCTGCACCGCCTCGGTTTCGGTACGGGCCATCGCCGTCAGGGTCAGGTGGCCCACCGGCAGCCCCGCCTCACCGGCAAGGTGATCAAACAGCGTTGCCGTCCCCGACAGGGGTTGGCGTGGCGCAAACCGCAGCCCCGCCAGATCCGGCAGATTTTCGACCCGCGGCCCGTCCGGACGCAGCACCAGACCCCGGCGGCGGCGGGCAAAACCGATCAGGACCGCGTCCCGCGCCTGCGCCACGGCGGCAATATTCCAGTCGTCGCTGGCCGGATCGTAGACGTGCAGGCCGCAGGCCACACCCTCCCCCGCCAGAAACCGCCCAAGCCCGTCCAGCGAGCCGTCAAAATAGGTGGCAAGGCCACAGCGGCTTTCACGGACCGCCCAGTCCAGCAGCGGATCGTGGCTGCCCAGCAGGATCGCGGGCCGCGCCGCAGGGGTGGCCGAGCCGGTGCTGTGCTCGGCGATCCATTCGCGGATTTCGCGCGCGGGGAACAGCAGCTTGCCGGTGGCGCGCGAACAGGGCACCGCGCCAGAGGCCGCAAGATCATAGATCTTGCGTTCCTTCAGGCGCAGCAACTCGGCCAGTTCGGCGACGGTCAAAAATTCAGGCGCGTCGATGCGCATGGCAAGGGGCCTCCTTTAGGACCCCTGCCCTAGCTCATTCCGGCGCGTTGGGAAAGAACAGCTGCTGCCCGTCGACCATGTAGGCGGCGATCGCCTCCTGCCCGGCGGCAGAGGTCAGCCAGTCGGCAAATCCCTGCGCCGCGTCGATATTGACGGATGGACAGACCTCCGGGTTGACCGGGATCACGCCGTATTGATTGAACAGATCCGCGTCGCCTTCGACCACGATCCGGTAGTCCTGCTTGTTGGCAAAGCTGATCCATGTGGCGCGGTCGGTCATGACATAAGCCCCCATGCCAATCCCGGCATTCAGGGTCGCGCCCATGCCCGAGCCGGTTTCGCGGTACCAGCCGCCCGAGGCCTCAGCCGGATCGACCGAGGTCGCGGCCCAGAGCGACACCTCTTTCTTGTGGGTGCCGGAATCGTCCCCGCGCGAGGCAAACAGCGCCCCCGCAGCGGCAATCTTTTCCAGAGCAGGCTGCACATCATCCATGCCCGCCACACCGGCCGGATCACCGGCGGGGCCGACGATGATGAAATCGTTGTACATCAGGTCTGTGCGCGATGTGCCCCGGCCATCGGCGACAAATTGTTCTTCCGCCGGTTTGGCGTGAACCAGCAGCACGTCACCGTCACAGTTGCGCGCGTTGCGGATCGCCTGCCCGGTGCCGACGGCCACCACATTGACCTCGATCCCCGTCGCCTCCGTGAAAAGCGGCAGCAGGTAGTCGTAGAGGCCGGAATTGGCGGTCGAGGTGGTCGACTGCACAAGGATGCTGTCGGCGCTTGCGGCCATAGGAAATGCGGTCGCGCAAAGCAGCGCGGCAAGGCGAAGACGGGTCATCGCGGTGGTCCTTTCAGTTCAATTCAGAGGTCAGACGACAAGGCCACCCGACACATGGGCGCGGGCGGCAAGGGTTTCGGGACGAGGGAAAAAGCGTGTGGCGGGAGCGTGTTCAAGGACACGGCCGCCGTGAATGAATACAACGTCATCAGCCATCCGGCGGGCCTGACCGATATCATGGGTGACAAGGATCACCCGCGTGCCGCGCAGGGTCGCCTTGCGGATGATCTCTTCGATCCGGTTGACCGACGCGGGGTCAAGACTGGCGGTGGGTTCATCCAGAAACAGCACATCCGGGTCGGTGGCCAATGCGCGCGCCAGCGCCAGACGCTGCGCCTCTCCGCCCGACAGCAGGCGGGCTGGTTGGCGCGCCTTGTGGGCCAGCCCGACGTGTTCCAGCAGATCATCGCGCCGCGTGCGCGGCAGGCCCCGGCTGCGCAGGACAAAATCGACATTCGCGGCAACGGAGCGGCGCAACAGCACCGGCTTTTGAAACACCAGCGCCTGCCGCGAAGTGACTTGCGCCGGGGATGAGCCGTTCCAGTCGATCGTGCCGGTGTCAGGCTGAAGAAGGCCGTGCAAGATCCTGAGAAGCTGGCTTTTTCCGGCTCCGTTCGGGCCAAGGATCACGGTGCAGCCGGTCAGGCCCAATTCCATGTCCAGCCCGTTCAACACCTGCCGCCCGCCCAGATCCAGCGACAGGTTGCGCACCCTGAGCGGCATCAGGGTCGAGGCGGGAACCGCGCCTTCGGTCAGGGCGTCGGCCCCGTGGATGATGGCTTCACGCATAGGCTTGTCTCACGGCGGTCAGGCGCAGGCTGTGCACGAGGGCGTTGACGCCAAGCGCGAGGATCATCAGCACGATGCCAAGACCCAGCGCCAGCGGCAGGTCGCCCTTGGAGGTTTCCAGCGCGATGGCGGTGGTCATGACGCGGGTCAGGTGGTCGATATTACCGCCAACGATCATCACCGCGCCGACCTCTGCCACCGCACGGCCAAAGCCCGCCAGCGCCACGGTCAGCAAGGCATAGCGCGCGTCCCAGAGCAGCGCCTGCACGGTCTGCCACGTGCTGAGGCAGAGAGATCGGAAATGGTCGGCGTATTCGGCATGCATATCCTCGATCACCTGCCGCGACAGGGCGGCGGTGATCGGGGCAATCAGGATCGTCTGGGCAATGATCATCGCGGCGGGCGTATACAGCAGCCCCAGAAAGCCCAGCGGCCCGGCGCGCGACAGGTGCAGGTAGACAATCAGCCCCACGACAACCGGTGGCAGCCCCATGAGCGCGTTCATCAGCACAAGAACGGCGCCGCGCCCCGGAAAGCGGCTGGTGGCGACCAGCGCGCCCACCGGCAGACCAATGATGCAGGCGGCGACGGTGGCGGTCAGGCTGACACGCAAGGACAGGCCGACGATCTCTAGCAGATCGCCGTCGCCCGAGAGGACGAGAGTCACGGCGACGCCTAATGCCTCTCCCATCCCCTCCATGTTTTCTCCTGCAAAATTTCCGGAGCACGCGCTCTTCCCCTGCGGACAGGGTAGGAAATGCAGCGGTATAGTTTCAAGTAAAACTGTGGGTCAAACTGACCGCTCAGTGAGAAACTTGGGCGTCAGGCTGGTCAATCTGTCCATGTCGTTTCGTAAATTATGCAAAACTATGCAGTACGACGGGCGGCGGGCTATGCCACGCCCTACGCGCACGGCGGATCAGCCGTCTTCGCCCCAGCTGGCCACCTTGCGATCCACCGTCTTGCGCGAGACGCCAAGGCGGCGCGCCGCCTCTGCCCGGTTGCCGCCGGACAGTTCCAGCACGTGGTGGATGTGCCGCTGCATGACCAGATCAAGGTTTTCGATCGCCTCGATTCCGGTCAGCAACCCGCTGCCGGCAAACTCATCCGGGAACCCGCCAAGGATCACCGACCGTTCGACAAGGTTGCGCAATTCCCGGACGTTGCCGGGCCAGGCGTAGCGGCTGAGCTTCATCAATGTCTGGTCGTCCAGCCGCAGCGCGGGCATCCCCAGCGCCTTGGAAAAATGCTGCATGAACAGCGCGGCCAGTTCGACGATATCCTCTGATCGGTCGCGCAGCGGCGGCATTTCGATCCGCAGCACGTTGATGCGGTGATAGAGGTCGGCGCGGAACCGCCCCGCGTCCACCGCCTTGTCCAGATCGGTGTTGGTGGCAAAGGTCAGCCGCAGGTTCAACGGGATCTCACGTTCGGCACCAATCGGGCGCACGCGCTGATCCTCCAGCACGCGCAAGAGTGCCGCCTGCAAGGTGTCGGACATCTGCGCCACCTCGTCCAGAAACAGCGTGCCGCCATCCGCCAGCAGGAACAGACCGGGGCGCAGGCGGTCGCCCTCGACCGCGCCAAACAGTTCGGCGGCGATGCGGTCCGGGGCGATGGCCGCGCAGTTCACAGCCACGAAGGGCCGCTCGGACCGCCCGCCCATCCGGTGCAGGGTGCGCGCGGCCAGTTCCTTGCCGGTGCCGGTCGCGCCGGTGAACAGCACCGGCGTCGGCAGCGGCGCCAGCTTGCCCAGCATCGCCCGCACCGCCTGCATCGGCGCGGAGCGGCCCAGCAGTTGGGTGTCCCCGTCGGTCCCCAGCGCATGGCGCAGCAGGCGGTTGTCCCGGCGCAGCGCGCCACGGTCCAGCGTGCGCGCCACGGCCCCCACCAACTGGTTGGCGCGAAACGGTTTCAGGACAAAATCGCTGACCCCGGCGCGCAGCGCGGCAATGGCGGTTTCCAGATCCGCATAGGCGGTGATCAGCACGGTTTCGGCGTATAGCCCCTTGCGCCGCTGGTCACGCACCCAGTCGATGCCCGACCCGCCGGGCATCTTGTTGTCGACCACGATCACGTCAAACTGCGCCTCGTCCAGACGCTGCGTCGCCTCGCGGGCCGAGGCCGCCTCGGCCACATGTTTGACGCGCGGACCCAGCGTCTTGGCCAGAAAATTGCGCATCCCCGGCTCGTCATCGACGACTAGAACCGAGGCATCGACAAGGCTGTGACCGTAGTCGTCGGGGGGTGTCATGAGGGCTATTTACCGCGCTGAAGGCCCTAGTCGAGCCGGACGTTTGCGCCGGAATAGACATCAGCCGAGGAAAAGCCCAGTTCGTTGAGGCCATACCAGGCCCCCACGCCGAGCAGGATCATGGCGACAAAGCCGGTGAACATGGCCTTCATTTGGCGTCTCCTGTGGTTGCGGTTTTGAGAAAGGCGATCAGGTCGGCCCGGTCTTCGGGGCGTGCGATCACCTGCATGGGCATCTTCGAGCCCGGAATATAGTGGTCGGGGCCTTCGTCGAACAGCGCGTCAATGGTCGTCTCTGACCAGATGATGTCAGCCCCGTCCAGCGTGTCGGAATAGCTGTAGCCGGGCACGGTTCCGGCGGACCGTCCAAAGACACCGTGCAGCGACGGCCCCGCCTTACGCGAGGGCCCGGCGTCCAGCGCGTGACAGATCGAACATTTGCGCATGAACTGGCGCTCGCCGTTGGACATGGTTTCAGGGTCCCGCAGAAAGCTGCGCTGGCCGGAGCCTTCGGGCGCGTCCAGTTCGTCCAACAGTGACACCGGCCAAGCGTAGACCACATCATCCAGCCCGCCCGCATGAATGGTCTGCCCATCGGGCGAAAACGCCAGCGCCCAGACCGGGCCGTGCCGCATAGCGCGGAAATCGCGGGTGATTTTCCAGTCGTCGGTGTCGACCATCATGATGTAGCCATGCCCGTCCCCAACAGCCAGTTGCGCGGTCTGGGCATGCCAGTCCAGCGCCAGTATGGGGCGCCGGTCCAGCGTGAAATCCGCGATCTGCGCGCCGGTCATGGCGTCGATCACCCGCGTTCCGCCATCGACCGCGCCATAGGCGATCCAGCCCGAACCCAGTTCGATCCGGTTGATGCCAAAGCCGTGCTCGACCAGCGGCAGCGGCGCGCCGCCCATGGTCAGGTCGTAATGCAGCAGCACCCCCTTGGAGGTCGCCGCGTAGAGGTGCTGGCCATCGGCGGAATACGCCACCGCATTCACCCCGGCACCGGGATAGGGCAATTCCCCTGCGCGGCCTGCCTCTGTCAGCGGCCAAAGGCGGATACTGCCATCCCAACTGCCGCTCGCGGCGGTCGATCCGTCGGGAGACACCGCAATCGAGGTGACCTTGCCCCGATGCCGCCCCAGAACCCGCTGCTCAGGCTGCCACTGGCGCACGGCGAAATCATCGCCGCCCGACAGCAACACTCCGCCCGATCCCCACGTAAGCGCGGTCACCGCCGCCGCGTGCCCGTCCAGCCATTGCGGGTCCTGCCCGGTCCACAGCCCCAGCGAATTGTCGAAACTGGCACTGGTGACCTGCCCCGTGGGTGAGACGGCCAACGCCATGACCGGGCCGCCGTGGCCCTTCAAGGTGGTGAACTCTTGCGCGGCGACGGGCAGCGCCGACAGCGCAAGGCAAAGGACCGCGACCGCCCGCATCATTCCGCCGGGGTTGACGCGCCCCCGTCCTTGGGCGCGGGGGTTTCGTGGGATTTGACCTCATCCAGCCAGATGGAATGGTGCTGATGCGCCCAGGCCTCGTCGACCTCGCCGGTGCCCATGGCGTCAAACGCGCCCTCCATCCCGATCGAGCCGATGTAGATATGCGCAATGATGATCGCCATCAGCACAAAGGCCACGATGGCGTGCCAGAGCTGCGCAAGCTGCATTTCTTCCTGCGGGGTCAGGTCCACTGGCAATGCGCCGTAACCGATCCATTGCGGCAGGCCGGTGTCGTTGAGGATGGCAAAGCTTTTGGCGAACAGCGGCAGTTCGAACGGGAACAGCAGCGACAGGCCGGACAACGAGATCGAGCCGCCCAGCAGGATCACCGACCAGAAGATGATCTTTTGCCCGGCGTTGAACTTTTTCGCGGGCGGATGCTCTTTGCCGATGATGCCGCCCGCCATCCTGAACCATGTGATGTCGGTGCGGTTGGGGATATTGTGCCAGACCCAAAGGAAGAAAACGAGCACAAGCCCCAGCATGAACGGCCAGGCCAGATTGTTGTGGATGAATTTGGACGCGATCAGCAGGGTCGAATTCACCTCTGGTCCAAACAGCGGCAGGATCGCCCAGCGCCCGAACAGCGTCAGCAGGCCCGACAGACCCAGCAGCACAAAGGACCCGGCCAGCAACCAGTGCGAAAACCGCTCATACGACTGAAAGCGGGTGACAGTGCGGCCTGTCATCGGTTCATCCACCCTGACACGGCCACGCAGCAGGTAAAACAGCGCCAGCGCGCCGATGGTGCCCAAAAGCAGCCAGCCGCCGTAGGGCGCCAGCGTGTTCTTGCGGAATTGATACCACGCCATGCCGCCATCCTGCACCAGCACCTTGGCCACATCGCCACCGGCAGAGACATTCAGGTCGGCGGCATCGTAGCGCAGCGCGCGCCAGAAATCCGGGTCCGACGCCCCGCCGCGCGTGCCAAGCTGTCCGGGCAGGTCGGGGGCCGCGCCGGGCTGGCCAAAGGTCTGTCGGAAACTGTCGTCGATCTTTTCGCCACGCTGGCGGGCAAGGATATCCTCCAGCGTCTGCGCGCCGCCGGTCGCCTTGCGCGCCTCGGCCAGAACCGCCGGATCGGTGCCCGGCGCCGCGGGCGGCTGGAGGAAAAAGGCAAGCGCGGCAAGGCCAAGCGCCAGAAGCATGAACCATCCGAAACCGCTGGAGCGTTTTGACATGACTGTCCCCGTAGAAGAGTCACGCCGGGGGCACGGCGGCCGGAACGGCGGCGCCGGGGGCCCGAGGCGTCAAGAAAAACCGTGACGAGAGGCCCGTTGAAACGGGCCTCTCTGAAGGATGCGCAGAACAGGCGGAGCCATGGCCCCGCCCGGCGGCAGGCTTAGCCGCCTTTCTGATCGTAGGCGGTGCCCCAGCCCCAAGCGCCAGAGCCAAAGCCACGCGCCACCACACGTTCGCGGTAGATGGCCGAGACAACGTCGCCGTCACCGGCCAGCAGCGCCTTGGTCGAACACATCTCGGCGCAGATGGGCAGCTTGCCCTCTGCGATCCGGTTGCGTCCGTATTTGGCGAACTCGGCTGTCGAGTGCGTCTCTTCGGGACCACCGGCGCAGAAGGTGCATTTGTCCATCTTGCCGCGAGAGCCGAAGTTGCCCGCCTGCGGGAACTGCGGCGCGCCAAAGGGACACGCGTAGAAGCAGTAGCCGCAGCCGATGCAGAGGTCCTTGGAGTGCAGGACCACGCCCTCTTCGGACTGGTAGAAGCAATCCACCGGACAGACGGCCATGCAGGGCGCGTCGGAACAGTGCATGCAGGCCACCGAGATCGAGCGCTCGCCGGGGCTGCCGTCCTGGATCGTCACCACGCGACGGCGGTTGATCCCCCAAGGCACCTCGTGCTCGTTCTTGCAGGCGGTGACGCAGGCGTTGCATTCGATGCAACGTTCCGCGTCACAGAGGAATTTGGATCGTGCCATACTGTTCTCTCCTTATGCCACGGTGATCTTGCACAGAGTACACTTGGTCTCTTGCATCTGGGTCACGCTGTCATAGCCATAGGTCTGGGCCACGTTTGTGGATTCCCCCAGAACATAGGGGTCCGCCCCGTCGGGGTATTTCGACCGCTGGTCCTCGCCCTGGAAATGGCCGCCAAAGTGGAAGGGCATAAAGGCAACGCCTTCACCCACCCGCTGCGTGACCATGGCCATGACCTTGACCTTGCCGCCTTCGGGACCTTCGACCCAGACGTCCGCCCCGTCGCGAATGCCGATATTGTTGGCGTCACGCGGATTGATCTCGACGAACATGTTCTGCTGAAGCTCGGCCAGCCATGGGTTGGACCGGGTTTCATCGCCGCCGCCCTCATATTCGACCAGACGGCCGGAGGTGAGGATCATCGGATAGTCCTGACTGAAGTCCTGCTTCTGGATCGACGCATACATGGTCGGCAGACGATAGAACTTGCGGTCTTCGTAGGTCGGATAGTCGGCGACCAGATCGCGACGGTTGGTGTACAGCGGTTCGCGGTGCAGCGGCACCGGGTCCGGGAAGGTCCAGACCACCGCCCGCGCCTTGGCGTTGCCGAAGGGCGCGCAACCATGCTTGATGGCCACCCGCTGGATCCCGCCCGACAGGTCGGTTTTCCAGTTGGTCTTGGGGCCCGCCACCGCGTCGATTGCGGCACGCTCGTCCTCGGTCAGGTCGCTGTCCCACCCAAGGTCCATGAGCATCTGCATGGTAAACTCAGGATAGCCATCCTGAATTTCCGACCCGACGCTGTAGACGCCGTCCGCCAGCAGGTTGTCGCCATTGCGCTCCACGCCGAAACGGGCGCGGAAGGTCAGGCCACCCTCGGCGACGGGTTTGGACATGTCGTAGAGGTTGGGCGTGCCCGGATGCTTCATGTCGGCTGTGCCCCAGCAGGGCCACGGCATCCCGTAGTAATCCCCGTCAGCGGGGCCACCGATGGCTTGCAGCGTTGTCCGGTCGAACGTGTGCTGGTTTGCCATGTGCAGCTTGATCCGCTCCGGCGACTGGCCGGTATAGCCCACCGTCCACATGCCAGCGTTGATCTCGCGCAGCGTGTCCTCGATGTTCGGCGTGATGCCGTCCTCTTCGAGGCCGATATTGCGGAACAGCCGGTCATGAAAGCCGAACTTCTTGGCGAAAAGCCCCATGATTTCATGGTCGGGCTTCGACTCAAAGAGCGGGTCGATGACCTTGTCCCGCCACTGGAGCGACCGGTTGGACGCGGTGACAGAGCCGTAGGTTTCGAACTGCGTGGTCGCCGGCAGCAGATAGACGCCATCGGTGCGGTCATGCAGCACGGCAGAGACGGTGGGGAACGGGTCGACGACGACCAGCATGTCCAGCAGCTCCATCGCCTTTTTCATCTCGACCATGCGGGTCTGAGAGTTGGGCGCATGTCCCCAGAGCACCATGGCGCGGACCTTGTCCGGGTTGTCCATGTTCTCGGGGTCTTCAAGGACGCCGTCGATCCAGCGCGACACCGGAATCCCGGTCTCGTACATCAGATCCTTGTCCTTGCCGTCGGCGCCTTTGACCTTGGCAAACTGGCCATTGAGCCAGTCAAAGTCTTCGCCCCAGACGCGGGCCCAGTGCTGCCAAGAGCCTTTGGCAAGACCGTAGTACCCCGCCAGCGTGTGCGACAGAACCCCAAGGTCCGTGGCGCCCTGCACGTTGTCGTGGCCGCGGAAGATGTTGGTGCCGCCGCCAGAGGTGCCCATGTTGCCCAGCGCAAGTTGCAGGATGCAATAGGCGCGGGTGTTGTTGTTGCCGTTGGTGTGCTGGGTGCCGCCCATGCACCAGATCACGGTGCCGGGACGGTTGTTGGCCAGCGTCAGCGCCACGCGGCGCAACTGGCTGCCGGGGGTACCGGTGACACGCTCGACCTCTTCGGGCGTCCACTTGGCGACTTCTTCCTTGATCTGGTCCATGCCCCAGACGCGGGTGCGGATGAACTCCTTGTCCTCCCAGCCGTTCTCGAAGATGTGCCAGAGAAGACCCCAGATCAGCGCCACGTCGGTGCCCGGACGGAAGCGGACATATTCATCCGCATGGGCCGCGGTGCGGGTAAAGCGCGGATCGCAGACGATCAGCGGGGCGTTGTTCATCTCCTTGGCGCGCAGGACGTGCAGCAGCGACACGGGGTGCGCCTCTGCCGGGTTGCCGCCGATGATGAAGATGGCCTTGGAGTTGTGGATGTCGTTGTAGCTGTTGGTCATGGCGCCGTAGCCCCATGTGTTCGCAACACCCGCAACGGTGGTCGAATGGCAGATCCGCGCCTGATGGTCGACGTTGTTGGTGCCCCAGTAGCGGGCGAATTTCTGGAACAGGTAGGACTGTTCGTTGTTGTGTTTGGCAGAGCCCAGCCAATAGACGCTGTCAGGTCCGCTTTCTTCGCGGATCTTCATCATGCCGTCGCCGATCTCTTCGATCGCCTGCTCCCAAGAGATCCGGACCCATTCGCCGTTCTCTTTCTTCATCGGGTACTTCAGGCGGCGCTCGCCGTGGGCGTGTTCGCGGACCGCGGCCCCCTTGGCGCAATGCGCGCCGAGGTTGAAGGGGCTGTCCCAGCCGGGTTCCTGCCCGACCCAGACGCCGTCGCTGACCTCGGCCACAACGGTACAGCCGACAGAACAGTGCGTGCAGACGGATTTCTTCAGTTCCACCGCGCCAAGGGCGGCGGCGCTTGCGGCGCTGGCCTGCTGGACGGTGCCGCCGGTCGCGGCGATGGCGGCAATCCCGCCGATGGCCAGACCCGAGCCGCGCAAAAAGGCGCGGCGGTCAACCGAGGCGTTGGCGGCCTCGGACAGGATCGAAGTCCGCTGGGGGCGTCGCGCAACCCCGTTGGTCTTTTTCCTAAGCATGTTTCTCTCTCCCTAACTCGCGTTGCCCATGCGGGTCATTGCCCGAGGCGCAGCTTGCTTGGCTACGACAGTGGCCTTTGGCAGTCGGGCGTCACGCAACCAGTCGCCTTTGGCCGTTGAGCGTCGTCCGGGCGGATGCCGGGCGATGCGGGACGCGCTGATCAGAAGCGCGCGGATTCGTAGTAGGCGCGGGTGTGCGCGGTGTCCTGCATCTTGTCCGATGTCAGATCCGGCTCTGCCGGTCCGGCCTCGGCCACGGTGCCACTGGCGAGGGCGACAGCGGCCGCAGGGGCCGAAACGCTTGCCAGCTTGAGGAAATTCCGGCGCGAGGCCGTGGTCTCCTGGGTCATGAAAGGGTCTCCTTTTTGGTGGTCTCTCATGGGTTCCGGCAGGTGTCTGCCGCTCGATAAGGGCCTGTGCCCCGGTTCAAAGGCTCATGTGCCGCTCATCCGAAAGGCCTCGGCCTCGATCAGCATGAACAGCCGCCCGACAGTGCCGACGGGCGTGTAAAACACCGAGTTCTTGGCGGTTTCGAGATCGCCGAAGAAATGCGCGGCCCAAGGGCCGATGTGCTTGTTGAAAAAGGCGCGCTGCGCCTCGATCGCGGACGGCGGACCAAAGCGACCGACAATCATCGCGCCCATCATTTCCATCAGGCTGGCGATATTGTCCTCAGGCTCGAACACGCTGTCGGCCCGCTCAAGGCCCAGCCGCGTCATGTCCTGCCGCAGCAGCGCCAGCGGCTTTTCGTTCAGAAAGCCGGTCAGATAGTACGAGGCATAGGGCAGCAATTCGCCGCGCCCCAGCCCGATGAACAGCTTGTTGTATTCGGACGTGACGGCCTTGGGCTTGGACACTTTCGCCAGCTTGGCCAGTGTGCCGATGGCCTGCCCCATTTCAGTGTCGTCGCCGCTAAGACCCGCCGTCTGCGCCAGCAGCATCTCGTCCGGCGGTCCGGCCAGCATCAGGCCAAGGTAGTTATACAGATCGGCACGCAGGCGGTCCTCATCGGCGATCCGGGGGGCCTGGGCGGTTTCGGCGGTTTGGGTCATCTGGTCCTTGTCCGTCATGTGGCGGTCTCGAAACGAAAGCGCATCCGGCGCGGGGTCTGCGCGGCGGGGGCGTCTTCGTTATCAGTCATCTGTTGCAGTTCCGGTTCGGGGGCCGGGACGAGGTCGCTATCGATCTCTGCGGTCAACGCCGCCTCGGGCGCGTCATCGCCCCGGACCTGATCCGGGGCCTCGTCAATCTCTGCTTGCTTGGCTTCAGCCTTTGCTTCTGCCCGCGCCTCTGCCTCGGCAGCCTCGACCGCCTTGTCGAACATGCCTTTGCCGACCTGATAGACCGTCTGCATGTTCTCGATCACCGTGGCGGCGTCGGTGAAATCACCGCCGTAATCCACCAAGCCATCGACATTGGCCAGAACCGGGTTCAACCGCCACAACCGCCGCAGCGCGCGGGTCTTGAGCCGCTGCGGCACGGCGGCCCTCAGCAAGTCCTGCACCTGTTCCGTGCTCTGCATCTCTTCGGGCGCGGGCAGGTCCAGTTCGGCAAGGATGTCGGCGTCGGGGCGCTCTTCAAGCCGCGCCTCCTGAACGGCGCGCGCCTCTGCCTCCTGCGCGCGGGCCTCTGCCACCTCTTCGGCGGCGACCTGCGCCCGGCGGCGCGACCAGAAATCTCCCGGCGCGGCGCTCATTGCATCCGTCTCCGTTGCAGCGCGGGCGAGGCATAGACATCCTCAAGCGACCCGATACGCGGATCGCCGACACCGTCCTGATTCAGGTCGATCCGCTGCTTGTCGCGCTTGCGTTTGATAAAGACCTCTTCCTCGTGGAATTCCTCGACGAACTCGGCCACCCAGGCAAAGAACGCGGGCGGCATCGGCACCTTTTCGATGATTTCCTCACCGCTGTCGGCATAGTCCTGCGCCTCGAACGGCGAGGCGGTGACCAGCAGCGCATTCAGCGGGCAATCGCCTTCGCCTTCTTCGCGCAGGATGACATACACGCTGGGCGTCTGGGCGCCGAGCTCATGCAGATAGGCGTCGGTGTCGGCCCCGTGCAGCTCCAGCGTCAGGGTCGCGGCGTGGTATTCCACCGTGTCGCCCTCGCGCCGCAGTTCACGCCAATCGGCGGCCCCGGCACCCGGCAGCACCGCAACGGCGGTCCAGACCCATTTTGCCCAACGTGTCACGCCGGGCGCGCGCCGCAGCACGATCCCAAGCGGAATGGTCCGATAAGCATTCGGATTGTGGATCACGTTTGTCCTCCCCGCTCAGAGTAAGCGCCACCAAGCGCCCCCTGTGAAAGCGAAATCCTGCGCACCCCGGTATTCCGACCTGCTTCCGGTCATTTTGGGCAGCCTTGACATGGCCACCGCGCGACTCTGGACGAATTGTCCAACCCGACGTTTTCTCTCGGGAAATCGGTGCTGCGAGACAGCACGAATCAGCCGCGCCGCAGCATCGCCGGATCGGGCGGCGCGGCCCCCCGCGCGCGCCGGATAAACGGTTGTGGCGGGGATCGAATCATGGCTAGGCTCTGGCCGGGCGAGGTAAATTCGGACCCGTCAAGCGGGCTCTGAACGAAGGGGAAAACAATGGTCAAGTCATTGATAACATGCGACTGCCAAGGCACCATGGCGTTGGACGCCGAGGCGCTGGCGCGCAGCACCGGCCTTGAGGTCCGCCGCCCCTGTTCCGCCCTCTGCACCACCCAGATCGACCGCGCGGCAGCGGCGCTGGAGGGGGGCGACACAATTTTTTGCTGTACGCAGGAAGCACGGGTTTTTGAGGGTCTCGCGGAAGAGATGGGTGTGCCTGCCCCCCCGGTGCTGGACCTGCGCGACCGGGCCGGTTGGACCGCCGATACCGGGCCGACACTACCCAAAATGTCCGCGCTGATCGCCGAGGCGCTGCTGCCCGCCGCCCCGGACCGGACATTGGACGTGATCTCCGAGGGGCTGTGCCTGATCATCGGCGCACCCGAGGTGGCGCTGTCCGCCGCCGAACAACTGGCCCCGCATCTGGGCGTCACAGTGCTGTTGCCGGAGGGCGCAGAGGTGCCGGACAGCCGCGCCTTCGACGTGATCACCGGACGTCTGCGGCAGGCCAAAGGCGCGCTTGGACAGTTCGAGGTGGTGATCGACGCACTGCGCCAGATCGAACCGGGCGGGCGCGGTGGGTTTTCACTGTCAGAGCCGCGCGACGGCGGCGGATCTGACTGCGACATCCTGCTGGACCTGCGCGGTGAGACACCTCTGTTTCCGGCGCATGAAAAACGTGAGGGCTATCTGCGGGCCGATCCCGGTCATGCGCCCGCCGTGGCGGCTGCTGTTCTGGCCGCCTCGCATCTGGTCGGCACCTTTGAAAAGCCGCTTTACGTCCGCACTGAGGCGCTGCTCTGCGCCCATGCGCGGGCCGGTCAGACCGGCTGTACCCGCTGTCTGGACCTGTGCCCGACGGGGGCGATCACCCCGGATGGCGACCATGTGACCGTCGATCCGATGATCTGCGCGGGCTGTGGCGCCTGTTCGGCGGTCTGCCCCTCTGGCGCGATCAGCTATGAGGCCCCGCCGGTGGACCTGACCATGCGTCGGGTGCAAACCTCGGCCAAGGCCTATCTGGACGCGGGCGGCACCGCCCCGCGCCTGCTGGTGCATGACACCCACGGGGCCGAGATGATCCGCCTGTCCGCGCGCCATGGACGCGGGTTGCCTGCCGACGTGGTGCCGCTGGAACTGCCCGCGCTGGGGGCCTTTGGCCATGCCGAGGCACTGGCCGCCTTGGCCGCCGGGTTTGCCTCTGTCACGTTGCTGCCGGGACCGGGCACCGACCGCGCCGCGCTGGCCCCTCAGATCGCGCTGGCCACCGCCATCGCCGGAGAGGCGCGCATTGGCATTCTGGACACGCCCGACCCCGACATGATGAGCGATGCTCTGTATGAGGCCGTGACCCCTGCCCCCGTCACCGATCCGGTGCGCCCCATGGGCACCCGGCGGCAGATCACCCGGCAGGCGGCGCGGGCGCTGCATGCCGACACCACCATCGCCCTGCCGCTGCCAGAGGGTGCGCCCTATGGGGCGGTGCTGGTGGACACCGATG
This sequence comes from Antarctobacter sp., assembly GCF_048262615.1. GTDB lineage: Bacteria > Pseudomonadota > Alphaproteobacteria > Rhodobacterales > Rhodobacteraceae > Antarctobacter. The sequence goes on from NZ_JBLXFB010000007.1 coordinate 61,604, forward strand.
CCTGCACGCTCTGCCTGTCCTGCGTGTCGCTGTGCCCCTCTGGCGCACTGGGCGACAACCCCGACAAGCCGCAGTTGCGCTTTCAGGAGGACGCCTGCCTGCAATGCGGTATATGCGCGACGATCTGCCCGGAAAAGGCCATCACGCTGGAGCCGCGCCTTGACCTGAGTGAGGCGGCGCTGCGCCAAGAGGTACTGAACGAGGAAGAACCCTTTGCCTGCGTCGAATGCGGATCGCTGTTCGGATCGAAATCCGCCATCGACCGGATCACCGAAAAGCTGTCCGGTCACGCGATGTTCCAAAGCCCGGAAAAGCTGCGGATGATCCAGATGTGTGACGATTGCCGGGTCAAGTCGCAGATGAACGCGCAGGACAACCCTTTGGCCGGGGCCGAACGGCCCCGCCCCCGCACAACTGACGACTACCTGTCAAAACGCCGGGATCACTGATGGATCAGCGGTGCCCCCAGATCGGCGGCCTGCAAGGCGGCGACATAGGCGACAATCGCGTCGACCTCTTCGACCGTCAGCGTGACCGGGGCGATGGGCGATGGCCGGTTCTTGGGAAACGGCAGGGTCAGCCCCTCGACCACGGTAAAGGCCGGGTGCGGGTTCAGCGTGTAAAAGGCGTAGAACCGTTCGTCCCAGTCACGCAGCGTGCGCAGCACCATGAAACTGGGCGTCGACCCGATGCCAAAGCCCCGCGTCGCCTCGTCGATCACATGGCAACGGGTGCATTTGGCGCGGCTGACCTGATGGCCCAGCTTGGCGTCGCCGTCATAGGTCACGACCACGTCGATGTCGGCGGCGTCGGGGGGCGGGCCGAACAGCGCCGTGCCACCGGGGGCAAAGCTGGCCACGGTGTTTGCGCCAACCTCGGACGCCAGCCATTCGGCAAACCGCGCGGTCCCGTCGTGATCGCCCCCGGTCACCCGCAGGTGCCAGACCGCATCCAGCCCGGCAAACAGCGGTGCGCCGCTGTCGCCCAGCGCAATATCCGCCGCCGCCGGGTCATCGACCAATTCGACACGCACCCGCGTCTTGAGCGTGAAGCGTGGCAGGATATGTTGGATCAGACCACTCTCGACCAGCGCGGGCGGCGCGTGCAGCCGCACGGGGCGGTTTTCCTGCGCGGCGAGCGGCATTGGAACGATGGACAGGCAAAGGACCAGTCCGCGAAGGGAATAGGCAACACCGGAGCTCATGGGGATATGCTAGGCCCCTGCCCCTTGTTGCGTCAAATGAAACAGGAGAGATGAAAAGATGAGCGAAGATTTCAACATGTCGATGCGCAAATTCCTCAAGCAGGTCGGCGTGACCTCGCAGCAGGCCATCGAAGAGGCGATGCGCGACGCCGACACCGGCGGCAAGACGTTCCCGGTCAAGGCGGTCATCACCATCCCCGAACTGGGCCTGACCCATGAGGTCACGGGCGAGATCAAGGGGCAGGAATGACCGACGTGGCATTGGGGCGCGACGCCGTCCTTGAGGTACTCAAAGGCATCACAGACCCGGTTGCGGGCAGCGATATCGTCGCCAGCGGGGTGATGCGCGCGCTGAACGTCGAGGACGGCACCGTGCGCTTTGTGATGGAGATCGCGCCGCAGCACGCCAAGGCCTATGAGGCGGTCAAGGCCGAAGCAGAGGCCAAACTGGGCGCGCTGGACGGCGTGGACAAGGTCGCCATCGTGCTGACCGGCCATTCGGAAAAGGCCCCGCCGCCCGATCTGGGCCTGAAGAAAAAGGCCGATCCCACCGGCCCGCAGAAGATCCCCGGCGTCGACCACATCATCGCCATTGCCTCTGGCAAGGGCGGCGTGGGCAAATCGACGGTGTCGTCGAACCTTGCCTGTGCGCTGGCCGCACAGGGGCGGCGCGTGGGCCTGCTGGACGCGGATGTCTACGGCCCGTCGCAACCCCGGATGCTGGGCGTCTCCGGTCGCCCCGCCTCGCCCGATGGCAAGACCATCCTGCCGCTGCGCAACCACGGCGTCACCATGATGTCGATTGGCCTGATGACCAATGAGGATCAGGCCGTGGTCTGGCGTGGGCCGATGCTGATGGGCGCGCTGCAACAGATGCTGATGCAGGTGCAGTGGGGCGCTTTGGACGTTCTGCTGGTCGATCTGCCGCCCGGCACTGGCGACGTGCAGATGACCCTCAGCCAAAAGGCGCAGGTGGACGGGGCGGTGATTGTCAGCACGCCGCAGGACGTGGCGCTGCTGGATGCCCGCAAGGGGATCGACATGTTTAACCAGCTCAAGGTGCCGATCCTTGGTATGGTGGAAAACATGAGCACGCATATCTGTTCCAACTGCGGCCATGAGGAGCATGTCTTTGGCCATGGCGGTGTCGCCGCCGAGGCGGCCAAGCTGGGCGTGCCGCTGCTGGCCGAGGTGCCTTTGGACCTGCAAATCCGGCTGGCGTCGGACGGCGGCGCGCCCATCGTGGTCAGCCAGCCCGACAGCCCGCAGGCGCAAGCCTTCCACGCCATCGCCAAGGCGCTGGTCGCCAAGGGCGTGGCATGAGCGCCCCGGCAGAGCCGTTGACCTTTCCCCCCGCCATGAGCGGCGAGGAGGTCGGCGGCGATCCCTTTGATGGCGCGGTGATGCGCGCCGTCCGGGGCTGCGACGCAGGGCTGGTGTGCTACCGCACGGCCGCGGACCGTATGGGCGCGGCGCTGGTCTTTGCCCCCGAGGTGCCCCTGTCAGAGGCGATGGCCATGCTGCCGCTCTGCGGGGTCGGGTTGCAGAACGCGCTGGGTGCGCTGGCCCCGCCAGAGGTGGCGGTGCATCTGGCATGGGCGGGGGGCATCCTGATCAACGGGGCCTCCTGCGGGGCGTTCCGGGTCTGCGCCGCGACTCAGGACCCCGACGCCGTGCCCGACTGGCTGGTGGTGGGGTTCGACCTGCCGCTGATCCTGTCGGCCATTCCCGGCGACGTCCCCGACCAGACGGCCCTGTATGAAGAAGGCTGCGCCGATGTGGCCCCCGGTGCGCTGGTGGAATCCTGGGCGCGGCACGCGCTGAACTGGATCGCCCGCTGGGAGGACATGGGCACCAAGCCGCTGCACGCGGAATGGCGCGGGCTGGCGCATGGCATGGGAGAGACGGTTGTACAGGATGGCCGTCCCGGCACCTTCCTTGGCGTCGATGAACATTTCGGGATGCTGCTCCGCGATGCAGAGACCACGCATCTGATCCCCTTGACCAGCCTGCTGGAGGACGCCCCATGAAACTCGCCCGTGCCATCCATTTCGATGAAAGCGACATGAACGTCTTCGCCAGCCCGGCGCGCACCGGCGAATGGTGCGTCTCTGGCGGGTTCGAGTTTTCCAACTGGACAGAGGGCGACCTGAGCGGCAAGGCCCGGCAGGCCTTTGCCAACGGCTGGTTCGGGCTGGAAACCGGCGGGCGCGTGACCTTTGTCGCGGTGACGGCGGTGGAACCGGCAGAGGTCGAGACCCTGACAACCCTGCTGGCGCAGCATTTCGTGACCTACTACGGCGCGCCCTCGGTCGCGGCGGCGCGCCCCGTGGCGGCCGATGAAATCGCCCACATGGCAGACCTGTGTGAGGATCACGACGCCAACACCCTGCTGACGGTGGCGCGGGAACTGACCCCGTCGGGCGTACGTGAGGCGTTCCGCATGATCGAGGCGCAGGCCGCCGGGCTGGACCAGTTTGCCATCCATGGATCGCTCGACGACTGACCGCCCCCGGCGCGCGCTGGGGCGCGCGTCCTCGGTCCGCCTGCGCCTGTTGGTGCTGGCGCTGGCGCCGCTGACCGTGCTGATGCCGCTGTTGCTGATCCTCGGCATGACGCGCTGGACCAGCGACTATGACGCGCTGCTGATCGCCAATGTCGATTCAGACCTGCGCATCGCGGAACAGTATCTTGCCCGGATCATGACGACGACGGGGGACGAGCTGACCGGCGTCGCCGAAAGCGCCGAATTTGCCCGCGTGCTGGCGGACAACGGGCTGGCCTTTGACAGCTACCTTGCCGAAAAGCGCGCGGCGCTGGCGCTGGATTTCCTGTATTACCTGCCAGAGGCGGACACCCTTGGCGCGCCGCCTCGCTGGCCGGTGATCGTCTCCGGGTTGAATGGTCGGCCCGCCACGGAAATCGACATTTTCACCGGCGCGGACCTTGCCGCCTTTCCCGGTCAACTGGACGTCCGCGCCCGTATCCCGCTGATCGAGACAGAGGCCGCCGTGCCCACCGACCGAACCGTCGAGGATCGTGGCATGGTGGTGCATTCCGCCGCCCCGGTGGCGCTGGACGGCCATACCGGCGTGCTGGTCGGCGGCATCCTGTTGAACCGCAACCTGCAATTCATCGACACAATCAACGCGCTGGTCTACCTCAACGCCGTGACCGGCGGCGAACGGCAGGGCACCGCGACGCTGTTTCTTGAGGATGTGCGCATCTCGACAAATGTGCGCCTGTTCGAGGATGTGCGTGCCCTTGGCACCCGCGTCTCTGCGGTCGTGCGGCAAGGGGTTCTGGGCGACGGGCAGACATGGCTCGACCGCGCCTTTGTGGTCAACGACTGGTATATTTCGGCCTATCTGCCAGTAACCGACAGCTTTGGCGACCGTGTGGGGATGCTGTATGTCGGCTTTCTCGAAGCGCCCTTTACGGCGGCCAAGCGGCGTGCGGTGCTGTGGATGCTGGCGGCCTTTGTCGGGGTTCTTGTCCTGTCGGTGCCGCTGTTCCTGACGCTGGCGCGGGGGATCTTTGCGCCGCTGGAGCGGATGACACGGACCATGCAGCGGGTCGGCGCGGGCGATCTGTCGGCGCGCTACGGCGATGTCGGCGCGCGCGATGAGATCGGACAGGTGGCGGCGCATCTGGATGACCTGTTGGGACAGGTGCAGGACCGCGACGCCCGCCTGCGCGCCTGGGGCAATGAGCTGAACCAGCGGGTCGAGGAGCGCACCGCCGAACTGCGCGAGGCCAACGCCAAGCTGGAGGAAACCTATCGCCAGCTTGTGATGAACGAAAAGCTGGCCTCGATCGGCGAAATCACCGCCGGGGTCGCACATGAGATCAACAACCCCGTCGCGGTGATTCAGGGCAATGTCGACGTGATCCGCGAGACATTGGGCGACAAGGCGCTGCCGGTGAAAACCGAACTGGATCTGGTCGACCGGCAGGTGGCGCGGATCGACGCGATGGTGGGCAAGCTGCTGCAATTCGCCCGACCGGGCGAATTTCACGCTTATGACGACGCCGTCTCGCTGACACCGCTGGTCGAGGATTGCCTGCTGCTGGTCGAACACGTCCTGTCCAAAAGCGCGATCACGGTGGAAACCGCGATGCAGGCGGCGCCGGACGTGCGGGCCGATCCGGGCGAGATGCAGCAGGTGATCATCAACCTGATCATGAACGCCTTGCAGGCGATGGGCACAAACGGACGGCTGACCCTGAGCCTGTCGACAGAGGCGCGAAACGGACAGGACGGGGCCTGTCTGAGCGTGCAGGACAGCGGTCCGGGCCTGCCCGACGACATGGCGGAGGCGGTCTTTGACCCGTTCTTTACCACCAAACACGGCGAGGGCACCGGGCTGGGCCTGTCGATCTCGCAGACCCTTGTGCAGCGCGCCGGCGGGCTGATCACCGCCGCCAATGGCCCCGAAGGCGGTGCGCTGTTCCGGGTCTGGCTGCCCGCCGCCTGACACCCCCTCGCCCTGCGCCGTCCTGCCCCTTCGGGCCCTGCCCCTCCCCGTCCTAAAAACCGGAATTTTTCCAACGCTCTTGGGGTGTTACAGAACGTCGCGTTAACCGACTAAATTTGTCGGATTGACAAAGCATACCAAAATAGTCAGCTTTGCACCACACCAGCCAGCCCCCCGAATCCGGGCCAAGCCAACCCTGCAATCCGGCACGCGGAGACCCAAAATGCTGTTTGCCAGCGATCACGCAGAACACCACCGGACGCCCGGACCCGCGACAGGCCCCGTGGACCTGACGCTTTTTGACTTTGGCCTGCCCCCTCTTTTTGCCGCTCTGCGCCTGTTTTTCCGGGCCGAGGACACCCGGAGGGGCGCGCCATGGGCCTGATGTCCACCCCGTCCACCAAAGGCACCGTCTTCGAGACCCTGCCGGTCTACGATGCCCGCGATCTGACCGAAGGCGGCGATCTTGCCCGCATCCGGCTGGCCGACCAGTTGTATACCCTGCGCATCACCCGCGCGGGCAAGCTGATCCTCACCAAATGAGTGACACCGCAAACAGAGGCGGCGCGCCGGTGGGCTACCTGTCCGAACTGGCCCCGGTCGAGGCGGGCGCCGTGCTGTACCTGCGGCTGTGGTGCGAAAGCGCCGAGGCGCGCAGTCAGGTCTGGAACGACTTCGCCCGCCATCTGGGACCGGCGCAGGGGCGTCACGCGCTTGGGTCGTTTGAAACTCTGTGCGATCTCTGCGCGCGGCACGGTCGCCGCCCGCTGATGCGCCATCACGTAACCTGCAAATGCCTTGGCGCGGACGAATCCTGTTTCGCCACCTTCATCGGCTACGCCAGCGAGGGCCTGCGCGAGGACGCGCTGCAAATGGCCATGACGCTGGTGCGCCCGGACATGGCCACGGTGCTTGCCGGACTGGCCGAGGATTTCGGCCTTGCCCTGCGGCGCATGACCATCACGGCCCCAAAGACACCACCGACAACGACAAGACACCAAACCCTTCACTAGCGAACGCCAAAGAGGACACCTTACAGTGAAACGCCTGAATACCCTGACCGCCGCCAGCGCGCTGACCCTTGCCGCAGGTTTCGGCTCTGCCGCAACCGCCGAGACCGCCAAGGCGGAGGTTCTGAACACCTACGCCGACATCGCCGAGGCCACCTATGGTGACAGCCTGATCGCCGCCCAGCGCCTGCAAGCGGCGGTTGACGCGCTGATCGCCACGCCGTCGGCCGAGGCGCTGCAAGCGGCCAAGGCGGAATGGCTTGCCGCGCGCGTGCCCTACCAGCAAAGCGAGGTGTTCCGCTTCGGCAATGCGATTGTCGACGACTGGGAGGGCAAGGTGAACGCATGGCCGCTGGATGAGGGTCTGATCGACTATGTCGACCTGTCCTATGGCGGCCCGACCGATGAAAACGCCTTTGCCGCGCTGAACGTTGTCGCCTCGCCGGAACTGCCCCTGTCGGGTGCCACCGTGGACGCCACCGACATCACCCCCGCCCTGCTGTCCGACACCCTGCACGAGGCCGAGGGCATCGAGGCGAACGTGGCCACCGGCTATCACGCCATCGAATTCCTGCTCTGGGGTCAGGATCTGAACGGCCACGCGGCGGGCGCGGGCAACCGTCCCTGGACCGATTACGCGCAGGGCGACGCCTGCACCAACGACAACTGCGACCGCCGGGGCGATTACCTCAAGGCCGCGACCGATCTGCTGGTCTCGGACCTTAAATGGATGGCCGCGCAATGGGCCGAGGGCGGTGCCGCGCGCGCCGAGGTCATGGGCAATGAGGCCGCAGGCATCACCGCGATGCTGACCGGCATGGGATCGCTGTCCTACGGCGAACAGGCGGGCGAACGGATGCGCCTTGGCCTGATGCTGAACGACCCCGAGGAAGAGCATGACTGCTTCTCCGACAACACGCACAACAGCCACTACTACGACGGTCTGGGCGTGCAGAACGTCTATCTGGGCGAATACGTGCGCATCGACGGCACGCTGGTCACCGGCCCGTCCCTGTCCGACCTTGTGGCGGAAAAAGACGCCGCCCTCGACACCGAGATGAAGACCAAGCTGGCAGGCACCATGATGGCGCTGGGCCGGATCAAAAGCGCCGCAGAGGCCGGGTTCAGCTACGATATGATGCTGGATCGCGACTCGACCGCCGGTGAGGCGCTGGTCATGGGCGGCGTCAACGGTCTGATCGACCAGACCCGCAGCATCGAACGTGTGGTGGTGACGCTGGGTGTGGACGCCATCGCCTTTGAAGGCTCCGACAGCCTCGACGACCCCGAGGCCGTCTTCCAGTAACTTTCTGAACAGGTTCGCCGCCATGATCGTTTGCCACTGCATGAATATCACCGATCACGACATCCGTTCCGCAATGGAATGGATGCGGGCGGCGGACCCCGAAACCCTCATCACCCCGCGCAAGGTCTACCGCGCGCTGGGAAAATCGGCTGACTGTGGCGGCTGTATGCCGCTCTTCCTTGACACACTGAAAGCGCATAAAACCGTGTTGGTTCCCAACCTGCGCAAGCCAGAGCCCATGCTCAAGCCAGCCACATCCACAGAAGGATCTGACATATGCAAGGCGATACCAAAGTCATCGACTACCTGAACCGCGCATTGCGCAGCGAACTGACGGCCATCAGCCAGTACTGGGTGCACTACAAGCTTCAGGAAGACTGGGGCCTTGGCCACATGGCCAAGAAAAGCCGCGAGGAAAGCATCGAAGAGATGAACCACGCGGACAAGCTGATCGAGCGGATCATCTTTCTCGAAGGGCACCCGAACCTGCAAAAGCTGGACCCGCTGCGCATCGGCCAGACGCCCAAGGAAACGCTGGAATGCGATCTGGCGGCGGAACAGGAGGCGCGCGCCCTGTACAAAGAGGCCCGCGAGTATTGCCATGAGGTCGGCGACCACGTCACCAAAGAGCTGTTCGACGTCCTGCTGGGCGATGAAGAAGGGCACATCGACTTTCTCGAAACCCAGATCAGCCTGCACGATCGTGTCGGTGCCGAGAATTATGCCCACCTCAACGCATCGAAGATGGATGAAGCCGAGTAACCTTGCGCTGATCGCAGCTTTCCTTGGGTCCGCCGCAGCGGCGGGCCCCTTGGACGAACCCCACCTGAACATCATCCCCCGCACGGCCGAGGAATCCGCGCGCATCGCCCGCGTGCTGGCCCCGCCCCCCTCTTTCGATACGCCGCAACGGTTCGAGGACAAGCCCGCCGGAGCCGCCACCGTGCGTGTGACCCCGGACGCCAACGCCTTTTCCCTGCCTTCCGCCAGCCTCGATTTCGAGGGAGAGCTGAACTTCAAGGTCGGCAACGGCCTCTTTCGCAAACTGTGGGTGTCGTCGCCTTCGTCGACACTGGCCTCTGACGGGCTGGGGCCGCTGTACAACGCGCGCTCTTGCCAGCGGTGTCACATCAAGGACGGGCGCGGCCATGCCCCGGCGGACCCGCAGGACGATGCCGTGTCGATGTTCCTGCGTGTCTCGGTGCCCGGCGGCCCCGCCGACATGATCCCCCAGATCGAGGACTATATCGCCACCGCCCCCGACCCGACCTATGGCCTGCAAATGCAGGATTTCAGCCTGCCCGGCCATGCCGCCGAATACCGGCTACAGGTCGATTACGAAGAGATTGCCGTGCCGCTTGCGGGTGGTGAGGTCGCGTCGCTGCGCAAGCCGACCTATACCGCCGCCGACCTTGGCTATGGCCCCCTGCACCCCGATGCCATGCTCAGCCCGCGGGTCGCCCCCCAGATGATCGGCCTTGGCCTGCTGGAGGCGGTGCCCGCGGCGGACATCCTTGCGCTTGCCGATCCGGATGACGCCAACGGCGACGGCATATCCGGCCGCGCCAATGTGGTCTGGTCCGCCGAATACGACATGCCGATGCTGGGGCGTTTTGGTCTCAAGGCGGGCGCGCCCACCATCCGCCACCAAAGCGCCGCCGCCTTTTCCGGCGATATCGGCATCTCGACCCCGCTGTTCCCGGCGGGCTGGGGCGAATGCACAGAGGCAGAGGCCGATTGCCGCACAGCCCCGCATGGCGACGGCGATGACCGGGTGTTCGAGGTCGACGCCGAGGGGCTGGACCTTGTGACCTTCTACAGCCGCAACCTAGGCGTGCCCGCGCGCCGCAACGTGGAAGACCCGCAGGTCCTGCGCGGCAAGGAAATCTTCTACGCCACCGGCTGCACCGACTGTCACCAGCCCGCCTTTGTCACCCACCGGCTGCAAGACCGCGCAGAGCACAGCTTTCAACTGATCTGGCCCTATACCGACATGCTGCTGCACGACATGGGTGAGGGTCTGGCCGATCACCGCCCCGAGGCCCGCGCCACCGGCACCGAATGGCGCACGCCACCGCTCTGGGGGATCGGATTGACGCGACAGGTGTCAGGGCATACCCAGTTCCTGCACGATGGCCGCGCGCGGTCGTTGCTGGAGGCGATCCTCTGGCACGGCGGTGAGGCGCAGCCGCATCGCGACAGTGTGGCGGCATTGCCCGTGCCCGACCGTGCCGCCCTGATCGCCTTTCTGGAGAGCCTTTGATGCGCCGTCCCCTCTTTGCCCTGATGTTTGCCGCCCTGCCCGCATGGGGGGCGACACCCGATGTGGACGCAATCGTCGATGGCCATGTCCTGCCCCATTACCGGACACTTGCCTCTGAAACCGCCGCGCTTGCGGGGGCCGCCGCCGCAGACTGTTCCCCGGACAGCGCCCAGTTGCGGGCCGCCTACGGCACCGCCTTTGATGCCTGGGTCGCCGTCAGCCACTTGCGCTTTGGCCCCTCTGAACATGGCGACCGCGCCTTTGCGCTGGCCTTCTGGCCGGACAGCCGGGGCGCGACGCCCAAGGCGCTTGGCCGCCTGATCGGCGGCGAAGACCCGGTGATAAACAGCCTTGAGACCTTCCAGTCCGTGTCCATCGCCGCGCGCGGCTTTTACGCGATGGAGTTCATGCTTTACGATCCGCAATTCGCCACGGCGGGGGTTGCGGGCTATCGCTGCTCGCTGGTGCAGGTCATGGCGGCGGATATTGCCGACATTTCCGCCGACATCCTTGCCGGGTGGGAGAACGGATATGCCGACCTGATGCGACAGGCCGGAAACGACACCTACCGCACCCCCGACGAGGCCGCCAAGCAGCTGTTCACCGCCCTGTCCACCGGGCTGGAGTTCACCGCCGACACCCGTCTGGGCCGCCCCTTGGGCAGTTTCGAACAACCCCGCCCCAACCGGGCCGAGGCGCGTCGCTCTGAACGGTCTCTACACCATGTTGTCCTGTCGCTACAGGCGCTGCGCGACCTTGGCGCACGGCTGTCGGATGGCGACGCCAAACTGGACGCCGCGTTTGAGCGCGCCTTGCAGCGGGCCGCTATCCTGGACGATCCGGTTTTTGCCGGGGTCAGCGACCCGCAGGGGCGGTTGCGCATCGAGACCCTGCAACAGCGCATCGCCGAGATCCGCGAGATTGTGAGCAATGACCTTGGCCCCCGGCTGGGCATCGCCGCCGGGTTCAACTCACTGGATGGGGATTGAGATGACAGGTCGCCGGGGATTTCTGGCCGGGTTGCTGGCCGCAGGGGCCTGTCCGCGCCCCACATGGGCCGAGGCGGGCGCACCTGCGTTCCTGTCGGCGGCGCGGGCCTCTGACGGGCGCTATCTGCTCTGCGGGCTGCGGGCCTCTGGCGACCTTGCCTTTGCCCTGCCGCTGCCCGACCGGGGCCATGCCGCCGCCGCCCACCCGAACCAGCCGCTGGCGGTGGGCTTCGCCCGCCGCCCCGGCCGCTTTGCCGTGGTGCTGGACTGCGTCACGGGTCAGGAAACCGCCCGGCTGGAGGCCCCCGAGGGGCGGCATTTCTACGGCCACGGCGCGTTTTCCCCCGATGGCGCGCATCTGTTCACCAGTGAAAATGACTATGACGCCGCGCGCGGCGTGATCGGGGTCTGGTCGCTGGGATCGGGCAAACGCCTGACAGAGTTCGCATCGGGCGGCGTCGGCCCGCATGACATCAAGCTGATGCCCGACGGCCAGACGCTGGTGGTGGCCAATGGCGGGATCGAGACGCATCCCGACGCAGGCCGGACCAAGCTGAACATCCCGCTGATGGCCCCGAACCTCAGCTTTTTCGACCTCGATGGCGCGTTGCTGGATCAGCAGGAACTGGACCGCGCCCTGCACAAGAACTCGATCCGGCACCTTGCTGTCGCGCCGGACGGCTTGGTCGGCTTTGCGATGCAGTGGCAGGGTGATTTGTCCGACGACCCGCCGCTGTTGGGCCTGACGCGCCAAGGCGGCACGCCGCTGCTGGTCACGCCCCCTGCGGCAGAGGCGAAAAGGATGATGGGCTACGCGGGCAGCGTGGCGCTGTTGTCTGACCGCAAAGAGGTCGCCATCACCTCGCCGCGCGGAGGGCTGGCGCAGGTCTTTGACACCGCGACCGGCGCGCTGAAGCGCAGCTTTGACATGGCGGATGTCTGCGGCGTGGCGGCCACGGCGCAGGGCTTTCTGCTGACCTCCGGCACCGGCGACATCACCAGCGAGGCGCTGGGCTGGACCGCCGCCCACGCGCTGCAATGGGACAACCATCTGGTGCCGATCTGACCCGCCTCAGCCCAGCGCCATCGCGGCGCGGGCGATGACGATTTCCTCATTGGTCGGCATGACCAGAACCCGCACCCGTGACAGATCCGTGCTGATCACGCTGTCATTGCGCGTATTGCGGTCCTCATCCAGTTCGATCCCCAGCCAGCGCAGCCCCCGGCAAACCTGCGCCCGCACCGGGGCGGCGTTCTCACCAATGCCGCCGGTAAAGACCACCGCATCCAGCCCCTCCAGCGCCGCCGCAAGGCCACCCAACTCGCGCCGGATGCGGAAACAGAAATACGCCACCGCCTCCCGCGCACCCGGCGCGTCCGAGTCCAAAAGCGTTCGCATGTCGCTGCTGACACCGGACAGGCCCAGCAACCCGGATTTGCGATACAACAGGTCAGAGATCGCCGCCGCGTCCATCCCCTCTGTGGCCATCAGGTACAGCACCACACCGGGATCAAGCTGCCCCGACCGGGTGCCCATCGGCAGACCGTCCAGCGCCGAGAACCCCATGGATGAGGCAATGGACCGCCCGCCAAGCAACCCGCACATCGACGCGCCATTGCCCAGATGCGCCACCACCACCCGGCCCGCGTGCAGGGTCGGCGCAGTCTCGGCCAACGCGCCAGAGATGTAGTCATAGCTCAACCCGTGGAACCCGTAGCGCCGCACGCCCTTGTCATAGTAGCTGCGCGGCAGCGCGAAGGTGTCATTCACAAACGGGTGGTTGCGGTGAAAGGCCGTATCGAAACAAGCCACCTGCCGCGCGTCGGGGAATGCCGCCAAGGCCGCCCGAATACCGGCAAGGTTATGCGGCTGGTGCAGCGGGGCAAACGGCTCCAACTGTTCCAGATCGTGCAGCACCCTGGGCGTGATGACCGTGGGCGCGGCATAGTCCATGCCGCCATGCACAACCCGGTGCCCCACGGCGCTGATCCGCGCGTCGGGAAAGCGGCCGGTGATCTCTTGCAGCACCGCCGTCAGCGCGCCCGCGTGATCGCCCGCCGCGTGCGGCGGCAAGGCGGTATCGACCAGCGACGTGCCTTTCGCGTCCCGCAGGTGCAACACCGCCGCCCCGCCGATCTTTTCGACCTGACCGCCCACGATCAACCCCGGATGCCGCCCCTGAAACAGACCGAACTTCAGCGACGACGACCCGGCGTTCAGAACCAGCGCAAAGGTCATCCCCGGCCCGCCGTGATGCGGGCGTCATGCAGCGCGGCCACCGCGCAGGAGGCCAGCCGCGACATGTCATCATCAGACCGCGAGTTCAGGATGATCGGCACCCGCGCGCCCAGCACCAGCCCGGCGCTTTCGGCGTGGCTGATATAGGTCAACTGCTTGGCTAGCATGTTGCCCGCGTCGATGTTGGGCACCACCAGCACCTCTGCCTGACCGGCCACCGGCGACGACAGGCCCTTGGTCCGGGCGGCGGCCAGATCGACGGCATTGTCCATCGCCAAAGGCCCGTCCACCAGCCCGCCGGTGATCTGCTTGCGCTCTGCCATCTTGGACAAGAGCGCCGCATCGACCGACGACGGAATGTCCGGGTTCACCGTCTCCACCGCCGACAGCACCCCGACCTTGGGCACCGCGATCCCGATGCTGATGGCGATGTCGATGGCGTTCTGCACGATATCCATCTTGGTTTTCAGGTCCGGCGCGATGTTGATCGCCGCATCGGTGACGATCAGCGGATGCGACAGACCCGGCACGTCCATCACAAAGACATGGGTGAACCGCCGCCCGGCGCGCAGCCCGGCCTGTTTGTCCAGCGCGGCGCGCAGCACCACATCGGTGTGCAGATGCCCCTTCATCAGCGCGCCCGCCCGTCCCGCCGCCACCAGCGCCACCGCCGCACGCGCGGCCTCTGCGTGATCCGGCTCTGGCACAATCTCGATCCCGTCCAGACTGCGGCCCAGTTCCGCGGCGGTGCTGGCGATCTTGTCGGGACAGCCCACAAGGATCGGCGTGATCAGCGTGTGGTCGCGCGCCAGCAGCGCGCCGCCCAGCGAATTGGGCTCTTCCGGCGCGATCACCGCCGTCACCAGCGGCGGCAAAGGCGCCGCCCGCACCAACAGCTTTTCGAAATGCCGGTGCCGCTGGACGATCAGGCCCGGCAGGTCATGGCTGTCATAGCTCAGCTTGCGGCGCGGGGCCTCGACCTCGGCCACGCCGGAGAGGATCAACGCACCATCGGCGGGGCGCGTAACCTCTGTCGCCAGCGTCACGGTACACGCCTTTTCATTGCGGTCCGTCACCGTCACGCGGCTTTCCAGTTCATCCCCCGCATGGGCGCGATTGTGAAACACCAGACTCTGCGCGCGGTACAGCGTCCCCGCCCCCGGCAGCAGGTTGCCCAAGACGGCGGAAATCAACGAGCCGACAAACATCCCCGGTGCCACCGCCTCATTCACGCCGTCACCGTCGCCATCGGCGTCAAAGACGTGCATCGGGTTGTGGTTGCCCGACACATTGGCAAAGACCAGCAGATCGTCCTGCGTACACAACCGGCGCAAAGTGGCGGTCTCTCCCACGTGCAGTTCGTCGAAAGTCCGGTTCTCAATCTTCATCGCCCGATGCCTCTTGCCTGTGTCCGCCGCCCGTCGCGCCGCATGGCCTCGAATGGCCCGCATCGCCGCGCTCTTGCCGGACGTCCCCTGGGGAATGGGATGCGGGATGGGATTGACCCAAGTCAATGCCGCAGCCCGACGCAACGGCATTCCCCGCGCCGGTTTCTGGCCTGAGAAATTTCCGGCGGAGGGTGGCCGCCCGCCTACGCAATCTGTTGGCAGTTCTCCATCCAGCGGCTAACAAGGCGGTCCACATCATTCAGGGAGCCTTGCCTTGACCACAGCCCAGGACCGCATTTACCGCCAGATCGCGACGGAAATCGGCGCAGCACCGGGACAGGTGTCCGCCACGGTCGATCTGCTCGACGGCGGGGCGACCGTGCCCTTTGTCGCCCGCTACCGCAAAGAGGCGACCGGCGGGCTGGACGACACGCAACTGCGGACCTTGGCGGAACGTCTGGACTATCTGCGTGAACTGGAAGCTCGGCGCGAGACGATCCTTGGCTCGATCCGCGATCAGGGCAAGCTGACCGATGCGCTGGCGCTGTCCATCGCCAAGGCCGAAACCAAGGCCACGCTGGAAGACATCTACCTGCCCTACAAACCCAAGCGCCGCACCAAGGCGATGATTGCCCGCGAAAACGGGCTGGAGCCGCTGTTGCGCGCAATCCTGTCCGACCGCCGCGCCGATCCAGAGGCGCTGGCGGGCGCGTATCTGTCCGATCAGGTGGCCGACACCAAGGCCGCTCTGAACGGCGCGCGCGATATTCTGGTCGAGGAACTGGCCGAAAATGCCGTTCTCCTGGGCCGGTTGCGCGGCTTCATGCGGGCCGAGGCACGCATCACCTCTATGGTGGTGCCGGGCAAGGAACAGGACGGCGCGAAATACTCGGACTATTTCGACCATGACGAGGCATGGGCCAACATCGCCGCGCACCGGGCGCTGGCCATCCTGCGCGCTGCGAAAGAGGACATTCTGACCGTCGAAATCGCGCCGGAACCAGAGGCCGGCATCGACCGCGCCATCGGCATGATCGCGCTGGAAATCGGCATTCCCGGCGACGCACCGGGCGACCTGTGGCTGCGCAAGGCGGCAACATGGGCGTGGAAGGTCAAGCTGAGCCTGTCGATGTATGTCGATCTGCTGGGCGAATTGCGCAAACGCGCCCACGAAGAGGCCATCAGCGTCTTTGCCCGCAACCTGCGCGCGCTGCTGCTGGCCGCCCCGGCGGGGGCGCGGCCCACCCTGGGTCTGGACCCCGGCCTGCGGACCGGCGTCAAGGCGGCGGTGGTCGATGCCACCGGCAAGGTGCTGGAGACGGCCACGCTCTACCCCCACCAGCCGCGCATGGACGTGCGCGGGACAGAGGCCAAGATCATCGAGATGATCAAACGTCATGGCGTGGACCTGATCGCCATTGGCAATGGCACCGCCAGCCGCGAAACCGAACGTGTGGTCGCCGATACCCTGCGGCTTTTGCCCGACGGCGCGCCGCGCCCCACCAAGGTTGTGGTGTCAGAGGCCGGCGCCTCTGTCTATTCGGCCTCGGAACTGGCGGCGCGCGAGTTTCCCGATCTGGACGTGTCGCTGCGCGGCGCGGTGTCCATCGCGCGGCGCTTGCAGGACCCCTTGGCCGAACTGGTCAAGATCGAGCCGAAGTCCATCGGTGTCGGCCAGTACCAGCACGACGTCGACCAGCGCCATCTTGGCCAAGCGCTCGAAGCGGTGGTCGAGGATGCGGTGAACGCCGTTGGGGTGGATCTGAACACCTCTTCGGCGGCGCTGCTGGCGCGGGTGTCCGGGCTGGGACCACGTCTGGCAGAGGCAATCGTGGCGCAACGCGACGCGGAAGGGGCTTTTGCCTCCCGCAAGATGCTGCTGAAGGTGCCGGGGCTGGGCCCGAAGGCGTTTGAGCAATCCGCCGGCTTCCTGCGGATTCGCGACGGGGATGAGCCGCTGGACGCCTCCTCTGTCCATCCAGAGGCCTATGGCGTCGCCCGGCGCATCGTCAAGGCCTGCGGGCGCGATCTGCGCGCGATCATGGGTGACGGGGCGGCGCTGCAACGCCTGCGCGCAGAGGATTTTGTGGACGACCGCTTTGGTCTGCCCACGGTGCGGGACATCCTTGTCGAGTTGGAAAAGCCGGGCCGTGATCCTAGACCGGGGTTCAAGACTGCGTCCTTTGCCGATGGCGTCGAAGAGATGAAAGACCTCAAACCCGGCATGTTGCTGGAGGGCACGGTGACCAATGTCGCCGCCTTTGGGGCCTTCGTCGATATCGGCGTGCATCAGGACGGGCTGGTCCACGTCAGCCAACTGGCAGACCGGTTTGTCAAAGATCCGCATGAAGTGGTCAAGGCGGGCGATGTGGTCAAGGTCCGGGTGCTGGAGGTCGATCTGCCGCGCAAGCGCATCGGCCTGTCCATGCGCAAACAGACCAGCGACGGCCCGCAGCCCGACGCCCGTCCAAACCGCGCCGCGCCCAAGGCGGACCGTGGAAAACACGGCGGCAACCACGGCGGCAAACCCAAAAGCCCGCAGCCCCCCAGACAGGGCAACGATACAGGCGCTCTGGGCGCGGCCCTTCAGGCCGCCATGAAGAAAAAGACCTGAGGCGACGGGGGGCCGAACCTGCCCCACGCGGGCAGGTTTCGGTGACATGACGGCACGAATCGTCTAGGATTTCGGGAATTATTCTCGGGATTGGGATGCCATGATTGCCTATTTCGTCCTCGCGGGCCAATCCAATATTGATCAATGGTTCAGCGCCGGGGACGGCAGCGCCCTCGATTCGTTCCGCGAGACCTTTCTGGCGCTCAATCCGCACTACACCGACGTGCAGTTCTTTGATGCGGCGCGCGGCGGGTCCGCGATGCTGGCCGGGTCCGCATCGCAATACGCGGACAGCCGCGCCCCCGACGATCCCGACCTGCATACCCGGATCAGCGAAAACCACTGGTACGACGAAACCAATGGCACGGCGGGGCCAAACCTGACGCTGTTCACCGACCGGCTGCGGGCCGAGGTCGCCTCGGGGACCGTGTTTCTGGGGGTGATCTGGGCGCAGGGCGAGGCGGATACCACCTATGTCGGCGCGCATGGCGCGGCGGCCTATGCAGACGGCCTTTCGTTTGTGCTCAATCACCTTATGGAGGCCAGCGGCGCGCCCCGCGTCTGGATACAGTCGCTTGGCGACCGGGCGTTCTACTCCCCTAGCCTGCATGGCGGGACAGAGGCCATTCGCGCCGCCCAACAGGCCATTGCAGAGGGCAACGACGCGATCACCCTTGCCACCGCGATCCATGATCTGGACCTGCGCGACAGCGTTCACCTGACCGACGCGGGCTATGAGACCGCCGCCCGCCGCATGGCCATCGCCATCTCGACCGGGGAGGTGTCGCCCACCCCCGGTCAGGCAATGCTGGTCACGGACACCGTCCTCCTGCTGCAACTGGATCTGGCACCGGGACAAACCGTCTCGACGCTCCTTGATCCGGGCAGCCTGACATTTTCGGACAACGGCACCGAGGTCCCGATCACCTCGGCCACGATCAGCAGCTCCGGGCTGTTGCGGATCGTGACAGAGACCGCCGTTGCCAACCCGACGGTGTCCTATGGCGCGGCCTCCGACAGCTATCTGATGTCGACCGAGGATTTTGTCTTTGCCACCGGGCCACACGCCACGGTCCCGGTGCTGCCGTTCTCACTGACCGTGGCCCCCTCACGCCTGACGGTCGAGGAGCGCGCCACCGGCCTGCACATCCAAAGCGATGCGCGCAGCGAACGCCTGACCGGCCTGTCGGGCGACGATACCCTGATCGGGAACGCGGGCCATGACACCCTCATCGGCGGCTGGGGCCGCGATCTGCTGATCGGCGGCGATGGAAAGGACACCTTTGTCCTGGGCGCGGATGGCCGCCTCGACACGGTGGTGGATTTTGACCTCACACAGGACGCAATCGGCCTGCCGGGCACCTCCGCCGCCGATGTGAGCTATGTCATGCAGGCCGACGGGCTGGAGGTTGTCACCGTGCAAGGCCAACATATCCTGCTGCAAGGGATCGCGCTGGACGACGCGGATCGCATCGTCTTTCACACGTTGGGCAGCGACGCCGCCAATACCCTGACCGGCCACAAAGGGGACGACCGGATCTTTGCCCTGAGCGGCAATGACACCATCGACAGTGGCGCGGGCACCGACCGGATCACCACGGTCGACGGTGCCGATGTGGTGATGTTCGGCGGCGGCTACGACACCAATGTCGTCTATGATTTCGACACCACGCGGGACAGCATCCAGCTTGTCGGTGTGGATGCCTCTGACCTGACGTTCCGCCCCTACAAGGACACCGATCTGGAACTGCGCACGCCTGACGGCGACCGCCTGATCCTGCGCAATGTGTCCCTGTTCGAGGCCAATCAACTGACCCTGATCGACGCGCCGCAGACGGTCGGGTTTCTGACCGGAACCGAAGGCAGCGACATCCTGCACGGCACCGCGCTGGACGAGTTGATAGAGGGTCTGGGCGGCACCGACAGGCTGTACGGCGGCGGCGGCGCGGATGTGTTTGTCTTCCGCGAAGGATCGGGGCTGAACGTCGTCTACGATTACGTCGTCGGAGAGGACCGAATCCTTGTGGACCCCGCGCAGATCGAAACGCTGATGATCCTGCCCTACGGCGAGGACGACGCCGAAATCAGGCTGGCCTCTGGCGACAGGATGGTGCTGCGGGACGTCGACGTGCTCAGCCTGAATGCCGGGCAACTTCTGGTCGCGGTGCCCGACGATTTTCTTTAGGCCGCTTGGCTGTCAGGGGTCTGCGTTGTGTCGCAGCCCCCCGCAGGGCGCGCGGCACAGGGAGGCGACCCGCCCATTCCCCCGGACATCAGACACCCTTTACTGGTCGGCAAATGCCTGCCCGGCGGCCATGCCCAACGGCAAAGCGACAGGAAGCCTGTCGGCTGCCTGCTCGCAAAATCAACGATTTCCTGAGAAAATTTGGTGCGGTCGAGAGGACTCGAACCTCCACGGGTGTTACCCCACAGCGACCTCAACGCTGCGCGTCTACCAATTCCGCCACGACCGCACTGTCTTGACTTGGTGGAGGGGTCTCTAACGGAGCCGCGCAAGGTTGTGAAGAGGGAAAAACCCTGTTCGGCGGGTTTCTTGCACAGTCGCTCTGGCGCGGCGCGCGGCACCGCCCGCTGGACAAGTCCCCCGATGCCGTGCCATCCCCGTCGGCGGCAAAACGGAGGCGGGGCGGCACCCCCGGACAGCGTATGGAATGGAAGATCACCGAGGGTCTGACCCCCTATGATGAGGCGCTGGCCTTTATGGAGGATCGCGCCACCGCGATTGCCGAAGGCCGGGCCGAGGATTGCATCTGGCTGCTGGAACATCCGCCGCTGTATACCGCTGGCACCTCTGCCCGCATCGAAGACCTCAAAGACCCCGACCGCTTTCCCGTGCATCCCTCCAAACGCGGCGGGCAGTATACCTATCACGGGCCGGGACAGCGGGTGGTCTATGTCATGATGGACCTCAACAAGCGCGGGCGAGACATTCGCTGTTTCGTTCAGGATCTTGAAAACTGGGTGATCGCCACTCTGGCCGAATTCAACCTGACCGGCCATATCCGCGACGGCCGCGTCGGCGTCTGGATCGAACGGCCGGACCGCCCGCGCCTGCCGTCCGGGGCCATGGCCGAGGACAAGATCGCCGCCATCGGCATCCGCCTGCGCAAATGGGTGAGCTTTCACGGGGTGTCGATCAACGTCGAACCGGACCTGAGCCATTTTGACGGCATCGTGCCCTGTGGCATCACCGACTACGGCGTCACCAGCCTTGTGGATCTGGGCCTGCCGGTCACGATGGCCGATCTGGACGTGGCGCTGCGGACGCAATTCGATCAGGTGATGCTGGGACGCTGACGGGCATCGCCTCGCCCGCCAAAGGCGAGGGGCCGTGCATCCGCGCGGCCCCTCCTTGGTCGGGGCAGAAAAATGACCCCGCGTCTGTCTTAAATCTCTTGGTGCTTGCAAATCGTCCGGTGCGGCGCGGCCCCGGACAGCGGGCCGCGCCGCAAATCTCAGAGCTTGCCGGTGAAGACGTGGAACAGAATGTCCTCACGGGCGATGCCACGGGTGACAAGCTCGGCGTCTGACATGGCGCGCAGCGCCTCGACCCGCGCGGTGCGCTGGCGGTAGCGGCGGTCAAAGGGCGTCTCGAACAGACGGGCCATACGCTGGCGAAGGGTGGCGCGGCTGCTCACAAAGCTGTTGTCGAAATAGGCCATCTTGATCTCCCCCCAGTGGGATGCGTGTCGGGATGTCGTATTCAGCAGATGGTCTCAATGTACGCCCTTGGCCGCGCCCGCATCAGTCAGGAAACCCGGACGGTCCGGAATACCGGACCTGCGCGGGCCAAAATCGCTGTTCCTGGGGGGAGGACGTCAAAAAGAGAGGGGGCGCACTCACAACGCCCCCTCTTGCAATCATTGAAAAAATCGTGGGGCACGAGGCCCTTAAAGGGTTTGGTTCTAAAAACTCTCGACGCCGCCGGGCGGCGCCTGTGACGCTGGGGCCAATGACGCTGGGGCCCGTGACGGTCAGGCCTTACCGGCGAAGACATGCAGCAGGATATCCTCGCGGGCGATCCCGCGGGCGGCCAGATCGGCGTCCGACAGGGCGCGCAGCGCCGCGATCCGGGCGGTGCGCTGGCGATAGCGGCGATCAAACGGCGTCTCAAAGAACCGGGCAACACGCTGGCGCAGGCTGGCGCGGTTGGAAACAAAGCTGCTGTCGAGATAGGCCATGATGATTTCCCCTTGTCGATCTGGTGCAGGATCTGGTGTCGCTGCGTTGATCTCAAACTAGGAAATCCGGCCCCGCGCCGACAGTCGGGAAACCCTGACCGTAAGGTATTCCGGACCTGCTTTTGGCGGCGGGCGGGCGGCGGTCAGGGGCGCGGCGGCCAGCGCATGGACATCATGTAGCGGTACAGCCTGTCCTCCACGACCACCGCAAAGCTCAGGTAACCGCCGAACTGCGCCTTGTAACACCCAAAGCCCTGCTCCAGCTCGACGGTGTAGGGCGGCAGATCCAGGATCAACGGCCCGCCGCCCAGAAAATCGTGCAGCGTCCGTGCGCGACAGACCTCGACCGCCGGGGCCGCCGTCATCACCCCGGACCGAAAGGCCCCCGGCACGGCGTCGCCCGCATCGTGCAGCAGCGCCGAGGTCCGTTGCGCCAGCAGGTCGGCAAGACCCTCGCGGCGCGCCAGACGCCGCTCCGCGGCGCGCGGCGCGGCAGCCGCCCCCGGACTGGCGACATCCAGCACCCAACTGTAATCGCGGACAGAGGGCATGGCCCCTTCGGACCGCAGCCCCCCAAGCCTTGGAAACAGCGCCAGAACCATCGCATCGTGGTCAGCCGATCCATGCGGCGCGTCCACCAGGATCCGGCAGCCCTGCCCGTCCAGCTTTGACACCAGCAGGCAACTTGCCGGTCCGGTCGCCGAGGGCACGGTCCCATGCACCCCCTCGGGGGCGGGATCGCAAGAGCAGACCTGCGCCACCGGCGCGGGCAGAACCGGGGTGCCCGACACCACCCCGGCCAAGGCAAGCGCAAGTCTCCATCGGCGCATCTGCGGTCTCCTGTGGTCGTTTCGACAGCCACGCCAAACCCTTGCGCAGATGGCGGCGAGCGATCAACACCTTTGTGGCATCCCCTCCCCCGTGCCGCCCCGCCCAAGGCCATCCGAGGTGCGACAAAAAGATTTGATCTGCGTCAAATCCGGCCATTGCCGCCCCTAGGGTCACATTCTAAAACGTGAAAGGAACATTGGGCGCGGGCGGATTCCCGATCCGTACCCTATGCATTGGGATCAGCAGGAGGCAAACAATGGCAGACGCCGCCATTCACGGCCACGAGCATGAAGACAACCGGGGGTTCTTTACCCGCTGGTTCATGTCGACGAACCACAAGGACATCGGGATTCTCTATCTCGTCGTCTCGGCATTCGCAGGCTTCATCTCGGTGGCTTTCACCGTCTACATGCGGCTCGAGCTCATGGAGCCGGGCGTTCAGTACATGTGTATGGAAGGCATGCGCCTTTCCGCAGCGGCGATTGCCGATTGTACGCCAAACGGACACCTCTGGAACGTGCTGATCACCGGCCACGGCATCCTGATGATGTTCTTCGTGGTCATTCCGGCGCTCTTTGGCGGTTTTGGCAACTATTTCATGCCGTTGCAGATCGGCGCGCCGGACATGGCGTTCCCGCGCATGAACAACCTGTCGTTCTGGATGTATGTCGCGGGCACCACGCTGGCGGTCTGTTCGGTGTTTTCGCCGGGCGGCAACGGCCAGCTTGGCTCTGGCGTGGGCTGGGTGCTTTACCCGCCGCTGTCCACCAATGAGGCCGGCTTCTCGATGGATCTGGCGATCTTCGCGGTGCACGTCTCGGGGGCCTCGTCGATCCTTGGCGCGATCAACATGATCACCACTTTCCTGAACATGCGTGCCCCCGGCATGACCCTGTTCAAGGTGCCGCTGTTCTCATGGTCGATCTTTGTCACCTCGTGGCTGATCCTGCTGTCGCTGCCGGTTCTGGCTGGCGCCATCACCATGCTGCTGACCGACCGCAACTTTGGCACGACCTTCTTTGATCCTGCCGGTGGCGGCGACCCGATCCTGTACCAGCACATCCTGTGGTTCTTCGGTCACCCCGAAGTGTACATCGTGATCCTGCCCGGCTTTGGCATCATCAGCCATGTCATCGCGACCTTCGCGCGCAAGCCGATCTTCGGCTACCTGCCGATGGTCTGGGCGCTGATCGCCATCGGCGCGCTGGGCTTTGTGGTCTGGGCGCACCACATGTACACCGTGGGCATGTCGCTGACCCAGCAAAGCTACTTCATGCTGGCGACCATGGTCATCGCGGTCCCCACAGGGGTCAAGATCTTCTCGTGGATCGCGACCATGTGGGGCGGCTCGATCGAGTTCAAGACACCGATGCTCTGGGCCTTCGGCTTCCTGTTCCTGTTCACCGCAGGGGGCGTGACCGGTATCGTGCTCAGCCAGGCGGGCATCGACCGCGCCTATCACGACACCTACTACGTCGTGGCGCACTTCCACTATGTGATGAGCTTGGGGGCCGTGTTCGCGATCTTCGCGGGGATCTACTTCTACTTCCCCAAGATGACCGGCCGGATGTACAACGAAACCATGGGCAAGATCCACTTCTGGGCGATGTTCATCGGGGCCAACCTGACCTTCTTCCCCCAGCACTTCCTGGGCCGTCAGGGCATGCCGCGCCGTTACATCGACTACCATGAGGCCTTTGCCACCTGGAACTATGTCTCATCCATGGGCGCTTTCCTGTCCTTCGCGTCTTTCGTATTCTTCTTCTACGTCATGTTCCACGCACTGACCCGTGGGGCCCGCGCGACGCAGGCCAACCCGTGGAACGAATACGCCGATACGCTGGAATGGACCCTGCCCTCGCCGCCGCCCGAACACACGTTCGAGCAGCTGCCAAAGCAGGAAGACTGGGACAAGGGCCACGCGCACTAAGCGCCGTCCAGACCCGACAGACAGCAAAGGCCCCGACACCTGTCGGGGCCTTTTCATTTGCGGACGGCCCCCGCCGGGCGGCTCCGGCGGGGCCCCGCATCAGGCGCGACGTGCCACCGCTTTGACGCATCGCATTTCTGAGGTATATCCAATCAGATAGCGTCGGCGGGCCGTTGCCCCCCGGCAAATGGAATTCGACAGCGCAATGCCCTACCAATGGAAAACCCCAAAGCGTGAAGTCACCCAGCATCTGCAACTCTGGCCGCATAACTCGCTGTCGCCAGAGGGTTTTGCCGCGATGATCCTTGGCTTCTTCCTGTTTGCGTCATTGCCCCTCTACGGGGTGATCGGCACCGCTGTGCTGTGGGGATTGCTGCCTTTCATGCTGGCCGCCACGGCGGCGCTGTATTATGCGCTGCGGCGCAACCAGCGGGACCGCCGCATTCTGGAGGATCTGACCGTCACACCCGACACCACACGCCTGATCCGGACCAACCCCAAGGGCGACCGGCAGGATTGGGAAAGCAACACCTATTGGGTCAAGGTCGCCTGCCATGAGTCCGGCGGCCCGGTGCCCTATTACGTCACGCTGAAGGGCGAGGGCCGCGAGGTCGAGATCGGCTCTTTCCTGAGCGAGGACGAACGCAAGGCGCTGTTTTCCGACCTCACCGACGCGGTCCGCCGCGCGGCGCATCCTTAGGGCGCGCGGTATGGCACAGGTTCCCGCAACGCCGAAATGGCACCGCGCCGCGCTGCGGCTCTCGGTGGCGCTGGACCGCGAAGGCTGGATCGACCGGCTGACGCCCGCGCCCAGCGAGGCGGCGGCGCTGCGCCTGCGCGACGCGCTGGAAACCCGCGTGCCTCCATTGCGCAAACAGGTGGTGTTTCTGATCCCGCTGGTCGGCCCCGACAGCGTCGGCGACTGGGAAGCGGTGACCGCGCGCCTCTCCGCGACGCTGGACTGTTTCATCGCGCAGAACGATCCGCATTGGCAGGCGGTGATCTGCTGTCAGGACCGCCCGCCCCTGCCCGACGATCCGCGTATCACGTACCTGCCCTACACCGCGCCGACGCCCGGCAATGACAAATGGATGAAACTGGCCGCGCTGACCGCCCATCTGGACAAGATGGACCTGCCGCCCTGCTATGTCATGAGCTTTGACGCCGACGACCTGCTGCGGCAGGGCAGCGTCCGTGAGATGCTGCGCCGTCAGGCCCCCGGCGGCTATCTGGTGCAGTCCGGTTATGTGATGGATGAGGCGGCGGGCACCATCGCGCTGGCCGATGTGCCCACCCTGCGGCAGCCGCTGCGCAAACCGTTCTGGAAGCTCTGTGGTTCCTGTGCGGCACTGGGGCACGACCCGGACCTGCCGCAAAGCGCCGCCTTTCTTCAGGCGATGACGCAGCACGAACACCGGATGTTCCCCTATCTGGCCGCGCTTGCGGGGCGCAAGCTGTCGCCGCTGTCCGAACCCTCGGTGCTCTACGTGCTGAACCACGGCGAGAATTTCGGCGCGCGGCGCGGGCGGGTCAGTTTCAAGACCCGCTTCGTCGAACGCTTTCGCATCGACGACGCCGAAGAACTCTCGGCCATCGCCGACGGCTTTCCGGTGCCCGATGCCAGCCCCGATGCCAGCGACGACGAGATGCCGCAAGCGCCTGCCTGACCCGCGCCCAAGACAACCAAGGGCGCGCGGCCCCTCGCCCCTGCGGGGCATTCCCCCGAGGTAAGTCACCGCCCCAAAAAATGGCGCGATCCTGCGCTTCTTCTTTGCGATAAATGCCCCGGGGGGAGCCGCCAAAGGCGGCGGGGGGCAGCGCCCCCTCTTGCGACCTGTCAGGCCGACAGCCGGTCCTTGACCTGAGGGCCAACCGCGCCGAAATCCATCTGGCCGGTGTATTTCGACTTCAGCACGCCCATGACGCGGCCCATGTCGCGGATCGAGTCCGCGCCAACCTCGGTCATGGCCGCGTCGATGGCCGCCGCGACTTCCTTGTCGGTCAGCGCGCGCGGCAGGAATTCCTCGATCACCTCGATCTCGGCCAGTTCGCGTTCCGCAAGGTCCAGCCGGCTGGCCTCTTCATAGCTCTTTGCGCTTTCGCGCCGTTGCTTGACCATCTTGCCAAGGATCGCCAGCACACCGGCCTCGTCGACACCCTGTTCGTTGCCTTCGGCCCGGACCGCGATGTCCCGGTCCTTGATCGCCGCGTTGATCAGCCGAAGGGTCGACAGGCGGTCTCGCGCCTTGTCCCGCATCGCCTGTTTCACCGCCGCGTTCACTCTTTCACGCAATTCCATGAGCCCCATCCCCAGTTCTGGTCTCCGAATGCGGCAGGCTACATCATGCCCAGCGGTGTTGCAAGCGCAGCAATTTCCGCCAACCCCCTGATACCAAACGATTTATGTTTTTACTCAAGCACTTGACCCGCGCAGCCCCGCGCAATACGTTCCGGCAAATTTGCCGCCATCGAGGATCTGCTCATGCCCGCTGCTTCCGCACGCCCGACCGCCTGCCTTGCCCTTGCCGATGGCACGCTCTTCTATGGCACCGGGTTCGGGGCCACCGGCCAGACCACGGCGGAGCTGTGTTTCAACACCGCCATGTCCGGCTATCAGGAGATCATGACCGACCCGTCCTATGCCGGTCAGATCGTCACCTTCACCTTCCCGCACATCGGCAACACCGGCGTGAATCCAGACGACGATGAGACCAACGATCCGGTCGCCGCCGGGATGGTCGTGAAATGGATGCCGACCCAAAGCTCGAACTGGCGCGCCGCGCAGGAACTGGGCGACTGGCTGGCGGCGCGCGGCCGCATCGCCATCGGTGGCATCGACACCCGCCGCCTGACCCGCGCCATCCGGCAGTTGGGCGCGCCGCATGTGGCGCTGGCCCATGACCCGGACGGCAATTTCGACACCGACGCGCTGGTCGCGGCGGCGCGCGGCTTTCCCGGCCTCGAAGGGCTGGACCTCGCGCTGGATGTCACCTGCGCGCAAAGCTATCGCTGGGATGAGATGCGCTGGGCCTGGCCCGAGGGTTATCAGCGCCAGACAGAGGCGCGTCACAAGGTGGTCGCCGTCGACTACGGCGCGAAACGCAATATCCTGCGCTGCCTCGCCTCGGCGGGCTGTGAGGTGACCGTGCTGCCCGCCACCGCCACCTATGATGAGGTCATGGCGCACCAGCCCGACGGCGTGTTCCTGTCCAACGGCCCCGGCGACCCGGCGGCCACCGGCGCCTATGCGGTGCCGATGATCCAGCGGCTGTTGAATGAGGCGAAACTGCCGGTCTTCGGCATCTGCCTTGGCCACCAGATGCTGGCGCTGGCGCTGGGGGCCAAGACCATCAAGATGAACCATGGCCACCACGGCGCAAACCACCCCGTCAAGGAGGTCGAGACCGGCAAGGTCGAAATCACCTCGATGAACCACGGCTTTGCGGTCGACAGCCAGTCCCTGCCCGAGGGTGTGCTGGAAACCCATGTCTCGCTCTTTGACGGCTCCAACTGCGGCCTGCGCATGGCCGACCGCCCGGTGTTCAGCGTCCAGCACCACCCCGAGGCCAGCCCCGGCCCGCAGGACAGCTTTTACCTGTTTGAACGCTTCGCCGCCTCCATGGCCGCGGCCTGACCGCGCCGTCGACCGGAAAATCCCGCCCGGTTAAGGGTTTGGCCGCCACAGTCGGCCACCCCCGCAAGCGCGGTTAAGACTTCGTTTACCATCTCTGTGCAAACCTTCTGTTAACTGTGTTTTTCGGACAGGGGTATGTCGGAGCAACGCCTCCATCTCGCCGCCGCCAAACTGGCGCAGGCAAAGGCCCGCCGTGGTCAGCCCATCAGCCATATCCTGATGGAAGAGGGCAGCGTTGCCCCGACCGACATGCTGGGCGCCATGGCAGAGGCCTCGCGCATCGGCCAGCCGGTGCCGCAGGTGGTGGTGGCCGAGGCCATCGCCTCGCGCGAGGATGTGCTGGACGCGCAGGCCCAACATTTCGGCGCGCTGGTGCTGAAACGCGGCGACAGCCCCCCCGACCCCGCCGTCATGGACCTGCTGCCGCCGGAATTTTGCCTCGAATACGGGGTGCTGCCGTGGATGCGGGTGGGCGACACGCTGTTGCTGGCCACCGCGCGTCCCGATGAATTTCCCGCATTGCTGCCGCTTCTGCCCCCCGACACCGGGCCGGTGGTCATGGCCTTGGCGCTGGAGGCGGATATTCACCAGTTGATCTCGGCCCGCGCCGGGGCGCGACTGGCCAAGGCGGCAGAGACATGGGTGCCCGCGCAGGACAGTTGCCGCGACCTGAACCGGACAACGCCACGCGGACGGCTGTTTGC
Organism: Antarctobacter sp.; assembly: GCF_048262615.1. GTDB lineage: Bacteria > Pseudomonadota > Alphaproteobacteria > Rhodobacterales > Rhodobacteraceae > Antarctobacter. Next base: position 90,396 of record NZ_JBLXFB010000007.1, read on the forward strand.
CTTTGCCGCCGCCGCGATCTGCCTGCTGCTGCTGGTCTTTGCGCCGCAGCTTTTGTTCGGCACCGCGCTGGCGCTGGCGCTTGGGTCGCTGGTCCTGTCGCAACTGATGAAGCTGGCCGCCCTTGCCGCCCTGCCCCGCCGCATGTCCCCCGCCCCCGCGCGGCTGCCGGAAAACCCGCCGCTGGTGTCGATCCTCGTGCCGCTGTTTCACGAACAGGACATCGCCCATACGCTGGTCGCGCGGCTGTCGCGGCTGACCTATCCCAAGGCGCTGCTGGACGTGGTTCTGGTGCTGGAGGCCGAGGACCGGCTGACGCGCGAAACACTGTCGCGCACGGAATTGCCGCCGTGGATGCGCACCATCACCGTGCCGCCGGGCCGTGTCACCACCAAGCCGCGGGCGCTCAACTACGCCTACCGTTTCACGCGGGGTGAGATTGTTGGCATCTACGATGCCGAGGACGCGCCCGCGCCGGATCAGATCGACCGCGTGGTGGCCCAGTTCCATGAGGCCCCTGCGGATGTCGGCTGTCTGCAAGGGATACTGGATTACTACAACCCGCGCGCCAATTGGTTGTCGCGTTGTTTCACCATCGAATACGCCAGTTGGTTCCGCGTGCTTTTGCCCGGCCTGTCGCGTCTGGGGCTGGTGGTGCCCCTTGGCGGCACCACGGTTTTTTTCCGCCGCGAGGTGCTGGAAAAGGTCTGCGGCTGGGATGCGCATAACGTGACAGAGGATGCGGATCTGGGCGTTCGTCTGGCCCGCCACGGCTTTCGCACCCACCTGATGCCCTCGGTGACGCGCGAAGAGGCCAACAACCGATTCTGGCCGTGGATCAAGCAACGGTCGCGCTGGCTCAAGGGGTACGGGATCACGTGGTGGGTCCACACCCGCCAGCCGCGCCGGTTGTGGCGCGATCTGGGGCCAAAACGCTTTGCCGGGATACAGCTATTGTTCCTGACCACGCTGGTCCAGTTCGCCCTTGCGCCGGTGCTGTGGTCCTTCTGGCTGATCCTGATGGGCCTGCCGCATCCCTTGGACGCGCATCTGACCCGCCCGGTGATCCTTGGCCTCACCACCGTGTTCCTCAGCGCCGAGGCGGTGTCGATCCTTGTGGGTCTGGCCGCGCTGGCGCGCAGCCCGCACCGCTTTCTGATGCCATGGGTGCCAACGCTCTTTGCCTATTTCCCGCTGGGGACGGTGGCGATCTACAAGGCCCTGTGGGAGACGATCAAGAACCCGTTCTACTGGGACAAGACCCAGCACGGCCGCTCTGCCCCCGACCGTCCGGGCGCGGACCTGCCGCCCGACACCTGACCGGGGCAAAGGTTAAGGCCAGGTAAAAACGTCTCTGTAACCCATTGATTTGTATAAGGCCGCGGCCTGTCCACGCGTGGACAGGCCCTTTGGATCAGACCGACATATGCTCTGCATTGTCCTGTTTCAGCCGGGTGATGAAGGCGACAGAGATATGATCCCGCAGCGCCCGATAGGCCGCCTCTTCATCGCGGGTCGAGATGGCATCGACAATCGCGCCGTGTTCGGCCAAGGCGATCTCCCCCCGCCCCTCCGCCGCCAATGAGGTCGTCGCCATCAGGGCCATCGACCGATAGACAAGGTCCAGTTGCTGCACCAGATAGCGATTGTGCGAGGCAAGGTGAATCATCCGGTGGAACCGCCGGTTGGCCCGCGCCATCGCCGCCGGATCGGCCAGCAGCGCGCGATCCTCCTCGATCATGTCGCGCAGCACCATGACCTCTTCCTCGGTCGCATGCCGCGCCGCCAGCCGCGCCGCCAACCCCTCCAGCTCGGATCGCACGGCGTATAATTCGGCCATCTGGTTGTGATCCAATGAGGCCACGATCAGCGACCGCCCGTCCCGCGCCAGCAAAGACTGCGTCTCCAGCCGCTGCAACGCCTCACGGATCGGCGTGCGCGACACCCCGAAACGCTCTGCCAGTTCGCTCTCCACAAGACGGTCGCCGGGCCGGTAAATGCCTGAATCGATCGCCTCGAGGATCATCGTGTAGGCATCTTTTTGTGCCGATTTGACCTCGTGCATCCGAACCCTCCCTGCGTCCACCGCGCCACGATAGCGCCTCCGGCCCCGCCGGTTCAAGCTGGGCGGATTGCCGCGCGCCCTGAATCACCCTAGCTAGGTTTCATGACCAAGGACAGATTTGCCCACGTACGGGCCTGGGTCTTTGACCTGGACAACACGCTGTATTCCCCGGCCGTCCGGCTTTTCGACCAGATCGAGGCGCGGATGAACGCTTATGTCTCGCGCGTCACCGGCCTGGCCAAGGAGGACGCCGCCCACCTGCGCCGCGACTACTGGGCCCGGTATGGCACCACGCTGGCCGGACTGATGACGCATCACGAAGTCGATCCGGTGGACTACCTGATCGACGTGCATGACATCTCTTTCGATGCGCTCACCCCCGACCCGCATCTGGCGGAACTGATCGCCACCCTGCCCGGCCGTCGCATTGTCTACACCAACGGCAGCGCGCCCTATGCGGCGCAGGTGCTGAAGGCGCGCGGGCTGGAGGCCGCCTTTGACGCGATCTATGGCGTCGAACACGCCGACTACACGCCAAAGCCCCGCGCCGAGGCGTATGACCGGATCTTTGCCCTCGACGGGCTGGACCCGACAGAGGCCGCGATGTTCGAGGATGACCCGCGAAACCTCGCCGCCCCGCATGCCCTGGGGATGCGCACGGTCCATGTCGCGCCCGAAGCCACCCCCGCCCCGCATATCCAACACCACACCGACGACCTGGCGGGATTCCTGCGGCGGCTGCGCTGATGCGCCGGGACCTGACCCATCAAGGCGCCCGCTGAGATGCGGCATTTCGCGCCTGTTCGCACGGCGCTGAAATGCTATGTCCACGCCACGACAAATCAGGAGTTGCGAATATGTCAACAGTCGAGACCCCTGTCACAGCCGACACCGCGAAAACGCCACTGTCGGGCGAAAAGGTCTATTTCCTGATCGCCCTGGCCTTGGTCGCCGTGGGCGCCGGCATGACGCTGCTCTTGGGCCTGCCCGGCCTTGCCATGACGGCGCTGGCGCTGGTTCCGGTGGTCTTTATCCTGCTCATCGCCATCAGCATCGGCAAGTAAGCCGCATGGTCTCGGCCCCTGTCGCACCCTAGATTGCGGGAAAACGGAGGCATGGGCATGGACTACGACATTGTCATTTCCGGCGGCGGCATCGCGGGACTGACCGCAACCGCCGCCTTTGCATCTGCCGGGTTCTCGACCCTGTGTGTGGACCCGACCCCGCCGGTGACAACCCGCGACGGCGACGGCGCGGACCTGCGCACCACGGCCTTTCTGCAACCGGCCCAGGCCTTTCTGGAGGAGATCGGCCTCTGGCCCCGGCTGGCCGACCACGCCATGCCATTGCAGGTCATGCGCATTGTCGATGCGGGCGGGCCAGTGGCCGAACCCCGCGTGACCAAGGATTTCGACTCCACCGACATCTCGGGCAAACCCTTTGGCTGGAACCTGCCCAACTGGCTGCTCCGGCGCGAAATGGCCACGCGGCTGGGTGAACTGGCCAAGGTCGATTTCCGCACCGGCACTGCCACGACAGCCCTGTTCACCCGCGAGGGCGAGGCCCGCGTGACGCTGTCCGACGGCAGCAAGCTGCGCACGCGGCTGGTGGTGGCGGCGGACGGGCGCGGCTCTCCGATGCGGCAAGCGGCGGGGATCGGGGTCAAGACCACGCGGTTCGGGCAAAAGGCGCTGGCCTTTGCGGTCACCCATCCGATCCCGCATTGCAACGTCTCGACAGAGGTTCACCGCACCGGCGGCCCGTTCACCCTTGTCCCCTTGCCCGATCTGGACGGGCAACCCTGCTCAGCGGTGGTCTGGATGGAGGACGGACCCAAGGCGGAACGTCTCTACGCGCTGGATCAAACCGCTTTTGAGGCGGAAATGTCCGCCCGCTCCTGCACGCTTTTCGGCCCGCTGAAACTGGCCTCGCGCCGGACGATCTGGCCAATCATCGCGCAAGAGGCCGAACGGCTGACCTCTCAACGGCTCGCGCTGATCGCCGAAGCGGCCCATGTTGTCCCGCCGATCGGCGCGCAGGGCCTGAACATGAGCCTGAAAGATCTGACCGCGCTGCGCGATCTGGCGATGGACCGCCCCGAGGGACTGGGCGACCGACAGATGCTGGACGCCTATCACCGCGCCCGCATCGCCGATATCCGCGCCCGCGTGGCCGGAATCACCGCGCTCAACCGGATCTCACAACTCTCGACAGAACCGCTGCGCGATATCCGCGCCAAGGGTCTGGACGCGCTCTACAGCCTCAAACCGGTGCGCACCTCGCTTATGCGTCTTGGTCTGGGCGCACGCGGATAGCAAAGAAAAGGGGGCGCTGCCCCCTCTGCGCCTTTGGCGCATTCACCCCCGGGTGTATTTGGACAGAGAAGAAACGCGGAACGATGTGGCTTCTTCTCTGTCAAAATACACCCGGGGGAGGCTTCCAGCGGAAGCCGGGGGCAGCGCCCCCAGCCCGGTCGCCTCAAAGAACCTCGTCCACGACCTTCCGCAACCGCGCCACGGTGCCATCGACGTCATAGAGCTTGTCCAGACCGAACAGCCCGATCCGGAAAGTCGAGAATTCCGGCGGTTCATCGCATTGCAGCGGCACGCCTGCGGCGATCTGCATGCCTTTCGCGGCAAAGGCCTTGCCGGTCTTGATTTCGGGATCGGCGGTGTAGCAGACCACCACACCCGGCGCGCCAAACCCCTCGGCGGCGACGGAGTTTACGCCCTTATCGGCGAACATGGCGCGCACGGCGCTGCCCAGCGCCCATTGCGCCTCTTTCAGCTTGGCAAAACCATAGTCGCGGGTCTCGACCATCGTGTCGCGGAAGGCGCGCAGCCCGTCGGTGGGCATGGTGGCGTGATAGGCGTGGCCGCCGTCCTCATAGGCCTTCATGATCTGGTGCCACTTTTTCAGATCCACGGCGAAGCTGTCCGATGTGGTGTCTTCCAGCCGCGCCAGCGCGCGGTCGGACAGCATCACCAGACCGGCACAGGGGGTCGCGGACCAGCCTTTTTGCGGGGCAGAGATCAGCACGTCGACGCCGGTTGCCTTCATGTCGACCCAGATGCAGCCCGAGGCGATGCAGTCGAGCACCATCAGCGCGCCCACGTCATGCGCCGCCTTTGCCAGCCGGGTCACATAGTCGTCGGGCAGGATCACACCCGCAGAGGTTTCCACGTGCGGGGCAAAGACCACGTCCGGTTTGACCTCGGCAATCTTGGCCTCGACCTCTTCGATCGGGGCGGGCGCAAAGGGCGCGTCCACCGCGTTGCCCGTGCGCCGGGCCTTCATCACAGTGGTTTCCCCACCAAAGCCGCCCGCATCAAAGATCTGCGACCAGCGGAACGAGAACCAGCCGTTGCGCACCACCAGCACGTCCGCGCCGCGCCCGAACTGGCGGGCGACCGCCTCCATCCCGTAGGTGCCGCCGCCGGGGACCACGGCCACCGCATCGGCGTTATACACCTCTTTCAGCATGCCGGAGATGTCGCGCATCACCTGCTGAAAGGTGGCGGACATGTGGTTGAGCGAGCGGTCGGTGAAGACGACCGAGAATTCTTCCATCCCTGTGGGGTCGATATCGTCGCGCAAGGCCATGGCGGTTCCTCCTGATTTCACATCCCGTGTTATCGCGCCCACGCCAGCGTGCAAGCGATGTGACTGTGTCAGGCCGCCGCAGCCCTACAAAGGACCGGGCCGCCGTTCCTCGCTCAGCAGCACATTGGCGTCGATGTTTCCGACACCGGGCAGCGTCATCACCCGCCGCCGCAGCACGCGCTCAAAATCGGCGATGTCGCGCGCCACCACCCGCAGGCGGTAGTCATAAGCGCCCAGAACATGTTCCACCGTCTGCACCTCGGGGATGGCAGAGACCGCGCGTTCGAAATCCTCAAGGCTGACGCGGCCCTTGGTGGCCAGCTTGACGCCCAGAAAGACCGTCACGCCAAAGCCCAGCGCCGGCGCGTCCAGATCCAGCCGCGCGCCGCGAAACACCCCGGCCTCGCGCAGCCGCCGGATGCGCCGCCAGCAGGCCGGTTGCGACAGCCCCAGATCCCGGCCCAAAGCCCCCGCAGAGGCGGTTGCATCCTCGGCCAGGGCCCGCACCAGCGCATGGTCGATGTCATCCAGAGCGATCACAGCGGCAGCGCCTCTTGTTCCTTGACGCGCGCCACATGCATCAGCGCCTCGATGTCGGCGATATGCGGCAGGGTCAGCAGGTGCTCGCGGTACAGCCGCTGGTAATGGCCCATGTCGCGGGCGATCACCGACAGGCGCACATCGACCTGTCCCAGAAAGGTCTGGATCTCCAGCACCTCGGGCACCTTGCGCGCGGCGGCGATGAATTCGTCGAACGCCCGGCTCTGGGTCTTGTCCAGGGTCACCCGCAGGGACACCTCGACCTCATAGCCCAGCGCCCGCCAGTCGATCACCCCGCGCACGCCGTTCAGGATGCCCGCGCTCCGCAACCGCTCCAGCCGCCGCGCCAGAGTCGAGGCCGTCACCCCGGCCCGTTCGGCCAGCGCGCCACCGGTCATCTCTGGTTCTGCCATCATGTGGCGCAGGATGCGCCGATCCGCGTCATCAAGCATGATTTCACCGCCTGTCTGAAGATTAGAGAATGATTTCTCTTCTTATTGGGGAAAATACTTGAAAAACGCAACCACTCTCACCGCGCGGGCGGTAGGGTGCCCGCCACAACAACACCACGATCCCAAAAAAGACACGGAAGGACTGCCCCATGCGCGTTTATTATGACCGCGACTGCGATGTGAACCTGATCAAGGACAAGAAAGTTGCCATCCTCGGCTACGGGTCGCAGGGCCACGCCCATGCGCTGAACCTGCGCGACAGCGGTGCCAAGAACGTCGTCGTTGCCCTGCGCGAAGGCTCTGGCTCCATCGCCAAGGCCGAAGGCGAAGGCCTGAAAACCATGGGCATCTCCGAGGCCGCCGCATGGTGCGACGTGCTGATGTTCACCATGCCCGATGAGCTTCAGGCCGACACATGGAACCGCTACGTCAAGGACCACATCCGCGAAGGCGCGGCGATTGCCTTTGCCCACGGTCTGAACATCCACTTCGGCTTGATCGAGGCCCCCAAGGGTGTCGACGTGATCATGATGGCCCCCAAGGGCCCCGGCCACACCGTGCGCGGCGAATACACCAAGGGCGGCGGCGTGCCCTGCCTTGTGGCGGTGCACAACGACGCCTCGGGCAAGGCGCTGGAAATCGGTCTGTCCTACTGCTCGGCCATCGGTGGCGGCCGCTCGGGCATCATCGAAACCAACTTCCGCGAAGAGTGCGAAACCGACCTCTTCGGCGAACAGGCGGTGCTCTGTGGCGGTCTGGTCGAACTGATCCGCATGGGCTTTGAGACCCTCGTCGAGGCCGGGTACGAGCCGGAAATGGCCTATTTCGAATGCCTGCACGAGGTGAAGCTGATCGTGGACCTGATCTATGAAGGCGGCATCGCCAACATGAACTACTCGATCTCGAACACCGCCGAGTACGGCGAGTACGTCTCTGGCCCGCGTATCCTGCCCTACGACGAGACCAAGGCCCGGATGAAGGCGGTTCTGACCGACATCCAGACCGGCAAGTTCGTGCGCGATTTCATGCTGGAAAACGCCGTTGGCCAGCCCTCGTTCAAAGCGACGCGCAAGATCAACGACGAACACCAGATCGAAGAGACCGGCGAAAAGCTGCGCGCCATGATGCCGTGGATTTCCGCCGGCAAGATGGTCGACAAGTCCAAGAACTAAGGCAAGCCGCCGGAACACCGGCTTTGACAAATCACGGGAGCGCCCCCTGCGGGGCGTTCCCTTTTCTTTTCCGGGGTCGGTTTTTTGGTCAAAACGACTGCCTTCGCCGCCGCCCCAGCACGGCACCGCCGCCCAATAGCCATGGCCAAATCGGCCACGACACAGGCCTTGGCCCATCAGTATTTTGCGAAGGCCACCATTTCGACACCAGAGTGTCATTTCAAACCGCGCCGGTTGCGACCTACCGGCAACTGCGCAAAGGTTAACGGTAGTTTAACCCCAGCCACCAACAGGCGGCGCTTATCGCGGAGCATTGATACATGGCCTTTACCGTTATCTCCAACGAAACCAGCACCCAGACCGTCAACGACACAGATATCTTTACCCTGCTGCCGGGCGGCACGCTGACGACAATGGGCAATGCGATTCAATTCAACGCCGCCATTACGTCCGAAGCCACTGTGAACATTCTGGGCACGATTGTTACGGGCGCAAATGGCGTGGATGCCTTCAATTACCTACCCGCCGCTCCGGATGCCGTGAACAACCTCCGGGTGCGGGTCGGCCCCGAGGGGAGCATCTACGGCTATTTCACCGGGATCACTCAGGAGGTTGGCGCGAACAACTCCATCGTCAATGAAGGCACCATCCACGGAGAGACTGAATCGGCCATTTATGTTCGAGGAGGCACAAATACGCGGATCGAAAACCATGGGACAATGACAGCGAACGGCTCCCAAGGCACCATCGAATTCCATGCGGGCACCAATTCCTACATTCTGAACACAGGGATCATGAGTGGTGTCGGACAGACTACAGCCAACGCAACCATTTTGACGCGCAGTACCGTATTGGTAAACAGCGGCACCATCTCCTCGGCTGAGGGCAGAACCGTTGTGTTCGAATCCGACGATAACACTGTCAGGAACTCCGGATCCATTTTCGGACAGGTAAGTTTCCAAGGTGGCGCCGATACAGTCATCAACACGGGACAGATTGGCAGCGTCACCCTCGGCGGCGGCGCGGACGCCTATCACGGTTTCGGCAACGGGGTCACCACTGGTGAGGTTCAGGGCAATGCGGGCAACGACACGCTGGCCGGTGGCAATCTGGCCGATCATCTGGTCGGTGGAGAGGACGACGACAAACTGGTGGGCCGCAGCGGCGACGACACGCTGGATGGCGGCACCGGGAATGACTTTATCCAGGGCGGCACCGGCAACGACTATATCGAAGGCGGCGCGGACAATGACACGTTGAACGGCAATGCGGACGACGACACGCTGAACGGAGACGCGGGCAACGATCTCCTTGTCGGTCAGGACGGCAGTGACGTGTTGGACGGCGGCGCCAACAATGACACTTTGGACGGCGGCAATGGCGATGACGTTCTTGAGGGCGGCACCGGCAACGACATCCTGCGCGGTCGCAATGGCGAAGACGATCTTGCCGGGGGCGAGGGCAAAGATTTCCTGACCGGCGGGCAAGGTGCGGACAACTTTGTCTTTCGCAGTCTGGCGGATGCGGGCATCGGGGCCGACCGCGACCAGATCCTTGATTTTGAACAGGGCGTGGACCTGATCGTGGTGGCGGGCCTGTCACCGGGTGTGTTCGAATTCCGCGGCACCGCCGCCTTTGCCCCCTCCGGCAACCCCGAGCTGCGGCTGGTGGAGACGGCCAGCGGCTCGACCATCGTTTTGCTGGACAACAACGGCGACGGCACGCAGGACGCAGAAATCCGCGTCGCCAATGTGACCGGCCTGACAGCGGATGACTTTGTCCTCTGACCCGGATGGGCCGCACAAGGCGAAGCGACGCCTGAAAACGTGACCGCAGCGGGTCTGGCTGCGGCCAAGGGGTCGGACAGCGCAGCGGCAATGCCGCGCGCGGCGGACAATGCGCGCGTTCTGACCTGACAGGACTGGAAGGAAAGAACCGTTCAGACAAATCGAAGGCACAAATCACCGGCCCGAAATTGTCGCAATTCGGCACCTGTCAAGGGGAAATTTAAAAGTTGCGCGGATTTGTCATCTTAGTTAACGTTTTCTTTGATGCACGTGTGCGGGCTTGTTTGAGCCCGCACAAATTTATTGAAAACAACGCGTTGGGGGCATCTTCACCAGGCGGTCCAAAAATCGTCGACCAAAACGCACATCCAGTCAGGAGTTATAGGTATGGCAAATTTTGGACTTGGTTCTTTTTCGACAACAGCCCAAACGCTGATCGGCAGCGAAAGCGGCTTTATTGATCGTGACGGCACACTTTACGTTACAGGCAGTGACGCAATCACAGTGACAACTGGCACAAACTGGGTGTCCAACCACGGCTTTATCTATGCCTATGGTGGCGGTTTTGCAGCCATTGATGTGGACGGCAGCGTCTTTGAACTGATCAACGGCAAGGACGGTGTGATCGATGCCGAAAACCCCAGCCAAGGCACGATCGACCTGGACGTGAGCACCCATGCACAGCTGGTTAACCATGGGGTTATCCATTCGTCGAACACGGATGCGATCGAATTTACCGAGTCCGACGGCAGTGCCAATTTTCGCCTGATCAATACCGGCGAGATCACCGCCAACTCCGTCACTGCGCTGGATCTCAATGTTGGAGCGGGCACCTTTCGGATCGTCAATTCCGGTCTGATTGCCTCCGAAGGCCATACGATTGATGTCGACCAGGACATCGGGGCTTTCGGCAACCATATCCTGATCAACTATGGCCACATCAGTGGCAGTGGCGACGACGCAGCGAGTTTTGCGATCGCGACAGCTGCGGCGCTGCAGATCACCAACAGCGGGACGATCACTGGTTGGTCAGAGGCGATCCAATCCATCCGCGACAACACCGTGCGTATTCTGAACACGGGCATTCTGGAGAGCATCGGAACGGGCAATGCGGTCGATATCGAAGGTGGCACCGATGTCATCCGAAACGCCGGCCAAATCATTGGCAATGTCTTCATGGGTGCCGGCAACGACCTGTTCGATGGCACCGGCGGCGTGGTCAATGGCACCGTCTTTGGCGAAAGCGGCAACGACACGCTAGCCGGCGGGGAAAATGCCGACGCCCTGGACGGCGGCGGCGACGACGATTTGCTGGTCGGGCGCGGCGGCGACGACGTGCTGGACGGCGGCACCGGCAATGACATGATCCTTGGCGGCGCTGGCAATGACGACATCGACGGCGGCACCAACCACGACACGCTGAACGGCAATGCCGGGGACGACACCATCTTTGGCAACCTTGGCAATGACATTCTCGTCGGTCAGGACGGCAGCGACTTTCTGGACGGAGGCAATAACGAGGACACGCTGGATGGCGGCAACGGCGATGACATCCTTGAAGGTGGCGACGGCAACGACATCCTGCGCGGTCGCGCCGGGGAGGATGACCTTGCCGGCGGGTTGGGGCGCGATTTCCTGACCGGCGGCACCGGCGTCGACAACTTTGTCTTCCGGTCGCTGGCAGAAACGGTGGTCGGCGCCAACCGCGACCAGATCCTCGACTTTGAACAGGGCGTGGATGTGATCGTGGTGGCCGGTCTGTCGCCGGGCGTGTTCGAGTTCCGGGGCACCACAGCCTTTGATCCCTCCGGCAACCCCGAACTGCGCCTGAACGAAACCGCCACCGGGTCGACCATCGTGCAGATCGACGCCGACGGCAACGGCACCATCGACGCCGAGATCCGCGTCGGCGGGGTCACCGGCCTGACGGCGGATGATTTCGTGCTGTAAACGGCTGCGCCGCCCAACAGTGATTTCGGCGATCCGGCACACGTCCGGGCCGCCTGTAACGAACCAACTCGCTTTTTCGCAAGACGGTCGTTAACCTTTTCTTTTGCGAGCAGATGTTTTTCTCCCGTCGCACATACGGCGGGACAGTATTGTCCAAGGAGACCGCCGTTATGGCCACAACGTACACTGTTTTTTCGACTGATGCCGTACAGGGCACCACCATCCACTCCGCCGTCGCGGCCAATGACGAAAACCTTCTGATCCGGCAGGGCGTCGAATTGATCACAACAAACGGATCGACCGCCATAGCCCAATCCGGGTCCACCAGCGACGGCGGCAGTCTGCGCGTGACCAATCACGGCTACATCGCCTCGGCGGGGATCGCGATCTCCTATAACGTCAGTACCGGGTTCAATCTGTTCAACGGCGCGACGGGGGTCATCGGCTCCTATGGAAGCAATTCCGGCATCAGTACCTATACCGACTTTGCCGCCATCCAGAACGCCGGTGAGATCTTCGGGGCGCGCGGTGTCTATTTGTACAGTGCACCGGGGTCCACCGTAGACAACACCGGCACCATTACAGGCACCGGAATCTCCGTATTCGATGCGGCGATCGTCACCTATTCCTACGGCAATTCGGCGTTGGACGCCCCGATCCGCATCATCAATTCCGGGACCTTGATCGGGGCGCACCGCGACGAAGGCGTTGGTGGCGGACAATGGGCCATCGAAATGGACGGCTATCTGGACACCCTCGCGTATGTCCGGGCGCATGTCATGAACTCGGGTGAGATCTTTGGCAACATCCACACCGGCCGCTATGCCGACACCATCGGCAACAGCGCCGACATCCTTGGCGATCTGATCCTTGAGACCGGGGACGACATCGTCTCCAACAGCGGGTTGATCGACGGCGATGTCCTGTTGGGCGACGGCGCGGACAGCTATTTCGGTCAGGGTCAGAGCGTTGTGACCGGTCAGGTTCTGGGCGCTGCGGGCGACGACACGCTGGTCGGCGGCGATCTGGCGGACGATATGGAGGGCGGCAGCGACGACGACCTGCTGGTCGGGCGCGGCGGCAGCGATCTGCTGGTTGGTGACAGCGGTCTGGACACGCTGCTGGGCGGCGACGGCAACGACACGCTGGACGGCGGGGCCGATGCGGACACGCTGAACGGCAACGCCGGATCGGACGAGATCCTGGGCGGCGCGGGCAACGACCTGCTGGTCGGTCAGGACGGCAGCGATTACCTTGACGGTGGCACGGACAACGACACGATGGACGGCGGCAACGGCGACGACACGCTGGAAGGCGGCACCGGCAACGACATCCTGCGCGGCCGCGCCGGGGAGGACGATCTGGCCGGTGGCGAGGGGCTGGACTATCTGACCGGCGGATCGGGCGCGGACAACTTCGTCTTCCGCAGCACCGCCGACGCGGGCATCGGCGCGACACGCGACCAGATCCTCGACTTTGAGCAGGGTGTGGACACCATCGTGGTGGCGGGCCTGTCACCGGGTGTGTTCGAGTTCCGCGGCACCGCCGCCTTTGCCCCCTCCGGCAACCCGGAACTGCGCCTGAACGAAACCGCCACCGGCTCGACCATCGTGCAGATCGACAACAACGGCGACGGTGTGATCGACGCGGAAATCCGGGTGGCAGATGTCACCGGACTGTTGGCCAGCGATTTTGTGCTCTGACCGCCGTGGGCGGTGATCAGAACATATGTGCGTGACCCTGCAAATGTGATGCAGGCCGGCAACCGTCGGCCTGCCCCCCCCCTCCAGAGGCCGGATCGGCGTCCCTGCGCCGGTCCGGTTTTGCGGTTTGCACAGCGGAGCCTCAAAACGACCACCTGAGCCGAAGGGCAGCAAGACGTCACCCATGCCGCAACCGGCGACAGCGCCACCACCGGCGGGGCCTTCGGGTGCGGCGGCGATGACAGGCTGATCGGCGGCATCGGCGCGGACACCTTTGTGTTCCGCGCGCTGGCGGAAACCGAGGTCGGCGCGAACCGCGACCAGATCCTCGATTTCGAGCAGGGTCTGGACCTGATCGTCGTGGCGGGTCTGTCACCGGGTGTGTTCGCGTTCATCGGCACCGCCGGTTTTGCCCCGTCCGGCACCCCCGAACTGCGCCTGAACGAAACCGCGACCGGGTCGACCATCGTGCAGAGCGACGCCGACGGTGACGGCATTGCCGATGCCGAGATCCGTGTCGGCGGCGTGACCGGCCTGACGGCGGATGATGTCGTGTCTTAAACCGGTCGCGCCACAGACACGGGTTTCGTCACCCGTCTGCACATATGCTAATGGTGGGGTACGCCGTCCGAAACATGACCGTGCTTGCAAAAGCTGGTCTTTTGTTCATCCGCCTTTCAGCGGATCGTTTTCCGAATTATCCTCGTTGTGTCTTGTTTCGGATCAATAGATTGAACTGAAAGGACACTTCCGATGGCCAATTTCACACTTACCGGTGCCTCGACCACGGCGCAGACCCTGACCGGGGCCGAAACCGGCATCCTGACCGATCAGGATGCGAACCTTGTCGTCAATGGCGACGCGGTTTCTTCGACGTCGGGGACCAACCACCTGTACGTGAACGGCTCGATCGTGGCGCGCACAAGCGGCAACGGCAATGCCGTCGATCACACCGGTGTAAACTTTTATGCCTTTGTCGGGCCGACAGGCACTGTCACCTCGCTGGAAGACGACGCATTCGACATCCGGGGCACCGGCACCTTTCGGCTGGTGAACGCTGGCACCGTCATGGCGTACGAGGACGCCATCGATGTGCGCGTGGCCGAAGGCAGCGGCAGCAACCAACTGGTCAACAGCGGCAAGATTGTTGCCGGGTTTGATGGCATTCGGGTCGATGGCGGCATTGCGAACCAGTACATTTCGAACTCCGGCACGATCCAGGCGACGAGTTACGCGATTTGGTCCAACTGGATGGACACGGCGTCTTCGGGAACGACCTACCTGAACAACACCGGGATCATTTTGGGCCAGGTGGGTGCGTTCACCTCGGGCACCGGCACAGGACGTGACCTCATTTTCAACTCCGGGATCATGGATGGCAACATTTTCACCGGGGCGGGCGATGACCGGTACGAAGGCCCCGGCGTGTTGCGCGGCGAATTCTTTGCGGGCAACGGCAATGACACGGCCGCAGGCGGCGCCGCGACCGATGTGTTCCGGGGCGGCAACGACAACGACCTGCTGATTGGCCGCGGCGGCGACGACAGCCTGTTCGGCAACAATGGTCTGGACACGCTGCTGGGCGGCGACGGCAATGACCGGCTCGAAGGCGGCGCGGACAACGACACGCTGAACGGCAACGCGGGCGACGACACCTTGCTGGGCGGCGCGGGCAACGACCTGATGGTCGGCCAGGACGGCAGCGACCTACTGGAAGGCGGCGAGGACAACGACACCATCGACGGCGGCAATGGCGACGACATCCTTGAAGGCGGCAGCGGCAACGACATCCTGCGCGGTCGCAATGGCGAGGATGATCTTGCCGGTGGGCTGGGGCGCGATTTCCTGACCGGCGGCACCGGCGCGGACACCTTTGTCTTTCGCGCGCTGGCGGAAACCGAGGTCGGCGCGAACCGCGACCAGATCCTCGATTTCGAGCAGGGTCTGGACCTGATCGTCGTGGCGGGCCTGTCGCCGGGTGTGTTCGAGTTCCGGGGCACCACAGCCTTTGATCCCTCCGGCAACCCCGAATTGCGCCTGAACGAAACAGCGACCGGATCAACCATCGTGCAGATCGACGCAGACGGAGACGGCATTGCCGATGCCGAGATCCGCGTGGGCGGAGTCACAGGCCTGACGGCGGATGATTTCGTGCTGTAACCTCCCTGCCCCGTGACCACCTGCCTCACGGGGCAAATCACAACCATTGACCGACAAAATCTATTAATGAAAAGTTAACCCGCGCGGGCAACGCAGGCAAAGACTGCCCGCATCAACAGATTTTCGATCCAATGACATCACAAGGACACCAATAGAATGGCTGACTTTCTACGCACCAGCGTCACAACCACTGCCCAGACACTGAACGGCAGCGAGTCTGGACTGATCACCCGTCTTGGCGGAATTTACTCGGATACCACGGCGGCGGTCACCGCCACCTCCGGCACCAACTGGCTGACCAATGACGGCTATATCTACACCTATAACAGCGGCAATGCGGCCATCAACGCCGATGGCGGCGTGTTCGAACTGCTGAACGGCCCGGACGGCGTAATCAGCGCCGAAAACCCCTCCTCCGGCACCATCGACATGAATTTGTCCACACTGGGTCAGATCGTCAATCACGGGACCATCTATTCGTCGAACGGCAATGCTATCGACTTCCTCGACTCTGATGGCGGTGCCAATTTCCAGCTGACCAACTCGGGCAGCATCACGTCTCAGGATAGCAACACGGTCGATGTAGATACGGGCACCGGCTATATGTACATCTCAAACTCTGGCGAAATCGTCGGCGAAGGCAACGCCCTTTCCCTAGCAAACGACATATCCGACTCCTCAAACCATGTCCTCATAAACTCCGGCAAGATCAAAAGCTTGGCGTCTACCGCAGTCCTCTTCAACTTTGGTGACACTGGCGGCGCACAGATCACCAATTCCGGCACAATCAGCGGCTGGGTTGCCGCTCTTTCTACCAACCGTGCCACCGACGTGCTGCTCAACAACTCTGGCCTGATCGAACACAACGGCACATTTGGCGATGCCATAAATTTCGAAGGCGGGAATGACCTGATCCGGAACTCCGGTACGATCCTGGGGAATACCCGTCTCGGGGCGGGCACCGACACTTATGAGGCCAGCGGCGGTCTGGCCATCGGCACGGTCTTTGGCGAGGCTGACAATGACACCTTGGCCGGTGGCGATGCGGCCGACATTCTGGACGGCGGAAGTGACGATGACCTGCTGGTCGGACGCGGTGGCGATGATGACCTGTCCGGCGGCACCGGCAATGACGTGCTGCTTGGTGGCGCGGGCAATGACCTGCTCGAAGGTGGCACGGACAACGACACGCTGAACGCCAACGCGGGCGATGATGAACTGTTCGGCGACGCAGGCAATGACATCCTGGTGGGTCAGGACGGGTCCGATACGCTGGACGGCGGCGCCGACAATGACACCCTTGACGGCGGAAATGGCGATGACATTCTGGAAGGCGGCACCGGCAACGACATCCTGCGCGGTCGCAATGGCGAGGACGAACTGGCGGGCGGTGAGGGCCGTGATTTCCTGACCGGGGGTCAGGGCGCAGACAGCTTTGTGTTCCGCAGCATTGCGGATGCGGGCATCGGGGCCAACCGCGACCAGATCCTTGATTTCGAACAGGGCGTGGATCTGATTGTGGTCGCGGGCCTGTCACCGGGGGTGTTCGAGTTCCGGGGCACGGCGGCCTTTGATCCCTCCGGCAACCCGGAACTGCGCCTGAACGAAACCGCCACCGGGTCGACCATCGTGCAGATCGACAACAACGGTGACGGCACCATCGACGCGGAAATTCGCGTCGCGGGCGTGACCGGCCTGACGGCGGACGACTTCGTTTTGTGACACGCCGGGCGCGGGGGCGGTGCGCCCCCGCGCCCTTGCTGTGCGGGCCTGCGGACTGTTATAGCATAACACCTCCCCCATCTTTTCCGCATGACTTACGACATTGAAACCCGCAGCGGTCTGCCCGAAGACATGCAGCTGCTGCTGCGGACCTTGCCACGCGATGGCTGGCACAGGCATCCGCATCTCGCCGACAGCACCCGCAACTGGATGCGCGCCCATCAGGGGTTCCGCCAGTTGGGACAGATCGTGTTGGAAGACACCGAATCCTTTCTGGACGGCCAGACCGAGGATCAGGCCTACGCCGGGCGGCTGGCGCATTTCGGCAACCTGCTGGTGCGCAACCTGCACGGCCATCACACGTGGGAAGACCGCAAGTTCTTTCCCGAACTCGAAGGCGCCGACCCGCGCTTTGCCGATGGGCTGGAGATGCTGGAAAGCGATCACGTGGCGCTGGACGATCTGCTGGACCGGTTCACGCGGGCCGCCAACCGGACCGTGCAACTGGCCACACTGGACCCGCGCCAGATGGGCGAAGAGGCCCGCCCCGTGCGCGACATGGCCGAAACGCTGGGCGGTTTCCTGAACCGGCACCTCACCGACGAAGAGGATCTGGTGGTGCCGATCCTGCTGCACCACCGCCTGCGCGAGTAAGGCACCGTGCGCCGCCGCAGGGTGCTGTTAACCCTGCTGCGGCAAAACCCGTGGCGGTCGACCATGAAACCGGATCAGCACCCCACCCTCTCGGGGTCCGTTCGATCTGCGCAGTATGGGGCGTCAGACGCCCCCAAGGGCCGGGATTGGCACCCCGGCGCAGGTGATCCGTTTCCGGCGGCCGCCGGCCTTACATGGCCCCAATGGGCAAGGCACAAAAAAACCGCCCCGGTCGATCTGACCGGGGCGGCGTTTCGGCTGCGTAGAGCCCATGTTTACCAGCAGCTTACCAGCACCGTCATCTCGGCGGCCTGCGCCGTCAGGTCTTCGGGTGCCAGCGGCTCCAGCCCGCCGCGCGCCACCGGCTGAATGCCGTTGTTGCGCAGGAAATCAAGGATACGCTCTCCCTTGGTGGCAAAGCTGACCTGCTCGGGCAGCACGCGACCGCCCGGCTGATCCTTGGGCAACAGCATGCCCAGTACCGTGCCGCCACTGTCAAAGACAGGCCCGCCCGCATCACCGGGCAGCGCCGACAGCGCCAGCCGCTTGACCCCGTCCTCACCGTTGAGCCCGCGCAGATCCTCAAGCGTGCCAAAGGTCAGCGTCGGCGCGGTCAGCACCCCGCCAAAGGAAAAGCCCGCCACCGCCACCTCGGACTGCAACCGCAACTCACCGGAGCGGAACTGCGCCACCCGGCGCGGGGCCAGCCGCTCCACCGGGCTGAGCACCGCAACGCCCAGCGCCGCATCCGTGGCCAGAACCCGCGCGTCATGCACCCCGTTCAGGGTGACACGCTCACATCCCGCCACCAGCGAGGCCGAGGTCAGGACCGTGCCGCGCGCCTCGATGAAAAAGCCGGTTGCGCTGGCCTTGGCGGTGCGCACCTTGAGGCCGGACACAAGGTCGATCGCCTGCCCGTCATCGCTGACCAGCGCGGGGTCCAACATGCCGTCGATCCGGCGATAGCTGTCCTGCATGATCTTGAGCACGCGGCTGCGGCGTTCCTCATCCCCGGCGGGCCAGATCAGGCCAAAGCCCTTGATCTCGCCGTTTTGCAGGCCGACCTCGAAATGGGCGACGATGCGGTTGTTCTCTCCGATGATGTTGAACCCGCGCCGGTCGCGTGCGCGCTCCCCCTCGACCGGGATAATCTCCAGCGTCTGCATGATCTCATACAGACCGGCAAGGCTGGTCTCATCGCCCGGCTGACTGACAAGGATCACCCGCGCGCCCAGATCCGTCTTGGGTTTGTAGATCGCAAAAGGCGACTCGTAGCGGTCCAGTTCGACCACGCCCAGCGGCAGTTGCATGGCGATACCGGCGCGCGCGTCCTCGACCATCTGGAGGTCCATGCCCTCCAGTACGGCATTGTACTGGCGTTGCAGTTCCGCCCGCTGCCCGGTGGTCAGCACGCCGGTCGGGTCGAAATTGTTCGCCTCCTGCCAGCGCGACATCGACGCACGGGTGCCGGGGCCAAAGGCACCGTCGATGCCACCATCGTAGAACCCGGCCCATTTGAGCGCGATCTGCAAGGCGTCGCGTTCGTCCCGCGTCAGTTGCGCCTCGGACTGCCGCGCCTGTTGCAGGGTCTCCTCTGGCACCGGCTGCGGTTCCGGGTCAGGCACGGGGGCCGGATCGGGCGTGGCCACAGGGGCCGTCACAACCGCCTCCGGGACAACCGGCGCGGGCGTCGGGTCCTGCGGCACCGGCACCACCGGCGCGCCATCGTTGCGCGCGCCCACCGGCCAGAACTGCTGCCCATAGGCTTCACGTGCCTCGATATAGCTGTCCACCGGGATGCGCCGCGCCTGCAACAGCTCTGTCAGCTTGGCCTGCGCCTGTGGCCGCGTGTAGGGGCCAAGCGCCACACCGTACCATCCGCCGCCCAGCGAAAAGCCGTTCACATCGTCCACCCGATCGGCATACTCACGCACGCTGATCTGAGCGCTGGCCAACGAAGTGCGCGCCTCAACCTGAATGTAGACGATACCACCCGCCGCCTGTGACGCCGGATCATCCTGAGCCATAGCCCCCGCCGCACTCAGAACCAGCACGAAGAGAACCGAAAAAAGTCTTTGTATCATGGGTGTTATGGACCCCTTGGGTTTACAATCTCAACCTTATCCACCGACCGAGTCTTATCAGAAGACCCGGCACATGCACGCAAAAAGGGCGTGAGGCGCGGCCCTCGTATCAGATTGACCCTGTCGGCGCACCGGCCTAATCAGACGCCAGCCGAGAAAAGGGAGCGCTGACATGGCCGAAAGCCTGCAAAAGCCACGCAGTTTTCAGGAAATCATCCTGCGCCTTCAGACCTATTGGGCGGCCAAGGGCTGTGCGATCCTGCAACCCTACGACATGGAGGTCGGCGCCGGCACCTTTCACCCGGCCACCACCCTGCGCGCGCTGGGGTCGAAACCCTGGGCCGCCGCCTATGTGCAGCCGTCGCGCCGTCCCACCGATGGCCGCTACGGCGAGAATCCCAACCGGCTGCAACATTACTACCAGTATCAGGTGCTGATCAAACCCTCGCCGCCCGACCTTCAGGATCTCTACCTCGGCTCGCTGCGGGCCATCGGCATCGACATGGCCCTGCACGACGTGCGCTTTGTCGAGGACGACTGGGAAAGCCCGACGCTGGGGGCCTGGGGTCTGGGCTGGGAGGTCTGGTGCGACGGTATGGAAGTGTCGCAGTTCACCTATTTCCAGCAGGTCGGCGGGCACGATTGCACGCCGGTGTCCGGCGAACTGACCTACGGGTTGGAGCGTCTGGCGATGTACGTGCTGGGTGTCGATCACGTCATGGACATGCCGTTCAACGACCCGCAATCGCCCATCGCGCTGAAATACGGCGACGTTTTCCGCCAGACGGAAGAGGAATACTCGCGCTGGAACTTCGACGTGGCCGACACGGCTGTTCTGCTGCGCCACTTTGAAGAGGCAGAGGCCGAATGCGCCCGCATTCTGGACGCCCCCCGCGACGATCCCAAGACCGGCAAGCGCATCGTCATGGCGCATCCCGCCTATGACCAGTGCATCAAGGCCAGCCATGTCTTCAACCTGCTGGACGCGCGCGGCGTGATCTCTGTCACCGAACGACAGGCCTATATCGGACGCGTGCGGGCGCTGGCCAAGATGTGCGCCGACGCCTTTGTCATGACCGAAGCCGGGGGTGCCGCGTGACCGCTGGCAAACTCATGGTGGGACTGATCGTGCTCTGCGGCCTGATCGCAGGGGTGTCGATGTACTACCTTCAGGTCTATCACTTCTACAAAGAGATCCCCGCCACCGGCCCCCGTGACGTGATGGTGACAACACTGGACGGCGACCGCACCCCCCTGCCCCACGGGGATTTCCGCGCCATCGACGCCAACAGCTCACCCATCCGCTACCGCGCCTGTTTCACCACCGACATCGCCCCGGCAGAGGCCGGGACAACCTTTGAACCCTATGACAAAGCTGATCCCAGAGTCGCCCCCGGCTGGTTCGACTGTTTCGACGCCGAGGCCATCGCCGACGGCATCGACGCGGGCACCACGCGCGTCTTTGTCGGCCAGCGCAACATCGACTACGGTATCGACCGCGTCGTCGCGATCACCGAAGGCGGCCAGGGATACGTCTGGCACGAGATCAACGACTGCGGCGACAAGGCCTATGACGGGACGCCCCTGGGCGATGACTGCCCGGACCGCGCCAGTTTCGAGAAGGACAAGTAAATGCCCGATCTGCTGATCGAACTCTTCTCCGAAGAGATCCCCGCCCGGATGCAGGCCAAGGCCGCCGAGGACCTCAAGAAGCTGATGACCGACGGTCTGGTCGAGGCCGGTCTGACCTATGCCGGGGCCGAGGCCTTTTCGACCCCGCGCCGTCTTGCGCTGACCGTACACGGGCTGACAGGGCAAAGCCCCACCCAGCGCGAGGAACGCCGCGGCCCCAAGGTGGGCGCACCGGACAAGGCGCTGGAGGGCTTTATGCGCGGCGCGGGTGTGACCCGCGACCAGCTTGAAGAACGGGCCGAGAAAAAGGGCAGCTTTTACTACGCCACCGTGGTGACACCGGGCCGCCCGGCGGCCGTGATTGTGGCCGAGGTGCTGGAAAAGACCGTGCGCACCTTCCCCTGGCCCAAATCGATGCGCTGGGGCGCGGGCAGCTTGCGCTGGGTGCGCCCGCTGCACCGCATTCTGTGCCTCCTGACCGATGAGGCGGGCGACCACCCGGTCGACCTGACCATCGACGGGATCACGGCGGGCCAGACCACCGAAGGCCACCGCTTCATGGGCGACGGCGCCTTTGACGTGACCAGCTTTGAGGATTACGAGACCCGGCTGAAACGCTCCAAGGTTGTCCTCTCGGCAGCGGCCCGCGCCGATGCGATCTGGCACGACGCCACCAACATGGCCTTTGCGCAGGGGCTGGAGGTGGTCGAAGACCCCGGCCTGCTGCAAGAGGTCGCCGGGCTGGTCGAATGGCCGGTGGTCCTGATGGGCGACATTGGCCCGCAATTCCTCGACCTGCCGCCAGAGGTGCTGCAAACCTCGATGAAGGAACACCAAAAGTTCTTTTCGGTGAAAAACCCCGCCTCGGGCCGGATCGAGAAATTCATCACCGTCGCCAATATCGAAACGTCGGACAATGGCGCGACCATCCTTGCGGGCAACCAGAAGGTGCTGGCCGCCCGGCTGTCGGATGCCAAGTTCTTTTGGGAAAACGATCTGCGCGTCGCCAAGGACGAGGGCCTGAGCGCCTGGACCGAGCGGCTGGGCAACGTCACCTTCCACAACAAGCTGGGCAGCCAGCGCGACCGCATCGCCCGCATTGCGGCGCTGGCGCGGGACATCGCGCCGATGGTCGGTGCCGACGCCGGTCTTGCCGCGCAGGCGGCGGATGTGGCCAAGGCCGACCTCAGCTCGGAAATGGTCTATGAATTCCCCGAGTTGCAGGGCCTGATGGGCCGCTACTACGCGCAGGCCGCCGGGCTGCCGCCTGAGGTCGCCGCCGCCTGCGAGCAGCATTACGCCCCCCTCGGCCCCTC
This sequence comes from Antarctobacter sp., assembly GCF_048262615.1. GTDB lineage: Bacteria > Pseudomonadota > Alphaproteobacteria > Rhodobacterales > Rhodobacteraceae > Antarctobacter. The sequence continues at coordinate 113,234 of NZ_JBLXFB010000007.1, forward strand.
CGACACCGTGCCCACCGCGCCCGTCTCTGTCACCGTGGCGCTGGCGGACAAGCTGGACACGCTGACCGGCTTCTGGGCCATCGACGAAAAACCCACCGGCTCCAAAGACCCCTACGCCCTGCGCCGCGCCGCGCTGGGGGTGATCCGGCTGGTGCTGGAGAACAACCTGCGCCTGCACCTTGACAAGCTGAACGACGCGCAGATCCTGCGCCACCAGATCGACACCAACGGCGACAAGGCCGAGGCCGGATTGCGCGATGACCTGCTGGGCGAGATCGCGCGGCACGGCGTCTTCGGCTCGGCGGTGCGCGACCTGCTGGCGCGCATGTCCGATCGCCCCGTCTGGCTCGACAAGGTCGAACAGCACAAACCCGACCTCAGCGACGACCTGCTCTCCTTCATCCACGACCGGCTGAAGGTGCACCTGCGCTCTGAGGGCATCCGCCATGACGTGATCGACGCCTGCCTTGCCATGCAAGGCCGCGACGACCTTGCGCTGGTGGTCAAACGCGCGCAGGCGCTGTCCGCCTTCCTGGGCACCGAGGACGGCGGCAACCTGCTGCAAGGCTTCAAACGCGCCAACAACATCCTGACCCAGGCCGAGGACAAGGACGGCGTCGAATACAGCTTTGGCGCGGATGTGAAATTCGCCGAAACCGAGGAAGAGCGCGCCTTGTTCACCGCCTTGCAGGCGGCAGAGGCCCGCATCGCCCCGGCGATGGCACAAGAAGACTTCGAGACCGCGATGGCCGCCATGGCCGACCTGCGCGCCCCGATCGACGCCTTCTTCGAGGCGGTGCAGGTCAACGCCGACAACCAGATCGTCCGCCGCAACCGCCTGAACATGCTGGCCAGCATCCGCAAGACCTGCCTGCAAGTCGCCGACCTGACAAAAATCGAAGGCTGACGGCCCAAAGACAAAGATGCGGCCAACCTCCGGGGTCCTGACCGACCTCGGGCTTCTTCTTTGTCCAAATACCCCCTTCCAGCCTCACCTCCCCACCCGGTCGGAATGCCCCACCTGCCCCCCCCCTCTCGCGAGCGCAGGGGCGCGGGGTGGGCGGGTGGGAGCACCCCTGCGCCCCGCGCCGGAGGCGCGCCACTTTACCGGGCCGCAGGCGCGCCCTCTTACCGGGCCGCAGGCGCGCCACTTTACCGGGCCGCAGGCGCGCCATAACCCGCGCCACTCCCCGCGCCTTTTTCCTGTCTTGCCAAGCCGCCCGCAGCGCCTATGCTGCACCTCACTCCGGAGGTGCTGCATTGCAGAAACCCGATCACCAGAACCCGAACATCACGGTCATCACGCCCGATGCACCGATGTCGACGCCCACCCACGGCGGGCGCGCGAAATGCCTTCAGCGGCTTGTGCGGCTGGACCTGCCGGTGCCGCGCACCGTGGCGCTGTCCTTCGACGCCGTCCACCGCATCGCCGCGGGCCGGTTTCCCGATATGCCCGCGCTGGTCGATGCTTTCGAACCCGATGCGCTGCTGTGCGTGCGCCCCTCCTCCGAAGACCCCGACTGGGGCGGTCCCGGCGCGATCCTGAACATCGGCATGAACGACGCGCGCTTTGTCGAGCTGGCGGACAAGATCGGCCAAGAGGCCGCCGCCGGGCTTTATCTGCGCTTTGTGCAGGCCTATGCGATCCACGTGGCCCGCCTTGACCCCGACCATTTCGACGAGATCGAGGACAATGGCGCGGTCGGCCTGTCCGCCGCGCTGCGCGCCTATGAAGAAGAGGCAGAGGAACCCTTTCCGCAAGACCCCGCCCGCCAGCTGCGCGAGGTTCTGCGCAGCATGGCCCGCGCGTGGGAGGGCACCTCTGCCCGGCTCCTGCGACAGGCCAAGGGCGCGCCGGTCGACGCGGGTCTGGGCCTTGTGGTGCAGGAAATGGCGCTGGGGCTGGGCCACGGCGAATGCGGCTCGGGCGTGCTGCAACTGGTCAACTCCGAGACCGGCCAGCGCCTGATCACCGGGCGGTACCTCAGCCAGAGTCAGGGCCGCGAGGCGTTGCAGGGCGGTAACGCCAGCCTGTACCTCACCCGTGACCCGCGTGGCCCCTCACTGGAGGAACTCGCGCCGCAGGCCTTTGCCGCGCTCACCCGGCACGCCGACCTGATGCGCCGCCGCCTGCGCGCCGAGATGCAGATCGAATTCACCATCCAGAACGGCCAGTTGCACATCCTCGACGGGGTGCGGGTCAAGGCCTCGTCGCGGGCCGCCCTCGCCATCGCGGTGCGCCTCGCCGAAGAGGGCATCATCACACAAGAGGACGCGGTTCTGCGGATCGAGCCGCGCGCGGTCAGCGAGTTGTTGCACCGACAGGTCGCGCCAGAGGCCACGCGCGAGGTGATCGGCAGAGGCGTCGCCGCCTCGCCCGGCGCGGCCACCGGCAAGATCGTGTTTTCCTCGTCCGAGGCGCAGGCCAGCGCCGCGCGCAACGAGCCCTGCATTCTGGTGCGCCGCGAAACCTCGCCCGAGGATGTGCGCGGCATGCACGCAGCGGTTGGCGTGCTGACCGAACGCGGCGGCATGACCAGCCATGCCGCCGTCATCGGGCGCGGGCTGGGCCTGCCCTGCGTCGTCGGCGCGGCGCGGCTGCATTTCAATCCGCAGCGCAAGACCTTTCAGGGCGAAGACGGACAAACCTACCGCGAAGGCGATGTGATCACGCTGGACGGCACCTCGGGCGAGGTGCTGCGCGGCAGCCCCGAGATGGTCGAGGCGGCGCTGGACGAGGCGTTCAACACGCTGATGAGCTGGGCCGACGACGCCCGCGACATCGGGGTCAGGGCCAATGCCGACACCCCCGCCGACGCCGCCACCGCGCGCAACTTTGCCGCGCAGGGGATCGGCCTGTGCCGGACCGAGCACATGTTCTTCGAGGCCGACCGCATCACCCCCATGCGCGAGATGATCTTTGCCGACACAGTCGAGGACCGGCAGGCGGCCCTTGCCCTGCTTCTTCCCATGCAACGCAATGACTTTACAGAGCTTTTCCGCATCATGGAGGGCCTGCCGGTCTGCATCCGGCTGTTCGATCCGCCGCTGCACGAGTTCCTGCCCACCGACCGCGCCGGCCTGCGCGATCTGGCCGAGGCGCTGAACCTGCCGGTCTCGGACGTGACCCGCCGGGTCGAGGCGATGGGCGAATACAACCCGATGCTGGGCCTGCGCGGCGTGCGGTTGGGCATCACCGTGCCGGAAATCTACGACATGCAGGCGCGCGCCATCTTCGAGGCGACGCTGGACGCCAGCCGCGAGGGCGCGCCGGTGGTGCCGGAAATCATGCTGCCGCTGGTCTCCGCCAAGCGCGAGGTCGAACTGGCCCGCACAAGGATCGAGGCGGTCGCGGCGGCGGTCCACACCGAACGCGGGCGCGATTTCACCTATCGGCTGGGGGTGATGGTCGAGACCCCGCGCGCCTGCCTGCGCGCCGATGAAATCGCCCCCTATACGCACTTTCTGTCCTTCGGCACCAACGACCTGACGCAGATGACATACGGGCTGTCGCGCGACGACGCGGGGCGTTTCATGTCCGACTACGTGCAACAGGGCGTGTTCAACGAAGACCCGTTTCATGTGCTGGATGTGGATGGCGTGGGCGAGTTGATCGCCACCGGCGTGCATCGCGGGCGGTCGACAAATCAGACCGTCACCCTGTCGATCTGTGGCGAACACGGCGGCAACCCCGAATCGATTGCCTTTTGCCGTGCGGCAGGCATGGATTACGTCAGCTGTTCGCCGTTCCGGGTGCCGGTCGCCAGACTGGCCGCGGCCCATCTTGCGCTACAGGACCGGGGCCTGACCGCGGGCGGAAAACTCTAGAAAATAAAGGCCGACCAGCGCGCTCTGCGCCGCGTCGGGGCGGTCGCCCATCCGCCTTCCGCGCCCGCGACATGCCGTTATCTTTACCGATTTGCGATTTTTCTATATGCAGTTTTCCGTTGTGTGACGTGAGGCACCACACGACGCATGTTCGATTGGGGGATTTTTTCGACATGAACGCTTTGACATCTGCCCTTCGACGGGGCCTGTTTCTTGCGGCCTTCACTCTGGTTGCAGTTCCTTTGACATCTGTGTCCGGCCCCGCCGCCGCAGACCCTTCGCGCAGCGCACAGACGCTGCTGACGCTTGAAAGCCGCGCATTGGCGCGGGTCGGAAATGGCCACCTCAAGGGGCTTGTGACGCCGGTCGCCCCGATCCCGGCCGCCGCCGGCACGGTCACCGGAAAGAGCGTCGCCAAATATGACGAATCCTGGATCGCCAAACAGCCCAAGGCCAAAGGCGGAGCCCAGTGGCGCTGCCTTGCGGAGGCGCTGTATTTCGAGGCCCGCGGCGAAACGGTCGAGGGGCTGTTTGCCGTCTCCGAGGTGATCATCAACCGGGTCGCGTCCAAACGCTTTCCCAGTTCGATCTGCGGCGTCGTCAATCAGGGCACCGGGCGCAAGTTCGCCTGCCAGTTCACCTATACCTGCGATGGCCGCCCCGAAAACATCGACGATCCGCGGTCATGGGATCGCGTCGGCAAGGTGGCCCGCGCGGCGCTGGACGGCAAGAGCAACGGCCTGACCAAGGGCGCCACGCATTACCATGCCACGTGGGTCTCTCCCGACTGGGCGCGAAAATACACCAAGACCTACGCCCACGGCGTGCATATCTTTTATCGCCACACCTGGCGCGGCCAGTAATCCGTCGCCAACAGGGTAAAAAGGGGCGCGCGCGGCTGGCTGTTGCGCGCCCTTTTTCGTAGTTTGCGCCGCGACGCATTCCGAAAAGGGGCCGCCATGCCCAGTGACATCCGCCTAGCCTTTGCCCACCCGTCCGAGCGCAGCATCGCCACCGCCGGCGACACCCCGCATGACCGCATCTCTGTGCGCGACCATATCGTCGAGGTCGAGATCGGTGCCTTTCAGGCCGAGCGCGGCACCACCCAGCGGGTGCGGTTCAATGTGGTGGTCGAGGTGATCCCGTTCACCGGCGTGCTGGATGACGACGTCGACCGCATCCTGTCCTATGACCGGGTGACAGAGGCGATCGAATATGAACTGGCGGCGGAGCGGCTCAACCTGCTGGAAACGCTGGCCGAACATATCGCCGAACGGATCTTGCTGAAACCGCAGGCATTGCGCGCCTTTGTGCGTATCGAAAAGCTGGATCGCGGCCCCGGCGCGCTGGGGGTCGAGATCGTGCGCGCCCGGCGCGACGTGGCCGATCACCTGAACGCCGTGGCGCAGACGGTGGCGCAGGAACGTCCGCATCCGCGCGTTGTCTTTCTGTCGAACGCCGCCATCGCCGATCCGCGCCTGACCGGCTGGCTGGATGAGCTTGAGGCCCGCCGCGCGCCGCTGATCCTGTGCGTCGGACGGCCCGACCTGCCGGTGCCGCAGACCGTCCACAAGATGACCCAGCGGCGGATCGACCTGCTGGCCATCGAGCAGAACGGCTGGTGCCTCGCGGCCCGCGATCCGCGCGCCAAGGTGGTGGCCACAAGGACCGAACTGGACTGGGCCATGCGCCACGGCCAGATCTGTGTCTGGGCCCCGTCCAAGATCGTGCTGGATGCGACCGAAGGCCCCCGGTTTCAACCCCGCGACTCCGTCGCTCTGGCGGGCTGGTTCGCGGGGGAACTGGAGGCCTGCGAACTGCTGGTCATCGGCGAAGACCTGCCAGAGAATCCACCGGTCGCGGCGCGCGCCGTGCCAGAGGGTGCGCCGCTTTTCTAACCGCTTGCCAAGTCCGAACTTATCCGTCAGTCAGTCGATATGTGCGTTTATTTTCGTCCGATTGTCCGTTTTGACGGCCCCCGCCCCGCCGAGGCGCTTGACCTTGCGGGCGGGCCCGGCTGGTTTACCGAAGCCGTCCGCCTGCGCCGCGATGCCCCGCCGCAAGCCGTTCATGTCAACGACATACCCGAGGACTGGCGGGCGCGGCTGTCGCAGCCGCGTGCGCCCCTTGCGGGCCTTGTTTTTGACCGTCCGCGCGTCATGGGTATCCTCAATGTCACCCCGGACAGTTTCTCGGACGGGGGCACCCACCAGACCGCCTCAAAGGCCGTGCAGCGCGCGCATGAAATGGCTGCGGCGGGTGCCGATATCATCGACGTCGGCGGCGAAAGCACGCGCCCCGGTGCGCTGACCGTTCCGCATCAGGCCGAAATCGCCCGGATCGAGCCGGTGATCACCGCGCTCAGCCGCGAGGTCGCGACCCCGATCTCGATCGATACGCGCAAATCCTCGGTCGCGGATGCCGCCGTGCGCGCCGGGGCGGCGCTGGTGAATGACGTCTCGGGGTTCACATACGACCCGATGCTGGTGCGCTATTGCCGCGACCACGGTCTGCCGGTCTGCGTGATGCATGCGCGCGGCGACCCCGAAACCATGCAGAGCGATCCGCGCTATGACGACGTGCTGCTGGACGTCTACGATTTTCTGGCCGCGCAGGTCGCGATGCTGGAAGAAGCCGGGATTCCGCGCGCGCGGATCCTTGTCGATCCGGGCATCGGCTTTGGCAAGCGGATCGAACACAACCTGACGATCCTGCAAAACATCGCGCTGTATCACGGCATCGGCTGCGCGGTGCTGGTCGGTGCCTCGCGCAAACGGTTCATTGGCACCATCAGCCAGACCGAGGTGCCCGCAGAGCGCACCTTCGGCTCTGTCGCCGTGGCGCAGGCCGTGGCCGCGCAGGGTGTGCAGGTGGTCCGCGTGCACGATGTCTCGGAAACCGCGCAGGCGCTGGCCGTCTGGCGGGCCATTTCAAAGGGAGCCTTTCCATGAGCCGCAAGCTGTTCGGGACCGACGGTGTCCGTGGCACCGCCAACACCTTTCCCATGACCGCAGAGATGGCCTTGATGCTGGGGGCCGCCGTCGGGCGTTATTTCCGCAACGAACACTCTGGTGTGCACCGGGTGGTGATCGGCAAGGACACGCGGCTGTCGGGCTACATGTTCGAAAACGCGCTGACCGCCGGTCTGACCTCGACCGGCATGAACGCGCTGCTGCTGGGGCCGGTGCCGACGCCCGCCGTGGGTCTGCTGACCCCCTCGATGCGCGCCGATCTGGGGATCATGATCTCTGCCAGTCACAACCCCGCCGCCGACAACGGGATCAAGTTCTTTGGCCCCGATGGCTTCAAGCTGTCCGATGACGTCGAGGCCGAGATCGAGGCGCTGGTCGAAGAGGGGGTGCGCCCCGCGCAACCCGACAATATCGGCCGCGCGCGGCGGATCGACGATGGCCGCTTTCGCTATCAGGAGCGGGTCAAGAGCACCCTGCCGCCGGGTCTGCGGCTGGACGGGATCAAGGTGGTTGTGGATTGCGCCAACGGCGCGGCCTACAAGACCGCGCCAGAGGTCCTGTGGGAGTTGGGCGCCGATGTTGTGACCGTCGGAACAGAGCCGAACGGCCTGAACATCAACGACAACTGCGGCTCGACCAAACCGGCGGCAGCGGCCGAGGCGGTGCGCCGCCACGGCGCGGACGTGGGCCTGTGTCTGGACGGCGACGCCGACCGCATCCTGATGATCGACGAAAATGGCCGCGTGGCCGATGGCGATCAGTTCATGGCCTTGCTGGCGGCCCGCTGGGCCGACGAGGACCGGCTGAAGGGCGGCACGCTGGTGGCCACGGTGATGTCGAACCTCGGGCTGGAACGGTTTCTGGGGGATCGCGGTCTGCGGCTGGAACGGACCAAGGTCGGCGACCGCTACGTGGTCGAGGCGATGCGCGCGGGCGGCTGGAACCTTGGCGGAGAACAGTCGGGCCATATCGTCATGACCGACTACGCCACCACCGGCGACGGGCTGATGGCGGGCCTGCAATTCCTCGCCGAGATGGTGCGCACCGGCAGGAAGGCCTCGGACCTGGCGCAGAGTTTTGAGCGCGTGCCGCAACTGTTGAAAAACGTGCGCTACGGCGCGGGGCCGCTGCCGCTGGACGCGGATAACGTGAAAAAGGCGATCAGTGACGCCGAGGGGATGTTGACCGGCAAGGGCCGGTTGCTGATCCGCAAATCGGGGACAGAGCCGTTGATCCGCGTGATGGCGGAATGTGAGGACGAGGCGCTGCTGAGCCAGGTCGTCAACGGCATCGTCGCCGAGGTAGAGGCGGTCGCCTGAGGCACGCCCCCCTGCCCCTGTCCCGGACCTGATCCGGGACCGCTGACCGCTGACCGCCGCCGGGGGTGGTCAGGTCTCTGTCCGGTTGGGGCGTTGTGACCGCCCGCCAAGGGTGCCCCACATCATCCGCCACGACCGCCGCAGGATCGCAAGCCCCAGCGCCAGCACCGCCCAGCCGCCGAGAAATCCCACCCCGGCAAAGACCGCGCCTTCGAACGTGGCGGGCACGGCGGGTTTGTAGACCTCCAGCGCCCGCGCGGCGACCTCGCTGTCGGGCATCATGTCAAAGGCCAGCCTCGCCCGCATGAACGGCCCCGCGCCTTCCAGCGTCTCCAGCGCGGATGACAGGCGCTGATGGCGCGCGATGTCGCTGGCCATGTTCCCGGCCTGCGTCTGCGCCATCTCGCCCTCCTCCGCCAAGGCAACAAGGTAGGCGTCCAGCGGCATCCCCGCCTCTGCGGCATTCTCTTCGTAGCGGGTCACTTGCCGTTGCAGTTCGTCCACCGCCCCGCCAAGGCGCTGCATGTATTGCTGCGAGAACTCGGGGAACTGCGACAGGCCGACAGCGCCGGTCAGCCCGCCCACAAGCGTCAATAGCCGCAAGATCATCTGCCTGTCTCCCGTCGCTTCTGTGGCGATCTCTGGCCGCATGGTGCCAGAACAGGGCCGTTCAGACGAGGGAAAATCCGGTCGCGGCGTTTCAGTCGGCGAAAACCGCCCGCGCAAGGGACCGGTCCAGCGCCATCATCGCATCGCCGTCGACGCAGGCCCCATAGGCCGCGACAATCGTGTAGCGCCCCGCCCAGTTGACCGCAAACGTCCCCAGCCCCGCGTCCTCGAAACACAGCGCGCCGAAATGCCAGTGGTTTGCCTGCCCCCTGCCAGAGCGAAACACCATGCCCAACCCGTAGGACACGCCATCGCCCATATCCGCGTGGGGCGAGGCCAACGGGTCCGCGCCTGCATAGGCGCTGTTCATGAAGTGGGCGTAGTCGCGCACCGACATCTGCCAGCCGCCCCATGGGCCAAAGCCGCCATAGTCGGGCGACAGGTCCGCCGTGGTGATCCCCAGCGGGTCCAGCACGCGGGCGCGGCAGGCGGCCTCGTACCAGTCACCGGCAACCTCTTCGATTATCAGACCAAGGACCGCGTAATTTTCGTTGTTGTAGCGGAAGGTGCCGCGCGTGCCCTCCTGACGGGGACGATCCAGCACATTGGCCGTGACCTCTTGCCAGCGCCGGGTGGTGTCACCGCGCCAGTCCGCCATCGGCCCTTGGGTGCTGTCCGGCCAGTACCCCGAGGTATGGGTGACAAGCTCTGCCAGCGTGACCGGCCCGCCCCCTTCGATCCAGTCCCCGACGGTATCGTCCCAGTGCATCTTGCCCGCGTCCACCAGCGCGGCGGCGCAACGGGCGGTGATCGCCTTGGAGTTGCTGGCCAGCGGCAGCGGGACATCGACGGAGGCGGCGCTTTCGCGTGCCAGCAGTTCGGTCCCGGCAAGGGTAAAGACCAGCGCGCCCGGCGGGTTGCCCTCTGCCGCCAGCCAGCGGTCCCATTCCAGCGCGACACGTTCGGATTGCGCGACCAGCGGCGTGGCCCAAAGCAGCGCCAGACAAATCACCCTCAGCATGGCGCGCCCTCCGGAGTGTCGACAAGCACACCAAAGCGCCCGACGGTTTCGGCGGGCGCTTGGCTGGCAAGCAGCACAAGGGCAGTCAGCAAGGCAAGGCGCATGGGTCGTCTCCGGTCAGGGGCGTATCGCCCCCCGGATCATGCCCCCGGCAGCACCTTGTTGTAAATCGCCGCGATCCGCTCAACGGCCTGTTCCGGCGGCAGCTCTTCGCTTTCCCCCGTGCGGCGCGAGGTCAGCTCGACCACGCCGTTTTTCAGACCGCGCGGGCCAACGGTGATCCGCCACGGCAGACCGATCAGGTCCATCGTCGCGAACTTGCCCCCTGCCCGTTCGTTGCGGTCATCATAGAGCGGCTCCAGCCCCAGCGCGGTCAGCGATTTGTACAGCGCCTCACAGGCGGCGTCGGCCTCTGCGTCGCCCTGTTTCAGGTTGACGATCCCGGCGTGGAAAGGCGTCACGCCCTCGGGCCAGATGATGCCCTTGTCGTCGTGGCTGGCCTCGATGATCGCGCCCAGCAGGCGCGACACGCCGATGCCGTGGCTGCCCATGTGGACCGGCACCTTGTTGCCGTCGCTGTCCTGTACGGTGGCGCCCATCGGTTCGGAATACTTGGTGCCGAAGTAGAAGATCTGGCCAACCTCGATGCCGCGCGCGGTGCGGCGGCGTTCTTCGGGGATCTGGTTGAACAGCGCCTCGTCGTGGGTCTCATCGGTGCGGGCATAGCGCGAGGTGAATTCCTCCAGCACGGCCTGACAGGCGGCGCGGCTGTCGTAATCGATCTCGCGGTCGCCGAATTTCAGGTCGGTGATCTCGCTGTCGTAGAACACCTCCGACTCGCCCGTTTCCGCCAGCACGAGGAATTCATGCGTGTCGTCGCCGCCGATGGGGCCAGAGTCGGCGCGCATCGGGATCGCCTGCAGGCCCATGCGTTCATAGGTGCGCAGATAGCTGACGAGATGCCGGTTGTAGGCGTGCAGCGCGTCCTCTTTGGTGAGGTCAAAGTTGTAGCCGTCCTTCATCAGGAACTCACGCCCGCGCATCACGCCAAAGCGCGGGCGGATCTCGTCGCGGAACTTCCACTGGATGTGATAGAGGGTCAGCGGCAGGTCCTTGTAGCTGCCCACATGGCTGCGGAAGATATCGGTGATCAGCTCTTCGTTGGTGGGACCGTACAGCATGTCGCGGCCATGGCGGTCGGAGATCCGCAGCATCTCTTCGCCGTAGTCGTCATAGCGGCCGGATTCGCGCCAGAGATCGGCCGATTGCAGCGTCGGCATGAGCAGCGGGATATGGCCCACGCGCTGCTGTTCCTGATGGACGATCTCCTCGATCTTGCGCAGCACCTTGTAGCCAAGCGGCAGCCAGGAATAGATCCCGGCGCTGGCCTGTTTGATCATGCCCGCGCGGAGCATGTAGCGGTGGCTGACGATCTGCGCCTCGGAGGGCGTTTCCTTGAGAACGGGCAGGAAATAGCGGGACAGGCGCATGGTGTGACCTCTGGGCAAGCGGTTTTGATCCTCCTAGCGGGTTGGTGGGGGGCAAGCAAGCGGCGGCGGGGGCGGCACAGGGGTGTCCACGCGTGGACAGAGTTGCGGCTATGGAAAATCAAGGGGTTACAGAGACGGTTTTACGTTGTCTTAAGACTTGAGAGGAATTTGCCCCCTTCCCGGAGGGGGTAAGTTGGGCCAGAGTGATGCGCATTGGCATCGGGGATTTTGGACATGGACAGCGAGAACGTGACCTCATTGGGCGAGAATCTGATGCAGGCGGTCGCGTTCTTTTCCATGCCTCTGGCGCAGACTGTTTCGATCGCCGTCCTTGCCGCCGCGCTGGCTGCGTTTCTGTTCATTGGGTTCCGGGAAGAGGCCCAGACAGCTAGAAACGAGGAACCCGCGACGCTGACGGGACTGCGCGTGCTGGCGGTGCTTCTCGCGCCCATCTGGCTGCTGATTGTCGGGTATATCCTGCGGTCCTTAGGCGCGCTGGCGATGGATTTCGATGCCACACTTTACAACACCAAAGATGGCACGGAACTGCGCTGGCATGTGCTTGGGTTCGTCGGCCTGATCACCGCCTTGGGCGCGCTTGTCTCTGCCCCTCTGGCGCTGATCCGGGTCTGGACGACGGAGCGCCAGACGCGGACTTCGGAACAGGGCCATATGACCGACCGGATCAGCAAAGCGGTGGAGCAGCTTGGCGCGGAAAAGACGGTTAAGGATGCGGAGGGCGAGCGCACCGTCCCCAATATCGAGGTGCGGATCGGTGGACTGTTGTCGCTGGAGCGGATCGCGCAGGACAGCACCCGATATGACAAGGGGCGGGACCATGTGCGGGTGATGGAGATCCTCTGCGCCTATGTACGGGAGAATGCGCCAGCCTCGGAGGCGGTGGATTTCCCGCTGCCGGATTGGGAGCCGTTGAAGGACGATGCGAGCGAGGAGGAGCGCGAGTCGCATCTGGCGTGGCGGAAAGCGAGATTCAAAGAACGATATAACTCTAACGCGCGGGAATGGGCGCAATCGCTGGACGGCCCACGCGCGGATATTTCAATGGCGGTGCGGATCATCGGGCGGCGGGACGCGGATCAACTGCGGGTCGAGGCGCGATGGGTGCCGGAGACCGCAGAAAAGGCGGATTGGGTTTTTGCCGAAGCGTGTCCGGACCTGCCGGACCCGCCTTCTGGCAAACGGCATCCCGAGGGAGCGATTGAAGACTTCAAGGCAAAGTTGGAGGCTTGGAAAGAGACGCTTTCCAGCTATCGCGGCTATCGCCCCGACCTGCGCAATACCAACCTGCAAAAGGCGGACCTAAGCAAGCTGACCCTGTCCGGCGCAAATCTGACCAGCGCGCGGATGGAGGGGGCGGACCTCAGGGACGCGCGGATGGAGGGGGCGGTCCTCGGGCGGGCGCGGATGGAGGGGGCGGACCTCAGGGAGGCGCGGATGGAGGGGGCGGACCTCGGGCAGGCGCGGATGGATGCGACAACCGATCTGACGGCGGCGGTTATCTCATCCGCCGCCGTCAGATCGGTTGATTATAGCAATGTGGCGCTGTCGCAAGAGCAGGTAAATTCACTGTTCGGGGATGCGAGCGTGAGTTTGCCCGAGGGCCGGGAGAGGCCAGAGAAATGGCCGAGGTGGGCGTTGCCCTCGCGGGGCGAGCACAGTTTCAACCCCGAATGGCGCAAATGGCAGGATGATCCCGAGGGGTATGAACCTCCCCCTCCACCGGAGGAGACGGCGGGGTGAACCCCGCCCTACGGTGTGGTTTGTGGTGGGGTGTGCGGGCTGAAGGGCCGCGTGGCTTGGTTGGGGGCGCGGCAGGGCCAGTTCTCCACATGATCCTCCCCAGATTTCATGCGCCTTTCCCGCGCATTCCCTTGAATCCGGACGGGTTGCGGGCGATGTAGGGCGATACGAAAGGATATTCATGGCTCTGCCCGTTCAGGATCAGATGAAGTACTGGGGGCTCGCGGCGGCGGGTTTTGCCGTTGTGCTGTGGTTTCTGGGCGATGTCCTGCTGCCCTTTGTGCTGGGCGGCGCCATCGCCTATTGCCTTGACCCCGTCGCCGACTGGCTGGAGCGGGTCGGGCTGACGCGGGGGGCCGCGACGGCGGTGATCACGGTCGCCATGCTGCTGGTCTTTGTCATCATGACGCTGGCGGTGATCCCGCTGCTGATCCAGCAGGCGGTGTCCTTGTTCGAATTCGCGCCGCAACTGTTCCGCGATTTGCAGGCCTCTCTTGCCGAACGCTTTCCCAACATGCTGGACGAGGGCAGCGTCGTGCGCTCGACCCTGCTGGATCTGGGCGAGAGCATCAAGCAGACCGGCGGGCAGTTGATCCAGACGGTGCTGACCTCTGTCGGCACGCTGCTGAACTTTGTCGCGCTGTTCCTGATCACGCCGGTCGTCGCGGTTTACCTGCTGATGGACTGGGACCGCATGGTGGCGCGGGTCGACGAACTGGTGCCGCTGGACCATCGCGAGGTGATCCGCCATCTGGCCAAGGAAATCGACCGCGTGCTGGCCGGGTTCATCCGCGGCATGGGATCGGTCTGCCTGATCCTTGGCACCTATTACGCGGTGGCGCTGTGGCTGGTCGGCCTGCAATTTGGTCTGGTGGTGGGCGTGATCGCGGGCCTGCTGACCTTTATCCCCTATGTCGGGGCCATCGTGGGCGGCGTGCTGGCGGTGGGGCTGGCGCTGTTCCAGTTCTGGGGCGAATGGTGGTGGATCGTGGCGGTCTACGCCATCTTCCAGTCGGGCCAGTTCATCGAGGGCAATATCCTGACGCCGAACCTTGTGGGCAATTCGATCGGGCTGCACCCGGTCTGGCTGTTGCTGGCGTTGTCGGTGTTCGGATCGCTGTTCGGTTTTGTCGGGCTGCTGGTGGCGGTGCCGCTGGCGGCGGCGCTGGGGGTGATCGCGCGGTTCCTTGCCCGGCAATACCGGGGCTCGCGGCTGTTTCGCGGGCTGGCCGGGGGCGAGCCCGGTTTTTTCGAGAGCGACGGCGAATGATCAGGGACACCGGGCAACTGCCCCTGCCCCTGCCGACGCGGACCGCGTTGGGGTGGCAGGATTTCTTTGTCAGCCCGTCGAACGCGCTGGCGGTGGCGCAGGTCGAGAACTGGCGCAACTGGCCGACGCGAAAGCTGATCCTTGCGGGGCCGAGGGGGGCGGGCAAGACCCATCTGGCGCATATCTGGGCGCAGATGGCGGACGCGCGGATCGTCGATGCGGATGCGCTGCGCGGGGCGGATATTCCGGCGCTGGCCGAGGGGCCGGTCTGTGTCGAGAACGTGGAAAAGATCGCCGGTCTGCGGGCGGACGAAGAGGCGCTGTTCCACCTGCACAATCTGGTGCTGGCCGGGGGCGGCGCGCTGATGCTCACCGCGACGCGCCCGCCCGCGCTGTGGAACCTGTCGCTGCCCGATCTGGCCAGCCGGATGATGGGCGCGCAACTGGCCCATATCAGCGAACCCGACGACACGCTGCTGGCGGCGCTGCTGGCCAAGCTGTTCGCCGACCGCCAGATCGTGCCCGCACCCGAGGTGATTGCCTATCTGGTGCGCCACATGCCGCGCAGCTATGCTACGGCAGCGCGGATCGTGGCGGCGCTGGACGCGGCGGCGCTGGCGCATCAGCGCCGCGTCTCGCGCCCGATGGCGGCGCGGATTCTGGCGCAGGTGGTGCCGCCGGGGGCCGAGGAACAGGGGACCTCGCGCAATGATCCCGGCGGCGCGCCGCGCTGACGCCGCGGCCACGCGCACCGTCATAAACCTGTTTCACATCAAGAGGCATAAGCGCCCCATGACCCAAGCCGATTTTCTCAAAGCCCCGCTGCCGCCCGCCACCGACCTGCCGGATCTGGACCCGACCGGACCGGGGCGTTTCTTTAACCGCGAGCTGAGCTGGCTGGGCTTCAACTGGCGGGTGCTGGAAGAGGCCGAGAACCCGCGCGTGCCGCTGCTGGAGCGGATGCGCTTTCTGTCGATCTCGGCGGCCAATCTGGACGAGTTCTATACCGTGCGCGTCGCCGGCCTGCGCGAGCTGGCCCATGCGGGCAACACCACCCCCGCCGATGACGGGCTGACCCCCGCCGAGCAACTGGTGCTGATCGACGAAGACGCCCGCAACCTGATGTCCGAACAGCAGCGTGTGCTGACCGAACTGCGCGGACTGATGATGGATGAGGGCATTTCCATCGTCACCCGGACCGAACTGAACGCGGGCGATGTCGCCTTTCTGGCCGAGGCGTTTCTGGCCAATGTCTTTCCGGTGCTGTCGCCGCTGGCCATCGACCCGGCGCACCCCTTCCCGTTTATCGCCAACATGGGGTTCTGCCTTGCGCTGCAACTGGAGCGCACCCGCGACAAGCGCCCCTTGCAGGCGCTGCTGCCGATCCCGGCGCAGATCGACCGCTTTATGCCGCTGCCTGCGGGCGACGGCGAGCACCGGTTCATCCAGCTTGAAGAAGTGCTGCTCTTGCACATCGACAGCCTGTTCCCCGGCTACCGGATCAGGGACCACTTCGGCTTTCGCGTGCTGCGCGACAGCGATCTGGAAGTCGAGGAAGAGGCCGAAGACCTTGTGCGCGAATTCGAGGTGGCGCTGAAGCGCCGCCGCCGGGGTGAGGTTGTGCGCCTGACCATCTCCAAAGGCTCTCCCGACGGGCTGCGCAAGATTGTCATGGACGCGCTGCATGTGCGCCCCAACGAGGTGATCGAACTGGAAGGCATGGTTGGCGTCGCCCACACCAAGGAACTGGTGATCGACGCGCGGCCCGACCTGCTGTGGCCGCTGTTCACGCCGCGCGTGCCCGAGCGGGTGCAGGACCACGATGGCAATATGTTCGAGGCGATCAAGCAAAAGGACATGCTGCTGCACCACCCCTATGAGACCTTTGACATGGTGGTGCGGTTCCTCAAGCAGGCCGCACTGGACCCCGATGTGGTGGCGATCAAACAGACGCTGTACCGGACGTCGAAAAATTCGCCCATCGTGGATGCCCTGTGCGATGCCGCCGAAGAGGGCAAATCCGTCACCGCGCTGGTGGAACTGAAGGCGCGCTTTGACGAGGCCGCCAATATCCGCCAGTCGCGCCGTCTGGAACGGTCGGGCGCGCATGTGGTCTACGGGTTCCTTGACTGGAAGACCCACGCCAAGATCAGTCAGGTGGTGCGCCGCGAAGGCGACCGGCTGGTGACCTATACCCATTGGGGGACCGGCAACTATCACCCCATTACGGCGAAGATCTACACCGACCTGTCGTTCTTTACCTGTGACGCGGCGCTGGGGCGCGATGCGGCCAAGATCTTTAACTATCTCAGCGGTTACGCCATGCCCGCCGGGCTGGAAAACCTGCTGATTTCCCCGCATTCGCTGAAGGCGGGGATGATCGAGATGATCCATCAGGAGATCGAACACGCCAAGGCCGGACGCCCGGCGCAGATCTGGATCAAGATGAATTCGCTGATCGAGCCGGACATGATCGACGCGCTGTACCGCGCCAGCCAAGGTGGGGTTAAGATCGACTGCGTGATCCGGGGCATCTGTGGCCTGCGTCCCGGCATCAAGGGCCTGTCCGACAATATCCGGGTGAAATCCATCGTCGGCCGGTTTCTGGAGCATTCGCGGATCGCCTGTTTCGGCAATGGCTTTGGCCTGCCCAGCAAAAAGGCGCGGGTGTTCATTTCCTCCGCCGACTGGATGGGGCGCAACCTGAACCGCCGGGTCGAGACCGGCGTGGAAATCCAGAACCCGACCGTCAAGGCGCAGATCGTCAGTCAGGTCATGGCGGCGAACCTTGCCGACACGGCGCAAAGCTGGGTGATGGAACCATCCGGCAAATTCATCCGGCACGCGCTGCCGGATGGCGCGTTTTCGTTCAACTGCCACCGCTTTTTCATGGAAAACCCGTCGCTGTCGGGGCGCGGGTCGGCGGGGGCCTCGGACGTGCCGAAACTGACCCATACCAGCGATTAAGGCAGAGCCGGTCGCCGGACCGGGTGTTTCGAATCTGTGAACAAAGCCGTCCCGGTCGGGACGGCTTTTGTTTGGCCGGGTCCGGGTTTGCGGGGGACCGGACGCGATTTGCGCCGCCTGAGGCCCGGATGTGCGGGGTTACTGGCCCGGTTTGCGCAGATTCGCGGCGGGACCGTTTCCAAGATGACAACATCGCGCTGCCAAAGCCGCAAAACGCACCGGCAAATCGTTCAAATCCCCGACGCATTTCCGCCCCAATATCACCCCTGCCCTGCCGCAAATCGTTAAACGACAGTTAAAGCCGACCTTGGAAACTCTTCGGGCACGACATGTCTCGTGGCGCGGGCGGATTGATTCGCCTGCATCGTCAGAACGGCGCTTCCCGGATCGGGCATTTCCCCGATTTTTCTGGCGCGAAACGCGCCGTTCTGACGAGAAAGGCGAGAGCTTTATGTCGAGTATCAATACCAACCACGGGGCCACGACGGCCCTGCAAACGCTGAAGGCGATCAACGCCTCGATGTCGAACACGCAGATGCAGATTTCGACGGGCAAGAAAGTGGCCTCGTCCAAGGACAATGCCGCTGTCTGGGCGATTTCCAAGACGATGGAGGCCGATGTTCAGGGCTTCAAACGCGTCACCGACAGTCTCAATCTGGGGCAGTCGACGGTGGCCGTCGGGCGGCAGGGCGCCGAGACCGTCGCCGAGCTGCTGACCGAGATCAAGGGCAAGGTTGTGGCCGCGCAGGAGGAAAACGTCGACCGCAGCAAGATCCAGACCGATATCGTTGCGCTGCGCGAGCAGATTTCCTCGATTGTCAGCGCGGCGCAGTTCAACGGTCAGGCGATGCTGTCCAACACCGACCAGACCGCCGGGTCCGGTGGCATCAACGTGCTGGCCTCGATCAACCGGTCGATGGACGGCGTCACCTCCAGCGACATTCGCATCGCCAAGCAGGATCTCAGTCAGGGACAGGCCAGCATCGGCGCGGGCCTGACGGCGCTGTCCGGGGCCGCCAATGACATCACCGGTTCCGGCGACGGCGCGGCGGCCACGCTGACCGGCGCGGGCACCGCCCCCACCGGCACCACCACCTTTGGCGCGTCCGCCACCACCACCGTCGCGGCGGGCACCGGGTTTTCGGTCGCGATCTCGGCCAGCGCGGCCAATGCCCCCGGCAACACCGCCGGGCGTGACGACATCAGCTATGTGGCGCGCGACGGCGACACGATGGAGGATGTCGCAGCAGGTCTGGCGGCGGCGTTCAACAAATACGTCACCGATGATCTGGGCGCGGGCAACGAGGGCACCGTCGGCGCCACCGCCAGCGGCAATCAAGTGACCTTTACCGGGGCCGACCAGACCGGCGACAACTTTTCGATCACGGTGAACCAGTATGCCGCCGATGCCACCACCACCATCGGCGGCGGGCTTTCGGCGCTGGCCAATATCGACGTGACCTCGCAGGCCGGGGCCGACGCCGCGCTGACCGAAATGGAGGGTCTGATCCAGACCGCCATCGATTCGGCTGCGGCATTTGGTTCCGCCGAGGGCCGTCTGGACACCCAAAAGGAGTTCATCACCGGCCTGACGGACGCGCTGAAATCCGGCATCGGCACGCTGGTGGATGCCGATCTCGAAGAGGTGTCGGCCAAGTTGCAGGCGCAGCAAGTCCAGCAGCAACTGGCGATTCAGGCGCTGTCGATCGCCAACCAGTCGCCGCAATCGCTGTTGGCGCTGTTCCGCTAAGGCGCGGCCCAAGAGCACGCACCAGCCCTTGAGAGCCGCAGGGACCTCTGCGCAAGGGCTGGTGCCTTTCGATTGACCCACCGCGCTTTTGCGGGCGATAAACCGTGAAATCGGTTCGGGATTCGCATGGACGGGCTAGACGACACACACGGGCACTGGGACCCGTTCGGGCGGCCTCTCTTCGACGATCCGAAGGCGCGGGCGCTCAGCCGGGTTGGCGTGGTGGACATCGGGTCCAACTCTGTCCGGCTGGTGGTATTCGACGGCGCGGCGCGCAGTCCGGCCTATTTCTACAACGAAAAGATCATGTGCGGCCTTGGCTCCGGCATGGCCGAAACCGGGCGGCTGAACCCCGAGGGACGGGAACGGGCGCTGCGCGCGATGCTGCGCTTTCGCGCGTTGGCCGAGGGCATGGACCTGCCCGACCTGACGGTGGTGGCCACCGCCGCGATGCGCGACGCCGAGGACGGGCCGGGGTTCCGCGCGGTGCTGGAATCCGCCACCGGTCTGCGGGTCTGGGTGATCGACGGCGCCGAAGAGGCGCGGCTGTCGGCGCAGGGGGTGCTGCTGGGCTGGCCGGGCAGTTATGGTCTTGTCTGCGACATCGGCGGCTCGTCGATGGAACTGGCCGAGATTCACGACGGGGCGGTCGGGCGGCGCATGACCTCGCCGCTGGGACCGCTGAAGCTGCGCGACATCGAGGACGGCCGCAAGGGCCGCGACAAGCAGATCAAGCGTGAACTCAACCGTCTGGCAGAGCACATGGGCACCCAGCGCGACCGGCTGTTTCTGGTCGGCGGCAGTTGGCGCGCCATTGCACGGATCGACATGCACAGGCGCGGTTATCCTTTGCAGGTGCTGCATGAATACCGGATGGACGCCACATCGGTGCGCGACACCATCGCCTTTATCGACGCCTCAGACGATCACGACACGCTGCGCAAGGCCTGCGGTGTCTCCGGCACCCGGATGGCGCTGGTGCCCTACGCCTGTGAGGTGCTGCTGCGCCTGCTGGAGACGTTCGAGCCCAAGGACATCGCGATTTCAAGCTACGGTATCCGCGAGGGCCTGCTGTATGAGCAGATGCCGCAGGATCTGCGCGACCGCGATCCGCTGATCGAGGCCTGCCGCTTTGCCGAGGCCAAAGATGCCCGGATGCCCGGTTTCGGCGCGGCGCTCTATGACTTTGTGCTGCCACTGTTCCCCGAGGCCAGCGCCTCGCGCAAGCGGCTGATCCACGCCGCCTGCCTGTTGCACGACGTCAGTTGGCGCGCGCATCCCGATTACCGCGCCGAGGTCTGTTTCGACAACGCCACCCGCGCCAACCTTGGCGGGCTGAAACATTGGGAACGGGTGTTTCTGGGTCTGGCGCTGCTGCACCGCTATCGCAACAAGCGTGAGGGCACGCGGTTCGAGGATCTGTACGCGCTGCTGGACGACGCCCATCAGAACGAGGCAGAGGTGCTGGGCAAGGCGCTGCGCTTTGGTGCGATGCTCTGGACACTCAAGACGGATGGCACCGGCCCGCGCCTTGTCTGGGACGCCGAAACAAAGGCGCTGGACCTGCGGCTGGACGCCAGCACGGCACCGCTTTACGGCGAGGTCGGCGAGGTCCGGCTGAAGTCGCTGGCCGATGCCCTGGGGGCCGAAAGCCGAGAGGTCAAGATCGGCTGACGCAGGGCGTTACAGGTCGATCTTGTCGCCCGGCACGTGTTTTGGGTCAGGCTTTGGCACCGGTTTCAGCTTGGGCGCGTCCGGTTCCAGCGGTTCACGGCGGCGAATGAGGATGTCGCCGTTTTCCAGCATCTCGGGCGGGTAATAGACGGTCCAGTCCTCGACCTGCTCCAGCAGATCGCCCAGCGCCGGACCCATCTCTGCCACGAAATCGCGCAGCAAGGGCTGCATCTCGCGCGTGACCTCATCCAGTTCCTTCAGCGCCGGTTCCATTTCGGTCATCAACCCGCGCAGGAACAGCTTGGCCCCCTCTTCCATCAGGTTCAGACCGTCCTCCTGATCCTGCGCGGCAACGGGTGCGGCGATGGGCGCAGCAAGGAGCGACAGCACAAGGGCGGGCATGGCGAGTTGTTTCATGGTCCGAATATAGGCACGGGCGACCGGTCTGAGAAGATGTCAGAGGTCGATATCCAGCGTCACCGGGAAATGGTCCGAGGCCACCAGCAACGCGCCGCGCAATGCCTCATCCTGCCAGCATTCGGCGTCATCGAAGGGGTGCCAGATGCGCCAGCGCGGCGCAAGATCGCACAGCGCGGGCGAAATCATGACATAGTCCAGCAGCGCCTGAAGATAGCGTTTCTCTTCATAAAGATAGAACCGCGCCGTGGTCGGCTGTGCGCCCAGACGGCTGAACAGCGCCTCCGCCGCGTGCGGATCGTACAGCAACATGTCCGCGCCGTTGCCTGCGCCCAGCAGGATCTCGACCGAACTGCGTCCGAACAGCCCCTCATAGGCGTCAAGGCCCGGCCCGTCGTTCAGATCCCCCATCAGGATCAGATCCTCACCCGCCGCCAGATGCGACTCGACCCGGCGGCGCAGCCAGACCGCCTGCGCCAGTTGCTTGCGCCGGTTGGCGATGGCCAGCTTCATGACCGCGTCATGGCCCCGCGCCCCATGCGGGGCCTTGGATTTCAGATGCGCGCCGATGATCCGCAGTTTGTGCCCGGATGTGGTTTCGACCGCCAGTTCCAGCGGCGGTTTGGAAAACGCCACCGTGTCCGCGCGGGCGTCGATGTCGAGGTCGATCTCGAACACGCCGTCAAAGCGCGGCGCGTTTGGGCTGTCTTGCGGGTCATGGCGCACGCGCAGCACGTCCGGGTCGAACAGCAGCGCGATTTCCTGCTGGGTGTCGTTGACGAACCCCGTCACCACGTCGCGGCTGCGCAGGCCTGCGGCCTCGGCGAAATTGGCCAGCGCGCGGGTGGTGGAGCGGCGGCGGCTGGTGTCGGGGGCCTCGATCACCATGATGGCGTCGGCGTCGATGGTGCGAAAGACATGGCCCAGCGCCTCCAGCTGGTCGCCGCGGGTGATCTGGTGCCGTCCGCCCCGCTCACTGTCGATTTGCGGGCGGCCCTTGTTGTCAAACAGGGAATCGAACCATTCGACGTTGTAGCTGGCCAGCCGCACCGGCGGCCTCAGGCGGTTTCGCGCGCAGCGGCAGAGATTTCCTCCCACGCGCGGTTGATGTCGATCAGGCGTTTCTCGGCGATCTTGACCGCCTCCTGCGGCACCCCGCGCGCGATCATCACATCGGGGTGGCTGTCGCGCACCAGCCGCCGCCACTGGGCGCGGATCTGGTCCAGCGGGGTGTCGGGCGCGACGCCCAGCACGCTGTAGGGATCGGGGACCGCATCGGGGACAAAGCGCGCCCGCAGCGCGCGGAACTGGATGTCGTCCAGCCCGAAAATCGCCGCCACGTTGGACAGAAAGGCATCCTCTGCCGGATGATAGGTGCCATCCGCCATGGCAATGTGAAACAGCCCCTCCATCAGGTCGCACAGGGTGCCGGCGCTGTCGCCGAACATCTGCCGGATGCGGCGGGCGTATTCCTCATAGCCTGCCACGTCCTGCCGGGCGAGGTTGAAGACCCGCGCGGCCCCGGCCTCATCCTCGGCCGCGATCTGGAACACCTCGCGAAAGGCGGTGACCTCGTCGCGCGTCACCAGCCCGTCGGCCTTGGCCATCTTGGCCGACAGCGCAATCACCGCGATGGTAAAGGCGACGCCGCGTTCGGGCGGCGCGCGCAGCCGGTCAAAGACGGCGGCCAGCCCCTCGCCAGAGGCGAGCGCCTGAATGGCCTTGGATATGCGGGTCCAGATCGACATGGGCCCAGTTTACGCGGTCCGGCGCGGAGTGTCAGGGGAGGATCAGAGAAATTTCTGCAACAGCACAAGGTGCCGGGGCGGGCCGGACCCCGCGCCACGGACCGGCGCGGCGCGCCCGGTGTCACACATGGCGCGGACCGTCCGGGCCGGTCAGCCGGGCGCGCAGGCCGGGGCGCGGTGCGGGCCGGAACGACACCAGCGGCGCGTTCAGATGCGGGGCCAGCAAGGCCGCCAGCGCCGGGGCCTCGGGGTGGGTGACGATCAACTGGTCCAGCGTCAGGCCCGAAGGCGGCAGGCTCTGCCCCGGCGGACGGGCCACATGCCACTGGATCAGCGCCGGGAACTTCCCGTCAAAGGGCAATGCGCCATCCTCAGGCACCGCCATCGACCAGCGCAACCCGTCACGCTCCAGATCCACCCGCCGCCCCGCCATGGGCAGCGCCGCGATGGCGGCGTCGATGTCGGGCACGCGGGCAATCCACTTGTCCAGCCGTGCGGGGCCGTCAAAGCTGTCCAGCCCGAACCAGCGGGCATCGTCCGGCGCGGGGGCGTCCGGGTCAATGGCGATGGCCTCCAGATAGACCGCAGGTGCAAGCCCGATCAGCCGGTTGTGGGTGCCATAGCGCGCGTGCCGCCCGCCCGGCCCCATCGACAGCCCCAGCGCCGCCTCCACATGGGCCACCGCCTGCGCCAACGTCCCGCCCAGAACGGCGATGTGATCGAGTTCCAACATGTTGCGCCCCTCGCTGTGGCCTGACCGGACCGTAGCCGCGCCGAAAGACGATGAACAGAGCCTCAGAGCGCCAGTTGCACGCCCGCGCCCAGCACCAGCAAGGCGGCCATGACCGTGGGATAAAACGTGGCGGCAAAGCCAAAGGCGCGCAGCGGCGGCGAGACGTGATAGCCGATCCAGAACGCCAGCCGCGCCAGCACAAACCCGCCCCCAAGGCTCAGCACCGTGCCGCTGCCCAGCACCAGCCCGGCCAAGGGCCAGATGCAGACCGCCAGCACCCCCTGCTCGACGGTGTTCGACAGGACCCGCGCGTCGATCTCCGCCGCGCCGGACAGCGCCTGCCCGTCGATGATCGCATCGTCAAAAAACCGCCGCTGCGCCAGCCGCCCGATCATCGCCACCAAGGGCAACCCGATGCAAAAGCCCGCCACGGCCAGCGCCAAGACCAGCCCGGTGTCCTCCCACACCGGCCGCGGCCAGATCACCACCACCGCCCAGAGCGCCCCCAGAGCCATGCCGATCAGGATCTTCACACGTTTGGACATGGCCCCCCCGCCCCGGCTTCTTCTTTGCTCAAATACCCCAATCCGGGGGCGCAGCCCCCGATTCGCGCGCCCGGCACGGGCGCGCGCCGGTCGGCGCGCATCAGCGCGCCGAAACCGCTCAGGCCGCGTCGGCGCTGGCGGCGCGGATCAGGCGCAGGATGTCCTGCGCCGCCTCAGGGATATTGGTGCCCGGACCAAAGATCGCCTTCACCCCGGCGTTGTACAGGAACGCGTAGTCCTGTTGCGGGATCACCCCGCCGCAGATCACCAGAATATCGCCCGCGCCCTGCTTTTTCAGCTCGTCGACCAATTGCGGGGCCAGCGTCTTGTGGCCTGCCGCCTGAGACGAAATGCCGATCACATGCACGTCGTTGTCGATGGCGTCCTGCGCCGCCTCTTCGGGGGTCTGGAACAGCGGCCCCACGTCCACGTCAAAACCGATATCGGCAAAGGCGGTGGCGATCACCTTGGCCCCCCGGTCGTGGCCGTCCTGCCCCATCTTGACCACCAGCATGCGCGGACGCCGGCCCTCGGCCTCGGCGAAAGCCTCGACCGATTTCTGGATCGCGGCAAAGCCTTCGTCGCCCTCATAGGCGGCGCCATAGACACCGGCCAGCGTCTTGACCTCGGCCCGGTGGCGGCCAAATTCCTTTTCCATCGCCATGCTGATTTCCCCCACGGATGCCCGCGCGCGCGCCGCCTCGACGGCGGCTTCCAACAGATTCCCGCCCGCCTTGCAGCGGCGGGTCAACTCGTCCAGCGCCGCCTGACAGGCGGGCTCATCGCGGGTGGCGCGGATTTTCTCCAGCCGGGCCACCTGCCCCTCACGCACCTTGGCGTTGTCGATATCGAGGATGTCGAGCGCATCCTGCTTGTCCAGCTTGTACTTGTTCACGCCGACAATCACGTCGGTGCCGCGGTCGATCTCGGCCTGCCGCTGGGCGGCGGTTTCCTCGATCCGCAGTTTCGGCATGCCGCTCTCGACCGCGCGGGTCATGCCGCCCATCTCGTCCACTTCTTCGATCAGCTTCCACGCCTCTTCGGCCAGATCATGGGTCAGCTTTTCAACGTAATACGACCCGGCCAGCGGATCGACGACCTTGGTCACGCCGGTTTCCTCTTGCAGGATCAACTGGGTATTGCGAGCGATGCGGGCGCTGAATTCGGTCGGCAGGGCAATCGCCTCGTCCAGCGCGTTGGTGTGCAGCGATTGCGTGCCGCCCAGCACCGCCGACATCGCCTCATAGGCGGTGCGGATGACGTTGTTGTAGGGGTCCTGCTCGGCCAGCGACACGCCCGAGGTCTGGCAATGGGTGCGCAGCATCTTGGAGCGCGGGTTCTGCGCCCCCAGTTCGGTCATGATGCGGTGCCAGAGCATCCGCGCGGCGCGCAACTTGGCCACCTCCATGAAAAAGTTCTTGCCGATGGCAAAGAAGAACGACAGCCGCCCGGCGAATTTGTCGATGTCCATGCCCGCCTCGATGGCGGTTTTGACGTATTCCTTGCCGTCGGCCAGCGTGAAAGCCAGTTCCTGCACAAGGTTCGCGCCCGCCTCCTGCATATGGTAGCCGGAGATCGAGATCGAGTTGAATTTCGGCATCTCGTTCGAGGTATACTCAATAATGTCCGAGATGATCCGCATCGAGGGCGCGGGCGGATAGATATAGGTGTTTCGGACCATGAATTCCTTCAGAATGTCGTTCTGAATGGTCCCGGACAGGATCGAGCGATCATGCCCCTGTTCCTCACCGGTGACGATAAAGCTGGCCAGCACCGGGATCACCGCGCCGTTCATGGTCATCGACACGCTGACCTTGTCCAGCGGGATGCCGTCAAACAGGATCTTCATGTCCTCGACACTGTCGATGGCGACACCGGCCTTGCCCACGTCCCCGACCACGCGGGGGTGGTCGCTGTCATAGCCACGGTGGGTGGCCAGATCGAAGGCGACGGACACGCCCTGTTGCCCGGCGGCCAGCGCCTTGCGATAGAAATTGTTCGATTCCTCGGCGGTCGAGAACCCGGCGTATTGACGGATTGTCCAGGGACGGCCCGCATACATCGTCGCCTTGACGCCCCGCGTAAACGGCTCTGCCCCCGGCAGCGTGCCCATGTGCGGCAGGCCCTCGGTGTCGGCGGCGGTATACAGCGGCTTGACCGCGATCCCCTCCAGCGTTTTCCAGGTCAGATCGTCCAGCGGGCGGCCGCGCAGGTCCTTTTCGGCATCAGCGCGCCAGCTTTCGGGCAGGTCCGTCATCGGTGTTTCCTCTCTTCATGGCAGCCGCGGCCAGGTTCAGCCTAGGTCTCGCGGGCTCCGGGTCCTCTGTCAGTCGGGCCAGACCATCCGCCCCGGCGCGCAGCCAGAACAGATCGTCGGCATAGGTCTCGCGCAGGCGCGCGGCCTGGGTGTCGCTAAACGGGGTCCACCGCGTCTGCGACGACGGGGCGGGCAGCGTGCCGCCCCGGTCGGCCAGCACCGCGCGCAGGTGGGCAATGTCCGGGCGCCGGTTCTCGACAAAGCCGCCGGGCCCGGCAAGCGGCACCGACCGGCGCTCCGTCAGCACCCTGAGCAGCAGGTCGGGCCGGTCGCCGAACGCCTCATAGGCGGTGACCTGAAGGTCGGTGCCGGGACAGGCGCAGGCGATATCGGTGATCACGTCGCGCCAGCTGCGCGGCGCGCGGCTGATCGCCTCAAGCGTGCCGGAACTGGGCAGCCCCTCACCGCGCGGCACCAGCCAGGCGATGGATGAGGCCCACCACGCGTCCAGCGCGCGGATCTGCAAGGTGACGCGGGTCGGCCTGCCAAAGGCCGCCGACAGCCGTGCCAGACGTTCGCCGACGCCGGGATAGACGCCGCGCGCCCGCAGGCAGCGGCGCGGGGTGCCGGCCATGTTCTCATCGGTGACAACCAGCGCGGCAATCCCCTTGCGGCGCGCCGCTTCGAGGTTCAGCGCAACCCGCCCGGTGGCCCGGCGGGCATCGTGGTCGGCCCGTGGCTGATCGGCGATGCCGTTCAGCAACCCGCCACGGGTGCGCCAGGGTGCCCAAAAGCCGATCCCCTGCGCCTGCAACTCTGTCCGGTTGGCGCGCAGGTAGCTTTGGAAACTGGTGGTGGCGGTGCGATGTGCACCGATATGCAATATGACATCCATCGTGTCGCGGCCCCCATGGCGCAGCCCGCAAACGCGCAGCGCGCGCGGGCGTTCAGACAGGGGAGACCCTGCGCAGGAGCGGGTTGGGATGCCGTTAAAGATAAAATTTTTGCAGATGGATTGGCGCGATGGCTGTGCAGCCCGCCGGGGGCGACTTATATCGTATTGTATGAAAATGGTAAAACGACTGATCGCAGCGGCCCTGATGGGCGGCTTTGCCAGCCTCTCGGCGGCGCAGGGGGCGGAGACCTCGGACGGCCCGTTCGACATGATCCACCCCGCCTCGGAGACGACGCTGGAAGACTGGCTGTGGCTGAAACGCCCCGTTGTGGTCTTTGCCGACAATGCGGCGGACCCGCGGTACGTCGAGCAGATGGCCCTGCTGTCGGAACGGCTGGACGCGCTGGATGAGCGGGACGTGGTGATCATCATCGACACCGACCCGGCGGCGCGGACATCGGTGCGGCAAACCCTGCGCCCGCGCGGTTTCATGCTGGCGATCATCGCCAAGGACGGCACTATTGTGGCCCGCAAGCCGAGCCCATGGTCAGAGCGTGAAATCTCACGCTCGATCGACAAACTGCCGCTGCGCCAGCAGGAAGTGCGCGCGAAATAGGCCGCGCGCCATGACAAGGGCCGGGTCACGGGCCGGGTCACGGGCGCGGCCAAAGGCGTCAAGCAACGCCTTTGCAAAGCGGTTGCAAAACCGCTTTGAAGCCGCTTGCAAGCGGCTTGGCCCACACCGGCCCGGCCCCACGTCAGACGTTGCCGCGCAGGAAAAAGGCGATCTGCGACGGGCGGTGCAGCAGCACCAGCGCATTGTGCGACGGATCGTAGATCATCACCGTGTCGGGCGACATCAGCGCAAGGTAGACGTCGTTCTGAAACGCCTCTGTCATGCAGGCCTGCGACGGCCCCACAAAGCTGGAGATCAGGCCAAGCCCCTCGGACAGATTGACCGACATCAGCGCCTCGGACACCATGTTGGGCGTCAGCCCCGGCAGTTCGAAGGCCACCGCGTGCCCCTTGGCCAACAGGCGCTGACCGCTGTCCAGATCCGCGACACGGCGCAGCGGCCCGCTGCCGCGCAATTCGCCCGAGATGGTTTCGAAAATCGCCGCCGTGCAGGTCGACCGCGAGGTAAAATGCCGGGTCTGCGCCAGAAACAGCCAAGTCCTGAGCTGGGCGCGCACCCCGGCCTCTGTGTCCAGCCGGAAACAGCCCGCCAGCAATGCGGTCAGCGCCACCAGCGCCATCACCTGTCCGAACCTTTGCGCCAAACCGCCCTGCCCTGTTCCGCCCCGCCGTGGACCGCAGCCTAGCGCCAAGGGGTTGAGGATATGTTGCCGCTGGAGGACTCACAGCCGGTCCTCCGCCTCACCCAGTGCGGCCACCAGCCGGTGCAGCGCGCCGCCACCGCCCAGATACAGCAGCGCATAGCCCAGCAGGCTGCCGCTGCCCGCGGCAAGCAGGCCGGAATAGACCGCCCCGAACACCAGCCCCATGACAGAAAGCACCACCAGCGGCCCGAACAGGTAAAAGCCCCAGCCCGGAACCACCCCCAGCAGCGCCGCCACAAGCGTGAGGTACACCGCGTATCCCGTCCCCACCGAGATGATGGACACCCCCAGAGCGGTGCCGATCAACAGCGCATTGCCGCCTTGGGTCGGCACCAGAAACCACAGACCCACCGCCACGACCCCCGACACCACCAGCCCGGCCACAAAGGCCAGACTGTGCATCAGCCAGATACGGAGGGCGTGGCGCAGCATGGGTTATTCGAACTCCATGATCACTTCGTCAACGGCAAGGCTGTCGCCCGGTCCGGCGTTGATCTTGGCCACCACGCCCTTACGCTCGGCGCGCAGGATGTTCTCCATCTTCATGGCCTCGATGGTACAAAGCGCCTGTCCCTCCTGCACCTCCTGCCCCTCTTCGACGTTCACCTTGACCACAAGGCCGGGCATCGGGCAGAGCAGCATCCGCGAGGTATCGGGCGGCAGTTTCTCCGGCATCAGCGCGGCCAGCTCCGCCTGACGCGGCGAGCGCACATTGACCTTGAGATCCGCGCCACGCGTGCGCAGGCGGAACCCTTGGGTGATCTTGTCGACCTTCAGCACCAGCGGCGCCCCGTCCACGGTCATCCGGGCAAGGCTGTCACCCGGAGTCCAGTCGCCCTCGACACGCAGGGTTGAGCCGTCGGAAAAGGATACGGTGGCACCATCGTGGTCGGCGTCGATCGCGGCCTCGAACTGCACGCCTTGCAGGCTGACCACCCAGTCGCTGCCCACACGGCGTTCGTGATTGCCCAGACGTCCGGTGACACGGGTGCGGCGGATCTCGGCGACGCGGTTCATCGCGGCGGCGGCGGCGGCGACGCGCTTCAGCTCATCCTCGGCCAGCGTCACCCCCTCAAACCCCTCCGGGTACTGCTCGGCGATGAAGGCGGTGGTCATGTCCCCGGCGATGAAGATCGGGTGATCCATGACGGCGGCGACAAATGGCAGGTTGTGGCCGATGCCTTCGACCTCGAAGCTGTCCAGCGCGTTGCGCATGACCTCGATCGCCTGCGCGCGGGTCGGCGCCCATGTGCAGAGCTTGGCGATCATCGGGTCGTAATACATGCTGATCTCACCGCCTTCATAGACGCCGGTGTCGTTGCGCACCACGCCTTCGCCCAGCGGCCCCTCTGCGGGGGGGCGATAGCGGGTCAGGCGGCCGATAGAGGGCAGAAAGCCGCGATAGGGATCTTCGGCGTAGAGGCGGTTTTCAATCGCCCAGCCGTTGATTTTCAGGTCGTCCTGCGTGATCGACAGTGGCTCGCCGTTGGCGACGCGGATCATCTGCTCGACAAGGTCGATGCCGGTGATCAGTTCGGTCACGGGATGTTCCACCTGAAGGCGGGTGTTCATCTCAAGGAAATAGAAATTCCGGTCGCCGTCGACGATGAATTCCACCGTGCCCGCGCTGGCATAGCCCACCGCCTTGGCCAGCGCGACCGACTGTTCGCCCATGGCCTTGCGGGTTTCGGGATCAAGGAAGGGGCTGGGGGCCTCTTCGACAACCTTCTGGTTTCGGCGCTGGATCGAACATTCGCGTTCGTGCAGGTAAACGCCATTGCCATGCGCATCACACAGCACCTGAATTTCGATGTGGCGCGGCTGCGTGACGAATTTCTCGATAAAGATGCGGTCGTCGCCAAAGCTGCTGGCGGCCTCGTTCTTGGAGGACTGAAACCCCTCGCGCGCCTCTTCGTCGTTCCACGCGATGCGCATGCCCTTGCCGCCGCCACCGGCAGAGGCCTTGATCATCACCGGGTAGCCGATCTCACCGGAAATCTTGACCGCCTCATCCGCGTCCCCGATCAGGCCCATGTAGCCCGGCACGGTGGAGACATTGGCCTCCTGCGCGATCTTCTTTGAGGTGATCTTGTCCCCCATCGCCTCGATTGCCTTGACCGGGGGGCCGATAAAAGCAACGCCCGCCGCCTCCAGCGCCAGAGCGAATTTCGGGTTCTCGGACAGAAAGCCATAGCCCGGATGCACCGCCTGCGCGCCGGTCTGCTTGATGGCGTCCATGATCTTGTCGATCACGATATAGGACTGGTTCGCGGCGGGCGGGCCGATGTGGACCGCCTCATCCGCCATTTCCACGTGCAGCGCGTTCTTGTCGGCGTCGGAATAGACGGCGACCGTCTTGATGCCCATCTTGCGGGCGGTCTTGATGACCCGGCAGGCGATTTCGCCCCGGTTTGCGATCAGGATCTT
>NZ_JBLXFB010000007.1:144266-226663 GCF_048262615.1 Antarctobacter sp.
ACCGTCTTGATGCCCATCTTGCGGGCGGTCTTGATGACCCGGCAGGCGATTTCGCCCCGGTTTGCGATCAGGATCTTGTCGAACATGTCTGTCCCTTCTTCTTGGCGCCGTTCGGGCGCGCATCTGCACATGCAAACGCCGCCCGGACCCTGCGGTCCGGACGGCGTTGAAACGGTACGGGGGCAGCGCGTGTCAGGCGCCCGCCGATGATCTGGTTACTTTCTGCACAACTCCGGTGTGACGTCGTCACAGACGACGCCGGCTGCGCCGCCGATGGCCGCGCCCGCAGCCACGCTGCGCCCGGTCGCTGCGGCACTGGCCGCGCCAATGCCCGCGCCCATGACGCCGCGTTCAAGGTCTGTGCCTTCGCAGGCCGCAAGGCCAAGGGTTGCGGCAAGAGCGACGGAAAGGGTGATGATACGCATGAGGAAGCCTCCTTGTCCCATGTCAGAACGACAGGATGATGAAGGGCAAACGTGTCAGGCGAAAGATCGTTCCGCGCGGCTTTCATCCGGTTGGCGGGTTCCAGCGCATGATGCGCGACAACCCGCCGGAGCGCGGTCTCAGCAGCGCGAGGGGTAGGTGCTGCAATAGGCGATATTGGTTGCGACGCCGACGGCGGCACCGGTGAGGACATTGGTGTCCAACGCCACGGCAGAGGCCGCCCCGGCCCCGGCGCCATAGGCCGCCTGCTCGCCAAGGTTGTCGCCACAGCCCGCCAGCACAGTGGCCGCGCCAAGGCAGAGGGCAAAGGGATAGCGGATCGTGATGTCTGTGCGCATGTGAGGTTCTCCTCATCTCGGGTCGACTGCTCCGAGACGACACAACACCATCGGGACCGGAATTGCCAGCGCCATTCCCCGGCCCCGCGATCCGGGCGCGGGAATCCGCCAACCCTTTGGTAGCATACAGGTTTTTCGGATATAGAGAGAAGATGGGGCGACCGGGCCGGGGACTGACCTGGCCGCCCCGAGGGGGGTTGGGATGCGCGGGGACGAAGGGACGGTATGGGACCCGGGCCGCGACCCAAGGTCACGCTTACAGAATCCTGCGGCTCTGCAAAGCCCGCAATGCGCGGAAAGAATCCATCGGCAACGCCCCGCGCAATCTGGCCGGGAACTGGCAAGATTACGCCCACGTTCATTCCCAGTCCTCCGACTCGTCGAAGGCCTCGGGAAAGGCGGCGCGGGCGGCCTGTTCGTCGATGACCAGAAGCGCCTCGTAGCTCTCCGGATCGAACGGGTCGTCAACCGGCAGCACCTCGCGGCCAAACAGCCACGACAGGCGGCCTGCGTCCAGATTGCCCCGCTCGAACGGTTCGGTTCCGAAGTGACGCCAGAGCGCGGCCATAAAGGCGGTGTCGGCGCGGCGGTCCGGCGGACGACGGTCGCGATAACGTTCGCGGCGGGTGATCGGCGAGACGCCCTTGGGATTGGCGCGGCGAATGACAAACTGATAGTCGGTGCCGCTGAGGCGGCCGGGGAATCCGCGATGCTTCAGCATGTGCCGACCTCCGGCACATGGGCGCGCGCATCGGCGTGGCGCGAAAGTCGGCGGCGACCCTGCCGGGGTCCGCACGCTGCCCCGTTGGTGCGGGAAAGCGGGACGGACGCACTGGCCCGCCCCGATAGGTTCTTACTTGTACTTGCCTGTGTAAACCGGCTCGACCGAGATGGGCTCGGGATCGACGACGATATACTCTTCTTCTTCTTGCTGCGCGCAAGCCGAGACGCCTGCGATGACAGCGAACATGGCAAGCAGTTTGATGCTCTTGGACATCGTCTACTCCTGTCTAGTGCAATGAAACATTCAGCGCGCAAGCGCCCTGCCTGTCCCCGTTCTGAGGTTTCGATTGCTTGGGTGCAATCACCAGCGAACCTAACCGAGGGTTGTGGAAAAAGATACGCCGCCCGTGGCAACGATTCGCGCTGTGACACAGAAGCCGCAAATACTTGTCCACATGAGAGTCGAGCCGCAAGATATTGTGGAGTCATTAAAAAGCTTCCCA
This sequence comes from Antarctobacter sp., assembly GCF_048262615.1. Lineage (GTDB taxonomy): Bacteria > Pseudomonadota > Alphaproteobacteria > Rhodobacterales > Rhodobacteraceae > Antarctobacter. The sequence goes on from NZ_JBLXFB010000007.1 coordinate 146,275, forward strand.
AATGCAGAGGTCGCTTTCGACCGTGTAACTTTCGAAAAATTGGGTGACGCCGGGTGTCATGACGCCGAATTCCACCGGCGCGGACATCAGCGTGATCACGATTTGCGACGGCGCGCCGCCCTCTTGGGTGATGCGTTGCAGCGCGTCCTGGGTACACAAAAGCTCCATGTCCCCGGCCACATCGGCAAAGGGCAAACCGTCTTGCGCCAGATTTGGCGCGATGTAGCGCACCCGCCAGACCGGCGGCTGCGCGATGATGTCATGCAGTTCGATCTCAAGCCCCGAGGTCGGCAAGACCTGCTGCGCGGCGTCCAGCGGCACGGCAAACAGCCCGGCAATGGCGGCAGCGCCCAGCCTGATGACTTTCGGATGTGAGATCTTTAGGCGGCAGCCCCGGCACCAGCGGGTTTTGACACCCGCGGCTCCTCCCACCGGGGCCGCCTTGGCCTCGGGCGCGCCCGAGGCTGTATTCCGTGACACCCGCATCAGGCGTCCTCCCCCGCACAGACCATCCAGCGCGCGCGATGCGCAGGACTGTCGAGCAGATCGCGGATGCGGCCCTCTGTGCCCGGCGGGGTCCGCCCCGAGAGGCGACCGCCAGCGCGCACGATCACGCCGTCTTCCGTGGCGGCAACTTCTACCACGGGAGAAAAACCGCGCAAGTGCTGAAATGTGCGCCAGAGATCCTGCCGGATCTGCCGCGCCAGCCAGGCCGCCCGCACCGGCGGAAATCCACTGATCGCGGCCACGTCGAAACGCGGCGGCCAGTGGCGGGCCAGCACATAGCGCCCGTCCTTTTCATGGGTATGCCAGCCGTTCCGCCTCATGCGGGTACTCCGCCGCCGTGCCTGCACCGGACCGATGCGGACCACAGGCCGACGCCCGCCGCCCGCGCGACGGCCGTGACCGGGTGAAACGCCATGTCTTGACCGCGTGTCATGCCACCTCTCCCCATGCTGTCAGAGCGGGATGTTGTTGTGCTTTTTCCACGGCATGCTCTGCTGCTTGTTGCGCAACATCGCAAAGGCCTTGGCCACCCGCCGCCGGGTCGAACGCGGCTGGATCACCTCGTCGATGAACCCGCGTTCCGCCGCGATGAAGGGATTGGCAAAGCGGTCTTCGTACCGGTCCGCATGGGCCTGAATCTTGGCCGGGTCGCCCAGATCGGCGCGGTGAATGATCTCTGCCGCGCCCTTGGCCCCCATCACGGCGATCTGCGCCGTCGGCCAGGCATAGTTCACGTCCGCCTTCATATGCTTGGAGGCCATGACGTCATAAGCCCCGCCATAGGCCTTGCGGGTGATGACCGTGACCATCGGCACGGTGGCCTCGCCATAGGCGAACAGCAGCTTGGCACCGTGCTTGATGACACCGTTGTATTCCTGCGCGGTGCCGGGCAGGAAGCCGGGCACATCGACAAGGGTCAGGATCGGGATCTCGAAACAGTCGCAGAAGCGGACAAAGCGCGCGGCCTTGCGGCTGCTGTCGATGTCCAGCACGCCCGCCAGCACCATCGGCTGGTTGGCGACAACACCCACGGTCTGCCCTTCGAGACGGATGAACCCAGTGATGATATTGCCCGCGAAATCCTGCTGGATCTCGTAGAAATCCCCCTCATCCGCGACCTTGGTGATCAACTCCTTCATGTCGTAGGGCATGTTGGGGTTGCTGGGGATCAGGGTGTCAAGGCTGGCCTCGATCCGGTCGACCTCATCAAAGAAGGGGCGCACCGGGGGCTTTTCCCGGTTGTTCAGCGGCAGAAAATCCACAAGGCGGCGGACCTCGGCCAGCGCCTCGACGTCGTTTTCGAACGCGCCGTCCGCGACGGAGGATTTCTTGGTGTGGGTCGAGGCCCCGCCCAGTTCCTCGGCGGTGACGATCTCATTGGTCACCGTCTTGACCACATCGGGGCCGGTGACGAACATATAAGAGGTGTCCTTCACCATGAAGATAAAGTCGGTCATGGCAGGCGAATAGACCGCGCCGCCCGCGCAGGGCCCCATGATGACAGAGATCTGCGGGATCACGCCCGAGGCCTCGATGTTCTTTTGGAAGATGTCGGCATAGCCCGCCAGCGCATCCACGCCTTCCTGGATGCGGGCACCGCCGGAGTCGTTCAGACCGATGACCGGCGCGCCGTTCTGCATCGCCATATCCATGACCTTGCAGATCTTCTGCGCATGGGTGGCCGAAACCGACCCGCCAAGCACGGTAAAGTCCTGCGAGAAGACATAGACCATGCGGCCGTTGATGGTGCCCCAGCCGGTGACAACGCCGTCACCGTAGGGACGGTTCTGCTCCATGCCGAAATCGGTGCAACGGTGGGCGACGAAGGTGTCGTATTCCTCGAAACTGCCCTCATCGAGCAAAAGCTCGATCCGTTCACGCGCCGTCAGCTTGCCCTTGGCGTGCTGGCTGTCGATGCGTTTCTGCCCGCCGCCGAGACGTGCGTTCTCGCGGCGGTCATGCAATTCCTGGATAATGTCTTTCATCTGCGACCCCTTCCGGTTTGGGCGGAAAATACAGGGGAAACGCGGGGCCTCAAGGGATTCCTCGCAAATTTGCAAACAGGCAAATCCCCACATGGTGAATAGTGCAAATTAGCGAACCGACGCCAAAAGCCGTGCTAGCATTGGACAATCCCCGAAACGCGGCATACCGATACTGCCATGCAAACCACAAATCAGGTGCGGTTCCTCGACCGCAGCACCCCGCCGCATATTGTCACACTGGTTCTGCTGGCCGGAATGTCCGCGCTGGTGATGAATATTTTTGTGCCGTCGTTGCAGATCATGGCCGAATGGTTTGAGACCGATTACGCGGTGATGCAGTTTTCGGTATCCGGTTATCTGGCCGGGAATGCGGTGTTGCAACTGTTTATCGGGCCGATCTCGGACAAGCTGGGGCGCAGGCCGGTCATTCTTGGCGGAATGGTGATTTTCGCGCTGGCCACCGTCGGCTGCCTGCTGGCGACCAATATCACGGTTTTCCTGATCTTCCGGATGCTACAGGCCAGCGTCGTCGTCGCCATGGTCCTCAGCCGCGCCGTGGTTCGCGACCTCTATCCGCCGAACGAGGCCGCCTCGATGATCGGCTATGTGACCATGGGCATGTCGCTGGTGCCGATGCTGGCCCCCATCGCGGGCGGCTGGCTGGCGCAGAATTACGGCTGGCATGCGAATTTCTGGCTGATGCTGGCGCTCGGGCTGGCGCTGATCGCGCTGTGCCTGCGCGATCTGGGCGAGACGACAACCGCCAGCGGGCTGACCCTTGGCCAGCAGTTCCGCGAATACCCCGAACTGTTCCGCAGCCCGCGTTTCTGGGGCTATGCCCTGGCCTGCGCGTTCTCCTCCGGCGCGTTCTTTTCCTATGTCGGCGGCGCCTCTTATGTGGGGATCGAGGTGTTTGGCCTGTCAACCACGGTGCTGGGGTTCTTCTTTGGCGCGCCCGCCGTGGGTTATGCGCTAGGCAACTTCCTGTCGGGGCGGTTTTCGTCCCGGATCGGGATCAATTCCATGGTGCTGTGGGGCGGCGTGATCGTGTCCGGTGGCATGGCGCTGTCGCTGGTGGTCTTTGCGATGGGGCTGGGCAATGCCTGGGTTTTCTTCGGCTTCATGACCTTTGTGGGGTTGGGCAACGGGTTGACGATCCCCAATGCCACCGCGGGCGCGCTGTCGGTCCGGCCCGGTCTGGCGGGCACCGCCTCCGGTCTGGCGGGGGCGATCATGCTCGGGGGCGGCGCGGCACTGTCGCAACTGGCCAGCGCGCTGTTGCAACCGGGCAGCGGGGCGTGGCCGCTGCTGTGGATGATGTTCTTTTCCGGCCTTGCATCTGTCGGGGCGATTTTGGTGGTGATCCGGCGCGCCCGGCAATTGCGGGGGCTGGACGCCGCCTGACAAAATTTGCATCTTCGCGCGACGATTAAGCAAAGATGCAAAACCGGAATCCCCGAATGGCCACCCAGAAACTCTACGCCGGCGCCAAGCTGCGCGACATCCGCACCCGTTTGCACCTGACGCAAAAGGATTTCGCCGCCAAGCTGGGGATCTCGCTGCCCTATCTCAACCAGATGGAGAACAACAACCGCCCGGTCAGCACCACGGTGGTGTTGGCCTTGGCGCAGGAGTTCGGCTACGACGTGACCGAACTGGGCCAAGGCGATGCCGAACGGCTGGTCACCGACATGCGCGAAGCGCTGGCCGATCCGGTCTTTGGCGAAAGCACGCCGCAACTGGCTGACCTGCGGCTGACCGCCTCGAACGCGCCGGTTCTGGCGCGCGCGTTCCTTGCCCTGCACCGCGCCTACCGGCAGACGCATGAACGCCTCGCCTCGCTGGATGAGGCCCTGGGCCGCGAAGGCGCACAGCTACAGCCCAGCCCGTGGGAAGAGGTGCGGGATTTCTTCCACTACTGCGACAACTACATCGACGCGGTGGACCGCGCCGCCGAACATTTCGCCCAGCTGCACGCCGGTGAGACCAATATCCGCAGCGCCTGCATTGACAGGCTGGAGGCGCGCGGCATCACCGTCCGCCTGTCCCAGACAGCACCGATGCGCGCCTTTGACGAAGAGCGTCAGGAACTGATGCTGTCCTCGCTGTTGCCGGTGGAAACGCAGACCTTTCAATTGCTGGTGCAGGTGGCGCTGTTCCGCCAGAACCAGTTGCTGGAGGCGACGCTGGACCTCGCCCGGTTCCAGTCCGAAGAGGCCCGCGCCATCGCCAAGCTGGGCCTTGCCAACTATTTCGCCGGGGCCGCGATGATGCCCTACAAGGCGTTTCTGGCCGCCGCACAGGAAACCCGGCACGATCTGGAACTGCTGGCAGCGCGCTTTGGCGCCTCGGTCGAACAGGTGGCGCACCGGCTGTCGACCCTGCAACGCCCCGGTTCCAAAGGCGTGCCGTTCTTCTTTGTGCGGGTCGATCAGGCGGGCACGATCACCAAACGCCACTCGGCCACGCGGCTGCAATTTGCCCGCTTCGGCGGGGCCTGCCCGCTGTGGAACGTCCACCGTGCCTTTGAGACCCCGGGCCGCTTTCTGCGCCAACTGGCGGAAACCCCGGACGGCGTACGCTACATCAGCCTTGCGCGTGATGTGTCCAAAACCGGCGGTCACTTTGGCGCGCCGGTGCGCCGCTACGCGATCTCGATCGGCTGCGAGGTGCGCCACGCCGCCGCCCTCGTCTACGCCGACGACCTCGATTTCACCCGCGCCAGCGCGTTTGAACCCATCGGCATCAGCTGCCGCATCTGCGAACGCACCCATTGCCATCAACGCTCTGTCCCGCCCTTGGAAAAGCGCCTGACCACCACCCCCAACCGCCGCGACGTGCTGCCCTACGGGTTAGAATAGACCCGCCACGCCGGCCGCGATCTTCGTTCCGGAGCCAGCCTCTCGCCGCGCGGACCGAACGACAGCGCCGGACGGTCGGGACAAGCGAAATCGCGGAGGGCCCCGCCGCTCCACGCGCCAGCATCGCGGCTTGACGCGGCCCGGCGGGAGACCGCTATTTCGCTTGGCGCGGGCGGTCGGCGCTGTCAGGTCCAGAGCGGGGCGAGAGGATGGGTCAGGGACGAAGATCTTCGTTCTGGTGAAGTCAGAAGCTGCGCGCGCTCTCCACACCCGAACCACCCGTGGGACACGTCACCTCGCCAAGGGCGGAAACCAGCGCGCGGTCGCGCTCCTCTGGATCACGCCCCCGCCGGACCCCGACAGGGATAGCGTTCGGCCAGATCCGCCATGATGGCGCAATCGGTGCCGTCCAGCGGCCCCGTCGCCGAGGGGCGGAACCGCAGCCTGACGGCGTTCAGCACGTCCGGTTTCGTCTCGGGCGTCACCTCATAGCCAAACGCCGCGCAATCCTGCCAGAACCGCGCCGCATCCAGACCACCACCCCGCACCTCTGGCCAGACCGCCAGCCCGAGCCGTGCCAGCCGTTGCCAGTCGAACCGCCCACCGGGGTCGGTCTTGCGGCCCAGCGCGGTGTCGGAGTGGCCCACAACCCGCTCCGGCGGGACGGTCCAACGGGTAAAGAGGCCTGCAAGCACCGCCTCCAGCACCGCCATTTGCGGCTCCGGGAAGGGATGAAAGCCGGTGTTCGCCAGTTCGATGCCGATGGACTGCGAGTTCACGTCAGCCGCCCCGCCCCATGTCCCCTGCCCGGCGTGCCAGGCGCGGTCACTTTCCTGCACCAATTGCCACAGCCGCCCGTCTTCGGCGATCACGTAATGGCAGGACACCTCGCTTTCAGGCGCGCACAGCCAGTCGCGCGCCGCCTCCGCCGTGGTCATGGCGGTGTAATGCAGAACAACCATATCCGGCGCAGAGGGTCCGCGCCGATCCCCGAAGTTCGGCGAAGGATGCCAGATCGGCTCCGGCGTCATAGTGGATCAGCCGCCGCGCACCGCGCGGAACGGTGCCGGATTCCAGCGACAGGCAAAGCCGTCGCCATCCGGGTCCAGACCCTTGCGGTCTTTCTCGGGGCCGCCCAGCGCCAGGAAATCCTCCTGCGCAAGATCGGCAGAGGCATAGGCCGCACAGGCCCGCTGCGACCGCGAGCTGCCGTTGAAGGAGGATCGTTTGTACAGCGCCGTGCCCACCGGGTTGGTGGTGCGCAGGGCGTATTCCACGATGTTGGGCGCGTCAGAGCCGGGCCGCTTGGGCAGCGCCTCGGGCTGGATGACGGAATATTGCGCGCGGTTGCGCTGAATCATCGCGGCGTCGGCGGCGATGTCGCGGGTCGCGGACACGGCGGTAAAATCGTTCTCGCCGGAAATGCCGCGTGCGTTGGCCACCACCGGCGGCGCCGGATTGCCGGGGGCCGCATCGACAGGGGGCACACCGGAATTGAGCGCGCGGGCCGCAGCGGCGGCGACGACATCGCTCTCGTCGATCGGGCCGGACTGCACCGGCGTCGCCGCCGGGATCGACGCCGTCTGCCCGTTCAGCTGCGCCTCGCGGCGCGCGGCATAGTCATCGTAACTGCCAAAGCCCACGCCTGCGCCCGGATCGGGCACTTTCGCGCCGCTGTCGGGCACGATGGGTTCGCAGGCCGCCACCGCAAGCGCCGCCAAAATCAGGAATCGGGTCCGCATCATTCGTCCTGTCTGCTCTTTTGCGGCCCGCCCTACCACCATTTAACCGGTTTGGCCACAAATCCTGCGGCCTGCTCCAGCGCATAGGCGCAATTCAGCAGATCACCCTCTTCCCACGGCCGCCCGATCAGTTGCAGACCCAGCGGCAGCCCCTGCTTGCTCAACCCCGCAGGCACCGAAATCCCCGGCAGACCGGCAAGGTTCACCGTCACGGTGAACACGTCGTTGAGATACATCTGCACCGGATCGGCCTCTGTCATCTCACCCAGACCAAAGGCGGCAGAGGGCGTCGCGGGCGTCAGGATCGCGTCCACGCCCTGCGCAAACACATCCTCAAAGTCCTTCTTGATCAGTGTCCGCACCTTGCGCGCGCGGTTGTAATAGGCGTCGTAGAACCCCGCCGACAGCACGTAGGTGCCGACCATGATACGACGCTTGACCTCTTCGCCAAAGCCTTCGGCACGGGTCTTTTCGTACATCTCGGTGATGCCGTCGCCCTGTGCCAGCTTTGCCCGGTGGCCATAGCGCACCCCGTCATAACGCGCGAGGTTCGAGGACGCCTCGGCGGGCGCGATCACGTAATAGGCGGGCAGTGCGTATTTTGTATGCGGCAGGCTGATGTCGACCAGCTTGGCGCCCGCATCCTGCAGCATCTTGCGCCCTTCGGCCCAAAGCGCGTCGATCTCCTCGGGCATCCCGTCCATGTGGTATTCGCGCGGAATGCCGATGGTCTTGCCCTTGATGTCGCCGGTCAGCATCGCCTCGAAATCCGGCACTGCAAGGTCGGCGCTGGTCGAATCCTTCGGGTCATGGCCGCACATCGCCTGCAGCATGATCGCGGCGTCGCGCACGTCCTTAGCCATCGGCCCGGCCTGATCCAGCGACGAGGCAAAAGCCACGATTCCCCAGCGCGAACAGCGCCCGTAGGTCGGCTTGATGCCCGTAATGCCGGTAAAGGCCGCGGGCTGGCGGATCGAGCCGCCGGTGTCGGTGCCCGTCGCCCCAAGGCAAAGGTCCGCCGCCACCGCCGAGGCCGACCCGCCAGAGGATCCGCCCGGCGTCAATTGCGCGTCGTCATTGCCGCGCCGCCACGGGTTCACCGCGTTGCCATAGGTGCTGGTCTCATTCGATGAGCCCATGGCGAATTCGTCCATGTTCAGCTTGCCCAGCATGACCGCGCCCGCGTCAAACAGCTGGCTGGTCACGGTGGATTCGTATTCCGGCCTGAACCCGTCAAGGATGGCAGAGGCCGCCTGAGAGGCCACACCCTTGGTGCAGAACAGATCCTTGATGCCCAGCGGAATGCCGCACAACGACGGCGCATCGCCCGCCTTGATCCGCGCATCGGCGGCGGCGGCCTGTGCGCGCGCGATCTCTGGCGTCTTGTGGACAAAGGCGTTCAGCGCACCGGCCTTGTCGATGGCGCTCAGGCAGGCCTCGGTCAGGTCCACGCTGGTCACGTCGCCCTTGCGCAGCGCATCGCGCGCCTCGGCGATCTTCAAATTCGTGAGATCCGTCATTCCACCACCTTCGGAACCGCAAAGAAGCCTTCGCGCGCGTCGGGCGCGTTCGACAGGATCTTGTCCTGCATATTGCCGTCGGTCACCCCGTCCGTGCGCCGCTTGAGCCGCATCGGCGTCACCGACACCATCGGCTCGACGCCCTCGACATCCACCTCGTTCAACTGCTCGATGAACCCAAGGATGTCGTTGAAGGATTGCGCCAGCGCGGGCAGATCATCGCTTTCCACCTTGATGCGGGCAAGTTTCGCCACGCGCGCCGCTGTCTCGATGTCGATCGACATGGGGGCCTCATTCGTTTCCGGATCAAGGGCAGGCTTTAGCGCCCCGCCTGCCGCGCCGCAAGCACATGGCGCGTCCAGACCGCGATCATCCAGCCCAGCATCACCGCATTGAGCAGATGCCACAGGAAATGCGTACCGATTGGCAGCGCGGCGCACAAAGGCCCATCAAGAATGCGCGCCATCATCGACACCAGCAGGATCACCACGCCGATGGCCAGTCCCCGCGCGGTGTCCGGCGCGCGGCGGCGCAGCAGCACGGCATAGATGGCGATCAACAGCGGCACTGGCGCATAGCTGGCGGTGCCGCCCAGTCCGGGGACCAGAGCAAACAGCGGCGCGGTGACGGCGGCAAAGGGAATGAACAACCCCGTCAGCCCCAACGCGGGCCAAAGCGACAGCCCCCAGAAATCGCGGTTTGCGGCGTAGATATAGACCAGCACAAAGATCAGGATCGGCACCACATCCGCGATCCCCGCCCAGGGCTGCGCAAAGGTGTGAAACAGGAACGACCCAAAACCGATCACGCCAAGGATCAGGCAAAGCACCCGCCCCAGCCCGAAGGTGCGCCGCCACAGGACCACCGCCGCCAGCACAAAGGCCGCGTTGGTCACGGCGTTCAGCGGCTCCGCCCAGAACTCTGGCCCCAGCCGCTCGCAATATCCGTCGATGGCCCGCGTCCAATCCATGTTTCTTCTCTGTCCAAATACCCCAAACAACATCTGCCACAGGGCGCAGGCCTCCGACAATCCGGCCCCTCGGACAGACTGGTCTCGGGCTGCCGACATGTTAGGCTTGGTCAGAACCAGCAAGGGAGGTTTTCATGCAGATCATCTGGCTTGGCCACGGCAGTTTCCGAATCGAGATCGGCGGCGAGGTGCTGCTGATCGACCCGTGGATCAACGGCAACCCCATGATGGAGGGGCAGGACGCAGAGGCCGCCATCGCGGGGGCGACACAGATCCTGGTGACGCACGGCCATTTCGACCACACCAATGATATCGTCGAGATCAGCCAAAAGACCGGCGCGCCGGTGTCGGGGATGTATGAACTTGCGTCCACGCTGGTGGGCATGGGGGCTGTCGAAGGCAATGCCTTCAATACCGGCGGCACGGTGCGGTTTGGCGCGGTGGCGGTGACCATGGTTCCCGCCTCGCACAGCTCCTCGATGGCGGTGGACGGGGCGGCCCGCTACATGGGGTCAGAGACGGGCTTCATGATCGCGGGCGAGGGTCACACGATCTATCATTCCTCCGACACCGCCATCATGGCCGACATGGGCTGGATGGGGGCCTATTTCAAACCCGACATCGGCATCCTGTCGGCGGGCGGCTACTACACCATGGACATGCAACAGGCGGCCTGGGCGGCGCGGGAATACTTTGATTTCAAGACGGTGATCCCCGGCCATTACCGCACCTTCCCGGCGCTTGAACAATCGGCCGAGGTGTTGGCCAAGGGCCTGCCGGGGGTGGATGTGATCGAGCCGCAGGTGATGCAGCCGATCACGGTCTGATCTTCGGGCCTGTTCCTTGGTGAGACCCGAAGCAAGGCAACCGCGCCAAAGGCGCGCCGAGAACGGGTCGGTGGGCGGGCGATGCGGCCCGCAGGGACGCGAGTCCCGTCCCCGACCCGTCAGGGGATTTTCAGGGGATCATCAGGGGATCATGGCCCCCTGACGGTTAAAGCTGACCTTCTCGGTCGTCAGGTCGTCATAAATCACCTCCACCGTCATGCTCTCGACCGACTTCAGCGGGAAGGCACGATAGGGCAGCCCGTCGTCGGGCAGCATGGCGTTGGGGGCATTGGTGTCCTCATGGCAGTCGGGCAGCGGCCAGGGTTCCGGCGCGGCCCCGTTGATCCCCACATGGATCGCCACCAGCCCGCAGCGCCATGCCCAGAGGTGGGTGACGTAGACAAGATCCTGACCGTCGAACTCGCGCACCGCGATCCAGTTGGCGCGGGTCGCGCCCAGGATCGGTTTGACCTCGACCGCGGTGGTAAAGCGGCCCGTGGCAACCTGTTGTTCGGCGGTATAGGGCAGCACGCGCTCCGGCCCCGGATCGGCTTCCGAACTGGGCGGCGGCGCTTCGTCCGAGCGACTCAGCGCGTCGGCGGCCTCGACCTTGGGGGCGGGGGCGGTTTCGACCCGCTCGGCAGCCCCGTCCGGTCCGCCGCTGGCGATGGCAATGACGATAAGAATAAGATCGAGCATAAGGCGCGTCCTGTCTGAAATTCCCGGTTCAGGCCGCTTTCGATGCGGTCCCCGCCCGCCTATAGTGCCGACAAAAGGGCAACGGGCAGGATCACCATGACACGCGAGGGCGGCGCGGCTCAAACTGTAAATATCCTGATCGTGGCGCAGGCCGGGCGGCTGTCCTATGAGGCGGTGCTGTTTGCCGCCTCGCTTCAGGCGCAGGGAGAGGACCGCTTTCGCCTGATCGTGGCGGAACCCGCGCCGGGGCCGCTGTGGGACACCGATCCCCGCATCCGCCAGCCAGAGGTCCGCGCGCTGCTAGAGGATCTGGGCGCGGAAATCCGCCCCTTCGAGGCGCAGCATTTTGGCGCCTCCTATCCCTATGGCAACAAGATCGAGGCGCTGCGCGTCTTGCCCGAGGGAGAGCCGTTTGTCTTTTTCGACACCGACACGCTGATCCTTGACCGCCTGTCGCGGGTGCCCTTCGATTTCGACCGCCCCACCGCCTCCATGCGGCGCGAAGGGACATGGCCGCAGATCGAACTTTACGGGCCGGGCTACACGCAGACCTGGAAGGCGCTCTATGATCGGTTCGGACTGGACTTTGACAGCAGCCTCGACCTGAGCTGGCCGGACGAATACTGGCAGCGATATCTGTATTTCAACGCCGGGTTTTTCTTCTACAAATGCCCCCGCCTGTTCGGCGACCGCTTTGTTGACTATGCCCTGACGGTGCGCGACGACCCGCCCGCCGAACTGGTCTGTCAAAGCCTTGACCCCTGGCTGGATCAGGTGGTCCTGCCGCTGGTGATCCATGGGCTGGGCGGCGCGCGCGACACCCTGCCCGAGGGTTTGCTGGACGGCGAGGTCAGCTGTCACTACCGGGTGCTGCCGCTGCTCTATGCGCGCGAGGCGGACCGGGTGGTCCAAGTGCTCGAAGAGATCACCGCGCCCAACCGGGTCAAGAAGGTGCTCAAGGGTTATGACGCGATCAAGCGGATGATCTATCAGGAGCGCGGTCAAAAGGTGCGCGCGTTGTTCGACCGGAACGACCTGCCCCGCCGCGAACAGGCGATCCGCAACAAGATCAAGCGCGAGGGATTCTGGATGCGCTAGGCGCAGATTTGACGCCCTGTCCTCGCCACCCCGTGATATGCTTGGCGCGCGATCAGGACGAGGTGATTTGATGTCGGATTTTGTCACGGTGCTGGTGGGCACCACCAAGGGTCTGTTCCTGCTGCGCTCTGACGCGGCGCGGTCGGACTGGACGGTCAGCGGGCCGCTTTGCGACGGCTGGACCGTCAACCACGCCATCGGCGACGCGGCCAGCGGCGCGCTCTGGGCCGGGGGTGGCAATGAATTTCACGGGGCCGGTGTCTGGCGGTCGACCGATGGCGGCGACAGCTGGACTTTGACCAAACTTGCCGACGGCAACATGGACGAATGGATCCGCAACGATCCCGACACCGCCGCCTTTTTCGGGGCAGAGCCGCAGCCGCCCGCCCCTTTCTCTGGCCGGGTCCAGTCGGTCTGGTCGCTGGGGCGGGTGAACGGCAAGCTTTACGCCGGGGCCAAGCCCGCGACGCTGTTTGTCAGTGAGACCGGCGGCGAGACGTGGGAGGCCGTCGAGAGCCTGACCGATCACCCCTCGTCCGACAGTTGGCAGCCCGGTGGCGCGGGGCTGACGCTGCACACGATTGTCAGCAGCCCGGACGATCCGGCGAAGATGTGGCTGGGCATTTCCTCTGCCGGGGTCTTTGCCACCGAGGATGGCGGCACCAGCTGGGAGCGGCGCAACCGGCTGTCCAATGCCGAGGCCTGCGGCCATCACCATCACCCCGCCGCCCCGAGGGACGGGGAGACCGGGCATTGCGTCCACAATCTGGTGCGGGCGGGCGGTGCGGGCGACCTGCTGTACCAGCAAAATCACCACGGGGTCTGGCGCTCTGCCGATGGGGGGCGCAGTTGGGATGACATCACCGAGGGGCTGCCCTCGACCTTTGGGTTTCCGGTGGCGGTGCATCCCGATCAGGCCGGCACGCTTTGGGTGCTGCCCTTGAACGGGGACAGTGCCGGGCGGTATCCGCCCGACGCCTCGGCGGCGGTCTGGCGGTCGCGCGATGGCGGCGATAGCTGGGAGGCGTGCCGGGAGGGGCTGCCGCAGGCGCATTGCTATTTCACCGTGCTGAGGCAGGCGATGGCCACCGACCGGGCCGCCGCGCCGGGGGTTTATTTCGGGACCAACTCGGGGTCGATTTTTGCCAGCTTTGACGAGGGCGACAACTGGTCCGAGATCGCGCGGCATCTGCCCACGGTGCTGTCTGTGGAGACGGTGACAGCGGGGTGATCCTGCCGCTTGTCCACGCGTGGACAGAGACCGCCCTTAGAAAAATCAAACGGTTACAGAGACGGTTTTACTTTTGGGTAACGATTGGCCGGTCCGGGCGCACCGCCCGATCCGGCCATTTTCCATGCTCAGTTCAGGGAAAAACAGGCCGGGTCAGAGGCGCAGCGCCCGATGGCGGCGCGCAGGGCCGGTGACTTGCCATCCTGATAACGGTCGTAGCCGGAAGGCAGCATGTCGTGGCGTTCAAGCTGATGCTGGTACAGTTCGAACACCCGCGCATCGGCGGAAAAATCGCTGGTGACATTGTCGAGCCGGTCGTAATGGGCCAGCCATACGCGCTCTGCCTCGGCATTGCGGCCCAGCGCGGCCAGCGCCAGCCCGCGATAGAAATCGGCCTGATCCTCTTGAGAGCCTCGAAAACGCTCTGTCTGCAAAAGCGCGTTTTCCGGCTGATCCGCCATCAACAGCAGGCGCACATACCAATCCCTGTCATAGCCGCTGTACCCGAGAAACCGGATATAGGCGCGATAATCGCGCAACGCCGCCTCAAAGGCGTCGATGCGGTAGTGCTCATAGGATCGCGCGTTATACGCCTTGGCTGCTTCGGTCTTCAGCAGCCATCCGGTGTCGATTGCGCGGGTGCATTTTTCGATCGCGTCCTCGACATAGGAATCGCAGGTCTGGGCGGCGGCCTTGGCGTGCTCGCGGCGCGCGGTGTCAAAATATAGCGGCCCCTCAGGCAGGCCGACGACATAGGACAGGCCAAAGGCCTCGCTGTAGTCGTCATAGCCGATCTGACCGGAAATCACGCAGTCGGTGGCGGCGGCGCAGGCCGCAAGGGCGGCACGTGACCCGGCCCCGAACTTGCCGTCAATCGCGCCCGTGTAGACCCCTGCCCGTTGCAGAAAGCGTTGCAGGTCAAGGGCTCTCGTATCGCCGATGTCCTCTGTCTCTTCGAAGATCGCCCCCATCCATGCCTCGACCGCCGCATCCGCGCGCCCGAGGCGGGCAAGGATATTGCCGTACACCACATCTGTCTCACGCTGAAAGAAGGAGCGTGACCATTGGCTGGTGACAGCGCGCACCGCCTCCACGTCGTCAAGCGCGCCCGCGTAGTCGCCTTTGCGGTAACGGATGGCGGCGCGGTTCTTGAAAAGAGTGTGGTCCGGGGCCACCGCGTCGATGGCACGGGTGATAACGGCGTCAGCCTCTTCAAACGCCTCGATTTCCGCATATTGCACCGCAAGGAAATTCTCGATCTGCGTGCGTTCCTCAGCGTCGAAATCGCCCTCCTGCAACATCGCCTCACACATGTAGATGTTCATTTCCGGCTGGCCCTGATTGCAACTGCCCTGCCCGTCCGGTTCGCCCAAGGGCATCAGCAGGCTGTTGGCGGCGCTGCGGCTGAGATCCAGCGCGGTGTCGGAGACCGGCACCGGCAGCAGGTCCGGCGCGGCATCGGTGTCCGGCGGCAGGCAGTCGCTTTCATAGCTGCACCGTTGCACGGCGATGCGGGTCAGCGCGGTATAGCGGCCATCGGCGGCCTTATCGAGATAACCGGCGCTGGCCAGCGCCTGTTGCCATGCGCGCACCCGGCTGTCGCCCTGCGGTTTGCCGGACAACAGGTCATCCCAGACCTGAAAGGCGGTGTTCACGTTTCCTGCGGCGCGTTCGAACAGGCCCAGCCGGGCAAGGAACCGTTCGGGGGGCGCGGATGTGGCGTCGATGGCGGCGCGCAGGGCCAGCGCCGCGTCCGCGTGCCGTCCAAGGGCGGCCAGCGCCAGCGCGCGGTTTTCCAAAAGCGCCGGTGTGTCGGGGCGCAGCGTCAGGGCGGCCTGAAACGCCTCATGCGCGGCAAAGGCGTCTCCGGTGGCGAGGAACGCGGCCCCCACGGCGTTTTGCAGCGCCGCCTCTTCGGTGTCGTCCCACTTGCCCGAGGCCAGCGCGGCGCGGCAGACGCGCAGGATCTGCTCCCACCCGTCGGCCTCTGTACAGGCGCGCGCGGCCCGTTGCGCGGGGGGCGCAACCGGCGGGGCCTTGGCGGTGTCTTTGGCGGTGTCTTTGGCGGTCCCGGTGGCGTCGGCGGCCAGCGCGGCGGCCAGTTGCCGTTCGGCGGCCTGCGCTGTCGGGCAGGTGGCAAAGCGGTGCAGATGCAGGCGCAGCCCCTCCGCGCCCAGCGGGGCGATCCGGTCCAGATGCGCCTCAGCCCCGGCGCAGGGGGCGCTGTTGACGATGCCCAGCGTCGCCAGTTCCTGATCCGTAAAAACATACATGTCGTCCGCCGGGGTCAGCAGCATCTTGTTGACCACCGCCCCGTGGACCCCGAAATCGTCATAGGCGGTCATGATGTCAGCCAGCGCGACCTGCCCGGACCGCAGGCTGTCGCTGTTCGAGGCCAGTTGGTGCACCCCCAGCGCGCCATGGGCGGTGCGGGCGACCCCGGCAAAGAACAGGTAGGAACAGGCGGAAAAACAATCTGCGCCCTCGGGGATCACGGTGCGCAGCCCGGCCTCACGAACAGTATAGGCCATGGTCAGTGCCGCATGTACCGATCCGCCGCGACTGGACAGCGACAGGTCGCTGACCTGCGGATAGCTGCCAAGGGCACGGTTCAGCAGGACCGGCGTGCGGATGTCGATGGCGTCGACCAATGACAGGACATGCGGTGTGTCGGTGTCGTAAATGATTGGATAGAATTCGGTCTTCTGTTCCGCCGCCACCGTTTGCGCGCAGAACATCAGCGCAAGGGTGGGCGGCAGGATCGACAGGTGGAAAACAGCGGGACAATGCATACCAGAAAACCTCATGGGCGGGTTCCGGACTGGCGCGGGACATGCGCCGGAACAGGGGTAAGTCTGCACGAGAGCGCGGCCGATCTCAATGAAATTGCCCGGAAGATTTGGCCCGAGGCGCGGCCTTGGCGGTTCTTGTCGAAGCCCGCTGGCAGAACCGCTTTCAATCCCCTACTGCTAGTCGCATAGGACATTAGGGAGAGACAAAAATGACTCAGGAAGAGCCCAGCTACGGTTTTGACACGCTTCAGATCCACGCAGGCGCGCGGCCCGATCCGGCCACCGGCGCGCGGCAGGTGCCGATTTACCAGACCACGGCCTATGTGTTCCGCGACGCCGAACACGCCGCCGCGTTGTTCAACCTGCAAGAGGTCGGCTACATCTATTCGCGCCTGACCAACCCCACCGTTGCCGCCCTGCAAGAGCGGGTTGCGGTGCTGGAGGGCGGTGTGGGCGCTGTCTGCTGTTCCTCGGGTCACGCGGCGCAGATCATGGCGCTGTTCCCGCTGATGGCGCCGGGGCGCAACGTGGTGGTGTCGACGCGGCTGTATGGCGGCTCGATCACCCAGTTCAGCCAGACCATCAAGCGCTTTGGCTGGTCCGCGACCTTTGTCGATTTTGACGATCTGGATGCGGTGGCGGCGGCGATTGATGACGACACCCGCGCGGTGTTCTGCGAGAGCATCGCCAATCCGGGCGGCTATATCACCGATCTGGACGCGATCTCGGCGATTGCCGACAAGGCGGGGCTGCCGCTGATCGTCGACAACACCTCGGCCACGCCCTACCTGTGCCGCCCGATCGACCATGGTGCCACGCTGGTCGTGCATTCGATGACCAAGTACCTGACCGGCAACGGCACCGTGACCGGCGGCGTGGTGGTGGATTCGGGCAAGTTCGACTGGTCCGCCAGCGACAAGTTCCCGTCGCTGTCAGAGCCGGAACCGGCCTATCACGGGCTCAAGTTCGCCGAGACCTTTGGTCCGCTGGCCTTCACCTTTCACGGCATCGCCATCGGGCTGCGCGACCTGGGCATGACGCTGAACCCGCAGGCGGCGCATTACACGCTGATGGGGATCGAAACCCTCAGCCTGCGGATGGATCGCCACGTCGAGAACGCGACACGGATCGCCGCATGGCTGGAGGGGCATGACGCGGTGGCCGGTGTGACTTATGCCGGGCTGCCGTCCTCGCCCTATCACGACCGGGTGGCGCGGATCTGTCCCAAGGGCGCGGGTGGCCTGTTCACCGTGGCGCTGAAGGGCGGCTACGAGTCCTGCATCAAGTTTGTCGACGCGCTGGAGATCTTCAGCCATGTGGCCAACCTTGGCGATACCCGCAGCCTTGTGATCCACTCGGCCTCGACCACGCACCGGCAGTTGTCGGAGGAGCAGCAGGTCGCGGCGGGGGCGGCCCCCAACGTGGTGCGGATTTCCATCGGGATCGAGGATGCCAACGATCTGATCGCCGACCTCGATCAGGCGCTGAACAAGGCCAAGTGAAACGACAAAGGGCGGGGATTTCCCCGCCCTTTCCATTTGCGTTCCCGGCATCAGCCGCATCACTCGGCGATGGTAAACACCATTGTCACCTCGGCGCGCACCTCCAGTTCGCCCGCCGCGACCGGCACGTCCTTGGCGACAACCGCCGCTTCGCGCATCATGGCCTCTGCCCCGGCGATGGAGCGGACCAGCGGCTCGGCGGTGTCGCGCAGTTCCAGCACCGGGCCAAGCGTCACCCCCGCCGCGTCGGCGTAGAGTTTGGCCTTGGCCATGGCGTCGGCCACCGCGCGGCGGCGGGCCTCATCCTCGATCGGGCGCGGTTCTTGCACGCTGAACGACAGGTTCTGCAACTGGTTCGCGCCATCGTCCAGCACCGCCGACAACAGCGCGCTGATCCCGTCCAGATCGCGCACCCGCACGCTGACCGTGTTGGTGGCGTAATAGCCCAGAAAGACGTCCTCGTTGCGGGCGTTGTCCCAGCGGGTCTGTTCATTGACCCGCAGTTGCGTGGTCTGGATGTCGCGCATGTCCACCCCCAGACCGGTCAGCCGGGCAAGAATCGCCTCGACCGCGTCAGAGGTGGCGTTCATCGCCTCGACCGCCGTGGGACCGCGCCCGTCGGCCCCCAGCGTGATCACCGCCATGTCCGGAACGACCGCCAGATGGCCCTCGCCCGAGACGGTCAGGCGGCCCTCTGCCGCCGCGACAAGCGGCAGCGAAAGCGCCACCACCGTCAAGAATGCCAAAATTCGCATAAATTGCCTCACAATCTGTAGGATTCTGGCGCGACTGTCTCGCGATCGGGTGAAATCGGCAAGGGTGCAACAGCTGCTTTCTTTTCTTCGGCAAAGAGTTGCCTTATATATTTTAGACACTGCGCTAGGACTCCCGCAGTGATGGCAGGCCTGATAAGAACCGCTCATGACACCAAATTTTGCGCTCTCGCTCTCATTCGAAGGTATCAGCCTGCTCCGGCGGATGGGCCCCCGCTGGGCCCTGATTGATGACGTTGCTCTGGATCATGATGACTTTGACGCGCAGGTTCTGGACCTGCGCGACCATGCCGAACGTCTGGACCCGACCGGCGCGCAGGTGGCGCTGATCATTCCGAACGAGCAGATCCGCTATCTGGATCAGCCCGACCTTGGCGGCGACGAACTGAGCCGCGATGTGGCGATCCGCGCCTCTCTGGACGGGGCGACACCCTATGCGGTGTCGGACCTTGTGTTCGATTACGTGGTCAGTGGCGGGCGGTTGCAAGTCGCCGCCGTGGCACAGGAAACGCTGGACGAGGCGCAGAGCTTTGCCCGCGAACACGGGTTCGAGCCGGTTTGTTTTCTGGCCAAAGCATCACGGGACGCCTTTGACGGGCCGGTGTTCTTCGGCAAGACCGGGAACTGGAATCGCGTGGTCACGCGGCCGTCCCGCGCCATCGACATTGTCCCGGCGGATGAGGCCGCGTTGCGCCCGCTGCCGAAACCGGAACTGGTGAACGCGCCCGCGCCGAAACCGGCCGCGGCGCCCGAGCCTGTTGCCGAGCCTGTTGCCGAGCAGCCCCCGCAGCCCGAGGCCGCGCCCCCGGTGCAAAAACCAGTGCCGCAACCGGCGTTTCACCAGCGACCAGAGCCAGAGCCCGCGATTGACGTCCAGCCGGACTTGCCCGCGCCGCAGATGCCGGTGGCCCCGCCTGTCCCCGCGCCAAAGGCGGCCCAAGCAGCGCCAACGGCTCCTCCCAAAGCACCCGCCGCGGCGAAGCCGCTGGCCGCGCCTGCCGCGACGGCTGCACCGGCGGCGACGAAACCTGTGCCCTCTCCCGTGGCGGCCCCGGCAAAGGCCCCGGATATGCCGCGCGCGGACCGCGCCCCGGTGGCCCCCGCCCCCGGCGCGGAGACGGACTCGCCCCCGGCCTTTTCGACCATCCGCGCCGGGCGCGGTCTGCCGGACAGCGCCGCCCCTGCCCTGACCGGCGCGCTGAAATCGCGGTTCACACCCGTCACCCCGCAAGGGCCCGACCCGCGTGCCGCCGCCCGCGCAGCGGAAGAGACGCCGGAAGACAAGCAAGCCTCTGGCAAGACCGGATTTTTCGCCACGCCTGCGGCCACGGCGCTGCTGGCGCAGGCGGCGGCCGCCGTCGAGGCGACAGAGGTCGCCCAGCGCGACAAACCCGCCAAACCGGCCGCGCCCAAACGCCCCGAGCTGCCGCCCCGGCTGAAAGCCAGAACCAAGACAAAGGCCCCGGCCAAGACCGGCCTGAAGGCGCTGCCCAAGATGGCCGCCGAACGGGCTGCCGCCTTGGCCGCGGCCCCGTCGCGTGCCGCCAAGACCGACGAGACCATCGCCCCGCCGGTGGCGGCGCGTGAGGTTGCGCCCGGTCCCACACCCGGTCCCAGCCGCGCCGCGCGTCCCAATCCCCTGGCCAAGCTGGCCGCCCTGCGGGGGCCGCGCCCGAACGCCGAAATCGGCGGTCCGGCCTTTGCCACCGGCGGGGCCGCGACGGCCACCGCCAGCCCCGCCCACGCGATGTTCGGTTCGTCGAACGAACGCGACCGGATGACCGTCTTTGGCGCGCGCGACCGTGGCGAGATCGGCGGCAAGCCCCGCTATCTGGGCCTGCTGCTGACCGCCTTGCTGTTGCTGTTCCTCGCCGGGGTTGCGGCATGGGCCTCGGTGTTTCTGGAGGACGGGCTTGCGCGACTTTTCCGCTCCGGGGATGACGCCCCTGCCAGCGCGGTTGCGTCGCTTCCCGATGGCGCGGATGTGCCGGATGCCCGCGACACTGGCGTTGTTCTAGAATCCGCGTCTCCGGCTGCCCTCTCTCCGCCGGCGGTGTCGCTGCGGCCCGTGGCCCGTCCCGCCGAGGACATTCGGCTGGCGGCCTTCGACACGCCGGATGTCACCGCTGACGCGCCGGTGCCGCCCTTGTCGGTTCCGCTGGACCCGCGCCAGTTGACCCCCGAAGAGGCCGCCGCCACCTATGCCGCCACCGGCATCTGGCAGCGCGCGCCGGTCAAGCCGATGACGCCGCCCGCCGATGGCGTCGACGACATCTACGCCGCCTCGATCGATCCCGGCATCCAGATTTTCGACGCCGTGGCCCTGCCCGATGTCAAGGACCTGGAGCGGGAACCGGGCTTGCAAGACCCCGGCCTGCCGCCGCCCGCGGGGCTGACGTTTGACTTCGACGAGCGCGATGTTGTGCGCGCAACCCCCGAAGGCGCGCTGACCCCGGATGGGTTGCGGATTTTCACCGGCCGCCCGCCGGTCATCCCGCCCCTGCGCGGCGAAAACACCGTGGCCGAGCCGGATGTCCCGGACACGCCGGATGGCGCAGTCACGGTGCCGCGCCTGCGCCCGCAGGCCCGCCCCAGCGACATCATCGAACAGCGTGAGCGCAGCCAGTTGCGCGGCATCACCCGCACCGAACTGGCCAGCATCCGCCCGACCATGCGCCCGACGACCGTGCAGGAACAGGCCGAGATCGACACCCCCGATGCCACCGATCAGGCGGTGGCGCGGTCCTTGGTGCCGGTCGGTCGCCCGCGCAACATGGAGGCCATCGTGAACCGGGCCGACCGCAGCATCGCGCCCAGCCCGGTCCAGACCGCCGCCGTCGCCGCTGTTGCGCCCCGCACCGTCGCGCCCAAGATCCCGTCAAGCGCCAGCGTCGCCCGCTCCGCCACGCTGGAAAACGCGATAAACCTGAAGAAGATCAACCTGATCGGGGTTTATGGCGCTTCCGACAACCGCCGCGCCTTGGTGCGTCTGGCCAATGGCAAATACCAGAAGGTCAAGGTTGGCGACCGGCTGGACGGCGGCAGGGTGACGGCCATCGGCGATGAGGACCTGCGGTACTCCAAGGGCAGCCGGAACGTGACGCTTCAGATACCGCGCGGCTGACCGGATACCCGCAGCTTGGAAAACAAAAGCCCCGCCAGAGATCTGACGGGGCTTCTTTTTCGTCTGTGTGTCGGGGATCAGGCGACGTCGCCCAACTCTCCGCTGTTGATCTGCTCCTGTTCGATGGATTCGAAGAGCGCCTTGAAGTTGCCTTCGCCGAAACCGTCATCGCCCTTGCGCTCGATGAACTCAAAGAAGATCGGCCCGATCACGGTCTTTGAGAAGATTTGCAGCAGGATGCGGGTCTCACCGCCATCCACCACGCCTTCGCCGTCGATCAGGATACCGTGTGCCTTCATCCGGTCCAGCGGCTCATCGTGGCCTTTCACCCGGTCAAACGACATGTCGTAATAGGCGTCCGGCGGGCCGGGCATGAACTTGACCCCCAGTTCGGCGATCTGGTCGGTGGCGTCATAGATGTTGCGCGCGCCGACGGCGATGTGCTGGATGCCTTCGCCATTGTACTTTTTCAGATAGGCGACGATCTGGCCCTTCTCGCCCCGGTCTTCGTTGATCGGGATGCGGATACGGCCACAGGGAGAGGTCAGCGCGCGGCTGAACAGCCCGGTGAATTTGCCCTCGATGTCGAAAAAGCGGATTTCGCGGAAGTTGAACAGGTCGCCGTAGAAGTGGAACCACTTGTCCATATTGCCCTTGAAGACGTTGTGGGTCAGGTGGTCGAGGTAGTAAAACCCGACGCCGCGCGGCTTGGACTGTTCGATCCAGTCGAACTCGGCGTTGTAGGGCGAAGTGTCGTAATACTGATCGGTAAAGTAGATCAGGCTGCCGCCGATGCCCTTGATCGCGGGCCAGTCGACGGTCTTGTCGGCCCCTTCATAGGGTTCCGCGCCCTTGGCGATGGCATGGTCATAGGCGTGCTGCGCATCGACCACGCGCCACGCCATCGCGGGGGCGCAGGGTCCGTGTTCGGCAACAAATCTGGCGGCAAAGCTGTCGGGTTCGGCGTTCAGCACGTAGGTGATGTCGCCCTGCTGCCAAAGCTCGATCTTCTTGGTCTTGTGGTTGGCGACATGGGCATAGCCCATGCGGGCAAAGAGATCGCGCAGTTCCTGCGGCTCCGGGCTTGCGAATTCGACAAATTCGAACCCGTCGGTGCCGGCGGGGTTCTCTGCGGTGATCGTGGCCTGCGGGGCGTCGTGCGGGAAGGGTCCCATGCGTCTCTCCTGCTGTGAATGTCCTACAGGCAATGTACCTTTACCGGGGCGCGGGTTTTGCGCATAATTGTCCTGAATGTAGACCCCTGCGCGCGGAATGCGCCGGAAAGGCAATTTTCATGCAGGAAAAACGCGCGACACTGGATGCGACGGATATTGCTCTGCTGGACGCGGTTCAGCGGGACGGTCAGGCCACGGCGCAGGATCTCAGCGCCGCCCTGAACCTGTCGCCCAGTCAGGCGGGCCGACGGCGGCAGCGTCTGGAAGAGGCGGGTGTCATTCGCGGCTACCGCGCGCGGCTGGACCCGGAACGGCTGGGCCTTGATGTGCAGGCCTTTGTGCAGGTGCAACTGGCGCGGCACGGAGCCAAGGAAGGCGCGGAATTCGCGCGGTTGCTGCGCATCCGGCCAGAAATCATCTCTGCATGGACCATGACGGGCGAGGCCGATTACCTGCTGCGGGTCTATTGCCCGGACCTGCCGTCGCTGAATCGTTTGATCCACGAGGTTCTGCTGGCGCATCCGGTGGTGGCGCGGGTGCATTCCCAGATCGTGATGGACCAGCCCAAAGCGGATGCGCCCCTGCCCATCGGGTGACGGGACGCGCTAGAACGGCACGTCGTCGGCGGTGTGGATGAAGCGGGCGACCACCTTTTTGGTGCCTGCCTTTTCAAACTCGATTTCCAGCTTGTCGCCCTCGATGCCAAGGATCGCACCGTAGCCGAATTTCTGATGAAACACGCGGTCGCCGACCGTGTGGATCGAGACCGCCTCAAGGTCGATCACCTGTGCGCGGCTTTCACGCGGCTGGCTGACGGGGCGTTGGTTCTGCCGTTCCTGAAGCCGTTTCCAGCCCGGAGAGTTGTAGACATTCGCCTCTGCCGCGCGTTGTTCGACACCCGAGGAATAGCCGCCCATGCCGCCGCTGGCCGCCGCCCCGTAGCCGCCGCCATACAGGCCGGGGGGTGTCAGCACCTCGACATGTTCCTCTGGCAATTCATCGACAAAGCGCGAGGGCATTTGCGATTGCCACTGTCCAAAGACCCGGCGGTTGCCTGCAAAGCTGATGGTACAGACCTCTTCGGCGCGGGTGATGCCGACATAGGCCAGCCGCCGTTCCTCTTCGAGGCCTTTGACGCCGCTTTCATCCATGCTGCGCTGCGACGGAAACAGCCCGTCCTCCCAACCCGGCAGGAAGACCACGGGAAACTCCAGCCCCTTGGCCGCGTGCAGCGTCATGATCGACACCTTGGCCCCGGCCTCATCCTTTTCATTGTCCATGACCAGCGCGACATGTTCGAGGAAGCCCTGAAGGTTTTCAAAGCTTTCCAGCGCCTTGACCAGTTCCTTGAGGTTTTCCAGACGGCCGGGGGCCTCTGGTGTCTTGTCGTTCTGCCACATGCCGGTGTAGCCGCTTTCGTCCAGCACGATCTCAGCCAGTTCCATGTGGCTGACGTCCTTGTCGCCGGTCATCCGCCCCCAGCGGGCAAGGCCCACGATCAATTCGCCCAGCGCCTTGGCGCCCTTGCCCTTGATCGCGCCCTGTTCCACCGCCAGCGCCGCGCCATCCACAAGGCTGACGCCGTTTTCACGGGCGATGCGCTGGATGGTTTGTTGCGCCTTGTCGCCCAGTCCGCGCTTGGGCGTGTTGACGACGCGCTCAAACGCCAGATCATCGGTGGGGGACACGACAAGGCGGAAATAAGCCATGGCATCGCGGATTTCCATCCGCTCATAGAATCGCGGGCCGCCGATGACGCGGTAGGGCAGACCGATGGTCAGAAAGCGATCCTCAAACGCGCGCATCTGGTGGCTGGCGCGCACGAGAATGGCCATGTCGTCCAGCGAATAGGGCCGCATCCCGCGGGTGCCGCCCTGCATCGATTCGATTTCCTCACCGATCCAGCGCGCCTCTTCCTCACCGTCCCAATGGCCGATCAGGCGCACCTTTTCGCCGTCCTGCGCCTGGGTCCAGAGTTCCTTGCCCAGACGCCCGGTGTTGCCCCGGATCACACCCGAGGCGGCGGCAAGGATATGCGGGGTAGAGCGATAGTTCTGTTCCAGCCGCACCACATGCGCGCCGGGAAAATCCTTTTCAAACCGCAGGATATTGCCCACCTCAGCACCGCGCCAGCCATAGATCGACTGGTCGTCGTCGCCGACGCAGCAGATGTTCTTGTGCTGTGACGCGAGCAGGCGCAGCCAGAGATACTGCGCCACGTTGGTATCCTGATATTCGTCCACAAGGATGTAGCGGAACCAGCGTTGGTACTGCGCCAGAATGTCCGGGTGGGTCTGAAAAATGGTGACCATGTGCATCAGCAGGTCACCGAAATCGACGGCGTTCAGTTCCAGCAGGCGGCGCTGATAGGCGGCGTAGAGTTCCGGCCCGCGATGGTTGAAGGCCCCGCCGTCCGAGGCGGGCACCTTGTCCGGCGTCAGGGCGCGGTTTTTCCAGCCGTCGATGATGTTGGCCAGTTGCCGCGCGGGCCAGCGCTTGTCGTCGATGCCCGCCGCCTGCACCAGTTGCTTGAGCAGGCGAAGCTGGTCGTCGGTGTCGAGAATGGTGAAGTTCGATTTCAGGTGCAGGACAGGCTGCGAATCGGGCCCCTCGACCACCTGATCGGTGTCGGTCCCGGCGGTGATCAGTTCGGCGTGGCGGCGCAGTTGTTTCACGCAGATCGAGTGGAAGGTGCCCAGCCATGGCATCCCCTCGACCGTCTGGCCCAGCATCCGCGAAATGCGGGTCTTCATCTCGCGCGCGGCCTTGTTGGTGAAAGTCACCGACAGGATTTCGTTCGGTCGGGCCCGTCCGGTGTTCAGCAGGTGGACCACGCGCGCGGTCAGCGCCTTGGTCTTGCCCGTGCCCGCCCCCGCCAGCATCAGCACCGGGCCATCCAGCACCTCGACCGCCTCGCGCTGGGCCGGGTTCAGCTCATCCAGATAGGGGGCGGGGCGCGCCGCCATGGCGCGCGCCGAAAGCGAGGACGCCTCAAACGCGTCGAATTCATCGAAACTGCTCATGGCGGCAATCTAGCGCCATCGGGCGGTCAGGGGAAGGGCGTGTTCGCCCTATGTTCACCCCTTGCGCGACGATTTTTACCCGTCAGGCCGGGACGGCCCATTCGGGTTGCACCGCCGGTTTGCGCCGCGTGGTGGAAAACACCGGTTTCGGCATCGGCGGCTCAGCCGGGGTTTGCGGTGCTGTGTCCGCGCGGGCGGGCGTCAGCTTGCACGCGGCGCGCCCGGCCAGCGAGGCCTGCGCCATCCGCGCGACCACGCGGGGCGCGACCCGCCCGTCCAGCACGCAATGCAATGTGGTCACCGCGTCCGAGTACAGATCCGTAACCTCCGCCACATCGCGGGCCAGCAGCATGGTGACCAGCCGGGGATTGCGCCGCTCCGCCAGCGCGGTCAGGCTGACAATCCGCTCTGACCCGCAATCGGCGTCGATCACCAGCACATCGACCACCGCGCGGCGCAGACAGGTTTCGGCCACCGCGAAACTGCCGGACCCGGTGACATGGATGCCGGATTCCAAAAAGGCGATCTGGCTGCGCTCGAGGCGTATGGGATCAAGGTCGACAATCATCGCGTGCATGGGATTTCCTTTCCTACCGCTTGCGACCAACTTCCGCCAAGGCACTTAAAATATGTTGAAGATTTGTCGAGAATGCCGCCAAGGCCGCTTGCACCCCGCCGCGATCCCGCGCCAGATACTGCCATGGATCTTCACAGCCGCTTTCTGACCGTCGCCGATCTGCGCCGCGCCGCGCGCCGACGTGTTCCGCATTTTGCCTGGGCCTATCTGGACACCGCCACCGGCACCGAGGCCAGCGCCCGGCGCAACCGCACCGCGCTGGACGCGGTGCTGTTCACCCCGTCCATTCTGGACGGCGAGGTGACGCCGGATCTGTCGGTGGACCTGTTCGGCCAAAGCCACCCCCTGCCCTTTGGCGTGGCCCCGGTGGGTCAGTCCGGGTTGCTGTGGCCGGGGGCGGAACGGCTGCTGGCGCGGGCGGCGACCACGGCGGGCCTGCCCTACGCGCTGTCCATGGTCGCCAATGCCACCCCCGAAGAGGTTGGCCCGGACACCGGCGGCAGCGGCTGGTTCCAGCTGTACCCGCCCCGCGACATCGACATGCGCCGGGACATGCTGGCGCGGATCAAGGACAGCGGGTTCAAGGTGCTGGTGCTGACGGTCGACGTGCCGGTGGCGGCGCGGCGGGAAAAGCAGGTCCGGGGCGGGCTGGTGCAGCCGCCGCGCATCACGCCACGAATAGCGATGCAATGCGCGCTGCGCCCGACGTGGTCGCTGGCGCGGCTGCGGGCCGGGATGCCCCGGATGAAAACGCTGGACCGCTATTCGCAGGACATTGCCCCGCGCGATCCGACCGCCCACATCGGCTATCTGCTGCGCACCGCGCCGGACTGGGACTATCTGCGCTGGCTGCGCGACGCCTGGGACGGGCCGCTGGTGGTCAAGGGTGTGCTGCGCCCCGAGGACGCGGCGCGGATGCAGGCCGAAGGGGTCGACGCGATCTGGGTCTCGACCCATGGCGGACGGCAGTTTGACGGTGCGCCCGCGTCGGTGGACTATCTGCCCGGCGTTCGGGCGGCAACGACGTTGCCGGTGATTTTCGACAGCGGGATAGAGGGCGGGCTGGATATGTTGCGCGCCATCTCATTGGGGGCGGATTTTGTGATGATGGGCCGGGCCTGGCACTATGCGGTCTGCGCGCTGGGGGACCGCGGTCCCGCCCATTTGATCGACATGCTGCGGCGCGATCTGGTGTCCTGCATCGGGCAATTGGGCGTGGCGCGCCCGACGGACCTGCGCGGGATGGCCTTGCCAGCCGCGCCTGTCGGCTCAGGCCCCGGTTAACGACCCGAGATCGCGAAAAGAGGCAAAGAACGTGCGCACAAAGATGGCGGCGCGTTTGTCCAGCGACTCGATCCTCGCGAGATCCTGTTTGACCGCCTCAAAGGCCTTTGCCCCCAGATCGTCGGCCCCGGACATCGTGTCTGGCCGGGCAAAGGCCATGGTCCAGTTGGCAAACAACCGTTCGCTGACCTGCGCGGGCGGCAGGCTCTGGATGCCGCGATGCAGCGGGTTGGCGGCGATTCGCCCAAAGACGCGATCGACGGCCTCATCCTTCCCCTCAAGAACCTGAAGGAACGTCCCGTCGTGATACAACAACAGGCCGGTGACGCCGTCCCGCCTGTTGTTTCGCCGCGCAACGGCGAGAATTTGCGCCAGGTCGTCCGGTGTTGCCAGCCTGACAGCGGAACTGAGATAGATCAGCCGTTTCACGCAACGCTCCCCGTGTTTTGGCCCCGAAATGCAAGGCATTCCAGCGCGACAACGCTAAAACCATTTGCTGAAGACAAGCTTTCGAAACCCGGCATTGTTTCAAATTTCAGCTATCCTTCGGGCTGGGCTTCACCGAAGTTTGCAAACGCGACCGCGGCGACCGAATAATTTGCAAACCCCTCTTGCGCTGCGGCGCGGCACAGCCTCAAAGTAACAAAATTGCGCAAACACGCGTCTGTGCCGAAAAGGGACCCCTGACTCATGGCTGATTTCGAAAAGATCCTGATTGCCAACCGGGGCGAGATCGCGATCCGCATCATGCGGGCCGCGAACGAGATGGGAAAGAAGACGGTTGCCGTCTTCGCCGAAGAGGACAAGCTGGGCCTGCACCGCTTCAAGGCGGATGAGGCCTATCGCATCGGCGAGGGGCTGGGTCCGGTTCAGGCCTATCTGTCGATCCCCGAGATCATCCGGGTGGCCAAGGCCTGCGGGGCGGATGCGATCCATCCCGGCTATGGTCTGCTGTCCGAAAACCCCGATTTCGTCGATGCCTGCGCCGCGGCGGGCATCACCTTTATCGGCCCCAAGGCCGAGACCATGCGCGCCCTTGGCGACAAGGCCAGCGCCCGCCGGGTGGCCATCGAGGCCGGTGTGCCGGTGATCCCCGCCACCGAGGTGCTGGGCGACGATTTCGACGCCATCGCCAAAGAGGCCGCAGAGGTCGGCTATCCGCTGATGCTGAAGGCAAGCTGGGGCGGCGGCGGCCGGGGCATGCGCCCGATAGAAAGCGCCAAGGACCTGAAGGACAAGGTGCTGGAGGGCCGCCGCGAGGCCGAAGCCGCCTTTGGCAACGGCGAGGGCTATCTGGAAAAGATGATCACCCGCGCCCGCCACGTCGAGGTGCAGATCCTTGGCGACAGCCACGGCAATATCTATCACCTGTATGAGCGCGACTGTTCGGTCCAGCGCCGCAATCAAAAGGTCGTGGAACGCGCCCCGGCCCCCTACCTGTCAGAGGCGCAGCGCGAGGAAATCTGCGAGCTGGGGCGCAAGATCTGCGCCCATGTGAACTACGAATGCGCGGGCACCGTCGAATTCCTGATGGATATGGACACCGGCAAGTTCTACTTCATCGAGGTCAACCCGCGTGTGCAGGTCGAACACACCGTCACCGAAGAGGTGACCGGCATCGACATCGTGCAGGCGCAGATCCTGATCGCCGAGGGCAAATCGCTGGCCGAGGCCACCGGCAAGGCCTCGCAATACGATGTCCGCCTGACCGGCCACGCGCTTCAGACCCGGATCACCACCGAGGACCCGTCCAACAACTTTATCCCCGACTACGGGCGCATCACGGCGTTCCGGTCGGCCACCGGTATGGGCATCCGTCTGGACGGCGGCACCGCCTATGCGGGCGGCGTCATCACGCGCTATTACGACTCGCTGCTGGTCAAGGTGACGGCCAAGGCACAGACCCCGGAAAAGGCGATCAGCCGGATGGACCGCGCGCTGCGCGAGTTCCGCATCCGGGGTGTGACCACGAACATCGAATTCGTGATCAACCTGCTGAAACACCCGGTGTTCCTGAACAACCAGTACACCACCAAGTTCATCGATACGACGCCTGAGCTGTTCGATTTCAAAAAGCGCCGGGACCGGGGCACCAAGGTGCTGACCTATATCGCCGACATCACGGTGAACGGCCACCCCGAGGTGCAGGGCCGCGCCATGCCGCACCCCGACCTGAAACCGGCCCGCGCGCCGCAGGTGCCGCTGGACACCCCGCCGCCGGGGACCAAGACCTTGCTGGACGCCAAGGGCCCGCAGGCGGTGGCCGACTGGCTGGCGGCGCAAAAGCAGGTGCTGATCACCGACACCGCCATGCGCGATGGCCACCAGTCGCTGCTGGCCACCCGGATGCGCAGCCACGACATGATCAAGGTTGCCCCCGCCTACGCGCACAAGCTGCCGCAACTGTTCTCGGTGGAGTGCTGGGGCGGGGCCACCTTTGATGTGGCCTATCGCTTTTTGCAGGAATGCCCGTGGCAGCGCCTGCGCGATCTGCGCAAGGCGATGCCCAACCTGATGACGCAGATGCTGTTGCGCGGCGCGAACGGGGTGGGCTACACCAACTATCCCGACAACGTGGTGCAGTTCTTTGTCAAACAGGCGGCGGAGACCGGCGTTGACGTGTTCCGCGTGTTCGACAGCCTCAACTGGGTCGAGAACATGCGCGTCGCGATGGATGCGGTGCTGGAAAACAACAAGGTGCTGGAAGGCACGGTTTGCTACACCGGCGATATCCTTGACCCCGACCGCGCCAAATATGACCTGAAATACTACGTCGCCATGGGCAAGGATCTGCGCGATGCGGGGTCGCATGTGCTGGGCCTCAAGGACATGGCCGGGCTGCTGAAACCCAACGCGGCGGCGATGCTGATCAAGACGCTGAAAGAAGAGGTCGGCCTGCCGATCCACTTCCACACGCATGACACGTCCGGCGCGGCCATCGCCACCATCATGGAGGCGGTACGCGCAGGCGTGGATGCGGTCGATGCAGCGATGGACGCGCTGTCGGGCAACACCTCGCAGCCGACGCTGGGGTCGGTGGTCGAAGGATTGCGGTTCACCGAGCGCGACACCGGGCTGGACATCGCCGCGATCCGCGAGATTTCCAACTACTGGGAGGCGGTGCGCGGCCAGTACGCCGCCTTTGAATCGGGCATGCAGGCCCCCGCCTCCGAGGTCTACCTGCACGAGATGCCGGGCGGCCAGTTCACCAACCTCAAGGCGCAGGCACGCAGCCTTGGCCTTGAGGAACGCTGGCACGAGGTGGCGCAGACCTATGCCGACGTGAACCAGATGTTCGGCGATATCGTCAAGGTCACGCCCTCGTCCAAGGTGGTGGGCGACATGGCGCTGATGATGGTCAGTCAGGGCCTGAGCCGCGCCGATGTCGAGGACCCGAAACGGGACGTCAGCTTTCCCGACTCGGTCATCGACATGATGAAAGGCAACCTTGGCCAGCCTCCGGGCGGGTGGCCGAAGAAAATCCAGAAAAAGATCCTCAAGGACGAAAAAGGCTTTACCGAGCGTCCGGGCCTCAAGGCCGCCCCCATCGACATCGATCAGGCGCGCAAGGATCTGGCCGCCAAGTTCGAGGACACGGTTTTTGACGATGAGGATCTGAACGGCTACCTAATGTATCCCAAGGTCTTCACCGATTACGCCGCACGGCACGAGACCTATGGCCCGGTGCGGGTTCTGCCGACGCGCACCTTCTTCTACGGGATGGAACCGGGGGAGGAGATCACCGCCGAGATCGACCCCGGCAAGACGCTGGAAATCCGCCTTCAGGCGGTGGGCGAGACGCAGGAAGACGGCGACGTAAAGGTGTTCTTTGAACTGAACGGCCAACCGCGCACCATCCGCGTGCCGAACCGCGATGCCAAGGCCAAGACCGCCGCCCGGCCCAAGGCGGAACTGGGCAACCCCAACCACATCGGCGCGCCGATGCCGGGGGTTGTGGCCACGGTGGCGGTCTCTGTCGGACAAGAGGTCAAGGAGGGCGATCTGCTGTTGACCATCGAGGCGATGAAGATGGAAACCGGCCTGCACGCCGAACGCAACGGCACCGTGAAGGCGGTGCATGTGACGCCCGGCGCGCAGATCGACGCCAAGGACCTGCTGGTCGAAGTGGAATGACCCGCGCGGACGGCCCCGGCATCGACCGGGGCCGCCCCTGCCCGCCTATGGGCCTCTTTCCTCAAATCTGACAGGGCGTTGCCGGGCGACGCGCGGGCCGATATGCTGCCCGCGCTGCCAGTTCCAGAATCGGGAAGGATTCCCGGATGCTCATTCGCCGTGTCATAGCCGTACTCTGCGCCTTGGGCGCCGTGGCGACACTGGCCGTGAGCGAGCCTTTGACCGAGGAAGAAGAAGCGCTGCTGGCGCGCATTTACGACACCCCCGGCCCGGTCAATATCATCCCGCCGGACGCCCTGCCCCCCGGCCTGCTGCCGACGCTGCATGTGCGCAGCAGCCATCCGGCGATGAACCGCGCCTTTACGCAGGCGCGCGCATCATTGCCCGCCGCGCTGGCCGCCACCGAAAAGCGCCACGGCTGGTTCTCGCCCTCGCTGGCGCTGTATGTCGCGGTCTTTGTGAATGCGCCCGGCCAGCCGATCGAATTTGTCTGGGTCGACACGATCCGCCGCGATGGCAAGGGCTATCGCGGCAAGCTTGCGGGCCAAGCGCGGTTCCTGAAGGACAACCGCCTGCGCGCGCCGGTCCGTTTTCTGAACCCGCAGATTGCCGACTGGGCGGTGCAGGCCGAGGATGGCCGTTACTACGGGTACTTTACCACCCGCGCGCGGCTGCCCGATCTGGATGACCCGCTTGCCAGCGCATTGCGCGCCCTGCTGGTTGGCAATCCTGTGCCCGCGCTCTGGAAGTGACCCGATGCACCTTGCCCTGATTTCGATCCTCGTGCCCTCTTACGAGGACGGGCTGGCCTTTTTCGTCGGTCAACTGGGGTTCGACTTGCTGGAAGACACCGACAGGGGTGGCGGCAAACGCTGGGTGCGGGTGGCCCCGCGCGGCGCGCAGACGCAATTCCTGCTGGCGCGCGCCGTGGGCGACCAGCGCGCCGCTATCGGCCAACAGGGCGGCGGGCGTGTCTGGCTGTTTCTGCACACCGACGATTTCGCCCGCGACCACGCCGCGATGCGCGCCGCAGGCGTGCCCTTTGCCGAGGCCCCGCGCCATGAGCCCTATGGCACCGTCGCCGTCTTTACCGACCCGTTCGGCAACCGCTGGGACCTGATCGAACCCGCCAGGGCGGGCTGACGCGCACGCCCTGTCCTGTTGCATCTAATCCGCTCACAAGGCGCATTTTCCTCTTGCCCCCCCCGACGACAGAGGCTAAATCCCCGCTCACCATTTGGCACGCGGGCGTAGCTCAGGGGTAGAGCATAACCTTGCCAAGGTTAGGGTCGGGCGTTCGAATCGCCTCGCCCGCTCCATCTGTCTCTCTCTCTCCGATTTACAGGATATCCGGTTTACAGGGCGCATGTCGCTGGTTAGCGTCAGCGTGCTTTTCTCCGGAGTCGCCTTATGAAAACCCTTGTCCGCGCTATCCTTTTCACGCTGGTTGCCGCAACCGCGCATGCCGAACCGATGAGCTTTGCCTTGCGCGGCAATGGCGGCAATTGCAACGGCTGTGAATGGATCGCCGCCACAGGTGAGATTACGGCGGACACACCTCAAACGCTCAGAGAGTACATCGGCGACAGGGATCGGCTTTTTGCCGAAGTGATGTTCGACTCACCCGGTGGAAACCTTGGGGCCGCGATTGAGGTCGGGCGCATCCTGCGCGAAGCCCAAGCCCGCACATCCGTCGGGCGTAGTGCTCCGATGGAAGGTCTGCCGCAGTGGCACGAACGGCGTGACGGTGGCCGCTGCGCCTCCGCATGCGTTTTCGCGCTGCTCGGCGGCAGCACCCGTTGGGCCGAAGGCGGCGAACTGGGCGTCCACCAGTTCTATACCCCCAACGGTTCCAATATTCCCACGGCGGCCACGCAGCAGATCATGGGGCAGATCGTCCTCTACCTGATCGAAATGGGGATCAGCCCCGAATTACTGACCCTCGCCAGCAAGATCCCCGGTGACCGGATGCACTACCTGACCGAAGCGGAACTGGACCGGCTGGGCATCGCCACGTCCAGCAGCTTGTCCCCCCTGCGGCTGGAAGTCGGCGATGGCGGGCTTGTGGCCCGCTGGGACGCGTTGGACGATGACGGCAGCCTGTCCCGCGCTCAAAGCCTACGCTGTTCACGCGCGCAGGGCGGCTGGCTGCTCTCGGTTCTGCACACCGGGATCGGCGCGAACAATGGCGTTCCTGACCGCGCAAGAGGCGCGCCGGATATGCACATCGCTTTGGGCGACCGCATTGTTCCCCTCTCGTTTGCGCAGGTTGTTGCGCTTGGACCGGCAGGGCCGGATTATACGATTTCGGTGCACCTACCGGTTGATCTGCACCGGCACGCTGGCCAGAATCTGCGCTTTGTCACCAATGAGATGCGAAATTTCTTCATGGTTCTGTCCGCCACCGGCACGGTGCCCGACGCCGCCACGCTCGACGTCCTGACCCGCGCCTGCGGGGACTAAGCGCCACGGCATCCGCAAATCGCGCCGCCGCCCCTTTGCCTGCCCCGCGCCCGCCCCTATAAGGCGCGGACCACAGGGGAACACACCATGCGCACCGCCAAGATCACCCGCACAACCGCCGAGACCGACATCAGCGTCGAATTGAACCTCGACGGCGCCGGCCTCTACGACAACCAGACCGGCGTCGGCTTTTTCGATCACATGCTGGACCAGTTGTCGCGCCACGCGCTGATCGACATGACGGTGCGCGCGACGGGCGACCTGCACATCGACGACCACCACACGGTCGAGGACGTGGGCATCACGCTGGGCCAGGCGCTGACGCAGGCGATGGGCGACAAGCGCGGCATCGTGCGTTACGGGTCGTGCCTCTTGCCGATGGACGATGCGCTGGTACGTGCGGCGCTGGACCTGTCGGCGCGCCCCTTCCTGATCTGGAACGTCGACCTGCCCACCCAGAAGATCGGCACATTCGACTCCGAACTGGTGCGCGAGTTCTTTCAGGCGCTCAGCACCCATGGCGGCATCACCCTGCATGTGGACCAGATCCACGGCGTCAACAGCCACCACATCGCCGAGGCCGCCTTCAAGGCCGTGGCACGCGCCCTGCGCGACGCGCTGGAAACCGACCCGCGCAAGGCGGATGCGGTGCCCTCGACCAAAGGCGCGCTCTAGGACGCCTTGACCCGCCCTGCCCATTGCGCGACCAGACGCGCGCCATACCACGGGAGCCCGCGATGCTGACGGCAATCATCGACTACGAAAGCGGCAATCTGCATTCCGCCGAAAAGGCGTTTCAGAAAATGGCGCTTGAGACAGGTGCCGGAGAGGTGCGCGTCACCGACGACCCCGATGTCGTCGCCTCTGCCGACCGTCTTGTGCTGCCCGGTGACGGTGCCTTTCCGGCCTGCGCCGGCGCCTTGCGCGCCTCGGGCTGCTTTCAGGCCATGGTCGAGGCGGTCCAGACCCGCGGCCGCCCGTTCCTTGGCATCTGCGTCGGCATGCAGCTTATGGCGCGCAAAGGGCATGAATACACCGAAACGCCCGGCCTGGGCTGGATCGACGGCGAGGTCGAACGGATTGCCCCCGCCGACACCTCTTTGAAAGTGCCGCATATGGGCTGGAACGATCTGGTGATCGACCGCCCCCACCCGGTGCTGGACGGCATCGACACCGGGGAGCACGCCTATTTTGTGCATTCCTACCAGATGCGCATGAGCGCGCCGGACCAGCGCGTGGCCCATGTCGGCTATGGCGGCGATGTCACCGCCATTGTCGCCCATGACACCATGATCGGGTTTCAGTTCCACCCGGAGAAAAGCGCCGCCGCCGGGCTGCGGATGATCGCCAATTTCCTGACCTGGCGACCCTGACGCGCCAGCCCGGACTCCGCGCACCGGGTTCCGGTTTCTTCTCTGTCAAAATACCCCAAAATCTTGCGAGGCCGCAGGCCGAGCGCGGCATGCCAAACCCTTTTGGCATGCCGCGTTTCTAATTCGCTCAGTTCACACGGGTCCAGGTCTGGCCGTCGCAGACCAACCCCTTGCAGCCGGTCACGCGCAGCGTGTTGCCCGACAGCTTGGCCTTGGCGTTCGCCTTGACGTTCAGCAACGGGACAAAGACCGTGCCGCCGTCATAGGTCCCGGCGCTGGCGGGTTTGAGATCCCAGAACAACTGCTTGCCCACGTTGGCGGTTTTCACTTCCTTGCCCTGCGCGTCAAAGGCCTTGAGCACGGTTCCGCAGAGCGATGCGCCGCATTGGGCGATCTGGACATGACTTGTCAGGTTCTTGCGGTCCGGTTCCGTCCGCCAGAGGCCAACCGCAGGATCGGCAAAAGCCGGGGCCGCCAAACTGACAAACACCAGAGGTGCGAGCAGGCGAAAACGAGTCATGGCGTGCGTTCCTTTGCACTGGAGTGAGACTCGTTCGGATATGGCCCCGCCGGGGCCGATTACCAGTGGTTGCAAGCCCGCCCAGATAAATAATCCCGGGCGGGCCGAAGGGGCGTTTACTGCACCCGGCTCCATGTCTGGGCCGAACAGATCAGCCCGCCCGCCACGCAGCCGCGCAGCTTGAGGCTGTTGCCGTTCAGGGTCATCTTGCCGATGTAGATCTTGTTGTTCGACGGACGCCAGACATTGCCCGCGTATTTGCCGCCGCCGCTGGGGGCCATGTCGATCACCAGCTTCTTGCCCTTGTTTGCCGAATTGTACTCCCCCTGCGCATTGAAGGTGCGCGAGATCACGCCGCACAGCTTGGCGCCGCAGGGGGCCATGGTGACATAGGCATAGGCGCCATCGTCGGTTTCGGTCTTCCACACGCCTTCGATCGGGTCGGCGGCGGCGGCCCCCGCGATCAGGCCCAGCACCGCTGCAATCCGTAAAATCTTCATCCCTGTTTCCTCCCAATGGACAGCTTTGACTGTGACGGCTCTGTGACGCGCCGATCAAGCATGACGCAAGGTCGGCTTGCGTCTGTCGTGGCGTCATAATAAGGCGCGGGAAATGACTGTAAGGGCCAAAGACATGATCCTCTATCCCGCGATTGACCTGAAAGACGGCAAGGCCGTGCGCCTGCTGCGCGGCGACATGGACAAGGCCACCGTGTTCAACGACGATCCCGCCGCGCAGGCGCTGGAGTTTGTCGCCAAGGGCTGTGAGTGGCTGCATCTGGTGGATCTGAACGGCGCGTTCGCCGGTGCCCCGGTGAATGCCGCCGCCGTTGAGGCCATTCTGGAACAGTGCAAGACGCCCACCCAACTGGGCGGCGGCATCCGCGACATGGCCACCATCGAAATGTGGCTGGGCAAGGGGCTGGCCCGCGTGATCCTTGGCACCGTGGCGGTCGAACGCCCCGAACTGGTGCGCGAGGCGGCCCGCGCCTTTCCCGGTCAGGTGGCCGTGGGCATCGACGCCAAGGATGGCCGCGTCGCGACCAAGGGCTGGGCCGAGGTGACTCAGGTCGATGCCGTCGAACTGGCGCGCAGCTATGAGGACGCGGGCGTGGCCGCGATCATCTACACCGACATCAACCGCGACGGCGCGATGATGGGCCCGAATGTCGAATCGACGGCGGCGCTGGCCAATGCCGTGACCATCCCGGTCATCGCCTCGGGCGGGGTGTCCTCCATCGCCGACCTCAAGGCGCTGCGCAATTGCGGCGCGCCGCTGAACGGGGCCATTTCCGGCCGGGCGCTTTACGACGGCGCGATTGACCTCGCAGAGGCGCTGGACGCGCTCAAGGGCTGAGCGGCTACATCCCTGCGGCGGCCCCGGTCAGCTTTTTCAACGCGCCCTGCATCATCGCGATATAGGGCGCATCCTCTGCGATCCCGTCCAGCGCGCTCAGCTCTGCCGGATCGGCATAGGCCAGCCATGTCTGGCCCTCCGCATCGCTGTAAACCAGCACGCGCAGCGGCAGCAGCAGACCTGCCTCAATGTCATCCTGCATCGCCGGTGTGCCCAGCTAGGGGTTGCCAAAGATCAGCAATTGCGCCGGGGACAGGTTCATGTCGACGCTCATCGCGCCGCCCGTGTGATCGACCCGCGCAAAGACCGTGGCCCCTGCCCCTTCGACTGCGGCCTGTAGAGCATCCATGACCTGCGGCACCGGCGCGTCGGCCTTTACCTTCACCGTCTCGCCCATGACCATGGCCGGAAGTCCGGCCAGTACAACCGCCGTCGCTGTCATCATCTTGCGCATCGCTGTCGCTCCTCTGAGTGGATCGTCGGTGCCAGCCTCGGGCATCGCGGCACCTTTGCCCATGAACAACCCGGTGATCCGCGCGTGAGTTCCAATCCACACCGCCCCTTCCCAACCCGGCTGTTTCGCGCTACGCCGCTGCCATGCTGAAGACCCGTATCATCCCCTGCCTCGATGTCGCTGATGGCCGTGTGGTCAAGGGCGTCAACTTTGTCGATCTGCGCGACGCCGGTGACCCGGTGGACGCCGCCCGCGCCTATGACGCCGCCGGCGCGGATGAGATCTGTTTTCTCGACATCCACGCCACCCATGAAAACCGTGGCACCATGTTCGACGTGGTGACGCGCACCGCCGAGCAGTGTTTCATCCCGCTGACCGTGGGCGGTGGCGTGCGCACGGTGGCCGATGTCCGCGCCTTGCTGCTGGCGGGGGCCGACAAGGTGTCGTTCAACTCTGCCGCCGTCGCCAACCCGGATGTGGTGGCAGAGGCCGCCGACCAGTTTGGCAGCCAGTGCATTGTCTGCGCCATTGACGCCAAGACTGTCGCGCCGGGCCGGTGGGAGATCTTTACCCACGGCGGGCGCAAACCCACCGGCATCGACGCGGTGGAATTCGCCAAGATGATCGCCGCCAAGGGTGCGGGGGAAATCCTGCTGACCTCGATGGACCGCGACGGCACCAAGGCGGGCTTCAACCTGCCGCTGACCCGCGCCATTGCCGACGCGGTGGATATTCCGGTGATCGCAAGCGGCGGGGTCGGCACGCTGGATCACCTTGTCGAAGGCGTGACCGAAGGCCATGCCAGCGCCGTGCTGGCCGCCTCGATCTTTCACTTTGGCACCTTTACCGTGGGTGAGGCCAAGGCCCATATGGCCGCCGCCGGTATCCCGGTGCGGATATGAGCGCGCGCAGATGATCAGCGACGGCTCTGATGTCACCCTGCGCGAGGGCGAGACCGAAGAGACCGCCTGCAAGTGCTGCGGCGCGCCCACGACGGTTGTCACCGGCTATCTGGAGGTCGGCGACCTGTCCGCCGGGTGGTACACGGTCGGCGTGACGTTGGGCAAACCCGATCACCTGCCGCTGGTGCGGCTCTATATCGGTGACTGGACTGACGGCGCCGGACCGGATGAACGCTGGGCACTGCGTGTCGGTATCTCGCGCGATGGCCCCACCCTGCTGGACTGGCCCGAAAAGGACGCCGCAGAGGTGCGACCGGTGTTCACGCCCCTCAACCGCGCGCAGGTGCTGGGTACGCCGATGGAGGGCCAGCTCTGGTCGCTTCTCAACACCATCCTGACCTGCGACAGCCGCCTCTGAAGGACCCGCCATGACCCTTGACGACCTCGAACAGACCATCGCCGCCCGCGCCGCCGCCTCTCCCGATGACAGCTGGACCGCAAAGTTGCTGGCCAAGGGGCCGGAGAAATGCGCCGAGAAGTTCGGCGAAGAGGCGGTCGAAGCGATCATCGAAGCGGTCCGGAACGACCGCGAGAAGCTGACCTCGGAGGCGGCGGATGTGTTGTTTCACCTGCTGGTCATGCTGAAATCCCGCGATGTGGCGCTGGCCGATGTCATGGCCGAACTGGCCCGCCGCCAAGGCACTTCGGGCCTCGCCGAAAAGGCATCCCGCTAAAGGAGGCACTTATGGCTGATCTGAGTTTCACCGGCACGGTTTCCGGGCTGAACCACGCCCGCATCTGCGGACGCCTGCGCAAACGGCATCAGCCGTGGCTGATGCGCTGGGGCGTTCTGGCCTGCCTTGGCGTCTATATCGTCTTGATGTTCCTGCTGGTCCTCGTCGCCAATCTGACCGCCCTGCGCCTGCCAGACTGGTCGTCATACCTGCCGTTGCTGGTTCTGTTTGCCGCGCTGGTCTGGCTGTCCCTTTGGCGTCGCCGCCATGTCTGGGACTCGGTCCGCGATGCGCCGATCCGCAGCGCGCCGCAACAGTTCGACCTGACACCCGAAGGCCTGCATATTCGCAGCGACCTGATCGACAGCCTGATCCGCTGGCCTGCCGTCCTTGACGTGATCGAAGACCCCGAAGGGCTTTTGCTGTTGACCGGCCAGATGGAATACATCGTCATCCCGACACAGGCCTTTGCGGACCCGGATGCGCTGCACGAGGCGAAATCCGCCTGTGAGGGCTGGATCAAGGCGACCCGCACCCCCACTTGATCACAAAGCGCGGGATGCGCGGCAACCGCAGCGCGTGGTCGCGCGTTGCCCGTCAAACCGCCCTGAAAGGTCCCCGATGCAAATCTTCAAATGCCCGGCCTGCGCCACGCCGCTCTACTTCGAAAACGACCGCTGCGCCTGCGGCCAACAGGTCGCGTTTGACCCCGAGGCGCAGACCATGGTTGTCGCAACGGACCGTTGCGCAAACCACCGGTCCATCGGCTGTAACTGGCTCCCCGAAGACGACCCCGAGGCCGAGGGGCTGTGCCGCTCCTGTGTGATGACAGAGGTCGTGCCCGACCTGCGCGAGACCGACAACCTGCCACTCTGGGCCCGCACCGAAGAGGCGAAACGCTGGATGCTGGCCAATCTTGCGCGCTGGGGCTGGTTCACCGATGCGGACCCCGGCGACCGCCCGGTGTTCCGCATGTTGTCCGAAGAGACGGCGCATGGCGATGCCGAGGTGACCATGGGCCATGCCTTTGGCGTCATCACCATCAACGTGACCGAGGCCGACGAGGCGCTGCGCGCCGAACGTCAGGACCAGTTGGGTGAGATGTACCGCACCATGCTGGGCCACATGCGTCACGAATGCGCGCATTTCCTGTTCGAACGGCTGTCAAAGGACAAGGGCTTTCTCCACGGGTTTCGGCAGTTGATTGGCGACGAACGTGCCGATTATGCCGAGGCGCTGGAACGCCACTATGCAAACCCGCGCGATCCCGGCGACACCCATGTCACGCCCTACGCCACCGCCCACCCGCATGAGGACTGGGCCGAGACCGTCGCCCACCTGCTGCATCTGGTGGACATCGCCGACAGCGCCGCCGCCGCAGGCCTTGCGCTGCCCGGCGGGCCGGTGGCCGGATATGACGCCTATGCGGAGGCCAACACCGATGCCGTGCTGAACCATGCAATCCAGCTGTCGATGGCGGTGACCCATGTGAACCGGGCGCTGGAACTGCCGGATCTCTATCCCTTTGTGCTGACGCCGCCGGTGCGCAAGAAGATGGGCTTTACCCACAGCCAGTTGCGCAGCCCGGCCAGCCAATAGCGCGGGCCATGGGACGGCGGGCGGGGCGTCTTTCGCGCGGCACGCGCGGAACAGCGTCCGTCCGGCGTGGCCTATAGTTTTGACGAAATGATCCCGGTGTTGAAGCCGCCCATGCGCAACTCGCCGAACAGGCGCTGGTATTCGATCTTGGGGCAGCGGTCCATGACCACCTCCACGCCGCGCGCTTCGGCCATGGCGGCGGCCTCTTCGTTCACGACGCCGATCTGCATCCAGACCGTCCTGAGCGCGGGAAAGACCTCCAGCGCCTCTGCGACGATGGGCGGCACATGGTCGGGGCGGCGAAAGATGTCGACCATGTCGACCTCTTTCGGACACTCGGCAAGCGTGGCCCGCACCTCTTGCCCGAACAGCACTTTACCGGCATGGCCCGGATTTACCGGAATGACCGTGAAGCCCTTCAGCGACAGGTAGCGGGCGACATAGTAACTGGGCCGCACCGGGTTCATCGACACACCAACAACCGCGACCACCTTGGTGCGGTTGAGAATCTCTTTCAGCTTGTCGTCGGAATACTGCATGATCCAGCCATAACGCGCCCGGCGCGAAAGAAAAAGCGCCCGGGGCAGAACCCGGGCGCAAGTCACGGAACGAGGGACAGTGAAGGTCTCACAGGGGTTCCGTCCCTGCGGCCTGTTAGAG
Source organism: Antarctobacter sp. (assembly GCF_048262615.1). Lineage (GTDB taxonomy): Bacteria > Pseudomonadota > Alphaproteobacteria > Rhodobacterales > Rhodobacteraceae > Antarctobacter. The sequence goes on from NZ_JBLXFB010000007.1 coordinate 188,160, forward strand.
AGATAGGCGAGAATGCCACAGTTCCAAGCCCTGTAAAGAAACTGTGAACATTTTTCTTGACGCCCTACTCCGCGACCTGCGGCGCGGCGGCGGCAAGGCTGCGCACCAGCGTCGGGTGCAGGCTCTCGGACGGATCGCGGCCAACGGTGCGCCCCCCGCGCAACACAAAAATCTTGCCCAGACCCATCCATGTCCCGACCGAGGGCGCCTCTGCGTCACAGGGGAACCGCGCCCGCCAGCCCGCCGGCAGATCGACGCCGCAACCCTCCAGCTTTTCCAGCATCCAGACCAGCGGGATGTTGGCCAGGGGCCGCGCCGCCTCGAAATCGCCAAGCTGGCCGCCGATATCGCCGTGGGTGCCGCGAAACCAGACCTGTTCGACCTTGCCCGCCCAATCCGGCGGGCAGTCCCACAGCACCGGCGCAAAGGCGGCGCGGGTCTCATCATAGGCCAGCGCGTGATAGCCGTGCCGGATCGAGGCGCCCAGCGCATGACTGTGGAACATGTGCCCCGGCTCTGTCAGCCGCCAGAGCAGCGGCAGCCGCAGGCCCAGCGCCTTGACCGAATCCCACACCCCGATCATCTCGATCGGCGCACTGTCGTGGCAGGTCTGCGCCGCAAAGGCCGCCGCCGCCTCGCCCTTTGGCGCGTATTGATACAGGCGATAAATCTGCCGGATGTTGCGCTCTGTCGCGCTTTCGGCGCGCAACAGCCCCACCATGTCGATGATCCCGGCAAGCGACCGCGCCGCAAATGCGCCGCGCGAATAGCCCATCAGAAAGATCCGGTCGCCCGGCCGATACCGCGAGGCAAGATAGCCATAGGCCCGCCGGATCTGGCGGTTGATACCACGCCCCAGCGCCACGTCCGGGGTGGTGGCCCAGTCCGTCCACTGCACGCCTGCCTCATAGAACAGCGAGGCATGGCCCTTTTCCTTGAGAAGCAGGTAGGTCAGCCCGGCATTGGTCTCGGAGCCGGGCTTGAGCGAGGACATGGTGCCGTCAAGGATGATGACATGATCGACCGGCCCGCGCCGCCGCGCATAGGCCGAGTGGTCCGCCGCAGGTCGGCGGCGGAACCAGCCGAACACAGTATCACTCAGCCGCGATCGCATCGCCTTCCAGCATGGCCCAAACGCGCTGCGGCGTGAAGGGCATGTCCACTTGTCTGACGCCGTGATGCCACAGCGCGTCCTGCACCGCATTCGACACCGCCGCCAATGCGCCCACGGTCCCGGCCTCGCCACAGCCTTTCATGCCCATGGGGTTGGCGGTCGATGGCACCGGCTCAAATTCGAATCCGATCATCGGAACACTGTCGGCCCGCGGCATCGCATAGTCCATGAACGAGGCCGTGAGCAGCTGCCCGTCCGCGTCATAGACCACCCGTTCCGTCAGCGCCTGACCGATGCCCTGCACCACGCCGCCATGCACCTGACCCTCTGCCAGCATCGGGTTGATCAGATTGCCAAAATCATCGACCACGTTGAAGCGGTCACAGACCACCTCACCGGTCTCCGGGTCGATCTCGACCTCGGCGACATGACAGCCATTGGGGTAGGACCGGCCCGGCAGGGTTGCCGTCTCTTGCCATGTCAGCAGGTCGTCGCGGCCTGCGTCACGCGCCATCTTTGCCACTTCCAGCATGGTCGGCGTCACGTTCGACCCCTCCGCGCGGAAGGTTTCATCGTCAAACCGCACGTCAGCAGCCTCCACCCCCAGTTCACCAGCGAGGAAGTCAGAGAACCCTTCGACAATCGAGGCCACCGCCTGCAATGTCACGTTGGTCTGCACGGTGACAGAGCGCGACCCGCCGGTGCCGCCGCCGCTGGCGATCAGGTCACTGTCGCCCTGCACCACCTCGATCAAATCCGCCGGGATGCCGGTCTGGTCCGACAGGAACTGGCGGAACACGGTTTCATGCCCCTGCCCGTTCGACTGGGTGCCGACATAGATCTTTGCGCCGCCGTCCTCGGTGAATTCCACCTTCACGTCCTCATTCGGAGCGCCAAGGATAGACTCGATGTAATAACAGGTTCCCAGTCCGCGCAGCTTTCCCGCCGCCTCGGACGCGGCCTTGCGCGCCGCAAAACCCGCAAGATCCGCGGAACGTTCGGCATGGCCCATGACGCGGACAAAATCGCCCACGTCATAGTTTTCGCCGGTGACCGTCTTGTAGGGGAATTGCGCGGGTTTGATAAAGTTGATCCGGCGCAGTTCCAGCGGGTCCAGACCCAGTTCACGCGCGGCACGGTCCATGACCCGCTCCAGCACATAGATCGCCTCGGGACGGCCCGCGCCGCGATAGGCATCCACCTGCACGGTGTTGGTATAGAACCCTTCGCAGCGGTAATAGGCGGTCTGGATATCGTAGGTGCCGGTCAGCACGCGGGCAAAAAGGTTCGACTGGATCATCTGCCCGAACATGCCGTTATACGCGCCCAGATTGGACCGGGTGTGCAGACGGTAGCCGGTGATCCGGTTGTTCTCGTCAAAGGCCAGTTCGGCCAGCGTCACCAGATCGCGCCCGCCGTTGTCCGACAGCATCGCCTCTGTCCGGTCCGACATCCAGCGCACCGGGCGTCCGGTTTCCCGCGCCGCAAAGGGCAGCACGAAGTATTCGGGATAGGGAAAGCCCTTCATCCCGAAACCGCCACCGACGTCGGGGTTGGTGATGCGGATTTGTTCCGGCTCCATGTGGTAGGTGCGGGCCAGTTCGCCCTTCATGCCCCAGACGCCCTGCCCGCCAAAGGCCAGATGCACGCGCCCGTCCTGCCATTCCGCATAGGCGCCGCGCGGCTCCATCGAGTTCACGATGATGCGGTTGTCACCAACCTCCAGCGACACGGTTTTGGCCGCCGCCGCAAAGGCCGCGTTGGTGGCCTCCTCATCGCCGATCCCGAAATCAAAGGCGCGGTTGTCGGGAGCTTCGGGGTGAACGGTGTTGTCGCCCGCCGCCGTGGCCATCGCCACCGGCAGTTCGTCATAGTCGAATTCGATTAACTCAGCCGCGTCGCGCGCCTGCTCCAGGGTCTCGGCCACAACCACGGCCACCGGCTCACCCACGTAACGCACGCGGTCTTCGGCCAGCACCGGGCGCTTGGGGTTGGCCCCCTGCGTCCCGTCGCGGTTGCCGATCAGCGCCGACGCCATGCCAATGTCGATCCCGGCGGCCAGCATGTCGGCGGAGGTCACGACCAGATGCACCCCCTCTGCGGCGCGCGCCTCGCTCACGTCCAGCGTGGTGATCTCCGCATGGGCCACGGGCGAACGGAACACATAGGCGCGCAGCGACCCGTCCGGCGCAATATCATCCACATAGCGTCCATGCCCGGTCAGAAAACGAACGTCTTCGACCCGCGTCACTGGTTGGCTCTTGCCGAACTTGTCCATGGGACTCTTCCTCGCGCTGTTTGGCTTTGAGCCGGACATTAGAGGTCATGGCGCAGGTGTCCAGAGGCGCGGACCCCTCAAAGGCAAACCAAAGGCGGCTTTACCCCCGCGCGCGTCACTGTCTGGCCAAAGTCACGATCCGTTGCGCCCCGTATCCATTGAACCGCGTAGCCAGCGCAAAGGAATAGGCCCCGCAGCCCTGAAACAGCAGATAATCCCCTTCTTCCAGCCCAACGGGCAGCCGCAAACCGTCGGGCAGCCGGTCAAGGCTGTCGCAGGTCGGCCCGAACACGGTCATGCGACGGCTTTCGCCCGATCGCGGACCACCATCGGCGTCCAGAACGCTCACCCGGGTCGACGGCGCGATGTCGCGCCACTCCGCCAAGCCGCCATACATGCCGTCGTTCAGAAAGATCGCGTCCCCGTCCCGCGCCTTGACCCGCAACGCCAGATCAAAACACCCGGCCACCATGGCCCGTCCGGGTTCGCAGACCAACGCCGGGCGGGCCTTGCCAAAGGCCCCGGCCACCGCACGGTCGATGGCGGCAAACAGCGCCGGCAGATCCGGGGCGGGCTCCTCGCGGTGGGCCGGAAACCCCCCGCCGACGTTCAGCCGATACAGCCGGACACCCGCGCCCTCGGCAATCCCGGCCGCCGCCCGGATATAGGTTTCCCAGGCCTTCGCCTCCCGGCACTGGGTTCCGGGATGAAAGGTGAGCGATGGCGCGCCGCCCTTGGCCACAACCGCACGCAGCAACGCGGCGGTCTCTTCTGGTCCCGCGCCGAATTTCGAGCCGAAATCATAGGCCGCCCCCGCAACGGGCAGCTTCAGCCGCACCGCGACCTCGGTGCCCTCCAGCGGCCCCAGCTTGTCCAGTTCCGACTGCCGGTCAACCGACCACGAGGTGATGCCCAAGCCCCGCGCCACCGCAATCTCGGCCCGCGACCGCACCGGATTGTGGTAATGCAGCCGGGCGTCCGGGGCCGCGCGGCGCACCTGCGCCATCTCGTCGGGTGAGGCCACGTCAAAAGCCGCCATCCCCGCCGCCGCCAACCCGTCCAGCACCGCCGCTTCGGGATTGGCCTTGACCGCATAGGTCACCTCACCGGGGAAATGCGCCATGAACAGCGCCGCCGTGGCGCGCAGCCGCGCCGGATCGAAAAAGAAAACCGGGTCGTCGGGACGCATCCGCGCCAACCATAGCGCGGGATCGCGCTGAAATGCCTGTTGCAGCACCATTGCCTGTGCCTCCTGTTCGCCTGCCGCGTCAGCCTGCGGCTTGCGACGGGTGAATTCACCTGTCAAAACTCACAAACCATATGGACATTTCAGACGGATCGACGAAATGAATGTGCAGATAGACGAAACCGACCGTGCCCTTATCGCTGCTCTGGCGGAGAACGCCCGCCTGCCGGTGGCCGATCTCGCCCGACGCCTCGGGTTGGCACGCACCACGGTGCAGGCACGGCTCGACCGGCTGGAGGCGCGCGGCGTCATCGCTGGCTACACCCTGAAACGCGGCCCCGGCCTGCACCCGGCCCTGCGCGCCACGGTGCTGATCTCGGTGGAACCGCGCGCCACCGCCGCGGTGCTGTCGCGACTCAAATCGCTGACGGCGGTGGAAACGGTCCATACCACCTCGGGCCGGTTCGACATGATCGCCACCCTCAGCGCCGCCACCACCGAAGCGCTCGACAAAACACTGGACACCATCGGCGAGGCCAAAGGCGTCAGGGCCTCGGAAAGCCTGATTCACCTCAGCACGCGGATCGACCGGGGCGCATGACAGCCTCCCCGGCCGCCCAAGCCTGTTCGCCGGAGCCATCTCTCGCTTGATGCCGAAAAGAGACGCCCGGTGGCGGGGGACAAGGGGGCGCAGCCCCGCCGCAGGCGGCTTGCCCTTGTCGCCCGCCGCCGGGTGGCTCAGGCAGCAAGAAAGCGAGCGATGGCTTCGGGGAACAGGCGGGTCTGTTCGCGGGTGAATCGCAAAGCGGAAAACGCGCCGTCAGGCGCGATTCCACAGGGTCGGCGGGCGGGCGATGTTGCGGCCCCTTGGGGCCGCGACGAGTCCCGTCCGGCGGCCCGCCCTGTCTACCTCACGCACGCAACAGAACGACCTCAGTCGCCCTCCGGCTCCTCGGTCCCATAGGCCTTGAACAGCCCGCCCTGGAACATGAAGAACACAAACACCGCCAGCGGAAGACCGGGAAACTTGAACAGAACCCAAGTGTCCGTGCTCAGGGTGCGCCAGATCACTTCGTTCAGAACCGCCAGCGCCAGAAACAGCGCCGTCACCCGGCGGGTCAGGATCATCCAGCCCTCATGTTTGAGCGGGATCAACCCTTCCATCACCAGTTGCAGCCAGCTTTCGCCGCGCATCAGCCCCACCGCCAAGGCCCCGCCGAACAGCACATAGATCAACGTCGGCTTCATCTTGAAGAATCGGGCGTCATTCAGCCAGACGCTCAACCCGCCAAAAACCACGATCAGCACCGCCGTGACCATTTGCATCCGGCTCAGATGCCCGGTCAGCCACCAAAGCGCGCCCATGCCTATCAGAAAAACCGGGATGAACCCGGCGGTGACCACGATGAACCCCTCGTACTCGGTGCCGCCAATGACAAAGATCCGGTCCTTGAGCCAAAAGTAGGCGACCAGAAAGCCGATCAGCGGGCCGAATTCCAGCGCCGCCTTCACCATCGGGTTGACCTGCCGTTTTTCCATGCCGCGCGTCTCCATCCTGTTTCAGCGCCCCTTAGGGCCTTCAGCCGCCAAGTTCAACGATCACCGCCCCCGCCGCGATCAGGGTCATCAGCGCAATCCGCCGTGGCCCCACCGTCTCCCGCAGCACCAGCCAGCCGATGACGGCGGCAAACACCGTCGAGGTTTCGCGAAGCACCGCCGCCTCGCCAACCTTGTCCAGCCGGGTCGCCATCATCACCGACCCAAAGCTGCCATAGGCCACCAGCGCCCCGGCCAGCCCCCGCGTCAGCAGCGGCTTCAGCGGCACACCGGCCAGCCGGTGCCGCATCGGCGTCACCAGCATCATCAGCGGAAAATCCAGAGAGGCGAGGAAAAAGAACCACGCCAGAAAGGTGAACGGGTTCGCCGTGGCCCGGATGCCGTAGGCGTCATAGGTGGTGTAAAGCGCCACAAACAGCCCCGTCGCAAGGGCATAACCCAGCGCCGGGACCAGCGTCTCCCGCGCGGTCTGCAAAAAGATCAGGTTGTAGACCGCCAGTCCGAAGATCCCGGCCAGCAACACCCCCAGCCCCATCCACTGCACCGTGGAAAAGGTCTCGCCAAAGATCAGCCATGCGCCGATGACGGCAAACAGCGGTCCGGTGCCGCGCACCACCGGGTAGACCACCGTATACGCGCCGCGCATATAGGCCATGGCCTGTAGAAACTTGTAGCCAAAGTGGATCGCGACCATCCCGACAAACAGCGGCCACATGTGCGGCTCTGGCCATGGCACCAGAAAGATCATCGGAAAGGTCAGCACCACCAGCCAGCCGTCGATCGCCATGCGCGAGGCCCATGGATCGTGCCGCCCCTTCTGCAACGCGCCAAAGACCGCGTGCAGAAATGCCGCCAGCAGAGCCAGCCACAGCGCCGCGACATGCCCGGCCTCGGTCCCTTCGAGCGAGAGCAGCCACGCGCTCATGCGGGGCGCTCACACCGACGGGACGGATTCATTCCACCTCCAGCCCGGTCAGGGCGGCGGCGAATTCCTCGGGATCGAAGGGGGCAAGATCGTCGATCTGCTCTCCCACGCCGATGGCGTGGATCGGCAGACCGAACTTGTCCGCCAGCGCCACCAGCACACCGCCACGCGCCGTGCCGTCCAGCTTGGTCATCACCAGCCCGGTGACATCGGCCAGCTTGCGGAAGGTCTCGACCTGACTGAGCGCGTTCTGCCCGGTGGTGGCGTCCAGCACCAGCAGCGTGTTGTGCGGCGCATCCGGGTCTTTCTTGCGGATCACGCGGACAATCTTGGCCAGCTCTTCCATCAGGTCGGCGCGGTTCTGCAACCGTCCGGCGGTGTCGATCAACAGCAGGTCCGCGCCTTCGGCCTGCGCCTTTGTCATTGCATCAAACGCAAGGCTGGCCGGGTCGCTGCCCTCGGGGGCGGTCAGGACCGGCACACCGGCGCGGTCGCCCCAGACCTGCAACTGTTCCACCGCGGCGGCGCGAAAGGTGTCGCCCGCGGCGATCACCACCTGCTTGCCCGCCGCCTTGAACTGGCTGGCCAGCTTGCCGATGGTCGTGGTCTTGCCAGAGCCGTTCACGCCGACAACCAGCACCACCTGCGGTTTTTTCGGGTACAGAGGCAACGGGCGCGCAACCGGGTCCATCACGCGGGCAATCTCTGACGCCAGCGCCTGCTTGATCTCATCCACCGACAGCCGTTTGCCAAACCGCCCCTCCGCGATGTTGGCGGTCACCCGCAGCGCGGTGTCCACCCCCATGTCAGAGGCGATCAGCAGTTCCTCAAGCTGTTCCAGCATGTCGTCGTCAAGCACCCGGCGCACCACCGGCGCGCTGTCCGCCGAGCGCCCCATGAGCCGGCCAAGCAGACCGCCCTGCCGTTTGGCGGTGTCCGGCTTTGGCGGCGCGGCGGGGGCCACGGTCACAGGCTCGGGCACCGGGCGCGCAGGCTCGGGCGCGCCTTGCGGTGCGGGTGCGGTGGACGGTGTCGGCGGGGTCTCGGGATGCGGGGGCGTGGGGGCCGGGGTCGCGGCGGGGGCGTCCTCTCCCCCGTCCTGAACAATGGCGTCCAGTCCTTCGTCCAGCTTGGACGAGGATTTTAACAACCGGTTCTTGAGCTTGCCGAAAAAAGACATGGGGGTCGCCTGATGCTGCGGTTTCCCCCACCTAATACGCCTGAGCGTGCATTGAAAGGTGGCTTTGCGGCCTTACCGCCCCGTCCGGGCCTCGATTGCGGCGGTCGCCACGCCCGTTGAAGCGCGGTCTGCTTGCACAAAACCCGCAAAAAACTTGTCCACAGGCGCCTGTGGACAAGTTTCATTGTGAAAAACCGATCAAACCTCGTCGGGGAAGTGTTTGATGGTCATCCGGATCGGGTTTGGCGCCGCCTGCCCCAGCCCGCAGATCGAGGCATCCGCCATGGCCACGCAAAGCTCCTCCAGCAAGGGCTGGTTCCAGCTTTCCGCGCTCATCAGCTTGACCGCCTTTTCGCAGCCCACCCGGCATGGCGTACACTGACCACAGCTTTCGTCCTCAAAGAACCGCAACATGTTCAGCGCCGCGTCGCGGGCGCTGTCCTTGTCCGACAGGACAACCACCGCCGCCGAGCCGATAAAGCTGCCATGCGGCTGCAAGGTGTCAAAATCCAGCGGGATGTCATCCATCGACGCGGGCAACAGCCCCGACGACGGGCCGCCCGGCTGATAGGCCTTGAAGCGGTGCCCCTCGGCCATGCCACCGGCGGCCTCGATCACGTCAAGGATGGTGGACCCGGCGGGCAGCAGATGGACACCCGGTTGCGCCACGCGCCCGGAAACCGAGTAAGAGCGCAGCCCCTTGCGACCGTTCTTTTCAACGCCGGACAGGATTTCGGGCCCGTCGCGGCAGACCTTCGCCACCCAGTACAGCGTCTCGATGTTGTGAACCAGTGTAGGGCGGTCAAACAGCCCGACCTGCGCCACATAGGGCGGACGATGACGCGGCATCCCGCGCTTGCCCTCGATCGACTCGATCATCGCGCTTTCTTCGCCGCAGATATAGGCCCCGGCGCCGCGCCGCAGGTCGATATAGCCCTTGTCGACCAGCCCCGCCTCTTCGATCCGGGCGATCTCGACGCGCAGGACCTCCAGCAAGGCGGGGTATTCGTCGCGCATGTAGATATAACAGCGCTCCGCCTCCACCGCCCAGGCCGCGATCAGCATTCCCTCAAGGAAAACATGCGGTTCCCGCTCAAGGTAAAAGCGATCCTTGAAGGTGCCCGGCTCCCCCTCGTCGCCATTCACCGCCAGATAGCGCGGACCCGGATTGGCGCGGACAAAGCCCCATTTGCGCCCCGACGGGAACCCCGCGCCGCCCAACCCGCGCAGGCCAGAGGACAAAACGGTTTCCTGCACGGCTTCCCAGTCACCATTGGCGCGCAAGTCCGTCAGAACGGCATAGCCGCCATCTGAGGAATAGGCGTCAAACCCCTGATATTCGGGGATATGTGCGTGCGTGTCCTTGGCGTCAATCGCCGCGCGCACCTTGTCCACGGTGGCGTGGTCGATGTGGTTGTGCCCCAGTTCCAGCACCGGCGCGGTGTCACACCGGCCCATGCAGGGCGCGCGCAGAACGCGGACCTCTGCCGGGTCCATGCCTTCCTCCAGAGCGGCGCGCAACTGCTCGGCCCCGGCCAGTTCGCAGGACAGCGAATCGCAGACACGGATGGTCAGCGCGGGCGGCGGGGTCTCGCCCTCTTTGACGATGTCGAAATGGGCGTAAAAGCTGGCCACCTCGTAAACCTCGGCCATCGACAGGCGCATCACTTCGGCCAGAGCGCGCAGATGCGCCGCCGACAGGTGGCCGTTAGCGTCCTGAATCAGATGCAGGAACTCGATCAGCAGGTCGCGATTGCGCGGGCGGTCGCCCAACAGCGCCTTGACCTCTTCCCAAGCCTGATCCTCGACCTGGCGGCCCTTGGGCGTGACCCGCCCCTTGCCCTTGCCCGATTTCCAGACGCCTTTGCGTTCGTCGAGTGCCATGCATGTCTCCCTTGCCTGCCGCGCACCATATATCCGTTCCTCCGGGCGGCGGGACCGAAAAACGACGCATTCCCGCGTCACTGCGCCCAGAAAAACGCCCGGTTTCGTCGCATCGGGAACGGAATGTTCCGATATGTTAAACTCCGGGCCTTACAGGAGCATTCATGCTGCGGTTCATCTTGGCAACGCATGGAATAGTCTTACTTCTGGCGGCGGCGTTGCTGTTCGGCGCGCCGTTTCCGGCGCTTGCGCTGATCTATATCACGGTCTTTGCCTATGGCATGGACCGCCTGTCTGCCCTGGCCGGGCCGGATCATCCGGGGCAGGAATTTCCCGCCGGTGACGGGCTGTCGGTCTGTCTGGCGCTGGCCCACTTCCCGCTGCTGTATGGCGCTGTCTGGACGCTGGCGGCAAGCGCCGCAACAACGCCTGACAAGATACTGATTTTCCTGTCACTCTCCCTGTTCATCGGACAGGTGGGAAACGCCAACGCGCATGAGCTGATCCATCGCGGGTCGCGCAGCCTGCGGCGGCTGGGTGTGGCGGTTTATGCCTCGATCCTGTTCGGGCACCATGCCTCGGCCCATGTGCGCGTCCACCATGTTCACGCCGCCACGCGCCGCGATCCCAACTCGGCGCGCGCCGGGGAAAGCTTTTACGCCTTCGCGCTGCGGGCCTGGGTCGGGGCTTTTCGGGCGGGCTACCGGGCCGAATCGCGGTTGCGGCGGGGTAGCGGGCTGCATCCATACCTGGGCTATCTGTCCGGCGCGGCCCTGTCTCTGGCCATTGCGCTGCTTCTGGCGGGCCCCAAAGGCGGTGCCGCGCTGATCGCCATTTCCGCCTATGCGCAGGTGCAACTGCTGTTGTCCGACTACGTGCAGCACTACGGTTTGCAGCGGCGCGACATCGCCCCCGGCAAGGCCGAACCGGTCGGCCCGCAACATAGCTGGAACGCGCCGCACAGCTTTACCTCGGCCCTGATGCTCAACGCGCCGCGCCATTCCGACCACCACGCGCATCCCGCGCGCCCCTATCCCGGTCTGGACCTTGACCGGCAGGCCATGCCGATCCTGCCCTATGCCCTGCCCACGATGGCGGTCATCGCGCTGATCCCGCCGGTCTGGCGCCGGATAATGGACCCCCGCGCCCGCCGCTGGACCGCCGCGCAACACCGGCCAGAGACCGCTTACGGTTAACCATTCATGAATACCCCACTTCCGGGCGCCGGCGGATTCTGGCAATTTGAGCCTTATGAAACACATTGTCGCCCTTGCCCTGACCTGCCTGACCGCTCTGCCCGCGCTGGCGGCAGAGCCCATGTCGGCCTCCGATTTTGAACGCTACGTGACCGGGAAAACCCTGTATTTCGGCCTCAACGGTGAGGCCTACGGGGTCGAGAAATACCTGCCCGACCGGCAGGTGACCTGGTCCTTCCTTGACGGCAAATGCAAGGAGGGCTTCTGGTACGAAGAGTCCAGCCAGATCTGCTTTGTCTATGAGGACAACCCGGACCCGCAATGCTGGAGCTTTTTCAAAGAGGGTGCCGGGCTGCGCGCGGTGTTCGAAAACGACCCCGCCAGCACGGTGCTGTACGAGGCCCAGCAGAACGACAAGCCGATGCTGTGCCACGGCCCCGACGTCGGCGTCTGACGCTCAGGCCAGCGCGGACATGCTTTGCCGGATCTCATCGCTGAGGGCGTGGGTGATGGCAGGCTGACCGCTGCCCACATACAGGTTTATTTTCTGCATCCCGAGTTCCGGCAGCCCGCAACCGTCAAGCGGGATCAGGTAGGAGGCGGAATGCCCCTCCAGCCGGGCGGTGACCGCCAGATCGGCGCTGACCGTGGCGTCGATGGTGGTTTCGCTGTCGGAATCCACCGCCAGTTCCCAGTCCAGCCCCGCCGCGTCCAGCCTGCGCATGGTTTCCTCGCGAAACCCGCAGGTCCGGGCAAAGGCGATGCGCAGGGGCCGCTGGCGCACCGCCTGCCCGTTCGGGGCCCCAAACCAGCGCATCGGCACCTCCAGCAGCGTCTCGCCCCCGGCCTCGACCCCGGTTTCCGTGGTCATGATCACATCCATTTCGCCACGGGCGAACTGCGCCTTCAGCACCCGCGTGAAAGAGCTGACCAACTGGATCTTGACCCGAGGATGACTGCGCCCCATGCGCTGCAACACCTGCGGAATCGCCGGATAGACAATGTCGACAGGAACACCGAGACGAATTTCGCCCTCCCACCCCTTGTCGGTCAGCCGTCCGTAGGCCTCATCGTTCAACTCAACCATCTTTTGCGCATAGGTCAGCAGTTGCGCCCCCGCCGGAGTCAGCGTCACCCCGCGCCCGGTGCGGTCCAGCAATTGCTGGTCCAGCATCTCTTCCAGCCGCTTGATCTGCATTGAGACCGCCGATTGCGTCAGGTTGAGAAAGCCCGCCGCGCGGGTCACTCCGCCCGACTGGGCCACCGCCGCGAAGGACCGCAGCGTGGTCAGGTCCAGATTGCGCATTCATCACCTCTTGTGATGGGTTTCGTCACATACATTCACTTTCAATATCAAGCACGGATCGCCACATTGATCAACGGCAAACATGGCACGGCCATGAGGTATCAATTTCTGTGAAGGACCCCATCATGATCCGCTCAATAGATCCGCTGTTCCCCGCGTTCCTGTTCCGTATCGGCCGGAATTTGCGGGACTCTCCGGTCGCCGCGCGCATCGACACCGCCGCCAAAACCGCCCCCAAGGCCCGCCCCGACGACCGCCCGGATTGGGACGCACCTGCGCATTGGATCGAGCCGGACCGCCATTGGTGACAATATCGCAGATATAATGCCAACCAATAGGCCTGAAGTTCTTGAAAATCGGCTCCGTTCCGCCAATATCTACGACAACTCCGGGCGCATGCACGAGCGGCGTCCGAGGGAACACAGGGATTACTCGGAGGCTTAAATGGCAGATTATCAAACGGTCCGGGCAGCTGGCGTCTCCGGCGCACGCGCTGCCCAGATTGACGAAGGGCTTCGCGCCCATATGAACAAGGTCTACGGCACCATGTCCGTGGGCACCTTCATCACCTTTCTGGCCGCATGGGCGATTTCCGGACTGGCTGTGACCACCGACCCCGCAGGGGCCACGGTGATGATCCGCGACGGCCAGTTCCTAACCGGACTGGGTGAGGCGCTGTACATGTCGCCGCTGAAATGGGTGGTGATGTTCGCTCCGCTGGCGTTCATCTTCTTCGGTTTCGGCGCGGCGGTGAACCGCCTGAACGCTGCGGGCGTGCAACTGGTGTTCTACGCCTTCGCCGTGCTCATGGGCCTCTCGCTCAGCTCGATCTTTCTGGTCTACACCGGCCTGTCGATCATTCAGGTCTTTCTGACCACCTCGGTCGCCTTTGCCGGTCTGTCCCTCTGGGGCTACACCACGAAAAAGGACATCTCCGGCTGGGGGTCGTTCCTGATCATGGGTGTGATCGGCTTGCTGGTCGCCTCGATCATCAACATCTTCCTTGGCAGCCCGGCGATCCAGTTCGCCGTGTCGATCCTGGGTGTGCTGATCTTCGCGGGCCTGACCGCCTATGACACGCAGAACATCAAGAACACCTACATTCAGCATGCGGCGCATGGGGATCAGGACTGGCTGGGCAAGGCCGCCATCATGGGCGCGCTGAACCTCTACCTCGACTTTATCAACATGTTCATGTTCCTGCTTCAGCTTCTCGGAAGCCGCGAGTAACACATCGCAATAATCGTGCTATAGGGAAAGGGCCGGTCGGTTGACCGGCCCTTTTTCGTGTTGGGCCTTGGGCGGCCGTGGGAGACAACATGCCGATCATTACCGAAGACACCGTGCAGCGAAACTCCGGCGACGGACCGCTGGGAACCTATGAATCGCTCTTGTTCAGCGACTCCGGCGGGCTGACGCAATTCGGCGCGGTGGTGGAAATCCTGTCGCCCGGTGCGCGTTCCTCCTATCCCCACTGGCACGAATCAGAGGATGAGATGGTCTATGTGCTGGAGGGTACGCTGACCCTGATCGAGGGCGACCGCGAAGAGGTGATCTCTGCCGGGTCCGCCGCGACCTTTGTCGCCGGAACGGAAACGCCCCACAGCTTTGTCAATCGCTCTGACGCGCCGGTACGCATCCTTGTGGTCGGCACCCGCGCCCCGCGCGACCGGGTGCATTATCCCGGTGAGGACCGCGTGCAGCTGATCGAACGCACCAGCGATGAGCGGCGCTGGACGCATCTCAACGGCGCGCCCGCCGACCCGCTGCCCTGAGGCTCACAAACGCCGGATCATGAACACCGCCGGAAAGCCGATCCCGCCGCGCAGGGGCACGGTCATGCGGCCCTGCGGTTCAAACCCCAGTGACCGGTAAAACGGCTCGGCGGTCAGGGTACTTTGACAGTGCAGGGTCGAGACGTCGCTGGCGCGCGCCGCCTGCACGATATGTTCCAGCAACAGACGCCCCACCCCGCGCCGGACCGCATCCGGATCCGTTGCGACGTGGCGCACATGTCCGGTGCCGCTGGTCGCGGGGTGTCCGCCGGGCGCCTGCAGAGACCACCCGCCAGCGCCCAGAACCCGCCCCTCACCGTCCTCGACCACATAGAACTGCCCGGACGCCACCAGCGCGGGCTGCGCACGGGCGATCACCGGCACAGCCGTCACCAGCACCGAGGGTGGGTAGTCCGCCGCCAGCAGGCGGCTGTAGCTGCGCTGGAACAGCCGGTCCAGCGCGCCGATGTCCGCCTGTCGGGCGATGCGCAAGGTGATGTTGTCGGCCACGGCCCGACCTTTCCCGATCGTGTCACACAGGTTCAGGGCCACGACAGCGGCAACGCAAAGGGCCGCGCAGGATCACTCCCGCACGGCCCCGAAAACGCGTTCAGCCGAAGTGGCTTACTTGATCTTGCCTTCTTTGTACTCCACGTGCTTGCGCACAACGGGGTCGTACTTCTTGACAGACATCTTCTCGGTCATGGTCCGAGCGTTCTTCTTGGTCACGTAGAAGTGGCCGGTGCCCGCGGTGGAGTTCAGGCGGATCTTGATTGTGGTCGGCTTCGCCATGGGTCGTCTCCTGCAACACGCGGGAGCCCGCGCGTGAAATCCGTATGAGGCTCGCCTTTTATCGGTTGCAGGGCCTGAGTCAACCACTTCTTGACCAAAGCCGGGCAGACTGAAAAATCGGCCTGAATGTGCGCGGAAGGCCTGTAAGCCGGATTCTGTTCTTGGGCCGGTTTCCCGGCCCTCAGACGACCATTCCTCTGGACCGCGCGTTGCCACGCGGCTCTAGCTGCCAACCCGGATCACCAAGGCCGAAGCGGCCCTGCGCCCGAAGGCGCGTGTGATCCCTATTCGGCATTGCTCCCCGGTGGGGCTTGCCATGCGGGCGCTGTTGCCAGCCCCCCGGTGGGCTCTTACCCCACCTTTTCACCCTGTCCCGCACGCAGGCGCGCAGGCGGTCTGTTTTCTGTGGCGCTTTCCGTCAAGTTGCCCTGCCCGGGCGTTACCCGGCACCGGTGCTTCGGTGAGTCCGGACTTTCCTCTCATGTCTCCACAAGCGGCCGTCCGGCCTTCCGCGCCCGTGTCCCTTAGGCAAAGCCCGCGCTCAGCGCAAGAGCAAGGGTTGCGCCAGCCAGCCAAGCAGGGCGTCGGTCACCGCCTCGGGCTGTTCCAGCATCGGCATGTGGCCCGCATCCTCGATCACCCGCAGCTCTGCCTTGGGGATCATCTCGGCCATGAAACTGTGCCGTTTGACCGGATACAGCCTGTCCTCGGCCCCGCACAGCACCAGCGTCGGCACATTGATCCGCCGCAGCGTGCCCTGCTGGTCGCGCCGCCGCTGCATGGCGCGCGACTGGCGGACAAAGACCTCTGGCCCCAGACCGCGCGCCATCTCCAGCACAAGGGCCAGCACCTCGCGTTGGTGGGGACCGGGGGCCAGATCGGCAAGCCGGAATTCCTCGGCCAACACCGCGTCGAAGCGACCGGCGCGGGCGCGAATCATCTGCGGATCGCGCAGCGCCGCAACCTGCGGCGTTTCGGCCAGCGGCGTGGTGCCCATCAGCGCCAGCCGCGTCACACGGTCGGGCGCGCGGCGGTATACCTCCATGGCGACGATCCCGCCCATCCCGTGCCCCACCAGCGCAAAGCGCGTCGGCACAAGGTCCAGCAAGGTCGAGGCGATTTCCTCGATACGGTCGCCTTGGGTGATCGGGGCGATCATCACCGCCTGATCGCGCGACATCTCCGCGATCTGCGGGCCGTACAGGCGGGCATCGGACATCTGCTCCGGCAGAAAGACAAGTGTTTCGGTCATGTGATCCGGCGCACCCGATCACTGGCGCTTGTCCTGCCTGCCACTCCGCTCACTCCGCACACGCCTGTTGTCGCGCCGCACCCTAACAGATGGCGCGGCGAGCGAAAGTGGGCCCGGTGGTCATGGACCGCCGCCAGCGACAGTTGCCCGGATCTGTGGCCCAGATTTGTAGACCGGACTTGTGGCCGGGGACGGTGGGCGGGGCGATGTTCCGGCCAAAGGCCGGATCGAGCGCCGTCCCCCGTCCCCGAACCCGTCCAAGGGTCAGTTCGTCTTGATCTGGTCCCAGAACACCCCCAGATGCCGCGACACGATCTGGCTATAGCGGTCGGTCTTCTTCAACTCCGCCAGCCCGGCATTGATCCGGTACAGATGTGTCGTGCCGCGCCAATGCTTTTTCGAGATGATCACATGCAGCCCCTCGACCGACAGCGGCTTGTCCAGCGGCACCACCTGCCCGCGCAGCCCCATGTCGTCGATGGTCTTGGCACCCAGAAACACGTTGACCGTCACCGCATCCACCCGGCCCGCCATCAGCTCGCGGAAACAGGCCTGCGGATCGTCCGCCTGCACCAGCGTGATAAGCCCCCGGCTCAGCCATTCACGGCCCGGACGGTCAAGGTCATGGGTGAAATACCCCTTCGGTCGGCACAGGCGCTTGCCGATCACATCCGCGTCCGAGTCGTAGGTAAAGCCCGATCCGGGACGGGTGAACAACAGCACCAGAATCTCGACCAGCGGGTCGGAGAAATGGAAATTGGCGCAGCGCTCATTGTCCGGGGTCTGCTCGCAGTTGGGCTTGAGCCATGGAAAGCCCATGTCCGCCTCTTTGCTGTCAAGGATCGGGAACAGGTGCGTCGACCAGTCGTCCTGCCATGTGATCGAATAGGTCACCGGGCTTGGCGTCGCCTCCAGCGCGGCATTCACCAGTTCCGTCACCATGCCCTGCCCCGGCCATTCGCGGTCGGTGAAGGGCGCGTAGTTCGACCCGGTGATCAGCTTCATCTCGGCATTGTCCGGCCCCTGCCGCAGCGGGGTGGCGTCGGCGCGCACCTCACCCTCCTGACAGGGCAGGTCCAGCACCTCGCCGGGCGAGACCTGAAACACGCTCGACCGCAGTCGGTCTTCATTGGCGTAATAGATCAGCGTCCATTTCTCGGGATCGCCATAGCGCGCCTCTGCGATGGTAAAGACCGTGTCGCCGGTCTGAACCGTATAGGCCTCGGGCGCGCATTGGGCCAAACCGCCCGACGCCCAGACCGACGCCAAAAGTGTCAGCGCGGCGGCCAGCGCCGCCGCCCGTTTCCGTCCGCCAAGGGCCATGGCCTAGAGTCCCGCCCAGATGCTCGACATATGCTTGTCCAGCACGGTCAGGTAGTCGCCGCTGTCCCGCAGCACGCCCAGACCCTCGTCAAAGGCGGCGATCAACTCTGCCGCCCGTGGATTCGCCTTGTGCGCCACCACATGCAGCCCCTCGATGGCCAAGGGCCGGGACAGTTGCAGCTCGACCCGCTCCGCCAACCCCATGTCCTTTAGCACGACGCGCCCGGTGAACTCATTCATCGCCACCGCATCGACCGACCCGTCGACCAATCGCGCGAAACATTCTTCGCTGCTGGGCGGTTGTTGCAACCGCGCGCCCGCCTGCACCAGATAGCCGCCCCCCAGCCCGCCCCGACCGGCGGCGTTGAACCCCAGCGGGCTACAGACCCGCAGACCGGCCAGATCGCCCTCGCCGGAATAGGTCACACCGCTGCCCTTGGCGGTGAACAGCACCACCAGCATCTCGAACATCGGTTCGGAATAGACGTAATCGGTACACAGATCCGTGGTGGCCGCCGCGCCCTCGCAATCCGGTTTCTTCCACGGAAAGGCCAGATCGGCCATGCCCTCTTTCAGCATCGGGTCCAGATGCACGGTGCGGTCGTTGACCCAGTAGAACTTGTGCAGGCCCACCTTGTCGGTGGCCACAAAGGCGCGGTTCACAAGGTCGGTGATCAGCCCCGAGGACATCAGCAGCCGGTTGGTAAAGGGGCGAAAGTCATCCGCCGCCAGCAGCCGCACATCCACACCGCGCGCCTGCCGCGCCGTCGCCTCGATCCGCGCTTGCTGTACCCGCTCGGGAGAGACGGTTGCCGCCGCGGGATTGACCGGGTCGATCTGGGTTCCCCCCGGCAGTCCAACCGGCATCCCGGCAATGCAGGGCAGCCGATAGGTCTGGCCGACGCGGATCTTGTCCGGGCTCGGGATCTTGTCGCGATTGTTGCGATAGATCACCGTCCACTGACTGGCATCCCTGTAATGCGTGTCGGCAATCGCCGACAGCGAGTCACCCGGTCGCACCTTGTAGTTGCCACCACAAGTTTCTGCGGACAGCGTCGTGGCCCCCGCCATGGCCATAGCCACAGCCGCCGCGCATGCGCGTTTCATCATCTGCCTATCCCCCAATAAACGTCGCGAAACTGTCCCCCATCTTGTGCCGTGGGTCAACGCTCGCTCTAGGGAATGTGGGCTTGTCCATATCTATCAGGGTCTTCGCGGCCATACCTTCCGCTCTGCCGTAACGGGCGGGAGGGAAATGACCGTGATGCAACCATAGGATTACCTACAGAATCGGGCGACTCGCCAGCAACAGGGAATGCCCCCGGCAGTCGGCGTCTTCGGGGACAAATGCCTCGACCGGGGCCCCCGCCGCCGACAGCACCTCGGCATAGTCGTCCGGCGACAAGGACGCGTGGTATACTTTTTCGCCCGCGACAGTCCCCCAGACCTCGCCCGCCCCCGGCCCGACCGTCAGCAACAGACGGCCCCCCGGCGCAAGGTGGCGCGCGATGGTCGGCAGGGCCGTGCGCTGCGCCGCCTGCGTGAGGTGAAAGAAACTGCCCCAGCCGATGATCGCGTCAAAGCGCCGGTCCAGCGACAGCGACCGCATGTCCGCCTCGATCACCCGCGCGCCCGGCAGATTGCGGGCATACAGCGCCAGCATCGCGGGCGCATAATCCACCCCGGTCACGTCATAGCCCTGTGCGGCGAGGTACAGACCAATCGGCGCGCCCGCTCCACAGCCAAGGTCCAGCACCGCGCCCCCCTTTGGCACATCCGCCAGCGCCCGCTCCAGCCAGGGCCGTTCAAACAACGAGGTGTCACGTTCAGCGGCATAGGCCTCTGCCTGCCGCTGATAGACCTCGCGGTTGCTCATCCGGTCTGCGCCACAATCTGCGTCCAGACCGCCGCCTCATCATACAGGGTCCATTCCCGGCGCAGCCCGCGCGGCCCGAACTCCGCATGACTGATCCCCATGACATAAAGATCCGCCCCCGTGGGCCGCCCAAACGCGCCCCAGCCTTCGTGACGCCCCTTCAGCGACCAGCGCAGCGCCGCGCGCGGCGGCATCAACGGCTCTTCCATACCGATCCGGTGGTGCACCTCGAACCGGGCCGAGGGCATCGCCGCCCGCAATCCCAGCCAGAACCGGTCCGCCGCCTCGACGCCATGCGCCTCGACACCGCCGGGATAGAACAGGTGGCAGGCGCGGTCGTACTGGTCCGGGATCACCGACAGATCACCGTCCATCACCCGCATCAGCAAGGCGGCAAAGCCTTCGCCCCATTGGTCGGTGTTGCCCAGCCCGGTATACGGCCCGGTGACATCCACCCGTGGCGTAAACGGCTGGGTGTCCGGGTCCAGATCGGGCAGCCGCGCGCGTGCCCAGTCCTCTGCGGTCTGTCCCAACTGGCGCAGCACCGCGCCGGTGTCCGTCACCCGCCAGACATCGCTGATCTGGTCGCGCTTGGCATAGCTGTCGACAATTTCCCTATACAGCAGCGCCCGCCCCGAGGCAGGGCCCAGCGCCCCGTCGCCGGTGTGGGTCGCCTGCGTCAGAATCCGCTGCGAGCCCAGCATCCCGACCCGCGCATGACCCGACCAAATCACATCCTCGCCCAGCAACCGCCGGTCCGGCAGGCTGACCAGCGTCGCCATCGCGTCCTCTGCCATGGCGCGCGCGCCGAACTGGATGCCCTCTGCGCCGCGCAGGATGACCTCGGGGTGGTAATGCGCCTGTGCCCGCGCGGTCAGGCCGCGCCCTTCCCAGATGTCGCTGGTCGCCGCCAGCAGGAAATCGGGGAAATCATGCGCCTCGGGATCGAAACCGTCCATCACGGGGCGTCCCGGTCGCGGGTTTGGGGGGTGCAGTCTCGACGGGTCAACGCTGGGGAACCTCACTCTGCGGTTGTGTCCGTCGCAGGCTAGCCCTCCGCATTCCGGGTGTCCAGCGCCGCTCAGGCCGGACGGACGATGCCCCGAAACGGTGGGAAATCCGCATAGCGCGCGGCGCGGGTGTCCAATGGCTCCTCCGGGTCTGCCCCCGGTTTCAGCAGCGTGCCTTTTGGCGCGATATAGCTGTCGATGCGCCGCAAAGGCACCGGCCGCCACGCGAGGTTAAAGGCGCAGAGCTTGGGAAAGAACCAGATGTCGGAATAATCCAGATGGTCGTGCAGCCACCACGCCAGATCGCGCCAGTCGCGGCCCTGCGCGTAACGCTCCGCAAACCACGGGATCACGATGGAGGCCCCCGCCACGGGCCGATCCGGCAGATCCCAGATGTGGCATTCCAGCGGATAGTCGTTGCGCGCGCAGTTCAGTTTACGGGCATTGCCAAAGGCATTCAGCCGCGCCGACCGATACCCCGACCGCACAAAGACCCGGCCAAAGGTCTCTTCCAAAGGGTCCATTAGCGCGGTCGCAAAGGCGCGCCCCCGTTCAAGCGCCAGATCAGGATCGTCCGGTATATTGCTGACTTCGTGAAAGTTTCCGATCTCGGAATACAGGAACTCGCGCATCCAGAAATGCCGCGACAGGCGTTCCCGCCCCAGCCTTTCCAAAGACCACATAGAGCGCGGGCGTCTCATCCCCGCAAATCACTCATATCCGCCCCAACGAAACGCGCCGTCCGGTCCCAGCGTCGAGAACGGGTTATAGGCCACCTCCCAGACATGGCCTTCAGGATCGGCGAAATAGCCGATGTGCCCGCCCCAGAACACGTCATGCGCGGGTTTCAGAATCTTGGCCCCGGCGGCCTTGGCGGCCGCAAGCACCTGCGCCACCTCTTCGCGGGTCCGGGTGTTGCAGGCCAGCGTGGCCGCCCCGGTGCCCAGATCGCCCGCCGCACAGCCCATGTCGCGCGCCAGATCCGCCAGCGGGTACAGGCCCAGCGCCTGCCCCACCAGATCAAAGACCACGATCCCCTCGGGCGTCTCGACGCGCCGCCAACCCAGCGCCTCGTAAAAGGCCTGCGCGCGCGCCATGTCGCGGCAGCCCAGCGTGATCAGACTTACTCTCTGGTCCATACTAACCTCCTTCGGGTGGCAATCGCCGCACCCAGTCCAGCATTACCTCCGCCAGCGGCGCGGACATGCCCGGCGACAGCACCGCGCCCGCCACCAGATGCCGCGACGGATCGTCCTCGGGCCCAAGCGTCACCTCATGCAGGTCCGCGCCCGCCCCCCAGCGCGCCGCCACCGTGCGGCTGACCCTGTGATCGACGATCTGATCGCCCGGATCGAACACGAACAGCGCGGGCGTGCGCACATCCTCATGCCGCCGCCGGGTTGCCGCCCGCACCGCCGCCCCCATCGGCAGAACCGCCAGACTGGGATAGCGCGTGGTCCACAACCGGGCATGCGCCGCGCTGCGCGGTTCAAACCCGATGTCTTTGCCCGCCAGCAGCGGCAGCCACCAGCGCGCACCGGGCCAGGTGATCAGCGCCGCCTTGGGATCAGCCACCCTGTAGTTGGGTGAGACCATCACCGCCCCCGCAACCCCCGCGCCCATGCCCTCGTGCAGCGCCAGGGTCGCCAAAGTGGCCCCGGTCGAGGTGCCCATGACCAGCACCCGCCGCCCGATGCGCCGCCCGATGGCCAGCGCCTCGGCAACATCCCGCATCCAGCCCTCGACCGTGGCCTCCGCCATCGCCGGGCCGTCACGCCCGTGGCCCCTGAGACGGGTAAACAGCAGGTTCGCCCCCAGCCCCTGCGCCACAAGGTCAGGCACCGGGCGGATCTCATCCGGGGCCGCCGAAAAGCCATGGATATAGACCACCGCCCACTCGGTCTGCGCCTCGGGCGCGCCGGACCAGTGAACGCGCTTTTCAGCGCCCGCGCGGATGCCCGGAACCCGCGCCTCCGCCGCCGCAAGATACGCGTCGACCCCGCCGTCCAGCACGGCGGCCTCAAAGGTCACATCGGTCTTGACCGGCTCACGCGGCGCCAGCGCGGCATAGGTGCCGCCCGCGGCGGCCAGCGCCCCGATCCCCCAAAGCAGCAGGCTCATCCCAGCACCTCGTCCAGCGCCGCCTCGATTTGCCTCAGGCACTCCGGCGTGGAAAACCGGTGATCCGCGCCTTTCACCAAGGTCAGACGCACATCCGGCCCGTCGATATGATCCAGCAACCGCAACGCCGTCTTGCGCGGAACCGCCTCATCCTCGGTCCCCTGCAACAGCCGCACCGGCCAGCCCATGACCAAGGGGCTGCGCAATACCAACCGCTCACGCCCGTCCTCGATCAGCCTGGCGGTCACAAAATACGGGTCCTCATAGGCCGACGGCACCAAGAGCTGCCCCTCTTCCATCACCTGCCGCCGCTGGTCGTCGGAAAACCCCGCCCAGAACCCGTCTTCGGTGAAATCCGGCGCGGCGGCGATGCCGATGAACCCGGCAATCCGCGGCAGCCGTTTGGCCAGAATCGCGGCGATCCACCCGCCCATGGACGACCCCACCAGCACCACCGGCCCCGGCGCGGCATGGCCGATCACCGCCTCGGCATCCGCCGCCCAGTCACCGATACACCCTTCCTCGAACACCCCCCCGGACTGGCCGTGCCCGGCATAGTCAAAGCGCAGAAACGCCCGCCCCCGCGCCGCGGCCCAGGCCTCCAGATGCACCGCCTTGGTGCCTTCCATGTCCGACCGGTACCCGGACAGAAACACCACGCAGGGCCCCCTCCCTTCGGTCCTGGCATAGGCCAGCCGCGTGCCGCGCGGCCCCTGAACATGCGCAATCGCCGCCATCGCGCGCCCCTTCTCTTATATCCTGACCATAGCGCCGCCCCGATGAGGCCGATAACACTCTTCCAGCTTCTTCTTTGTCAAAATACACCCGGGGGGTCGACCGTAGGGAGACGGGGGCAGCGCCCCCTCACCCGTCGATGCTCTGCGCCAGCACCCGGCTGATCACCGTCAGGCTCTCGCCGCTCTCCGCCTTCCACGTATTGAACGCATCCTGCACCGCCGCCATCGCCTTTTTCGAGGTCGGTTCCTTGTCGATCACCCCCTCGGCCTCCAGCCGCGCCACCACCGACGGCGACAGCACAAAGCTTTCCTTGCCCAGCGACCGCAGCGCATAGGCCCCGGTGGCGCCGCCCAGCCGCGATCCGGTCTTTTTCAGCCAGTCCAGCAGCCCGGCGAAATCCTCGGCGGGCCAGTCGCCGATCCTGCGCCCGAAACTGCCCGCTTCGGCGGCGACCTCCTGAATAAAGGCGGCGTTGTGCTGGATCGCCGACACCTTGGGCGGGCTGCGCACGATGCGCGGGTCGTCCAGCAATTCGTCGAACCAATCCTCCGACATCAGCGCCACGCGACCGACGTCAAAGGCGTGAAACGCCTCTTCGATGCCTGCCCATTTGTTTTCAACCACCTGCCAGCTGATCCCGGCCTGAAAGATGCCGCGCGCCAGTTGCGCCAGCCAGCGGTTGTCGGGGATCGCGGCCAGCGCGTCGGCGTCCAGCACCTTGGGCATATCCGCCAGCACCGCGTCCTCTCCGCCCTTGCGCGCTGCCGCGATGGAAAGGATCTCTTGATAGCTCCGCATGGCGCTCTCCTTCATGTCGGGCGACAGCCTGCGCCGGGGCCGCACGGGGCGCAAGGGCCATCCGGGCCTTGCCGCTTGACAACCGACCTGTCGGGGGCCATTTCCGCCCCCACAAACCTATACCCGCAACCGGGCGTTCCGTGGGCGCCAAACCGACGAGGAGTTGAGGCCGATGGCCCAGATTTCCCTGACCTTTCCAGATGGCTCGAAACGTGACTTCGACAAGGGCGTGACCCCTGCCGAGGTGGCGGCGAGCATTTCCAAATCGCTTGGCAAGAAAGCGATCTCCGCCACCGTAGGCGACGCCCACTGGGACCTGCAATGGCCCATCGAGGCTGACGCCGACATCGCCATCAACACGCTGGCCGACGACGCCCCCGCGCTGGAACTGATCCGGCACGACCTCGCGCACATCATGGCGCGCGCGGTGCAGGAACTGTGGCCGGGTGTCAAAGTCACCATCGGCCCGGTGATCGACAACGGCTGGTACTACGATTTCGACCGCGCAGAGCCGTTCACCCCCGAAGACCTCGGCGCGATCGAAAAGAAGATGAAAGAGATCATCAACAAACGCGATCCCGTCACCACCGAGATCTGGGACCGTGCCCGCGCGGTGGCCTTCTACGAGGCCAACAATGAGCCCTACAAAGTCGAATTGATCGAGGCGATCCCCGGCGATGAGCCGCTGCGCATGTATTGGCACGGCGACTGGCAAGATCTGTGCCGCGGTCCGCACCTGCAACACACCGGGCAGGTGCCGGGCGACAGCTTTAAGCTGATGAGCGTGGCCGGGGCCTATTGGCGCGGCGACAGCAAGCGCCAGATGCTGCAACGCATTTACGGCGTCGCCTTCAAGAACAAGGAAGACCTGAAAAAGCACCTGCACATGCTGGAAGAGGCCGCCAAGCGCGACCACCGCAAGCTGGGCCGCGAAATGGACCTGTTCCACATGCAGGAAGAGGCCCCCGGTCAGGTGTTC
This sequence comes from Antarctobacter sp., assembly GCF_048262615.1. Lineage (GTDB taxonomy): Bacteria > Pseudomonadota > Alphaproteobacteria > Rhodobacterales > Rhodobacteraceae > Antarctobacter. Next base: position 213,450 of record NZ_JBLXFB010000007.1, read on the forward strand.
TGGCATCCCAACGGCTGGACCATCTACACCCAGTTGCAGGACTACATGCGCCGCAAGCAGCGCGCCGGTGGCTACCGCGAAATCAACACCCCGCAGGTGGTGGACCGCAAGCTGTGGGAGGCCTCGGGCCACTGGGACAAGTACCAGCACCACATGTTCATCGTCGAAGTCGATGAAAGCCGCGACGGTGAAAACGATGACGCCGCCGTCAAGGACAAGTCCCAGACCCGGATCAACGCGCTGAAGCCAATGAACTGCCCCTGCCACGTGCAGGTGTTCAACCAGGGTCTGAAATCCTATCGCGACCTGCCGCTGCGGCTGGCCGAATTTGGATCGTGCTCGCGGTTCGAACCCTCCGGCGCGCTGCATGGCATCATGCGGGTGCGCGGGTTCACGCAGGACGACGCGCATATCTTCTGCACCGAGGATCAGATTCAACAGGAATGCGCGCGCTTCATCGACTTTCTGGCCGACATCTACCGCGAGCTGGGTTTCCCCGAGTTCGAAATTCGCTTTGCCACCCGCCCCGAAAAGCGCGTCGGCAGTGAGGAAAGCTGGGACTATGTCGAGAACGCGCTGGAAAACGCGATCAAGGCGGTGGGCCGCGACTACACGCTGGAACCGGGCGACGGGGCCTTTTACGGCCCCAAGCTGGACTTTTACCTGACCGACGCCATTGGCCGGGTCTGGCAATGCGGCACCTTTCAGGTGGACCCGAACCTGCCGGAACGTCTGGGCGCGTCCTATATCGCACAAAGCGGCGACAAGACCCGGCCCTTCATGCTGCACCGCGCGACGCTGGGATCGTTCGAACGCTTCATCGGCATCCTGATCGAGGAACACGCCGGCAAGCTGCCGTTCTGGCTGGCCCCGCGTCAGGTGGTTGTTGCCTCGATCACGTCCGAGGCGGATGACTACGTGGCAGAGGTGGTCGCCCAACTGACCGCCGCCGGTGTCCGCGCCGAGGCCGACATTCGCAATGAAAAGATCAACTACAAGGTGCGTGAGCATTCGGTCGGCAAGGTGCCGGTGATACTCGCCGTCGGCCACCGCGAGGTCGAGGAACGCACCGTCACCGTGCGGCGGCTGGGCGAAAAGCAGACGCAAGTGGCGGCGCTGGACGAGATCATCGCGCTGCTGGCCGCGGACGCCACCCCGCCCGATCTGCGCGGCTGACACTCCGCCTCTGATTGCGACATCTCGGGCCGCCCTGCGCAGGGCGGCCCGCTTTTTTTTGCAAAAACCGCGACGGAAACGCCGATCTGCCGCGTTACAAGCCTGACAGATTGCGTGATATGCCCTGCCCGGAGTCCCGGACCGGACCGATACCCTGTAACATTCTGCTCCGCAGCATCGGCAAAATCGCCGGACTCGTTACAGAACCGCTCTCCGCCCCCCCTGAAATCGCACCTTCCAGCGCTGGAAGGTTCACGCCCCCGACACGCCCCCTGACGCCCCCGTGATGCACAGGCCCGTGAATGGTCCGGGGACGTGTCTCGGGTCACTGTGGTGTCACCGCAGGGCAGATCGGCCCTCGGACAAGTTTCAAACTCAGAAACCCGGAGGAACTTCCATATGTCCACCACTCTCAAGACCGCCGCCCTCGTAGGCATCGTCGCCGCTGCCGTGTCCGCCTCGGGCGTACAGGCCATGGATCAGGAAAAATGCTACGGCGTCAGCCTCGCCGGTGAAAACGACTGCGCCGCTGGCCCCGGCACCACCTGCGCCGGGACATCCAAGGTCGACTATCAGGGCAACGCCTGGACCCTGGTCGACGCAGGCGCCTGCGCCGAAATCGACCTGCCCGACGGCCGCATGGGTATGACCGCCGCCGCGCTTGAGGAAAAGGGCTTTGAAGGCATCAAGCGCGACCTGCCCGAAGGACTGGCCGAAGAGGTTCAGGCCAAGTATTACGACCCGTCGATGATGTCCGACAGCTGATCGCCAAGCTCTGACATACCGGGATGGGCCCCCGTGGGCCCATCCCCACCCCACCGCAACCGCGAAAGCCCCATGTTCGATACATCCAGCTCCCTCCCCCCCCTGCCCGGTGTCGGCTACAAGCCGCAGCACTATGCGGCCATCCTGAACGATCCCGCCCCGGTGGGCTGGTTCGAGGTGCATGCCGAGAACTACATGGGCGATGGCGGCAGGCCGCTGGCGCAACTGCGCGCGCTGGCTGAACGCTTTGCGATCTCCGTCCACGGGGTCGGCCTGTCGATCGGCGGCCCCGACCGGCTGGACCGCGACCATCTGGCCCGCCTCAAACATCTGGTCGGCTGGTTGAACCCGGCCAGCTTTTCCGAACATCTGGCCTGGTCGACCCATGACAGCCATTTCCTGAACGACCTGCTGCCGCTGCCCTATACACCTGCCACGCTGGACCGCATCTGCGATCACGTCGATGAGGTGCAAGAGGCGCTGGGACGGCGGATGCTGCTGGAAAACCCGTCCAGCTATCTGGCCTTTGCCGAAAGCACGATGTCCGAGACCGATTTCCTGCGCGACATCGCCCGCCGCACCGGCTGCGGCCTGCTGCTGGACGTCAACAATGTCTTTGTCTCGGCGGTGAACCTTGGCTATAGCCCGCAGGAGTATATCGCCGCCTTCCCGATGGCGGCGGTCGGCGAGATCCATATGGCCGGCCACGACGAGGACGAGGACGATTTTGGCGCGCCGCTGCTGATCGACAGCCACGGGCGCGAGGTGGCCGAGCCGGTCTGGGCGCTGCTGGACCGGGTGCTGGACCTGACCGGCCCGCGCCCGGTGTTGATCGAATGGGACACCGACGTGCCCGACTGGCCGGTTCTGGCGGCAGAGGCAGAGCGCGCGCAAGTGGCGCTGTCGCGGGGGGCGCTGCCCCCGTCTCCCTGCGGGAGCCTCCCCCGGGTGTATTTGGACAGAGAAGAAACCGGGAGGGTGCGCGGATGACCGGGGCCAGCGCATCCGAAGTGGCGTTTCGCAGCGGGTTGCTGCGCGCCGAAGTGGCGATCCCCGGCGGGTTGACCGATGGCGCGGGCCGACCCGCCGGGCGGCGCTATGACGTCTATCGCAACAATATCGCGGTGGCGCTGCGCGAGGCGCTGGAGGCGGGCTTTCCGGCGGTGGTCAGGCTGATCGGGCCGGAAAATTTTGCCCGCGCGGCGGGGATGTTTCTGCGCGCTCAGCCGCCGGTCTCGCCGTTGATGATGTTATATGGCGCGGGGTTTCCGGCCTTCCTTGAGGGGATCGAGGCGCTGCGCGGCATCGGCTATCTGGGCGATGTGGCGCGGCTGGAACTGGCGCTGCGCCGCAGCTATCACGCGGCGGACGCGCCCGCGTTCGATGCCGGGCGGCTGGCCACCCTTGACGAGGCCGCGCTGAATGCGGCGCGGCTGGTGCTGGCCCCGTCTGTTCAGGTGCTGCGGTCGCGCTGGCCGGTTCTGTCGGTCTACCGTTTCACCATGATGCCGGATCAGCCCAAGCCGCAGGCCCGCGGAGAAGATGTGCTGATCACCCGCGCAGAGTTCGACCCGGCCCCGCATCTTTTGCCGCAAGGCGGTGCCGCCTTTGTCGATGCGCTGGCGCGCGGCCTGCCCTTTGGCGCGGCGGTTGCGGCCGCCGGGGCCGAGTTCGACCTTTCCGCGACCCTGACGCTGTTGTTGCAGCAGGGCGCGCTTTCCGACCTTCTGCCGGCCTGAGGAGACCCGCCATGGACCGCCTTCTTTCCCTGCATCACGCGATCTTTGCCCCCGTCGAGCGGCTGGGCGATCACCTGATCCCGCTACTGGCGCGGCTGGTCTTTGCCGCCACCCTGCTGCGCTATTACTGGAACTCTGCCGGGACCAAGGTCTGGGACCGCAAGGGTGAGGAAGGTCTGTTTGACTTTTTCACTCTGGAATCCGGCACTTATGCGCAGATGTTCCCCAAGGCCTTTGAGGCGGCGGGCTATAATCCGGCCAAGTTGGGGTTTGGCTATGACATCGTCGCCTATGCCGGCACCTATGCGGAATGGCTGCTGCCCTTGCTGATTATCCTGGGACTGTTCACGCGGCTGGCGGCGCTGGGGATGATCGGCTTTGTCGTGGTGCAGACCTTTGTCGACGTGACCGGCCATGGCGCGGCATTGGGTCGGCTGTTCGACACCGGCTATGGGCTGATCGACGAGCGGGTGTTGTGGATCTTCGGTCTGGGCATTCTGGTGATCCGGGGCGCCGGGGCGGTGTCGCTTGACCGGGTGTTGGGTCTGAACCCGGCACCGCGCGCCCTTGCCGCCTGAACAGGCGGTCATCGGCAGGCGCAGGCCCGCCCCGGCCGCTCAGAAATGCGCCTTGGGTTCATCCGGCTTGCCCGCGGCCAGCGCCAGCACCCCGGCCAGACCGGCAAAGGCAATCGGGAACATGGTGAAGACGTTGAACCCGAAGGCATGGTACATCGCCGCCGCCGAGGCCAGCAGCAGGATGCCGCCCCAGAGCGCCCGCGCCTTGGCCATGGCCCCGCCCGCGATCGCCAAGAGCGGCCCGAGGATCGAGACGGTCCGCACCGTCGCCGGATCGTCGAACATGCCGAACATCTCTTCGACCTCGCCCACGTTCTTGACCAGTTCGGTGTAGCCGAAGCCGAAAAATCCGACGATCATGCCGATCACACCGGCGATGATCCCAAGGGTCAGGGCCGCGTTTCTCATGCCCCGCCCCCCTGCCCGGCTGTGTCCTGTCCGGTCACGCCCAGCGCCGTCTGCGCCGGTTTGTCCCAGCCCAGCACCATCCGCGCGCCATCGACCACCAAGGGCCGTTTCATCACCGTCGGATGCCGGGCAATCAGCGTGGCGGGCGCCAGCGACCGCGCCGCGTCATCCAGCCCGCGCCATGTCGTTGACCGGGTGTTGAGCAATTTTTCGCCGAACTGCGCCAGCGCGTCTTCCAGCACGTCGCCGGGCAGCCCCGCGTCGCGGACATCCACAAAAGCCGCCCCCGGCAAGGCCTTGCGCGCCTTGCGGCAGGTGTCGCAGGTCTTCAGTCCGTAGATGATCATGCACAATTCCTTGGCAGTTTGTCGCAGTAGGCGGTGAGATAGGCCAACTTTCCGTGAATTACGAGGGCAGGACTCTTGTATTTCGCCCATCCACGCTAATCTCGGCTTCGTGACCTTTGGCGATCATCTGTCGATCCCGCCCGCTGTCGGTGTGCGTGGTCCACAGCGCTGAACGCCGGATGTGACCGTCCCGGTCAATCTGTCGGGATGTATGGACAGACTGAGATAGGAGCACGGGGATTATGCCAACCGGCACCGTGAAGTGGTTCAACACCACAAAGGGATTTGGGTTCATCGCACCGGACGAAGGGGGCAAAGACGTCTTTGTCCATATTTCGGCGGTGGAAAGGTCCGGGCTGACCGGGCTGGCGGACAATCAGAAGATCAGTTTCGAACTGCGCGAAGGCCGCGACGGACGCTCGATGGCGGCGGACCTGAAACTTCTCTGATCCGCGCGGGTTTTTCCCGGCGTCGATGCCTTGATCCCGGCCCTTTGGCCGGACCGTCTGACGGGCGCGCCATGCGCGAGGCGGCCGCGCTGGCCCGTGGTTTCAGGGATTTGCGATAAATCCAACGGACTCGGTGCTTTGCCGCCGGGGGGCTGGCCTGTATCCTGACGGCAGGGCCGCATTCCGCACTGGCCCGCCCCGGAGGCATTTATGCCGGTCAAGTGGATCACCTATGCCGCCATCCTTGGCACCGTTGCGCTCTTGGTGGCGGGGGTCAGCACCCTGCCCCCCCTGACCGAAGGCGGATTGCCCCGCAGCGGTCCGCCGCCCTATGGCGCGGCCTCGGCCCCCGCAGACCCGGAGGCGTTTTGCCGGGCCACACTGGAGGGGGTCAATTGCGCCTGCTTTGCCCAAAAGGCCGGTGAGGTCATGAGCGCGCCGCACAAGCCGGTTCAGGGTCTGGCCTATGCCAACCGCTGGGATCTGGCCCGCGCGCAGGCGGGCGAAAGCTGCTGATCACGCGTTCTGCAAGCGCCGCGCCTCTTCGCCCGCCAGCCGGATCAGCAATGTCATATAGGATTTCTCAAGGTCTTCGGTCCGCACCGCCGCATACAGCCTGCGGGTCAGCCCCTGTTCCGTCAGCGGCCGCGTCACGTAGTCCGAGCTGTATTTGACCTCGCGCACCACCCAGTCCGGCAGCACCGACACCCCCCGGTTCGAGGCGACCAGCAACAGGATCACCGCCGTCAATTCGACCTGACGGATCGCCGCCGGTTCCACCTTGGCCGGGGTCAGAAGCTGGCTGAAAATATCCAGCCGCGACCGTTCCACCGGATAGGTGATCAGCGTCTGTCCGCGAAAATCCTCTGCCTCGACAAATGCCTTGTCCGCCAGCGGGTGCGAGGATGAGGCGACAAAAACCGGGCTGTAGTCAAACAGCGGCACAAAGGTCACGCCCGCCAGATCCTCGGGGTCGGAGGAGATCACCACATCCACCTCTTCCTTCATCAGCGCGGGCAGCGCGTCAAAGGCAAGACCGGGGCGGATGTCCACGTCCACATCGCCGAATTTCTTGCGGAACCCTTCCAGCACCGGGAACAGCCATTCGAAACAGGCGTGGCATTCGATGGCGATGTGCAACCGCCCCGCCTTGCCCGAGCGCAACCCCTCAAACTCTTCCTGCAAGGCCTCGACCTGCGGCAGGACCTGTTCCGCCAGTCGCAGCAGACGCTTGCCCGCCGCCGACAGCTTCATCGGTTTCGAGCGCCTCACAAACAGCTCTACCCCCGCCTGATCCTCCAGCCCCTTGATCTGGTGGCTCAGTGCCGACTGGGTGATATTCAACTGCTCTGCCGCGCGCGCCACGCCGCCCGCGTCGTGAATGGCCTTGATGGTCCGGAGGTGCCGGAATTCGATGTGCATGGGAAACCCCGCGTCCGCCTCATGTTGATCTTGAGATTTATGAGTTTGTCTCACAATGCTGCATGTGCGACAAGGGTGGCAACTCAACACAGGACTTATGCATCATGCAGCGCCCCGCGATCTCATTCGAATTCTTCCCGCCGAAAAACATCGAGGCCACCTTTCGCCTCTGGGACGCGGTGCAGGTTCTGGCCCCGCTGGCCCCGCGCTTTGTCTCTGTGACCTACGGCGCGGGCGGCACCACGCGCGACCTGACCCGCGATGTGGTCGCCACCCTGCACAAACATTCCGGCCTGCGCACCGCCGCGCATCTGACCTGCGTGAACGCCACCCGCGCGGAAACGCTGGCGATTGCCGACGCCTTTGCCGAGGCCGGTGTGACCGACATCGTGTCCCTGCGCGGCGACCCGCCCAAAGGCTCCAACGGGTTTGAACCCCACCCCGAAGGCTTTGCCAATTCCATCGAGTTGATCGAGGCGCTGGCCGAAACCGGCAAGTTCACCCAGCGCGTCGGCGCCTACCCCGACCCGCACCCCGAGGCCGCCAGCCAGCAGGCCAGCATCGAGTGGCTCAAGCGCAAGCTGGACGCCGGTGCGACAGAGGCGCTGACCCAGTTCTTCTTTGAGGCGGACACGTTTTTCCGCTTCCGCGACGACTGCGCCAAGGCGGGCATCGACACCGCGAAACTGGTGCCGGGCATCCTGCCGATCGAAAACTGGAACGGCGCGCGCCGCTTTGCCGAAAGCTGCGGCACCTATATCCCGGCGTGGGTCTCGGACGCGTTTGAAAAGGCCCAGCGCGACGGCCGCGAGGATCTGCTGGCCACCGCGATCTGCTCGGAACTCTGCACCAACCTGATCGAGGGCGGCGTGGACAAGCTGCACTTCTACACCCTGAACCGTCCGGAACTGACCCGCGATGTCTGTTTCGCGCTGGGTGTCACACCCGAAGTCAGCCTCGAACAGGTCGCGTAAAACGCCCTTCTGCTGACAGAAACGGCCCCGGATCGCTCCGAGGCCGTTTTGTCGTTTGGGGCCGCGCCACACCGGGCAGAGCCACCCGCCCCGGACCTGATCCGGGGCCTCACCCTCTGCGCTATCGGAACATCGGCGGCCGGGCGTCCATCCAGACGCCCTGATCCTTGCCGCTTTGCGCCACGGCAAACACCGCCGCCATCGACCGCAGCCCATCCTCGGCGCGCGGGTACAGATCCGCCGCCGGGTCCATATCGCGCCCCTCCTTGCGGGCGCGGATCGCCTCGGCCAGATCGGAATAGATATTGGCAAAGGCCAGCGGCATCCCTTCGGCATGGCCCATTGTCACCCGGCTGGCGCGGTCCGCCTCGGGCGACAGACCCGGCCCGCCGCGCTCCATCACCTCCAGCCGACCGCCCAAAGGCATCCAGTACAGTTGGTTCGGCTGCTCCTGCGCCCAGCGCAGCCCGCCCTTTTCGCCAAAGACCTGCAAGGTCAGCCCGTGCTGTCGCCCAAGCGCAATGCTTGAGGTCCACAGCCGCCCCGCTGCCCCGCCGTCAAACCGCAGGTTCACCTGCGCGTCATCCTCCAGCACCCGGCTTTCGATACAGGACACCGTGTCCGCCGACAGCCGCTCCAGCTCTTGACCAATCACAAAGCTGGCCATGTGCAGCGCGTGAATGCCGCAATCGGCGAATTGCGCCGAGACCCCCGCCTGCGCCGGATCATAGCGCCAGCGCACCCGCGGGTTGTCCGCGTCCGCCGCATCGGCGTGATGGCCGTGGGCGAACTCCGCCACCACCATCCGCACCCGGCCCAGATCACCGCGCGCCACCATCGCCCGCATGTGCCGCACCAGCGCATAGCCGGAGTAGCCGTAGTTGACCGCACAGATGCGCCCGGTTTCCCGCGCAAGGCCAACAATCTCCTCCCCCTCTTCGACGGTCATGGTCATCGGCTTTTCGCACAGCACATGAAACCCCGCCTCCAGATAGGCGCGCGTGATCTCGAAATGGGTGGCATTGGGCGTCGCCACCGTCACCAGATCAATCCGGTCGTCGCGGCCCTGCTCGCCCTCCAGCATCTCGCGCCAGTCGCCATAGGCGCGGTCGGCAGCCAGCCCCAGCCGCTGACCATAGGCGCGCCCCGCCTCGGGCCGATGATCCAGCGCGCCAGCGACAAAGTCGAACGCCCCGTCCAGCCCCGCGCCCAGCCGGTGCGCCGGTCCGATCTGGCTGCCCTCGCCGCCGCCGATCATGCCCCAGTTTAGTTTTGCCATACTCTCTCCTCCCGCACATCCTGTGCATGCTCTGTGCATGCGATGTGCATGTGTTGTGCCTGCTCAGAAATCGCTGACCCGCGCCCATCCGCCGGTCGCCGCAGAGGCCCGCGCCGCCGCGATCACCCGGTGCACCTCGACCCCGTCGGCGAATGTCGGCCAGACCGCGCGGCCTTCGTCGATGGCGGTCAGGAAATCCTTTGCCTCGATGATGATCTGGTCCTGATAGCCGGTGCCATGACCGGGACCAAGGCAGAAGGGCTGGTAATCCGGATGCGCCGGGCCGGTCAGCACCTTGGTGAATCCCGCCCGCTCTTCCGGGGCCTCGCCATCACAGACCCAGAGCGCGTTCTGATCCTCCTGATCGAACCGCAGCGCGCCCTTTTCCCCAGTCACTTCATAGGCATAGCCCATCTTCTTGCCGGTCGCGACGCGGCTGGCGAACAGATGCCCGCTCGCCCCGCTGGCAAACCGCAGGGTCAGCAAAACCTGATCGTCATTGGTCACGGTGACGCCATTGCGCTCGGGGAATACCGTCTCGATCACCGCAAAGACCTGCGCAATTGGCCCGCCAAGTGCCAGCGCCGCGTTGATCGGATGCGGCGCCAAATCCCCCAGACAGCCGTTCGCCTCCCCCTGCGAGCGCCACGGCGGCAGGATCGAGGTCAGGTGGAAATCCTCTGTATGCTCAATGCGCAGATGGTGGACACGGCCCAATTCTCCTCGTGAAATCAAGGCTCTGGCAAATTGAGTTGCAGGTGTGCGGCTGTAATTATACGCCACCGAATGCGCCACACCGGCGCGCTCCGCCGCCGCCAACATCGCCCGCGCCTCTGCCGCGTCCAGCCCCATAGGCTTTTCGCACAACACCGGCTTGCCAGCGTCAAACGCCGCCGTTGCGATCTCAAGATGCGTCGCCTGCGGCGAGGCGATCACCACCGCCTCCACCTCGGGATCGTCGACCAAGGCCCGCCAGTCGCGCGCGCCCCGCTCAAACCCGTAGGCCTCGGCATAGCGCGCGCCACTTTCCGGCGACGACCCGGCAATCGCCACCAATCGCGGCTTCAGCCGCGTCTCGAACACCGTGCCCACGGCGGCAAAGGCGGCGGAATGCGCCTTGCCCATATAGCCGCCGCCGACAATGCCTATCCCGATCCGGGCCATGTCCTGTCCTCCCTGTTAGCGCCAGACAACCCTTGCGCCCGCGCCGACAGGGAACAAGACCTATTTCGGCGCGCGCTTCACCAGACCCAGCTTTTCTCTCACCGCTGAGGGACTTATCACCTTCGCCCCCATGTTCTCGACGATGCCCACCGCCCGCTCGACCAGTTGCGCATTGGTCGCCAGCACGCCCTTGTCCAACCACAGGTTGTCCTCCAGCCCGACCCGGACATTGCCCCCCGCCAGCACGCTTGCCGCCACATAGGCCATCTGGTTGCGGCCCAGTCCGAAGGCGCTGAAACACCAGTCGTCCGGCACATTGTTGACCATCGCCATAAAGGTGTTCAGGTCGTCCGGCGCGCCCCAAGGCACGCCCATGCACAGTTGCACCAGCGCGGGGCCCTCCAAAACGCCCTCCTTGACCAGTTTCTTGGCGAACCACAGGTGGCCGGTGTCAAAGGCCTCGATCTCGGGTTTGACGCCCAGCGCCGTCATCCGAGCGCCCATGTCGCGCAGCATGCCGGGCGTATTGGTCATGACGTAATCGGCCTCGGCAAAGTTCATCGTGCCGCAATCCAGCGTACAGATCTCCGGCAGGCACTCGGCGATATGGGCCACGCGTTCCGCCGCGCCGATCATGTCGGTGCCAGAGGCGCTCACCGGGAACGGTGCATCGGTCGACCCAAAGGTGATGTCGCCGCCCATGCCCGCCGTCAGGTTCAGCACCACGTCCACCTCCGCCGCGCGGATGCGCTCCGTCACCTCGCGGTAATAGGCCAGATCGCGCGAGGGCGCGCCGCTTTCCGGATCGCGCACGTGGCAATGCACCACCGCCGCGCCCGCCTTGGCGGCGTCAATCGCGCTCTCGGCGATCTGCTGCGGGGAACGCGGCACATGCGGACTGCGGTCCTGCGTGCCGCCCGATCCGGTCACCGCGCAGGTGATAAAAACCTCTTTGTTCATCTCAAGCGGCATCTTCGCCTCCCTCTGTTCCAATGTCCCGCAAACGGATCAACGCATCCGCCGCCACCGCCCGGTCAGGCGTGCACAGCAGCGGGTTGATCTCCACTTCCTCGATCCGGTCGGCATGGGCCTCGACCAAAGCCTGCATCGCCAGAACCGCCCCGGCAATGGCGTCCATGTCCGCCGCCGCCGCCCCGCGATACCCCGCCAGCACAGGCGCAATCCGCAGCCGTCCCAAAGCCTCACACACCTCCGCCGCTGTCACCGGCAACAACAGGCTCTGAGTATCGCCCAGAATCTCGGTCCAGACGCCGCCCGCCCCCAGCGTCAACACAAAGCCATGCGCCGGGTCGCGCACCACTCCGACCAGCAGTTCGACCACCGCGCCGACAATCATCTCCTCAACCAGATAGCCAGAGGCCCCCATCGCCTCCGCCGCCCGCCGCACGTCCTCCGCCGAAACCAGGTTCAAACGCACCGCCCCGGCCTCACTCTTGTGGGCAAACCCCTCACCCTTCAGCACCACCGGAAAGCCGATCCGCGCCGCCGCCTCCCCCGCCGCCACAGGCGTCAAAGCCCGCGCGACCCCCGGCACAGGCATCGCCGCCCGCGCCAAAGCCTGCTTTGCGACACCCTCACTCAACACGCCACCTTGCGCTTCTTCTGTCCGAAAATATCCCGGGGGAGGCGCCGCAGGCGACGGGGGCAGCGCCCCCTCCGCGCTCTCCAGCAACACCGGCGCCGGGGCGCAGTCCCGCCCCAGAAACGCCGCCGCCGCCACCGCCTCCAAGGCCGAGGGCACATCGCACAGCGGCACGATCCCCAAGCCCACCAACCGCGCCGCCACCTCCTCCGGCAGGGTCTCGACCAAGCTCGACAGGATCGCCATCGGCACCGGCCCGCGCAGCCCGTTCAAGGCCTCGATCACCAGATCCCAATCCGCCGCCGAACAGCGGTCGCCGCGTGGAAAATCCAGCACGACCACCCCAAGACCCAGATCCTCACCCCGCATCATCGCGCCGAAACAGGCGCGCATCGCGGCCACGTCACCCCAGATATAGGTGTGATAATCCAACGGGTTGGCCAGCGCCACCTTTGACCCCAGCGCCGCGCGCAACCCCTCACGCTGCATTGTCCCCAACGGCGGAAACACCACATCATACGTCAGCCCGCTGTCCGCCATCAGGCTCGCCTCACCGCCGGAACAGGACGCCGACACCACCCGGTTCGACCGCAAAGGCCCGGCCACATGCAGGATCTTCAACACCTCCAGCAGCGCCGACAGCGACGAAACCTGCGCCACCCCGATCCGCCGCAAAAACGCCCGCGCACCCGCATCGCTGCCGGTCAGCGACGCGGTGTGCGACACCGCCGCCGCATTGGCCTGCTCGGACGCGCCCAGTTTCAGCGCCACAATCCGCTTGCCCAGCGCCCGCGCCCGCGCCGCCAGCGCCTCAAAGCCCCGGACATCCTTGATGCCTTCGATATACAGCCCCAATGCGGTGATGCGCGGATCTTCCAGCAGCGCCATGCCCAGCGCGCTCAGATCCACCTGCGCCTGATTGCCCACCGTGCCCAGAAACCCGATCGGCAGGCCGCGCTTTTGCATGGTCAGGTTCAGCGCCACGTTCGAGCTTTGCGACAGGATCGCCACCCCCCGCGCCACCGGCACCAGCCCATGCTGGTCCGGCCACAGGGCCACCCGGTCCAAGGCGTTCAGAAACCCGTAACAGTTCGGCCCCAGCACCGGCATTTCCCCCGCCGCCGCCAGCAAAGCCGCCTGCAAATCCGCCCCGTCCGCCAGTTCCGCCTGCGCCTCGGCAAAGCCGGAGGCAAAGCAGATCGCCCCGCCCGCGCCCATTGCCGACAGGGCCGCCACCGCCTCGACCGTGGCACTGCGGTTGATGCCGATATAAACCGCGTCCGGCACGCCGGGCAGGTCCTCGATCCGGG
>NZ_JBLXFB010000008.1:0-21140 GCF_048262615.1 Antarctobacter sp.
GACCCCCCGGACGGACATCCCTTCGCCTGACGGGGACCACCGTGGCGGCGGTCACCCTCAGCGCCACCCTCGCCGCCGCCCTCGCCGCTACCTTCTGGACCCCAACATGGCCGCCCGGCCCGGCGGAGCGCGGGCAAACCTCGCCCGACATGGTGCAGAGCCCGGTGCAACTGCCCGGCGGCGCGGCGCTGCACGTCCAGCGCCACGAGGTCACCGTGGCGGAATGGAACGCTTGCCATGACGGGGGAGGGTGCGCGCTGCACCTCCGGGTGCGCCCCGGTATGGATGCCGCCACGACACCGGCCGCCGGGTTAAGCCATGTCGACGTGACCGAATATCTGGTCTGGATAAACGCGGCAACCGGGCATGACTTTCGCCTGCCGACCCTGTCGGAATGGGCTTTCCTGGCGCGCGACGTCCTGCCCAAAGCACCGGACCCGATCTTTACCGATCCGACGCTGACGTGGGCCTCTGCTTATCTCACCGAAGGGCTTGCGCCGCGCGCCTTGCAACCTCAGGGGAGTTTTTCGACCTCGCCCGAAGGGATCGTGGATCTTGACGGCAGCGTCTGGGAATGGACGCAGGAGTGTTATGCCGGTGCCGAAGACGGTGTCGATCCGGCCCGCTGCCCCGCCTATTTCGTGGGCGGAGAACATGTGGCGGCGATGTCCTACCTGATCCGCGATCCGGCGCGCGGCGGATGTGCGGTTGGCACCCCCCCGGCGCATTTGGGCATGCGCCTGGTCTCTGACAGGCCATTCTGAACTACCGAAACGGTTGCGCGTGTGTGGACGGCCGTTCCACACCGATGCAAAGCGGCACGGACCGGGTCGAAAGGGTCCGCGGACCGGGCCACGCATTCGCAGGTTCAAGCTGGGTGCCCTGCTTTGTTGGCGGTCTGCAGGTCTGTCGCAAATACGCAATGGGTCAGGCGGCCACGGCCTTGTCGCGTGGCCTGTCGCCCGTCTTGAAATGACCCACCAGCCGCGCAAGCGTCTGCGCATTGGTGTTCAACACCTGACCGGACGCGGTGGCCGTGTCGACCATGGCCGCGTTTTGCTGTGTGACACGGTCCAGTTGGCTGACGGCGGTGTTGATCTCGGTCAGCGCCACAGCCTGATCGGCGGCCCCCTGAGCGATCCCGGACATCATCTTGCTCACTTCGGCAAACTGATCGACGATGATGCCCATCGCATCGCCAGAGCGCCGAACCAGTTCAACGCCTTCCGCGATCTGCATCCGGCTTTCGGAAATCAGCCCCTTGATATCCGCGGCGGACGCGGCCGAGCGTTGTGCCAATGTGCGCACCTCGGAGGCGACTACGGCAAAGCCCTGGCCAGCCTCACCGGCGCGCGCGGCCTCGACCCCGGCGTTCAGCGCCAGAAGGCTGGTCTGATGGGCGATTTCGTCGATTGCGCCGATCATATGATCGATCTTGGAGGAAAATTCTTCGATCTGGCGCATCGCGTCGACCGACGCCGCGACCTTTCCGCTGCTTTCCTCGGCATGGCTGCGTGCGTGGTCCATCGCCCTTTCCACGCCACGGGCGCCGTCGGCGGCGGACTTGACGGACTGTGTCAGTTGCTCGACCGCGGCGGCGGTCTGTTCCAGCGTGGAGGCCTGATTTTCCGTTCGGCGCGACAGGTCGTCCGAAGAGCGGGTGATCGCATCCGCCCCGTCCCGGATGCTGGAGGCCTCGGCGGTGACTTCGTGGATGATGCGGCGCAGGGTTGCGACCGTGGCGTTGAAGTTTCGGCGCAGCCGCTCATACTGTTCGGGCAATTCGGTGTCGATTTCGCAATCCAGCCGGCCCTCGGACAGGGCAACAAACTTTTTATCGAAGATCGTGACAACCTGTTCGGCATAGTCCCGGCTTTGCGTCGCGCTGATTTCAGCTTGCCGCGCTGCCTCTGTCTGGGACTCCGCCTCGTTCCTCAGGCGGTGCGCGTCGGCGTCGGCGGACCGGCGCTGTTCCAGGTTGACCATGAGTACGGCGAATTCAAGGATCACGATAGAGGCGTGTACTGCCGTACGGGTCAGGTTGGCCGTCAGATCCGCGCTTGGGTAGACCAGCATGGGGGCAAGAAGACTGAGGGACAGGTGGTGCAGCGCCACCAGCGCCGTCGCAAAAACCAGCACTTTGCGTTTGCCCGATGTCGCGACGACAGCAAGGGCCACGAAAAACAGCATATGCGCATCGACCTGCCATTTGTGCCCCGCCAAGGCCGCGGTAATCACGATTGGAAAAGCCACAACGCTGAAGGCGCGACCCAGATCTTGGACGCCCTGTGCTGCGCGCCGGAGTGTCATCGGCAGGGCAATCAGCGCCAGACTGACAGGCGCATACACCTCCCATCGGGCATCTGGCACCAGAAAGAGCGCCACGAGAGTCGGCACCGGCAAGAGGCAGATGCAAAAGATCATCTCTACGCCCAGGGTCATCAGCGACTTTGGATGGCGTGCAGGCATCATGGAGACCCTTCGAATTCTTGCGGCATCAGCCTGCGCAGAGCGCAAGCACTGTCTCGCCGGGCACAACGAACAGCGCCCCGGCGGCGCGCAGGCGATCTACGCCGTTGGCGTCCGGGATTTCGACAAAAACGGCCAGTCCCGCACGGACCGGGCCGATTTGCGGGGCATTGGCCCGCGCCGCGATCCGGGCGGGCCCCATGCCCAGCGGCGAGGCGATCACCAGCGCCACCGAACCGACGGCAGGCTGTCCCTGCGCGGCCAGCGGAAGCACCGGGGCACAAAGAACGAGGCCAACCGCGGCCAGCGAGAAAGAGATTTCGGACATTTGGTTTCCTTCCGTGTCCATGGGTAGGGCGCGTAGGTTGTGAATTCGTGAAAACGCCCGCCGGTTTGTTTGTCGTTTTGGTCAACTTGATGACGGTTGCCCGGCACACTGATTGCAGGATAGGCATCCCTGCCTTCGCCACGCTGGGCCGGGGCGGTCGACCCGCCCTGTGCGCGACGCATGCGCGGCCCCAAGGGTCCAGGGACGTCCGCGGGGTCAGTCGCGGCTTGCACCGATCCCTCTGAGGTCATCTAATATTGTTTGGGATGGCCAAACGCCGACCCGCCTGTTGTGAAGGAGATGATATGAGCCTGAACCGACGCCCCGACGCGGACCGCCTGCCGGTCAGCCAACGCATTGATCAGCGGATGCCAAATCCCAAACGCCGCCAGATGCGCCCGACCGATTGGGCGATCCGGGGCGAGCTGTTCCTGAACTGCTCGTGTACGGTGTTCTGCCCCTGTGTGATCAGTCTGGGACAGCACGAACCGACCGAAGGGGATTGCAAGGCCTGGATGGCGATTGCCATCGACGAGGGTCATTTCGAAGGCGAGGATCTGACCGGCATCAACGTGGGCCTGATGGTGGAAATCCCCGGCAAGATGGCCGAGGGCGACTGGAAGGTGGCCGCCTATATCGACGACCGCGCCACGCCGCGCGCGTACAACGGCCTTCTCAAGATCCTGTCCGGAGAGGCGGGCGGCACCACCGGGCTGTTCACCTTGCTGGTGTCGCAGATCATCGGTCACGAACGTGAAAAGGTCGAGATCGTCCGCGAGGGCACCAAGCGCGGGCTGTATATCGGGCGCAAGATTCAGGGTGAGATAGAGATGGTTCAGGGGGCCTCACCGGATGAGCCCATCGTGATCAAGAACACAAAATACTGGATGGGGCCGGACGTGATCGTCGCCAAGGGGTTGAAAAGCAAGGTGCGTGACTATGGCCGTGTCTGGGACTTTTCCGGCAAATCAGGTGAAATCTGCGCGATCGACTGGAAAGGGCCGGGCAAATGATGATCACGCCGGGATATTGCCTGACCATGGCGCGCTACAACGCCTGGCAGAACCGGCAAGTGAAGGCCTGTTTCGGATCTCTGGACCCGGCGGCGCTGAAACAGGACCGCAAGGCGTTTTTCGGGTCGCTTCTGGGCACCGCAAATCATCTGCTCTGGGGCGACCTGATGTGGATGTCCCGGTTCACCGGGTCACCGCGGCCTGCGGGCGGGATAGAGGACACCCCGAACCTGACCGCAACCCGCGAGGATTGGGAGATTGCGCGGTTCCGCGCGGATGCCGATATCCTGATCTGGTCCGAACGGGTCAAGACGGTCGACCTGACCGGCGATCTGACCTGGTATTCCGGGGCGGTGGGGCGCGAGGTGTCCAAACCCATGGCGCTGTGCGTGGTCCATATGTTCAACCACCAGACGCATCATCGCGGCCAGATCCATGCCATGTTGACCGCCGCCGGGGTCAAGGCTCCGGTCAGCGATCTGGCGTTTATGCCCGCAGAGGGGCCGTGGCTGTAAGATGCGGGGGACGGGGGACGGACGCTGTTTCGCCTGACGGCGAAAGACGCCCCGCCCACCGTCCCATTGGCGATGCGCGATAACGCGTTTCGGAACAAAGGAGACACCCATGTTCAAGGCACTGCTTGTCGAAAAGGACGAGGACAGCGGCAAGACCTCTGCCAGCGTGCGCGAGATCGCTCTGGATGATCTGCCCGGAGCGGAGGTCACTGTGGCGGTCGACTATTCGACCGTGAACTACAAGGACGGGCTGTGCATCGGACCCGGCGGCGGTCTGGTCCGCAAGTATCCGCATGTGCCCGGTATTGATTTCGCAGGCACGGTCGAGGCGTCCTCGGACCACCGGTACAAACCGGGCGACAAGGTGGTTCTGACCGGTTGGCGTGTGGGTGAGGCGCATTGGGGCGGCTACGCGCAAAAGGCGCGGGTCAAGGCCGACTGGCTGGTGCCATTGTCCGAGGGGCTGGACACGCGGGCCGCCATGGCCGTGGGCACCGCCGGTCTGACCGCCATGCTGGCGATCATGGCGCTGGAGGATCACGGGCTGGAGCCCGGACACGGTCCGGTGCTGGTGACCGGGGCGGCGGGGGGCGTGGGGTCTGTCGCCACCGCTATCCTTGCCGCGCTGGGCCATGAGGTCGCCGCTGTGACAGGGCGTCCCGCGCAGGAGGGGTATCTGCGCGGTCTGGGCGCGTCCGAGATTGTCCCACGGGACGAATTGACGGAAATCACCCGCAAACCGCTGGAGGGTGAGCGTTGGGCAGGATGCATCGACGCGGTCGCTGGCGCGATGTTGGGCCGGGTGCTGAAACAGATGAAATACGGCACCTCCGTCGCGGCCATCGGTCTGGCCGGGGGCGCTGTGATCGAGGGCGCGCTGATCACGCCGTTTATCCTGCGCGGCGTCAATCTGCTGGGCATCGACAGCGTCATGCAGCCCTACGCCAACCGCGTCCGCGCCTGGCAGCGCATCGCGCGCGATCTGCCGATGGACAAGCTGGAGGCCATGGTGCAACCGGCGACCCTGTCCGATTTGCCGCAACTGGGGCGTGATATTCTCAGCGGTCAGGTCAAAGGCCGCGTGGTCGTGGACGTGAACGCATGACTTATGACGACCAGAACATCTTCGCCAAGATCCTGCGCGCCGAGATCCCCGCGACGCGGGTGTATGAGGACGACGACACGCTGTGTTTCATGGACATCTTCCCGCGCGCAGACGGGCATTGCCTGATCATCCCCAAGACGCCCTGCCGCAATCTTCTGGATGCCTCGCCTGCGCAACTGGCCGGTGTGATGGCCACAACGCAGAAGGTGGCCAATGCGGCGATGACGGCGTTGAAGGCGGACGGGATCACGGTGCAGCAGTTCAATGAGGGGCCGGGCGGGCAGGAGGTCTTTCACCTGCATTTCCACATTCTGCCGCGCTGGACGGGCGTTTCCCTGCGCCCGCCCGGACAACCCGGTGACATGGCGCGGATCGGCGAGATCGCGAACAAACTGCGCGCTGCCTTGCTCTGAACTCAACCTGAGGGCGCACCGGAGAGGGGCCAGTGCGTGCCGGATCATTTCCGGGACGGGGCCACGGGAGGCGGCGTGAATTGTCGTTTTCGGGCCAAAAAGGGACCCATCGGTTTGCGCCTTTCCGCCGAGCACCTCTAGCCTTGACGCAGCCGGGGAACCAAAACCGCTCCGGTTCGTTGTCTCACAGGACCGGGGTGCATCCGGCGCATCGGTCTGCAAAAAAACCGAAAAGGAGAGGGACGTGTTCAAACGGATCATGGTGCCGGTCGACCTCGCACATGCTGATCGCCTCGAAAGGGCGCTGGGTGTTGCGGCCGATCTGGCACGACACTACGGCGCCACCGTCATCTATGTCGGCGTCGCGGCGGCGACGCCCGGCGCGTTGGCGCATTCGCCAGCGGAATTTGCCGCCAAGCTAAAAAGCTTTGCCGAGGCCAAAGCCGCCGAAAGCGGCATTGACGCCGAAGCGCATGCCATGACAAGCCATGACCCCTCGACCGATCTGGACCCGACGTTGCTGAAAGCGGTGGGAGAGACCGGGGCGGATCTGGTGATCATGGCTAGTCATATACCCAACATCACCGACTACATCTGGCCGTCGAACGGCGGCACGGTGGCGAGCCACGCCAAGGTTTCGGTCATGGTGGTGCGCGCGTGATCGCGGGGAAGCCGGTCAACCGGCATTATACAAATGAACAGGGGGGTCAGGCATGACCGATGAAACAAATAATCAGGGCATCCCTGAACCGGAGGGGGCCTCCGACATCATCGAGACCGACTATGATATCGGTCAGGACAATATCGAGACGCGGGTCGGGCCGTTTCCGGTCGATATCCACAATCCGGTTTTTGTGATCTCGGCGTTAAGCGTCATTCTCTTCGTGATTTATGCATTGGTCGCGCCAACGCATGCTGGAAACTTCTTTTCAGGTGTGGATGCCAGCGCCGTGGAAGGCTGCGAGCCGGGGGCGTTTTGTGACATCGGCCTCAGAGCGTTCCTGACATCGACCTTCGACTGGTTCTTTCTGATGGCGGCGAATGTCTTTGTGCTGTTCTGCCTGCTGCTGGTCGTGACCCCGATGGGGTCGGTCCGGCTGGGCGGCGCGGATGCCAAGCCGGATTATGGGTATATCGGATGGTTTGCGATGCTGTTCGCCGCCGGCATGGGCATCGGTCTGATGTTCTTTGGCGTGCTGGAACCGGCCTATTACTTTGGCACCCCTTGGGGGGATGAGCCGCTGGGCGTGGTGCGGCCCTTTGCCGAAGACGGCACCTTGATCGAGGCAAACGTGCAAGAGGCGCGCCGGATGGCGCTGGCCGCCACCTCCTATCATTGGGCGTTGCACCCTTGGGCGATCTACGCGGTGGTGGCGCTGTCTCTGGCGCTGTTTTCCTACAACAAGGGTCTGCCGCTATCGATCCGCTCTGCCTTTTATCCGATCCTTGGGGATCGTGTCTGGGGCTGGTGGGGTCATGCGATCGACACGCTGGCGGTCTTTGCCACGCTGTTCGGTCTGGCAACCTCGCTGGGCCTTGGTGCGCAACAGGCCAATGCCGGGCTGGAGTTTGTCTATGGCATTCCGAACAACATCACGGTTCAGGTCATCCTGATCATCGGGATCACGGCGATTGCACTTGTATCGGTGCTGCGCGGGCTGGATGGCGGTGTGAAAGTGCTGTCGGAAATCAACATGGTGATCGCCATTGTCCTGCTGCTCTTTGTGCTGTTCGCCGCGGGCGCAACCGCCATTCTGGGAGAGTTCGTTTCGGGCATCGGGGCCTATTTCAAAGAGGTCATTCCGCTGTCGAACCCGTTTGGACGTGAGGATGACGGCTATCGTGAAGGGTGGACCGCCTTTTACTGGGCCTGGTGGATCAGCTGGTCGCCCTTTGTCGGCATGTTCATCGCACGGGTCAGCCGGGGCCGCACGGTGCGTGAGTTCATCATCTGCGTGCTGATCATCCCCAGCCTTGTCTGCGTGTTCTGGATGGCCGTGTTCGGCGGTGCCGCGATCAACGACATGATCGCCAACCCCGAGGCTTCGGCGGTCAAGGCTAACGTGATCGACAGTTACGCGCCCGAACTGTCGCTGTTCGCGATGTTGGACAGCCTGCCGCTGACGGCGATCACCTCGACCATCGGCATCGTGCTGGTCATCGTGTTCTTTGTGACCTCGTCGGACTCGGGGTCGCTGGTGATCGACACGATCACGGCAGGCGGCAAGGTCGACGCGCCGGTGCCGCAGCGGGTGTTCTGGTGTACCTTCGAAGGGCTTGTGGCCATCGCGCTGCTGATTGGCGGCGGCCTGACGTCCCTACAGGCCATGGTGATCTCGACCGGGTTGCCGTTCACGCTGGTGCTGCTGCTGATGTGCTACGCCATCTGGAAGGGCCTCGTGGCTGAACGCCAGTCACACTGAGGACCGGACAGATCCTGCAATCGAAAAGAGGCCCCGGCGGAAACGTCGGGGCCTTTGCCGTTTCCGGTGCACTGGTGGGTTGACGCCGCCCGATCCTCGGGCTTTGTCTCAGGCTCCGGGACATGGAGGAGGGTATCATGCTGGATGTCGATTTCGTGCGGGCGCAGTTCCCTGCCTTTTCCGAGCCGTCCCTTGAGGGGCAGGCGTTCTTCGAAAACGCGGGCGGGTCTTATACCTGCGCGCCGGTGATCGACCGGCTGACGCGGTTCTACCGCGAACGCAAGGTGCAACCCTACGGTCCGTTTGCGGCCAGTGAGGCCGCCGGGGCCGAGATGGATGAGGCCCGCCGCCGCCTGTCGGCGCTGCTGGGCGTGGACACCGATGAGCTCAGCTTTGGACCCTCGACCACGCAGAACACCTATGTTTTGGCCCGCGCCTTCCGGCAATTCATGCAACCGGGTGAGGCGATTGTGGTTACCAATCAGGACCATGAGGCCAACTCTGGCCCGTGGCGACGGCTGGAGGCCGAAGGGATCGAGATCCGCGAGTGGAAGGTCGACCCCGGCACCGGCCAGCTGAACCCCGAGGATCTGGAAGACCTGCTGGACGAAAAGGTGCGGCTGGTCTGCTTTCCGCATTGCTCCAACGTGGTGGGAGAGATCAACCCGGTGGTCGAGATCACGGCGCTGGCCCATGCGGCGGGGGCCTTTGTCTGTGTCGACGGGGTCAGTTATGCGCCGCACGGCTTTCCCGATGTGGGCGGGCTGGGGCCGGATATCTACCTGTTTTCCAGCTACAAGACCTACGGTCCCCATCAGGGGATCATGGTGGTGCGCCGGGCCCTGGCCGAGGTTCTGCCGAACCAGGCGCATTTTTTCAACGGGGCGAGCCTGACCAAAAAGTTCACGCCCGCCGGACCGGATCATGCGCAGGTGGCGGCCTGCGCGGGTATGGCCGATTACATCGACGCACTGGCGGCACACCACGGCTGCGCAGTCGGTGAGGTGCATGACCTGATGCGCGCGCATGAGGTCCGCCTGTTGCAGCCGCTTCTGGACTCGGTGGCGGGCCGTAACGGTGTGCGTCTGCTGGGGCCACGCGATGCGGAAACCCGCGCACCAACCGTGGCGCTGGCCTTGCCGGGGTCGGCGGCGGAGGCGGCGGCGGAACTGGCGCGCCACGGGATCATGGCAGCGGGCAGCGATTTCTACGCGGTGCGCCCTTTGCAGGCCATGGGGATCGACACGCAGCGCGGCGTTCTGCGGCTGTCCTTTGTCCACTACACATCTGAAGCAGACGTAACGAAGCTGATCGCGGCGCTGGACAGGGTTCTCTGATCCGGGCCTTGCCCTGTGCCAGCGCGCGCTATCTGACTGACGGGCAAGACCACAAAGGAACCCGCCTTGTCCGACCGATCCCCAATCCTTGTCTGGGTCCGCCGTGACCTGCGCCTGACCGACCATCCCGCCCTGAGCGCGGCCTGCAAGTCCGGTCGACCGGTGATTCCGGTGATGATCCGCGACAAGGTCATTGACGATCTGGGGGCCGCGCCGAAGTGGCGGATGGGTCTGGGGATCGGGCATCTGGCGGACCGCTATGAGGCCGCGGGCTCTCGTCTGATCCTGCGCTCCGGTGATGCCGTGGATGTGCTGAAAACGCTGGTCGACGAGACCGGGGCAGGGGCCGTGTACTGGATGCGGGCCTATGACCCGGTCAGCGTGGCGCGCGACACGGCGGTGAAATCGGCCCTGAAAGAGGCCGGACTGGAGGCGGAGAGTTTTGCCGGCCACCTGATGTTCGAGCCATGGACCGTCGAGACACAGCAAGGCGCGTTTTACAAGGTCTACACCCCGTTCTGGAAATCCGTGCGTGACCGGGGTGTGGCGGACCCGCTGCCTGCGCCGGGGCGCATCCCGGCACCGACGCGCTGGCCTGCCAGCGAGGCGCTGGAGGACTGGAAACTGGCGGCCGCGATGCGGCGCGGGGCCGAGGTGGTGCGCCCTTGGGTGCAGCTAGGCGAACAGGCCGCGCAGGGGCGGCTGGGGGCCTTCGTCGCGCATAAGGTCAAGGATTATGACACCACGCGCAACCTGCCCTGGACCGACGGCACCTCCTGCCTGAGTGAGAACCTCGCCCTGGGCGAGATTTCCCCGGCGCAATGCTGGCACGCGGGACGGCGGGCGATGGAAGAGGGCAGCAAGGGGGCCGAGACCTTTCTCAAGGAACTGGTCTGGCGTGAGTTCGCCTATCATCTGATGTGGCACACCCCGCGCCTGTTGGACAGCAACTGGCGCGAGGACTGGGAGGCGTTCCCGTGGAACACGGATGAGGACCGGCCGGAGGTCATCGCATGGAAACAGGGGCGCACGGGAATTCGGTTTGTCGATGCGGGGATGCGTGAGATGTATGTCACGGGACGGATGCACAATCGCGCGCGGATGATCGTGGCGTCTTACCTGACCAAACACCTCATGACCCATTGGAAGATCGGGATGCGCTGGTTCGAGGAGTGCCTGATCGACTGGGACCCGGCGTCCAACGCGATGGGCTGGCAATGGTCGGCGGGGTCCGGACCGGACGCGACCCCCTATTTCCGGGTCTTCAACCCCGTCACCCAGCGAGACAAGTTTGACCCCAACCGGGTCTACGTGGATCGCTGGATTGCCGAGGGGCGCAAATCACCGACGGATACGGCGCAAAGTTATTTTGACGCCATTCCGCGTAGCTGGAACCTGTCCGCACAAGACCCGTACCCCGAGCCGATTGTCGGCGCGGACGAAGGGCGCAAACGCGCCCTGTCTGCTTATCAGGACCGCGGGTTCTGAACCGCGGTCAGTTGGTGACGCCGCCCATGCGGTCCATCTTGACCCAGCCGGTGGTGTTGCCGGCATAGGCGATCTTGCACACCGGCTTGGCGTCCGAACAGGTCTCGACATAGCCACCTTCGCCGGGGGCGAGGGTGCCGGTCTTTTGGGTGAACTCCACGTCGCTGTAGACCGCGACGGGCAAGGCCGACATGTTGAAGTAGGGGATGTCGCGGGCCACATTGCTTTCCCACGACCCGCCAGCCACGGCCTTGGGCTGAACCTCGCGCACGGGTTCGGACAGGGACATGGCAGGAGCCGCGGCGGGCGCGGTGGTTTTGGTTTTTTCGACACCCACGAAATTCATGACCTTGCTACATCCAGTGGTTGCAAGGCCGCAAAGAAAAACGGCTACTAATTGCTTTTTCATCGGTCGTCTCCCGCATCGAGGGAACATATCGCTCCGGAATGACTCCAGAAAACACCAAGTTTGCCAGAATCCAAAGCACAAATCCTTGTCTCGAAGGGCTTCGGCCATAAACTTTGGGAAACAACAGGCATCTTGAAAGAAACTCATGCATCTGACCGACACTTTTGGCCAAGCGGAACTTCCCCGCTATTTCACGCGGGTGTTCGACCTTGCCCGCAGGATGCAGCGGGGGCGGCTGGATTTTGTCCTGCGGGATGGACGTGTGTTTCGCGCGGAGGGGCGCGTGGCCGGGCCCGTCGCCGAATTGCACTTGCTGAACAATGACATATTCGCCCGGTTGATCCGCGAAGGCGATCTTGGATTTTGCGAGGCTTATCTGGATGAATGGTGGTCGACGCCGGATCTGATCGGGTTTCTGGACCTTGTTCACGCCAATGAAGAGATGTTCGACGGCTACCCCGGCGGCGGCCTTGTGCGCGCATGGGAACGGCTGCGGTTCTGGCTGCAATCCAACAGCAAGCGGCAGGCGAAAAAGAACATCTCGCACCACTATGATCTGGGCAATGCGTTCTACGGGCTGTGGCTGGACGACTCGATGACCTATTCCTCGGCGTTGTTCGGCACCGGACAGGAGAGCCTCGAAACGGCGCAAGAGCTGAAATACGCCTCGATGATC
The DNA here is from genome assembly GCF_048262615.1 of Antarctobacter sp. Classification (GTDB taxonomy): domain Bacteria; phylum Pseudomonadota; class Alphaproteobacteria; order Rhodobacterales; family Rhodobacteraceae; genus Antarctobacter. Next base: position 12,177 of record NZ_JBLXFB010000008.1, read on the forward strand.
GACCAGATGGGGGCCGTGCCCGGCGATCACGTGCTTGAGATCGGCTGCGGCTGGGGCGGGTTCGCGGAATATGCGGCGCGGGAACGCGGATTGCGCGTCACCGGGCTGACCATCAGCCGCGAGCAATTTGTCTACGCGCAGGACCGGATCGCGCGGGCGGGGCTGTCGGATCGTGTGGAGTTCAAGTTGCAGGACTACCGCGACGAACGCGGCAGTTATGACGGCATCGCCTCGATCGAGATGTTCGAGGCGGTGGGACAGAAATACTGGCCCGTCTACTTTGACACGGTGCGCGAGCGGCTGAAGCCCGGAAAATCCGCGACGCTGCAAATCATCACCGTGCAGCACAAGCGGTGGGAGGTCTATCGGCGCGGGGTGGATTTCATGCAGAAGTACATCTTTCCCGGCGGGATGCTGCCCTCACCGGTGGTGCTGCGACAAGAGGTAGAGCAGGCGGGCCTAGAGGTCGTGCGCAGTCTGGAATTCGGCGAAAGCTATTCGCAGACGCTGCGCCGCTGGCACGACACCTTCAACAGCCGTTGGGAGGATATTTCCGCACTGGGCTTTGACGAGCGATTCCGGCGGATGTGGAATTTTTACCTCGCCTCTTGCGCGGCGACCTTTCACAGCGGTAACTGTGACGTGACCCAGATCACGATTGCAAAGCCAGCCTGACACATGCCCAATGCCGCGAAACTTTTTGCCGCCCTCGGCCTTGCGGCGTTGGGCTGGATCATTTCGGACATGATCAAGCCGCTGGTGCCGTTCAGCGTCGACTTTGGCTATTTCAACTATGTCAACGCCTGCATCGGTGTGCTGATGGGCTGGCTGTTTCTGGGCCCGCGGGCGGGCGAGGGCGTGACCTCGGCGATCAACAACGGGGTCACCAGTGCGGTCGCCATGGTGATTGTGGGGGTCTTGGTGCAGGGCACAAATGAGATGGTGCGCCTGTCATTTGCCCGCCGCTACGACTCTCCCATCGAAGCCATTGCTGCGATCTTTGAGAAAAGCATCGATTACGGGCTGATCCTGTGGGACTTGCAGTTGATCCTGACGCTGCTGGGCGGGGCCATCGCGGTTGCGCTGGTGGTCGAGATGGCGGGCAGACGCTGGAGGTAACCCTGTCAGACCTGTTTTTCTACGGAACGCTGCGGCATCAGCCGCTGCTGGAGCTTGTGTTGGGCCGGGTGCCCGACATGCTGCCCGCGCGGTTGGCCGATCACGGGGTTGTCTGGGCCGAGGGTCAGGCCTTTCCGCTGATCCAAGTACAGGCCGGGGCCGAGGCGGAGGGCGTGCTGGTGCGCGGACTCAGCGATGCGGACCGCGCGGCGCTGGATTTCTACGAGGGTGGCTTTGTCTATGCCTTGCGTCCGGTGACGGTACAGACCGCCGAGGGGCGGCAGGCGGCAGAGGTCTATTTTCCGCAGACGGATCGGTGGCGGCCGGGGGCGGAGTGGTCGCTGGACGACTGGGTCGCGCGCTGGGGCGCGGTGACGATGGCGGCGGCGCGTGAGGTGATGGACCGGCGCGGCTCTTATAGCGCGCAAGAGGTGGCGGGGATGCTGCCGTTCTTCCGCGCGCGGGCCTGGGCGGGGCAGATCGCGGCCAAGGGCGCGCCGCAGACCTTGCGACGGGCCAGCGGCATGGAGGATGTCGATTATCAGGGGCTGCGGGGGACGCCGTACAAGGGCTTTTTCCGCATTGATCCCTTCCGCCTGCGCTACCGGCGCTTTGATGGCGAATGGAGCGCGCCGCTGGAGCGGGAGTGTTTCATCGCCTTCGATGTGGCGCTGGTGCTGCCCTATGATCCGGTTCTGGACAAGGTGCTGCTGATCGAGCAGATGCGGTTCGGTCCGATCCATCGCGGCGATCCGGCCCCTTGGGTACTGGAGGCGGTGGCGGGCGTGGTCGATGCGGGAGAGACCCCCGAAGAGGCGGCGCGGCGCGAGGCGGTGGAAGAGGCGCATGTGGATGTGAAGGCGCTGCGTCTGGCCTGCCGGGGCTATGCCTCGCCCGGCTACACCACCGAGTTTTATCATGCCTATGTGGGCCTGTGTGACCTGTCCGGGCGCGACAAGGGGCTGGCGGGGCTTGATGAGGAACATGAGGATATCCGCAGCCATGTGGTGCCTTTCGATCAGGCGATGGCGCTGGTGGAAACGGGGGAGATCAACGTCCTGCCGCTGGTCATGCTGATCAACTGGGTCGCGGCGAGACGGGACCAGTTGCGGGCGGGCTGAGGAGGGCTGTCCACGCGTGGACAGCGATGCCGCCTAGATAAATCAAAGGCTTACAGAGACGGTTTTACCTTTTGGTAACACTCGGCCGGGTCCGGGAGGCGGCGCGCGTTTCGGTCTGGATGAGCGGAACAAGGTCCCGCCCACCGTCCCCGGCGGCGGCTGGGGTCAGCCCGCAGGCGGCGCTGCCTTCGCGCTGTGGGGTTGGACCACATCCGCCAGCGGATTGCCGTTCGGGGTGGCAAAATCCGCCTTTTGTGGCCCCCGCGACCCGAAGGCGGTCCGGGATCGGCGGTGGGTGAGGTCAGCCGTCAAGCAGCGCCGCCAGCGCGCTCTGTGGCCGCACCACATCGGCCAGCGTATATCCGTCCAGCGTGGCAAAAAACGCCTCTTGCGCCTGTGCCAGCGGCCCCCGCAACCCGCAGGCGGGCAGGATCAGGCAGGAGGTGTTGGTTCCGAAACACTCTGCCACCGGATCATCGCGTTTCATCGCCCGCACCACGTCGCCGATGCGGATCAGCTCCGCCCGACGATCAAGGGTCAAGCCGCCGTTGCGCCCGCGTTCGGAGCGCACAAAGCCCTCGGCCACAAGCTGTGTCGCGACCTTGGACAGGTGATGGTCCGACAGGGCGTAAAGCGCGGCAATCTGCGAGGTCGGCACGCGGTCGGGGGCGCGCACCGCCAGAGTGATCAAGATCCGCAAGGCGTAGTCGGTGAATTTATCCAGCTGCATGATGTCTTATTTAGCATTTGAAATGCGCATTTGATAGTGCTAGATATTGCGCATCGAAAATACCAATTAAAGGCGAATCTCATGACTCTGTCCGAAGCCTTTCTGTGGCCGGGAACAAAGGCCTGCGAAAAAATGGGCGTCGATCCGGAAGGCGAGGCGGGATTGCTGCGCTGGATGGTCAACACGCTGGTCTATCTGGTGCTGAGTCTGACCGTGGTCTGGGTGCTGGTGGTGTGACCATGCCGCCGCGCATTCCCGTCACCGTGGCGCAGATTGAAACGGTTGTGGCCCGGTTCTATGCCCGCGTGCGCGTCGATCCGGTGCTTGGGCCGGTGTTTGCCGCCCATGTGGCCGACTGGCCGCCGCATGAGGCCAAGATCGTGCGGTTCTGGCGCAACGCCCTGTTGATGGAGCGTTGCTATAACGGCAATCCGATGCAGGTGCATGCCGCTGCGGGCAACGTCAGAAGCGCCCATTTTGCGGCCTGGCTGTCGTTGTTCGACAGCGTTCTGCAAGAGGAACTGCCGCCGATGCTGGCCGCGTCGTGGTCGGCGCTGGCGCATAGAATCGGACGCGGGCTGAGCTATGGGCTGCCGGAGAATGCGCTGGGCTGTCCGGTCTAGCGCACCACCGGGTCCGGACCGCCGAAAGGCCCCTTTGGCCTGTGCGCCCGTCAGCGCGCCGATCCTTATGTTCATGCGCTGTTGCCGGGTCTTGGCCGGTGATGGACGGTTGCGGGGCAGGGGATGACCCGCCCACCCAACGTCCTTATCCCTGCATATCGACCGGGGATTTGCCGGTGCCGGGAAGGACGGTCCCGGCGGCGTCTTGTGCCCTGATCGAGGGGGGGCGGGGGCGGACGTGTGCCCGCGTAACATGCTGAAAACCGGGGACTCCGGCCGGGGCGTCCCTGTGCGCGGAGGTCGGCACAGCGGCCGGGTGCAGACCAGATCGGGCAGTTTTTCCGGGCCAGACGGTTGAAATCCAAAGAAACGGCAACAGGTCCTTCGATCTGGAACGCCGAGCCGGTGCGGGGACTGAACTGCGCCGGGCCAAAGCTTCGGCGTCTTGAGTTCCCCCTACACGGGCCCTAAACCAAGGGGAACTGGGATCGAAAGGACATGTCATGCGCAATTCGCAGGACCTCGCACAGGCCGTCGGGCAGACGCCGCTGATCAAGCTTCGCAAGGCGTCGGAACTGACCGGCTGCGAGATCTGGGGCAAGGCAGAGTTCATGAACCCCGGCCAGTCGGTCAAGGACCGCGCGGCGCTGTACATCATCAAAGACGCCATCGCCAAAGGCCAGCTGGAGCCGGGCGGCACCATTGTCGAGGGCACCGCCGGCAACACCGGCATCGGCCTTGCGCTGGTCGGCGCCTCGATGGGGTTCAAGACGGTGATCGTCATGCCCGAAACGCAGAGTCAGGAAAAGAAGGACATGCTGCGGCTGGCCGGTGCCGAACTGGTGCTGGTGCCTGCGGCGCCCTACAAGAACCCCAACAACTATGTGCGCTATTCCGGTCGGCTGGCGGCGGAACTGGCCAAGACAGAGCCGCATGGCGCGGTCTGGGCCAACCAGTTCGACAACGTGGCCAACCGGCTGGCGCATATCGAAACCACCGGCCCCGAGATCTGGGAACAGACCGGCGGCAAGGTGGACGGGTTCATCTGCGCGGTGGGCTCTGGCGGCACGGCGGCGGGTGTCGGCATGGCCTTGCAGCCCAAAGGCGTGAAATGCGGCATCGTCGATCCGATGGGGTCGGGGATTTATTCGCTCTACACCGAAGGCGAGGCCAAGCCCGAGGGCAGTTCGATCTCCGAAGGCATCGGGCAGGGGCGGATCACCGCCAACCTCGAAGGCTTCAAACCCGATTTCCTGACGCAGGTGAGCGACGAAGAGGCGTTGCCGATCGTGTTCGATCTGCTGGCCGACGAGGGCCTGTGCATGGGCGGGTCCACCGGCATCAACATCGCGGGGGCCATCCACATGGCGCGCGAGATGGGGCCGGGGCATACCATCGTCACGGTGCTGTGTGACTACGGCACACGGTATCAGTCCAAGCTGTTCAACCCCGACTTCCTGCGCGACAAGGGTCTGCCGACCCCGCCGTGGATGTCGCGCGGGCCGTCCAGCATTCCCGGCGTATTCGAGGACGCATGACCCTGAGTTTCCGCACGGCCCTCCGGCCCGCCGCCGCCCTTCTTGTTGTTCTGTTCCTCTGGGCCACAAGTGTTCTGGCCCAACAAGCGACCCCGCCCGACTACACCTCTTGGCAAACCATCGCCGCGCGCGCCGAGGCCATGGTCGATTCCGAGCGGGCCTCGGATGAGCGGCTGGAAACGCTGCGCGCGCAGATCGCCACATGGCGGGAGCAGTTCCTTGCCGCGCAGAGCGTCAACACCGCGCGCATCCAGACGCTGGAGGCGCAGATCAAGGCGCTGGGCCCGGAGCCGGAATCCGGGACCGAGTCGGTCGAGATCAAGAACCAGCGCAGCGAGCTGAGCACCCAGCTTGCCGACCAGCGCGCGCCCGTGCTGCGGGCAGAGGCGGCCTATTCGCGGGCCAATGCCATCATCGGCGAGATCGACCGGATCATCCGGGAACGGCAGGCCGATGCGCTGCTGGAGTTCGGGCCATCGCCGTTGAACCCGGTCCATTGGCCGGGCGCGGTGCAGAACCTGCGCAGCACCTTTGTGTCGCTGTGGAACGAAATCAACGCCAACGTGGGCTCGCGCACGGCGCGGACGGCGGCGTTGCAGAACGCGCCCGCGGTTTTGCTGTACCTGATTGTCGGCATCATGCTGATCGCGCGCGGACAGGTCTGGGCCCGCACCGCCGTCGAAAAGCTGCGCAGCGGCACGCGGCGGGGAACAGGGGTGTTCCGCTTTCTGGTGTCGCTGGCGCAGATCCTGCTGCCTTATCTGGGCATCGTCGCGCTGTTGCAGGCGCTGAAGACAACCGGCTTTGCGGTGGATGAATGGAACGTGCTGCTGGGCAAGCTGCCGTTCTGGGCGGCGCTGATGTTCGGCATCCGCTGGCTGGCGGATCAGGCGTTCAACCGCGACAACGAGGTCGCCGCCCTGCCGCTGCCGATGGACGAGCGGCCCAAGGCGCGCCGCTTGGCGAACGGGCTGGCCTTTCTCTATGTGCTCGAAGCCTTTGTCGCGACGCTGATCGAATTTGACGGCTATCCGACGGCGACCGCGACCGTGGTGCAGTTCCCGGTGCTGTTGCTGTCGGGGTTCCTGCTGTTCCGCATGGGCCGGTTGCGCAACGAGGCGCCGATCGTCGGGTCGAACGCGGCCCGCGAACAGGGGCCGGGGGATTTCCGCCTGCGCTTTGCCAAGCTGCTGGGGCGGATCATTCAGGTCGTGGGCATCGTCGGGCCGATCATGGCCGCCGTGGGCTATTTCAAGGTCGGCGAGGCGCTGGTCTATCCCGCCATCGCGACGCTGGCGCTGGTTGGCCTTGTGATGGTGATGCAGCGCTTCATGACCAACCTTTACGAGTTGATCACCGGGCGGCATCCGGACCAATCCGAAAGCCTGCTGCCGGTGCTGGCGGGGTTCATCCTTGCGCTGGGGGCACTGCCGGCGCTGGCGCTGATCTGGGGCGCGCGGGTGGCGGACCTGACAGAGATCTGGGCGCGCGCTCAGGAAGGCATCGCGCTGGGGGATACGCGCATTTCGCCGACCTCGATCATCGTGGTGATCGTGGTCTTTGCCACCGGCTATATGCTGACGCGGCTGATGCAGGGGGCGCTGCGCACCTCGGTTCTGCCCAAGACCAAGCTGGATCAGGGCGCGCAGAACGCGGTGGTGTCGGGCATCGGCTACGTGGGGATTTTCCTTGCGGTCATCATCTCGGTGACGGCGGGCGGTCTGGACCTGTCGTCGCTGGCCATTGTCGCCGGGGCGCTGTCGGTCGGGATCGGTTTCGGCCTGCAAAACATCGTGTCCAACTTTGTCTCCGGGATCATCCTGCTGATCGAACGGCCCATCGGCGAGGGCGACTGGATCGAGGTGGGCGGCACCCATGGCATCGTCAAGGACATCTCTGTCCGCTCGACCCGGATCGAGACCTTTGACCGCTTCGACGTGATCATCCCCAACGCCGATCTGGTGTCGGGCACGGTGTCGAACTACACCCGTGGCAATTCTCTGGGCCGGATCATCATTGACGTCGGCGTGGCCTACGGCTCGGACACCCGCAAGGTTGAGCGCATCCTGCTGAACATCGCGCGCGAGCACGAGATGGTGCTGATGAACCCCGCGCCAGCGGTGGATTTCATGAATTTCGGCGCCGATTCGCTGGATTTCCGCATCCGGGCGGTCCTGCGCGACATCGGGCACGGCATGGCGGTCAAGACCGAGATGCGCCATCAGATCGTCGAGCGGTTCACCGAGGAAGGCATCGAGATTCCCTTTGCGCAGCGCGATCTCTGGCTGCGCAATCCCGATGTGCTGGCCGAGGCGGTCGAAACCCGCTGGACCGCCGCAAGCGCCGACCGCGAAAGCGCGCAGAACGGCAGCACGCCGCGCAAGTCGACGGCGGTCATGGGCGACGAGCGCGTGGGTGACGAGGACGAGGGCTGAGCATCATGGATCTGTACCGCGAAGACCCCTATCTGCGGGACGCCCCCGCCGAGGTGGTGGCGCTGACCGACGAGGGCGGCATCGTCCTGTCGCAAACGATCTTTTACCCCACCGGCGGCGGCCAGCCCGGTGACAGCGGCTGGCTGGAGTGGGGCGGGCAGCGCCTGCCCATCGCCACAAGCCTGAAGGGCGAGGCGGGCGCATCGGTTCTGGTGCCCGCAGAGCCTGCCTCGCTGCCTCCCGTCGGCACGCCGGTGATGCAGGTGCTGGACTGGGAGCGCCGCCACCGGCACATGCGCATCCACACCGCGCTGCATCTGCTGAGCGTGGTGGTGCCGCTGCCGGTGACCGGCGGGCAGGTGGGCGCGGGTGCCGGGCGGCTGGATTTCCTGATGCCGACCCCGCCGGACGACCGCGACGGGATCGAAGCGGCGCTGAACCGGCTGGTGGACCGCGATCTGGAGGTCAGCGAGGGCTGGATCACCGAGGCCGAACTGGACGCGCGGCCCGATCTGGTCAAGACCATGTCGGTGCAGCCGCCGCGCGGCGCGGGCCAGATCCGTCTGGTGCGGATCGGCACCGGGACCGAGCAGGTGGACCTGCAACCCTGCGGCGGCACCCATGTGGCGCGCACCGGCGAGATCGGCGCGCTGAAGCTTGGCAAGATCGAGAACAAGGGCAAGCAGAACCGCCGGGTTCATATCGCGCTGACCTGAGGGGCCATCGCCGCAGGCTGTGCAGATGGCGCGCGGCGCGCTATCCTGCCGGGATTGAGTGATTTCAGACCGGAGGATTTAGATATGCGCCTTGTCCTGTTTCTTTGCGGATTTGCGGTGGCCGCGCCTGTTGCCGCCGAGGTCGACACCGTGGCCTTTCTCCAGAGTTGCCGCGACCTGCATCAGGGCCGCGCGGGCGGCGAGACCTGCGAAGCCATGATGGAGGGGGCCTTGGGGGCCTTCAGCCTGATCGGGGCGGATTACATGCCGCTGTCGGCGGAAATGGGCTATTGCCTGATGCCCGACATGACCGCGGTCGAGGCGGCCACGGCCATCGTGCGCTATGCTGATCGCGACCCGGAGTGCGCCCAGCTGGCGCATTTCTCGATGTGCATGAACCTTGCGTTTCAGGAGACCTATGGCGGGTCGTGTTGATTGGAGTATTGGGGACGCTGGCGTGATCCAGCGGAGCGCTGACGCGCACAGGTTCAGCGCCTGCGGCGCGGCGCTGTGGTGGGGTGACGTGTCTTGTCGCTGTGGTGCGGGTGAGAGCGGGCTGGCAGCTTCTGGATTCACCCGAACGAAGATCGGTGGCGGGTTTGGGGTGCGGTCAGCGTTTCTTGAGCGGGACGCCGTAGAGTTCCATGCGGTGGCCCTTGAGCCGGTAGCCGAGTTTTTCGGC
>NZ_JBLXFB010000008.1:21150-223109 GCF_048262615.1 Antarctobacter sp.
TGCGGTCAGCGTTTCTTGAGCGGGACGCCGTAGAGTTCCATGCGGTGGCCCTTGAGCCGGTAGCCGAGTTTTTCGGCAATCTTTTCTTGTAGCGCCTCGATGTCGGGGTCGACGAATTCGATCACTTCGCCGCTGTTGAGGTCGATCAGGTGATCGTGGTGTTCGCGTTCCGCGTCCTCGTAGCGGGCGCGGCCGTCACCGAAATCGACCCGTTCGAGGATGCCCGCCTCTTCGAAGAGTTTCACGGTGCGATAGACCGTGGCGATCGAGATGTTCGGATCGCGCGCCGAGGCGCGGGCATAGAGGTCTTCTACGTCCGGGTGATCGGTCGCGCTGTCGAGCACATCCGCGATGGTGCGGCGCTGTTCGGTCATGCGCAGGCCTTTGGCGGCGCAGCGTTCGGCGATGGTGTCTGTCATGGGCCCGGCGTGATTTGTCTGGGGGTCTTATTAGGCAATGCCGCGCGCGAGGCCAAGCCTCGAACGCGCCGGGCGCGCAGGACGTAGAGCGCAAGGGTGAGCACGACAATTGCACCGCCGATGAGCATGCGGTGCGAGGGCGCCTCTCCGGTGCCGATCCAGACCCAGAGCGGGGCGAGCACGGTTTCCAGCAGCAAAAGCAGGCTGACATTGGCGGCGGCGGTGTGGCGGGAGGCCTGACTGAGGGCGAAGAAGGACAGCGGCAGGACGACGATGCTGGCGGTGAGGATGGCCCAGAGGGTGCCGTCGGTCATCTGCGCCGGGCCGGTGACGATCCAGCCTGCGGTGCCGGCGATCAGCGCGCCGATTCCGATTGCCGGGAGCAGCGGCAGGTCGGGGTTGTGGCGCAGGGTGACGAAGTTGAGCGCCAGCGCGAGGGCCACGCCAAGGCCGCAGGCGGCCCCCGCCAGCGAGGCGGTGTCCAGCGCCGCCGCGCCGGTGTCGGTGACGGCATAGCCCAGCCCCGCCAACACCAGCGCGATGGCGACCCATGTGGCGGTCGAGGTGGATTCGCCATGCAATATGCGGGCCAGCAGGGCCGACCAGACCGGCACCGTCGCCACCCCCAGCAGGACCGGGGCCACCGGCGAGACGGCGATGCCCACCGGGAACAGCGTGGCGTTGAGCGCGTGGCAGAGGATCACCATCGCGGCGGTCGGGCCTGCGAGGCGGCGCAACTCTGTGCGCGGGGCGCGGGTTGTGAGGCCCCATGCGATCATGAAGATCGCGCCCATGCACAGCCCGCGCCAGCCGAGCATCTGGAACCCGTCCATGCCGGAGAGACGCAACAACAGCGCGTCCGGTGTCAGGATAAGCGCCCCGGCCAGGGCAAGGCCGAGGCCGAAGGCGGGAGAGCGCGGCACGACGCGCGCCTCAGGCGTAGAGTGGTTGCAGGCCCATCTGCATGTGCAGCATGTTCACCACCGCCTCATCCAGCTGCATCGCCCTGGCCAGCCGGTCGAGGTATTGCGCCTCTTCCTGGGTGTCGACGCGGATGGTCATGAGCGAGGCGGAATAGACCTGCATGCGCTGCGCCTCGGGGACGTCGGAGGCCAGCGCCTCGGGGTCGACGGGGGCGGCAAGCTGGGCCTTGATGAACGCCCGGTCCGACGGCTCGGCATCGTCGCCGAGGGTTTCGAGGATCTTTGCCTGTTCGGCGCGGTCGATGTCGCCGTCGCTTTTGGCGGCCTGAATCATCGCGCGCAGCATCAGCCCTGCGGCCTCTTCGGCCTCTGGCGGGGCGGCCTGCGCGGTCATTGCGTTCAGCAGTCCGGATGCGCCCTGACCCTGTGCGCTGGCGGTGGTGCCCGCCATGGCGGCGAACATGCCCGCCATGCCGGTGCCGCCCGCGCCCAGTTGCGACAGGAGGCCCTCACCCTTGCCGGTGCCCGCGCGACCCATGATCGCCGACAGGTCGAGGCCACCGGACTGGAGCGATTTCATCATGTCCGCCATCGGGTTGGCGGCACCCGAGGCACCGCCGGACATGCCACCCATAGCGCCCATGCCACCCTTTTGCATGGCCTCCATCATCTCTTGCATGCCGCCGCCCTCCGGCATCTGACCGCCCATGAGCTTGCCCATCTGCGCCTGAAGCGAGGCGGCCTGAGTTTTGGCTGGCACTTGCGCGCCGCCCCCCAGCAGCGCCCCCATCCCCTGACCGCCCGAAAGCCTGTCGACGCCGCGTGCGGCGGCGTATCCGATGGCCACCTTGGCCAGTGTTCCCATGAGACCCATTTGACGTTTCCTCCTTGGCGGTGCTGCATTGCGACCGACTGTGGCAGAAGAACGGGCCTTCGCACAGGGGAAGTATCCGCACAAAGTATCGGTCGCCTGATGTCGTTGCCGGATTGACCTTACGGGTGCGCGGGTGTCCAAGGAGCCATGGAACGCAAGCAACAGATGGACCTCGCCGGGGCGGTGGGGATGGTGGTTTTCGCCACGATGCTGGCCTTTAACCAAGTGGCGATCAAGTTCACCAACGATGGCTTTGGCCCGATTTTTGCCGCCGGGGTGCGGTCTTTGCTGGCGCTGGCGGTGCTGGCGCTGTGGATTCGGTTCAGCGGGCGGCGGGTTGGCGGGCTGCGGCACACGCTGTGGCCGGGGCTGATGCTGGGCCTGCTGTTCAGCGTAGAGTTCATTTTCCTGTTTCTGGCGCTGGATCTGACCAGTGTCTCACGCGCGTCGATCACCTTTTACGCGATGCCGGTCTGGCTGGCGCTGGTGGCGCATTTCACCCTGCCGGGTGAGGCGCTGTCGCCGCGCCGCGCCTTGGGGCTGGTGCTGGCGATGACGGGTGTGGCCTGGGCGCTGGCGAACCCCGAGAGCCGGGGCGCGGGCGATTTCCGGGGTGATATACTGGCGCTGCTGGCGTCCTGGTCCTGGGCGGGAATCGCGCTGACAGTGCGGCTGACGCGGGTGTCGGAGCTGCCCGCCGAGGGGCAGTTGTTTTGGCAACTGGCGGTCTCGGCGGTGGTGCTTTGCGCGGTGTCGCCGCTGTTCGGGCCGCTGCTGCGCGAACCGGACGCGCTCAGCCTGTTCGGGCTGGGCTTTGGCGTGTTGGTCGCTTCATTGGGGTTCTTGTTCTGGCTGCGGCTGATGGGGATTTATCCGGCCTCTGACATCGCCTCTTTCAGCTTTCTGTCGCCGGTGATGGCGGTGGCGTTTGGCTGGATGATCTTTGACGAGCCTGTGGGGCTGGGGTTCCTCGGCGCGCTGGTTCTGGTGGGCGTCGGGATCGTGCTGATCAACCGGCGGCGCAAGAGCCGGAAAGACCCGGTGGTTCCGGCACCCTGATTCGGGTTCCCTAAGGTCTGCGGCCCTGTCAGGTGCCGCAGAAGGTGGCGCGGACGCGTTCGTCCTGTGCCGGGGGGCGGCGCAGATCGGCGGTGGCGTCATTGGCGGCGAAAGGTGTCGCAAGGGCTGCGTTCAGCCGGTGAAACGGCGCGTCGTCGCCTGCGACCGCTGCCTCGATCATCTGTTCGATGCGGTGATTGCGCGGGATCAGCACCGGGTTCACCGCGCGCATCAGGGTTTGCGGGTCGTCTTCCGATTCAAGGCGGGTTGTCCAGCGCGTCTGCCACGCGTCAAAGGCGGCGCGGTCGGTGAACTGGTCGCGTGCGTCCCCTTCGGCCAGCGCGCGGAAGGTGTTTGTGAAATCGGCGTTATTCTCATGCATCAGCACCAGCAGGTCGCCGATCAGGGTCAGATCCTCCTCTGAGGCCTCGGCCAGTCCGATTTTCTGCCCAAAGCGGTGACGCCAGTGCTGGCGCAGCATGTCGGGCATGGTGTGGATGGCTTTGGTGAAATCCTCAACCGCCTTGTCGGTGTCGGGCATCAGCGGCACCAGTGCGGTGGCCAGTTGCGCCATGTTCCAGACGATGATGTCGGCCTGTGCCGCGTAGCCGTAGCGCCCGAAACGGTCGATGGAACTGAACACCGTGTCGGGGTCATAGCTGTCCATAAAGGCGCAGGGGCCATAGTCGATGGTTTCGCCCGACAGGGCGCAGTTGTCGGTGTTCATGACACCGTGGATAAAGCCCACGGCCATCCAGCGGGTGACCAGATCGGCCTGCCGTTCCATGACGGCGGTGAGCAGGTCCAGCGGGTCTTTGGCGTGCGGATAGTGGCGGTCGACCGTGTAGTCGAACAGTGTTTGCAGGCGGTCGGTGTCGCGCTGCGCGGCAAAGACCTGAAAGGTGCCGACGCGGATATGGCTTTGCGCCACGCGGGTCAGGATGGCACCGGGCAGGGGGCGTTCGCGGATGACGTCCTGTCCGGTGCGGATCGCCGCCAGAGCGCGGGTGGTGGGGATGCCAAGGGCGTGCATCGCCTCTGACACCACGTATTCGCGCAGCACCGGGCCCAGCCATGCGCGGCCATCGCCCCGGCGGGAAAACGGGGTCGGGCCAGAGCCTTTGAGTTGAATGTCGCGGCGGATGCCGTCGGTGCCGATAACCTCACCCAGCAACAGGGCGCGGCCATCGCCAAGCTGCGGGTTGAACTGGCCGAATTGGTGGCCTGCGTAAAGCTGGGCCAGAGGTTCTGCCCCCTCGGGGAGCGCGTTGCCGCCCAGCAGCGCCGCCAGCGCCGGGTCGTCCGCGCCGGTGATGCCCAGCAGGGCGGCCAGATCGCTGTTGAAGGCAACGGTGCTGGGGGCCTTGACCGGGGTCGGCCCCTGACGGGCAAAGAAGCCATCGGGCAGGCGGGCGTAGGAATTGTCAAAGGGGATGTGCAGGGTCATGCCCCCGATATAGGCGGGGCGGCTGCGTCGCGCCAGCGGCACGGGTGGAATTCTGCCGTTGGCGGGTTACAGAACGCGCGACATGAACAGGTATTGGTCACGCTGTTTGAACCGGGCGCGGCCGTAAAAGCGGTGGGCGCGGTCGTCCTGTCGGTCGACCTCAAGGTGCAGGGCGCGCACGCCTGCCGGTTTCATCGCCTTGGCGATGCCGTCCAGCGCCTCCAGCCCCATGCCGCGGCCACGCACGGCGGGGCGGATATACAGTTCGTCCACGATGGCATCCAGCCCGCCGAATTCCACCGACCAGCCAAAGGTGAGCACGATGTAGCCCACCGGCGCGCGGCGCGGGCCAACCAGCCAGACCGCCCCATGGGGCGATCCGCTCAGCAACGGGGCGATGGCCCCGGTGCGATGTTCCTCGGTGGTGTCAAAGCCCATTTCGGTGTGAAAGGCGGCCACAAGGGCCAGCAGCTTGTCGGCGTCGTCCTCACCCGCCAGATGAAGCGATTTCATAGACGTGCCAGTCTTTCCGTCAGCAGGGTGAAAAAACCGTCCGCGTCGATGTCGCCCATGAAGGTGGCGTTGGGCGCGCGGTCGGTGACGTGCCACCAGTCGGCGACGGTCATGCCGCGTGTCAGGTCTGATTGCGTCTCGATCTCGACGTTGACGAAGCGTCCGGTGAAAAGGCCGGGCCGGATCAGGTAGGCGGTGACGCAGGGGTCGTGCAGGGGCGCGCCGTCCGAGCCGTATTTCTCTTTGTCGAAGCGTTCGAAGAAATCGGTCATCTGGGCGACCGCATGGCCGACATCGGTGCCCAGTGCGCGGAACGCCTCGTTCCGGGCGGTTGTCACCAGTGCCTTATGGGTGACGTCCAGCGGCATGACGGTGATCGGCGCGCCGCATTTGAACACGATGTCCGCGGCTTCGGGATCGACGTAGATGTTGAATTCGGCGGCGGGGGTGATGTTGCCGACCTCGAAATAGGCCCCGCCCATCAGCACGATCTCACCGATGCGGGCGGCGATGTCGGGGGCTTTTTGCAGCGCGGTGGCGATATTGGTCAGCGGCCCCAGCGGGCACAGCGTCACGGTGCCCGGCGGCCGCGCGCGCAGGGTGTCGATGATGAAATCGACGGCGTGCCGGTCCTGAACGGGCATGGTCGGCTCTGGCAGGTCGGGCCCGTCAAGGCCGGTCTTGCCGTGGACGTGTTCGGCGGTGACGAGTGTATGGGCCAGCGGACGGTCGCAACCGGCGTAGATCGGCGTGTCGGGCTTGCCCGCCAGTTCACAGACCTTGCGGGCGTTGAGGGTGGTCAGCGCCAGCGGCACGTTGCCCGCGACGGAGGTGATTCCCAGAACCTCGATCTCTTCGGGGGAGGCCAGCGCCAACAGGATGGCGACGGCGTCGTCCTGACCGGGATCGGTGTCGATGATGATCTTTTTCGGGGCCATCCGGGATCTCCTGCCTGCTGCCGGAGGAGTGGCACGCAGGGCAGGGCGGTGCAAGGCGGATCGCTGCGTCGGCAAGGGATTGCCGGGGGGTGTCGGGCGGGAGTGGCGCGACGGCGGTCAGGCCGAGCAGCTTGCCCCGCCCAATACGCAGAATTTGGCGCAATGGGGGTGGTTCAGGGGCACGACGGCCTCTGCCTGTTCCAGCGTCTCGCCCATATCGAACTGCGGATCATATGGCAGCAGGGTGCAGGCCACGACCGAGGGGCTGGCCGCGCCTTTGCGTTTGACCACCATGCGCGAGGAGGCGCACATCACGTCCTTGGGCGATTTGCCAAGAATGTCCCAGCAGTCGGTTGTGATCTCGGGGACTTCGACGGTCATGTCCATTTCCGGGAACAGCACGCATTGGCCGGGGTCGGCGGCGTCGATGGCAAAGCCTTCGGCCTTGAACAGGCGGGCAAACCCGGCGCGGGCGTCGGCTTCGGCTTCGTTCCACATGCTGCGGCCCGCCACGGCCATGGCGATGCCCGCGTCGCGCAGCCAGCGCATGCCCTCTATCGTCTTGTCGAAGGTGCCGGTGCCGCGTTCGGCGTCGTGGTTGCCGGGCGACCAATGGTCGAGCGAGATACGCAGGGTGAGTCGGTCCGCGTGCCGGGCCTGCAAGGCCTCCAGCCCCGCGCGCATTGCCGGGCGCATCATCGGGCGCATGGCGTTGGTCAGGATCAGCACCCGGTAGCCGCGTTCCAGACAGCGGCCCGCCATTTCGATCATCTGCGGATTCATGAAAGGCTCACCGCCGGTAAACCCGATCTCGGTCACGCCCCAGTTCCGGGCGTTGAGCTGATCAAGGTACGATGAGACCTCATCGGCGGTGATATAGACAAGGCTGTCGTTTTCCGGGGAGCTTTCGATGTAGCAATTCAGACAGGCGATGTTGCACAGCGTTCCGGTATTGAACCAGAGCGTTTGGGGATCGCTGAGCGCCACTGTGGCGCGCTTTTCACCCTTGGCGGTGAAGTTCGGATCTTTGAATTTGCCTTCGTTGGCGGCAACTGTGTCTTTCATTGAGCATCCTTCACGTCTGATTTACTGACGTAATGGGTTGGCCCTGATGGAACCAGACCCAAGGTTTTGCCTGACGCCATTGTGAAGCTTCACATGGATGTTAGACTTTCACCTGAACATGGGTTATGCGGAGCGCGACAAGGGTCGTTAGCGCTAACGGTGGGTGCCGGAGCGGCACAGGCGACCAAACAGGAAAGGCACGGGACTCATGGTTTCACGCGTTATTCCGGTCGAGCCTTTCGACCTGGTAATCTTTGGGGCGACGGGCGATCTGGCCCGCCGCAAGATCCTGCCGGGCCTGTTCCGGCGCTATTGCAGCGGACAGATGCCCGAGGATGCGCGCATTCTGGGCGCGGCCCGCAGCGAAATGGACACCGCGGGCTTTCGCCAGTTGGTGGCCGATGCGGTGGCCGAATTCGGTGGCGGGCGGCACTGCGAGGATGGCACGCTGGAGCAGTTCCTTGAGCGGGTCGATTATGAGGCCGTCGATGCCATGGGCGATGGCGGCTGGGAGGCGCTGAAAGGCCATCTGCGCGACGGGATTGTGCGCGCCTTCTATTTCTCCGTCGCGCCGTCGCTGTTTGGCGCGCTGGCGGAGCGGCTGCGGCATTTCGCTTTGGCCGACGATGACAGCCGGGTGGTGGTGGAAAAGCCTTTTGGTCACGATCTGGCCAGCGCCAAGGCGCTGAACGCCACGCTGCGCCAGCATTTCGCCGAGGATCAGATTTACCGAATCGATCATTATCTGGGCAAGGAAACCGTGCAGAACCTGATGGCGGTGCGGTTTGGCAATATGCTGTTCGAGCCGCTGTGGAACGCGCAATATGTCGATCACATCCAGATCACCGTGGCCGAAACCGTCGATGTGGGCGGGCGCGGCGGCTATTACGACAAATCCGGCGCGATGCGGGACATGGTGCAGAACCATCTGATGCAGTTGTTGTGCCTGATCGCGATGGAGCCGCCCGCGCGGTTTGAGCCCGATTCCGTGCGCGACGAAAAGCTCAAGGTGATCCGCGCGCTGGACCCGGTGGACTATCACCACATCGTGCGCGGGCAATACGATGCCGACGACACCCAGCCGGGCTATCGGGCGCATGTGGACAACCCGCGGTCGACCACCGAAAGCTTTGTGGCGATGAAATGCCATATCTCGAACTGGCGCTGGGCGGGCACGCCGTTTTATCTGCGCACCGGCAAAAAGCTGCGCGGGCGCACAAGCGAGATCGCAGTGGTGTTCAAGGACGCGCCGCACTCGATCTTTGATTCGGAGTCCGGGCGGCATCGCAACGTGCTGTCGATCCGGTTGCAGCCGAATGAGGGCATGACGCTGGATGTCACCATCAAGGAACCGGGGCCGGGCGGCATGCGTCTGGTCGATGTGCCGCTGGACATGTCCTTTGCCGAGGCGCTGGGCCCGGAGGCCGAAGATGTGCCCGACGCCTATGAGCGGTTGATCATGGACGTGATCCGGGGCAATCAGACCCTGTTCATGCGCGGAGACGAGGTCGAGGCGGCCTGGGCCTGGACCGATCCGATCATCGCCGGCTGGCAAAGCCGGGGCGACGTGCCCAAGCCCTATGACGCGGGCACGGCGGGGCCGGAAGACGCGCTGATGCTGATGCACCGGGACGGACGCCGGTGGCGGGAGATCCGGGCGTAACAGGGAAGGCCTGTCATGAGTTATGAATTCGTCGAGTATCAGGACCGCGAAATGCTGGTCATTGACCTCGCCAACCAGTTGGCCGGGGACCTGCGCGCGGCCTTGGGACACGAGGACCGCGTGGCGTTTGCCGTGCCGGGCGGCACCTCGCCCGGGCCGGTGTTCGATCACCTCTGTGCGGCGGATCTGGACTGGTCGCGGGTGGACGTTCTGCTGACGGACGAACGCTGGGTGCCCGAAGACAGCCCGCGGTCAAACACGGGGTTGCTGCGCGAGCGGCTGTTGGTGGATCGCGCCGCCAAGGCGCGTTATCTGCCGCTATACGCCGATGCGCCGCAGCCCGAGGGCGCGCTGGATGCGCTGGCCGCGCCGATTGCTCAGGAACTGCCGCTGGCGGTTGTCTTACTGGGCATGGGCGCGGACATGCACACGGCCTCGATCTTTCCGGGTGCGGATCTGCTGCAAGAGGCGCTGTCGTCAAAGGCGCCGATTCTGTTGCCGATGCGCGCGCCCGGCGCGCCGGAGCCGCGCATCACGCTGACCGCGCCGGTGCTGAACGGCGCGATGAAGAAACACGTTCTGATCTATGGCGCGGACAAGCGCGCGGTGCTGGAGGCGGCGCGCGGGAAACCGCCCGTCGAGGCCCCGATCAACGCGGTTCTCACCGATGCCGTGGTGCATTGGGCCGCCTGACGGCGGCGGATCACCGTAACGCTGTGACGTGCCGCCCGCACATGGGCGGCCAGACGGAATGAAGAGCACCGCCAACAGGGCGGGCAAGGGGGCACGATGTTCGAAGATCTCAAGGCACTGGCAGCCGCGCAGGGCGATCGCCGGATCGAGGCGCTGTTCGAAGACACCGGCCGCGCGGAGGCGTTCAGCCTCGCGGCGGAGGGTCTGTTGTTCGACTATTCCAAGACGCAGATCGACGACAAGGCGCGCGCGGCCCTGCTGGCGCTGGCCGAGACGCGCGACGTGGCGGTCCGGCGCGACGCCATGTTCGGCGGCGAAAAGATCAACGAGACCGAGGGGCGGGCGGTGCTTCACACCGCGTTGCGCAATCTTGATGGCGCGACGGTCAAGGTGGACGGCGTGGATGTGATGCCGCCGGTGCTGGAGACGCTGGGCCGGATGGAGACGCTGGCGGATGAGATCCGTGGCTCTGAGATCACCGACGTTGTGAATATCGGCATCGGTGGGTCGGACCTTGGTCCGGTCATGGCGGTGCTGGCGCTGGCCCCCTATCACGACGGGCCGCGCACGCATTTTGTGTCCAACGTCGACGGCGCGGATATCACCGACACGCTGAAGGCCTGCAATCCGGCAACGACGCTGTTCATCGTCGCCTCCAAGACGTTTACCACCATCGAGACCCTGACCAACGCCCGCAGCGCCAAGGCGTGGCTGGCCGAGAATGGCGTGTCGGACACGGGCAAGTTTGTGGCCCTGTCGTCGAACCTTGAAAAAGCGGCAGAGTTCGGCATCCCGGCGGAACGAGTCTTTGGGTTCGAGGACTGGGTTGGCGGACGCTATTCGGTCTGGGGGCCGATTGGCCTGTCGCTGATGCTGGCGGTGGGGCCGGAAAACTTCCGCGCCTTCCTGACCGGCGGCATGAAGATGGACCGGCATTTCCAGTCCGCGCCTTTGGCCGAAAACCTGCCGGTGCTGTTGGCACTGGTGGGCATCTGGCACAATCAGGTGCTGGGCCATGCGTCGCGGGTGGTGCTGCCCTATGACAACCGGCTGATGCGGCTGCCCGCCTACCTGCAACAGCTTGAGATGGAGAGCAACGGCAAGGGCGTCAGCATGGACGGTGCCGATCTGCCCTATAACTCTGGCCCCGTGGTCTGGGGAGAGCCGGGCACCAACGGCCAACACGCCTTTTACCAGTTGATCCATCAGGGCACGCGGGTGATCCCGGCAGAGTTCCTCGTGGCGGCGCAGGGGCATGAGCCGGCGCTGAAGCATCACCACGCGTTGCTGGTCGCCAACTGCCTAGCGCAGTCCGAGGCGCTGATGCGTGGCCGGTCCCTGGATGAGGCGCGCGCCAAGGTTGCGGACAAGTTCGAGGGCGATGAGCTGGAGCGGCAGGCGCGGCACCGGGTGTTCCCCGGCAACCGCCCGTCCACCACGCTGATCTATCCGCTGCTGGACCCCGAGACGCTGGGCAAGATCGTGGCCCTGTATGAACACCGGGTGTTTGTCGAAGGGGTGATCCTTGGCATCAACTCTTTTGACCAGTGGGGCGTGGAACTGGGCAAGGAACTGGCCACCGCACTGGGGCCGATGGTGACAGGGGAACAGCCGGTTGACGGCAAGGATGGCTCAACCGCCCAATTGCTGCGGTTCGTGCATACGCACGGGCGCGGTTGAAGTTCCATCAATCGGAAAAAACTTTAACGGGAACGAAGGTGAAAAACGGCGCGTTTTCAAGGCAGATCGAACGAAACAAAGGAGATCGCCATGACACGCTTTTTGCTGACTGTCGCAACGACTGCCCTCGTTCCCGCTCTCGCGCTGGCGGAAAGCCACGCGACCGGTGACACCATGGACCCGGCCGCCGACCCGGCGCCGATGGAACAGGCCGACACGGCCGATCCGATGGCCACCGACGCGGACCCCAAGGCCACCGATATGGCCGAGGATGCAGATCCGGTTGCCCCCAAGATGGACGCGGACAAGATGGACACCGGGCATTCGATTGGCCTGATGGCCTCTGCCAAGGCTTCTGTGATTATCGGCTCGCCGATCTACACGCTGGCGACCGAAGTGCAGACCGACTGGGATCCGAACGTGGACTATACCACCGTTGCCGACGAATGGACGCGGATCGGGTCGGTCAACGACTTGGTTCTGGGCGAGGACGGCAAGATCACCGGTCTTGTGGCCGAGGTCGGCGGCTTCCTTGGGATGGGGGATACGCTGGTGCTGCTGCCGCTGGACCAGACCCGCATGGTCACTGTGGACGAGGCAAGCTATGCGGTCGTGACCCCGTATACCAGCGAGCAACTGACCGAGATGGAAAAGGTCGAGTGACCTGACAGACATGACTGCCAGCGCCCAGGGATTTTCCCTGGGCGTTTTGCGTTCTGGCGTCAGGTCGGAATATCAAAGCCCGGTGCGGCCAGTTCAAACCCGTCGAACCGAAACCCCGGCGAGACGGTGCAGCCGACCAGCGTCCAGTCTCCAAGGGTTTCGGCAGCCTGCCAATGGCCCGGTTCCACGCTGCCCTGCGGGCGTTGCCCGGCGGCCAGATCGGGGCCAAGGATCATGTCCTGACGCGGCCCGCTGTCGGTGGCCGCGCGCATCAGGCGCAGCGGCGCGCCGGAATAGTAATGCCAGATTTCCCCGGCATCGACGCGGTGCCAGTGGCTGCGCTCTGCCGCTTTCAACAGAAAATAGATGCAGGTTCCGGGCGAACGTCCGCCGTCCCCGGCGGCCTGCCATGTCTGGCGAAAATGCCCGCCCTCGGGGTGGGGCGTGAGGTCCAGCAGGGCGATGATCTCATCCGCGGTCATGCAACGTACGGTCCTCTGAGGTTTGGTTAACGCAGCAGGCGCACTTTTTGGCCATCGACAGAAAACCGAGCAGGAGAGACAAGATGTCGACTCTGACGACCGAAGTCCGCAGGATGGCTGAAGAAATCGTTGCCCGTGAGGGCGGCTATGTCAACGACCCCGACGATCCCGGCGGGGCGACGAAATACGGCGTGACGATCCACACCATGCGGCGGCTGGGCCTTGACCTGACCGGAGACGGGCGGGTGGATGCCGAAGACGTGCGCCAGATCACCCGCGATCAGGCGGTGACGATCTTTCTGACACATTATTTTGTGAAGCCGCGCATCGCGGAATTGCCGGGACCGCTGCATGAGACGGTGTTCGACATGTATGTGAACGCGGGCGGGAATGCGGTGAAGATCCTGCAACGCCTGCTGAAGCAGATGGGCGAAGAGGTCAGCGTGGACGGCGCGATTGGCCCGCAGACCATCGCCGCAACGGCGCGCGCCTATGGCAAGGCCCCCGCCCATATGGTCGACGCCTACGGCATCGCGCGGCGGAATTACTATTTCCGCATCGCTGACAATCGGCCCGCGTCGCGCAAATACGCGCGCACTCGGGCTGGCGGCAAGGGCGGCTGGATCAAGCGGGCCGAGGCGTTCATCTCGCCGCGATACCACATGTCGGAGGCCGAGTTTCACGCGCGGGTGGCGGCATGGGGCTGATCGGTCAACTTCTGGGGGCGCTGTTCGGCTCTGGCCGCAACGTGGTGGCCGAAACCGCAGAGGTGTTTCGCATCAACGCCGAGGCGCAGGCGCAGCGTGGCCACGACGCGCAGGGCGCGGCGCTGGCGCAGATGGCCGGAGAGTTCCGGGTGGTGCGGCGGGGCTGGTTCGACCGCTTCATGGATGCGCTGAACCGGGTGCCGCGCCCGGCGATGGCGCTGGGCACGCTGGGGCTTTTTGTGGCGGCGATGGTTGACCCGGTGTGGTTTGCGGCGCGCATGGCGGGCATCTCGCTGGTGCCAGAGCCGTTGTGGTGGCTTTTGGCGGCGATTGTCAGCTTTTACTTTGGCGCGCGCCATCATGCCAAGGGGCAGGATTTCCAGCGCGATCTGGCGGCGACCATGGCAGCGGTGCCGCAGGTGGTGAAGACGGTGCGCGACGTCGAGGCGCTGCGCGATGTGACGCCGGTGGGCGAGGCCCCGCTGGAACCGGCCGGTTTCGACCTGCCCGCCGACAACCCGGCGCTGGCGGATTGGCGCGACGGGCGCGGCTGAGCCCGGCGATACATTGCGACATTGTGATCTGATCCGCGGGCCGATTTCGATTGGCCCGCATTTTTCGCGGCCCTATAGTCCGGCTCATGATTACAGAGCTCGGACATTTCGCCCTCATCCTGGCCTTTCTGGTCTCGATCGTTCAAATGGTCATGCCAATGATCGGCGCGCACAAGCGTTGGCCGGGCTGGATGGCGGTCGGGGAACCGGCGGCAACGCTGCAATTCCTGCTGGTTGCGGCCAGTTTCGCGGCGCTGACCCACGCCTTTGTGGTCTCCGATTTCACGCTGCGGATCGTCTATGAGAACAGCCATTCCGACAAGCCGATGCTCTACAAGATCTCGGGCGTCTGGGGCAATCACGAAGGGTCCATGCTGCTTTGGGTGCTGATTCTGGCGCTGTTCGGGGCCTGCGCCGCATGGTTTGGCTCCAACGTGCCACCGACGCTGCGGGCACGGGTGCTGGCGGTCCAAAGCTCTGTCTCGGCGGCGTTTTACGCCTTTATCCTGTTCACCTCGAACCCGTTTCAGCGGTTGTCCGTCGCTCCGATCAACGGCACCGACCTCAACCCGCTGTTGCAGGACCCCGGTTTGGCCTTTCACCCGCCGTTCCTGTACCTTGGCTATGTCGGGCTTTCGATCTGCTTCAGCTTTGCGGTTGCCGCGCTGATCGAGGGGCGCGTTGACGCGGCTTGGGGGCGCTGGGTGCGGCCCTGGACGCTGGCGGCGTGGATCTTTCTGACCATCGGCATCGCGCTGGGATCGTGGTGGGCCTACTATGAGCTGGGCTGGGGCGGTTTCTGGTTCTGGGATCCGGTGGAAAATGCCTCTTTCATGCCTTGGCTCTTTGCCGCCGCGCTGCTGCATTCCGCCATCGTGGTGGAAAAGCGCGAGTCGCTCAAAAGCTGGACGATCCTGCTGGCGATCCTTGCCTTCGGGTTCTCGCTGATCGGGACGTTCATTGTGCGGTCGGGCCTGCTGACCAGCGTGCATGCCTTTGCCAACGACCCGGTGCGCGGCAAGTTCATCCTGTATATCCTGCTGTTCTTCACCGGCGGTGCCCTCACGCTGTTCGCGGCGCGGGCGCAGGCGATGGAGGCGAAAGGCGTCTTTGGCGTCGTCAGCCGCGAAAGCGCGCTGGTGGCGAACAACATCCTGCTGGCGGTGTCCAGCTTGGTGGTTTTCGTCGGCACCATGTGGCCCTTTATGGCGGAGATGATGTTCGACCGGAAGCTGTCGGTCGGTGCGCCGTTCTTCAACATGGCCTTTACGCCTTTCATGGTGGTGCTGGGACTGATCATGCCCATCGGCGCGATGATCAGCTGGAAACGGGGCAAGCTGGGCCGGGTGTTCCGGGCGTTGCTGCCTGCCTTCGGGCTGGCCGTGGCGCTGATGGGGCTGGTCTGGGCGATGCAGACCGGTCGCAGTCTGATGGGGCCGATTGGTGTTTTCCTTGGCACATGGCTGGTCGCGGGGGCGGCCACCGACCTGATCAGCCGCACCGGCCAGAACCGCGACCTGTCGCGTCTGTTCCGGCTGCCGCGCTCTGAATGGGGCAAGGCGGTGGCGCATTCGGGCCTTGGCGTGACCATGCTGGGCATCGCCGGGATGCTGGCTTGGCAACAAGAGGACATCCGCGTTGCCAGTCTGAACGCCCCGTACGAGGTTGGTGCCTATGAGTTCACCCTGCAAGACGTGCAGCGCGTGCAGGGCCCCAACTATATTTCGACCATGGGGCAGGTGCTGGTCACCAAGGCGGGGCGCGAGGTTACCGTGCTTAGCCCCGAGAAACGCATCTACCCGGTGGCGCAGATGCCCACCACAGAGGCCGCCATCGACTATCGGTTCATGCGTGACGTCTATGTGGTGATCGGCGATGCGCAGGACGGCGGCGGCTGGGTCATGCGGGTCTATATCAAGCCGCTGGCGAACTGGATCTGGGGCGGGGCCATCCTGATGGCGCTTGGCGGCGGCCTGAGCCTCAGCGACCGTCGCTACCGGATCGCGGCGGGCGCGCGCAAGGCGGCCCCGGTGCAGGGGGTGCCTGCGGAATGAGGCGGTTGCGGCGCTACATCCTTGGGTGTGTCCTTGCCTTGGTTTCGACCGTGGGGATGGCGGTGCAGCCCGACGAGGTGTTGGACGATCCGGCGCTGGAGGCGCGGGCCCGCGATATCTCGGCGGGGCTGCGCTGTCTGGTCTGCCAGAACGAGAGCATCGACGAAAGCAACGCCTCGCTGGCGAAAGACCTGCGGCTGCTGGTGCGTGAACGTCTGCTGGCGGGCGACACGGACGCGGAGGTGGTGGCCTTTATCGTCGATCGCTACGGCGAGTTTGTCCTGCTGAAGCCCACGACCGGCGGCTGGAACTGGCTGCTCTGGGCCACTGGTCCGGGGCTGTTCGTGATCGCGCTGGGGATGGGCATTGTCTATATTCGTCGCCGCGGCCAGATGCCCGCAGGCGGAGAGGCGGGGCTGAGCACGGATGAGCAAAAGCGGCTGGATGAGTTGCTGAAAGACTAGGCCGGGCGGTCTCAGGCAGGCGCGCCCATCTGTTTCGCCACAAACCATTGCGTCCCGCAGGGCGCGCGAAAACCGCCGCGCCGGTCGCCATCGCCTTTTTCCATCATCGGTTGGATCTCTGTCGCGCCCTGCGCCAATGCGCGCGCAAAGGCGGCGTCGGGATCGGGCAGGTAGAGATGGATCATCGCATCCGCGCCGCCCTCGGCCCCGCCCATCATCAAGACGGTATCGCCGATCCGGCATTCAGCGTGCATGATGCGGTCGCCGTCGTGGATGACACGCAGACGGGTGGCGCCAAAGACCGCCTCGCAGAATCGCAAGGTCGCCTCGGGATCGGACAGGATCAGGTAGGGGGACAGATCGGTATAGCCGTCGGGTTTGTAGGTCATGGCCAGAGCATGGCAGAGGGCGGGGCGCGTGGTCAACGCTTGCAATGGACCGGCGGGGCGTCCTCTGCTAAGACGCGGGTCAGGGTCCGCAGTTCACCCAGGCGTCGCCGTTTGCTAAACCTGCTTTTCCGACGGTTCCCATGGATTGCTTGCGCGATGCCCATGGACAAGGGCGACCCTCCAATCCCCGATCCGGGGAGGCGGTATCGGTGACGGAGCAAACCCATGTCGCGAGATCCCATATCCCTGACCATTCCGGACCTGTCCGGTTTTGCCAAAACCCTGCGGGCCGGGTTGGATAGCCCGCCCTCACATCTTGAGATGCTGGGGCTGATCGCCCGCGCGGCGGGTTTTCGAAACTACCAACATCTGCGCGCGCGATTGTCCGAGACCCCGCCCGAGCCTGTGGACGACAGGGCCGTGGCGCGGGCGGGACGATTTTTCGACGAAAAATCGCGCTTCACCGATTGGCCGGCAAAGACCAGCGTGCAGGGGTTGTGCCTCTGGGTGATCTGGGCGCAACTGCCGCCCGACACGATCTGGACCGAACGGCAGGTCAGCGGCGTGATCGACGGGCTCTGCACCTTTCGGGACGCGGCGCAGATCCGGCGCGCGATGATCGAGCACGGATTGCTGCGGCGCGAAAGGGACGGCAGCGCCTATGTGCGGGTCGAGCGCAAGCCGACGCCGGAGGCGCGGGCGCTGATCTCTCGGGTTCGGCATCTGTGACGCCGCGTTTGGCTTTGCCTTTCCGGGGGGAGCGATGTTTCATGCGCGGCAACGAAAAGGGAGTTCGCCGATGCACTACGACATGATCACCTACGGGGTGGCCGAGGACGTCGCCACCGTGACGCTGAACCGGCCCGACGTGATGAACGCGCTCAACACCCAGATGCGGGCCGAGATCACCGATGCGGTGGCGCGCGGCGGGCGCGAGGCACGGGTGGTGGTGCTGACCGGGGCGGGCAAGTCGTTCTGCTCGGGTCAGGATCTGGGCGACCGGGCCAATGCCGCCAACCTCGATCTGGAACGCACCCTGCGCGACGAATACGTGCCGATGCTGCGGGCGATCTATGACTGCCCGGTGCCGACGATCAGCGCCGTCAATGGCGCGGCGGCGGGGGCAGGGGCCAATCTGGCGCTGTCGGCGGATGTGGTGATTGCAACCGAGTCGGCGTTTTTCCTGCAAGCCTTTACCCGGATCGGGTTGATCCCCGATGCGGGCGGCACCTGGCTGTTGCCGCGTCAGATGGGGCTGGCCAAGGCGATGGGCGCCGCGCTTTTTGCCGAAAAGATCACCGCCCGGCAGGCGGATGACTGGGGCATGATCTGGGAGGCGGTTGCCGACGACGCCTTTGCCGCCCATGTGGCGGGACGCGCGGCGCATCTGGCCAAGGGGCCGACCGCCGCCTATCTGCGCGTCAAACAGGCGCTGCGGGCCAGCCATGACAACGATCTGGAAACCCAACTGGGCGTCGAATCGAAATTGCAGGGCGAATGCGGCAAGACCCGCGATTTTAAGGAAGGCGTTGTCGCCTTCATGGAAAAGCGCCCCGCGATCTACGAAGGGCGCTGATCCGAAGCGACGGCGAGATCAGATCAATTCCAGCAGCGGGTCGTCCTCGCTGGTCTCGTCGGCGACCGGGGCATGCTCTTCTTCCGGCGCGGCGGCGGCCATGATCGAGGTGTAGAATACGTCGTATTCGTCCGTGCAGTCCATCGGCGGCGGCGGCGTCGGCTCGCAGGTGCCCACCAGCTTCAGCGAGTCTTCGCGGCCGTCCTCTTCCGTGCCGACAGAGGTCAGGCGCAGGGCAAACGCCTGCCCCTCGAAATCATCAAGGCTGAGGCCGTCGGGGTGGCTGAGGACAAACGAGGTGCTCTGGATGTCGTCGCTGCCAATGCCCTGAGAGCCGATCTCGACCCCGCCGTCGAACTCGCCGTAGGTGTTGAGGATATCGCCTTTGATGTTGGCGCCGTGGCCAAGGTTGCTGACGTCGTTGGCGGCGAACTGGCTGCTGGAAACGTCCGCGCCGGACACCATCAGATCGTCAAGCTTGCTTTCGTCGTTCATGTTGAAGAAGACGCC
Organism: Antarctobacter sp.; assembly: GCF_048262615.1. Lineage (GTDB taxonomy): Bacteria > Pseudomonadota > Alphaproteobacteria > Rhodobacterales > Rhodobacteraceae > Antarctobacter. The sequence goes on from NZ_JBLXFB010000008.1 coordinate 39,824, forward strand.
GCGCAGGTCGCCAATGGTGGCGTCGCTGCCGTCGGGCATCTCAACGTCGACCTGCATTTCGCCGTTCGCCAGCTCTGTCAGCGTGACCGTCACCTCCAGCCCGGAGGCATCGGTGATGGTGAATTCGCAGACGCCATCGTCATCGACATCGTCTTCGCCGTCATCCTCTGCGGCCTCACCGTCGTGCGGCAGCAGGACCTTACCCTCGCCACCGTCGGAATTGACCACAAGCGCAAGCTTTTCGAGGTCGATGTCTTCGAGTGTCAGTGGCACGCCGCTGTCGCTGTAGAGCGTAAAGCCCAGACCGGTGACATTGCCCTCGGTGCTGTCGGGCACCTCGCCGAATTGCAGGCTGACGTCATAGCCTTCGGCCAGCGTCGCGCCGTTGGAGAGGGTCATCTGATCGTCGTCGCCGGTGTCGAAACCGGTGATGTTGCCGGTGTTCACAAACGGCCAGACCGTCAGTTCCGCGTCCAGCAAAGCCTCATCCGTCAGGTCAAAGAAGAACCCGTCCAGATCGTTCGGTGCGACGCCGTCGATGTCCGAAAGGCGGATGATGAGAGAGCCGTCGGACACCTCGCTTATCAGGACAGAGACAGAGGGATCGCACCCAAGTTGTACAGTGATCTCACGCGTGATTGTCATGGGTCAGTCTCCTTGCCGCCGCGATGTCTGGATTGCGCGAGACTGCAATCCGGTCAGGATTGAGGCAAGTTTTTGATGATTTCTTCCTGAAAATCAGGCCGTTCAACAGATGATTGGGAAACAGTAGATCGACGGTAAAAAAATTGTCGTCGGTTCGGGGCAGGGCGCAGGACACCAAAAAACCCGCCACGCGAATCGGCGTGGCGGGTCTGGTTTCGGGTCTGGCGGCTGTCAGCGGTTTTCGATGTCCACGTAGTCGCGCTCGGTCTCGCCCAGATACAACTGGCGCGGGCGGCCGATCTTGTTCTGCGGATCGTTCAGCATCTCTTTCCACTGGCTGACCCAGCCAACGGTGCGCGACAGGGCGAAGATTGGCGTGAACATCGAGGTCGGGAAGCCCATCGCCTCGAGGATGATACCCGAATAGAAATCGACATTCGGGAACAGCTTTTTCTCGGCAAAATAGGGATCGGCCAGCGCCTGCCGTTCCAGTTCCTTGGCGGTGGCCAGAACCGGGTTGTTTTCCACCCCCAGCAGGTCCAGCACCTCATCGGCGGACTGCTTCATCACCTTGGCGCGCGGGTCGAAGTTCTTGTAGACGCGGTGGCCAAAGCCCATCAGGCGGAACGGATCGTTCTTGTCCTTGGCGCGGGCGATGTATTCCGGGATGTTCTCGGGCGCGCCGATTTCCTTGAGCATTTCAAGGCAGGCCTGATTGGCGCCACCATGTGCGGGGCCCCAAAGGCAGGCCACACCCGCGGCGATGCAGGCAAACGGGTTCGCACCCGAGGACGAGGCCAGTCGCACGGTCGAGGTCGAGGCGTTTTGTTCGTGGTCGGCGTGCAGGGTAAAGATGCGGTCCATCGCGCGGGCAAGGATCGGGTCGACGACATATTCCTCAGCCGGAACGCTGAAGCACATGTGCAAAAAGTTCGCCGCATAGTCCAGATCGTTGCGCGGGTACACGAAGGGCTGACCGATCGAGTATTTGTAGGCCATCGCCGCAATGGTCGGCATCTTGGCGATCAGGCGGTGGCTGGCGATCTCGCGCTGGCGCGGGTCGGCGATGTCGGTGCTGTCGTGGTAGAAAGCGGCCATCGCCCCGACCACACCCACCATGACCGCCATCGGATGCGCGTCGCGGCGGAACCCACGGAAGAAGTTGTACATCTGCTCGTGGATCATCGTGTGGCGGGTGATCGTGTTCTCGAAGTCTTCAAGCTCTCCGGCCTTGGGCAGATAGCCGTAAAGCAGCAGAAAGCAGACCTCCAGATAGTGCGATTTCTCGGCCAGCTGGTCGATGGGATAGCCCCGGTGCAGCAGCTCACCCTTGTCGCCGTCGATAAAGGTGATGGTCGAGTCGCAGGACGCGGTCGAGGTAAAGCCGGGGTCGTAGGTGAAGACGCCCGCCTGACCATAAAGCTTGCGGATGTCGATCACGTCCGGACCGGCGGTCGGCGAGTGAATCGGCAAGTCAAAGTTGGTTCCGTCGATCGTCAGCGTCGCGGTCTTGGTGGTCTCAGCCATGCTTGTCATCCCTCTGGTATCGTGGGGCGGGGCCGGAATGCGGCCCTGCCGGTTGAAGTCACATGGCCGGTTCCGGGGGCCTCAGCCCTCTTTTTCGGCCGCAGCCCGAGCGAGACGCGCGAGGCTTTCGTCGCGGCCCAGAACGAGCATCATGTCAAAGACCGACGGGGTCACCGCACGCCCGGCAAGCGCGGCCCGAAGCGGGCCGGCAAGCTTGCCGAACTTGGTTCCCTGATCTTCGGCGAAACGGTTCAGCACCGTCTCCAATTCCTCTTTGGTCCAGCTAGCATCTTGCAGCTGCGGCGTCAACGCGGCCAGTATACCACGGGATACCGCGTCGAGGTTCTTCGCCGCCTTCTCATCCGGAACGATCGGCGTGTCCGTCAGAACAAAATGAGCCTTTTCAAGCAGTTCCGGGAAGGTTTTGGCCCGCTCCTTGAGGCAATACATCGCACGTCCCAGACCATCGCGTTTTTCCTCGGGCAGTTTAACCTCACCGGTTGCCTCTAGGTAAGCCTCGATTTCATGCAGCAGCGCAGCATCATCCGCGACAGCGATGTGCTGGCCACACAGATTTTCCAGTTTCTTCAAGTCGAAACGCGCCGGAGACTTGCCGATTCCACCCAAGTCGAACCAGTCTTTTGCCTGCGCATCGGTAAAGAATTCGTCATCGCCGTGGCTCCAGCCCAGCCGCGCAAGGTAGTTGCGCATGCCCGCGGCGGGGTAGCCCATCTTTTGATACTCGTCGGCCCCCAGCGCCCCGTGACGTTTGGACAGCTTTTTTCCGTCGGGTCCGTGGATCAGCGGGATATGGGCGTAGATCGGCAGCGGCCAGCCCATCGCGGTGTAAATGCCCATCTGGCGCGCGGCGTTGTTGAGGTGGTCGTCGCCCCGGATCACATGGGTCACGCCCATGTCAAAGTCATCGACCACCACCGCCAGCATATAGACCGGCGTGCCGTCCGACCGCAGCAGCACCATATCGTCCAGCTGATCGTTGCGGATGGTGACGGTGCCTTGCACCTCGTCTTTGATGACGGTCTCGCCCTCGGTCGGGGTCTTCAGGCGCACCACATAAGGCGCGTCCGGATGCGTGGCGGGGTCCGCGTCGCGCCACGGGCTTTGGAACAGGGTGGACCGTCCCTCGGCGCGGGCGGTTTCGCGGAAGGATTCGATCTCTTCCTGGGTCGAGAAACATTTGTAGGCTGCCCCCTTGGCCAGCAACGCGTGCGCGACCTCGGCGTGACGGTCGGCGCGGGCGAACTGGCTGATCACCTCGCCGTCGTGGTCAAGACCCAGCCAGTCCAGCCCGCGCAGGATCGCCTCTGTCGCCACGGGGGTGGAGCGGGCGCGGTCGGTGTCCTCGATCCGCAACAGGAACTTGCCGCCGCGTCCACGGGCGTACAGCCAGTTGAACAGCGCGGTGCGCGCCCCGCCGATGTGCAGGAAACCAGTGGGCGAGGGAGCGAAACGGGTGACGACTTGAGCGTCGGACATCGTGGTTAACCTTTTCCTAACGGCGGGGAGGGTAAGTTAGGGCGTTCCTTAACGAGCCACCCATCGGGGGGCAAGCATGGGTCAACCCCTCTCTTGGCTGTCATCGGTCCTTCTGGGACAGCGCGGCCACCTGTTTCCATGGGCACCGGTCTGCCTTGCGACCGGCATCGGGATCTTTTTCGCCCTGCGGATTGAGCCGCCGGTGTCTTTGCTGTGGGTGTGCGGGTCGCTTGGCCTGCTGGCGGTGCTGCAACACCGTGCCGGGCCGGTCTGGGGGCCGCTGCTGGCGGCATTGGCGTTGGCCTCATTGGGTTTTGCGCTGGCTGGTGCGCGGGCGCATCGGGTCGCTGGTCCGGTGTTGGATTTCCGCTATTACGGGGCCATCGAGGGGCGGGTGATCCAGATTGATCGCTCTGCCTCGGACGCGCTGCGGCTGACGCTGGACCGCGTGGTGCTGGAACGGATGGACCCGGACGATGTGCCGACCCGCGTGCGCGTCTCTTTGCACGGCACCCAAGGCTATCTTGATCCGAAACCCGGTCAGGTGGTGATCCTGACCGGGCATCTGTCGTCGCCCGGCGGCGCGGTGGAACCCGGCGGTTTTGATTTTCGCCGCCACGCCTGGTTCCTGCGGCTGGGGGCGGTGGGCTATACGCGCACCCCGGTGCTGTTGCTGGAACCGGCGAGCGAGGGGCTGCGCGTGGCGCGGTTGCGGCTGTGGCTATCGGCACGGGTGCAGGCCGCGCTGCCCGGAGAGCGCGGTGCCTTTGCCGCCGCGATCATGACCGGGGACCGCTCTGGCATGGGACAGGACACGTTGCAGGCGCTGCGCGACAGCAACCTTGCGCATTTGCTGGCGATCTCCGGACTGCATATGGGACTGCTGGCGGGGTTTGTCTTTGCGGCGTTGCGGCTGGGGCTGTTGTTGCACCCGCACGTCCGGCATCACTGGCCGGTCAAAAAACTGGCGGCGGGCGGCGCGCTGCTGGCGGCGGCGGGTTACCTTGCTTTGTCGGGTGGTAACGTGGCGACGGAACGGGCCTTCATGATGGTGGCCGCCGCGCTCTGCGCGATGATGCTGGACCGCCGCGCGCTGAGCCTGCGCAGCGTCGCGATTGCGGCGCTGGTGGTGCTGGTGATGCGGCCCGAGGCGCTGCTGGGCCCCGGTTTCCAGATGTCCTTTGCGGCCACCACGGCACTGGTGGCGGTGTTTGAACGGCTGAGCATCTGGCAGCGCGACCATGACCTGCCGCGCTGGATCGCACCGGTGCTGTCGGTGGTCGTGTCCTCGGCGGTGGCGGGCGCGGCGACCGCGCCGGTGGGCATGGCGCATTTCAACCAGATCGCCCAATACGGCCTGCTGGCCAACCTTGTCGCGGTGCCGGTCATGGGCATTTGGGTGGTGCCGCTGGCGGTGCTGGCGGCCTTGCTGATGCCCTTTGGTCTGGACTGGATCGCGCTGAAGGTGATGGCGCTGGGGTTGGGCTGGATCTTGGGTGTGGCGCATACGGTCGCGGGCTGGGACGGGGCGGTGGGGCATATCGTGGCCCCTGCGCCGGTTGTCCTGCCGCTGATCGCGGCGGGTGGGCTGTTCCTCTGCCTCTGGCGCGGGCGCGGGCGGCTGGCGGGGCTTGCGCCGCTGGCGCTGGCCGTTGTGCTCTGGGCAGGGACAGAACGGCCCCCGGTGCTGATCGCCGACAGCGGCACGCTGGTCGGGCTGATGACACCGACGGGACGGGCGCTGTCACGGGACCGCGGATCGGGTTTTGTGGCCGAGGTCTGGCTGGAGAATGACGGACAGGGCTACAGCCAGCCGCAGGCGGCGGCCCTCTGGCCGGACCCTGTCACGGATCGCACGGCGCGGGCGGATCTGGAGGGGCTGCACATCCTGCACCTTCAGGGCAAACGCGCCGCCGCCCGCGTCTCGTCCTGCCAACGCGGTCAAATCGTCGTCTCCAGTGTCGATATCGACCTGCCCGGCGGGTGTGAGATCTTTGACCCGGCGCGCCTGCGCGAAAGCGGCTCTGTCGCGGTCTGGTTGGACGATGGTACACCGCGCATCGTCACAAACCGCGATCTGTCGGGCACAAGGCTCTGGCACGGTGGCGCGCCAGAGGATTTTCGGCTGGCGTGGCGTGCTCAGTAAGTGCGGATCAACCCGACAAGACGCCCCTGCACGGTGACAGAGCCCTCTGGCAGGACGCGCGGTTCATAGGCGGGGTTCGCGGCCTCAAGGATGATCATGTCGCCCTTGCGGCGGAACCGTTTCAGCGTGGCCTCATAGCCCTCGATCTGGGCGACGACGATATCGCCGTCCGACGCATCGGGGGATTCGCGGATCACCACCACGTCACCGTCGTTGATGCCCGCATCGATCATCGAGTCGCCCTTGACCTCAAGCGCGTAGTGGCGGCCCTGTCCGCGCAACATCTGACCGGGAACCGACACCCCCGGCGCGGGATCGTTGATCGCCTCGATCGGGCGACCGGCGGCGATGCTGCCCACCAGCGGCAGTTCCGTCAGGTTCGCGGCCCCCAGATTGAACGCGCCAGAGGGACGGTTGTCGGCGCGGTCGCCGTCGATCACCGTGGGGGTAAACCCGACCGGATGGCCACCAAGGCTTTCGGGCAGTTTCACGATTTCGATGGCGCGCGCCCGGTGGGCCAGACGGCGGATGAACCCACGTTCCTCCAGCGCGGTGATCAGCCGGTGAATGCCCGACTTCGACCGCAGATCCAGCGCGTCTTTCATTTCATCGAAACTGGGCGGGACGCCATCACGGGTCATCCGTTTGTTGATGAACTCCAGAAGATCCAGTTGTTTCTTCGTCAGCATGGCGCAACCCCGTGTTTGTTAACTTTTGTTCTACGGGTGTTCCTGTTTTGTGTCAATAATGCCGTCGATCTTGCGTGGAATTTGTTGCGGGTTGGCGTCAGGACGCCAAAGGGTGCCCGCGCACACGGGTCTCCGGTTTCGGAAAAACCCTCGGGCGGGGTGCCTGCATTGACTACCCCGCATTGACTACAATGGCAGATAGGCGACGGTCTCACCAACTGCGCGCGCGGGGTCTTTGACCGGGCGCACCAGCAGCGCATTTGCGCGGCTCAGCACGCTGAGCAGGCTGGAATCCTGACGGTCGAGCGCGGCAATGCCGTCCCCTGACAACTCTGCCCGCATATAGTGTTCGCGCGGACCGTTTGCCGTCAGCGGTGCGGCAAGCCGTGCCGTCAGGCGCGGCGCAGGGACCGCACCCAGACCCAGCATGGCGCGGATCACCGGGGCTACAAACACATGGCCGCAGACCATCGCGGACACCGGGTTGCCGGGCAGGCCGATCATCATGGCGTCGTTCAGGCGGCCGGACATCAGCGGCTTGCCGGGACGCATGGCGACCGTGTGAAAGGCGCGGTCCATGCCCAGTTCTTCGGCCACTTGCGCCACCAGATCGTGATCGCCCACGGAGGCCCCGCCAATGGTGATCACAAGGTCCGCGTCTTCGACCAGAGAAAACCCGTGGATGAGCGAGGCAGAGGTGTCGCGTGCGATGGGCAAAATGCGCGCTTCGGCCCCAAGTTCACGCAACAAGGCCTGCAACCCGAAGGTGTTCGAGGCGATGATCTGGTCGGGGCCGGGGGTTTCGCCGGGCATAACCAGTTCATTGCCTGTGGAAATCAGCGCCACGCGCGGCCTGCGGGTGACAGGCACCTCGGCGATGTTCATGGCCGCCAGCAGCGCCACATCCTGCGCGGTCAGGCGTTTGGGCGCGTCCACCGACTGGCCGACGCGGAAATCAGTGCCTGCGGGGCGGATGTAAGTGTTTTCGTCAAGGTCGTCGTGCAGGGTGATCCGGTCACCATCGCGGGTGACGTCCTCCTGGATGACGATGCGGTTGGCACCTTCGGGCACCGGCGCGCCGGTGAAGATTCGCACGGCCTCGCCCGGTCCGACAGAGGCGTCAAAGCGTTTGCCGGCCGCGCTTTCGCCGATGACGGTAAAGCTTTGCCCCGCTGCGGCCTCGGGAACCGCATAGCCGTCCATGGCCGACGCGGGAAACGGCGGCTGGTCGCGCCGCGCGGTGACCGGGCGCGCCAACACCCGTCCCGCCGCCTCTGTCAGAGGCACGGTTTCCACCGGCAGCGGAGCGGCCAGAGCAAAGAGGTGGTCGAGGGCTTGGGTGACGGGGATCATGTCGCCTCAAAGCGCCCGGATTTGCCGCCGTCCTTCAGCAGCACGCGGATGCCGCCGATCTGCATTGCCTTGTCCACCGCCTTGACCATGTCATAGACCGTCAGCGCGGCGGTCGAGACGGCGGTCAGCGCCTCCATCTCGACACCCGTCTGGCCGGAGGTCTTGACCGTCGCGGTGATGCGCAGGCCGGGCAGGTCGGGGTCCGCCACCAGATCGACGGTCACCTTGGTCACCGGCAGCGGGTGGCACAGCGGGATCAGTTCGGGCGTTTTCTTGGCCCCCATGATCCCGGCAAGGCGCGCCACGCCGATCACATCGCCCTTTTTGGCGCGGCCCTCGGTGATCAGGGCAAAGGTCTCGGGTGCCATTGTCACATGGCCCTCTGCGGTGGCGATGCGGTCGGTCACGGGTTTGTCCGAGACATCGACCATATGCGCGTTGCCGGCGGCGTCGAAATGGGACAGGCCGCTCATGCCGGCACCGGGTTGGCCAGCAGCGTGCGGGTTGCTTCGGTCACGTTGTCCTGCCGCATCAGGCTTTCGCCAATCAGAAAGGCGCGCGCGCCGTGGGCGGCCATGTCCGCCAGATCGGCGGGGCTGTTCAGACCGGATTCGGAGATCAGGAAACGGTCCTCCGGGATGCGTTTCGACAGGTCGCGGGTCGTGTCCAGCGTCGTCTCAAAGGTCTTGAGATTGCGGTTGTTCACACCGATCAGCGGGCTTTTCAGCGCCAGCGCGCGGTCGAGTTCCGCGCCGTCATGCACCTCGATCAGCACGTCCATGTCCCAGCCCTGTGCGCAATCCTCCAGTTCCGCCGCCTGCGCGTCCGACACAGAGGCCATGATGATCAGGATACAGTCCGCGCCAAGGGCGCGCGCTTCGGCCACCTGATAGGTGTCGTACATGAAATCCTTGCGCAGGGCGGGCAGGGCGCAGGCGGCGCGCGCCGCCGTCAGAAAGGGTTTCGCGCCCTGAAAGGACGGCGTGTCGGTCAGCACCGACAGGCAGGTGGCACCACCGGCCTCATAGGCGCGGGCCAGTGTCGCCGGGTCGAAATCGGCGCGGATCAGCCCCTTGGACGGAGAGGCCTTTTTGATCTCTGCGATCAGGCCATAGCCGGTCTCTGACGCCGTCATCAGCGCCCCGGCAAAGCGGCGCACGGGCGAGGCGTTGCGGGCGTCGGCCTCAACCTCTGACAGGGGTTTGGCGGCCTTGTCGGCGGCCACTTCGTCCAGCTTGTAGGCCTTGATCTTGTCGAGGATGGTTGTGCTCATGGGGCAGGTCTTTCCGGCGTCGTCCAGTTGATCGGCGTCTCGCCCCTGTCTTTAAGCCAGTCGTTGATGCGCGAAAAGGGCCGCGAGCCGAAAAAGCCCCGACGCGCCGACAGCGGCGAAGGATGGGCGCTGGTCAGGATCAGGTGATCCGCGCCGGTGATATGCTTGGCAAATCCCTGCGCGTGCGCGCCCCAAAGCAGGAAGGCGCGGGGGTGATCCGACAGCGCGGCAAGCACCTGTTCGGTCAGGCGCGACCAGCCAAGCCGGGCATGTGCGCCCGCCTTGCCCGCCTCAACCGTCAGCGCGGTGTTCAGCAGCAGCACGCCCTGTTCGGCCCAAAACCGCAGGTCGCCGTTGGCGGGGGCAGCGCCCAGATCCGCCTGCATCTCCTTGTAGATGTTGGTCAGGGAACGGGGCAGGGGGCGCACCTCCGGCTCGACCGAAAAGGCAAGTCCGTGGGCGTGGCCGGGCGTCGGATAGGGGTCTTGCCCAAGGATCACCACGCGGGTGGCTCGCGGCGGACAGGCCTCCAGCGCGGCAAAGATCTGTGGGGCAGGCGGCAGCACCTGCGCGTCGCTTTGGGCAAGATGCGCCGCGATCCGGGGCAGATCCTGCACGAAAAACGGCAGATGCCGCCAGCTTTGTGGCGCGGTCAGGGGCGCGACGCTCACGCCGCCTGTGTCGCCTTGGCCAGCGCCTGCACCTTGGCCAGCGCCGCGCCGCTGTCGATGCTCTGCCGCGCCCGCGCGACCCCGTCGCGCAGGTCGGTGGCCTTGCCCGCGATCACCAGAGCGGCGGCAGAGTTCAGCAGAACCGCGTCGCGATAGGCGGACTGCGCGCCGTCCAGCAGCGCGCGGAAGGCGTGGCCGTTTTCCTCGGGCGTGCCGCCGACGATGTCCTCAAACGGATGCACGGGCAGGCCCGCGTCCTCGGGGTGCAGTTCGGCCTCGTGGATGCTGCCGTCCTCTTCCAGCGCGGCGATCCAGCTGACGCCGGTTATGGTCAACTCATCGGTGCCGTCCGATCCATGTACCAGCCAGGCCCGTTCGGACCCCAGTTTGCCCAGCACCTCGGCCATCGGACGGATCAGATCGCGCGTGAACGCCCCGGTCAACTGGCGCTTGACGCCGGCCGGGTTTGTCAGCGGGCCGAGGATGTTGAAGATGGTGCGCGTCGCCAGTTCTGCCCGCACCGGGCCAACGTGAGCCATGGCCGGGTGGTGCATGGGGGCCATCATGAAACAGATGCCAACCTCGGCCAGCGCTTTTTCCACAACGGCGGGGCCAACCATCACGTTGATCCCCATCTGCCCCAGCGCATCGGCAGCGCCAGATTTCGACGACAGGTTGCGGTTGCCGTGCTTGGCCACGGTCACACCCGCGCCCGCCACCACAAAGGCGGTGGCGGTCGAGATGTTCAGCGTGCCTTTGCCGTCACCGCCGGTGCCGACAATGTCCATCGCCCCCGCAGGGGCGACGACCTTGTTGCATTTGGCGCGCATGACGGCGGCGGCGGCGGCGTATTCATCCACCGTCTCTCCGCGTGTGCGCAGGGCCATCAGCAACCCGCCGATCTGGGCCGGTGTCGCCTGACCGGCAAACAGGATGCCGAAGGCGCGTTCCGCCTCGGCGCGGGTCAGTGGGCGGTCGGCGCTGGTGCCGATCAGGGGGCGGAGATCGTCGCTCATGCCGGCACCTTCAGGACGTCGAGAAAGTTCTGCAACATGGCATGCCCATGTTCGGAGGCGATGGATTCCGGATGGAATTGCACGCCGTGGATCGGCAACTCGCGGTGCATCAGGCCCATGATGGTGCCGTCCTCCAGCTCTGCCGTGACTCTTAATGTCTCGGGCAGGTCTGACCGGCGCACCACAAGGCTGTGATAGCGGGTTGCCTTGATCGGTGATGGCAAGCCTTTGAACACGCTTTCCCCGTGGTGGTGCATTGAACCCATCTTGCCGTGCACGATCTCATCATGGCGCACAACAGTTCCGCCAAAGGTCTGACCGATGGTCTGATGGCCAAGGCACACGCCCAACAGCGGCGTGCCCGTTTCTGCGGCGGCCTCTGTCAGCGCAAGGCAGATGCCCGACTGGTCCGGCGTGCCGGGGCCGGGGGACAGGACGATACCCGCCGGGTTCAGCGCCATTGCCTCTTGCACGTTCAACGCGTCGTTGCGCCAGACCTGCACGTCAGCCCCCTGTTCGCCCAGATAATGGACGAGGTTGTAGGTGAAACTGTCGTAGTTATCGATCAAGAGCAGCATGGCCGGGCCTTCGTCTGCAAGTGGCTTGGCAGGGTCTGTGAGCGGGGACGCGAACGAGGGCTGGCGGCCCGGGGCCACGTCGCGGTATACATGCACAGGCCCTACTGGTGGCGTCAAGACCGGCAAGGGTGCAAGACTACAGGACAAAGGCGCCGGAACAGGCGCACGACAGGTCGGAGAGAGCAGCATGGCAAGGGGAATTCTGTCCGGGGCGATCTGGGGCGCGGTGTTTTCTGGCGCGGGGCTGGCGGCGATCTCGCTGAACACGCCGCTGCCGGAACAGCGTGCGATGGTGCCGCCGCCTGCCGGGCAAGTCGATGGCAGCCTGCTGGTGGAGACGCCCGATCCGGGGCCCGATCCGAGGCCCGACATAAAACCTGACCAGACACCGGTGATGCCGGTGTCCGAACCGAAACCTGACCCGCAGCCTGCCGCGCCCGTTCCTGATGCGCCCGATCCGTCAAAGCCGCGCATTGTGGAAACGCCCGAGGCCGACCCCACGGCCAAACCCGATGTGTCGAAACCCGGCGTCAGACCGCAGCCCGAGGCCGGGGTGGACCGCCCGTTGGCCCCGACAGGCACGCTGCCCGCGCCCGCCGATCCGGTGATCGCCGGGGCCGATACCGCGCCGCCGGAGCCGCCGCAGGTGGGGCCCGCGCCCGATGCACCCGATGGCGCGGGGCCCGATGTGTCCGATGCGCCCCGGCTGGCGGGGCAGGACGCGCCGGTGCTGCCCCCGGCGCAGGCCACCGCCCCCGGCGCGCCGCGTCCAGAGGCGCAGCCGGTCATCGTGACCGGACCGGCGCAACCTCCGGCCCCGGTGGTGCCCGATGTGGACAGCGCCTTGATCCCCGAAAGCCTTGATCCCGCACCGGCCCCGGTTCCCGAGACCCCGGAGACCCCGTTCGCACGAGAGCCTGAACCGGTGGCACCCGCCCCGGACCCCGCCGACACCCCCCCGGCACCAGAGATCGCCGCCCCGGCGCCGACCCCGCTGCCCACGGGCCCCGCCATCGGCAAACCCGCAACCTCGTTGTTCAATCGCGCGCCGGACGCCGCGCCTGACGCCACGCCGGTTCCGGACGCGGACGGGACACTGGTGGCGGAACGCTCCGGTCCCTTGGCGGCGCTGCCCGAGGACAGCCCGCTGGTGCGGTTCTCGGCCCCGGTGACGGTGCCGGACGGCGTGCCGCGCATGGCGGTGGTGCTGGTGGACGACGGCAGCGGGCCGCTGGGGCCGTCGGGGCTCAAGGCGTTTCCCTTTCCGGTCAGCTTTGCCATTTCGCCCGCGCATCCAGATGCGGCGGCGGCGGCGCAAGGCTATCGCGATCTGGGATTCGAGGTGTTGGTGCTGGGCGATATGCCCGACGGCGCGCAGGCCGCCGATGTCGAGGTGACGATGGCCGGGCTGATCCGCGCGATCCCGCAGGCGGTGGCCGTGCTGGAAGACCCCGATGGCAGCCTTCAGGACAGCCGCGAGGTGTCGTCGCAGGTGGCGGCCTTCCTTGGGGACAGCGGTCACGGGTTGATCACGCAGCCCAAGGGCCTGAACACCGCGCAGAAGCTGGCGCTCAAGGACGGTGTGCCCGCGGTCACGCTGTTCCGGGATTTCGACGGCGAAGGGCAGGATGCCTCGATGATCCGGCGGACGCTGGATCAGGCGGCGTTTCGGGCGCGGCAAGAGGGCGGCGTGGTCATGATGGGACGGCTGCGCGCCGACACGATTTCGGCGCTGGTGCTCTGGGGGTTGCAGGACCGCAGCGACACCATCGCGCTGGTGCCGGTGTCGGTTGTTCTGGCCGAAGCGCTGGACGGCTAGCGCCAACGCGGTTGCGAAACCGCGTTAAGGGCTTTGCAAAGCCCTTGTCACCGGCGCGCCTGACGCGTCCTGTTGCGCCCAGCCTTCCAGCACGCGCGCCAGATCGCCGTAGCCGGTGAACCGCCGCTCAAACGCCAGCCCCAGACGTTCGGCCTGCGCCTCGGCCCGCGCGGTCAGGTCCGGATCGTCGGTCTGCGCCAGATAGACCAGCTTTTCATAGTTGCCAAAGTACATCTCACGCAGTTGCGGATGCCGGTCGAGGCCCAGCGGCCGCCAGACAAAGGCGTCGAACTGTCGGCTCAGGAAATCGGTCAGGTAGAAGGAGGTGATCTCATCGCGCGATTCGAACTGGGCCAGCCCGTCGAAAAACGCGTAACAATGCGGGCCGGCCACCATCTCGACCCCCATCCGGTCGCAGGCGGCCTGCAACAGACCGCCGGTGCCGCAGTCGGCATAGACTACGCAGATCCGCGCATACTTGGCGCGATGGCTCTCGACCGCCGCCCGCACCGCATCGGTGATCTTTTCGGGGTGGTTGTGCAGGATGGCGGGCAGACAGGCGAGGTCCATGTGATCCCAGCCGTTCAGCCGCACCAGCGCTAGAATCTCGCGCGCAAGCGCGCCGCAGGCCAGCAGCAGCACGCGCCCCTCGCCGACAGGGCGCAGGCCCTCGGCGGTCAGATGCGCATCGGACAGCTGGTCAGGTGCGGGTGTCGTCATGGGGCACATGCGCCATGGCCCAACGCGCAAGCAGCGCAAGCGCGAGCAGAACGGGAATGACCGTCAGAACCCCGAAGGACGACATTGCCCAGACCGTCAGACCCGCCGCGAAAACCACGGCGCACACCAGCAGGGCAAAGGATGTCACGGGCATATGGGTCTCCTTCCGTCCCTTTTAATATGGGCCAAAGGTGTAAAAAGAAAAAGCCCCTTTGCATCATCGTGATCGCCCGTACCGTGTGTTGACGCAGTGTCAGGCGATATCCCGCGCCTGCGCGGGGGCCAGACGGACAGCGGTGCCGTAGGCGACGATTTCCGACGCGCCCTTGGCAATGGCCGAGGTCTGGACCCGCATGCAGATGATGGCATCGGCCCCCAGCGCCTGCGCCTCTGCGACCATCCGGTCCAGCGCCTGTTCCCGCGCGCCCGCCATCAGCGAGGAATAGCCGGACAGCTCACCGCCGACGAGGGATTTCAGCGCCGCGACGATATCGGTGCCGACATGTTTGGCGCGCACGGTTGCGCCGCGCACAAGGCCCAGCGTTTCGGTCACGGGCCGCCCGGCGACGGTTTCGGTGGTCACGATCAGCATCAGTGGTTCATCCCGTCATAATGGTCTTCTTCGGCATTGCCGACGCGTTCAGAGATGACGCGGTAAAGGACATAGCCCACCAGCGCGGCGGGCAGCAGGGCAAGCGCGCCAAAGGGCACCTGAAACGCCGCCAGCAACAGCGCCGCCAGCCAGAAGGTCGCGACCATGCCTGCGATGACGCAGACCACGATCAATACAAATGTGTCGAGTTTCATGGGCCGGTCCTCCCCGATGACCAGAGTAGCCCCGGAGAGTGACAAAGGAAAGCGGCAGAGAGGCAGGGGGCTTTAGCCCGCCGCCATCTGGTTGTGTTTGCGCGCGATGAACTTCTTGGCGGTTTCCACGGCGACCGCCGCATCACGGCAATAGGCATCAGCCCCGATGGCCTTGCCGAATTCCTCGTTCAGCGGCGCCCCACCTACGAGAACGATGTAATCGTCGCGGATCCCCTGTTCCTTCATCGTGTCGATGACGACCTTCATGTAGGGCATGGTGGTGGTCAGCAGCGCGGACATGCCAAGGATGTCCGGTTTGTGCTCTTCCATCGCGCCAAGATAGGCGTCGACGGCATTGTTGATGCCCAGATCGACAACCTCGAACCCGGCGCCTTCCATCATCATCGCCACAAGGTTCTTGCCGATGTCGTGGATGTCGCCCTTGACGGTGCCGATCACCATCGAGCCCATGCGCGGCGCGCCGGTTTCGGCCAAGAGCGGCTTGAGGATGAACATGCCCCCCTTCATCGCGTTGGCGGCCAGCAGCACCTCGGGGACAAACAGGATCCCATCGCGGAAGTCGTTCCCGACGATGGTCATGCCGCCCACCAGCGCCTCTGTCAGGACGCGGTAGGGGGCCCAACCGCGTTCCAGCAGGATGTTCACACCCTCTTCGATCTCTTCCTTGAGACCGTCGTAGAGGTCGTCGAACATCTGTTGGACGAGTTCCTCATCGTCCAGTTCAGAGAGGATGATGTCGTCTTCTTCGTCGGACATGACGTGATTCCCTTGCTTTGACATGCCGTGACATGCCGTCGTTACAACGACTATTCGTCGTTTTTGCCGAATTTCAATTGGTGGATTGCGACATGGAACGCAGCGGGACCGACCTTGGGCACCCGGCGTGCGTAAAACTTGCACATGTTCCCGTTGTGTTCTAGTTTTCGGGCATGTCGTCTTCCGCCCGCCCTGTCGATCCTGCTCTGGCCCGTGGCCGGGCCGCGCTCAGCCGTGAGTGCGGGCGTTATGAACGGCTGCGGCGTGAGGATGTGCATGACGGCTGGGACCTGCCCGAAGAGGGTGCTGTCTTTCGCACCGAGGTCAGCGAAGAGGTGCCGCGCTCTGTCATCACCTATGTGCGCTCTCCCGATCTGCCGTTTGACCGTTCGCTGAACCCGTACCGGGGGTGTGAGCACGGGTGCATCTACTGTTTCGCGCGTCCGACCCACGCCTGGCTGGGCCTGTCGCCGGGTCTGGATTTCGAGACGCGGCTGGTGGCGCGGCCCACAGCACCGCAGGTGTTGGCGCGGGAATTGCGGGCAAAGAAATACAGCGTCGCGCCGCTGGCCATCGGCACCAATACCGATCCCTACCAGCCGGTTGAACGGGACCGGGGCATCATGCGCGCCTGCCTTGAGGTGCTGCGCGACTTTCGCCACCCGGTTGCGATTGTGACCAAGGGCGCGTTGATCGAGCGCGACATCGACATCCTGTCGGACATGGCGGCGCAGGGGCTGGCGCGGGTGGGGATTTCCGTCACCACGCTGGACGAGGGCCTGTCGCGCCGGATGGAACCGCGCGCGCCGGGGCCTAAACGCCGCTTGCAGGTGATCCGCAGGCTGGTGGAGGCCGGTGTGCCGGTGCGCATCATGGCCTCGCCCATGGTGCCGGCACTGACCGACCCGGAACTGGAGTCGATCCTGACAGCGGGCGCCGAGGCCGGGGCGACCTCTGCCAGCTGGATCATGCTGCGTCTGCCGCTGGAGGTGGCGCAGCTGTGGCAGGACTGGCTGCACGAACACTATCCCGACCGGGCAAACAGGGTGATGAACCACCTGCGCGACATGCACGGCGGAGAGGTCTATTCCTCCAAGTGGTTTGCCCGGATGCGTGGCGAGGGCCCCTATGCGGACTTGGTGGCGGCCCGGTTTGCACGGGCGGCGCGGCAACTGGGACTGGACCGCAGCCAGCCACCGCTGCGCTGTGACCTCTTCGCCCCGCCACCGCAAAGCGGCGATCAACTCAGCCTGTTCTAGGCCGGGCTGCTGCCGTGCGATGATCGGGGGAGGGGACATGTTCAGATCGGGTCCAAGGGGTTCAGGGTAGCGCAATGGGACCGGCGCAAAGGCTGCGCCGGGCGACTGATGCCAATGACGAAACAGGCGCGCCCCACCGGTCCGGCGGGGCTTCGGCTCAGGAGGTCCGCCGACGCTTGTTGCGCCGCTCTCTTGTGGGGCCTTCGCCGTCGGTGCCATCGCTCTCGGATGAGAACCCGCCAAGCGTCTGTGTGATCTGTTCCAGCGTGGGGCGCGGTCCCGGCTCGTTGGTTTCCAGCGCCGCGCGCATCGCGCTCAGGTGATCGGGCATTGTGCCACAGCAGCCGCCGATGATGCGCGCGCCGCAATTGCGGGCCATCAACGCATATTCGGCCATCAGCGCCGGCGTGCCATCATAGTGGATGTGGCCTTCGTGGTATTTCGGAATCCCGGCGTTGCCCTTGGCGATAATGGGGCGTTCGGCCTCCGCCGCGACGAAACCCAACACCGTACGCAACAGGTCCGACGCGCCCACGCCGCAGTTCGCGCCAAAGCCGATCGGCGGATTTGGCAACCCCTCGACCATCTTGACCATATCGGCCGAGGTCATGCCCATCATGGTGCGCCCGGCGGTGTCAAAGCTCATGGTGCCGCACCACGGCATTCCGGCGTTGGCAAAAGCCTCGGCGGCGGCCTTGAATTCTTCGGGGGCCGAGATCGTCTCGACCCACAGCACATCCGCGCCGCCATCCTTCAGGCCGTTGGCGGTTTCCTCGAACATCTCGACCGCGCGTTCATGGCTGAGCGATCCCGCCGCGCCCATGATCTCGCCCGTCGGGCCGACCGATCCGGCCACGATCACCTCACGCCCCGAGGCATCCGCGATCTCACGGCCCAGTTCGGCGGCCAGCTTGGACAACTCATAGGCGCGGTGGCCCGCATCGTGCAGTTTCAGCCGCGAGGCATTGGCGCCAAAGGAATTGGTCAGGAACAGGTCCGACCCGGCATTGACCGCGCCCCGGTACAGCGTGCGGATCTTGTCCGGCTCATTCTCGTTCCAGAATTCCGGCGCGTCACCGGATTGCAGGCCCATGTTGAAAAGATTCGTGCCCGTGGCCCCGTCCGCCAGCAGCCAGTCGCGCTGCGCAAGGGCCCGGGTGAGTGCGTCGGTCATTTGTGTCGCCTTTCCGGAGGTCGTCGCCCGCGTGTTTCACATCCAACCAGCGCAGGCAAATTCATAATTATCATCATTTACATGAGGAAGGTTTGTCGCCGGGTCAATCGGGGGCCGCGGACAGGTGGCCCGACAGGCCCCGGCAGACACGGTGGGTCATGCCAGCAAAGCGGTGGGCATCCGGTCACCAAGGCCGACAAGCTGCGCGAGTGACCACAGGGCCGCGCGCGGAATATTGACACCCCAGGCGGCGGTTTCGCGCGCCAGAACCTTGGCTTTCTGAAACAGAGTCCGGCCTGGGTCGCGGCTGGCGCAGACATCTGCTGGCCGCCCGCCCCATGCAAACGACGCCCAGGCGCGCCAGCCGTGATAGGCCTCTGTCACAAGGATCAATTGGGCATCAGGCGGCAGGTCGGGGCGCGAGAACAGCGCGTTTTGCAGGGTCGAGAGCGACCGCGTCTCAAGCATTAGGGCCGTGACTGGGATGCCATCGGCGCGGGCAATTTTCGCCAGCAACAGCGCGTTGCTGGTGGCCTTGTCCGGGGGGCCGCCGGTCAGGTGCAAGCGCGATACCTTGGCGCGATCATATAGCGAGATCCCGGCGTGGATGCGGCCAGACTTTGCCGTTTGTACCCGTTTCAGGTGCTCCGTGCCGCCGCCCAGCACCACGGCGATATCATAGGTCGTGTCCACTTCGGAACAGTCGCGCGTCAACAGCGTCGATCCTATGGCAAGCAAAAGGCACAGCGCCGCGTACAGCGTCGCGCCCTTCAGCGGTCGGACCAACTGCTGTTTTATTCCCACTCGATGGTGCCGGGCGGTTTCGAGGTCACGTCATAGGTCACCCGGTTGATGCCCTTGACCTCGTTGATGATCCGCGTGGCCGTCTCGCCAAGGAAGTCATGGCTGAACGGGTAATAATCCGCCGTCATGCCGTCGACAGATGTCACCGCGCGCAGGGCGCAGGCGTAGTCATAGGTCCGCCCGTCGCCCATCACGCCCACGGTGCGCACCGGCAGGATCGCCACAAAGGCCTGCCAGATCTTGTCGTACAGCCCGTGTTTGCGGATCTGGTCGATATAGACCGCATCCGCCTTGCGCAGGATCTCCAGCTTTTCGCGGGTGATCTCACCGGGGCAGCGGATCGCCAGACCGGGGCCGGGGAAGGGGTGACGCCCGATGAACGAGGCGGGCAAGCCTAACTCATGCCCCAACGCGCGCACCTCGTCCTTGAACAACTCGCGCAGGGGTTCGACCAGCGTCAGCCCCATCTTTTCCGGCAAGCCGCCGACGTTGTGGTGCGATTTGATCGTTACCGAAGGGCCGCCGCTGAACGACACCGATTCGATCACATCCGGGTACAGCGTGCCCTGCGCCAGAAAGCGCGCGCCCTCGATCCCGTCGGCGTATTTCTGGAACACGTCGATGAACAGCTTGCCGATGATCTTGCGCTTGGTTTCCGGGTCGGAGACGCCGTCGAGTTCGCCCAGAAAGAGTTCCTGCTCCTGCGCGTGGATCACATGCAGGTTCATGTGGTCGCGGAACATGCCGACCACTTCTTCGGCCTCGTGCAGGCGCAACAGCCCGTGATCGACAAAGACGCAGGTCAGCTGGTCGCCGATCGCCTCGTGGATCAGCGCCGCCGCGACAGAGCTGTCGACCCCGCCGGACAGCGCGCAGATCACCTTGGCGTCGCCCACCTGCTCGCGGATCTTGGCAATCGCCTCTTCGCGGTAGGCACCCATGGTCCAGTCGCCCTTGAACCCGGCGGCGCGCACGAAATTCTCGTACAGGGTGGCGCCGTTGGGGGTGTGATGCACCTCGGGGTGGAACTGCACCGCGTAAAACCGCCGCGCCGGATCGCCGGTGATGGCAAAAGGCGCGCCGGGCGAGGTGCCGAAGACCTCGAATCCGGGCGCGATTTCGGACACGTGGTCGCCGTGGCTCATCCAGACCTGCTCACGCCCGGAGCCATCCATGAACCAGCCGGTCAGCATGTCCAGCCGCCGCTCGGTCGGCTGCACATAGGCGCGGCCAAATTCAGAGGTGCCCTCACCGGCGACAACCTTGCCGCCCAGATCCTGCATCATGACCTGCTGGCCATAACAGATGCCCAGAATCGGCACGCCCAGATCATAGACCGCGCGCGGCGGGCGCGGGCTGCCCTCCCGCGTGACCGAATCGGGCCCGCCGGAAAAGATCACCGCCTTGGGCGCGAAATCGCGCAGAAAGGCGTCGGTGACATTCTGGTAAGGGTGGATTTCACAATAGACATTCAGCTCACGCAGGCGGCGCGCAATCAGCTGCGTTACCTGGCTGCCAAAGTCGATGATAAGGAGGCGGTCATGCTGGATCTCGGTCATGCCTTCCATTAGGCAGGACCGCCGCAAAGTTCAATGTGGCCTGTGCTCAGCCAGACAGAAAGGCATCGGTGCGGTCCAGCATGGCGGCCCATGCCGGATCTTGCGGCAATAACATGTGGCTGCGGCTGTTCAGCCGGACAAATTGCGCCCCCGGCAGATGTGCGGCCAGTTTCTGACCCTGGCTCAGCGGATGGATGGCGTCGCCTGCCGCGTGAAAGATCAGCGCCGGGATGCGCACCTTGGGCAGGTCGTCGCGGACATCGAACCGGTCGATCACCTTGCGCAGGGTGACGGCACGCTCCGGGCTGGCGGTCGACAGTTGCATCGCCACCAGTTCGGCGCGCTGCGCGCGTGTGGCGTCGGGGGCAAACAGCGTGGCAAAGGCCTGCATGAAAGGGCTGTCGGCCTTGCCCCATCCGGCGCGGATCATCGCCAGCATGGTGTCCTCGTCCAGATCCTCTCCGGCGGCGGCGCGGTGCACGCGGCCTTCGACATAGCCGCCCACAACCACCAGCCGCCGGACCCGATCCGGCCAGCGCGCGGCAAAGCGGATGGCGACGGGGGCGGCCTGCGAGGCGGCAAACAGGTCAAAGCGGTCCAGCCCCGCCGCATCGGCCACCGCCGCCAGATCATCGGCAAAGACGTCGATCCCGGTCAGGGGGGCGTCGCGCTCTGACAGGCCGGTGCCGCGCAGGTCATAGCGGATCAACCGGCGACCGGCGGCGAGGCGGGCGATCAGCGGCCCCCACAGGGCGCTTTGCGTGTCCATTTCCAGATGCGACAGCCAATGGCCGATCCGCACCAGCGGCGGACCTTCGCCAAGCGCACTCCATGCAATGGCGGTGCCATCGGAGGACAGCGCGTACCTGACATCGGGCGGCGGCATCGCCGCCGGGGCAGGGGGCGCGTCCTGATCCAGTTGCGCGACAAAGGTGAACCCCCGCCGGGGGATCGTGCGCAAAATGCCCTGTTCCTTGCCGGAATCGCCCATGGCGGCCCGTGCCGCGCTGATCCGCGCGCTGATCGTCGCGTCCGAGACGGCAAGCCCCTTCCACACCACCTCGACCAGCCTGTCCTTGGAAACGACGCTGCCGCCCGACTGCGCCATGAAGGCGATGAGGTCAAAGACCTGCGGTTCGACATGCACCTCTTGCCCGGCGCGCACCAGTGTCCGCCGGTCGAGGTCCATGGAACATGAGGCAAAGCGCAGGATCATGGTGCCAGTGTCCCGCGTCCGCGCGGTTTCTCAAAGGGATTTTGAGAGCAGCAGGCCAATGACAAGAGTTTCGCAAGACAATGACAAGCGCGTCTTCAAGCGGCGGCGCGGTGTCGGTGGTCAGATGATCCTATCGAAACGCCAGCCGGAGTGACCGACATGACCCGCCACCCAGACACCTTTCGCACCCGCCCCGACGGGTCCATCGATACCGCCTATTACATGGCCCGTGGCCGCGTGCTGCGCTCTGAGGCGGCGCATGCGATGGTCCGTCCCGATCCCGAAACACCCCGCCCGCGCCGTGGCTTTGCCCGGCTGTTCGGCGGGGCCGCTGTCTGACGGGCCGCCGATCCGTCAGCGCCCCCCCCCGCGTGCCGAAAAAGGCGCCTTTCTGCGGCGCGCGGGGCCCTACCCCATGGAGTAAGACTTGACGCGCCCGCGCTGCCGTCCGCGTTGCACGTCCGCCCGCCACGACCAATACGCCATCCCCGCCGCCGCGCCGACGTACAGCACACCGGCGACGACCAGCAGTTCCCCCGGTACAGGGCCCACATCCGCGCGGGACATGGCATCGTCCCAACTGACCACAGCGGTTGGATGCACCGCCAGCTTGCCGGCAAAGGCCATCGCCTGAATGAGCAGAATCCACAGATAGTTGGACCGCAACCGGCGCCCGACAGAGGTCATCATGCTGACGTGGTAGGTGGGGGCCAGATAGTCCTGCGCCAAGGTCTTTTGCCAATTGTCCTCCAGATGCAGGTCGCCGTCGTCCAGCATCGGGGCGTAGAAGTGCTTTTCCATCCAGCGGCAGCGCGCGCGCCAGACGTTGAAATAGCGATAGCGCCGCGCCTCCAGCATCAGGAACAGCAGGATCAGCACGCCCACCAACACCAGCGGCAGGGGCGACGAATCCGGCGAGGCAAAGCTTATCGACAGCGCCACGCCCAGCGTCACCACGGCCCAGTTTGTCGTGGTGTCCAGCCGGGTCCGCCAGATCGTGCTGCGGTAAACCTCGCCCCGATAGAGATGGGCAACGGCGGTGATCTCGGACGAACTGAGCGTCTTGCGCTCTTTCTTGGGTTCGGGCTCCGGTCTTGTCTGTTGGTCGGTCAGGGCGGCCTCTCCTCCCATGGTGCTGGCCTCCTTTCTTTTTTCCCACTCTGGCGCGAAGTGGCGCGCAGGTCAAAGACGCGGTGAAAGCGGCTTGCGATTCCCGGTGCGACGGGATCGGATGCACCGGGACCATGACAGGGGGCAGAGCAGATGCGGGTACTGACGGAATTCGGGATGGGCACGTCGCTGCGCCGGGGCGACTACACAGAGGCGGCGGCGCGGGCGCTGCGCGATGCGCTGTGGAAATCCTCGATCAACGCGGCAGAGTGGCTGGGCCGCGACAAGGCCGAGATGCGCTTGCAGGTGCAGATCGCCGTGCAAAAGCCAGAGGCCGTGGATGCGGCGGAACTGGCCGGGGTGTTCCCCTATGGCGCGGCGGATATCTCGGTCGGCTTTGGCGGGCTGGATGTGCCGCGCCCCGAAGGCCTCGGCAATCCGACGATCCTTGCCCACGCGGCGATCACCGTCACCTTTGCAAAGGATGCGGCATGACACAGCGACTGATTGTGCAGATGGGCATGGGGGTCGGGGACACGATCAGCGAGGCCGCCACGCGGGCGATTGCGGATGCGCAGGGCCGCGCGCGCATACACATAGAGGCACCCTTTGCCACCCGCCTGACGCTGGGCCTGCCGCAAGCGGCAGAGGTTGACCCCAGCGATCTGGCGCGGGCCTTTGGCACCCCTGACGTGGACCTGCATGTGGTGGCGGGCGGAATGCACCTGCCGCAACCCGGTGGGGGCGCGCTGTTTGTCGTCAGCGCCGCGATTGAGAGGTTCCCGCAATCCCTTCCCGCGCAGGGGTGACCCCGCGTCCGGCCGGTGGCGGTTTTGCCTTGCCACAGGCGCGCCTTGACGATGTGCGGCACACCGGCCAGCGCCTTGGTCCCCCCGATGCGGCGCGTGCTTGACCGGGCATGACAGGAATATGTCGCTTTTTCCTGCCAAGCGCCGCAATCGCGCGAAAGCCGTCGGGGCGAAGCGAGTAGATACAGACCACACCCATTCCGGGCGCTTTTGTGCGCCCATTTCGGTCGAGGACGACAGATGGCAGACGTGGCAGCGCGCAAACGGACACGGGGCGGCGGCGGTGCCGCGCGCCGGGCGGAACGGACCTCGGTTCAGGTGGACACGGCAAAGTACATCGAGCGCAAGATCCCGAACCTTGAAATCCTCGACGAAGCCGCGTTGCAGCTGATCGAGGACCACGCCGAACAGGTTCTTGAGGAAATCGGCGTCAACTTTGTCAACAACCCCGCCGCATTGGACCGCTGGCGCGCCGCCGGTGCAAATGTGGACGGTGAACGGGTGCGGCTGCCGCGCGGCCTTGCCCGTGCGCTGATCAAGACCGCCCCCGCGCAATTCACCCAACACGCGCGCAACCCCGAACGCTCTGTCGAGATCGGCGGCAAGAACCTTGTGCTGGCGCCGGTCTACGGCCCGCCCTTCGTGCGCGATCTGGACGGCGGTCGGCGTTACGCCACGATCGAGGATTTCCGCAAGTTCGTGAAGCTGGGGCAGATGTCGAAATGGCTGCACCATTCGGGCGGGACGGTCTGCGAGCCCACCGACGTGCCGGTGAACAAACGCCATCTGGACATGTTGCTGGCGCACATGACCCTGTCCGACAAACCTTTCATGGGGTCAGTGACAGAACCCAGCCGCGCGCAGGACAGCGTGGACATGTGCAAGATCCTGTTCGGCGAAGAGTTCGCAACCAACAACGCGGTCATGACCTCACTCATCAACATCAACTCGCCGTTGACCTTTGACGACGTGATGATGGGCGCGCTGGAGGTCTATTCGTCGAACATGCAGGCCTGCATCGTCTCCCCCTTTATCGTTGGTGGTGCGATGGCCCCGGTGTCAGTTGCCGGGACGCTGGTGCAGGTGTTGGCAGAGGTTCTGGCCGGCGTCGCCTATTCGCAACTGGTGCGCCCCGGTGCGCCGGTGATCTTTGGTGCCTTTGTGACCTCGATCGACATGAACTCTGGCGCGCCCACATTCGGCACGCCCGAGGCGTCGCAGATCACCTATGGCGCGGGCCAGTTGGCGCGCCGCCTGAACCTGCCGTTCCGGTCGGCGGGGTCGTTCTGCGGATCGAAACTGCCCGACGCGCAGGCGGCCTATGAGACCGCGAATTCGCTGAACATGGGGCTGTTGTCGGGCGTGAACTTCATGCTGCACGCCTGTGGCTGGCTCGAAGGCGGTCTGGTGTCCTCGTTCGAGAAATTTGTGATGGATGCTGACCAGCTTGGCACGCTGCACAAGATGGCGCAGGGCGTCACCGTCGATGAGGATACTCTGGCGATGGACGCCATCCGCGAGGTTGGGCCGGGCGGCCACTACCTTGGCTGCGCCCACACGCAGGCCAATTTCAAGACCGCCTTCTGGCGGTCCGAACTGCTGGATTACAAACCCTATGAGACCTGGTCAGAGGAAGGCGCGCGCGACACCGTCGCGCTGGCCAACGCGCGGGTGCAAAAACTGATCGACACCTACCAGCAGCCGCCGCTCGATCCCGCGATCTACGAGGCGCTGCACGCCTATGTCGCGGAAAAGAAGGCCTCGATGCCCGACGCCTTTACCTGAGGCGTCGCGCAATCCCAAAGGGCAGAGGCGGTCTCAATGGGCCGCCTCGCGCAGGATGCGGGCCTCACCCATCATCGCGGTCAGCACCTCGACATGGCGACTGACCGAATAGGCGGCGTCATTCTTGTGGCGCTTGTCGTCCAGATCCGCTTCCATCTCCATCAATCGCATCAGCGCCGCGCCGGGGCGGGGCAGGGTGCCATAGCCGATCAGGCGATGCAGGTGCGGGTTGCGCCGATAGTCCTGCGCGCCGATCCGGGCGGCCCGGATCAGGATTCGCGGGCGGCGCAGATCGTTCAGCAATCCAAGAATGTCTTTCATGTCGTCGTTCCTCGCTTGATGCGGATATGAGGCGACTATGCACAGCTTGGGCGGGTGTTGCGTTCTGGGCGTCCGCGCCGAACGCCGGCTTCAGACCTGGTTTAAGATTCTCATAAACAATCAATTTTGCGATGTTTGTTAACTCAACAGTAACAAGCACACGCCTAGGTTGCGACTATAGCCATTGGGGACAATTCTGTGGAAAACACCCTTGTTACGATCCGCGCACATGTGTGACACGCGCGCTCTCACCCCGGCAGATCCCCTGCCGAACTGGGTGCCAGAGGCGGCGCGCGTCTATCTTGCGCACACGGAACAGGGGTGCTCGATCAGGGAACTCGCGCGGCAAGCTGGGTGCCACGCGTCGACCGTCCTGCGCCAGGTGCGCAGGATCGAGACCCGCAGGGACGATCCTCTGATAGATGCGGCTTTGTGCAACCTGGGGGCAACCGGACCAGAAAGTCCGGGGCAAGAGACCAGAAAGGACACGGACCCGATGAACGCTGCCACCACCCCTATGCCGCCGGACGAGACGACGCTCGCCCGCGAGGCGAGGCGCGTGTTGCGCCGAATGTGCGAAAGCAGCGCGGTTCTGGCCGTGGCGGCCGAAATGGACAAGGCCGTCGTGGTGCGCGACACCGGTGACGGGGGCAACACCCGGACGGCGGTCATTGATGTGGCGGTCGCGCAGGCGATGGCGCTGAAAGACTGGATCGCCTGCGAAGCACCGGGCCGGATCTCGCGCTATCGCATCACTGCGGCGGGGCGCGCCGCGCTCAACCGGCTGGTGGCCGAACAGGAAAACCGCGTGCGCGGCTTTGCCGAGGCGCAGGCCGGTTTCGACACCGGACGCGCCGCAGAGGCCGCGCTGGATGAGGTCGAACGCGACCCCCGCGCCCGCAAGGGGCGCTATATGCTGGCCGAAAGCCCGCTGACCGCGCTGTCGCGGCGGCGTGGCAAAGACGGTGAGCCCTTCTTGTCGGATGTTCTGATCGCCGCCGGAGAGCGTCTGCGCGAGGATTTCGAACTGGCGCAGATGGGGCCGCGCACGGCGCAGAACTGGGACCAGTTCCTGACCGCGGGCGTCTCGACGGCACCGGGGGACGGCGGCGACAGCGGGGCGGCGGCGGCGCAAGAGCGCCTGCAAGCCGCGCTGCGCGACCTTGGCCCCGGCCTTGGCGACGTGGCGCTGCGGTGCTGCTGTTATCTTGAGGGGCTGGAGACCACCGAACAGCGGCTGGGCTGGTCGGCACGTTCAGGCAAGATCGTGCTGCGGATTGCGCTGCAACGTCTGCGCCGTCACTACGAAGACCGCGCCAAGGGCGGTGGCGATCTCATCCGCTGAGGCGGCGCTTTGCACAGTGGACAAACCGATAGGGCATTCAACGCATGGCCCCGGAGCGGCAACATGCCACTCCGGGGCCTAAGTCTTTGAAACACCAGAGGTTGGTGCAGGGGGACACTCGCTACGTTTGGGGATAGGCCACAGATCCTGCGACCAGGTACACTAGAAACGCCCCCTGCAATCCGGTATTAAAGTCTAAGCCGACTGCACATGAGGGGAAAATTCCGTGCGCGATCTCAAAATGCCCGCCGAACGTCACCCGGAAAAGGCCCATCGCCCGGACAATGCCCAGCCGAAAAAGCCAGCCTGGATTCGCGTCAAGGCCCCCGGCGGCGAAGGCTATGCCGCCACCAAACGCATCATGACCGAACACAACCTGGTGACCGTCTGCCAAGAAGCGGGCTGTCCCAACGTCGGCGAATGCTGGAGCCAGGGCCACGCCACCATGATGATCATGGGCGAGATCTGTACCCGCGGCTGCACCTTTTGCAACGTCGCCACCGGCCGCCCCGATACGCTGGACGCGTTTGAACCGGGACGCGTGGCCGATGCGGTGCAGAAACTGGGCCTCAACCACGTTGTCATCACCTCGGTCGACCGGGACGATCTGGCCGATGGCGGGGCCGAACATTTCGCCCAGACGATTCGCGCCGTGCGCCACCGCGCGCCGGGC
Organism: Antarctobacter sp.; assembly: GCF_048262615.1. Taxonomy (GTDB): domain Bacteria; phylum Pseudomonadota; class Alphaproteobacteria; order Rhodobacterales; family Rhodobacteraceae; genus Antarctobacter. The sequence continues at coordinate 67,397 of NZ_JBLXFB010000008.1, forward strand.
ACAACGATCGAGATCCTGACCCCCGATTTCCTGAAATGTGGCCCCGAGGCGCTGGAAATTGTCGTCGCGGCCAAGCCGGATGTGTTCAACCACAACCTTGAAACCGTGCCCGGTCTGTACCCCGAGGTGCGGCCCGGCGCGCGTTATTTCCACTCGCTGCGGCTGTTGCAGCGGGTCAAGGAACTGGACCCGTCGATCTTTACCAAGTCGGGGATCATGGTTGGCCTTGGCGAGGATCGCCAGTCGGTGACGCAGGTCATGGACGACATGCGCGCGGCAGATGTCGATTTCCTGACCATCGGCCAGTACCTGCAACCGACCACGAAACATCACCGGATTGACCGGTTCGTGACGCCCGAAGAGTTTGCAGCTTATGAGAAATCGGCCTTTGGCAAAGGGTTCCTGATGGTCTCTGCCACGCCTTTGACGCGGTCTTCGTACCACGCGGGGGACGATTTTGCCCGCCTGCGCGATGCTCGGCAGGCCAAGCTGGCCCGCAACTGACCCCCGATCCCTGCTCAGGACACAACGAATCGCCCGGACATTGTCCGGGCGTTTTCGAATCCATCTTTTCGGGAATGGGCCGGGCCGGGAAATGACCGGCTTGGGCATTGGGGCAGGGCGCTCCGGGCCGTCACCGGCCCGGAGCGAAATGGTCACTCACCAAGCGGCGGCAATGCCTTGATATAGGCGGCAACCGCGTTGCGGTCCTCTGCCGGCAGGTGTGAAAAATTCTCCACCACCTCTGCCATATGGCCACCCACCGCGTCGAAGGTGGGGGTGAACCCCGATTCGAGGTAGTAGGCCACGTCTTCCGCCGACCAGTCGAGCTTGTCCGGTGTCAGCGGCGGGATCGTGCCCTTGCCCGACGGATTGGGCGCGCCGCCCATCCAGCGGCCCTTGTCCAGCGCCCCCACCGGGTTGCGCGGGGTATGGCATTCCGCACAATGGGCCAGCGTCTCGACCAGATACCGGCCACGCTCGTTGCCGTTCGCCTCCATCACGTAGTCATCCGACATGAACAGGAATTTCCAGCCGCCGACAGAGCGGCGGATGTTGAACGGAAAACCCACGTCATGCGGCTTGCTGGCAACATCGCTGGCAGGCAGCGTCTGCACATAGGCCCAAAGGTCGACCAGATCCTGATCCGCCATCTTGGTATAGGCGGTGTAGGGAAAGGCCGGGTAATAGTGCTGACCTTTGGGGTTCACGCCGCGCGTCACCGCGTTGGCGAATTCCTCAAGGGTCCATCCGCCGATACCCGCCGCGGGATGAGGAGAGATGTTGGGCGCGTAGAAGGTGCCAAAGTCCGAGACGAACTCCATCCCGCCGGTCAGCACCAGCTTGTCCTCGGCCCCCTTGGTGTGGTGGCACGAGGCACAGCCCGCAGCGGTGAACACCGTCTCGCCGCGCGCGGCATCGCCGGTCAGCCCGTCGAATTTGGCCGCGTCCACGCGGTTGGGGGCCGTGACCCACAGGCCGATCCCGGCGCCGACAATCGCCGCCAGGACCACAAGTTTCAGGAACGTGCGCACCGCGGCTTACTCGGGCGCGCGGTACGTGTCGTGGCAGGCCTTGCAGGCCGCGCCGAGCGCGCCCATGTTCGGGCCGATTGCGTCTTTGCCAGTGCCCGCGACGGCGGCCATCGCTTTGGCGGCTTCACCGAAACCGGCCCATTTGGCCATCACGTCGTCGATGTTGTCCCAGATGCCGGGCAGCGCGCGGGTGCCGTCGATCGACGACGAGTCGGTGCCTTCGGGCCACAGCGCGGGCTGCGAAATCATCGACACCGCGACCAGCGAATCGGCGGCGGCCTGAGCGGCCTCTGCGTCATAGTCCACGGTCCCGCGGGCCATGCCGCCCAGAATGCCGAGGTTCAGCGCCATGATGTTGAACTGGCCCTGTCGCGCCTTGACCGGCTGCGGAAGTTCCTGAGCAAAGGCGGGGGCGGCAAAAACGGCCAGCGCGGCCAATGCGGTAAACGAGGATCTCATGGGTATCTCCCTGTGTTGAATACCTGCAGCATAATATCGCAGGCGATTGTGACAATCACATTCTTGTTTCCACGATCTTTCGCCACCTTCGCAAGACAATAACGCAAATAAACGTGCCGTCTTGCGGCGTTTGACCGGGACAGGGCGACCTGTCTATCCTCGCCTCAGCAATATTTTTTTCATGAGGTCCATTATGTTTCGTCCCCTTGCCGCGCTGATTGCGCTCTGGCCGCTGGCCGCCCCGGCGCAGGGCGCGCTGGACACCCCGGTTTCCCCGGCGCTGGCCGAGGCGCGCAGCCACTGGCTGAACGGGCGCTATGACGGCATCTGGGACACGGTGCGCAGTGCGGCCGAGGACGGGCACCCGGTGGCGCAGAACATCCTTGGCGCGGGATTGACGGAAAAGGACGGCGGGCAGGGGCTGGCCTATGACCCGGCGGCGGGGCTGGACTGGTACCAACGCGCCGCCGCACAGGGCTTTGCCCGCGCGCATTTCAACATGGCGCTGTTCTGGCAGGACGATCACACCGGCTTTGGCATCGACTACGCCAAGGCCCGCGCCGAGGCCGAAGCCGCCATCGCGCTGGGGTACGCGCAGGCCTACAACATCCTTGGCGACATGGCCCACCACGGGCGCGGCACCCCGGCGGACAAGGCGCAGGCGCTGGACTGGTATCGCAAGGGCGCGGACGCGGGCACCTTCAACGGGCTGCGCGAGGTCGGCTATGCCTATTACCACGGCAACGGCGTGGCGCAGGATGTCGACCTGTCGCGCCTCTACCTCGAACGCGCCGTGGCGGCGGGCGACAAGAAAGCCATCCCCGATCTGGCATGGCTGTACGAAGGCAACGACGGCATCGCGCAGGATCTGGTGAAATCATGGCTGCTTTACCGGCTGGGCGTCGAACGCGGGGTGCCCAAGGCGGCCTATGAGCTTGGCCTGTTTGTCGCATGGGAGGAGTACAAGGGCGTCTGGCACGATCCGGTGCAGGGCTACGGCTACTGCCTCTTGGCCATCGACTGGGGCCATACCCTCAGCGACAGCGACATCGCCGAGGAATGTGAGGCGCTGGCCAAGGATCTTGACGAAGGCCAGCGCGCCGCCGCCCGCAGCTTTGCCGAACAGCTCAAGTCCCGCTAGGCGATCAGTCGGTGAACCGCACCTTGCCGATATAGGGCAGGTTGCGGTTCCGCTGGGCAAAGTCGATGCCGTAACCCACGACAAACTCATCCGGAATCTCGAACCCGGTCCAGTCCGCGCGCACCTCGACCTCGCGCCGCGTCGGCTTGTCCAGCAGCGCGATCACCTTCAGCTTGCGCGGCGCGCGCGCCCGCAACAGGTGGATCACGTGATGCATGGTGAACCCGGTATCGACGATATCCTCGACCACCAGCACGTCGCGCCCCTCGATCCCGCCGCGCAGATCCTTGAGGATGCGCACCTCGCGGCTGCTCTCCATCGCATCCCCGTATGAGGAGGCCTCAAGGAAATCCACCTCCACCGGAAGGCCCAGTTCCCGCACCAGATCGGCGATAAAGACAAAGCTGCCGCGCAGCAGCCCCACCACCACCAGCTTGTCGGTGTCCGCGAACTCGCGGTCGATCTGGCGCGCCAGCGCCTCGATTCGGGCCGCGATGGACTTGGCAGAGATCATCTCATCTACGACATAAGGACGCTGTGTCATGGCTTTCCCTTGAAATCCCGGTCGCACAATACGAAATCCACCGCCATTGTCAGTCCCGAAAAGAGCGACATGCCGACCCACTCAGAGACCCGCAAGCTGCCCTATACCGCCCAACAGATGTACGATCTGGTGGCCGATGTCGGGTCTTATCACGAATTCCTGCCGTGGACGGCGGCGGCGCGCATCCGCTCGCGTGAGGACGCGGGCGATCATGAGGTGATGCTTGCGGACCTCGTGATCTCGTTCAAGGTGTTCCGGGAAAAATTCGGCAGCCGCGTGACCCTGTGGCCGGACGACAAACGGATCGACACGGAATACCTTGACGGTCCGTTCAAGCATATGATTTCCAAATGGAAATTCCGCGACGTCGCGGGCGGGACAGAGGTCGATTTCTTCGTCGATTTCGAATTCCGCAACCGCATCCTGCAAGGCGCGGCAGGCATGTTCTTCTACGACGCCATGCAGCGCATCGTCCGCGCGTTCGAACGCCGCGCGGCAGAACTGTACGGCTAGGCGCGCCCCGCAGATCTCCGCCCGCGTACCCCGTCCCGGACCTGATCCGGGACCTCATTACCCCTTCTCCAAAGCCACCGTTAACCATCTGTTCGGGAATTTGACCGGGGCAGGGCGGTTTGCCCCCGAATTGCCCGATTCCCGGCCCATATCTTACCCGGTCGTTACCACCCGGAACCGGAGCCATGCCCGCCGTCTTCAATATCGCCGCCCTGCTCTTGCCGCAGACGCAGACCCTCGGGATGCCGCAGGCGGCGAAATCCGCCGCCCGTCAGGTGCCGCAAGCTCAGGCGCAAATCGCCGCGCAGGCCGCGCCAACAGCCGCAGCGCCCTTTGGCGCAGGCACGCCGATGGCCACCGGCGCTGTACTGCCGCCCTCGGCGCAACTGCCGGTGCCCGCGCCGCCGCCCGTCGTCTCGACCAATCAGACCGGGTTGATCGCCGCCGCGGCCATCAACGGGCTGGACCGCGCCCCCGACGACAGGCCGCGCGACCCGCATCAGAACCGCCGCGACCACAGGCCCGGCCTGCCAGAACAACGCGCAAAACCGCGCCCCACATCCGCCGCGCAAGAGGTTGCGCCAAAGGGGCTGCCCGGCGGTCCCGCGCCCTCCGCCACCGGCGGCACCGTCCATCAGGCCGCGCCGGGATACGGGGCCGCACGCATGGCGCTGCACGGCTGACTTTACCTCGCCGCACATCCCGTTAGTGTCGCGCCGGACCACAGACCGGAGCGCGCCATGCCATCCTCCTTCACTCCGATCATCGACGCCGCCCGCGCCGCCGACACCGATACCGCCCGCGCCATCATGGCGCTTTCAGCGCTCGACTGGGCGGCCTGCGGCATCGCCGGACAGGCAGAGCCGGTCAGCGTCAAGACCCGCGCCCTGATCGTGGAGGAGGGCGGTGCCGCTCAGGCCACGCTTTTTGGCGGGGGCAGGGCACCGATGCGCGGCGCGGCGCTGGTCAACGGCGCGACCTCACATGCGCTGGATTATGACGACACCCATTTCGCCCATATCGGCCACCCCTCGGTCGCCGTCCTGCCCGCCGCGCTGGCGGTCGGAGAGCGTTACGGCAAGACCCTGCCGCAGATCCTTGAGGCCGCCCGCCTCGGGGCAGAGGCCTCGATCCGCTTTGGCCTGCGCTTTGGACGCGCGCATTATCAGGCGGGCTATCACCAGACCGCCACCGCCGGGGCCTTTGGCGCATGCCTCGCCGCTGCGGAACTGATGGACCTGACCGAAGACCAGACCCTGCACGCCCTCGGCCTTGTCTCGACTCGCGCCTCCGGCCTGAAATCGCAGTTCGGCACCATGGGCAAACCCTTCAACGCCGGAATCGCCGCGTCCAACGGGGTCGAATCCGCGTGGCTCGCCGCGCAGGGGTTCATCTCCAACCCCGACGCGCTCGACACCACCAACGGGTTTGTCCAGACTCACATTTGCGACGGTGACACGGTGCAGCCGCCCGGCGCGCTGCTGGAAACCCTCAGCCACAAATACCACGCCGGTTGCCACGGGTTGCACGCCACGCTAGAGGCGCTGGCCCTGCTGCCGCGCCCCGACGCAACACAGGTCAAAGCCGTCACTATCACCACCCATCCGCGCTGGTTGACGGTTTGCAACATCGCCGCGCCGCGCACCGGGCTGGAGACGAAATTCAGTTATCGCATGGTTGCCGCTCTCGCGCTGCTGGGCCATGACACCGCCGCGCTGGACACCTACTCGGACGCGCTTTGTGTGGACCCGCAGATCACCGCCCTGCGCGACCGCGTGACGGTGCAAACCGACGACACCCTGACGGAAACCGAAGCACTGGTGACGCTCGACACCGATGGCAGTTATGAGGCGCATTTTGATCTGGAGGCGCCGATGCCGCTGGACACCCGCGCCAATCGCCTGCGCGCCAAGGCGGCGGCCTTGGCGGGCCCCGACCGCGCCGCCGCCCTCTGGCAAGCCATCGAGTCCGGGGATCGCGCGGCATTCAGCGCCGAAATCGCGGGGTGAATTGTCCGCCCATTTCGGGGCAAGGTGTTAACGCGCCGTAAAAACGCCTCTGTAACCTCTTGATTTTACAAGACCGGGTTTCTGTCCACGCGTGGACAGAAAAAAACGGGCCCCGCAGGGCCCGCTTTCAAATCGCTCTCGTCAGGGATCAACTCGCGTGATCATAGGCCCGCTCGCCATGCACGGCGATGTCCAGGCCATTCACCTCGGTCTCATCATCGACCCGCAAGGGCGTGATCGCCTTGACCACAAAGATCAGGACCACAGTCACCACCACGGTAAAGACCCCGACCACCGCCAGAGACCCCAATTGCGCCGCCCATGATCCAAGGCCAAAGACCGCAATCATGATCGTCCCAAAAATCCCGCCGACGCCATGCACCGCAAAAACATCCAGCGTGTCGTCGATCTTGAGCTTGTTGCGGATCAGATTGACCGCCTCCTGACACAGGATGCCCGCCACAGCGCCGATGATCAGCGCCTGCACCGGCCCGACAAAGCCCGACGCCGGGGTGATCGAGGCAAGCCCCGCAATCGTCCCCGTCACCATGCCCACCATGGACGACTTGCCGAACTTCACCTTTTCCCACAGCGCCCATGTCAACGAGGCCGCCGCCGCCGACAGATGCGTGACCGTCATCGCCATGGCCGCCCCCCCGTCCGCCGCCAGTTGCGAGCCGCCGTTAAAGCCGAACCACCCGACCCACAGCATCGCCGCCCCGATCATCACATAGCCGGGGTTGTGCGGCGGCGTGGTGTTGTTCCTGCGCGGGCCAAGGAAAACAGCGATCAGCAGCGCCGCAAGGCCCGCCGTCTCATGCACCACGATGCCGCCCGCAAAGTCCTTGACGCCATTGTCGCCAAAGATCCCGCCATCGGCCAGCATCCCGCCGCCCCAGACCCAATGCACCACCGGCGCGTAACACAGCAGCATCCACAGCCCCGAGAACAGCAGCACAAAGCCAAAGCCGACCCGCTCCACATAGGCCCCGACAATCAGCGCCGGGGTGATGATGGCAAAGGTCATCTGGAAGGCAAAGAACAGCACCTCGGGCAGGGTGCCCGCCAGCGTATCCGCAGTGATGCCGCTCAGAAAGGCCTTGTCCAGCCCGCCCCAGATCGCGTTTCCCTCGCCGAAGGCAATGGAATAGCCCGCGACAAACCACAGCACACTCATCAGGCAGGCGATTGCGTAACAATGCATGAAGACGCTGAGCACGTTCCGGGCGCGCACCAGCCCGCCATAAAACAGCGCCAGCCCCGGCAATGTCATAAACAGCACAAGCGCCGTCGCCACGATGATCCAGGCGGTATCCGCTCCGTTCATTTCCCTCATCCCTCCGTTAGGTTGGCAGGCAGGAAGCGGATTTTGACTGCGGAAAAAAGCGGCAAGGGGTCGAACGGTGGCGTAAATTGCCAGCAATTCGCAAAACGCCCCAAAATTAGGCGTGTTTTTGTGTGCATGCCCTGAAATTGGGCGTAAAGAAGTCCGCTGGCGGGGGCTCTGTCACATGCCGGGCAGCGGTGCATTTGCAGGGCATTACGCTGGCACCGCGTGCACCGCACCTAGAACAATTCGGTTCCGCCAAGCCCCGAAATCAGCAGGTGCAAGGCATGCTCCGTCGCCGCCTTGCGCACCTCTGCGCGGCCAAGGGCGCCATGTTCGATGGTCTGTGTCGTGACCCCCTTGGCCGTTGCCAACCCATAGCAAACCCGCCCCTCTGGTTTGAACTCAGAGCCGCCGGGCCCGGCAATTCCGCTGATCGCCACCGCCACATCGGCCCCTGCCGAAGCCCGCGCGCCCACTGCCATCTCGGCCACGACCGCTTCGGACACCGCGCCATGGGCCTCCAGCGTGGCGGGAGACACGCCCAGCATTTCGGTTTTGGCGCGGTTGGAATAGGTGACAAAGCCGCGCTCGAACGCTGCCGAAGAGCCTGCGATATCGGTGATCGCGGCGGCGACCTTGCCGCCGGTACAGCTTTCGGCGGTGGTGACGGTCTGGCCGGTCCGGATAGCGGTCTCGACGATCTGGCGTGCGGTGGTCACATCAACATCCCATGCGAAATTCCGGCCAGCACAACGGCGATCAGCGCCGCAAGGATACCCGCCAGCACGTCGTCCAGCATCACGCCCAGAGGGGTGCCCATACGGTCAATGTAGCCGATGATCCAGGGCTTCCAGATATCGAACAGCCGGAACAGGACAAACCCGGCGATCCAGCCGGGCCACAGCCGCCAGAGATCAACGGACATCAACATTGCGCCGTAACTGACTGGAAAGACGGCAATCCACTGGCCGACAAGCTCATCAATCACAACCCATGACGGGTCTTTTCCGTGGCCTTCGGCGGTCAGCTTGACCACCGACAGCCAGCCCAGCCCGAAGGCGAGCACGGTCAGCGCCAGCAGCAGCCAGAAGCCACCCACCATGTGCACGCCGTAGGCCAGTGGCAGCGCGGCCAGCGACCCCCATGTGCCCGGCGCGGGGCGCAGATAGCCGACGCCGCCCAAAGACGCCAGCCACCTCATGACGCCACCAGCGTTGCGGTGGCAAGGGCTGCGATGCCTTCTTCGCGACCAGTAAAGCCCAACCGCTCCGAGGTTGTCGCCTTGATGGAAATGCGCGTGCTGTCCAGATCCATGACTTCTGCCATTTTTAGTGTCATTTCAGTGGCATGCGGGCCGATCTTCGGGCGCTCACAGATCAGCGTCAGGTCGATATTTCCAATCTCAAAGCCGCGCGACCGTGCCAGATCGACCGCGTGGCGCAGGAAGATATTGCTGGCCGCGCCTTTCCATTGCGGGTCAGAAGGTGGAAAGTGCCGACCGATGTCGCCCTCTGCCAGGGCGCCATAGATGGCATCGGTGACCGCATGCATGCCGACGTCGGCGTCGGAATGGCCCTTGAGTTTGTGCGTGTGCGGCACCTCGACGCCGCAGAGGATGACATGGTCGCCGTCCTCAAACGCGTGCACGTCAAAGCCGTTGCCCAGCCGTATGTCCATTTGTCCTCGTAACTGTCTGGCCGCGCGCGAAAAATCTTCGGGCGCGGTGATTTTCAGGTTGGCCTCATCGCCCGGAACAATGGCCACGTCCATGCCCGCCGCGCGGGCGACGGCGACGTCATCGGCCGCGCCGCCGGGATGGGCGCGATGGGCGGCCAGAATCTGCGCGAAATCAAACCCTTGTGGCGTCTGTGCTCGGTACAGACCCGCGCGGTCGCGGGTTCCGGACACCAGCCCCGCATCGCCGGTCCAAAGCGCATCGGTGACAGGCAGGGCCGGGGCCGCGCCGGAACGGGTCGCCAGCGCGGCCAGAACCGCATCGATCACCGCAGCTGAGACGCAGGGGCGGGCAACATCGTGAATGAGCACCTTGTCCGGTTTGTCCCCGGTCAGCGCCTCCAGCCCGGCCAGAACAGAGGCGGCCCGCTCCGCGCCGCCATCCACCAGCCGCAGGTCCATCCCCTGTGTCGCGGCCTCTGCCAAAGCGCGATCGTCGGGGTGGATCACCAAGACAATCGGCCCGCGCCCGGCAAAGGCCTCCAGCGTCCAGCGCGCCACAGCTTGCCCGCCAAGGCGCTGCCATTGCTTGGGAAGTTCCCCGCCCGCCCGCGTGCCACGACCTGCGGCAACGATGATGATCCCAATGTGCATGGCCCGCCTGACGTTTCCGGTTTCCGTCATAGGCCCTGTCGGCGCGCCACGCAATCTGTCGGGCGTTTTGCCTAATTATTGTGCGGCGGGTGCGGGTGCGCCCGGAAAAAGGGCCTGACTGATTGTAGAAAACGCAGGTTTCCCATAAATCTGACCACCAGAGGACACTCACTCGCCATCGCACAAGGACTGGGCATTTGGGCTTTGATCTTGGAGATCGGCGGATCACCGACCCCGTTTTGCTGGCCCCGCTGGCGGGAATCACCGATCTGCCGTTTCGCACGCTTGTTTCGCGCTTTGGCGCCGGTCTCGTGGTGTCCGAGATGATCGCCAGCGGCGAATTCCTGACCGCACGTCCCGGAACGCGGGAGAAGGCGGAGCTGGGCGCGCAGATCGAGAACACCTCTGTCCAGATCGCCGGGCGAGAGCCGGAACCCATGGCCGAGGCGGCGCGCCGGGTCGCCGACATGGGCGCGCGGGTGATCGACATCAACATGGGCTGCCCGGCCAAGAAGGTCACCGGCGGCTGGTCCGGGTCGGCCTTGATGAGGGCACCGGACCATGCGCTGCGGCTGGTCGAGGCGGTGGTGGCGGCGGTGGATCTGCCGGTGACGCTGAAGACGCGGCTGGGCTGGGACGTGGACTGTTTGAACGCGCCGGATCTGGCCCGCAGGGCCGAAGCTGCGGGGGTGAAGATGATCGTCATTCATGGCCGCACACGCTGTCAGTTTTACAAGGGCGCGGCTGACTGGGCCGCCATTCAAGAGGTGAAGAACGCGGTGCAAGTGCCTGTTATCGCAAATGGAGATGTGGTCAGCGCCCTGACCGCGCGTGAGGCGCTGCGGCTTTCCGGGGCGGATGGTGTCATGATCGGGCGCGGGGCGCAGGGCGCGCCTTGGCGGCTGGCGGAGGTGGCGCATGCCCTGTACGGCGCGCCCAAACCGGAGGTGCCGCAGGGCCGGGCGCTGATCGACATGGTCAGCGGTCATTACGAGGCGATGCTGGGCTTTTACGGCGCGACACTGGGCAACCGCGTCGCGCGCAAACACCTTGGGTGGTACATGGATGCCGCCAACACGCCACCCGCCCTGCGCAAGCGTCTGCTGACCGAACGCGACCCGCGTGCTGTCCTGCATTTGTTGCCAGAGGCGTTGTCAGCCGAGGCGGAGGCCGCATGATGCAAGAGCAGGATCTCAATATCTGGTCGTCGCTTCCGGTTCCGGCGATCCTGATCGATGAGGATGACCGGATCGGCGATCTGAACCCGGCCGCCGAAGGGTTCATGAACAATTCGGCCAAGTGGCTGACCGGCCAGCCGCTGTGGGATCGTCTGGCGGTGGATGCGCCGCTGGAGGAAAGCTTTGCCCGCGCACGCGGGCAGGGCACGCCGCTGTTTGTGAATGACGTGGACGTGGGCACCGGAAGCCGCCCGCCGCTGGTGTGCAACCTGCAAATCTCGCCGCTGGCGGGCAGGCCGGGCTGGATGATCATGCTGATCAGCCCGCGCGAACTTGCGGGGCGGATGACGCAAAGCCACTCGGTCAAATCGGCGGCGAAATCGGCCATCGGCATGGCCGAGATGCTGGCCCATGAGATCAAGAACCCGCTGGCGGGCATTGCCGGGGCGGCCCAGTTGCTCAGCATGAGCCTTGGGCCGGAAGACCTTGAATTTACGGACCTTATCGTGGCCGAGACCCGCCGCATCGTCAAGCTGCTGGAGCAGGTCGAACAATTCGGAAATCTGTCGGCGCCAGAGCGGCGCGAGGTCAATATCCACGACGTTCTGGACCGTGCGCGACGCTCTTCGCTGTTGGGCTACGGCGCGCATATGAAGATCATCGAGGATTACGATCCCTCTTTGCCAATGGCGCTTGGCGATCCGGATCAGCTTTTGCAGGTGGTGCTGAACCTGATCAAGAACGCCTCGGAGGCGGCGGACCCACGGGAGGGGGGCACGATCCGCCTGCATACCTTCTATGAGCACAGCTTTCGCCTGCGCCGCGCGGACGGGTCGGGTCAGACCCTGCCTTTGCAGGTCGAGATCATCGACGACGGGCCGGGCCTGCCACCGGACATCAAGGGCGACATCTTTGATCCCTTCGTGTCGGGCAGGGAGAACGGCACCGGGCTTGGTCTTGCGCTGGTGAGCAAGATCATTTCCGACCACGACGGGTGGATTTCCGTCGACAGCGTACCGGGTCGGACGGTGTTTCGCATATCGTTGCCGCGCGCACCTGCGGCACCAAAGGAGAGCACGTAAATGGATGGTACTGTTCTGGTTGCGGATGATGACCGCACGATCCGCACGGTTCTGACGCAGGCCCTGACCCGCGCCGGCTGCAAGGTCCACGCCACCTCCAGCCTGACGACGCTGATGCGCTGGGTGAGTGAGGGCAAGGGCGACGTGGTGATCTCTGACGTGGTCATGCCGGATGGCAACGGGTTGGAAATGCTGCCGAAAATCGCCGAGGACCGCCCCGGTCTGCCGGTGATCGTGATTTCTGCGCAAAACACCATCATGACGGCGATTCAGGCGGCAGAGGCAGAGGCCTACGACTACCTGCCCAAGCCGTTTGACCTGCCGGACCTGATGAAACGCACCGCGCGGGCGCTGGAAAACCGCAACCGCGCGCCCCGGCGCGAGGAACCGGTCGTCGGCGCGGATGAACCCGATGAACTGCCGCTGGTGGGCAAGACACCCGCCATGCAGGGGCTTTACCGGCTGGTGGCGCGGGTGATGAACACCGATCTGCCGGTCTTGATCACCGGCGAAAGCGGCACCGGAAAATCGCTGATCGCCCGCGCGCTGCATGACTTCAGCGACCGCCGGACGCTGCCTTTCGTGACGGTGAACGGCTCTGATCTGGCGGATCTGGACGGTCCGGCGCGGGTTCTGGCGCGGGTTAAGGGCGGCACGCTGCTGATTGATGAGATCGCCGATATTTCCGATGAGATTCAGGCCCGCATCGTGCGCATGATGGATGTGCCGGGCGATCACGTGCCGCGCTTTCTGGCCTCGTCGCAGCACGATCCCCAGTCGCTGATCGAGGACGGCAAGGTGCGGCAGGACCTGTTCTACCGGCTGGACGGGGCGGCCATCGCGGTGCCCGGCCTGCGCGAACGGGTCGAGGATATTCCGCTGCTGGCCGACCATTTCCTTGCCCGCGCGGAACGCGAGGGCGCGCCAAAACGCTGGCTGTCCGAAGGCGCGGCAGAACTGTTCCGCGTCTATTCCTGGCCCGGCAACGTGCGCCAGCTTGAAAACGCGGTGCGCCGTCTCAGCCTGACCAGCCGCGCCGAGGAAATCACCCGCGCCGAGGTCGAGGCGGTTCTGGGCAACCAGCCCGAAACCGGCCCGGTTCTGCGCGGCGGCGACAGCGACAAGCTGGGCGAAAGCGTGGGCCGCCACCTGCGGCGCTATTTCGACCTGCACGGCGCGATGCTGCCGCCGCCGGGCCTGTATGGCCGCATCGTGCGCGAGGTCGAGGCCCCGCTGATCGAGATCGCGCTGGAGGCGACGGGCGGCAATCAGGCAAAATGCGCCGACCTTCTGGGGATCAATCGCAATACTTTGCGCAAGAAGATCACCGACCTGGATATTCGCGTGACACGCCGCCGCAAGTTGATGTAAAAGAGCCACATATGTGTGACCCCGCCGCCTCGGCGTGGTGAGAAGGTCACAAAATATGGCGGTCGTCGTCATCTGGTCCCCCAGGTGCGGCACATTAACGAGGGTTGGCTGTGGCCACGCGGGCACGCACCATGTTCCGGTCTCCGACCTGGGCGCTGTTTACGCGCCTGAGGCGGACACGGCTTTTTCAGAATGTCGTCACCCTGTTGCTGGTGGCGCTGGGTCCGGTGTTGGCGCTGGCGACCTTTTTGGTGCTGGGCCCGCTTGACCAGAAGGCGGCGGCGCTCAGCCTGCGACTCGTTTTGCTGGCCGATCTTGTTTACGTGTTGCTGCTGGCGGCGCTTGTTCTGGCCCGCGTGGCGCGCATGGTGGCCGACCGGCGGGCGCAATCGGCGGGTTCCCGCCTGCACCTGCGGCTGACCGCGGCCTTTGCCATGATGGCCCTGTTGCCGACGGTCACGGTGGCGGTGTTTGCGGTGCTGACCATCAACATCGGGCTGGAGACGTGGTTTTCCAGCCGGGTGCAGAACGTGGTCGGTGCCTCTCTGGCGGCGGCAGAGGCCTATGAGGCCGAAAGCCGTGCGGGACTGATTCAGGACGCGCGCGCGCTCGGGGCCTTTCTCGATGAGAACCGCCGCCGCAACTTTGTCATGGACGACGGCGAACTGCGGCAGATCCTCAGTCAGGGGCAAAGCCAGATTCAGCGCGGACTGCGCGAGGCCTATGTGATCAACAGCGCGGGCGATATCCGCGCGCGGGGCGAACGGTCCTACCTGTTCGATTTCGAGAAACCCGCGACAGCGGATTTCCTGCGGGCCGATGCCGAGGGGATCTCGGTCATTCCCGACTGGGACAACAATGAGGTCCGCGCGCTGCTGCCGCTGGACGCCTTTGCCGACCGCTATCTTTACGTCAGTCGTCAGGTGGACGGTCAGATCCTCAACCTGCTTGACGAGACGCAGGAAACCGCACGCTTTTACCAGCAACAGGAAAGCGAGCGGGGCAGGCGGCTGTTCGATTTCGCGCTGCTGTATCTGGGGTTTGCGGTGCTGCTGATCCTTGCGGCGACATGGGCGGGCCTGTGGTTCGCCGAACGGCTCAGCCGCCCGGTCGGGCGTCTGACGGGGGCGGCGCAGCAGGTCGGTTCTGGCGATCTTGACGTGCAGGTGCAGGAAGAAGAGGGCGACGACGAGATTTCGATGCTCGGGCGCTATTTCAACCAGATGACCCGCCAGTTGAAGGCGCAGCGCGAGACGCTGCTGGAGAACACCCGCCAGATCGAACGCCGTCAGCGGCTGTTCGATTCCGTGCTGTCCTCTGTCACCTCGGGGGTTGTGGGGCTGGACGCCGAAGGCAAGGTGACCTTTGTGAACCGCTCGGCGGAACGCCTGCTGGGCTGGCATGAAACCCACCGCTCGGTGCCGATGACGGTTGCGGTGCCGGAATTCGGCGCGCTGTTCGACCGGCTGCGGCAGGATGGGCTGGAAACCGCCCAGCAAGAGATCAAGGTCAGCCGTGAGGGCCAGCTGGAACATCTGCTGGTGCGGCTGTCCACCCGTCGGCGCAAGGACCGCTCGCTGGAGGGCTATGTGCTGGCCTTTGACGACGTGACCGATCTGGTCAGCGCGCAGCGCATGGCGGCATGGGGCGACGTGGCGCGGCGCATCGCGCATGAGATCAAGAACCCGCTGACGCCGATCAAACTTTCCGCTGAACGCATCAAGCGCAGCTTCGCGGGCAAGCTCGAAGAGCGCGACACCGAAAAGGTCAGCGATCTGACGGACCGCATCGTGCGCCAGACCGAAACGCTCAAGCGCATCGTCGATGAGTTCTCCGAGTTCGCCCGCATGCCGGAACCCAACCGCAAGCCAGAGGATCTGGGCGCGCTGCTGCGCCATGCGGTGCAGTTGCAGGAAGCCGGGCAGCCGACCGTGCATTTCGTCATGGAAATCCCGGAACAGCCGATGTGGGCCGATCTGGATGCCGACATGATTGGCGGGCAGGCCCTGCTGAACCTGATCAAGAACGCGGGCGAAGCGATCGAGACTTTGCACGAAAACGGCGCACCGGAGGGCCACCGGCCAGAGATCCGTGTCACCGCCAGGGTGGCCGAGGACGGCCGCGCCGAAATCCGCATCATGGACAACGGCATCGGCCTGCCCGAAGACCGGGCGCGGCTGTTCGAACCCTATGTGACGACGCGCGACAAGGGCACCGGCCTTGGCCTGCCGATCGTCAAGAAGATCATTGAGGAACATGGCGGAACGCTGGTGCTGGAAGATGCACCGGCCTTTGCCGAGGGCGCCCATGCGGGCGCCATGGCAGTCATCCGGCTGCCGCTGAACCGTGCAGCAGAAGCGCCCCGCGCCGATGCTTTGGAAGGTGTGTGAGTACCAGCGAATGAGAGGGCAGACATGAGTGACATCCTGATTGTCGACGACGAGCGCGATATCCGCGAGTTGATCGGGGATATCCTTGAGGACGAGGGGTTTGCGACCCGGCTGGCCGCCAACAGCCAGGAGGCGATGACCGAAATCAACGCCGAACCACCCGCGCTGCTGATCCTCGATATCTGGCTGAAAGACAGCAAGATGGACGGGATCGACATTCTCAAGACCGTCAAACGGGACAACCCAGACATCCCCGTGGTGATCATTTCCGGTCATGGCAACATCGAGATCGCCGTGGCGGCGATCAAGCAGGGAGCCTACGACTTTATCGAAAAGCCGTTCAACATCGACCAGCTTCTGGTGGTGATCCGCCGCGCGATGGAAACCTCGCTCTTGCGCCGCGAGAACCAGCAGCTCAAGCGCGGGGAGGTGAAATCCGCCGAGATGATCGGTGACAGCGCCGCCTTCCGGGCGCTGATCAGCCAGTTGGACAAGGTGACCAAATCAAACGGTCGGGTGATGCTGACCGGCCCGGCGGGCGCGGGCAAGGAAGTGGCCGCGCGCTATGTCCATGCCCAGTCGAACCGCGCCAAGGCGCCGTTTGTCACCGTCAACTGCGCCGGGGTGGAACCCGACATGATGGAGGCCATGCTCTTTGGCCGCGAAACCGCGAAGCGCGGGGTCGAACCGGGGCTGCTGGAACAGGCGCACGGCGGGGTGATCTATTTCGACGAGGTCGCCGACATGCCCAACGGCACCCAGTCCAAGATCCTGCGCGTGCTTGTCGACCAGCAGTTCACCCGCGTCGGCGGCAACGACAAGGTGCGCGTCGACCTGCGGGTGATCTCATCGACCAACCGCGACTTGCAGAGCGAGATTGCCGCCGGGCGGTTCCGCGAGGAACTGTATCACCGGCTGAACGTGGTGCCGATCGCCGTGCCCTCCCTTGCCGAACGGCGCGAGGACATCCCGGTGCTGGCGGATCATTTCATCGAACAGTGCAACCGCGCGCAGGGCCTGCCGCTGCGCCAGATGACCGAAGAGGCGGTGGCGCTGATGCAGACGATGACCTGGCCCGGCAACGTGCGCCAGCTCAAGAACCTTGTGGAGCGGGTGCTGATCCTTGGCGATGGCACCGGCCCCATCGAGGCCCGTGAACTGCCGCAGGAAAGCACGCCGGGCGAGGGGGCGGAGGACCGCGTGGTGCTGTCCGGCACGCTGGCCACCCTGCCGCTGCGCGAGGCGCGCGAGGCGTTCGAGCGCGAATACCTGCTGACCCAGATCAACCGCTTTGGCGGCAATATCTCTCGCACCGCGTCGTTTGTGGGGATGGAACGCTCTGCCCTGCACCGCAAGCTGAAGTCGCTGGGGGTTGTGACCTCGGCCAAATCCGGCGCGCGGGTGGCGCGGGTGGACGGCAGCTTTTCCGAAGCGACCTGACGCGGAGGGCGCGGGATGCATGTGACGCGACGCGCGGCATTGGTAATGGGCGGTCTGGCGCTGGCGGGCTGCGCGGCCCCGGCACGGGAACCGGCGCGGTCGTTTGCCGCCAGCCCGTCGGGCCGCGCTGACAAGATCGCGGCGGTGGAACGGGCGGTTCTGGCGCTGGGACCGGATGTGGCCCCCGACGAGGCCGCCGCCGTGGCGCGGATCGCGGTGAATGAACCGCTGGTCTGGGCGCGCGCGTGGGACGTGGTGGACCCGCCGCTGGTACACAACATCAAGGTCAATACCGGGGTGAAACCGCGCGGGCTGTGCAAACACTGGGCCGAAGATCTGGAGGTGCGGCTGCGGCAGGAGCAACTGCAAAGCCTGAGCCTGCACCGCGCCATTGCCAATGCCGACAGCATCAGGATCGAGCATTCGACGGTGATCGTTTCGACCCGCGGCGCGCCGATGGAGACCGGGCTGGTGCTGGACCCATGGCGGCAGGGGCAGGGGCGGCTGTGGTTCGGGCCGGTTGTCGACGATCCGAAATACCGCTGGGTGCCCCGCGCCGAGGTCTTTGCCATGAAACGCGACCGCCGGGCACGGCGGGACGGATTTTAGACGCGGCTGTCGGACGGGACTCGTCGCGGCCCCAAGGGGCCGCAACATCGCCCGCCCGCCAGCCCCGTCGAGTCGCGCCTTGCGGCGCGTTTTCCGCTTCGCGATTCACCCGTGAACACGGCGCCTGTTCCCCGGAGCCATCGCTCGCTTTATTGCTGCCTGAGCCAGCCGCCAGCGCCGCGCAAGGGCAGGCCGCGCAAGCGCGGGGCTGCGCCCCCTTGCGCGGCCCTGACGTCCGGCTCTTTTCGGCATCAAGCGAGAGATGGCTCCGGGGAACAGGCGCGACCGATTGTGGGATCAGAGGGCGCGCGCCATGAGGGCCTCACCGTTGGAGGTATGGCCGGTGCGTCTGAAGCCGTGTCTTTGGTAGAGCGGCAGGGCCGAGGCGGGGGCGTCGACCACGCTGAGCGCCGCGCGGCCCTGCCCGGAGGCGCGGGCGAGGTCGAGAAACCGGTGCAGGGCGGCCTGTCCGTGGCCTTTGCCCTGATGGTCTTTGTCGATGATCAACCGCCAGAGGTAGAACATGTCGGGAGAGATGCCGCTGTCGGGGTCCGGTGCCGCCTCTGGCAGGCCGAAATGGATCATCGACATCAGCCCGACCGCTGTGTCGCCCTCCCAGAGGCCCAGAATCGTGCTGCCCGGCTCATAGGCCTGTTGCGCGATGGTCACGGCGCTTGGCGCGACAAAGTCGCGCTGTGCGGGGTGGACCTCCAGCGCGCAAAGCGGGCGCAGGCAGGCGCGGGTGACGGGACAAAACCGGGTCATGGCGCAAGTCTGTGCGGTCCGGGGCGGCGCTGCAAGACCCGGCTGCCCGTTGACGGCGCTCTTTGCCCATGCGAAGCGATAGGCTCAACCGCCGGGAGACGGCGCATGAGCGGGCTCAGGAACGCATGAAGGTCATCATTTGCGGGGCAGGGCAGGTCGGCTGGCAGATCGCCCGCCATCTTGCCGGAGAGCGCAACGACGTCACGGTTGTGGACAACAACCCCGACCTCGTGCGCCGCGCCACCGATACGCTGGATGTGCAGGGCATCGCCGGGTTCGCCTCATACCCGGATGTGCTGGAGAAGGCCGGGGCGCGCGACGCCGACATGGTGATTGCCGCCACCTATTCCGACGAGGTCAACATGGTGACCTGTCAGGTGGCGCATTCGGTCTTTGCCGTGCCGCGCAAGATTGCCCGCCTGCGCGCCGAAAGTTACCTGACGGCGATTTATTCGGATCTGTACCGGCGCGATCACCTGCCCATCGACGTGGTGATCAGCCCCGAGCGCGAGGTCGCCGAGGCGGCCTTGCAGCGGCTGGCCGCGCCTGCGGCCTTTGACACAGAGACCTTTCTGGATGGCAAGACCCAGCTTATGGGCCTGTCGATCGATGAGGGCTGTCCGATCGTGAACACGCCGCTGCGGCAGTTGACCGATCTCTTTTCGACGCTGCGCTCGGTGGTGGTGGGGGTGCGCCGCGAGGGGCAGCTGTTTGCCCCGGAATCCGGCGACCAGCTGTTCGTGGGCGACAGTTGTTATGTCATGGTGCATTCCGAAGACGTGCAGCGCACCATGGAGATTTTCGGCAAGGCGCACCGCAAGCAGGAGCGGGTGGTGATCGTTGGCGGCGGCAATGTCGGCCTGTCGGTGGCGCGCGCGCTGGAGATGGGCAAGACCCGCATCCGCGCCAAGATGATCGAGCGCAATCGCAAGAACGCCGAACGCGCCGCCGAGGAGTTGGAACGCACCATCGTGCTGCACGGTGACGGGCTGGATGCCGCTCTGCTGGTGGAGGCCGGTGTGGCGCGGGCCGATGCGGCGCTTTGTGTGACCGATGACGACAAGGTCAACCTGCTGGCCGCGGTGCGCGCCAAGGCCGCCGGTTGCCCGATGGTGATTGCGCTGATCAACGACCCCACGCTGGTGCCGCTGATGGAGCCTTTGGGGATCGACGCCTATATCAACCCGCGCTCGACCACCGTCAGTTCGATCCTGCGCCACATCCGCCATGGCCGCGTCAGTCAGGTCTATTCCATCGGCGACGCCGAGGCCGAGGTGATCGAGGCCGAGGTGATGTCGACCTCGCCCATCGCGGGCAGCCTGATCCGCGAGATCGATTTCCCCGAGGGCGTGCTGGTGGGCGCGGTGCGCAAGGGCGACAAGGTGGTCAAGCCGACCGGCACCCTGCGGATCGAGGAAGGCGACCAGATCGTGATCTTTGCCCTGACCGGGGACGTGCCAGAGGTCGAGCGTCTGTTGCAGGTCTCGATTGACTTCTTCTAGGCACATGTCCGGGCCGATGACCTCTGTGATCGCCTGCCCGCGACCGACCGCCAGAACGGGGAGGGCCGGATGACTGCCATCGCCCGCATGCCGCTGTTTCTGCTGATGACCGGGCTGGGCGCGGCCTCGATGTTTTTACCGGCGGCCTTTGCCTATGCCATCGAGGATTTCCACGACGCGCGGACCTTTTTCTATGGCGCTTTGCTGGGGCTGATCCTGACCGGGCTGGTGGCGCTGGCGCTGGGGAACCAGCGCCACAACGACAGCGCGCTGCGGCAGTTGGTGGCGCTGGCGGCGGGCTTTGTGTTTCTGCCGTTGATGTTTGCGGTGCCTTTCCACGAGGCGGTGCGCACCACCGGTTTTGGCAGCGCCTACTTCGAGATGGTGTCCTGTTTCACCACCACCGGGGCGACGCTATTTGATGCCGCCCGGCTGTCGGGGCCGGAGCATCTGTGGCGGGTGCAGGTGGGCTGGATGGGCGGGCTGGTGATGTGGATCGCCGCCTCTGCCATCTTGGCCCCCTTGGCGCTGGGGGGCTTTGAAGTGACCGCCAGCGGCGAGCCGGGCCAGTCCATGGCCGAGGGGTCGATGAATTCCGGTCCCACCGCCCCCAGCCAGCGCCTGATGCGCAGCGCCGAGACGCTGTTTCCGATCTATGCCGGGCTGACGCTGGCGCTGACGGTGATGCTGCTGGTGGCGGGCGACCCGCCGCTGGTGGCGCTGAGCCACGCGATGTCGGTCATGTCGACCTCCGGGATCACGCCGCTGTCGGGGCTGGGGGGCGCGCCCAGCGGGCTGGGCGGCGAGATGGTGCTGTTCTGTTTCTTCTTTTTCGCCCTGTCGCGGATGACCTTTTCGACCGACACCCGGCAAGAGCGGGGGCTGTACTTCGATCCCGAGTTCCGGCTGGGCGTGATCATCGTGGTTGCGGTGCCCTTGCTGCTGTTCCTGCGCCACTGGGTGGCCTCTTTTGAGGTGGGCGAGGAGCAGAACTGGGTGGCGGGGCTGCGCGCGCTCTGGGGCGGGCTGTTCACCGCCGCCTCCTTCCTGACCACCACCGGTTTTGTCAGCGGCGACTGGGCGACGGCGCAGGACTGGTCCGGCCTGCCGACGCCGGGGATCATCCTGATGGGGCTGGCGCTGGTCGGCGGCGGCGTGGCGACCACGGCGGGCGGGGTCAAGCTGATGCGCGTCTACGCGCTGTACCTCAACGGCAAGCGCGAGATCGAGCGGCTGGTTCATCCCCACTCGGTCGGGCGCGCCGGGCCGATGGGCCGCAGGATTCGCCGTGAGGGGGCCTTTATCGCTTGGGTCTTTTTCATGTTCTTCGCTATCACGCTGGCAGGTCTGACCATGGTGCTTGGCCTTTACGGAGTCGATTTCGAACGCGCCATCGTGCTGACCATCGCCACGCTGTCCAACACCGGCCCGCTGATCGGCACCGCCTCGGCTGCGCCCATCGACCTTGCCGCGATGCGCTGGGACGCGCAGTTGATCCTCTGCGGGGCGATGGTGCTGGGGCGGCTGGAATTGCTTGCGATCATCGTCATGATCAGCCCGGACCTGTGGCGTGACTAGTTGCGCGAACACATGAGTCGGACCAGCGCCTGCCGGATTCCGGGATTTTCGGCTGGAAACTCCCGCGCGGGCATACCATACTTGGCAAAACGAGGGCGGCCCGGCGCGCGGGCACGGCAAGAATAAAGGCAATTCAATGGCTTCTGACAGACAGAACCTGCAGGACGCATTTCTTAATCACGTTCGCAAGACCAAGGTTCCGGTGACGGTCTTCCTGATCAACGGGGTCAAACTGCAAGGTGTTATCACCTGGTTCGACAATTTCTGCGTCCTGTTGCGCCGCGACGGGCAGTCGCAGCTTGTCTACAAGCACGCAATCTCGACCATCATGCCCAGCCAGCCGATCAATCTGTATGACGGCGAAGGGGACGCGTGAAGGAACACGCCTCGCCTGTGACCCGCGCTTGGGTCCTGCATCCCGATATCAAGAACGACAAGGACCGGCGTAACGCCCGGATGGCCTTGGATGAGGCTGTGTCGCTGGCACATGCCTTGCCGGGGCTGGAGGTCGTGGGCGATACAATCGTGCCGCTGCCGCGCCCCCATGCGGGCGCGCTGTTCGGCACCGGCAAGATCGAGGAACTGCGCGCTCTGTTCGAGGCGCAGGACATCGAACTGGTGCTGGTCGACGGCCCGGTGACGCCGGTGCAGCAGCGCAATCTTGAAAAGACGTGGAAGGTCAAACTGCTCGACCGGACCGGGCTTATTCTAGAGATTTTCTCGGACCGGGCGGCCACCCGCGAAGGGGTGTTGCAGGTCGAGATGGCGCATCTCAGCTATCAGCGCACCCGGCTTGTGCGGGCCTGGACCCACCTTGAACGCCAGCGCGGCGGATTGGGCTTTGTCGGCGGCCCCGGCGAGACCCAGATCGAGGCGGACAGACGCGCCATCGACGAACAACTGGTGCGCCTGCGCCGCCAGTTGGACAAGGTGGTCCGCACCCGCGAACTGCACCGCAAGGCACGGGCCAAGGTGCCTTACCCGATTGTCGCGCTGGTGGGCTATACCAACGCCGGAAAATCCACGCTGTTCAATCGGTTGACCGGCGCGGATGTGATGGCCAAGGACATGCTCTTTGCCACGCTGGACCCGACCATGCGCGCCGTGCGCCTGCCCACCGGGGCGGATGTGATCCTGTCCGACACCGTTGGTTTCATCTCTGATCTGCCGACCGAACTGGTCGCCGCCTTCCGCGCCACCCTCGAAGAGGTGCTGGCCGCAGATGTGGTGGTGCATGTGCGCGACATCTCGCACCCCGAGTCGGAGGAGCAGGCCAAGGACGTGCGCACCATCCTCGAAAGCCTTGGGGTGGACGATGAAACCACCCAGTTGGAGCTTTGGAACAAACTCGACCGGCTGGAGCCCGAAGAGGTCGAGGCGGTGCGCCAGCGCGCCGCGCGCGATCCTGCGGTCTTTGCGGTTTCGGCCCTGACGGGCGAGGGGCTGCCCAGTTTCCTTGAGGCGGTGACCGCCGCGTTGGACGGCGAACGGCTGCATGACGATCTGGTGTTGGGCTTTGACGAGGGGCGCAAACGCGCGTGGCTGTTCGAAAAGTCTCTGGTCGAGGACGAGCGTCAGGAAGAGGACGGCTTTCACATCGCCGTCAAATGGTCCGCCCGCGACCGCGCCCGGTTCGAGGCGATGGACAAGGACTGAGCCTGCCTCAGATCACCGGCCTGTCGCGGCGCAACAGGTCGTCCGCCACCCCCCATCTGCGCAACTGACGGGCGGACGGGGTGACGGGCGTGTTCGCCCAGACCCAGAGGCAGAAACAGCCTTGCAGGAACAGCCGGACGGCGGGGTCCGTCCCCTCTGCGCCATAGCTCTGCACCAGTCGTGCAACAGCGTCGTCGCCGTCGTGCTGCGTCATCAGGTCCAGCGCCAGCGTAAAGACATCGCGCAGCGGCTCATCTTCGCGCCGGTTCTCGAAATCCAAGCCCCAGATCGTGCCGTCCCGGTCCAGCATCAGGTTTGAAAGCGTCATGTCGCGATGGGTGACCGCGCGGGTCGCGGCACGCCCGGTGACGTCACCCGCCATCGCCTGCACCCCCCGCGCGGCCTTGGCGAAACCGTCCGGGTCGGGGATGGGGCGTTGCCCGGTCAACACCGCCTCGATCAGCCGCGACAGCCAGTTCACCTGCCCCGTGGGGTCAAAGGGGCAGGGGCGCAGGGTCAATCCGTGATAGGTGCCCAGCCAGCGCCCGGCGAGATCGGGCACCTCCGCACGGCGATCCCGCCAAAGTGCGGCAAGGTCCGTGCCGTCGATCCTTGGCATGGCCATCGCCCGACAGGCCTCATCAAAGAACACCACCCCCGGCGCGCGGCAAGGCCCGTCCTTCATTGCCCGCGCCACCTGTCTCTGACGCCGGACCTGTCGCGTGGCGCGGTCCGCATCGGCCCAGACCTTGATCAGGATCGGCCCCTCGGGGCCATTGGCCGCAAACAGATGCGCCGCGCCGCCCCCGGCCCGTGCGGCGCGCGGCTCTGACCCGCCGCCATGGCGCGCCAGCGCCTCGATCGCCAGGGCCCGTGCGGCCCCGGCGGTCAGGCTCATGGCTTGACCAGACGCGTGATTCCGACAGAGGCGGCGCGCGCAAGCCCGATGTCCAGCGACATCGGCAGATACTCGCCGCGCCGCCACAACTGCCCCAGATCGTCGTAATGCCGCGACAGCGGATGCCCCGATTGCCCGGTGGCCGAGACAAAGACCGAACTGTCGGGATCGGCGAAATCATAGACCCCGCGATAGCCCGCGCCGTGCACATTGGCAAAGGGGTCGGGGTCCTGCCCGGACGTGCGCCCCCGCATCAGCGTGTGGTCGCCGCCCGAGGTTTCCTGCCGGATGTTCACGAAATAGCGCAGGATCGGCACCTCGCCCAGCACCGGGTGCCGGTGCGTGGCGGCATGGGCATCGCCCCAGCGCAGCGATTCCAGCGAACTGCCGAACTCTTCGTCGATCCAGATCAGCGCATCGCCCAGCGCCAGCCGGGCGATGTCGCTACAGGTTTCCACCACGGCAGAGCGGATTACGTCGCACCAGACGCTGGCCCCGTCCACGTCGCGGAACACCCGCTCGATGAACAGCGGTTCCACATGGTCGAAGTCATCGGCCAGCGGGCCAAGGTCGTCGCGGATCAGCCGGTCCTGCAAGGCCCGCAGCCATGCGGCATAGATCAACGGCTCTGGCAGATGTTCGTTCATCTCGCCGTTCCAGTCGGCCAGCAGCGCCAGCGCGCGCTGGCGCTGCCGCGCGGGCGTGCCCCGTGCCGCCGCCTCTCCGGTGAACCACAGATCGCGCCCGATCAGCGGCAACAGCGTGCGCGCGGCGGGCGACACGGTGTCCAGCTGCGCCTCGATGAAACTGTCGCGGGTGTGGACCTTGCGGCCCTGCATGACGGTGGTCCAGCGTTGCACCCGTTGGCTGTCGCCCCAGTCGAAACTGACATGGTTGGGGAACGGACGGTCGATCATCTTGTTGTTGGTATTGCCGACAATCCCGCCCTCGGGGGCAAGGAACTCGGGGTTCGACGAATAGGGCAGATAGCCGTCCCAGCGGTTGCTGGCGATCCAGCCGCGTGACGGCAGGCGGCCAAGGCTTTCGTGCGCGGGGTCGCGGCGCGGCATCGCGCCGACCAGCTTCATCGCGACGGTGTCGGCGTCGATCAGCGTCAGGTTCTGCGAGGGCGCCACATACAGCCGCGAGACCTGCAATCCCTCTTCCACCGATCCCGCCATCATCAGCCCCACGGCAGCCGAGGCCGAGGTGTCCTCATCCGACAATGCGGTCCACGACAGCGTCACCAGATGGCCGGGCGGCGTGATCCTGTCCAGATCGAACTGCGACGACGGCAGCACCGGGCCATTGTCCGTCCACAGCAGGGTCAGCGTGACCGGCGGCTCATCCTTGATGCGGATGATGGATTGCCGCCTCTCAAAGGGTTTGAACCCGTCCGGCGTGCGGTATTCGTCGCGGTTGTCGGGGTTGATCTCTTCGAAATACAGGTCCTGATCGTCCAGATAGGACGAGGTGATCCCCCATGCCAGCGCCCGCGACCGGCCCACCATCAGCGCCGGAATGCCGGGGATCGACGCGCCGATCACGCCGCCCGATTGCAGCTCCAGCCGCGCCAGATACCAGATCGACGGCGCGGTGAACCCCAGATGCGGGTCATTGGCCAGCAATGTCCCGCGTGAGGCGGAACGCTCCGCCGCCGCCGCCCAGACGTTGGACGCCCCCGCCAGACCGCGCCGCGGCACCGGCCACAGGAAATCCCCGCCAACGGGCCGCGCCTGCGCGTGCTGCGTGCCGGCACCGGGCATCAGTTGCGCAACCTGCGGCAGCGCCGCCACGCCAGAGCCGGGCATGTCGGGCAGGATGTCGGACAGCCGCGCCTCATCGCCCAGCAGCAGCGAGGTCCGCGCCCGCAGCACCTCATCGCCGATATGGCCCGACAGTTGCAGCGCCATCAGCTTGATGATCGCCAGCGAATCCGCCGGTTGCCATGGCGCGATCTCGGCCTCGAACAGGAAAAACTCGGGCGCGCCGCGCCCCAGACTTTGCATGTTGATCTCACCGATGCGGGCGTTGATCCCGGCGGCATAGGCCTCCAGCGCGTCCAGCGTGCGCGCGTCCTGATGCGCGACAGAGGCTTTGGCCGCGCTGTAGATGTCCAGCCGCCGCAGCAGCGTGTCGGTGCGCAAGGTCCGGCGGCCAAAGATCTCGGACAAACGCCCCTGCGCGGTGCGCCGCAGCACCATCATTTGCCACAGCCGGTCCTGCGCATGGGCATAGCCCAGCCCGAAAAACGCATCCCGGTCCGACAGCGCCATGATATGCGGCACCGCCGAATTGTCGCGCACGATCTCGATATCGGCGGTGATGCCCGACACCGACAGCGTCTTGTCGTAGTCGGGCAGCGACCGCGAGGCGAGGTAGTAGGTGAGCATTCCGCCGATGACGATCAGGGCGACGGCAAGGGTCGCCAGCCGCAGAAGCCATCGGAATACGTGCGCCATTTCCCTCTCCGTCCACATGGGGTAGGTCAGATCGCACCGGGATTAACTTGCCAGCCCGTGCTTGCCAAGGGCGGGCGGGCTGGACCGACGAGGGAGAGAACAATGGCAAAAGTCGCATTTCTGGGTCTGGGCGTGATGGGCTACCCCATGGCGGGCTATCTGGCCAAGGCCGGGCACGACGTCACCGTCTACAACCGCACCGCCGCCAAGGCCGAAAAATGGGTGGCCGAACACGGCGGCGCCCATGCCGCCACCCCGCGTGAGGCGGCAGAGGGGGCCGAATTCGTCATGGCCTGCGTTGGCAATGACGACGATCTGCGCGGTGTCTGCACCGGCGAAGACGGCGCTTTTGCGGGCATGGGGCAGGGGACCACCTTTGTGGATCACACCACCGTGTCGGCGCAGGTGACGGCGGAACTTTATGCCGACGCCAAGGCGCGTGGCCTGTCGTTTGTCGATGCGCCTGTCTCCGGCGGTCAGGCGGGGGCGGAAAACGGCCAGCTTGTGATCATGTGCGGCGGCGATGCGCCGGTCTATGACGCCGCAGAGCCGGTGATCATGTCCTATGCCAAGATGTGCCGCCGTCTGGGTGAGTCGGGCGCAGGCCAGTTGACCAAGATGGTCAACCAGATCTGCATCGCCGGTCTGGTGCAGGGCCTGTCAGAGGGACTGCACTTTGCCGAAAAGGCGGGTTTGGACGGCGCGGCGGTGGTCGATGTGATCGGTGGTGGTGCTGCCGGATCGTGGCAGATGGTCAACCGCTACAAGACCATGATAGCCGATGAGTTCGAACACGGCTTTGCCGTCGACTGGATGCGCAAGGACCTGAACATCTGCCTGCGCACGGCGGATGAGGTGGGGGCCTCGCTGCCGGTCACGGCGCTTGTGGACCAGTTTTACAAGGATGTGCAGAAACTGGGCGGCGGGCGCTGGGACACCTCCGCGCTGATCAAGCGCCTGCGCGCCATGGGCTGACACAGGCTATTGCCGCGTCGCCGGGATCGGCGGCGCGGCGCATTTAGCCTTGTCTGGCGCGACGCCACGTCAGGCCCTCGGGACCGCCCATTTTCGCGTCTTATACCTTTGCGTTCCGCTCCGGCCTGAGAAGGCCTATTGTCTTTGCCCATTTCCTCGCCTTATGTTAGCGGTCAGGCAGCGTGTGTATATTGACCCGCGCCGAAAAGTTTCGCTGACCGTGGACCCTGACAATCCGGACCCGGACAGACCGATCGGGCCGCAAGGCCAAAGACCTGCCCGGACCGCGACATGCGACGGGCGCAATGAATGGGCGCCGCTTCGGATCACTTGCCGAAGACGCGCGTCGGAGAAGAACCGCGATGAAGCGCGCGAATGACATCAGGCATGAGGCAGGGACCAGAGGCTCCCGCCATGCCGTCGCGCACCATCTCGCCCAGACAAGACACGCCGCAACCTCCGGGGCCCCACCTGGGCCCCGGAGGCGTGCGCCGTGCAAACGGATAATATGGCTAAGAAAATGCTCATCGACGCCACCCACGCGGAAGAGACCCGCGTTGTGGTGGTGGACGGCAACAAGGTCGAGGAATTCGATTTTGAATCTGAAAACAAGCGGCAGCTCGCCGGCAACATCTATCTAGCCAAGGTTACGCGGGTCGAACCCTCGTTGCAGGCGGCGTTTGTCGATTACGGCGGCAACCGCCACGGCTTTCTGGCGTTCTCGGAAATCCACCCCGACTACTACCAGATCCCCATCGCCGACCGTCAGGCGCTGATGGCAGAGGAAGAAGAGGCTGCGAAGGCTGCCGCCGAAGAAGAGGACAAGCCCAAGAAGTCCCGCTCGCGCTCGCGCAAGCGGACCGCCAAGCCGTCCGAGACCAAGCCGTCTGAAAACACCGACACGCCTGTCGTGGCCGAGGCTGCGGCAGAACAAAAGCCACGTGAAATCAGCGGTATGGAAACCATCGACCTCGACGATGACCTTGAATCCGGCGCGCCGGGTGAGGGGCTGTCGCCGATGGAAACCGTGCACGAAACCCCGGTCGAAGAGCCGCAGGAGTCTGCGCAGGACACCGCAGAGGCGGCCCCCGCCGCCGCGCCCGAGGCTCCGGTCGAAACCGCAGAGGCCCCCGCCGAGGCCCCCAAGGACGCCGCCCCCGAGGCAGCGCCCGTGGCCGACGCTCCCGTGGCCGACGCTCCCGTGGCCGAAGCGGCCCCCGAGGGCGAACTGACGCCGATGCCCGCGGCAGAGGAAGCCGCCCCGGTCGATACGGACCCGGTCGACACCGCAGAGGCCCCGGCCGCCGACGACGACACGCCGGACACCTCCGACACCCCGCCGCGTCCCATCGCCGAAGGCACCAAGGATGAGGCCGCCGTGGTCTCGCAAGAGCCGCAAGGCGCCGATGCCCCGGCGACCCCGGCCCCCGCTGCCGAAGCCCCCGCACCGACCGCGGACCCTGCGCCGGTTCAGGCCGAGGCCGCGACCCCCGTGGCCACGCCCGACGAGGCCGAAGCCGAGGTGGACGACACCGCCCGCGACGACAGCGACGAAGACGAGGACGACGCGCAGGATGACGCCGCCGCCCGCGATGCCTCGATCGAATCCGTCGCTGACGACGACACCGAAGAAGACATCCGCCCGGTCCGCAAACCCCGCGCGCGCCGCTACAAGATTCAGGAAGTCATCAAGGTCCGCCAGATCATGCTGGTGCAGGTCGTCAAGGAAGAGCGCGGCAACAAGGGCGCGGCCCTGACCACCTACCTCAGCCTTGCCGGTCGCTACTGCGTCCTGATGCCCAACACCGCGCGCGGCGGCGGCATCAGCCGCAAGATCACCAACGCCGCCGACCGCTCCAAGCTCAAGGAAATCGCCAACAGCATCGACGTCCCCAAGGGCGCCGGTCTGATTATCCGCACCGCAGGGGCCAAGCGCACCAAGACAGAGATCAAGCGCGACTACGAATACCTTCAGCGCCTGTGGGAACAGATCCGCGAGTTGACGCTGAAATCCATCGCCCCCGCCAAGATCTACGAAGAGGGCGACCTGATCAAACGCTCGATCCGCGACCTCTACAGCCGCGAAATCGACGAGGTTCTGGTCGAGGGGGAGCGCGGCTACCGCGTGGCC
Organism: Antarctobacter sp.; assembly: GCF_048262615.1. Classification (GTDB taxonomy): domain Bacteria; phylum Pseudomonadota; class Alphaproteobacteria; order Rhodobacterales; family Rhodobacteraceae; genus Antarctobacter. Next base: position 97,293 of record NZ_JBLXFB010000008.1, read on the forward strand.
AAGGACTTCATGAAGATGATCATGCCGTCCCACGCCAAGAACGTGCAGCACTACCACGACCAGATGCCGCTCTTCGCGCGCTTTCAGGTCGAATCCTACCTTGGCGGCATGTTCAACCCGACCGTGCAGCTGAAATCCGGCGGTTACATCGTGATCGGCGTGACAGAGGCGCTGGTGGCCATCGACGTCAACTCTGGCCGCGCCACCAAAGAGGGCTCGATCGAGGAAACCGCCACCAAGACCAACCTTGAAGCCGCCGAAGAGGTGGCCCGCCAGTTGCGTCTGCGCGACCTTGCCGGGCTGATCGTCATCGACTTCATCGATATGGATGAGCGCAAGAACAACGCCGCCGTCGAGAAAAAGCTGAAAGACAAGCTGAAAACCGACCGCGCGCGCATTCAGGTGGGCCGCATCTCGGGCTTTGGCCTGCTGGAAATGTCGCGCCAGCGTCTGCGCCCCGGCATGATCGAGGCGACGACACAGCCATGCCCGGCCTGCCACGGCACCGGGCTGATCCGCTCGGACGACAACCTGTCGTTGCAGGTGCTGCGCCAGATCGAGGAAGAAGGCGTGCGCCGCCGCTCGCGCGAGGTGCTGGTGAAATGCCCGGTCAGCATCGCCAACTACCTGATGAACCAGAAACGCGAACACATCCTCCAGATCGAGACACGCTATGGCATGTCGGTCCGGATCGAGGGGGAACCGCATCTGGTGTCGCCCGACTTCACCCTTGAAAAGTTCAAGACCGCGACCCGTGTGGTGCCAGAGGCGACCGCGCCGGTGGTCTCTGTCGACACCTCGCTGATGGATCAGGTGGACGAGGACTACGAGGAAGAGATCGAAGACGCCGAGATCGTCGAGACCACGGCCCCCGAGGCCGCGCCTGCCGCCGCACCGCAGCAGGAAGAGACCGGTGAGGACGACAAGCCGAAAAAGCGCCGTCGTCGGCGTCGGCGCAAGTCCAAGTCCAGAGACAACGGGGACAATGGCGACAACGGGGATAACGGCGACACCAATGGGGCCGACGGGTCGGAGGACGACACCCGCCAGCCGGACACCGCAGAGGCCGCTCCGGCCGGTGACGTTGCCGAAGGGGCCGATGCCCCCGAGGCCGCAGAGGACGCGCCCAAACCCAAGCGGACCCGCACGCGGTCGCGCCGGTCGCGCAGCAAATCCTCCGATACCGTGACCGACACCGCCGATGCGGCCCCGGCGGCAGAGCCGGCGGTGGCAGAGGCGGCCCCGGTTGCCGAAGTTCCGGTTGCCGACGCGCAGCCTGCCGACGCGCCCGCACCCGAGGTGCAGGCAGAGGCAGCGCCTGAAAAGGCCCCGGAGCCGGTTGCGGCCACGACGCCGGACACCGACGAAAAGCCCAAGCGCGCCCGCACCCGGCGAAAGGCCTCGGACGTGATCGCCGCAGCGGTCGGCACACCGATTGCCGAGACGCCGGTGCAACCGGTCGCACCCGCCGCCGAGGCCGCCGAAACGCCGGTCGCCGAGGCGGCCACCGAAGCGGCCCCGGAAGCGGCACCAGACGTGACACCGGAGCCGACACCGGAACCGGAGGCACAGGCGGAACCGGCCCCCGTCGAGGTGGCCAGCGCCGAACCCGCGCCCGAACCGACACCGGAACCCGCCCCGGAACCCGTCGCAGAGACCCCGGAACCCGCAGAGGCTGACGACAAGCCCAAGCGCCGTGGCTGGTGGTCACTGGGCGGCTGACCCGGACCAAATGATCCTGAAAAAGCCCCGCGGCGACGCGGGGCTTTTTTGTGTCACGGACGGGGGACAGGCCCCCACGGACAGGCCCCCACGGACAGGCCCCCACGGACAGGCCCCCACGGACAGGCCCCCACGGACAGGCGGGATGGTGGCCGGGGCCAAGGCGCGGCATGCGGCATGGTCTCTGAACAGCGTCCTCACGCGCGGGCGCAAAACCGCGACATCGTCCAGCGCGGGTGCGTCACGGATTTTGACGCCAGCGTCAGCACCGCCCCGCAGGCCGTGACAATAGCGACCGGCGGGGGCGCGCAATGGCGGGCGGGACAGGGGGGCAGGCCGTTTGCGCCGGGGGCCAGGGGTGTCGGGTTTGGGGCCGCGGGAAGGACAGCACCAATGCAACCCAAGGCTAGGGAAATTCATGAAAATGTGGTAATCCGGCACAAGGATTTGGGGGGGGGTAAGATGACCAACGCACAGGCCATTTCAGATCATTGGGGCAAGGGCGATGTATACGCGCGCATTCTGGAAAAGATGGCTCTGGCCGGGCTTGATCCCGCGACAGTGACCGTCGAACAGCTTGCGCCCGTCGACCATTTTCATGCGCGCGGGTTTCCGGCCACCGTGGAACTGGCGGACGCTTTGCCGATCAAAGGCGGGGATCGGCTTGTAGATATCGGCTGCGGCCTCGGTGGTCCTGCCCGGTATCTGGCCAAGCGGTTTCTTTGTCACGTTGACGGTCTGGATATCACCGCCCCCTTCGTGGACGCCGCCAACAATCTGAGTGCGCTGGTCGGGATGGCGGATGCGGTGACATGTCGACACGGCGACGGGCAAAAGCTCCCGTATGACAACGACGCCTTCGATGGCGGATACGCGCAGCATGTCACGATGAACGTGCCGGATCGCGGCGGCTTTTTCAACGAGGCCTTCCGGGTGCTGAAGCCCGGCGCCTTTTTTGCCCTGACCGAACACGGGCTGGGCGACGGGGGCGAGCCGCACCACCCGGTGCCTTGGTCAGACGACGGAAGCGGGGCCTATCTGATGCGCCCGGCGGATACCGTGGCGGCGCTGGAAGATGCCGGGTTTATCAACATCGAAACCACCGATACCGGCGAAAAATACCTTCAGGGTTACCGGGCCGCCATTGAACTTGCGGCAAAGGGGCAGGCCCCGGTCTTCGGCGTTCACATACTCCTGGGCGACCGCGCCCCGCAGATCGTACAGAATGCCGCGCGGAATATTGAGGAGGGTCGAACCCACCCGGTTCAGATCATCTGCTACAAACCCGGCTAGGGTCCGGGCTTGGGCCTTCGGGCGGCTGCACGGGCGGGCAGGCGCTGACATCTTTGTCGCAACCGGCGACGTGCTGGGCACCACAGCGCACCAATCCGCGCATTGCCCAAACGGCGTTCGCGTCCGGGGGCTGGGGTCTGATCGGCGCGCACATGCCGCCGGACATGGCCAGGCATCCTGGCGAGGACAGGCGCACCGCTTGTGGCCGCCCGCAGGAGTCGCCTTTGTGCCGGGTCGCTCCCGGCGCGTCCCTCGCATGTATGTCTTCGGGAGCCTCTTGTCCCGGCGGGGCTGACACCCCGACCGCGACCGCAGGACCTGAGGCAGGGCATTGACGGCGCATTTGCCATCCCCGCCAGCGGCGTATTTCCTAACGAATGGTAAAATCGTCTCTGTAAGCCGTTGAAGACGCGACGTCACCTTGCTGTCCACGCGTGGACAGCCGCACCGATCACCCCTTGCGGATGGTCCAGACGATCGCCTTGCCCGCCTCTTCATGGGCCACCAGATCATGCCCCGCCTCGGCACAGAAATGGGGCACATCCACCACCGCGGCGGGGTCGTCCGTGCGCAGGACCAATACCTCGCCAGAGGCCAGCGATTGCAGCCTTTTGCGGGCCTTCAGGACCGGCAGCGGACACAGCAGCCCAAGCGCGTCGAGTTCATGAGTCATGCTGCGGATGTAGCCCCTTGTCCGCCCGAAGAAAAGCACGACCCGCCGCCCACGCGGATGTGACACAGCAGCGAGGTGACGCCGCCCGCGCTTTCGCCTAAGACCCGGATATGTTCGGAATCGAAATCATAGACGCATCGCTCTTGCCCGCCATGATCGTGGCGCTGCTCGCCGGGGTCATCTCTTTCCTCAGCCCCTGCGTGTTGCCGGTGGTGCCACCCTATCTGGCCTACATGAGCGGGGTGTCCGTGACCGATCTGGGCTCACGTGAGGGCAGCCGGAACAAGGCGCTGTTGCCGGCCATGTTCTTTGTGCTGGGCCTTTCCACCGTCTTTCTCCTGATGGGCTTTGCCGCCTCCGCCGTAGGCATTGCCTTTCTCCAGTATCAGGACTGGCTGAACACCGCCGCAGGCATCGTGGTGATGATATTCGGCGCGCATTTTGTCGGCGTCTACCGGATCGGCTTTCTGGACCGCGAGGCGCGGCTGGATGCGGGCGACCGGGGCGGATCGGCCTTTGGCGCGTATATTCTGGGGCTTGCCTTTGCCTTTGGCTGGACGCCCTGTATCGGCCCGCAACTGGGCGCGATCCTCAGCCTTGCCGCGTCCGAGGCCTCGGTGGCGCGCGGCACGCTGTTGCTGGCGGTCTATGCCGTGGGGCTGGGGGTGCCGTTCCTGCTGGTCGCCGCCTTCCTGCCGCGCCTGACCGGGGTCATGGGCTGGATGAAACGGCACATGGAACAGATCGAGCGTGCCATGGGGCTGCTGCTCTGGACCATTGGCCTGCTGATGCTGACCGGCGGGTTCTCTTCGCTGTCCTTCTGGCTGCTGGAGACCTTTCCGGCGCTGGCCACGCTGGGCTGACATCCGCGCAAGGTGCCGTGCGGCGCGACCCTGAAGGCGGTTGCCCACAGGCGCTGACAGCGGGCAACCACCCGGCGGATATTGCGCCATTCGCACCCGGACTGCGCCTTACTCTTGCCGAAAATCCGGCGTACCCTGATCGCAACAGAGAGGTGCGAGACATGGGCACTGGGCAGGCCGACAATCCGCAGGACGTCTCACGGCGCAGGGTGTTTTACATTCCCGGCTACGATCCGATTCATCCCCGCCGCTACCGCGAACTGTACCGCAAGGAAGGCGCTGCGCAGGCGCGGATCTCTGGCTACCGGATCGGCCTCAGCCCCAAGCGCACCGGCGGGCTTTATGGCTGGCACGTCGACAGCGAGATGGACGGGCAGGCGGTCACGGCGGATGTCGAGGTTCTGGTCTGGTCCGACATCGTGCGCGACAGCATGTCGACCTCGATCCCCGCGACCTACGCGCAACTGGTCCGCACCGCGTGGGAATACATCGCCACGGGTGCGCTGCGGCGTCTGATGCGGCTGCGCAAGGGGCCGGTGATAGCCGCGCTCTACCCGATCGGGATGCTGTTGCTGCAACTGACCTGCGCGATGGTGCTGGGCTGGGCGGCCTTTGCCGTCATTGGCTGGCTGGCCGGGGGCCTTGGGGCCGTGGCGACGCTTGCGGGCCTTGTGGCATGGGGGGGCATCGTCTGGGCTGTGCTGCGCTGGTTCAAGAAGAAGGATGGTAAGTTCTTTGCCTACTACCTGATGCACGACTATGCCTATTCGGCCCGCTATCGCGGGGCCAATCCGCCCGAACTGGAGGCGCGGATGGCCGCGTTTGGCGAGATCATCGCCGAGGCGCTGACCGACGATGTGCAAGAGGTGCTGGTCGTTGGCCATTCGTCCGGCGCGCATCTGGCGGTCTCGATCCTTGCCGATCTGATCCGGGCGGGTCGCGTGCCGGCCAATGGCCCGAAGCTGGCGTTCCTCAGTCTGGGGCAGGTGGTGCCGATGGTGTCCTTCCTGCGCGGCGCGCACCGTCTGCGCGCCGATCTGCGCTATCTCAGCGCGCGAGAGGAACTGACCTGGGTCGATGTGACGGCGCCGGGCGATGGTTGTGCCTTTGCGCTGTGTGACCCGGTCAGCGTTTCGGGTGTCGCACCCGAGGGCAAACGCTGGCCTTTGGTGTTTTCGGCGCAGTTCACCCGGTCGCTCAGCCCCGAACGCTGGAAGGAACTGCGGTGGAAGTTCTTTCGCCTGCACTTCCAGTATCTTTGCGCCTTCGACCGACCGCTGGACTATGACTATTTCCAGATCACTGCGGGGCCGGTGTCCCTGTCCGCGCGGTATTGTGACCGGCCGCCGTCCAACAGCCGCATCGACGTGCCGGTGTCGAAATATACGAGCATCGCCGCATGATCCCTCCGAAACCGGCGGCGCGCCCGGATCGGGTCTCGCTCTGGCGCTATGTCAAACTGTTCCGGCAGGACATCCTCTCGGCCCAGCCCGCGCGGCTATACCGCGCCAAGATGGCAGAGTTCCGCACGCCGTTTTTCCGCTCTTATCTACTGAACCAGCCCGATCTGGTGAAGACGGTGCTGAAAGAGCGGCCGATGGATTTTCCGAAATCGGCACGCATCAGCGAAGGGTTGCGCCCCTTGCTGGGCAATTCGGTCTTTCTGACCAATGGCGCGACATGGCAGCGGCAAAGGCGGATCATCGACCCGGCCTTTGAGGGCGGACGCCTGCGCGAGACCTATCCGGCGATGTGGGATGCGGCGCAGGCGGCGCGGGACCGGCTGACCGCCAGGGCCGGGCAGAGCGTCGAGGTTGAGGAAATCGCCAGCCATGCGGCGGCGGATGTGATCTTTCGCACGTTGTTTTCGATCCCGATCGAGGATGCGACCGCGCAGGAGGTGTTTCACGAATTCCGCGCCTACCAGCGCACGCAGCCGATCCTGAACCTGGCCGCCTTCATTCCGGTGCCGAGGTGGATGCCGCGCTTCTTTCGGCGCGACACAAAGGCGGCGGCGCGGCGGATTCGCGCGCTGATCACCCGGTTGACCGAGGACCGCCTTGCCGCGATCGAAGCCGGGACGGCACCGGACGATCTGGCCACCAAGATCATGACCACGCCCGATCCCGAAACCGGGCAGCGGTTCTCGACCCAAGAGATGGTCGATCAGGTGGCGATCTTTTTCCTCGCGGGACATGAAACCAGCGCCTCTGCCTTGGGCTGGGCGCTTTATCTAATGGCGACGCACCCGGACTGGCAAGACCGGGTGGCGCAAGAGGCGCAGGCGCTGAAGACCTGCGATTTTTCCGACATTTCAAAGTTGCGCATCAGCCGGGATGTGTTCCGCGAGGCGTTGCGGCTGTATCCTCCGGTGCCGATGATGGTGCGTGAGACGACCTGTCCGGAACGGTTCCGTGACCGCGATATCCCCAAGGGGTCGCAGATGGTGCTCAGCCCATGGCACCTGCACCGGCATGAGGGGCTGTGGGACAACCCGGATGGATTCGACCCCGCACGCTGGCAGACAGAGAACGGCAAGACCTGCGGGCGCGAGGCTTATATCCCCTTTTCCGCCGGGCTGCGGGTTTGCACGGGCGCGGGGTTCGCCATGGTCGAGGGGGTCTTGCTGTTGTCGCTGATCCTGCGCGATCTGCGCGTCGCGCCGATTGCCGACAGGGTGCCGGTGCCGGAGGCGCATCTGACGGTGCGGTCGCGGGCGGGTATCTGGCTGCATGTTGACCGTCGGTGAACCGATTTTTCGTCGAAAAATCGCCTCCGCGCCACAGTTAGCGTTATCAGGACAGACGCCCACTATACCGGCCCGGTCCCCTGCGCTATCGAAAGCGCAAAAGCCTTTCATTTCATCACAAGAGGGTCACATGGGACAGGACGCAGCCACTTTTTCCAAACAAACCGAGCAAATGCGCACGGGCGGGGGATTTATCGCCGCGCTGGACCAGTCGGGCGGCTCGACGCCCAAGGCCCTGCGCCTGTATGGCGTGACCGAGGACATGTACGACGGCGAAGACGCCATGTACGCCGAGATCCACGAGATGCGCTCACGCATCATCACGGCAGCGGATTTCACCAACGCCAAGGTGCTGGGCGCGATCCTGTTTGAGCGCACCATGCGCGGCGCGGTTGAGGGCAAGCCCACCGCACAGGCGCTGTGGGAGGACCGGGGCATCGTGCCCTTCCTCAAGATCGACAAGGGTCTGGAAGACAAGGCCGACGGCGTCCAACTGATGAAACCGATTCCGGGCGTCGAGGAAACCCTGAAAGAGGCCGCTGCGTTCGGCATCTTCGGCACCAAGGAACGCTCTGTCATCCATGAGGCCAATGCGGCGGGCATCAAGGCGATTGTCGCGCAGCAATTCGAATTGGGCATGACCGTCCTCGCGGCGGGTCTGGTGCCGATCCTCGAACCCGAGGTCGATATTCATTCGGCCACCAAGGCCGAGGCCGAGACACTCCTGAAGGCCGAAATCGCGGCGCGGCTGGACCAGCTGGCCGAGGGTCAGGATATCATGCTGAAGCTGACGATCCCGACCGAGGACGGTCTTTATGACGATCTGGCCGACCATCCGCGCGTGATCCGTGTGGTGGCGCTGTCGGGCGGTTATTCCACCGACGAAGCCTGTGAACGACTGTCCCGCCAGCCCAAGATGATCGCCTCTTTCAGCCGCGCGCTGACCGAAGGCCTGACCAAGCAGATGTCGGACGCGGAGTTCAACGCGGCGCTGGGTGCGAATATCGACAAGATCTATCGCGCTTCGGTCTGACACGCCCCCCATCTTGATGGTTCCAGCACCCCCGCTTCCCGACAGGAAGCGGGGTTTTTCGTTCGCCAAGGCGCGCGTTCGGGGGATTTATCCCGCTATTTCAGAGCCTTCCGGTTGAGTGGGGTTTTCCTCACTGATGTGGCCAAGAAACCGGGCCTATCTTGCGTCTCAGTTACGAAGTCCGGAGCACAGGGCGCAATCAAGCCGCTCACCGGATGGACCAAGACCCGCTTCAACCAGACGCCCCCATTTTTCCAAGGAACAGATCCATGAAAACCTTTGCCAAGATCGCTTTCGCCGCCTTCGCGCTGACCGCAACCGCCGCTGCCGCGGATCAGGGCGACAAGATCACCGCCATGGGCTATGGCCCGACCCAGCAGCACGCCAAGATCGTGACCATTCAGACGTGGTCCGCTGCGGCCCATGACTCCTACGGTTATGCCGACTGGAACACCGCCTATATCGGTCACATGGAATGCGTGCAGACCTATGCCACCGCGACCCAGAAATATTCGACTCTGTCGCGTGAGGTCATCAAGATCGGTGGCGACCAGAGCGCACCCTGGTCCTGCATCGTGAGCGGCTATCAGGACGTTAAGACAAGCTACAATGGTGGCTATGACGGCGGATATGATGGCGGCTACAAGAAGGATACCGGCCACACCGGCGGATATACCGATGGCTACACGGGTGGCCACACAGGTCGTTACACCGGTGGCTATACCGGCGGTCACACCGGGGGATACACCGGAGGGTACACGGGCGGTCACACAGGTGGCTACTCTGGGGGCTACACGGGCGGCTATTCCGGCGGCACAACCTACAAATACTGATTTCGGGCTGTCCCAAACGCGGCTCATCCCCATGTCCCACCCTTTGCCGCGTCAGTCCCGATCGGCCCCGGTGCTTGCTCCCTGCACCGGGGCCACTTGCGTGGCGGGGCCGCTTAGCGGCCCTGCTTGCGCCAGTCACCCAGTGTCTTGCCGGGTTCATCGACAAACAGGCCGGGCAGGGGCACGAGGCTATCGATCCGGTCGACCCGCAGGCTGAGAAACCGCGCCTCAGTCTCGTCCCAGCCGACGCAGGTCCAGACCCGGCCAAAGTAATCCAGATGCAGCGGGCGCAGCACATGCATGGCCCCGCCGGTTTCGATCCGCAACCGCTGGCGCGCCCGGATCGCGGCGCGGATGGCGGGCATGTGGACAAAGCCGCGCGCCGCCTCAGCGAAGCTGTCGGTGGCAAATCCAAAGGGGGCGGGCGCGGGGCCTGCGTCCTCGGGCAGGACCGCCTCGATCTTGGCCGAAAGACTGCGCGCGCTGACGGCGTGTTCCGGCAGATCGGACGCGCCAAGCGCCGCCAGCGCAAGGTGCAGCGCCTCAAGCTCTGCCTCGGTCAGGTTCAGCGGCGGCAGCGTGATGGCGGCCTGAACCGAATAACCATAGCCGCGCGCGCCTTCGACCGGCACGCCAGAGGCGGCCAGCGTTTCCATGTCGCGGTAAATCGTGCGCACCGAGACCCCCAGATCCTGCGCCATCGCCTCTGCCGTGTGCAATTGCCTGTCGCGCAGCCGTTGTGTCAGGGCGTAAAGCCGGTCTTTGCGATTCATCGCCGGGTCCTTTTCGGGCGTCCGTATGCCGACCATACTGACAAAAACCTGACAACTGACAACCTCATGACAAAACGAGTGCGGAGTCGCGGCGCTTTGGCGCTTTTCCGGGAGCGGGAGAGCCTATAGATAACCGCAGTGGCATTGATGCGCGGCCCCGGACAGGCGCCGCCGACACTAGGAGAGACATCATGGGTATCGGAAACATCGGCCTTCCCGGCCTTCTGCTGATCGCGGTCGTCGTGCTGGTCCTGTTTGGCCGCGGCAAGATCTCGTCGCTGATGGGCGAAGTGGGCAAAGGCATCACCGCCTTCAAGAAAGGCGTGAGCGAAAGCACCGAAGAACTGGAAGAACAGAAAAAGGCCGAAGAGGCCAAGGACGTCACCCCGGAAGACGAGAAAGACAAGGCGTAAGCTGTTATGTTCGATCTTGGCTTTGCCGAACTGCTGGTGATCGGCATCGTTGCGCTGATCGTTGTCGGGCCCAAGGACCTGCCGGTGCTTTTTCGCAATGTGGGTCGTTTCATGGGCAAGGCGCGCGGAATGGCGCGCGAATTCAGCCGCGCGATGAACGAGGCGGCGGATGACGCCGGGGTCAAGGATATGGCCAAGACGTTCAAATCGGCCACCAACCCGGTGAGCAGCGCGATGGACGGCGTCAAGGATGCCGCCAAGTCCATGACCGATTTCGATCCCGACAGCGAGACCGGCAAGCTGGCCAAGGAACGCGCCGAGGCCAGGAAAAAGATCGAAGCCAGTGCCGCCCGCAAGGCGGCCGAGCGCAAGGCGCGTGAGGCCGCCGATGCCCTGCGCAAGGCTGACGAGCTTGAAGCTTCGATGCAGGACGCCCCTGCGGACGCGGCACCCAAACCCGTCGCGGAAGGGCCTGCCGCAGAAGGAAACGACAAGGCATGAGCGACGCGCACGACGATATCGAGGACAGCTCGGCCCCGCTGATCGAGCATCTGGCCGAACTGCGCACCCGGTTGATCCGCTCTGTGATCGCCCTGCTGGTCGGGATCTGCGTTCTGTTCATCCCGGTCAATGGCGATTTTCTGGCGGAACACATCCTGCAATTCCTGCTTGTTCCGATCGAAGACACGCTGCGCGCGCTGGGTGACCCGTCACCGACGCTGCAATACACCAGCCCGCAGGAATACCTGTTTGTGGTCTTTCGCATCTCGATGGTTTTTGGCTTTGCCTTGGCGTTCCCGGTCATTGCCTTCCAGATGTGGCGCTTTGTGGCGCCCGGTCTCTACAAATCGGAAAAGAATGCGTTTCTGCCCTTTATCATCGCCTCGCCGGTGATGTTCCTGATGGGGGCAAGCTTTGCGCATTTTGTGGTCACGCCGCTGGCGATGGCCTTCTTTCTGGGCTTTGCCGACGCGCCGTCGATCTTTGCCAACCTTCTGGCGGGCGGTGTGGACGTGCCCGATGCGACCGCCGTTGTGCCCGCAACCGAAGAAGGGCTGAGGATCACCTTTTTCGGCAAGGTCAACGAAAGCCTGCACACCTCGCTGGTTTTCATCATGGCCTTTGGCCTGTGTTTTCAACTGCCTGTGCTGCTGACGCTGATGGGCAAGGCCGGTCTTGTCTCTGCCGAGGGGCTGGGCAGCGTGCGCAAATACGCCATGGTGGCCATCCTTGTGCTGGCGGCGGTGGTGACGCCTCCGGATGTGGTGACGCAGCTGATCCTCTTTGTGGTGGTCTATGGTCTCTACGAAGTGTCGATCTTCCTTGTCGGTCGCGTCGAAAAGAAACGCGAGGCCGATCTGCGCGCGCAGGGTCTGTGGTTCGAGGAAGAGCCGGACACTGAGAACGATCCGCTGATGGATGAGTTTGACGAAGACGAGGACGAGGAACCGCAGCGATGAGCGGAAAATCGGTCGGACATAAAACCGCGGCGCTGAAACGCATCGCCGCGGCACTGGAGCGGATGTCGCCCGCACCGCAGGCGGCACCGGCCTTCGACACCGCAGAGGCCTTTGTCTGGCATGTCGATCCTGACCGTCTGGTGCCGGTGCCGCAGGTCAGCCGCGTGGCGCTGGATCTGCTGATCGGCATCGACCGCGCGCGCGACACACTGGTAGAGAACACCCTGCAATTTGCACGCGGACATGCCGCCAACAACGCGCTGCTCTGGGGCGCGCGGGGCATGGGGAAATCCAGCGTCGTCAAGGCGGTTCATGCCGCCGTGCGCGCCGAGGGCCATGACCTGAAACTGGTGGAACTGCAACGCGAGGATCTGGGCTCTGTGGGGCGTTTGCTGGCGGTGTTGCGGGACGCGCCGCTGCGCTTTGTGCTGTTCTGCGATGACCTGTCGTTCAGTCACGACGATGAACATTACAAAAGCCTCAAGGCGGTGCTGGACGGCGGTATCGAGGGGCGGCCCGAGAACGTGCTGTTCTACGCCACCTCGAACCGTCGCCACCTGATGCCCCGCGACATGATCGAGAATGAGCGTTCGACCGCGATCAGCCCCTCTGAGGCGGTCGAGGAAAAGGTCTCCCTGTCAGATCGCTTTGGGTTGTGGCTCGGGTTTCATCCCTGTTCGCAGGACGACTATCTGGCCATGGTGCGTGGCTATTGCGACGCCTACGGGGTCAATGTCAGCGATGAGGACCTGCGCGCAGAGGCGGTCGAATGGCAGGCCACGCGCGGCGCGCGGTCGGGCCGCGTGGCATGGCAGTTTTTCACCGATCTGGCGGGACGCAAGGGCGTGGCGCTGGTCTAGGCGCCACGCAACAAGGTCAGCGCAGATAGCTCATCGGGTCGGTGCTGTCCAATCCTTGCCGGACTTCAAAGTGCAGGAACCCGACATCGCCGGGCGCCACGCGGGCGATCTGCTGACCGCGGCTGACGGAATCGCCGACATTCACGCCGATATCGGCCACGTTCAGATAGACCGTGTTCACGTTGTCCGCGTGACGGACGATGATAAAGCTGGCGCCATCGGTCTTTTTCGACACGCTGATGACCGATCCGCTTGCCGCCGCAGAGACAGGGGTGCCGGGCGACGCGCTGATGTCGATGCCGGGGTTGGTGCCGGGGTTGTATTCTCGGATGATCGACCCGGAGACCGGCATCGACATGGTGCCACCCGCCTTGGCCTTGGTCTGGCCAATGTCAGCCACCGGCTTTTCCGGTTTCGGATCGGGTTTGGCGGCGGTGCGGGCCTCTGGCGTCTCGGCGGGCAGCGGCGTCGCGGCAGAGGGCGGCACCGGGGTCAGCGACCCGGCCCCCGGCGCGGTGGTGTCGCGACCACTGGTCCGGGGGGCGGTTGGCGCGGTGACCGGGATCAGCAGGAACTGGCCTTCGCGGATCGCGAAATCCTTGTCCAGCGCGTTCCATTCGGACAGCGCGCGGGGCGAGACATTGTACAGCCGGGCGATCGTAAAGGCGGTTTCGCCACGGGCGACCTTGTGCCGGACCGGTTCGACGCCGGTCGGCGCGGCCCCGCTCCGCCGCGCGGTATCCGGTGCCTTGTTGATCGCGTTTGAGGCCAGCGTGGTGACATCCACACCCGAGGGCGGACGGATCGGGCCGGTGGTGTCCGCGCCTGTGGCGGGCGAGGGTTCGGCCACGCGACGGGGCAGGGCGACGATTTCCCCCCGGCGCAGCGCATCGCCCGGTTTGATCCCGTTGTACTTGCCCAGTTCGTCGGCGGGCAGGCCGACGCGCGCGGCCACATCGGCCAGCGTGTCGCCGCGTTTGGCGACGGCGACCTGATAGCTGGGATAGGACAGCACGCCCCGGTCATCGGGTTCGGGCCGGGTCGCGGTCGCCTTGAGCGCGGCATCGGTTGTATCGACCCCGCCGCCGATCCCGCCCCGAAGGTCGAAATCCAATCCGTCGGAACAGGCCGACAACAGCGCGATAAGGGCAAGGGCCGTCATGGGGCGGAAGCCAAGTGTCATCTCGATATCCTCACATGCACCCCTTGTCTCCAGGGCGTCACAGGTTGGTGGCGCGATACAAGCGCCGCGCCGACGCGTCAGTCTTTGCCGAGCCCTTCGACCAACGGTACAAAGCGCACGGGCCGCATTTCGTCGTAGTCGTAGCCATTGTCGGTCCGCGTCACGCGGATCAGGCTCTGGACGGCATCGGACTGGCCCACCGGCACCACCATGATACCGCCAATCTTCAATTGCGCCAAGAGCGGGCCGGGCGGGTCTTCGGCGGCTGCGGTCACAATTATGCGGTCAAAGGGGGCCTGATCCGGCAAACCAAAGGACCCGTCGGCGGTGAAGGCGGTGATATTGGTCAGCTCAAGCTCATCGAACACCGCCCGCGCCGCGTGCACCAACCGGCGATGGCGGTCGACGGTGTAGACCCGCCGCGCCAGTTGCGCGAGGATCGCGGCCTGATAGCCAGAGCCGGTGCCGACCTCCAGCACCTTGTCGCGGGCCCCCACCTTCAGCGCCTGCGTCATCAGCCCCACGACCGAAGGCTGTGAGATGGTCTGGCCGCAGGCGATGGGCAGCGGCATGTCGTCATAGGCGCGTTCCGAGAAATAGCCCTGAATGAACCGGCCACGGTCGACCCGCTCCATCGCGTTGAGCACGGCCTTGTCGGTGACGCCCTTGGACCGAAGCGCAAAGAGGAACTGCATCTTGGCTTCGGCGTCGAAGCTCATGAAAAGGCGTCTTTCAGATCGTCGAGCGCTGCGTGATCGGTCAGGTCGGCGCGCATCGGCGTGACGGTGATCCAGCCCTTGAGGTTCATGTCCGCGTCGCTGCCGGGCGCGGTCTCGGCGCGTTGATCGCCGCCGCGCACCCAAAGGAACCGCCGACCAGAGGGCGAATGCGTGGACTCGACGGTAAAGCGGGTATCGCGGCGCAGCCCCTGCGGCGCGGCCACCGTGCCCTCGACCCGTGCGGCGGAGACGGGGGGAAAGTTGACATTGTAGAACCGGCGATAGCCCTCGGTCCGGCCCGGATCGGCGCGCAGGATGCGGCGCACGGTGTCGGCCCCGTGGACGGCGGCGGCCTCGAACGGGTCATCGGCCAGCGCATTGTCCGGGCCATAGTATTGCGACAGTGCGATGGCGGTCAGCCCTTGCAGCGCCGCCTCTAGCGCGCCGCCCAGCGTGCCGGAATATAGCGCGTTCTCGGCCGAGTTGTTGCCCCGGTTCACCCCGGACAGGACCAGATCCGGCGGGTTTTCCTTCAGCACGTCGTGCAGGCCCGCCAGCACGCAATCGGCGGGGCTGCCCTCGGCGGCGTATTGGCGCGGGCCAAGCTGCGCGATCATGGTTGGATGGGTGTAGGAGATGCAATGCGCCACGCCGGATTGCTCAAAGGCGGGGGCAACGGTCCAGACCTCGCCCTCGGGGCCGGCCAGGTCTTCGGCAATGGCGGATAGAACCTTGAGACCCGGCGCGTTGATGCCGTCGTCGTTGGTGATGAGGATGCGCATGAGGGTGTGCCCGTTCTGGTTTGCCCCTCTCTAGTCAAAGGGGGGGCTTGGGGCAAGCAACGCTCCGCCGATGGGCGCGAGGTGCGCCCTGAAAGACTCAGGTTTTGGTGCGGTTCAGGCCAGTTCTGCGAGCAGGCGGTTGGCTTCGGACGCGGGGGTGGCAAGGGCGGCGCGGTCCTCGCCGGGGTGAAACCGCGCGCGGGTGGCGGTGGCCATGGGATTGGGGGTCAGCACATGGACGCGCGGGCCGGTGCGTTCGGTCTCGGCCGCCCAGCTGCGGGCCAGCGCGATCTGCGCCGCCTTGGTGGTGCCGTAGTAGCCGTAGAATTTCTCGCCCTGCACGGGATCATCAAAGAACAGCGCCGCGCCGGTGTCGCCCAGAAGGGGCGCGACGAAGGGGATCAGGTGGCCCATGGCGTCGGCATTGGTGGTCAGGGCCTTGCGCCATTCCTTGGGGTCGATATGGGGCGCGGGGGTCAGGGCGCTGGCGTGAATCGCCGTGTGTGCCCAGAGGGCAAGGCCGCCCCAGCGGTCATGGATCGAGCGGCACAGGTGGGCCATGGCGTCGCGGTCGGTCACGTCCATGGGGGCCAGCGTGGCGCTGCCGCCCTTGGATTGGATGCGGTCATCCAGCTCTTCGAGGCCGCCGACGGTGCGGGCCACGGCGATGATGTGATGGCTAGGCGCGAGGGCCTCGGCGAGGGCAAAGCCAAGGCCGCGAGAGGCGCCGGTGATGAGGGCAAGCTTGGTCATGGCGGCTGCTTTGCCGGGGATTTGCGGCGGGGTCAAGCGCGGCCATGTCGCGGCCCGGTCAGATAAGGGGTGTCCACGCGTGGACAGATTCCCGGATGTGCAAAATCAATGGGTTACAGAGACGAATTTACCTGCGCTTAACCTTTGCCCGCGCTGAGGCAGGGGCAATCCGGCACGGATCGGGACCGGGATCGCGCCCGACCAGTGGACGCCCGAGGTGCAACCAGCGACCTTTGCGTGCTCGGGATATGTTTGGAAACGGGTTTTCCGGACCGGAGGCTCTGAGCGGCGACCGGCGTATTGGGGGCGTCATGCCAAAGGCATGCTTGCAGCATGACCCCCGTCTCCCTGCGGTCGACTCCCCCAGGATATTTTTGGACAGAAGAAATTCAAGGGGCCTGTGGGTGTCGGGCCGGATCGGGGCGTGTTGCAGCGGGTTTGCCACGCAACGTCATGGCAAGGGGAACGTGCCGCGAGGGTGGTCGCGGTCTGGCCGACGCCGGGCCTATTCCCGTGCCGGGGCCGGGGCAAAACCCGGTCAGTCCGCCGTCAGATGGGGGCGGATGTCGTCACCGAAGGCGGCGTAGAGATCGAGCAGATCGTCAAAGGAGAGGCCCTGCGCCTGTGCCTCGGCCAGTGGCCCCTCTGTGGCCGTGACCTGTGGGCGCTGCGCCGGGTCGGGCAGGGTGAGGGTGACGGCGGTGCCAAGCGCCTCTTCGAACTGTGGCAGGGTATTGGCCAGCAGACCCTCGGCAGGCGGGAAGGGGGCCGTGGCCTCGTCGATGGTGGCGAGATAGGCGCGAAACACCGGCTCTGGCACCTCGACCCACGGACCAAAAGAGAACACGTCATCGCTGCCGCGCAGGGGCAGAGTCACCACGCAGCGAAGGAAGTAGCGGCCCGCGATGCGGCAGAACTCGGCCCCGAGGCGGTCCTCTGCGACCTCCAGATCCTCGTCGCCGATGCGGGGGCCGTAGGCCCAGTCGTCCGGCGCATCGAATCCGATGTCGAAAATGCCGGAAAACGCCCGTCCGCAACAGGGGCAGGACCGGGTGTCATCATTGAAGCGCCGCCAGCGGGCATCGAGATCAAGGATATTCATGGCGACGATGTGAGCCGCATTGCCGATGGGGTCAAGGGGCTGGGCAGGTCGGCGTTGCTGCGTCATGCTGGGCGGGCAGCTTTCAGGAGGGAAACGATGATCAGACGGGTCTTGGGTCTGTGTGCGCTGCTGGTGCCGGGGGTGGCGCAGGCGGATGAGATCAGCGGCGCGTGGTGCTCACCGGAGGGGCAAAGCCTGACGATCCGGGGCAGCCGGGTGGTGGCCCCCTCGGGGATCGAGACGGACGGGCGCTATAGCCGCCACCGCTATGAATTTGCGATGCCCGCGGGCGGGGCCGACGCGGGCGCGGCGGTTGTGGTGCAGCAACTGTCCGAAGAGGAGGTGCTGTACAGCATCGGTGGCAGCACGCCGGTCCTTTGGACGCGCTGCCGGGCGGTGACCAGCTAGGCGGGTTACTGCGCCACCGGCTGCATCAGCCAGCGGGTTTCGCCTTTTTGGGTCAGGGCCAGACGCCCGTCCTCTATCGCGATAACGGGATCGCGGCCGATCTGGTCGCCGATCGTCAGCGTCACGACCTTGCCGCGCGAGGTGCGGATCAGGGCCTTGGGCGCGTCGCCGGAACCGAAGGTGCCCAGCAGGATCAGCCCGTCAAGGCTGCCCTTGGCGGGACGGGTGGCTGCCGAAATGACGGCCTGTGGTGTCGGGGTTTCCTGTGCCATGTCTCTTTACACTCGGGTTGATCGGAGCGCGGCAGATACTGCGGTGCAGCATCGGACGAAAGAGGGGGCAGGGCGGATGCGCGGCGGATGGCTGGCGGCGGGTCACGGGCAGGCGCATTTTGGCCTGTGGCCGCCGGGTTGCCTTGTTCGGCCCGAAGGCCGAAGGCGCTTTGCCGCCGACCCAAGGGCGCGGATAGGCCGGATGTTGTGGAAAGCGCAGGTAAAGGCGGCTTATTCGGCCGCCTTCATCTGGAAACCCTTATTGATCATGTCCGCCGGTTCCACCGGGTATTCCCCCGAGAAGCAGGCGTCACAATACTGCGGGCAGGCGGCGTTGCGGCCTGTCGCCTCGCCCACGGCGCGATACAGGCCGTCGAGCGAGATGAACTTGAGGCTGTCAACGCCCAGATGTTCCCGCATCTCGTCCTCGGACATGGTGGCGGCCAACAGCTTTTCGCGCTGAGGCGTGTCGACGCCGTAGAAACAGGGCCATGCGGTGGGCGGCGAGGCGATGCGGAAGTGGACCTCGGCGGCACCGGCATCAAGGATCATCTCCTTGATCTTGCGGCTGGTGGTGCCGCGCACCACGCTGTCGTCCACAAGGATCACCTTCTTGCCCTTGATCAGGGCGCGGTTGACGTTGAGTTTCAGGCGCACACCCATGTTGCGGATCTGCTCTGTCGGCTCGATGAAGGTGCGGCCCATGTACTGGTTGCGGACGATGCCCATGCCGTAGGGAATGCCGCTTTCGTGGGCAAAACCGATGGCGGCGGGGGTGCCGGAATCCGGGACCGGGCAGACAAGGTCGGCGTCCACCGGGGCCTCACGCGCCAGTTCGACGCCGATCTGGCGGCGGGTTTCATAGACCGAGCGGCCGCCGATGATCGAATCGGGGCGCGAGAAATAGACATGTTCGAAGATGCAGAAGCGCGGTTTCGCCTTGCGGAAGGGGTAGTGCGATTCGACGCCCTTGTCGGCGGTGATCACCACCATCTCACCCGGCTCGATCTCGCGCACGAATTCGGCGCCGATGATGTCCAGCGCGCAGGTCTCTGAGCTGAGCGCCCAGCCATCCCCCAGCTTGCCCAGCACCAGCGGGCGGACGCCCAGCGGATCGCGCACGCCGATGAGTTTGGTCCGGGTCATGGCGACGACGGAAAACGCGCCCTCGACCCGGCGCAGCGCGTCTTCCATCCGGGCGGGGATGTCGCGTTGCAGGGACCGTGCCATCAGGTGGATGATACATTCGCTGTCCGAGGAGGACTGAAAGATCGAGCCACGCTCGATCAACTCGCGGCGCAGCGCCTCGGCGTTGGTGATGTTGCCATTGTGGGCAATGGCCGCGCCGCCCATGGAAAACTCACCAAAGAAGGGCTGCACGTCGCGGATCTGGGTCTGGCCCTTTGATCCGGCGGTGGAATAGCGCACGTGGCCGATGGCCAGTTGGCCCGGCAGCGTTTCCATCAGCGATTGCTTGGTGAAATTGTCGCGCACATAGCCGAACCGCCGGGCGGAATTGAACCCGCCCAGATCGGGGTGGTAGGCGACGATCCCGCCCGCCTCCTGTCCGCGGTGTTGCAGCGCGTGCAGACCGAGCGCCACGAAGTTGGCGGCGTCCGCCAGACCGACGACGCCGAAGATGCCGCATTCCTCCTTGAGCTTGTCATCGTTGTCCGGGTCGCGGACAGAGTCGAAGTCAAAAGGATGTGCGGGTGGAAAAATGGGGTCGGGCAAGGGGGCAGCTCCGAATCCGCTTTGCATATGCAGCATTGTTTAATGGGCCGGTCCCGGAATGTCACGAAACGATTACATTTAGTGGCCTCGGGAAAGGCGGGTGAGATGTGGCGCGGGGCGAACCGGCCTAGGCGGGGCGATGCCCGCTGCGCCGCCGTCGGCCCGGCCCGAAGGCAGGGTGCCTGCGGGACGGCGGGTTATTGCGGCGCGTCGCAGACGCTGACAAGTTGTTCATATTGCGCGGTGATCCAGCCAAGCGCCTGTTCGGGGTTCTGGTCTTCGATCCGGCCGGTGAACTGGGCAAAGACCGCCGCAGAGCGGGAGTCGTCGATCATGGCGATGTCCTGCGAGGTGATCACCGTCTCGTAGACAAAAAACGCGATCGCCACGAGCAGGACGCCACGCGCCACGCCGAAAAAGAACCCCAGCGCCTGATCCAGCCCGCCAAGCGCCGAGCGTTTGATGATCGAGGAGAACAGCGGCGTGAACAGCGAGACGACCACCAGCGCGACGGTGAAGATCGCGGCAAAGCTGGCGATGACCGCCAGTTCGCAGCTATCGGCAAGGAATTCGCCGATGACGGGGATTTCCTTGACCAGCGGTTGCACCTGATCGGCAAAGAGAAAGGCCACCACGGCGGCCACGACCCAGCCGAGAATGGCCATCGTCTCACGCACCAACCCGCGCGAGTAGGCAAGCAGCGCCGACAGCAGAATGATGACGCCGACCACGCCATCAACGATTGTAAACCCGTCCATCTGCCTCACTCGCCTCTTGTCGCGCGGCCGTCTGTGGCCTCAGTTCCGTTTGTCATTGTGGTCTCGACCAAGTCAACCGGCCCCGAAGACCTCGCCGACGAAAGTGGTCAGGTCCGGCATGCGGGACAGCGCCATGCCATCCGATGCCGTGGCCTTGCCCCCTTGCGGCAGGATCGCCTTGGAGAAACCAAGTTTACGCGCCTCTTTCAATCGGTTTTCCGACTGGCCGACCGGGCGCAGGCCCCCTGATAAGCTGATTTCCCCGAAAACGACAGTATCGGGGGGCAGGGCGGCGTCCTCACGCGCGGAAAGTAGCGCAGCGGCCACAGCCAGATCGGCGGCGGGTTCCGACACCCGCATGCCGCCCGCGACGTTCAGGTACACGTCGAGACCCGCAAAAGGAATGCCGCAGCGCGATTCGAGCACCGCCAGAATCATCGCCAGCCGACCGCCGTCCCAGCCCACAACCGACCGGCGCGGCTGCGAATGCGGGCTGGGAGAAACCAGCGCCTGAAGCTCGACCAGAAGCGGGCGGGTGCCTTCGATCCCGGCAAAGACCACCGACCCCGGCGCGGGCTGACCGCGTTCGGACAAAAACAGCGCCGAGGGGTTGGCGACCTCTGACAACCCGCCGCCGGTCATCTCGAACACGCCGATCTCATCGGTGGGACCAAAGCGGTTCTTGACCGAGCGCAGGATACGGAACTGGTGGCCGCGCTCGCCCTCGAAATACAGCACCGTGTCGACCATGTGTTCGACCACGCGGGGACCGGCCAACTGGCCTTCCTTGGTGACGTGGCCGACCATCATGATGGAACTGCCGGTGCGCTTGGCGAAGGTCGTCAGTTCGTGCGCGGCGGCGCGGACCTGACTGACAGAGCCGGGGGTGCTGTCGACATTGTCGGCCCACATGGTCTGGATCGAATCGATGATGGCAAGGTCGGGGCGGGTCTCATCCAGCGTGGTCAGGATGTCGCGCAGATTGGTTTCGGTCGCCAGTTTCACCGGTGCCTCGGCCAGATGCAGACGTTGCGCGCGCAGGCGGACCTGTGCGCTGGCCTCTTCGCCGGAGATATAGACCACCTTGAGCCCGGCATTGGCAAAGGCGGCGGCGGCCTGCAACAGCAGGGTGGATTTGCCGATGCCCGGATCGCCCGCCATCAGCACCGCGCTGGAGGGCACCAGCCCGCCGCCCAGAACCCGGTCGAATTCATCCATGCCGCAGGCGGTGCGCGGCGGAGGGGCCTCTTTGGCGGAGAGATCGGTCAGCGCCACGGCACGCCCGCGCGAGGTGCCCAGAGTTTTGCCGGACGGCCCCTGGCTGAGGGGTTTTTCCTCGGCGATGGTGTTCCATTCGCCGCAGGTCTCGCAGCGGCCCGACCATTTGGTGGTGGTGGCGGCGCAGGACTGGCAGACAAATCGGGTGGTCGCTTTGGCCATGGGGTCTCCGGCGGGAATGGGGCGGGGTGGCTTTTGCCCCATCCGGGGCGGGTCGGCTTTCGCCCCATCCGGGGCAGGGTGGCTTTTGCCCCATCCGGGGCAGGGCGGCTTATGCCCCATCCGGGGCGGGAGGCCAATGGCCAAGGGAGGCCCGTCGGAGGTCTGCGTGCGGCAGGATCGCCTGTGCTCTTGGCCGCGTCGCAGGGGTATTTTTACAGAGAAGAAGCCGGGGCGCGGCGCTTTTCGATGGCCCCCAGCGTAATGGAGGTGAGGATGCAGGCGGTGAACAGGTACAGCCCCCAGGCGGGCTCGACACGGCCCACGCCCATGCCCTTGGACAGGGTGATATAGAGCGCGATCAGAAAGATGTCGGCCATGGCAAGTTTGCCGATGACCTCCAGCACCGGCAGGCTGCGGCGGTCGAGCAGGTCAAACTGCACCAGCGCCAGCCCCAGCGTCTTGATCAGCGGCGCAAAGAGCGCGAAGAGCGTCACCAGCAGGGCCAGAAAGACGTCCGAGTCCCACAGCGATTGCAGGCCGGAGATCAGGCTGATTTCGCTCATCCCGAACAGCGGCAGCAGGCCCGCCCGGAGCAGCGGCGCGAACCACGACAGCGGGTAGGCAATAAACAGCGCGAGGTTGAGCCAGCGCAGGTGGTTTTGCCAGTTGCTCATGACACCCACCACCAGAGGCCCAGCAGACCCGCCAGCATCCCCCCGTGCACCCCGTCGATCCAGCGGCCTCGCGCGCCGGGGGAGACGGAACTGAGCAGGAACAGCGCCGAGGCCGCCAGCAGCGCGGTGATGCCGCCCTGTTGGGCCATGGTGCGGGCGGCGGCGGCATAGACCGGGCCGTCGTTCAACCCGGCGGCGGGGGCAAAGACCGTGACGACGCCGCCGATGGCCAGCACAAAGGCCGCCAGCGCGGGCCAGCGCGACAGGCCGCGGCCCCTGATCAGGCGGATCGCGGCCAGAACGGCCAGCACCTCCAGATAGAGGAACTTTTTGGCGAAGAGAAAGAACAGGATCACCGGGTCGGGCTGAATCATGGCGGTCATGTGGCCCTGATCATCGGCCCGCGCAAGCGGGCGACAGGGGCGTCGGCCACAGCGGGCTCCCACGCCGCTCCGGCGTCGCCGACCCGCGGCCCGGCAAGGTCCGCGATGCGGCCCATCGGCGGGCGCAGGGCGCAGTGCAGGATCGGTCGGTCCTGACCCACGGCCTGACGCGGGGGGCGGGCCAGCGGCCGGAGCGGGACGGCCGGCAGCGCGGTGTCTTGATCCTGATGGATCACCGGACGGCCTCGATTGGCCCTGTGGCGCTGCCGGTGATGAACTGGGCGACATAGGGGTCGCCGCTGCGGTCCAGTTGCGTGACCGGGCCGGTCCACTGGATCACCCCGTCGTGCAGCATGGCCACGTTGTCGGCGATGGCGCGCACGCTGGTCATGTCATGGGTGATGGTCATGGCGGTGGCGCCCATTTCCGTGACGATCTCACGGATCAACTCGTTGATGACGCCCGCCATGATCGGGTCGAGGCCGGTGGTGGGTTCGTCAAAGAAGATGATCTCGGGCTCGGCGGCGATGGCGCGGGCGAGGCCGACGCGTTTCTGCATGCCGCCCGACAGTTCCGCCGGCAGGCGGTCGGCGACGTCGGGTTTCAGACCGACGCGGCGCAGTTTCTCGATGGCGATGGCGCGGGCCTCGTCGCGGGGTTTCTTCAGCGAGCCGCGCAGCAGGCGGAAGGCGACGTTTTGCCAGACCGGCAGGCTGTCGAACAGGGCTGCGCCCTGAAACAGCATGCCGAAGCGGGCGAGAAAGGCATCGCGGTCGGTTTTGGTGACGTCAATGCCTTCGAGCGTGATGGTGCCCGCGTCGGGGGCCACAAGCCCGAGGATACATTTCAGCAGCACCGATTTGCCGGTGCCGGACCCGCCGATGATCACCATCGAGGTGCCACGGTCGATGGTCAGATCGACGCCGCGCAGGACGCGGTTGGAGCCGAAGGCCTTGGTGACGCCGTGCAGGTCGATCATCGCGCCGCCTTTGGGTTGCGCCCCTTGGCGGCGGGGCATTGGGGTATTTTGACAGAGAAGAAGCCGAAAGGGGGTGTGCGCAGGGTCATAGCGAGAAGAACGCCCCCGTGAGCAGGAAGTTGGCGGCGAGGATCAGGATGGCGGCGGCCTCGACCGAGCCTTTGGTGGCGCGGCCCACGCCCTGCGCGCCGCGCCCCGAGGCCATGCCGAAATAGCAGCCCATCAGCGCCGCCAGCCCGCCGAAGGCGCAGCCCTTGACCAGCGAGGAGATGATGTCCAGCGGCTCCAGGAAATCGACGGTGTTCTTGAGGTAGGCGGCGGGGTTGAAGCCGAGCGTGCCGGTGGCGACGGCGTAGCCGCCGAAGATGCCGATGATGTCGCCCACCGCCACCAGAAGCGGCACCACGAGCAGCGCCGCCAGCACGCGCGGCGCGACGAGGTATTTCATCGGGTCGGTTGACAGGGTCACGAGCGCGTCGATCTGTTCGGTCACTTTCATGGTGGCGATTTCGGCGGCGATGGACGAGGTCACGCGGGCGGCGATCATCAGGCCCACAAGGACCGGGCCCAGTTCGCGGACCATGCCGATGGCGACGATCTGCGGCACCACCGCCTCGGCGTTGAAGCGCGCGCCGCCGGAGTAGATTTGCAGTGCCAGTGCGCCGCCGGTGAAGATGGCGGTCAGCCCCACAACCGGCAGCGACAGCCAGCCGACGTTCAGCAGCGCCGCGCCGAATTCACGCCCGTAGAACGGCGGGCGGACCATGTGGCTGAGCGCGGCCAGCGCAAACAGCGCCACGCGCCCGACCATCGCCATCATCGACAGCGTGGCGCGTCCCAGCGCGCCGAGTGGGGACAGAAGGCTCATGTCAGGCGCCGGTATAGCTGCGGGCATAGCGCGCGCCCAGCGAGGTCAGGATTTCATAGCCGATGCTGCCGGCCCAGTCGGCCAGCGTGTCGACGCTTTGATGCACGCCCAGCAGTTCCAGCATTTCCGGGTCTCCGGTCACGTCGGTCACATCGACGCCGATCAGGTCCATCGAGATCCGGCCCAGCACCGCACAGCGGGTTTCCTCTGCCCACATATGCGCCCGGTGGCTCATGCTGCGCAGGATGCCGTCGGCATAACCCGCCGCGATGGTGGCGACACGGGTCGGGCGCTCTGCCGTCCATGTATTGCCATAGCCCACGGTTTCGCCGGGCAGGACCTCACGGATCTGGATCACCGGCACATGCAGGTGGGCCACGGGGCGCGCGTCGAGGAAGGGCAGGCCGCCGTAGACGCCGATCCCCGGTCGGGTGACGTCGAAGTGATAGTCGGAGCCCAGCAACACGCCGCCCGTCGCCGCCAGCGAGCGCGGCGCGTCGATCCCGTCGGTCATCTGGAGAAATGTCTGCAACTGCCGGGTGTTCATCGGATGGGCGGGTTCATCGGCGCAGGCCAGATGGCTCATGATCAGGCTGGGCTTTTGCGCCAGCGCGATGTCGCGCAGGGCGCGCCATTCGGCGGGCTCCATCCCCAGACGGTTCATGCCGCTGTCCAGCTGGATGCCAAAGGCGTGGCCCGGCAGCCCCTCGACGTGGCGCAGCATCTGGTCGATGGAGTTGATCATCGGCGTCAGTTGCGCGTCGCGGATCAGCGCGGCGTCGCCCGCCATATGGCCGGAAAAGACGCAGATTTCGGGCCGGGGACCAAGGATTCGGCGCAATTCCGCGCCTTCCTCGGCGATGGCGACGAAAAACCGCCGCGCGCCTTCGTCCGCCAGCGCCGGGGCGACGCGGTCGACGCCCAGCCCGTAGGCGTCCGCCTTGACCACAGCGCCGGTTTCGGTTTGCGACATCTCTGCGAGGGAGCGCCAGTTGGCGCGCAGCGCCGCGAGATCGATGGTAAGCTGTGCCTGTGCCATGACTGAACGTGTTTCTCAGGTTCCGGGTCAGCGTCAAGCGCGAAATCGCCGCGCGGGTGGCCTTGCGGGCGGGGGACCGCCGCTTATGCTGCGTTCGGATGGACCGGCACGGAGGAAGGGTCATGCGCAGCGCGGTGCGGTTGGAGGCAGTGCTTTTCTGGCTGGCGGTCCGCTATCTGACACGCCTGCCGGTGCCGCGCGGCCTGCCGGAGTCCGATGACCTGATGGTGCGGGCGGTGAAATATCACCCCGGCGTCGGGGCGCTGGTGGGCGCGTTTGCGGCGCTGGTGCTGTGGGCCGGGGCGCCGGTGCTGCCATGGCCGGTGGTGGTGCTGCTGTCGCTGGCGGCGACGCTGCTGGTGACGGGGGCATTTCACGAGGCGGGGCTGGCCGGGGCCGCCGAAGGGCTGGCCGCCGGGCGTGACCGGGTCGAGATCATCGCCATGATGGAACGCAGGCAGTTCGGTTTCTACGGGGCGCTGGCCATTGGCATGGGTCTGGCGCTGAAGCTGGCACTGATCGCCGGTTTCCCGCTTGCGGTGGCGGCGGCGGCACTGGTGGCGGGGCATGCGACCGGACGGATGGCGGCGGTGCATGTGACCGCGACAACCTCACATGCGCGCAGCGAGGGAATGCAGAAATTTGTGCCCAAGGTGACGGCGGACGGCTACCGCGTGGCGCTGACCCTGACGCTGGTGGCGCTGGCGCTGCTGACGGCGGTGACGGGCATTGGCGCGGTGCTGTGCGGGTTCGCCGGGGCGGTGCTGTTGGGGCAGGCGTTCCGGGCCTGGTCGGTGTCGCGGATCGGCGGCTACACGGGCGAATGCCTGGGCGGTGCAGAGCAGATGGCGGAACTGGGCTTCTATCTGGGACTGGCGCTCTGGCTCTGAGCCTTTTTCGGGGGTGGCAAGTCTCGACACTCCAGCCCGGCGGGTCTGACGCCTCTTGGTCCGGGTTGGAGTGCCGGTCTGCTCGACGGTCGGCCTGAAGTCAGTGCGCAGCCGTCACATGTCTCTGCCGTCGCCCTGTTGCCAGGGTTTGACGAGGTTGCCGAAGCGGG
Organism: Antarctobacter sp.; assembly: GCF_048262615.1. Lineage (GTDB taxonomy): Bacteria > Pseudomonadota > Alphaproteobacteria > Rhodobacterales > Rhodobacteraceae > Antarctobacter. The sequence continues at coordinate 124,119 of NZ_JBLXFB010000008.1, forward strand.
TGAACTGCGCCTCGAAGGCCAGTTCCACGGTGCCGATCGGGCCGTGACGCTGTTTGCCGATGATCACCTCTGCCTTGGCATGCAGGCGGCTCATGCGTTCCTGCCAGGCGGCCATTTCGTCCAGACGGTCGTCCGAGGGTTTTTCCCGTTCGGCGTAATATTCCTCGCGGAAGACGAACATGACCACGTCGGCGTCCTGTTCGATGGACCCCGATTCCCGCAGGTCCGACAGTTGCGGGCGCTTGTCTTCGCGGCTTTCGACCTGACGCGACAACTGCGACAGGGCCAGAACCGGGATGTTCAGTTCCTTGGCGATGGCCTTCAGACCCATCGAGATTTCGCCGATTTCCTGCACCCGGTTGTCGGCGGTGCCGCGCAGCAGTTGCAGGTAGTCGACGATCACCAGATCCAGCCCGTGGGTCCGTTTCAGACGGCGCGCGCGCGCCGCCACCTGACTGATCGGCAGGGCGGGCGTGTCGTCGATATACAGCGGGCAGGCCTCAAGGTCCTTGGCGGCCTGCACAAACCGGCGGAATTCTGTCTCGTCCATGTCGCCTTGGCGGATCTTGTGCGAGCTGATCTCCGACGCCTCGGCAAGGATACGGCCCGCCAGTTGCTCGGCGCTCATCTCCAGACTGAAAAAGCCGACGACGCCGCCGTCCGTGGCCCCGGTGGTGCCGTCCGGGCGCAGGCCCTTTTTATACGCCTTGGCGATGTTGAAGGCGACGTTGGTCGCCAGCGAGGTCTTGCCCATCGACGGACGCCCGGCGAGGATCAACAGGTCAGAGGGGTGCAGGCCGCCCAGCTTCTTGTCCATGTCGATCAACCCGGTCGAGATACCGGCCAGTCCGCCCTCGCGCTGGTAGGCGGCGTTGGCGACGTTAACAGCCTCTGTTACCGCCTTGAGAAAGCTTTGAAATCCGCTTTCTGTCTGGCCCTGTTCCGCCAGCTTGTAAAGCGCCTGTTCGGCCTCGACGATCTGTTCGCGCGGCTCTGACGCCACATCGACCTTGGCCGCCTTGTCGGCAATGTTCTTGCCCAGCCGGATGAGGTCGCGCCGGACGGCAAGATCGTAGATCATCTGCGCATAGTCGCGCACCGCAAAGGTCGAGACGGCAGAGGCCGCGAGACGCGCCAGATAGGCCGGGCCGCCCAGTTCCTTCAGCCCCTCATCGTCCTCCATGAAGGCCTTGAGCGTGACCGGCGAAGCGAGGTTGTTCTTGGCGATGCGCGCCGAGGCGATTTCAAAGATGCGTTCGTGCACCGGATCATAGAAATGCCGCGCGCCGATGATCGAGGCGATGCGGTCATAGGTGTCGTTCTCGACCAGAATCGCACCAAGCAATTGCTGCTCCGCCTCGATCGAATGCGGCATTGTGTCTGCCGATTGTACTTCGATTCCGGTCGCGTTGATCGTGGCGATCTCGTTCATTTCCATCCCCTGCTGCGTGAACCGACGCCCTATCAGGGGGCGCAGGCGACGGGCAGACTGTATATCTCTGTTGATAAGTCAGATCACAGGATATTGGCATTTTGGCTGGTCAGCCGTCAACATCTGGTATGGATCCGGTGGCGCTGTGATCTTCCTGTCACGTTCAACCGGCAAGATTCAGCGCCTGCCGTTAGGTCAGCTATCGCTGCGCGCGGCGCGCCAGCCGTGCGGGTCTTTGAGAAACGACTCGACCTCGCCCAGCACGCCCGCGTGGCGTTCCGGGGCCTCGGCCAGCACCTCCCACCATGTGCACAGGTGGTGCAGGTCGACGCCGTGATCGCCCAGCGTTTTGATCGTCTCGGGGAAGATGCCGTAGTAAAAGATCACCGCCGTGTGGGCGCAGGTGGCGCCGGTGTCGCGAATGGCGTCGACAAAGCTGATCTTCGAGCCGCCGTCGGTGGTCAGATCCTCGACCAGCAGCACGCGCTCTCCCTCGGACATGGCGCCCTCGATGCGGGCGTTCTTGCCGTAACCCTTTGGTTTCTTGCGCACATACGTCATCGGCAGGGCCATGCGTTCGGCCACCAGCGCGGCAAAGGGGATGCCCGCCGTCTCACCGCCGGCGATGTTGTCGAAGGCCTCAAAGCCCGCGTTGCGCATCACCGTGACGGTGAGAAAATCCATCAGGGTGGAGCGGATGCGCGGGTAGGAGATCAGCTTGCGGCAGTCGATGTAGACCGGCGAAAGCTGCCCCGACGCCAGCTTGTACGGTTCATCGGTCATGAAGTTCACCGCCTCGATTTCCCACAACATGCGCGCGGTCAGGCGGGCCATTTCTTCGGCGGTCGGATAAGATGAGGGGATCATGCGTCTGCTTTCTGTCTTGCGATGCGGCCCGGTGTGTCCTTGGGCCTGAAAATGCCTCGGGGTGAGTCCCGCAGGGACGGGGGCAGCGCCCCTACGGCGCCACCTGCCAATGCAGCGGCATCATCGGATCGAACACCGTGACCGGCCCGTCGCCGGTGTCGATCTTGGCGGGATAGTCGACCGGCGCGCCACGGGTCAGGGTGATCGTGTCGTCATTCGGCGGCAGGCGATAAAACGCGGGACCGTTGAGCGAGGTGAAGGATTCCAGCCTGTCCAGCGCGTTTTCCTGCTCAAAGACCTCGGCGAGGATCGACAGGGTGTTGGTCGCGGTAAAGCACCCGGCGCAGCCGCAGGCGTTTTCCTTGAGCGGGTCGATATGCGGGGCGCTGTCGGTGCCAAGGAAAAAGCTGCTGTCGCCGCTGGTGGCGGCGGCGCGCAGGGCAAGGCGGTGTTCCTCACGCTTGGCGACCGGCAGGCAGTAGTAATGCGGCTTGATCCCGCCCACCAGAATGGCGTTGCGGTTGATCACAAGGTGATGGGTGGTGATGGTCGCGCCCAGATCGTCGCCGCCCGCGCGGGCATAGTCGACGCCCTGACGGGTGGTGATGTGTTCCATGATGACGCGCAGGCCGGGGGTGCGCTGACGGATCGGGTCCAGCACGCGGTCGATGAACACCGCCTCGCGGTCAAAAATGTCGATGTCGCTGTCCACCACTTCGCCATGCACACACAGGGGAATGCCGTTTTCGGCCATCGCTTCCAGCACGCCGCGCACCTTGTCAAAGTCGCGCACCCCGGAGGTGGAGTTGGTGGTGGCCCCGGCGGGGTAGAGTTTGACGGCGGTGATCAGCCCGCTTTGATGGGCGGCGACGATATCCGCCGGATCGCTTTCCTCTGTCAGGTAAAGCGTCATCAGCGGGGTAAAGCCGCTGTCCGCTGGCAGCGCGGCGGTGATGCGGTCGCGGTAGGCCTGCGCCTGTGCGCCTGTCACCACGGGCGGCACAAGGTTGGGCATGATGATGGCGCGGGCAAAGTGCCGGGCGCTTTCGGGGGCGATACCGGCCAGCATGGCGCCATCGCGCAGGTGCAGATGCCAGTCGTCGGGGCGGCGAAGAGTGATGCTATCCATGAATTTGCGGTTAGCACGCGGACCGCAGGCGCGCCAGTAGGATCAGCCCACGTCCTTGACGGCGTCGTCTCCGGCCTCCAGCTCGGCCAGACGGCGGCGAAAGCGCGGGGCCGGCATCCGGCTAACGACATTCTGGCACAAGAGCCGGGCCAGCCCGTCGCGCCCGTCGGCGTCGATCCGTGCCAGAAGGCGGCGCAGATAGGGCGGATGGTTGCGCCGGGCGCGCAGCATGGCGGCAAACAGCGCGGTGTCCAGCCGCCCTTCGGCGGCAGAGGTCAGCAGGCCCGGCAACAGGTCCAGCGCGCGAAAATCGGCCTGCAAGGCGCTGCCCATGAACGGCGCACGCAGGCGCGAGACATTGGGCCGGGCAAACAGCGCCGAATGCATCGCGTCCAGCCGTTCGCGCGGGTCATAGATCACATAGGCCTGTGCGGCGGCGTCGATCATTTCGGGCGCGAAGCCATAGCGCGAGGTGAAATCGCGGCGGCGTTCCTCGGCGAAGCGGTCGTCCCATTCGGCGATGCGCGGGTCCAGCGTGGCCTGCGGCTGCAACATCAGCACCCGCGCGCCGGGGGAGGTGACGGAATAGGCCCCGGCGGCATAGCCGCAGGGACCGGCCCCGTAGAACAGCACGGTTTCGAACTCGTCGAAAAAGCCATCGTCCTGAAGCTGGTCGAAGAAGGCATAGACGCGTTCATCGCGGAACCATGTGTCGCCGTGACTGAGCAGCGACAGCGAGGACCAGCCGTTGGCGTTGACCATGTCGAACCCGAGGGGGGTGCGCGTCTCTGACAGGGCTTCGATGCCGGACATCGTCTCGAATCCGACAACCAGCGTGTCGCCTTCTTCGACAAAGATCGCCGCGTGGCTTTTGCCCATGGGTTCGGCAAACCCGTATTCCTCGCCAATCCGCCGCAGCGTGGCCAGCCACTCACCCCGCGATTGATTGCTGAGATCGGGAGAAAAGCCTTTGGTTTGCGATTCCATTGACCGGGTATCCTCGTTTTGCGCCAAAATTGGCGCGTATTTGGGGGAAACAATGGCTGCGGTTTTCGGCGAAAATGTGGTCACGCGGTGACAACACGGTGCGGCGGGGCCCTATAGCGTGGGCCTGTCGTCGCGTGCGCGTGTTGCGTGACGGGCCAGAAAGCGCGCCGCCCTGAGCGTCACGGGCTGCGCGGGCGGGGTCATCAGCAGGCGGGCAAACAGCGCGCGGTAGGGTTCCTGCGCCAAAAGCGCGTCAAAGCGGGCCTTGCGCCATGCGACGGCGGTGTCGTGCAGGTGCGACAGGTCAGGATCGGCGGCAAGCGCGGCGCGGCGCTCCGTCACGCCTGATAGGCGCTGGATGCTGGTGTCTTCCTCAACGCTCCAGTTGCGTTCGACCCAGTAATCCATGCCAAGCGCTTGGTCGGAATGTACCGCGCGGCCCCGGTCGGATTTGAGCACGTAGCTTTCCATCGCGCCAAGGGCGTAGTGGTTCAGTTGCGCAAGGCCGTAGTTGGAGCGGCCGTATTGCGAGAATATGCGGCGGGTGCGGAACTGCGCGTCCAGCTCGCGGCCCTCACCGTCGAACCAGCGGGCGTTGTTGACCAGTGCCGGATCAGGGGCGCGGGGGCGGTGGACGCCCAGTTTCTTGTAGGTGCCGTCATTACGGTAGAGCGTCTTGAACATCGCCGCGCGCCATGGCCAGTGCATGACAACCGGCGCGGCCTTGGTGAATTGCTCGGTGATGGGGCGGTCGGCGTAGCGCGCCACGCCCGCGTTGCCGAACAGCCGCCATGTCAGGGTGATGGCGGTCGCCTCGGGCAGGGCGGCGATCAGCGCGGGCAGGGTGCGGTCGCCCACATGGACGTTGACGTATTCGTCGATGTCCAGCGGCAACAGCCAGTCGGCGCTTTGCACGGCGGTCGTCTTGTCGGCGCGTTTCAACCCGGTGAACTGGATGCCGCGATCCTCATAGGGGCCGTCGTTGCGGATATGGGTCAGCGGGAGAACCTGCGCCAGCCGGTCCAGCATCGTGTCGGTGCCGTCCTGACAGTCGTTCGACAGGGCCACCACATGGGTGACGCCGCAGGCAAGGTGATGCGCCAGCCAGTCGAGCAGGAATGCGCCCTCATTGCGCACACACAGGATGGCGGTGATGGTCATGGATCGCCCCCGAGGGTGAGCCGATTTTTCGTCGAAAAATCGTTTCGCGTCATTACCAGCCCTTGCGGAAGGTCACGACCTTGGCCTCGGACGCCTTGGGGAAATAGGTCAGCCCGGCGCGCTGCATGCAGTCAAACACCGCCTGAACGCCGCTTTGCCCGATCCACTGCGGGTGCAGTTCGATCACCGCCGCGCGCAGGCCGGACCAGTCGGCGGCGGGCAGCAGATGCGCCTCTGCGCCTTCGATGTCGCAAACCAACACATCCGGCGTTTCGGCCTGCAACACCGGGTTGATGGCGTGCTGCATGACCTTGACCTCTTCGATCACCGTATCGGGGTCCGCGTCGCGGTCCATCGAGGAGCCGAGAAAGTTCTGGCGGACATAGAACGGCACAGGATCGCCCAGTTCGGGGGCCAAAAGCGCGTTGCGCAGGTCGACGTTGGTGACGTCATTGGCGGCGTGCACAGAGCGGATGTAGGGGATCAGCGCCGGGTTTGCCTCATAACTGACGACGCGGGCGACCTTTTTCTTCACCGACAGCAGGGTCGACATGTAGCCGATGCCGCCGCCCAGTTCGAGCACGCGGTCGCCGGGGCGCACCACGCGCATGACCGCGTCGCATTCCTTGCGTTCATAGATGTCCTGTTTCAGCGCGCTGCGTATCCGCCCCCGTGTGATCTGCGGGTTCTTGGGAATCTTCAGCCCGCGCGAATACAGGTACGGGTCGCGCGGGGCGGGGTCTGATCCGTCCATTGTCACGTCTCCATATCCAGAGCCAGCGCATAGGCCACCCGTTCGGTTTCTGTCAGGTCCAGCGCCAGCGCCTGCCGGTAAAGATCGGCAAATTCGGGCATCCCGTGCAGTTCCGCCGCCTTGGCGCGGTGCCATTCCAGCGCCCGGTGATGGGCGGCGCGCAGGGCGTCGTCGCGCAGCAGCCGGTCGTATTCGGCGCGCACGCGGGGGATGTTGCGCTTGATCGTGATGTCGCGGTGGACGGACCAGTCCATGCGAATCCAGTAGTTCAGCCCGATGTTGCGGTCGACGTGCAGGGCGCGACCCCTTTGCCGTTTGATCAGAAAGCTTTCGGCAGAGCGCAGGGCGTAGTGGTTCAGCTGGATCAGGTCATAGCCGATGGTGCGTTTGGAACTGCGCCAGCCGTTGCGAAGCGCCGCCTCTGTCATGTCGCGGCCCGATCCGTTGACCCATTTCACCTTGTCCTCAAACCCCTCCGCCAGCTTGTTTGGACGGTGGCAGGAGATCTTTTCATAGGCACCGATATTGCGGAACAGCGTCTTGAAGCCCCAGACCGTGTGCGGCTTGGGGCAGTATTTCGGCGCGCAGGTGTCGAATTGTTCGATCACCAGACGGTCCTCAAAGCGGCGCACACCGTTGTGGCCGAACAGCCGCCATGTCATCGCGATATTGGTCGCGTCGGGGACGCGGTCAAAGACCTCTGCCAGCGTGCCGTTGCCGCAGCGGATGTTCACAAACTCATCGACGTCGATATGGGCGATCCATTGGGCCTGCTGGATCACAGGTTCATCCAGCGCGGCGTCCAGCGCGTGTTGCTGGGGCGATTTGCCGGACCAGCCGTTGTTGTCGCGGTGCTGAAGGACGCCCAGCTCTTGCAGGCGGTCGAGGATCTCTGTCGTGCCGTCGGAACAGCCGTTGGTGTAGATCAGGAAATTGTCGAAGCCCACGGCGCGGTGATAGGCGATCCATTCAAGGATATAGGGGCCTTCGTTTTTCATGCAGCCGACGATGACGTTGCCGGTGGACCCCTGCGGCAGCACCCGGCGGGGGGCGGGGGCAAAGGCGGCGGCGAGTTCCTCTTCGTTGACGCGGCCCAGTTTGTTGTGCGGCGCGTAGGGAGAGCCCTGAAGGCGGACAAAGTTTTGCTTGGCCTGCGCGGGCAGGGCATCCTCGGCGGCCTCGGTCAGGGCCGGGGCCTCTGGCGTCTCCAGCGGCTCCCCCTTCAGATGGGCCCGTTCGGCGGCGCGGGCCGCGCGTTCGTCCTTGTCGCCCTGCGCGATGCGCCAGCGGAAGGCCATGAGGTACTGGGTGGCGCGATAGCCACGGGTCGGGTCTGCCTCGACCCAGTCGCCGCAGATCGGGTCCGCCTCCATATCGGCGGGGTGCATCGCGGGATGTTCGGCGCACAGCGCGGCGATATCATCCTCAAACCGCATGGACAGCGCCGACAGCGACCCGGCAAGGATCGGGCCGCCGGGCACCTTGATCTCTCCCAAAAGCTTGCGCCACAGCGGGCGCGGCAACAGCACGTCCTGCCGGTCCAGCAGGCGTAGCACGGCGTCGTTGAACTGACGCGCGCGGGTCAGCCACGGAGCGGAGGGCAGGGTGGGCAACTCTTCTGCCTCGGCGCGGCCGATCTGGGCGTCGATGCCGAAGGCGGCACAAATCTCGTCCGTGGCCTCCTCGGACCACAGGGTGTCGCGGTTCAGAGAGCGGAACTGGACCGAACCGGCGCCAAAGACCGCCTCCCATTCCGATTGCAGGCGTTTGTAATCGAGCCAGAAGTTCGCGCCCTGCACCTCTGGGAACATGCCGTCCAGCGGCGCGGTGTCGGGGCGCGTGTCCATCGCCGCCTCCCAGAAGTCGTCAACCTCTGCAAGGGTCAGTTCAAGGTCCAGCCCCCGTGCGCGTCCGTCCAGCACCTGCGCGCCGTAACGGGCGACAAGCGCGCGGGCGGGTTCGTCCAGCCATGCGACAATGCGGATATCGTCGGACAGCGGCGTCAGCAGGGCGCGCAGTCGGTCCAGTTCTGAACGGTCACACAAAGAGGTGCCCAACTGCTGCGCCGAGAGGATCAGCACCTGGGGCGTGTCACGCGCGACCTCTTGCGCCAGTTGATTGGCCAGCTCATCCCGCAGCATTTGCTGTTTTTCCGGCAGCATCACACCGCGATTGAACCGCAGCACGTCGGCGCGGTCCGGGTCGCTGACCGCCATGAACAGGCGGGTGTGGTTCCGCGCCCCCGGCGAACGGGCGTAGAGCACGTTTTCCTCCTTCAGCCGTCCGCGTTTGGCGTCCAGAACCCGCTGTATCCGGTCGGTCGACGGACCATCCGGCCCGATATGAATATATATCCGCATCACGCTGCCCCTCTGGCCGTTTCGGCCTTGTCGTTCTTGCCGGACGGCCCCGTTTCGGGGTTCTCGTTCCGTCTGCCCCACCAGGGCAGGTCCATCTTGATATGTGCCGCCAGCCGGTCGCGCGCGTCATCCGCCGCCACCGGCAACTCCAGATAGCGCGGATCGTCCCCGAAGAGGTCGCGCAGCATGGCATAGTGCCCCTCGATCCAGCGGATGCGCTGGGGGTCTGTCGCGCCGTAGCCCTCTGGCAGGCCGGGAATGTGGCCAGCGGGCAGGCGGTCCTCGCCCAGATTGTTCCAGCGCCGCATGCTGTCCGAAGTCTCTGCCGCCGGACGCCATGTGGCGACAAACAGCATGTCGGGACGCGCGAGGCGCATTGCCTTGATCATCGCATAGTCGCACTGCGGCCAGAGCGTCGCGGCGGGGTTCAGCACGCTGATTTCGGTCAGCGCGTCATACAGCCCGTCGAGATGGCGGAACGGATCGCCGGACTCAAAATAGCCGTTGTACAGTTGCCGCGCGATATAGGTGCCGCCCATGCCGGGGGTACGGTCATGGATGCGCCGGACCTTGTGATCCGCCGCCCGCCACCCCGCCTGCGTCAAGGCGTGATGCAGGGTGGTGGTGCCGGTCTTGGGCAGGCCGAGGTTGACCAGTTTCACGTTCAGATCGCTCATAGCCCCAGCGCCTCGATCAGGTCCGCCTCACCGGGGGGCAAGGCGGGGAGGGCACCCAGATGGGCATACATCTGGGCATAGGCGGGCTGCTGCATCAGCGCGTCGCGCTTTTCGCGGTGCAGCCGGACGCAGTCGCCGTGCAGGCGGGCAATCTGGGGATCGGCCTTGACCGTTTCCAGCGCGGCGGTCAGTTGCGGCAGATAGCGCTGGATCGAGCGGTCCTCGAACGCGGCATCGTTGCGTTCGCGCCAATAGGTGTCGTCAAAGGCGCGTCCCTCGCGGTTGACGTCGCCCCGGTCGTTCTTGACCAGATAACTGTCCAGAGAGCGCAGGGCGTAGTGATTGAGCGTGGCAAAGTCGCGCGCGCCCGCCGCCGGGAACTTGCGGATGCGGCGCGGGTTGGCGGCGGTCAGGAACTTGCCCGGCACCTTGCGGCCCGAGCCATCGGTCCAGCGGGGATGTTTGTCCTCGGGCAGGGATTTGCGGAAAAACGGGCGGTGCGCGCCGAAATACTGCAACGGAAAGTCACCCCGTACGAGGGTTTTGACCTCTATCGCGGTCTGGGCGCACCACAGGTCCGGATTGTGCGAGCGGGTAAACTGGGCGATCACCGGGCGGTCGACAAAATCGGCCACGCCGTTATTGGCAAAGAACTGGAATGTGACCGAAATGACCTGCGGGTCGCCGCAGGCCGCGATCAGCGCCGGGATGGTGTGGTCACCGACATGGATGTTCAGGAACTCATCGACATCGGCAATCCAGACCCAATCGGCCTCTTGCACCACGGGCTGTTTCGCGGCGGCCTTGAGCGCCTCCATCTGATAGTTGCGGCCCTCGGCGGGGTTGGGCAGATGCACAACGCGCCCTATTTCGGGGCGCGGATCGGCGGCCAGCGCGTCCAGCAGGGTATCGGTGCCATCGGTGCAGTCGTTGGAATAGAACAGGAAATCGGTCACGCCGAGCAGGCGATGAAAGGCCATCCATTCCAGCAGGAACGGGCCCTCGTTCTTGACGCAGGTTACAGCGGTGATGCGCCGCGTGGCGCCCGCCTCAGTGTCTACCATGTCTGCTCGTCTGCCTGATGGCCGGGTTTGGTCCCGACTTTTATACCCCGAATCATGACATTGTGTGGACACCCCGTCAATCCGTGCTGGCGTCAAGGGGTGGCAGGCGTGACTTCCGTCCTATTGACGGGTGTGCCTGCGCTTGGGAAAGGGGATGCAGGAGGACTGCCATGACCATTCCCGCATCCATTGATGAGGTACAAGAAACCCTTGGCCGGACCGGCTATGTCTGCGGTCGCGCGCTGGCCACGGTGGTGTTTCTGGCGCTGCGTCTGGGACGCCCGCTGTTCCTTGAAGGTGAGGCAGGCGTCGGCAAGACCGAGATCGCCAAGGCATTGGCCGCCTCGCTGAACCGGCGGCTGATCCGGCTGCAATGTTACGAGGGGCTGGACGCCTCCAGCGCGGTGTACGAATGGAACTTTCCGGCGCAGATGATTGCCATCCGCACCGCCGAGGCGCAGGGCAGCGCGGACCGCGACATGCTGAACCGCGAACTCTTTGGCCCGGATTTCCTGATCGAACGCCCGCTGTTGCAGGCCATGCGCCCGGATGAAAACGGCGCGCCGATCCTGCTGATCGACGAGCTGGACCGCACCGATGAACCGTTCGAGGCCTTTCTGCTGGAGGCATTGAGCGATTTTCAGGTCACCATCCCCGAGATCGGCACCATCAAGGCGCCGGAACCGCCCATCGTCATCCTGACCTCGAACCGCACGCGCGAGGTGCATGACGCGCTCAAGCGGCGCTGCCTGTATCACTGGGTCGATTACCCCGGCTTTGACCGCGAGGTGGAGATCCTGAACGCCCGTGAGCCGCATGTTTCCGAGATCCTGAGCCGTCAGATCGTCGCCTTTGTGCAGGAGTTGCGGACCGAGGATATCTTCAAGAAGCCCGGTGTGGCGGAAACCATCGACTGGGCGAAATGCCTGCTGGCGCTGGACGTGGTGGACCTGAGCCCAGAGGTGATCAGCGACACGCTGGGCGCAATTCTGAAGTATCAGGACGATATCCAGAAAATCCAAGGGTCCGAGGCCAAGCGCATTCTGGACGAGGCCAAGGCCACGATCGAGGCGGCCTGAGCGATGATCGGGGCCTGTGTTACGTTTGAACCGGGGAAAGGGGCGCTGCCCCGTCACAGCATAGCTGTGACTCCCCGGTGGTATTTGGACAAAGAAGAAGCCCTGGGTCGGCGCAAGACCTCGCCGGTGCGTCTGTCTGGCGGATGTGTCGGGGGGCGGGCGGTGCGGCCCCGCCGCAGGGTCCGACATGCCTGAATACATCCCCATCACCATCCCCGACAATCCGCGCCTTGCGCAGAACATCATCCATTTCGCCCGCGCGCTGCGGCGGGCCGGGCTGCCGGTTGGGCCGGGGCGGGTGATCGACGCCATCCGCGCGGTCGAGGCGGCGGGGTTTACCCAGCGGATGGATTTCTACTGGACGCTGCACGCCTGTTTCGTGAACCGGCCAGAGCACCGTCTTGTCTTTGCGCAGATTTTTCGCCTGTACTGGCGTGATCCCCGGTTCCTTGAGCACATGATGTCGATGATGCTGCCCGCCATCCGGGGGGTGCAGGAGGACCGCTCTGCGGTGGCTGCCGAAAAGCGCGCGGCGCAGGCCTTGCTGGGGGACCAGATGCCCGAGGTGCCGCAGGAGGAAGAGGAAGAAGAGGGCACGCAGATCGAGATGGACGCGTCCCTGACCATGTCCGCCGAGGAAAAGCTACGGTCGCTCGATTTCGAACAGATGTCGACAGAAGAGATCGCGCAGGCGAAACGGATGCTGGCGCGGCTGACCCTGCCGGTGAAGCCGATCGAGTCGCGCCGTCGCTTGGCCTCACATATGGGGCGGCATTTCGATGCCCGCCGCACGATCCGGGATGCCCTGCGCAAGGGCGGAGAGATCCATTCGCTGGCCAAGGCCAAGCCCCGGCTGCGCTGGCCCAATCTGGTGGTGCTGTGCGATATCTCCGGTTCCATGAGCCAGTACAGCCGCATGGTGCTGCATTTCCTGCACGCGGTGGCGAATGAAAAGGGGCAGGGCTGGGCCAAGGTGCATGCCTTTACCTTTGGCACCCGGCTGACCAATATCAGCCGCCATCTGGTGACGCGCGACGTGGACGCGGCGCTGAAGGCGGCGGGGGCGGAGGCGCAGGACTGGGAGGGTGGCACCCAGATCGGCACCTGCCTGCATGCCTTCAACCGCGACTGGTCGCGCCGGGTGATGGGGCAGGGCGCGGTGGTGCTGCTGATCACCGACGGGCTGGACCGGGACGGCGCGGGGGCGTTGGAGAAAGAGATGGAGCGGCTGCATCTGTCGGCGCGCCGCCTGATCTGGCTGAACCCGCTGTTGCGCTGGGACGGGTTTGCACCCAAGGCGACGGGCATCCGGGCGATGCTGCCGCATGTGGACAGCTTTCGCGCCGGGCATTCCATTGCCTCGCTGGAGGATCTGGCCGTGGCGATTTCCCGCCCCGACGATCTGGGTGAAAAGGCACGGCTGATGCAGATGCTTTAGGCGGGTCTCCGCCGGAGATCGCGAAGTTGTGCAACCCAAACCGGGTCTGAGCGTTATCTTTGCCAAGCCCCTCGTGGGCGCATGGTAAGGAGACCAGAATGACCCCTATCCGCAATGCCACCGCTCTGGCGAGCGTGCTGACGCTTGTGATCGGCACCGCCGCCGGGGCCCAATCCGGTGCGCAACTCGACGACCCGGAAAAACTGAATATGATGAAGCAGCTCTGTGCCATTCCGGGCGCGGCTCCGAAAGGTGTGGACTGTGACCGCGTCGAGGAGGCTTTGAAAGCCCTCGAAGACGGGGCTCCGGCTGCGACGGTTGACGCGCCTGAGAAACAGGACGCACCCAAGGATGCGCTGGGCGATCTGCTGAAGAAGCCGGAAAAGGCGCAGAAGGCCGACAAGCCGAAGAAGGACAAGAAAGATAAAAAGCCCAAGGAACAGGCTGAAACGCCGGTGCCACCGGCGGCGGAGACGCCGCTGATACCGGCCCCGGAAGCGCCGAAGGATCAGGCCGAAACGCCGGTGCCGCCCGCGGCGGAGACCCCGCCCAAGGCGCAGGCGGAAACGCCTGTGGCTCCGGTCCCGCAAACCCCGCCGAAAGCGCGGGCTGAGGCCGCGCCCGTCCCGGAGCCGGAAACCGGCAGACCGGACCCGCTGGCCCAGATCGAAGCCTTGCGACGTCAGCTTGGCACGCCGCCCGCGGCCGCTGCGGCGAACCCGCCCGATGCGGGCGAGGTGGTCGAGGAAACCGTCGAGCGTGACGACGTGCGCCGGTCCAGCGAGGACTTTCAGACCGATGTCTCTGGCAAGGCCAAGAACAAGAAAAAGGCCAAGAAGGACGATGGCGGCCTTGATCCGCTGGCCAAGATCGCGATCATCGGTCTGGGGGCCGTGGCGCTGTCCGAGATCCTCGACAAGGATGACCGCGTTGTCTCCAACTCCGGCGACCGGGTGGTTGTGGAGCAGGATGGCCAGTTCCGCGTGATCCGCAACGACGACGTGCTGCTGCGCCGTCCGGGGGCCGAGGTCGAAACCCGCCGCTTTGACGATGGTTCGACCCGCACGCGCCTGACCTATGAGGACGGCACCGTGGTCGACACCATCCGCGCCGCCGATGGCCGGGTGCTGCGCCGGGTGCGCCGCTTGCCGGACGGGACGGATGTTGTGCTGTTCGACGACACGCAGGCCAGCCCGGACGTCGAGATCAGCCAACTGCCAAGTGCGCAGGACCGCAACCGGGTCGACTATCGCGACATCGAGGCAGATGACCTGGCCCGCGCGCTGGCGGCCAACGGCACCTCGGGCGTGAACCGCAGCTTTTCGCTGGCGCAGGTGCGCAATATCGACGCCGTGCGCCATCTTGTGCCGGAGATCACCGTGGACACGATCCGGTTTGAGACGAACTCTGCCGCGATCCGCGTCGAAGAGGCCGAAGAGCTTGCCGCCTTGGGCAATGCGATGCGCAATGCGATTGATCGCAACCCGGCAGAGGTGTTCCTGATCGAGGGGCACACCGACGCGGTGGGCAGCTTTGCCTACAACCTTGCCCTGTCGGACCGCCGCGCGGAATCGGTGGCGCTTGCCCTGACCGAGTATTTCGACGTGCCGCCCGAGAACATGGTGCTGCAAGGTTACGGCGAAGGCGATCTGCTGGTGCCCACGGATACGGCAGAGCGGGCCAATCGCCGCGCCGCCGTGCGCCGGATCACGCCGCTGTTGACGGCGCGGTAAACGCTGCCGAAACGGTGCCAAGACACGCTGCAAACGCCCCCGGTGGACCCCCGCCGGGGGCGTTTTGCGTCCGTGGTCGGGAATACCTCCGTTGTCCGAAAGTGGCGAATGGCGTTTCATGACGCGGCGTCAAGGCGTGTGCCGGGATACCCCACGGCCCTGTCCGGTCTGCCGGGCAGATGTCCGCCTCTGGCGTTCAAGGAATTCAAGACGTCCGTCCAAACCCTTTTGGAAAGGAATTGCCGATGAAACGCCTCCTCTTCGCCACGGCCGCGTTCAGCGTGCTGGCGGCGTCCTTCTCCGCGCCCGCAAGCGCCCAGAATTTCGACCTCAAGCAATTGTGCAACCCGGCGCTGGGCATCAAATGTCCCGATGCCCTCAATGGAACTGCAAAGCGGGTGCCGGCGAAACGGACTCCGCCCAAGGTTATCGTTCAACAGCCCAAGAAAAAGGTCTTTGTTCCGCAGGTCATCGTTCAGCAGCCGCAGACAAGGACAAAGCGCCCGGTGCAGGTGATCGTCCCCAAGCAGGTGGTCCCGCAGACCCGTGTGCCCAATATCAGGGTGCCGGATGTCCAGATCGTCACACCCAAGGGCAAGACGCCGACATTCCGCGTGCCAAACGTCAAGGTTGCTCCGTCTGTGCGGGTGCCTGACGTCCAGATTGCGGTGCCGCCGAAGGTGCGTCAGCCCGCCATCAAGGTGAACCCCAATGGCCGGGTGGTGGTCAAACCCGGTGCCGTGAACATCGACGATCTGCGCAAGCAGCTGGCCGGAGAGCTTGCCGGTCGCAAAGGCAAGACCGTCAAGATCGCCCCGCGCCCCGGTCAGGTTGTCCGTATCCCGACGGGGCACATCGACCTTGGCTCCAGTCAGCGCCAGTCGGACATCGTGGCCCTGCGCGACGTGGCCAAGGTGGCCGCCGCCGTGGGGCTTGCCGCCGGTGCGGTCAAGGTGCTGGACCGCACGCTGACGGACCGCGATATCCGCAAATCCTCAGAGGATTTCGGCAAGGTGCTGGGGCAGGTCGGAATCAAGACCGGCACGCTGGACTATCGGCGCGTCGACATGGGCAAGGTGCTGACCACCGGCGACCGCGTTGTGACCAACAGCGGCGACCGCATGGTGGTTGAAAACAACGGCGTCATGCGTGTCTTGCGCAATGACGATGTGTTGCTCAACCGGCCCGGCACCAATGTGCAGGTCTACCAGTTCAAGGACGGGTCCACCCGCAATGTCATGGCCTATGAGGACGGCAGTCAGGTCGAGACCCTGCGCGCGCCGGATGGCCGCGTGTTGCGCCGCTCGACCATCGCCCCAGACGGCACCGAGGTGGTGCTGTTCGACGACACCAAGCAGACCGATCAGGTTCTGGTCAACCAGTTGCCGGACGCCCCGGCAACCACCGTTGTCGCCTATCAGAGCAACAGCGACATGAGCGGCGCGCTGGGCGGCGAAACCAGTGTCGAGGCAGGGCGTCATTTCTCGCTGGCGCAGGTCCGCGACATCGACGCGGTGCGCAAGATGGCGCCGGGGATCAACATTGATACCATCCACTTTGCCTCGAACTCTGCCGCGATCCGCCCCGAAGAGGCCGAGGAACTGGCCGCGCTGGGCTATGCCATGCTGGAGGCGATTGCCGTCGACCCGCGCGAGGTGTTCCTGATCGAGGGCCATACGGACGCACGCGGGCATGAGGCGCACAATCTGGCGCTGTCCGACCGGCGCGCGGAATCGGTGGCGCTGGCGCTGATCGAGTATTTCGGTGTTCCGCCAGAGAATATCGTGCTGCAAGGCTATGGTGAAAGCGATCTGCTGATCGTGACCGAAGCCGCCGAACAGGCCAACCGCCGCGCCGCCGTGCGCCGCATCACACCGCTGCTGACCGATCTCTAGTCAGCAACCGGCAGAGATCAGACCCCCGGTGCCTTGGGTGCCGGGGGCTTCGTTTTGCCCCGACCGGGTCAGTCGATCAGCACGCCCTCGGTCACATAGACCGCGCGATAGGTCTCGGGGCTGTCGTCGATGTGCAGCCTGCCGCGCAGGGTGATCCTTGTGGCCTCGGGAATGTCCGGCATGGCGCGCTTCATCTTGACCTCCAGCGAGGGGCCATAGCCGTTTTCGCCGCAAAACGGGCAGTCCGCCGGGTCCGGGACCAGAATGAAGCTGGAGACATAGGCCTGTGCCTCGACCGGGACGTAATATCCGGTGATCTCAAAGCTGTCGGCCATGGCGCGCAGGTCATCGGGGATGGTCTTGGCCACCGACCAACTGGTTTCGGTCTCTGTCTCCTGGTATTCGATCGACTGGATCAGATCCCAGGGGTTGGCCACGGCCGGTGTGGCCAGAGCTAGCAGGGCAATCAGGGGCAGCGCGCGCATGGGTCCTCCGGTGCGGTTGGGCGCACGATAGGGCCGGGGCCGTCCGCGCGCCAGTCGATTGCGGCGGGTCGGCAGGTCGCCGCCTTTGTCGCGGCGGTCAGATGCGCCGCGCCAGAAAACGCCCGCCGCCCAAGGCGCCGGTGACGTAGCGGCTGACGAAATAATCATAGGCGCTGTCCCATTTCTGAAAATGCGCCGGGCCAAAGCGGTCGATGGTCTGGTCCTTGAGACTGCGGTACATGGCCAGCCGGTCACTCAGGATGTCGCGCCACTCTGCGCCCAGATCGTCGACACTCAGGACATCGAATCCGGCATCGGCCAGCATTGCGCGATAGCTGTCGGCGCTGGCGAGATCGGAAAAGGTCATCTCTGCGGCCAGCCGTACCAGCGCGTCCGGCGTCGTCAGCGGCGTCGACAGAATATCGGTAAAGGCCAACCGCCCGCCGGGCTTCAGGACGCGGGCGACTTCGGCCATGAGGCGCGGTTTGTCGGGGATGTGGCAAAAGGCCTCCTGACTGAGGGCGACATCAAAACCCGCATCGGGAAACGGCATGTCCAGCGCGTTGCCCGCCAGAAAGGTGACGCTGTCGCCCAGCCCGGCCATCGCCGACAGGCGTCTTGCGCCCTCGATCCGGCTGGCGGTGAGGTCGATGCCGGTGACATGACAGCCGAAGTGATGCGCATAGTAGCGCGCCGGCCCGCCAAGGCCGCAGCAGACATCCAGCACTTCGGTCTCGGCCGACAGGCCCGCGCATTGCGCCAGTTTGTCGTTGGCCTCGGTCCCGCCGTAGTGATCCTGATCGTGGGCCTGAAGGATGTCCTGGGTCACGCTGTCCGGCGAAACGCCCTGTGCGGCCAGTTTGTCGAGGATCTGTTTTTCGGAGATCGGATGCGTCTGGTAAAACGCGGTGACGGCGTCAATGGGGGATGGACCGGACATGGGAGGGACTCCGCGCTGGGGGCGATGAGCCACTGTAGCACGGATTATACTTCGCCGGGGCGGGGGCGGTGGCCCTTGCTGCGCAAGAGCACCTTGCCCACCGTAACTTTCGCGCTGGGACGCGGGTTGGGTGGGCGTCCGGAGTGGATGGGTGTGGGCGGTGGCCCTTGCTGCGCAAGAGCACCTTGCCCGCCGTAATTTCGCGCTGGGACGCGGGTTGGGTCGCGTCCGGAATGGATGGGTGTGGGCGGTGGCCCTTGCTGCGCAAGAGCACCTTGCCCACCGTAACTTTCGCGCTGGGACGCGAAAGTTACACCATCATTTCCTTCGTCGCTGACAGGGTGACGTCCGGGTAATCCCGCGCGATCCGGTCAATGTCCCATTGCAGGCGCGTCAGGTAGACGACGTCGCCGTCATTGTCGTAGCTGATGTGCTGCTTGTTGGCGTTGATGAATTTCTCCACCGCGTCTTTGGCCCCATGCACCCAGCGCGCCGAGGTGAACTGCGAGGCGTCAAAGCGGACCGGCAGGCCGTATTCCAGCTCGATCCTCGATCCCAAAACCTCGAATTGCAGCGCGCCCACAACCCCGACGATAAAGCCGGAGCCGATCATCGGTTTGAACACCTTGGCGGCGCCCTCTTCGGCGAATTGCATCAAGGCCTTTTCAAGGTGCTTGGCCTTCATCGGGTCGCCCGCGCGCACGGTCTGCAACAGTTCCGGCGCGAAACTGGGAATGCCGCTGACCTTGAGCGCCTCTCCCTCTGTCAGCGTGTCGCCGATGCGCAATTGCCCGTGGTTGGGAATGCCGATGATGTCCCCGGCCCATGCCTCATCCGCCAGTTCGCGGTCCGAGGCAAGGAACAGCACCGGGTTGGTGATCGCCATCGGCTTTTTCGTGCGCACATGGGTCAGCTTCATCCCGCGGGAGAAATGCCCCGAGGCCATGCGGACAAAGGCGACGCGGTCGCGGTGCTTGGGGTCCATGTTGGCCTGCACCTTGAACACGAACCCGGCGACCTTGGTTTCCTCCGGCGCAATCGCGCGCGGGGTGGCCTTTTGCACCTGCGGCTCGGGGCCGTAGGTGCCGATGCCCTCCATCAGTTCCTTGACGCCGAAAGAGTTGATCGCAGAGCCAAACCAGATCGGGGTCATGTGTCCTTCCAGCACCGACTGCGGGTCCAGTTTGGGCAGCAGTTCGCGTGCCATCTCGACCTCGTCGCGCAACTGTTCCAGCAGGGCGGGGGGAATGTGATCCTCCATCCGGGGATCGTCGAGCCCCTGAAGGGTGATCGTCTCGGCCACCTTGTTGCGGTCGGCGCGGTCCATCAGTTCCAGCCGGTCGTTCAGGATGTCGTAACAACCAAGGAAATCGCGGCCCATGCCGATGGGCCACGAGGCGGGTGTCACGTCGATGGCCAGATTTTCCTGGATTTCGTCGATGATCTCAAAGGTGTCGCGCGCCTCGCGGTCCATCTTGTTACAAAAGGTCAGGATCGGCAGATCGCGCAGGCGGCACACCTCGAACAGCTTGCGGGTCTGGCTTTCGACGCCTTTCGCGCCGTCGATCACCATCACCGCGGCATCCACGGCGGTCAGCGTGCGGTAGGTATCCTCGGAAAAGTCCGAGTGGCCGGGTGTGTCCACCAGATTGAACCGGAACTTGCCGAAATCGAACGACATGGCCGAGGCCGAGACAGAGATGCCCCGGTCCTTTTCCATCTGCATGAAGTCCGACCGCGTGCGCCGCGCCTCCCCCTTGGCGCGCACCTGCCCGGCCATTTGGATGGCGCCGCCAAACAAAAGGAACTTTTCCGTCAAGGTCGTCTTGCCGGCGTCCGGGTGCGAAATGATCGCAAAGGTCCGGCGACGGGCGATTTCGGGAGGCAGGGGGGGGCGATTGGTGTCCAGCATGCGCGCGATATAGACGCGGCGCGGGGCGGGGGCAATCGCCGCCACCAGAGTATCGCGTTTTTCCCGATCCCGTTTCGTTTTGCCGTGTCGCTCACGCAGCGAACACGACATCGGGCGGCTTCGATGACGATACCGCGTTTTACTTTGGCAATGGCACGGCGGCGGAGACGTCCATTGAATGCGCCGGGCGGCGGCAAATTGACCATTTCGCCGAGTATGTGGCGCTCTGTGGCGACGACAGGGGCGGTGCGGCAAGCCCCTTGTCCCGCATCCGCGCGGCGCGTCTGGGGCCGCCTGCGATCCGGCGGCGGAGTGCACCGGACTCTGGCCTTCGCAAGGCGATCAGACCCGCCCGGCGAAATCGCTGGTCTGGCGAAATCGCTAAACCGTGTCTTGAAGGCGGGCCGCTTCCCTGTCATGGTGAACGTACCATGAACATATCGGGGGAGAGACGATGGACCTGAAGGCAATTGCAGACGAACTGGTCGCGGGCTGCCGCGAGGGGCGCGAGCTTGAAAACCTTGACAAGATCTATGCCGCCGACGCCGTCTCGGTCGAGGCGATGCCGATGCAGGGCATGGACAGCGCCGAAACCCACGGCATTGACGGGATCAAGGGCAAACATGCCTGGTGGACGTCCACGTTCGAGGTCGTGGATGTCAAGGTCAGCGGTCCGTTCCTGCATGGCGACAGCAGCTTTGCCGTGATTTTTGAGATGAAGGCCAAGCATCGCGAAAGCGGCGAGATCAGCGATATGCACGAGGTCGGCATCTATACCGTCGGCGGCGGCAAGATCGTGCGTGAGGCGTTTTACTACACCATGTGATCGGGTCGGGCTGAATGGCGGGTGCTGTTCAGCCGCCCGACGACTTGCGCAGCAGATCCGCCGCGTCGGGGCGCGCCAGCAGGTGCTCCTCAACCTCCAGCGCGCGGGGGTCGCTGCGGCGGTGGCCGGGCAGCAGATCCGACAGTTCCAGATCCTCGGGCAGGGCGGCGCGGGTGCGGGTGTCGACCAGCATGGATTCCGCGGCAATCCCTTCGGCATAGATGATCTGATGGGTGTCGAACAGCATCTGGTAATAGTCCACAAAACCGCCTTTGCGCCGGGCCACGGTATCGCCGTTCACAAGGTGTCGCGCGCGGACCAGCAGTTCAGACCGGCCCGCGCCCAGATGGTCGCGCCGCTGGTAGATGAACAGCCGGTGATCGGGAGAGACCAGCAGATCGCGGGTATTGTTCAGCACGCCCTCGCGGATGCAGATCGGCGCAAAGGCCCCCACCGCGCGCACCGTCTGGTGGCCAAGCCAGCGGATCGGCTGCGGGCCGTCGTCGCGGGTCAGGATGCGGTCGCCGACGCGCAGCGCCTCAACCGCGCGCTGCGCGCCATCGGCCAGCGTAATCATGGTCCCGGCGGTGAAGGACACGCAGGCGACCTGTGCGTAGCGCGGCAGCGCGGCCTCTGTATCAACGCCGACCAACACATAGTCGGCGCGCGGGTTCATCGGGGCAAGCGGCAGCAGGTACACCTCGGCGGCATAGCCGTCCCCGTCCACCTCGACCAGCACAAGCGCCTCTGTCGTCTGGCCATCGCCCGACATGAAGGTCACGCAGCAATCCAGATGCAGATCGTTTTCCGGGCTGCCCAATGCGCTGCCCGCCGCGACGCGGAACGGCGGTTTCGCCCCGGTCACCACGCCCAGCGGTTTCAACGCGGCCAGAGGCGACAGGCGATAGACATCGTCATGCACAAGTTCGTCCGCAAACCCGATGGCATCGCCCATGTTGGCACCGTTCACCACCCGCAGCATGTCCGCGCGGTAAACTTGCAGGCTTTGCGTGGCGCGGGCGGGGTCGGTCTGGGACATGGGACACTCGCAACAGGGCGTGGGGTTCTGGATAGCCGCGGTTGACCAGTGTATGCCAGCATAATGTGACCTCAAATGGTCGTATCTCCGACGTTTTGTCGGCACAGGGAAAACAATACCAAAGGGAGCGGAACATGGATCTGGGTATTCGTGGCAAGCGGGCGCTGGTCTGCGCGTCAAGCAAGGGATTGGGGCGCGGCTGCGCCGAGGCGCTGGCAGAGGCGGGCGTCGATCTGGTGATGAACGCGCGTGGCAGCGACGCGCTGGAGGCAGCGGCGCAGGACCTGCGCGACCGCTTTGGCGTGTCGATCAAGACGGTGGCGGCGGACATCGTGTCCGAAGACGGCCGCGCAAAGGTGCTGGAAGCGGCGGGCGACGTCGATATCCTTGTGACCAACGCGGGCGGGCCGCCTCCGGGTATGTGGTCCGACTGGGGGCGTGACGATTTCGTCAAGGCGCTGGACGCCAACATGCTGACGCCGATCGCGCTGATGACCGCGCTGATGCCGTTGATGATCGACAAGGGCTGGGGCCGGGTGGTCAACATCACGTCGGTGTCGGTCAAGGCCCCGGTCGGTGTGCTGGGCCTGTCAAACTCGGCCCGCACCGGGCTGACCGGCTATGTGGCAGGCACCTCGCGGCAGGTGGCCCCCAAGGGGGTGATCGTGAACAACCTGCTGCCCGGCATCCATGCCACGGACCGCGCCGATGCGCTGGACGGGGCGGTGGTCAAGGCCAAGGGGATCACATTGGATGAGGCGCGGGTTGAACGTTTCAGCACCATTCCCGCCGGGCGCTACGGCACGCCGGAGGAGTTCGGCAAGATGTGCGCGTTCCTGTGTTCGCAGCATTCGGGCTTTATCGTCGGCCAGAACATCCTGCTGGATGGCGGCGCCAGCAACATGACGATGTAAGCGGATGGCGCGCGGTCCCGACGGGCAGGGCGGCGGCGCGGGGTTTTCCCTTGCCGACCAGCTTTTCAATGCCGACACCCTGCGCGATCTTGCGCGGGATTACGCGGCGGTGCCCGGCTTCGATACCGCGCGCTTTCACGCCGAGGCGGTGGGTGGTCTGCAGGGGCGCGGGCTGCTGGAGCGTCTCGACTGGATCGCCACCTGCGCCGAAGGGCAATTGCCGGTGGCTTTCCCGGCGATGGCCGAGGCGGTGCAGGCGGCTTTGCCCGATCCGCTGGACCCCTCGCTGAGCGATGATGATTTCGGGCGGTTCATTCACGCGGTGCCGGGCATTCTGGCGGTGCGGCACGGGCTGGAGGATCACCGGGACCGCGCGCTGGACCTGATCTATGAGGCGACCAAACGGTTCTCGATGGAGTTCTACATCCGGCCTTTCCTGAACCGCTGGCCGGAACAGACCTTGGCGCGGCTGGACGACTGGGCGCGCGACGACAACTATCATGTGCGGCGTCTGGTCAGCGAGGGTACGCGCCCGCGCCTGCCTTGGGCGGCGAACATCACGCTGGACCCGGCGGTGCCGCTGCGCTTTCTGGATGTGCTGCACAGTGATCCCACGCGCTATGTCACACGGTCGGTGGCCAACCACATGAACGACCTGTCAAAGGTGATGCCGGACACGGTGGTGGATCGGCTGCGCGAGTGGCAGGGGCAGGGACGGCAGGACGGACAAGAGATCGACTGGATGACCCGCCACGCGCTGCGCACAGCAGTCAAACGCGGAGAGCCGGGGGCGTTGGGCCTGCTGGGCTATCGTCCCGGCCATGTCAACGCGCGTATCGAGGCCATGCCCGCGTCGGTGCGGATCGGCGAGGCCCTGGAGTTTGCCGTGGTGCTGGAGGCGGATGAGGCTTTGCCGGTGCTGGTGGATTACCGGCTGCGCTTTGTTCGGCCCAAGGGGACGGCAGAAAAGGTGTTCAAGTTGAAGACCGGCAAGGTGGTGCCGGGCAAGCCCCTGCGGCTGACCAAACGCCATGTGCTGAAGGGCAATGCCACCACCTACACGCTGCATCCGGGGCGGCACGGGGTGATTGTTCAGGTCAACGGGCAGGATGTGGCAGAGGCAGAGTTCGAGTTGTTGCCCGCGCGGGGCTAAGCCGTCACGCCTGTTCCCAGCGCGCCTCCAGCGCCTCCAGCGCCTTGATCCGCTCAACCGTCTTGGGGTGCGACATCAGCCAGGCGGGCACGGCACCGGAGCGGCTGTTTGTCAGGTCTTCCAGCTTGCCGAACAGGGTTTTTTGCGGACCGACGCCAATCCCGGCCTTGACCAGCAGGGCGGCGGCATAGGCATCCGCCTCATATTCGTCCGAGCGCGACAGACGCGCCGCCAGCAGCGAGGCCAGCCCGTTGGCGATCATGACCCCGACGCCGGGTAGAAACCGGCTGAGCACCATGGCAAGCGCCGTGCGCAGCGCGTTCTGGCCAGAGAAATCAATCATCCGCCGCCGCGAATGCCCCAGCGCAACGTGGCCCAGTTCATGCGCGATCACGCTGGCTATTTCTTCGGCGGAAACCTCACCCTGTTGGTATTTCCGGTAAAATCCGCGGGTGATGAAGATGCGCCCGTCGGGGGCGGCCAGCCCGTTGATCGGGTCGATCTCATAGATGTTGACCCGGATGCGCGGCAGGTCCAGCGCGGCGGCCATGCGGTCGGTCAGACGTTTGAGACGTGGATCGGCCAGTTCAGTTGACTTGTGATCCAGTTCCTTTGCCGTCCGCCATGCGGAGAAACGGTAGTAGACGAGGCCATAAGCGATGGCGAGCAGGATCGGAGTCAGCTTGAGCATACTTGCAATATGGGGCGGCACCGCGCGCAAGGAAAGGCGTGCGGTGCCGCGTTTGTGCGATTCCGGTCGGCTCAGCCGAAAAGCGATTCCAATGCGTCTTCGGACAGCGTCTTCAGTTCGGCGAGCGGGGCCTCGGACCGGCCAAAGCGCACCGTATCGCCGGTGAAGCGGCCAACAGAGGTGACAGGCACACCCGCCTGACCGGCGGCGATCATCAACGCCTCGGCAGAGTCGAAGTTGCAGGCGATCAGGTAGCGGCCCTGATCCTCACCGAACAAGGTTGCGGTGTCGTCGCTGTCGATCTGCACACCCACCCCCGAGGCGGCGGCCATCTCGAAGGCGGCCAGCGCCAGACCGCCATCGGACAGGTCGGTGCAGCAGCGAATCCAGTCGCGGTTGGCGCGGATGAAGTCCCCGGCGGCTTTTTCGGCGGCCAGGTCAACCGATGGCGCGTCGCCGTCTTCGCGGTTGAACACCTCATACAGCAGGGCGGACTGGCCAAGGTGGCCTTTGGTTTCGCCCACCAGAAGGGCCACATGGCCGTCGCGGGCGTAGTCGAGGATCGGCTCTTCATCCGCTGCAATCAGACCCACGGCACCGATGGTCGGCGTCGGCAGGATGCCCTGACCGTCGGTTTCGTTGTACAGCGACACGTTGCCCGACACGATCGGCATGTCCAGCGCGATGCAGGCCTGCCCGATGCCGTCCAGCGCGCCGACGAACTGGCCCATGATCTCTGGCTTTTCGGGGTTGCCGAAGTTCAGGTTGTCGGTGGTGGCCAGCGGCAGCGCACCCACGGCGCAAAGGTTGCGATAGGCCTCGGCCACCGCCTGCTTGCCGCCCTCGACCGGGTTGGCGCGTACGTAGCGGGGGGTCACGTCGCTGGTAAAGGCCAGTTTCTTACCGGTGCCGTGGACGCGGATCACACCCGCGCCGAAACCGGGCACGCGGACCGTGTCGGCCATGACCTGACTGTCGTATTGCTCATACACCCACGCGCGCGAGCAGTAGTTGGCGCTTTGCACCAGCGCGCGCAGCGCGTCGACGGGGTCGATCTGTGGCACGTCCTCCAGCGGCGCGGCCTCTTCGGTCGGCTGCCACGGGCGGTCGTATTCGGGGGCAGAGGAGGACAGCTTGGACAGCGGCAGGTCCGCCATGCAGATGCCGTTGTGCATGATGAGAAAGCGGTCTTCGGCGATGGTTTCCCCGACGATGGCGAAATCGAGGTCCCATTTATCGAAAACCGCCTTGGCCTCGGTCTCTTTCGACGGGTCCAGAACCATCAGCATGCGTTCCTGCGATTCCGACAGCATCATCTCATAGGCGGTCATGTTGGTTTCGCGCTGGGGCACATTCTCAAGGTCGAGGCGAATACCAAGGCCGCCCTTGTCGCCCATTTCCACCGCCGAACAGGTCAGGCCTGCGGCGCCCATGTCCTGAATGGAAATCACCGCGCCGGTCTGCATCAGCTCCAGCGTGGCTTCCATCAGGCGCTTTTCGGTAAAGGGGTCCCCGACCTGAACGGTGGGGCGCTTTTCCTCGATGCTTTCATCGAATTCGGCGCTGGCCATGGTCGCGCCGCCGACACCGTCGCGGCCCGTCTTGGCACCCAGATAGACCACCGGGCGGCCGACGCCGCTGGCGGCAGAGTAGAAAATCTTGTCCGTATCCGCGAGGCCCGCCGCAAAGGCATTCACAAGGCAGTTGCCGTTATAGGCGGGGTGAAAGCGGACCTCTCCGCCCACCGTCGGCACGCCAAAGGCGTTGCCGTAACCGCCGACGCCCTCAACCACACCATGCACAAGCTGGCGGGTCTTGGGGTGGTCCTTTTCACCGAAAGACAGGGAATTCATCGCCGCGATGGGCCGTGCACCCATGGTAAAGACATCGCGCAGGATGCCACCGACGCCCGTCGCCGCGCCCTGATAGGGTTCGATGTAGGAGGGGTGGTTGTGGCTTTCCATCTTGAAGACCACGGCCTGACCGTCGCCAATGTCCACGACGCCCGCGTTCTCACCGGGGCCGCAGATGACCTGCGGGCCGGTGGTGGGCAGCTTGCGCAGGTGCAGCTTGGACGACTTGTAGGAGCAGTGCTCGTTCCACATGGCCGAAAAGATACCCAGTTCGGTAAAGCTGGGCTCCCGCTTCAGGATGCGGAGGATCTGGGCGTATTCATCGGGCTTGATCCCGTGCGCCTCGATCAATTCCTCGGTGATGGCCGGTTCCTGCATCCTCAATCCCCCGTCTGCGTTGTCGAGGGGTCTTTACGCCAAGGGCCGGTACAGGAAAAGGGGGCGGATTCCGACAGCGCAGAGGTTCCGGGCGTCAGCGGTGGTCGGAAAGCCCCTGCTGTCACACGCAGGTCATGCCGCAGGTGCAAAATGATCCGGCGCGGTTCTCTGGATTCGGGGGGCTGTGTTGGCGGTGGATACATCGTATTGTCGTACCAGTCTGGCAGGACTCTCGCTAAAAGTGCGAAGTCCTAAACACTCTGCCCGGATCACAGGGGGCTTGAACAAACGGGTTGGCCCGTCAGCCTGTAGTGAAGTGGTATGGCAGAGGTTCTCAGGCGATGGAAAGGCTGTGACCGTCGTTGGGGCAACCGGACATATGGTGGCGTTGCGGCGGTCGGCGCTACAGTATGTGGTGGCCCATCGGTGCCTGGTTGGATGGCCAAAAAAAAGGCCGAGCTCAAAGCTCGGCCGAAGTCCAACAGGGAGGTATGAAAGATGATCCGCGATTGGGCGTTTCATCATCCATGTGCCAAATATGTCATCAGAACTGACTCGATCAAGCCATTTCACGCCGCATGTGCAGCATTCCCGGTATGCGTGATGCGCATACCACAGTCCGGATTGGTCGATTGGTGGGGTGTTCAGTCGTCAGCCATGGCGCGGATCTGGCGCCGGTGGGCAATGATTTCCTCTTGTACGAAATCTCTGAAGGTGGCTACACGCTTGGATTGTCTCAATTCTTCGGGGTAGGCAAGGAACACTGGCACCTCGACCGACTCCACCTCTGGAAGCACACGTTTCACGTGCGGGAAGTCTTCGATGATGTAGTCAGGCAGCACGCCGATCCCGAGGTTCGAGAGCACAGCCTGCAACACACCGAAATAATTGTTCACGGTCAGCGTGGCGGGTGGTTCAAAGCTCAGCAGATGCTGAACCAGTGCCTTGCCCGCCGAGACCTGCGCCGAATTCGGATTCTGACAGATCAGCCGGTGCCCCTGCATGTCCTCCAGTTGCTGCGGTTCGCCATGCGCGTCGAGGTAATCCGGTGACGCGTATAGACGCATCCGAATGCTCATCAGCCGCTTGCGGATCAGGTCGGCCTGGCTGGGCTCCTTCATGCGGATGGCCACATCGGCCTCGCGCATGGGCAGGTCAAGCACGCGCTCTTCGAGCATCAGGTCGATGTTCAACTCGGGGAACTTGGCATAGAGTTTCGACAGGCGCGGGGCCAGCCAGAGCGCACCAAAGCCGTGGGTGGTGGTCACCCGCAATTCACCGAACACTTCTTCCTCACTGTCGCGGATGCGCGCGGTGGCCGCGTCGATCCGTTTGATCATAGAGGTGGTGGCGTCGAACAGAAGTTCCCCCTGTTCGGTCAGGATCAGCCCCCGCGCGTGGCGGTGAAAGAGCGTGGTGTTCAGTGATTCTTCCAGCGCACGAATCTGCCGGGACACGGCCGATTGCGACAGATGCAGAGCATCTCCGGCGTGCGTCAGGCTGCCTGCATCGGCGACAGCGTGAAATATTCTGAGCTTATCCCAGTCCATGGTGCCTAGTTCGTTTCCTTGGGAACTCATTATACGACAAGATCATATTGTTAAGGGTCTTATGCGATTGACGTGGCAAAACTGCAAAGAATTGTCTGTTCAGGTCAGTCTTTGTGACCTATATTTGCACGCAAATCGACCTATCTCTGCGTTGGGAGGCGCGCCATGAGCCAGCATCAGATTTCCCTGAACGACCGTTTCGATCTCGAAAAGCCTACGGTTCTTCTGAACGGTACGCAGGCCTTGGTCCGTCTGATGCTGATGCAAAAGGCACGCGACCGGGCGGCGGGGTTGAACACGGCCGGATATGTCACCGGCTATCGCGGGTCGCCGCTGGGGGCGGTCGATCAACAGATGCGCCGCGCGGAAAAACTGTTGCGCGGGTCAGATGTGACCTTTCAGGAAGGTCTGAACGAGGATCTGGCCGCCACCGCGATCTGGGGCAGCCAGCAGGCGGAATTGCGCGGCGAAGGCAAGTTCGACGGCGTCTTTGGCCTTTGGTACGGCAAGGGACCGGGGGTGGACCGGTCCGGCGACGCGATGCGGCACGCCAACATGGCCGGCACATCGACACACGGCGGCGTTCTGATGGCGATGGGCGACGACCACACCGGCGAAAGCTCGACCGTGCTGCACCAGTCGGAATGGGCGCTGGTCGATGCCTACATGCCGGTGGTGTCGCCCGCAGGCGTGCAGGAGGTGCTGGATTACGGCATCTATGGCTATGCGCTGTCACGGTTTTCCGGGCTCTGGGTGGGCCTGAAAACAATGAAGGACACGATCGAGGCAACGGCGGTTGTCGATGGCCGGGTCGACCGGATGCAACTGGTCGTGCCGCCGTTCGACATGCCCGAAGGCGGGCTGAACATCCGCCTTGGCGATACGCCGCACGCGCAAGAGGCGCGGATGATCGACTACAAACGCTTTGCGGCAGAGGCGTTCAGCCATGCCAACAAGATGGACAAGCGCATGTGGGGCAAACCCGGCGCCAAGATCGGCTTTGTGGCGGCGGGCAAGAACTGGCTGGACCTGCAACATGCGATGGCGCTGCTGGGCGTCGATGAGGGGGAGGCAGAGCGGCTGGGCCTCACCACCTACAAGATCGGCCAGACCTTCCCGCTGGACATGCGGGGCTTTCACGACTGGGCCGAAGGGCTGGACCTGATCGTTATCGTCGAGGAAAAGCGCAAGCTGATCGAGATTCAGGTCAAGGAGGCGCTGTTCGACGACAACCGGTATCGCGTCTACGGCTGGTATAAAGGCGGGGCAGGCGGGTTGCACCGCGAGGAACTGTTCCCGACACGCGGCGCGCTGGACCCCACATGGATCGCCCGCAAGCTGGGTGAGATTCTGGTCGAAGAGGGCCGTGGCACCGACCGGATCAAGGCCGGGCTCGCGCAGATCGCCGAGGCGGCGCGCGCCGACAACCTGCCAGAGATCGCCGCCCGCCTGCCGTATTTCTGCGCTGGCTGCCCGCACAACTCGTCCACCAAGGTGCCAGAGGGCAGCCGCGCCTACGCGGGCATCGGCTGTCACTACATGGTGCAGTGGATGGACCGCGAAACCACCGGCTTTACCCACATGGGGGCCGAAGGCGCGAACTGGATCGGCGAGGCGCCGTTTTCCAAGCGGCCCCATGTGTTCCAGAACCTTGGCGACGGCACCTATAACCATTCCGGCGTGCAGGCGATCCGCGCTGCGCTCGCCGCTGGCACCAACATCACCTACAAGATCCTGTTCAACGACGCCGTCGCCATGACCGGCGGGCAGCCCAATGAGGGCGGCCTGACCCCGCAGCGCATCGCCGCCGAGGTCAAGGCCATGGGGGTCGAGGCGCTGGCCGTGGTCTACGACGAAAAGGAAGACGTGAACCTTGCCGCCTTGCCCGCGGGCGTGGAAACCTTTGAACGCGCCGAAATGGACGCGGTGCAAAAACGCATGTCCAAGGTCGAGGGCGTGTCGGCCATCATCTATATCCAGACCTGCGCCGCCGAAAAGCGCCGCCGCCGCAAGCGCGGGACGTTCCCGGACCCGGATCAGCGCGTCTTTATCAACACCGATGTCTGCGAAGGCTGCGGCGATTGCGGGGTGCAATCCAACTGCGTCGCCATCGTGCCCGAAGAGACCGAACTGGGCCGAAAACGCGCCATCGACCAAAGCGCCTGCAACAAGGATTTCTCTTGTCTCAAGGGGTTTTGCCCGTCTTTTGTGACCCTGAAGGGCGCGCAGGTGAAGAAGTCCCCGACCACGGCGCTGGACCTGCCGGACCTGCCCGCGCCGACACTTCCCGCCATCGACGGCACCCATAACATCGTCATCACCGGCGTTGGCGGCACCGGCGTGGTGACCATCGGCGCGGTGCTGGCACAGGCGGCGCAAATCGACGGCAAGGGAGCTGCCATGATGGAAATGGCGGGCCTCGCGCAAAAGGGCGGCGCGGTGCATATCCACTTGCGTCTGGCAGAGCAGCCTGCGGACATTTCCGCCGTGCGCGTCGCCACCGGTGAGGCGCATGCGCTGATCGGCGGCGATCTGGTGGTGTCCGCCGGAGCCAAGACGCTGGGCCTGACCAGCACGGGCCGCACCGGCGGGGTCGTGAACAGCCATGAGATCATCACCGGCGATTTCACCCGCAACACCGAATTTTCTTTGCCAACAGACCAGTTGCGGCTGGCTCTTGAAGCGCGGCTTCAGGACAGGGTGGCGTTTTTCGATGCCTCCGATCTGGCGCGGGTGACGCTGGGCGACTCCATCTTTTCCAACATGATGATCCTTGGCGCGGCCTGGCAGCAGGGGCTGATCCCGTTGTCGCATGAGGCCATCGCACAGGCGGTTGACCTGAATGGCGCGGCGGTGGAGCGCAACCTGCGCGCGTTCGAGATTGGTCGCTGGGCGGTGACGCACCCCGAAGACGCCAAGGCGGTGCTGACCCCCAAGGTCGTCAACCTGCCACAGACACTGGAAGAGCGGATTGCCTTCCGCGCCGATCACCTGATTGCCTATCAGGGCAAGGCGCTGTCCAAACGCTATCGCAAGATGGTGGACGGGATTGCCGACACCCGGCTGAAAGAGGCGGTGGCCAAGAGCTATCACAAGCTGCTGGCCTATAAGGACGAATACGAGGTGGCGCGCCTGCTGCTGGACACCCGCGACAAGGCGGCAAGCACCTTTGACGGTGATTTCGAGATGTCGTTTCACCTCGCCCCGCCGATCCTGTCGAAGATCGGCAGCGACGGTCGCCCGGTCAAGAAGACATTCGGTGAGGGGATGTTGCGCTGGTTCCGCCTGCTGGCCCGGATGAAACGTCTGCGCGGCACGCCGTTCGACCCGTTTGGCCGGACCGAAGAGCGCCGCATGGAACGCGCACTGATCGCCCAGTATGAGGGTGACATGGCCGAATGGCTGCCCAAGGCGCGCCCCGAAACCATGGAGGCCTTGGTGGCGCTGGCCGAATTGCCGCTGCAAATTCGCGGCTTCGGCCCGGTCAAGGCCGCGAATGAGGCCAAGGCCGCCAAACGGCGCGAGGAATTGCTGACCGTTCTCCGGCAGGGCGGTGCGCCTTTGAAAGCGGCCGCCGAGTAGGGGAAAGAGTGTCCCGCGCGGGGTCACGAATGCTTCATCAGGATGTCACATAATCTGGTCAGAACGAGTGAACCGCAGTAAAATGCCACAAAGTTCCGGAAAGGATTGAGTGCAGATGCCCAGTCGGCGTCATATTGCCCGTGACATCTCGTACAGCTATTCGGCCACCACGCGCGGCGGCCGCGCCATGATCCGGCTGATGGAAAACGCCACCGGGCGTATCAGCCTGATCAAACGCGCCCAAGGCTATGAAGATGAGGTCGCGCAGGGGCGCGATTTCTGGGAAGTGATTGTCGAACGCTACGGGCTGGGTCTGGAGGTGATCGGCGGGTCGCTGGACAATATCCCCAAGGACGGGCCGCTGATCGTCATCGCCAACCACCCTTACGGCATCCTCGACGGGGTGATCATGGGGCATATCCTGTCGGTGGTGCGCGGCGATTTCCGCATTCTGGCCAACAGCGTCTTTCGCAAGGCCGATGAACTGAACAAGATCATCCTGCCCGTCAACTTTGACGAGACAAAAGAGGCGATGCAGCAGAACATCGCCACCCGCAAAGAGGCGATGAGCTATCTGGGGCAGGGCGGCTGCATCGGGATTTTTCCGGGCGGCACGGTGGCCACGGCGGAAAAGCCGTTTGGCAGGCCGATGGACCCCGGCTGGCGCACCTTTACCGCCCGGCTGATCGCCAAATCCAACGCGACGGTGGTGCCGATCTACTTTGACGGGCACACCTCGCGGCTGTTCCAACTGGCCAGCCATTTGCACACCACCCTGCGGCTGGGCCTGCTGATCAAGGAATTCCGCAAGCGGGTGGACACACCCGTCCGGGTCAGCATCGGTATGCCGATCCCGCCGACAGAGATCGACGCGCGATCAAAAGACGCGCGAGCGATGATGGATTTCCTGCGCAAAGCGACGTATGACCTCTCACCGACTCCCGTGAAATGTTATGATTACGGGTTCGAATTCGAAGAAAAACACCGGGAAAAACCGAAGGCGCGCCATTGAAAGACGCGTGCCAAGGCAACAGCGAGGCACGGCATGGCAGTAGGGGTTTTCGACAGCGGGCTTGGCGGTCTGACGGTTCTCGACGCGGTGACGCGGCGACTGCCGGAGGTGCCGTTTGTCTATTTCGGCGACAACAAACACGCGCCTTACGGGGTGCGGGACGCCGATGACGTCTACAACCTGACCACCGCTGCGGTTGAGCGGTTGTGGGACGCGGGCTGTGATCTGGTGATCCTCGCCTGCAACACCGCCAGCGCAGCGGCGCTGCGGCGGATGCAGGAAAGCTGGATTCCCTCGGACAAGCGGGTGCTGGGGGTGTTTGTGCCGTTGATCGAGGCACTGACCGAACGGCAATGGGGTGACAACAGCCCGCCGCGTGAAGTGGCCGTCAAACATGTGGCGCTGTTTGCCACGCCCGCCACGGTGCGCAGCCGCGCGTTTCAGCGCGAACTGGCGTTTCGCGCCATCGGCGTCGATGTCGAGGCGCAGGCCTGTGGCGGTCTGGTGGACGCCATCGAAGAGGGCGACATGATCCTGGCCGAGGCGCTGGTGCGCAGCCACGTCGACGCGCTGAAGCGCAAGATGCCGGACCCGGAGGCCGCTATTCTTGGCTGCACGCATTACCCGCTGATGCAGGAGATCTTTCAGGATGCGCTGGGGAGCGGGGTCAAGGTCTACTCGCAGGCCAATCTGGTGGCGGATGCGCTGGCCGACTATATGGGACGGCACCCCGGCATGTATGGCTCTGGCACCGAAAGCGGGTTCCTGACCACCGGCAACCCGGTCAAGGTCTCGCAGAATGCCACCCAGTTCCTGCGCCGCAAGATCAGTTTCGAGGCCGCCTGAGCCGGGATGCCCCGATTGATTTTTCGATGCGGATTGACTATATCGACAGGCGAAGGAGATCAGATCATGTCTATGAACGGACCGCTTCCCCCGATCGTCTGACCCGGTGCCGCCTTGGGCACGGGCCTACGCGTTTGGCCAAATGTCCTGACGCGGCGGCAAAGCCCCCATCACCTTGGTATAGACGGACTGCGCCTCTGGCGCGGTTTCCATCGCCGTCGACAGGCGCTGATAATCGGCCTGCACCTTTTCCCCCAAGGCAACCAGCGTATCCAGCGCCTGTTTCTTGCGTTCTGAGCTGAGCGCGGCGAATTCATCCGTCGCCAGATGCGCGTAATAGCCGTGGAACAGCTGCGAGTTGTCAAAGAACCGGTCGCAGGCCACCATCAGTTCAATCTCCAGCCGCCGCCGCACGCCGCGATAGTCGGCAAAGGTCGGGTCGGGGGCCTCTGGCGGCACGAAAGGCCGATAGTCCGAGGGGCCTGAATCGATCTGGTCTTTCAACGCGGTGATGCGGCGCGGGTCGATGATGCCCGCCACGCTGCGGTCGTCGAAATCGGCGTGGATCAGGATATCGACCAGCACCTCTTCAAGATGGTCCTGCCGGTCGACGGTGTCGCGTCGCCTTTGCCGCCAGTCGGCGGCGGTCTGAAAGATGACCTTGCTCAGCCAGCCCAGAACGCCAAGCAGAGAGGTGATCGCAAGCAAAAGCAGCGCGCAGGTCACGCTTTTGGCGTCGCCCTCGAACAGCGATTGCAGCCAGGTCACGGGGTTTCAGCCATCGGTGGGACCGGGCCGCTCGCCCACGTCGCCGGACCACCATGCACGTTTGATACCCTGATAGACGGTGATCGTTTCGCCGGGCCGATAACCGTCAAGCTGTTCTTCCTTGTAGGCAAGGCTTTGGCCCATACGCCCGCTTTGTTCCTTCCACGTCAGGCGATAGCGATGGCGGTTGTTGACGCGGTAATTGGTCGCCTTGGTGCCGGTGACCTGTGCGGTCTCACGGGCGCCGTAGCGTCGGGCGCGCACCGCCGCCACCGCCCAGCGTGCCGGGAACCACATCGCCACCAGCGCCGCGATGCCAAACGCCAGCGCAATCCATTGCGTGATGACGGATGCACTGCGGTTTTCGCCCCGGTTGATCTCGATCCTGTCCGGTTCGCTTTCCAGATACCAGACGGGTATCCGCTCTCCCGGATCGGTGCGCCGGTAGATGCCTGTCCCGACGGACCGGGTGATTTCGATCGTATCGCCGCGCTGCGTTTCGTATTGCAGCACGAAATAATAGGTTGTCTCGCGGTCGCCATCGCTGTCGGTGGTGACGGTCTCGTATTTGTCCAGCACCTCGGCCGAGGTCTCACGCCCCTCGCTGTCAAAGCGATTGGCAAGGTTGAGGGAGAGCACGCTGAACAGCGTCATGGCCGCCAGAAAAACGAGGAAGATAAGCGTGATCCAGCCGCCCATCCGCCAGAAGAGCCGCCAGAGGGGAACCGGATCGTCGCCTGCCACCTGTGCCATGTCGGCATATTGGCGAGGGCGGCGCGCGCGATCAAGATGCCTGTTCCGGTTTTCGTGATTGATCGTGGCAAGAGGGGCGTTTATAGCCTGTGTCCAGAGGAGCCTTTTCATGTTCGCCACTTGCGCCCGACGCCTGCGACGATGATCCGCCCACCGCCCGTTGACCGGCGGTTGTCCTCTCTTTCCATGCCCAAACCCGCGCGTGTTGCCCCGCGCGCCCCTGCATTCAGGTGATCCCATGACCCATTCCATCGCCATCATCGGCGCATCCGGTTATACCGGGGCCGAGCTGATCCGGCTGCTGGCCACGCACCCTTCGTTTCAGATCAAAGCCTTGGCCGCCAACTCCAAGGCGGGGCAAAGCATGGCGCAGGTCTTTCCGCATCTGCGCCACCTTGACCTGCCCGATCTGGTGACATGGGAGCAGATCGACTTTGACGAGATCGACCTCTGTTTTTGCGCCCTGCCGCACAAGACCAGCCAGGAGGTGATCTCTCAACTGCCGAAAACGGTGAAGATCGTCGATCTTTCAGCGGATTTCCGGCTGCGCGATCCGGCGGCCTATGAAAAATGGTACGGCAATGCCCACGCGGCGGTTGAGACGCAGAAAGAGGCGGTTTACGGCCTGACCGAGTTTTACCGCGACGACATCCGCGCCGCGCGGCTGGTGGCCGGGACCGGATGCAACGCGGCGACGGGGCAGTATATCCTGCGGCCCCTGATCACCGCCGGGGTGATCGACCTTGATGAGATCATCCTCGATCTGCAATGCGGGGTCAGCGGGGCAGGGCGGTCGCTGAAGGAAAACCTGCTGCACGCAGAGCTGAGCGAGGGCACCAATGCCTATGCGGTCGGCAGCACGCACCGGCATCTGGGGGAGTTCGATCAGGAATTCTCGGCCCTTGCGGGGCGGGATGTGCAGATCCAGTTCACCCCGCATCTGGGGCCGTTCAACCGGGGCATTCTGGCCACCGCCTATCTGCGCGGCGACCCGAAAGCCGTCCACGCGGCGCTGACTGCGGCCTATGCGGATGAGCCTTTCATTCACGTCCTGCCGTTTGGCGAAACGCCCTCGACCCATCATGTGCGCGGCTCGAATTTCTGCCACATCGGCGTGGCCGGGGACCGGCGTCCGGGCAGGGCGCTTGTGGTGGCGGCGCTGGACAACCTGACCAAGGGCAGTTCCGGTCAGGCGTTGCAGAACGCCAACCTGATGCTGGGCGTGGATGAAACCGAAGGCCTGATGCTGGCCCCCTGTTTCCCCTGATCCAGCGGTGCGCGCCTTGCGCGCGCAGGTCCGTTTGCGTTCAGGCCACGCAGGCCGTCAGGGGGCATTGCCCCCTGAAACCCCACGAAGGAACGCAACGGGGCCGCCGGTTGGGGCGCGGCAAATTGCGCTTGCCCCTCCCCAACCTGTGCCGAGTTCCCTATATTCCCGTCAATACCTGTCGGCGCGCTGAAAGAGAGTCCTCATGGCCCTGAAATCCCTCAAGAAAAAACGCCGCATCCAGATTGTTGCCTTGGCCGCCGTCGCTCTGGTCGTGTCGACGGTCTTGATCGGCTACGCGATGCGGGACGGGATCAACTTTTTCCGCTCCCCCAGTCAGGTGATGGATGAACCGCCTTCGCCGGCAGAGGTGTTCCGCATCGGCGGTCTGGTGGAAGAGGGGTCGCTGATCCGGGGGGACGGCGAACAGATCCGTTTTCGCGTGACCGATGGCGGCGCGACCGTACCGGTGGTCTATACCGGCGTGCTGCCCGATCTGTTCGAAGAGAACCAAGGCATGGTCGGCACCGGGCGCTATGTCGACGGGGTCTTTGAAGCCTCTGAAATCCTAGCCAAGCACGATGAGACCTACATGCCCAAAGAGGTTGTCGATGCGTTGAAGGCACAAGGCGTCTATCAGGAACCCGACAGCTAAGGACCTGTGGCCAAAGCGTCTTTTACGCCCGCTTCGGGAAAGTAGAGGGCCGCGCGCAAGCCGCCGCCAGCCGCGCGCTCTAGCTTTAGTCCACCGCCGGACTGGCGGGTGAATCCGGCCACCGCAGACAGGCCCAGCCCGCGGCCTTCATTCGGGGGCTTTGTCGAGTAGAACGGCTCTGCCAGCAGGGGCAGGGCATCGTCGCCGACCCCCGGTCCGTCATCCTCGAATATCAGAACGACATAGGGCGGCGGGGCATCCGGTGGCGGATCAAGCTCTCCGATGGTGGCGCGCCGCTCCGTGCGGAGACGGATATGGCCGGTGCCGCCAGTGGCCTCTTGCGCGTTCAGGCCCAACTGAATCACACAAGAGCGCAACGCGGCGCTGTCGATCCGCGCCGCCAGAGGCTCTGCCGGGGGCAACACCTCGACCGTCATGTCGGGACTCAACGTATCGGTCAGAGCCTCGCCAAGATCGAAAAGCAGACCCTCCATCGGCACGTCCGCAGGCGACAGCCGGATGCGTCCGCTGGCGGCCATGAGATGTTGCACGGTCTGCGCCGCGCGCGCCGCCGCTGTGCGGCTTTCGTTGATGGCGGTGGCACGGTCTGCGGGGTCGTCCAGTGTGTCGAACAAATCGAGATTGCCAAGGATCACGGTCAGATCGTTGTTGAACTCATGCGCCACGCCACCGACGAACTGGCCCAACGTGCGCGCCTGTTGCGCCGAAGCCGCCCGCCTGCGCGCCGTGCGCAGCTCGGACTGGAGTTTCCAGCCCGACACCTGTGCGCTGATGTAGTAGCCCAGCACCGCAAGTGCGACGACACCGACGGTGGCAACCTCCAGCGCGCTGTCCAGCCGGGGACGCAGGGTCAGGATCAACGCGAAGGTCAAGGCGGTGACGGTGCAACAATCGACGATCACCAAGCCCAGTTCGCGATGTGGCCGCTGAAGCGTGTAGAGCGCCAGACCGACCAGACCCACCGCACCGGCGAATGTCAGATCGGGGGAATAGTCGGCCACCACCAGAAACAACGGCAAGGACATGAAACAGATTTCGGACAGGCCGTAGACCGTGAGCGCGGCAGCGTAGCGCAGCAGCGGCGCGCCAAACTCTTTGCGGATGAGCAGCATCGCCATGCCGACCTCAAGCAGCGCATTGAGCGCCCCCCAACCCAGCGCGAGTCGACTGTTCATGCCAAGGGACAGAACCACGACGAAGGCCACCATGAAAACATACCGCACAATGGTCTCGCCGCAGGCCCCGTATTCGGCACGGCGCATGTCGGCAAGTCTGATTGTGAAACCGTCAAGAGTCTGTGGCCCGGCCATGTTTTCCTGTGCGTCGCCGTTTTGTTCGACCGCAACGGCAGCCGGAAATACCGTTAAACACGCTGCAAGATACGTGTTCAAATCGGTCCCGTCACTTGGATTGGCTTATACCTACCCAAAAGAATAGAACCGCCCCGGTCAAAGGGCGGTTCTTGCAAGATGTTGAAACTAAGAGCTTATCTCAGGATGGATTTGCCCGCGTAGGTTGCGGTGTCTTCCAGCATCTCTTCGATTCGGATCAATTGATTGTACTTTGCCAGCCGGTCGGAGCGGGCCAGAGAACCGGTCTTGATCTGTCCACAATTGGTGGCGACGGCGAGGTCGGCGATGGTGGCATCCTCGGTTTCGCCCGACCGGTGCGACATGACATTGGTCATGCGCGCGCGATGCGCCATCTCGACCGCTTGCAGCGTTTCGGTCAGGGTGCCGATCTGGTTGACCTTGACCAGCATCGAGTTGGCACAGCCTTTCTCGATCCCCATGGCAAGGCGGGCGGGGTTGGTGACAAACAGATCGTCACCCACAAGCTGGATCTTGTTGCCGATCTTGTCGGTCAGCAGTTTCCAGCCTTCCCAGTCGTCCTCCGAACAGCCGTCCTCGATCGAGATGATAGGGTAGTCGGCGCAGAGCGCGGCAAGGTAGTCGACGTTTTCCGCGATGCTGAGCGATTTGCCTTCGCCCTTCATCTCATACTTGCCGTCCTTGAAGTATTCGGTCGCGGCGCAGTCGAGGGCCAGATAGATGTCCTCACCCGGTTTGTAACCGGCCTTTTCGATGGACTTCAGGATGAAATCCAGCGCGTCGCGGGTGGATTTCAGTTCCGGGGCAAAGCCGCCCTCATCGCCAAGGCCGGTGGACATGCCCGCCGCCGACAGTTCCCCCTTCAGGGTGTGGAACACCTCGGAGCCCATGCGGACCGCTTCGCGGATGTTCTGTGCCGCGACCGGCATGATCATGAATTCCTGAATGTCGATCGGGTTGTCGGCGTGTTCGCCGCCGTTGATGATGTTCATCATCGGCACCGGCAGGGTGCGCGCCGAGGTGCCGCCGATGTAGCGGAACAGCGGCTGCTGGGTGAAATCGGCGGCGGCATGGGCCACCGCAAGGCTGACGCCAAGGATGGCGTTTGCGCCCAGACGGCCCTTGTTCTCGGTGCCGTCTAGTTCGATCATGGCAAGGTCGATGGCAACCTGTTCGGTGGCGTCAAAGCCAAGGATCGCCTCGGCAATCTCGCCGTTGACGGCGGCAACCGCCTCCAGCACGCCTTTGCCTTTGTAGCGGGCCTTGTCGCCATCGCGCTTTTCGACGGCCTCATGCACGCCGGTCGAGGCGCCCGAGGGTACAGCGGCGCGGCCGACTGAACCGTCCTCAAGGGTGACGTCGACCTCAACGGTCGGGTTGCCGCGGCTGTCAAGGATCTCGCGGGCGTGGATGTCGATGATGGTGCTCATGGGTTTGGTCCCTCTGGGCTGTGGGTCTTGCACATCTCTTAGCAGCAGGTGACGGAAAGTAAACGTGGCCGATAGCGCTAACGGATCTTTGTCTGCAAAGGTGGCGCTATCAGCTCAGCCGGGGTCGGAGGGGCGGGATCCGTGCCTGTCTCTCTTGGGGCGCGGGCGGCGGTTCAGGCCAGAGCGGCGGCCCGCACCAACCGGCGTTCGCGCAAAAAGGTGTATAGCCCGGCCACAAGGATCAGCGCCGAGCCGGCGAGGGTCCAGAAATCCGGGCGGTCGCCGAACACCAACATCCCAAGCCCGGTGGTGAACACCAGCCGCGAATAGCGAAAGGGCGCCACGATGGACGCCGGGGCCATTCGCATCGCGGAGGTGATCGCAAGATAGCCGGTGGTTGTCACAAGGACCGCGCCAAGAATGGGCCAGAGGGCGGCGGCACCGTAGCTGGACGGTGTCGATGCCAGCGCCCAAAGCGCCAGACCGGGTATGACCGTCGCCCCGAACCCCCATGTGGAAATCGCCAGCGCCGGAATCTCGGGCGGCGACATCCGGGTGACAAGATCGCGCGCCGACAGGGCGGTGATGCCCATGACGGCAAACAACTCCCACCCGGAAAACCCGGTTCCGAAGGGCCGGATCACCATCAGCATCCCGACAATCCCGACCCCGACCGCGACCCAGCGCCGCCAGCCGACCTGCTCCTTCAGAAACAGCGCCGCGCCCAGCGTCACCACCAGCGGACCGGCCTGAATGATCGCGGCAAAAACCGGCAGCGGAATATGTTTCAGCCCGACCACCATGCCGATTGCGCCGATGATCTCGAACAGGTTGCGCAGCAGGACCATCGGGTGCAGCGCCGCCCGCGTCCACAGCGGTACACCCAAGACCCGCGCCATCGCGATGAACAGCGCGGTGCCGCCGATGCTGACCAGTGTCATGACCTGCCCGATGGGGGCGGCATGGGTGGCCAGCTTGAAAAACGCATCCGCCCCGGCCAGCAGCGCCATCGAGAGGATCATCAGGGAAATGGCGCGCAGGATCATGCGCGCACCTGCACAGGGCCGGGCATCAGGGTGGCTTTCGGTGATTGGCGTGTCGCCTAGGGTATCGCCCGCGCGACGGAGGGGGGCAAGCGGAAAGGCTCTGCCGGTGTCTTACCCCGCCGTCAGTTCGGCCAGATGGGCGGCACAGCCGCGCAGCGCGGCGTAATCGTCGGTTACAAGGTCCACCGGAAACTGCGTCATATAGGCGTTGAACCGGCCCTTGTCGGCAAAGGCCTCGGCAAAACCCAGTCCGCGCAGATGCGGGCCAAGGTGCCGGGTGACGCCGCCCACAAGGTAGATCCCGCCAAAGGGCAGGGTGGTCAGGGCCAGATCGCCGGTATACCGCCCCAGAATATGCACGAACAGCCGTGCGGCGCGCCGCGCGCGCGGCTGACCGGCCTCGAACCCGGCCATGACCTCTGCGGCGGGCAGCGGCACGCCATCGCCCTCGTCATGGCAGACCCACGCATACAGCCGTTCCAGACCACGCCCCGACAGCACGTCCTCGACCCCCGGCTGGCCGTGCCGGTCGGCGATCCAGTCGATCAGGCGCAGTTCCTCGGCGGTGCGCGCCAGCAACGAGATATGCCCCGCCTCCGCCGGGGGCACCATGGTGCGGCCGCCTTGGGAATAGACCGGCACCGCGTTCAGACCGGTGCCGACATTGACCACCAGACGCACCGCGTCGGCGGCGGCCTCGCGTCCGGTCAGCACCGGCGACAGGCTGTCGTGACCAAGGTGCGCCACCGCAAACCCCTGCGCCTGAAGATCGTTCAGCACCGCGACCCGCGCCGCGCCGGTTTCTGCCTTCAGGGCGGTGGCGTCGACCTTCCAGTCGAGATTTGTCAGCGTGCCGACCCCGTCGTGCACGGGCCCGGCCATGTCGACGCAGACCGCCACCGGCGTCACCTGCTGCGCGCCAAGGTAATCGTCCAGAACAGGCGCGATGCCAGCGTTGTCGGCGTTGCGATAGCGGCGGATCGTGTCCTCAAGGATCTGCCCGTCACGGCTCAGGGCGACCCGTGTGTTGGTACCGCCGATGTCGGCGACAACGGAAATCTCGGGGGAAATCTCCGGCGAAAGCTCTGGGGAAAGCTCTTGGGTCATGGCGGTGGCCTTTCGGGAGATCAGCTTTTCAGGGCGTGGGCGAGCGCGTGATACGATGCCTTGGGCGTGCGCACCAGCGTGTCGAAGTCGACATGGACCAGCCCGAACCGTTTTTCGTAACCCAGCGACCATTCGTAATTGTCCAGCAGCGACCAGATGAAATAGCCGTTCAGCGGCACGCCTTCGGCGATGGCCCGTTTGGCGCTGTCCAGATGCGCGTCCAGATAGGCGGTGCGGCCGGGGTCACCGATGCTGCCGTCCTTGATCACATCCTGAGAAGCCATGCCGTTTTCGGTGACATACAGCGGCAGATCGCCGGTGTAGTCGCGCGCCGTGCGGGTCAGAAAGTCATACAGCCCTTCGGGATGGATTTCCCAATCCATGAACGTCTTGGGCAGCGGGCCTTCGACTTCGCGGTAGTCGGGCCATGGGGCACCTGCGGGCGCGATCAGCTTGCGGGTGTAATAGTTCAGCCCGCACCAGTCGAGCGGGGCCTGAATTGTGGGGAAATCGTCCTGCCAGCCTGTCGGCAGGTGCGGCT
The DNA here is from genome assembly GCF_048262615.1 of Antarctobacter sp. Classification (GTDB taxonomy): domain Bacteria; phylum Pseudomonadota; class Alphaproteobacteria; order Rhodobacterales; family Rhodobacteraceae; genus Antarctobacter. The sequence continues at coordinate 166,795 of NZ_JBLXFB010000008.1, forward strand.
CCAGCCCCTTTAGCGCCAGTGCCGGGTATTCCCCTTTGAAGACACCGCCAAGGAACCAGCGGTTGTAGATCGCGTCATAACGGTCGGCGGCGTGGCGGGCCCCGGCGCTGTCATCTGCCGGGTCGGCCCATTCCAGGTTGAAGACCCCGCCAAGGTTGCCCATGCCCAGACCGCGCATCGTCTCTATCGCACGACCGTGGGCCAGCAGGACGTGATGCATGGCCCGTGCGGCGGCGCGGATGTCGCGCACGCCCGGCGCATGGTGGCCCTCGAAATGGCTGAGCCAGGCCACGCACCACGGCTCATTGATCGGAGCGACCGAAAACATCCGGTCGCCGATGCGGGACATGACGACCTCTGTGTAATCGGCGAACCACCCGGCGATGTCACGGTTGCGCCAGCCGCCCATGTCCAGCAGCGGGGAGGGCAGTTCCCAATGGTACAGCGTGGCGCAGGGCTTGATCCCGCGTTCCAGCATGGCGTCGGTCAGCCGGTCGTAGAAATCCAGACCCTCCTGATTGACCGCGCCGCGCCCCTCGGGCAGCACCCGCGCCCAGCTCAGCGAAAAGCGGTAGCAGTCGAATCCGGCGGCGGCGACCAGATCCAGATCCTCTTCGTAGCGGTGATAGTGGTCGCAGGCGCGCGCGCCGTTTTCGAACCGGACGACATTGCCGGGGGTCGCGGCGAAATCATCCCATTGGGTGCGGCCCGCACCGCCAAAGCCGTGGCCCTCGATCTGGTAGCTGGATGTGGCGGCCCCAAAGAGGAACCCCGTGGGAAAGTCGGAACGCTTGTGTCGCATGGAGAACCTTTATTGCGCGGGGCCGGTCGAAGTGCCGATGATCAATTCGGCCTCCATCAGCTGTGTCAGGGGCGGGGAGCCGGGATTGCGGATCAGGTGCAGCAGCATCTCGGCGGCCTTGGCCCCGGCGCTGCGGACAGAGGACCGCGTGGCGGTAAAGATCGGCACGTCATCGCCGTTCTTGAGATAGCCAAGATCGTCGTCATGGGTGATCACGGATACGTCGCGCCCCATTTCCAGACCGGCCTCGTGGATGGCGCGGCGCACCCCGATCGCGGTGATCATCGACGACACCAGAAAGGCGGTCGGTGGCGCGTCGCTGCGCAGCATGTCGCGGGCACAGCGATAGCCGAAAACCTCTGTCATCTCATCGGAACGCATCAGCGCCGGATCGACCACGGCGCCGCGTTCGGTCAGCGCGGTGAGATAGGCTTCGCGACGCCGATGGGCAAAGTCCATGAACTCCAGCCCGTTGATCAGCGCGATGCGACGGTGCCCGAGGTCCAGCAGGAACTCTGTGGCCCGCCGGAAGGCGCGGCTGTTGTTGGTGTCGAGCCAGGAATAGGGCTGGTTCATCGCCGAGGCGCGGCCATGCACGACAAACGGCAGGCCCAGTTCGCTCAGCAAAGTGATTCGGCTGTCGGCCATACGCGGCCCGTGCACGATGATGCCGTCGACATTGCCCCGGCTGCGGATCGACCGATAGGCCTGTTCCTGATCCCTGTCGCGGACTAGGCTGATGACGACCTCATAGCCTTCCTTGGCATAGGTCTGTCCCGCCCCGGCGATAAAATCGCCGAAGATCGGGTTCACCATCTCATGCTGGTCGCTGATCGGCAGCACGTGGCCGATGGCCTGCGCGCGTCCGGTGGCCAGCCCCTTGGCCCGCGCGTTCGGGCTGTAGTTCAGGTCTCTGGCAGCCCGCAGCACCCGCTCGCGGGTCTTTTCATTGACCTCGGGAAACCCGTTCAGCGCGCGGCTGACGGTGGTCTGTGACAGTTTGAGGTGCTCGGACAGCTGCTTGAGGTTCATAGGTACATATCGTCCAAAGCGCTTCGGATTTGTCAAGAGGTGAGACGTGTCATGCGCGCCGTGTCCAGGCCCGGCTTAGCTGCATCGCAGCATTTGATTTCTTTGCCTGCTTCGGTTGAAATGTTGACAGGTCGGGGCGACTCGGAGATAGTGGCCGCACCCAAAGCGCTTTGAAAATGTAAAAAGAGAGGCGCTGGATGACTGGAAATGACCACGTGGGATGGCGTGGGATTGGGAGGATCAAGAATGAAGTCACCGTTTTACCTGAGCGTCGCGGCCCTGGCCCTGAGCGCGGGCATGGCCCACTCTGAAAAGCTGACCGTCTTCGGTCCGTGGCTTGGCCCCGACCAAGAGGCCGTCCTGTCGGTTCTGAACGCGTTTGCGGCCCAATCGGGTCATGACGTGTCTTACGTCGGCTCTGACAGCTTTGAGCAGCAGATCGTCGTCGACGCAGAGGCCGGGTCGGCCCCCAACGTCGCGGTCTTTCCGCAGCCGGGCCTTGCGTCGGACATGGCGTCGCGCGGGTTTCTGACCCCGCTCAGGGACGGCACCGGTGACTGGATCCGGGAAAACTATGCCGCGGGCGACAGCTGGGTCAGCCTTGGGTCCTATGCGGATGCCTCCGGCGCGGACAAGCTGTTCGGGTTCTTCTACAAGGTCGATGTGAAATCGCTGGTCTGGTACAACCCGGAAAACTTTGCGGATTTCGGCTATGATGTCCCGACCACCATGGAAGAGCTCAAGGCGCTTGAGGCGCAGATGATCGCGGACGGCGAAACGCCCTGGTGTATCGGTCTGGGATCGGGCGGGGCGACCGGCTGGCCCGCGACCGACTGGGTCGAGGACATGATGCTGCGCACCCAGCCGCCCGAGGTGTATGACCAATGGGTCGCCAACGAAATTCCCTTTGACGATCCGGCGGTTGTCGGCGCCATCGAGGCCTTCGGCGCGTTCATCGAGGACGGCAAGGTGGCCGGGGGCCGGGGGGCGGTTGCCTCGACCGACTTCCGCGACAGCCCCAAGGGTCTGTTTGATGCGCCGCCGCAGTGCATGATGCACCATCAGGCGTCCTTTATCCCCGCCTTCTTCCCCGAAGGGACCGAGGTCGGTCTGGACGCCGATTTCTTCTACTTCCCGGCCTATGAGGGCAAGGATCTGGGCCAGCCTGTTCTTGGCGCGGGCACCCTGTGGGCGATCACCAATGAAAACGACGCCGCCCATGATCTGATCGCCTTCCTGCAAACCAATGAGGCGCATGAAATCTGGATGGCGCGTGGCGGTTTCCTGACACCGCTCAAGACTGTGGATTCTTCCAAGTTCTCGGATGAACCCACGGCCAAGATGAACGGCATCCTGCTGGACGCCACCACCTTCCGCTTTGACGGCTCGGACCTGATGCCCGGCGGCGTGGGGGCTGGCAGCTTCTGGACCGGCATGGTCGACTATGCCGGTGGCAAACCGGCCGCCGACGTGGCCAAGGCCATCCAGAACAGCTGGGACGCGCTGAAGTAACAGCGGCGTCACCGGGATGACCGGCTGTCCCGCCTCTGCGGGGCAGCCACCGGGCCACAAGGCCGACACAGCAGCACAAATTTGGGGGGACAGCGCCATGCATCCGGCATTGCAGGGGCTTTTGACAATCGTGATCGGCGTGGGGGCCTGCCTGAGCTATTTCTGGGCGTCGAACGAGGTGCTGGACCGCGTTATCTTTCCAGCCAAGGGAAAACACGCGGGGCGCAACATCAACCGCGCGAATATGGTCCGGCCCTGGCTTTTCCTGTTTCCCGCGCTGTTCGCGCTGTCGCTCTATCTGGCCTATCCGGTGTTCGAGACCATTCGCCTGTCGCTGACGGAACGGGTGACGCAGTCGGACGGGACGACGGTCTATCAGTTTGTGGGTCTGGGCAATTACATCCAGATGTCCGGCGACCCCAAGTTCTGGGAGGCGCTGTGGAACAATATGCTCTGGCTGATCGTGGTGCCGGCCATGTCCACCGCCTTTGGCCTGCTGGCGGCGCAACTGACTGACCGCATTTCGTGGGGCAATCTGGCGAAATCGCTGATCTTCATGCCGATGGCGATCTCCTTTGTCGGCGCGGCGGTGATCTGGAAGCTGATCTATGACGCCCGCCCGCCCGATGCCGCGCAGATCGGCGTGCTGAACGCGATCTACGTGTCGCTGACCGGCAACGATCCGCAACAATGGCTGACGGTGCCGTTCTGGAACAACTTCCTGTTGATGGTGGTGCTGGTCTGGATTCAGACCGGGTTCGCCATGGTGATCCTGTCAGCGGCGCTGCGCGGCATCCCCGAAGAGACCATTGAGGCGGCCATTGTCGATGGCGCCAACCCGTTTCAGATATTCTTCAAGATCAAGGTGCCGCAGATCATGCCGACCATCATGGTGGTCTGGACGACGATCACGCTGGTGGTGCTCAAGATCTTTGACATCGTCTTTGCCATGACCAACGGCCAATGGGGCACGCAGGTTCTGGCGAACTACATGTTCAATCAGCTATTCGTGACACGCGACTGGGGGGTCGGATCGGCCTCGGCCATGGTGATCATGCTGCTTGTGACGCCGATCCTTGTCTGGAACGTGCGGCAGGCCCGCAAGGAAACGCGCTGAGGGAGGCGAAGACATGGAAAATATCGCAGGTCACAGATCCTCGCTCACCTGGGCGGTTCATATCTCGGTCGTTTTGCTGGTGGCGCTCTGGCTGTTCCCGACCGTGGGGCTGTTTGTGTCGTCGTTTCGGACGGCGGACCAGATCGCCAGCTCCGGCTGGTGGAACGCGCTGTTCCCCACGGAACAAAGCCTGACGCTGCGCACCGCCGACCCCGATGCGCAGGTCCAGCAGGACGGCGTCTACGTGATCGAGGGCAATCTGTTCGCCGTCGAAGGGCGCGAGCCTGCGCCGATCTCGACCTTCGGCATCTCGTCGCGCGACGTGTCGGCCTTTCAGCCCGGCGATACCGCCGAGTTGCGCGGCGGTGGCGCGATCACCATTCAGGAGAATGGCGACTATCGTCTGGAAAGCGCCGAGGAGATCACCGGCGGCCGGGGCACCCGTATCTTTGTCAGTGCCGAGATCCCGCCAGAGTTCACCCTGCGCAACTATGACACGGTGCTGGGGCAGGACGTGGTAAAGCGGCTGCTGCTGTTTGTCGGCGCGGGCGTGGTGCTGTGGGGGATTGCACGGTTTGTGCTCTCGGCACAGCCGTCGATTGTAGCGCAGGGTCTGCCTATCGTTGCGGGACTGGCGTTGTTTCTGGCGCTTGCCGCCGCGTTTGGCCTGTCCAGCGGGGCCGCCGAAGGCGCGCAAACCACCGATGACATGGGGCGTGCCTTTCTCAGTACGCTGACGGTGACGATCCCCGCCACCATCATCCCGATCGTGGTGGCGGCCTTTGCCGCCTATGCGCTGGCATGGATGGATTTTCCGGGCCGCGCGCTGCTGATCGCCTTTGTCGTCGGGCTGCTGGTGGTGCCGCTGCAACTGGCGCTGATCCCGCTGCTGAAGCTGCACCTCAGCTTTGGCATCGGCAAGGGCTACCTTGGTGTCTGGCTGGCGCATACCGGCTTTGGCCTGCCGCTGGCGGTCTACCTGCTGCGCAACTACATGGTCGGACTGCCCCGCGACATCATCGAAAACGCCCGCGTGGACGGCGCGACAGAGTTCCAGATCTTTACCAAGATCATTCTGCCGCTGTCGTTCCCGGCGCTGGCCAGCTTTGCGATCTTCCAGTTCCTGTGGACATGGAATGACCTGCTGGTGGCCAAGGTGTTCCTGATCGACGCCTCGGGGCAAACCACCGTCATGACCAACCAGATCGTCGAGCTGCTGGGCACGCGCGGCGGCAACTGGGAGATCCTTGCCACGGCGGCCTTTGTGTCGATCGCGGTGCCGCTGGTCGTGTTCTTTGCCATGCAACGCTACCTCGTGCGCGGCCTGCTGGCCGGCTCTGTGAAATGACAACGCGCCCCGGACCTGCTCCGGGGCCTCTGACAACGACAACGGGCGCCGGGGCCGACAGGTTCCGGGTCAGGCCCGGAACGGGAAACGGACCCCATGACCCTGCATGACAACACCCCCAACGCTCTCTCCGCCGACAAGGACTGGTGGCGCGGCGCGGTGATCTACCAGATTTATCCGCGCAGCTATCAGGACAGCAACGGCGACGGAGTGGGGGATCTGAACGGCATCACCGCGCGGCTGCCCTATGTGGCCAGCCTTGGCGTCGATGCGATCTGGATCTCGCCCTTCTTCACCTCGCCGATGAAGGACTTCGGCTATGACGTCAGCGACTATTGCGATGTCGACCCGATGTTCGGCACCCTGAGCGATTTCGACGTGCTGGTGGACACGGCGCACAAACTGGGCGTGCGGGTGATGATCGATCTGGTGATGTCGCACACCTCGGACCAACATCCCTGGTTTGTCGAAAGCCGGGCCAACCGCGACAACCCCAAGGCCGACTGGTACGTCTGGGCGGACCCCAAGCCGGACGGCACGCCGCCCAACAACTGGCTGTCGATCTTTGGCGGTCCTGCCTGGCAGTGGGATGCGCGCCGTGAGCAGTATTACCTGCACAACTTCCTGACCGAACAGCCGGACCTGAACTTCCACAATCCGGATGTGCAGGATGCCCTTCTGGACAGCGTGCAGTTCTGGCTGGACCGGGGCGTCGACGGGTTTCGTCTGGATACCATCAACTTCTACATCCACGACAAGCAGTTGCGCGACAACCCGCCCCTGCCGGTGGACCAGCGCGATGCCTCGATCGCGCCGCGGGTGAACCCGTACAATCACCAACTGCACCTCTACGACAAGAACCAGCCCGAGAACCTTGCCTTTCTGGAACGCTTTCGCGCCGTGCTGGACGAATACCCGGCCACAACCGCCGTGGGCGAGGTCGGCGACGCCCAAAGCGGGCTGGAGATCATGGGGCAATACACCTCTGGCGATGCGCGGGTGCATATGTGTTACTCGTTCGAATTCCTGTCGGGCGATCAGCCCGACGCCGCGCGCATCGCCCATGTCATGGGCCGGGTGGATGATGTGGTCTCCGAGGGTTGGGCCTGCTGGGCCTTTTCCAACCATGACGTCGTGCGCCATGCCTCTCGCTGGAACCTGACACCGCAGGCGCAAAAGGCCTTTACCACGCTGATCATGTGCCTGCGCGGCTCTGTATGCCTGTATCAGGGAGAGGAACTGGGCCTGCCAGAGGCCGATGTGCCCTTTGAGGATCTGCAAGATCCCTACGGGATCGAATTCTGGCCCGAGTTCAAGGGCCGCGACGGCTGTCGCACGCCGATGGTCTGGGAGCCGTCCAACCAGAACGGCGGCTTTTCCGAGGCGACCCCGTGGCTGCCGGTCAGCCACGCGCATCTGCCGCACGCGGTGGCTGCGCAGGAACAGGATCCGGGGGCGTTGCTGCACCACTATCGCAAGGCGATCCACTTTCGCACCGCGCATCCCGCGCTGGTCAAGGGCGCGCATGACCGGGTGAAATCCACCGGCAGCATCGTGCATTTCATCCGCAGCCACGCGGGTGAGGAGGTCTTTGTCGCGGTCAACCTCAGCGGTGACCCGGCGGTGATGGAGATGCCTGCCGGTGACTGGCAGCAGATCGGGCAGGAACTGGGCAGCGCCTGCGCCGCACCGGACGGCAAGCTGCATCTTGGACCTTGGCAGCCCGCGCTGGCGCGGCGATCACACACATAATTGGGGGAGCGGACATGGCCAATCTGAAACTGACCGATGTCGAAAAGACCTATGGCGGTGCCGTGCAGGTGCTGCGCGACATCAACCTTGATATCAAACAGGGTGAACTGATCGTCTTTGTCGGGCCGTCGGGCTGTGGCAAGTCCACCTTGCTGCGGATGATTGCCGGGCTGGAAAAGATCACCGGCGGCACGCTGGAGATCGACGGGCAGGTGGTCAACGATGTGCCGCCCGCGCAGCGTGGCATCGCGATGGTGTTCCAGAGTTATGCTCTGTACCCGCACATGACGGTGCGGGAGAACATGAGCTTTGCGCTCAAGCTGGCCAAGAAATCCCCGGCCGAGATCGAAGAGGCGGTGAACCGGGCGGCGAAGATGCTGCAACTGGACCCCTACCTTGATCGTCTGCCCAAGGCGCTGTCAGGCGGGCAGCGGCAGCGGGTCGCCATCGGGCGGTCGATCGTGCGCGACCCCAAGGTCTATCTGTTCGATGAGCCGCTGTCGAACCTTGACGCCGCGCTGCGCGTGGCGACGCGGATCGAGATTGCCCAGCTCAAGGAGCAGATGCCCGACCGGACGATGATCTATGTCACCCACGATCAGGTCGAGGCGATGACGCTGGCGACCCGCATCGTGGTGCTGGCGAACAAGGGGATCGCGCAGGTGGGCGCGCCTCTGGAATTGTATGAGCGGCCCAACAGCGAGTTTGTGGCGCAGTTCATCGGTTCTCCGTCGATGAACCTGCTGCCGGGTGAGGTGATCGCCACCGGGGCCCGGACCACTGTCAAACTGGAGGGCGGCGGCACGGCCTTGTCCGATTATCCGACCACCGGGGCGGACATGGGGCTGAAGGTCAACGTGGGCATCCGGCCAGAGGATTTTGTCGCCGCCGAGGGGGAGGCGGCATTCGCTGGCAAGGTCAATATAATCGAAGCTTTGGGCGAGGTGACGCTGCTGTATTTCGAGGCCCAGCAGGGCGGCGATCCGGTCATCGCCAAGCTGCCCGGCATCCACCATGAAATGCGGGGCAAGACCGTCTCTTTGGGGGTGGCCCCGGAAAAGGTGCATCTGTTCGCGGATGGGGTGTCGCTGTTGTATCGGTGAGGGGTGTCCACGCGTGGACAGCCGGTCGGATGTGAAAAATCAATAGGTTACAGAGACGGTTTTACCTCTGGTTAACAAAGGGGCAGGATATTGCCCCTTTGCAAACCCACGTTGCCTTGACCGTTTCGGTCGCTTTGCGGGAAGGATATGCCTGTGTTCTGCCCCGCCAAGGCGGGCGCAGAGGGGTTTACCTGACTGCGCCGTGGCAGGGCAGAAATCCACCGGTCTTGCGGAAGGCGGCGCTTGCCTCCGGGGTGACGGGATTGAAGACGGCCAGCCTACAGCACTTTTCGAAAGTAAACGACGCGGTCGGTTTCCTCGAAGCCCAACGCAAGGTGAAACGCCTGACTTGCCACATTGCCAAGATGGGCGTCGGAGGCAAGTTCCGAACAGCCCCGTTCGCGTGCCCAGGACTGGACCGATGCCAGCAAGTCTCTGCCAATTCCCGACCCCTGTTCGTTCGGGCATACAAAGATGCCCTCAAGGAAAGCAACCGGCGAGGTCTCGCATCCGTTGACGTGATCATGGCGCAGCGCCGCCTCGGCAAAGGCCCGGAGACCGCCCTGAGCCCCGACATCCAGAAAGACGATGCCCTCGGCAGGAGATCTGGCGAGCATCTCTCTGGCTTCGGTCCTGTGTTGATCGAGCGGCGTGTCGCTCCAGAGCCGGGCGCGCAGCGCTACCCAGCTTTGTAAATCCGACTGCGTGGCGACCCGTATTGGCATGCGCCGATCCTTGCAAGGTTCCCTGCAAACAGCGGCAACCTCCGCATTGGCCGCCGTGGGCCAATTTGGAAGCTGCCCGCCCTTTGCCGCGACCAGAGCCTTATTGCGGCTCGTAGGTCAGTTCGATGGGCCTGCGCACCAGCACCTTTTTGTCCTTGCCCATGACATAGCGCAGTTCATACCTGCCGGGGCCTTCGGGCAGTTTCAGCACCAGCGGGCTGTCCTCGTTGGTGTATTTGTAGGTGCTGTAGTCCTTGTCCGGCTCCCCCTCACGGGCGAGGCTGATGAAATCGCCCTTGTAGTCCGGCCCGTCCCAGTTGACGCCCAGCACGGTGCCGGCGGGGATCTTGTCCGGGGCGTCGATGCTGGCGGTGACCTCTGTCAGCGTGATCTGCGTCTTGCCCACCACAGAGGTGCCTTCGCTGGCGGCGACATAGCGGATCTCATAGGTGCCGGGCTCTGACGGCATTTGCAGCAACAAGGGCGTGCCTTCGCGGACGTAGGTATAGGCGTGGTACTTGTTGGCGGGCATGTCGGCATCGGCCACGGTGATGTAGTCGGGCTGATAGCCCGGCCCGTCCCATGCCACCAGAACCGGCGCCCCGGCGCGCGCCTCTGCCACCACGTCCAGCGTGGCGCTGACACTGCTGATCTCGATGGTGGTAGAGGCCAGAACCGTCTTGCCCTGCGCCATGACATAGCGGACCTCATAGGTGCCGGGATCGGCGGGCATGGTCAGCTTCAGCGGTGCGCCTTCGCGGGTGTAGGTATAGGTCTCATAGCCTTTGTCATCGGGTTTGGAGACAGAGAGATAATCGCCCTTGTAGTCCGGTCCGGTCCAGCCGATGGGGATGGCGGCCCCGGCGGGGGCGGTGTCCGGGACGTCCAGCGTGGCGGTCACATCGCTGACGGTGATGGCGCGGGTGGCCAGCACGGTCTTGTCCTGCGCCATGACGTAGCGCAGTTCATAGGTGCCCGGCTCTGGCGGCATCAGCAGGTCCGCCGGGTCGCCGTCGCGGGTGTAGCGGTAGTTGACGTAGCCTTTGTCATCCAACTTGGACACGGCGAGGTAGTCGCCTTTGTAGTCCGGGCCGGTCCATGTCACCGGCAGGGTGGCCCCGACGGGCACGGTGTCGGCGGCGTCCAGCGTGGCCTGCGCCTCTGTCACGGTGATCGGCTGCGTGGCCAGCGTGACCTTGCCGTCGGCCATGATGTAGCGCAGTTCATAGGCGCCGGGCTTTGGCGGCATCACCAGCGCGCCGGGGGTGCCGTCGCGGGTATAGACATAATTGACATAGCCGTCGTCGTCGGGTGTGGCGACAGAGAGGTAATCGCCCTTGGCATCCGGCCCGTCCCAGTCGACCCGGATCGTCGACCCGGCCACCGCCGAGGCGGGACCGCTGACAGAGGCATCGGGCAGCGAGCTGGGCAGTTCCAGCGTCACGGTCTGGCCTGCGTCGACCACGGTAAAGGTTTTCTCGACGCTGGCCTCATCATCGGGGCGCAGCACGGAGACGGTATAGGTGCCGGCCATCAGGTCGCGGGAAAAGCTGGCGTTGCGTTCCAGATCGACCACCAGGTCTTCGCCCTGTTTGACGTCCCAGATCAGCGGGGTTTCGATCCGCCCGCCGTTTGCGCCATCGGTGGCGACGAACAGCGTGGGATAGACCGGCTGCGCCTGCGTGACCTGACCCAGCGCGGTGCCCAGTTCGGTGGCATTGGCGGCCAGCAGGAATTGCCCGCCGGTCTCATCCGCAAGGCACTGCATCTGGCGGCGCGCCTCGGGGTCGCTGACGTCAAAGCCGACCACATGCACGGTCAGATTGGCACCCGCCTCTTCCAGCGCGCGGGCGGCGGCGCAGGGGTCTGGGTTGCAGGTTTCAATCCCGTCGGACACAAGGATCACGGTGGCGGGGTCCTCGGTGTATTTCAGCGCCTCGGCGGCGGCGACCACGGCATCGGTCATCGGTGTCTTGCCGCGCGGGCGCAGTTTGTTCACCGCCGCGCTGATGGCATCGCGGCTGGCGGCGCCGGGCATCACCAGCGTTTCGATGTCGGTGCAGTCGCCCTTTGTCCGGTGGCCATAGGCGGTCAGGCCGATGGATTGCGACTGCGGCAGGGTGCGCAGCAGGTCGCCGACGACACCTTGGGCGATTTCGATCTTGGTGACCCCGTCGATCTGTCCCCACATCGACCCGGACGCATCCAGCACGAGGATAGAAGTCACGTCCTCCTGTGCGAGCGCGAGGCCGGGCAGTACACAAAGCGCCCATGCGGCGCGGCGAAACCGTGTCATGGAAATCCCCCTTTGGCGGCAATGGCCAAAGCCTGCACCCTGCACGCCGTTGGGGCAAGGAATGGTTTCCCTGACTGGTGCGGGGGATATTCGGCGCGCATTGGCTGCTTTCTGCCTCTTGGGCGTCTGTGTTCACACTTCGTTCACGCTTTTCGATTGGCGAAAGCAGGGAATCCGACTATGTACTGCCGGGTTGCAATACCGGGGGTCAGAGATGCCGGAACTCAAGAAGATCGAGGTGCGCGGCGCGCGCGAGCACAACCTGAAATCCATCGACGTGGACATCCCGCGCGACGAACTGGTTGTGATCACCGGGCTTTCGGGATCGGGCAAATCCTCGTTGGCGTTCGACACCATCTATGCCGAGGGCCAGCGCCGCTACGTCGAGTCGCTGAGCGCCTATGCGCGGCAGTTCCTCGACATGATGGAAAAGCCGGATGTGGACCACATCAGCGGCCTGTCTCCGGCGATTTCCATCGAGCAGAAAACCACGTCGAAGAACCCGCGGTCGACCGTTGGCACGGTGACAGAGATCTACGACTACATGCGCCTGCTGTTTGCGCGGGTCGGCACGCCCTACAGCCCCGCCACTGGCCTGCCGATCGAGGCGCAGCAGGTGCAGGACATGGTCGACCGGGTCATGACCATGGAAGAGGGCACGCGCGGCTATCTGCTGGCCCCCATCGTGCGCGACCGCAAAGGCGAATACCGCAAGGAGTTCCTTGAACTGCGCAAGCAGGGCTTTCAGCGGGTCAAGGTGAACGGGGAGTTCCACGAACTGGACGATCCGCCCACGCTGGACAAGAAGTTCCGCCATGACATCGACGTGGTAGTCGACCGGATCGTGGTGCGCGAAGGCATGGAAACCCGGCTGGCGGATTCGTTCCGTACCGCGCTGGATCTGGCCGACGGCATCGCGGTGCTGGAAACCGCGCCGCGCGAGGGTGAGGGCGACCCGGAGCGGATCACCTTTTCCGAGAATTTCTCTTGTCCGGTCAGTGGCTTCACCATCCCGGAGATTGAGCCGCGGCTGTTTTCGTTCAACGCGCCTTTCGGGGCCTGTCCGGTCTGTGACGGGCTGGGCAAGGAGCTGTTCTTTGATGAGCGCCTTGTGGTGCCGGACCAGACGCTGAAAATCAGCGACGGGGCGCTGGCGCCGTGGCGCAAGGGCAAGTCGCCGTATTTCCTGCAAACCATCGAGGCCATCGCCAAACACTATGACTTCGACAAGAAGGCCCGTTGGAAAGACCTGCCCGCCCATGTGCAACAGGTGTTCCTGTATGGCTCTGGCGACGAGGAAATCCCGTTCCGCTATGACGAGGGCGGGCGCATCTATCAGGTAAGCCGCGTCTTCGAGGGGGTGATACCCAACATGGAGCGCCGCTATCGCGAGACCGACAGCAACTGGATTCGCGAAGAGTTTGAACGGTATCAGAACAACCGGCCCTGCGGCACCTGCGGCGGCTACCGGCTGCGGGAAGAGGCGCTGGCGGTCAAGATCGCCCAGCAACATGTCGGACAAGTGGTCGAGATGTCGATCAAACAGGCGTTCGACTGGTGTGAGACCGTGCCCGGCAACCTGACCAAGCAAAAGAATGAGATCGCCCGCGCCATCCTCAAGGAAATCCGGGAACGGCTGGGGTTCCTGAACAATGTGGGACTTGAATATCTCACGCTAAGCCGTTCATCTGGAACGCTTTCCGGCGGTGAGAGTCAGCGTATCCGGCTGGCCTCGCAGATCGGGTCGGGGCTGACCGGGGTGCTGTATGTGCTGGATGAGCCGTCGATTGGCCTGCACCAGCGGGACAATTCGCGGTTGCTCGACACGCTCAAGAACCTGCGCGATCAGGGCAATACGGTGATCGTGGTCGAACATGATGAAGAGGCGATCCGCGAGGCGGATTACGTCTTTGATATCGGTCCCGGTGCCGGGGTGCATGGCGGGCAGGTGGTGGCCAAGGGCACGCCCGAGGAAATCCAGAACGACCCGGCCAGCCTGACCGGGCAGTACCTGTCGGGGGCGCGTGAGATTGCTGTGCCCGCCGAGCGGCGCAAGGGAAACCGCAAGAAAATCAAGGTGGTGAAGGCCACGGGCAACAACCTCAAGGAGGTGACGGCCGAGTTCCCGCTGGGCAAGTTTGTCTGTGTGACCGGCGTGTCCGGTGGCGGCAAATCCACTCTGACCATCGAGACCCTGTTCAAGACCGCCAGCATGGCGCTGAACGGTGCCCGCCAGACGCCCGCGCCCTGCGAGACGATCAAGGGGCTGGAACACCTCGACAAGGTCATCGACATCGACCAGCGGCCCATCGGGCGGACTCCGCGTTCTAATCCAGCCACTTACACCGGGGCCTTCACCCCGATCCGCGACTGGTTTGCCGGTCTGCCAGAGGCCAAGGCGCGCGGGTACAAGCCGGGGCGGTTTTCGTTCAACGTCAAGGGCGGGCGCTGTGAGGCCTGTCAGGGGGATGGTGTCATCAAGATCGAGATGCACTTTCTGCCGGATGTCTACGTCACCTGCGAGACCTGCAAAGGCGCGCGCTACAACCGGGAAACTTTGGAAATCCGCTTCAAAGGCAAGAGCATAGCCGACGTTCTTGATATGACGGTCGAGGACGCGCAGGAGTTTTTCAAGGCGGTGCCGGCGATCCGCGACAAGATGGATGCGCTGGCCCGTGTGGGGCTGGGCTACATCAAGGTCGGTCAGCAGGCGACCACCCTGTCGGGTGGTGAGGCGCAGCGGGTCAAGCTGTCCAAGGAACTGGCAAAACGGTCCACCGGTCGCACGCTGTATATTCTGGATGAACCAACCACCGGCCTGCACTTTGAAGACGTGCGCAAGCTGTTGGAAGTGCTGCATGAACTGGTGGATGGCGGCAACACCGTTGTGGTGATCGAACACAATCTGGACGTGGTGAAAACCGCCGATTGGGTCATCGACATTGGCCCCGAAGGCGGCGACGGCGGCGGTGAGATTGTCGCCGTGGGCACGCCAGAACAGGTGGCCGAGGAGGAACGCTCTCACACCGGGCGGTATCTCAAACCGATGTTGCAACCGCGCAAAGTCGCGGCGGAGTGACAGCGGCGGAAGGCGGGAGTTGGTGCGGGCCCCCGGAAACGGGGCCCGCAGCCGTCAGGGTCAGGATGGTGTGGGTCAGCGCTTGGTCTTGCAGGTGGTGATGCCCAGCAGGGCGTAGGGCGGGCAGGTGCCCAGGGCTGCGGTGGCCAGCATCACGATGCCCGCCACCAGAAACAGCCACGACCAGCCGCCCGACACCACGGCATAGGCGATGATCGCGACCACGCCGACGATGGCGCGGATAAGGCGGTCCGTTTGGCCGATATTTTTAGCAAACATTTTTATCCCCGATACAGGTTGATCCCAAAGGGGCATTATCTCGCATCAGGATGTCTGCATATGATCTGGATCAACCGGACCGGGTCAGCGACTGAGTTGCGACAGCGCGCCGATGATGTTCAGGACCGCGCGGGTGTCCGGGTCAATCCGGTAGACCTGATTTTCGACAACGACATAAGAGCGGTCGGGGTTCAGGCCATAGCGGGTGGGGTCCGTCAGGGGCGCGTGGATGTCGTCGATAAAGTCACCCCGGTTGTATATGACAACATGCTCGCGGGTCTGATGGTCGCGGGTCTGCTGCTCGCGGACCGGGTAGGTGTGCTTCTTGGCCTGACCCGGCGGCACGCAGGGCACGGCCTTTTTCGCAAGCCCCGGCGGGCAGTTGTCGGCAAGGGCGGGCGCGGCCATGGTGGTCGACAGCAGGGCGGCGGCCAGCAGGGAATACAGGGGCGGACGGGTCATGACGGATCTCCGGTTTGCGTGCGGTTCCGTATAGAACGCACCAGACCGGAGATCCGTCGCATGCGGAAAACGGGTCCGGCGGAAACCCGCCGTCAGACCGTCAGCCGCGGCCGCGTTTTTCGAACCGTGGCAGCATCGCGGAGAAGTCGCGGCCCTTGCCGTCCTCTTCCTCGACAAAGCGTTGGTACAGCTCCATCGCGGCCTGACCCAGCGGCGTGTCGGCGTCGGCGTCGGTTGCGGCCTGCTGGCTCAGGCGCAGGTCCTTCAGCATCAGATCGGCGGCGAAACCGGGCTGATAATCGTTGTCGGCGGGGCTTTTCGGGCCAACACCCGGCGCGGGGCAATAGGCGTTCATCGACCACGAATAGCCAGAGGAGGTGGAGACCACGTCAAACATCGCTTCGCGCGACAGGCCCAGTTTGTCGGCCAAGGCAAACGCCTCACAGGTGGCGATCATGGTCACGCCAAGGATCATGTTGTTGCAGATCTTGGCGGCCTGACCGTTGCCCGAGGGGCCGCAATGCACCGCCTTCTGGCCCATGATCTCGAACAGCGGCAGGGCGCGGCCAAAGGCGGCGTCCGAGCCGCCCACCATGAAGGTCAGGGTGCCGCCGGCCGCGCCGCCAACGCCGCCCGAGACCGGCGCATCCAGCGCCTCGATACCCTTTGCGGCGGCCTCTTCGGCGACCACGCGGGCGGAGGCGACATCGACGGTAGAGCAATCCAGATGAATGGCGCCCTTGTCCATGACTGGCAGGATTTCCGCCGCGACCTTTTTGAGGATCTCGCCATTGGGCAGCATGGTGATGACGATCTCTGACCCCTGCGCGGCCTCTGCGGCGGTGGCGATCGACGTGACGCCCTCTGCCTGTGTGCCGGCCACGTCAAAGCCTTTGACGGTGTGACCCGCCTTGGCGAGGTTGGCGGCCATGGGGGCACCCATGTTGCCCAGTCCGATAAAGCCGATCTGCATAGTGCTCTCCTTGAAATCCAACGTATCCTTGCCCAGCGGCATCAGCATCTTGGCGACGTCGATCAGTGGAACATTGTCCAGTGTGTGACGCCACTTGGGCGCTTTGTCCTTGTCGATGATGGCCGCGCGGATGCCTTCGAGGAAGTCCCCTTGGTCCATGATCCGGTGCGAGACGCGGTATTCCAGTTCCAGCGCCTTGCGGATGCTGAGCGAAGGCGTCCGCAGCCGGTGGATCATCTCCAGCGTGACGGCCATGGACAGGGGCGCGTTGCGCGACATGGATTTCAGCGCCTTCTGCGCGATCTCGCTGTCACTGTTGCGCAGGGTGTTGAGCACGTCGCGCAGCGCCTCACCGGCAAAAAGCGCGTCGATTTCGGCCTGTTGCGCGGCCAGCGGGCTGTCGGGGGGCGTGGGCGCGTCGCCCAGTTCCGATACGTCGCCGCTGTCGATCAGCGCCTGTTTCAGCTCGGGCCAGTGGGCTTGCGGGTGATAGCGGTCGGCAAAACCGGCGTGGATCGCATCCCCCGGTCCCATGCGCGCGGCGGTGATCCCGAGGAATTCGCCCAGCCGCCCCGGCGCGCGGGCCAGCACATAGGTGCCACCCACGTCGGGAACAAAGCCGATGCCAACCTCTGGCATGGAGATCTGGGTGGTCTCACCGACGATGCGGTGTGAGCAATGCCCACCAAGTCCGACGCCGCCGCCCATGACAAAGCCGTGCAGGAAGCTGACGATGGGTTTGGGATATTCCGCCAGTTTGGCGTTCATGCGGTATTCGTCGCGCCAGAAGCGGCGGCCATAGTCGAGGTCGCCCGCCGTGCCGGTGCGGTACATCTCGGCGATGTCGCCGCCTGCGCAAAAGGCGCGGTCGCCCTCGGCGTCGAGGATCACCAGCGCGATGGCGTCATCCTTGGCCCAGGCGTCCAGCGCCTTTTCCGCCGCCAGACACATGTCCCATGTGAGCGCGTTCAGCGCCTTGGGGCGGGTGAGGGTGATGCGGCCAGCGCGGCCTTCGGTGCGGATATGGATATCGGTCATGGTGTGGCCTGTCTTGACGTTGCAAGGGGGCTGTCTGCCCCCTCTGGACCTTTGGTCCATTCACCCCCGAGGATATTTTCGGACAGAAGAAACCGGGGGCCGGGCGCTTTGCGAGGTTACCCGGCCAGCATCTGGCGCGAGATGATCAGGCGCATGATCTCATTGGTGCCTTCGAGGATCTGGTGCACACGCAGGTCGCGGACGATCTTTTCGACGCCGTAGTCTGCCAGATAGCCGTAGCCGCCAAACATCTGCAAACAGCCGTTGGCCACGTCGAAGGCGTTGTCGGTGACCATGAGCTTGGCCATGGCGCAGAATTTGGTGGCGTCGGGCGCGCCGGTGTCCAGTTTCCATGCGGCTTGGCGCAGGAAGATGCGCGAGGCTTGCAGTTTGGTTTCATACTCGGCAAGGCGGAATTGCAGGGCCTGGAACTGGTCGATGGTTTTGCCAAAGGCCTTACGTTCGGACATGTATTGCAGCGTAAGGTCGAGGGCGTTTTGCGCGGCCCCCAGCGCGCTGGCAGAGATATTCAGGCGACCGCCGTCCAGCCCCGCCATGGCATAGGCAAAGCCGCGGCCCTCTTCGCCGATGATGTTTTCGGCGGGCACCGGGCAATCGTCGAACTGGACCTGGGCGGTGGGCGAGGATTTCCAGCCCATCTTTTGTTCCAGCGCGCCAAAGCTGAGGCCCTTGGCGCCGTCCTCGACATAGAAGGTGGAGATGCCTTTGGGGCCGTCCTCACCGGTGCGGCACATGACGACATAGGCATCGGAATAGCCGCCGCCGGAAATGAACGCCTTGGTGCCGCTCAGGCTGTAGCCTTCGTTGGTGCGGCTGGCGCGGGTGCGCAGGGCGGCGGCGTCTGAGCCGCTGCCCGGTTCGGTCAGGCAGTAGCTGAGCACGGTTTCCATGGTCAGCACGCGTGGCAGCACGCGGGCCTTGAAGTCGTCGCTGGCAAAGCTGTCGATCATCTTGGCGCACATGTTGTGGATCGACAGGAAGGCCGCGACCGAGGGGCAGGCCATGCTGAGCGCCTCGAACACCAGCGCCGCGTCGAGGCGCGACAGGCCGGAGCCGCCCGACTCCTCTGAGACGTAGAGTCCGCCAAAGCCGAGTTGCGCGATCTCTGGCCAGAGATCCTTGGGGATGGTGCCTGCGGCCTCCCACGCGCGGGCGAAGGGCGCGATGCGCTCTTGCCCGAAGGCATGGGCCATGTCGAAGATGGCTGTCTGTTCCTCTGAAAGCGCAAAATCCATCGCGGCCTCCTCCCTCGGCTGAAATGAACACTTGTTCAGATTGTCGCGCGAAGGCGCGCGCAATGCAACAGGGGCGGATGCAGGTCCGCTTTGCAATTCTGCAAAGCGCGCGGAGTGATTTGGCCTGAATGTTTGCGGTAACTCAGGTGTTGGCGCAGGTCTGGCGGATGATATCCTCGACGCGGGCGAGGCCGATATCATTGTCGAACTTCGCCTCGGCGGTGGCGCGGGCGGCGCGGGCCATGGCGCTGCGGTCGGGCGTGTCGAGGATCCGGGCAATGCGCGCGGCAAAGCCGTCTTCGTCCCATTCCTGCACCAGCAGACCGTTGACGCCGTCCTCGACCGCCTCGGGGATGCCGGCGTGATGGGTCGAGATGGTGATGCAGCCGCAGGCCAGCGCCTCTTGGATGGCGGTGGGCAGGCCCTCGGTGTTGCCGTTCTTGGCGGTCACCGAATGCTGCAAAAAGACCTCTGTCGTGCGCAGGTGCTCGCGGACCTGATCGTGGGGCAGGGCGCCGGTAAAGGTGACCTGATCCTCGACCTCGAACAGACGGGCCTTGGCCTTGCAGTCGTCCAGCAGGGGGCCGTCGCCGATGAAGGTCAGATGCGCGTCGCGTCCCTTGGCGGCCTTGGCAAAGGCGCGCAGGGTGATGTGCGGGGCCTTTTTCTCCACCATGCGACCGACCGCAAGGAAACTGCCAGGGCGCTTTTCGCCGGGGGTGAAGCGGCGGACATCGACGCCCGAGGGGACGACATGGGCGTTGGGATGGGAAATCCCGTGCTTGGCAAGGTTGTCCAACAGGAACTGGCTGACCGAGAACATGCCCGCAAGGCGCGGCATCATCAGCCGGTACGAACGAATCCGCTGTTTGGAGCCAAGCGCGGCGGAGGCATCGGTGCCGCGCCAATAGGTAAAGACCGGAATACCCATGTCGTTGCCCAGCTTCGCCAGAACCAGCGCCTGGGTGCCAAATTCCGCGAGGATGACCTGCACGCCCTGATCGCGCAGAAACGCGGTCAGGTGGCGGCGGTTGTCGCCAAAAGGCAGGCGCGAGGTGCCGTGGCGGGCCGCGCCGATGGCGGCGGCAAAGGGCGCGCGGAGCTTGTCCATCGGGCCCAGCGGCGCGCGGCGGGTGAACAGCGGCTTGCCCAATGGGTCCTCGCCGTTGAACCGGCCGCAGATGACGCAGGTGTCACCGCCAAACAGCGTCTGGATATGGCGGTTGATGAAGGTCTCGCCCATCACGAAATAATCCGAGGTGGCGATGGCGGTTCTCATGAGGCGACGTCTCCGGGCTGGCCCCGGCGTCCTAACGCGGGGCGCGCGCGCTGCCAAGGGGCATGGGCGCAGTGCCGCCGGTAACGGGGATGCGCCACCTGGGGTTTCTTCTCTGTCCAAATACCCCAAAAAAACGATGCCGACCAAAGCAAGACACGGACCCTGCTGAAAGCAGGCCACTGAAGAGCAGGCCACTGGCAAGACGCGCCTTCACCGTCACTTGATCACAGATCGGCGTGGTATTCCTCGATCAGGTGATGGACGATGGCGCGCATCTGGCCTTCGTGATCGTCGCCGTTTTCCGCGGCCTTGGCACAGACCGCGCGCTGGCGGTCGGCCGAGGTGCCGTGGTCGACAATTTCACGCACGCGGGCGACTTCTGTCAGACATTTCAGCGCTACGGCGTCCTCTTCGATCAGGCCCATCAGCTCTTCGGCCAGTTGGTCAAATGGCACAACCTGCGCCGCGCCGAAATCGATCAGCCCCTCGCTGACGCCATAGCGTTGCGCGCGCCAGCGGTTTTCGCCGATCAGGAACCGGTCATATAGCCGCCAGCGCTGGTTGCGCACGCGCAGACGCCAGAGCATCCGCATCAGGCACTGGATCAGCGTCGCCAGCGTCAGGGCGTGTTCCAGACGCGGTTGCACGTCCATGATGCGCGCCTCCAGCGTCGGATAGCGGGCCGAGGGGCGCAGGTCCCACCAGATGCGGGTGGTGTCCTCGATCGCGCCGGTGTCGACAAGGATCTGGGTCGAGCGTTCAAAGTCCTGCCAACTGTCGAACTGCGGCGGCAGGCCGGTGCGCGGCAGGTTGTCGAAGACCGAGATGCGGTAGCTGGCCAGCCCGGTGTCGCGCCCCTGCCAGAACGGCGAGGAGGTCGACAGCGCCAGCAGGTGCGGCAGGAAATAGCTGGTCTGCGCCAGCAGGTCGGCGCGCAGCGGGTCGTCGTCCAGCCCGACATGCACATGCATCCCGCAGATCAGCATCCGGCGCACCACGCCGCCCAGATCGCGGTGCAACTGGTTATAGCGCTGCTTGTCGGTGTGGTGCTGGTTTTTCCAATCGGCCAGCGGATGGCACGAGGCGGCGATGGGCGACAGCCCGTGGTCCGCCGCATGGCGCGACACCGCCCCGCGCAGGCGGCGCAACTCGTCGCGCGCGTCGGCCACTCCGGCGCAGGGGCGGGTGCCGATTTCGACCTGACATTGCAGGAACTCGGGGCTGAACTGACCTTCGAGTTCCGCCGCGCAGGCCGCCATCAGGCCCTCCGGCGCTTCGACCAGCGCGCAGGTGTCGCGGTCAACCAGCAGGTATTCTTCTTCGATTCCGATGCTGAAGGGTGGTTCGGCCATGGTGTCCCCCGCTTTTGGTCAACAAAAGCAGAGGCTTTGCCGAAAGGAAAGGCGGCAATCCGCGCCGTCGGCGCGGTTAACCGGTCTGGGGCGTCTGTGCGAACGCCGCGTGCAGCGCGTCAAAGCTGGGCTCGGGCTGGCCCGCCCGCGACAGGGCCTCTGCCTCGCCGCGCAGGATCTCGAACCGGAGATGCGACAGCGGTTCAACCACCTGTTGCAGGACCCGCGCCATCCCGAAGGCCACGTCCTGCGGGGCGTAGATGACGCTGCGGGCCTCTTGGCGGAAGCTGCGTATGAGGGTCAAAGATCGATGCACGCCGCCGACGATGGCCCGGAACCGCGCGTCCACATCGCTGACTTGGCGGGTGTCGGTGAGCATCACGAAAGCCGGGTCAAAATGCGGATGTTCGACGTATTCGCGGAACGCTCCGATGGCATCCGGCACATCTATGACGCCGGTCATGCGGAACAATCCGAGCTTTCGCTCCGGGTGAACGGAGACCCTTACCGGCATGGTGATGTATTGAGCCTGTATCCCGTGGCCGACCGGTGCGAACCGCATGGCGGCAGCGGGTCGGTTGTTCCCTGAAAACGGACAAAGCCGCTGTGCGCCTATCGCTGGGTCGGGACATACCTGAAAGGCGGGTCCGACGATCACGGCGAATTTGCCCCGTTTCATCTGCCGGGTCCATGGCAAAAGCGCGGCCTTGGCCCGATGCGGGCCTGTCGGGAGGAGGAGGCGCCGGATATCGGCGCCCCCCAATGTTCAGGACATGACCGGGATCAGTCCATTGCCTTGAAGTTGAACTCGCCACCGTCCTTGATACCCGAGAACCAGCGCGCGGTGACGGTCTTGGTCTTGGTGTAAAAGCGGAAGGCGTCGGGGCCATACTGGTTGAGGTCGCCAAAGGCCGATTTCTTCCAGCCGCCGAAGGTGTGGTAGCTCAGCGGCACCGGGATCGGGAAGTTGATGCCGACCATGCCGACGTTGACC
Source organism: Antarctobacter sp. (assembly GCF_048262615.1). Taxonomy (GTDB): domain Bacteria; phylum Pseudomonadota; class Alphaproteobacteria; order Rhodobacterales; family Rhodobacteraceae; genus Antarctobacter. The sequence goes on from NZ_JBLXFB010000008.1 coordinate 189,194, forward strand.
CGGTGGGCAAAGTCGCGCGCGGTGTCGCCATCGGCGGTGTAGATCGCGGTGCCGTTGCCATAGGGGTTGTCGATCACAAGGTTCAGCGCGTCCTCATAGGTGTCGGCGCGCACGGTGGTCAGCACCGGGCCAAAGATCTCTTCCTTGTAGATATCCATGTCCGGGGTGACGTTGTCGAACAGCGAGGGGCCACAGAAAAAGCCGTTCTCGTAGCCTTGCAGTTCAAAGCCGCGCCCGTCGATGACCAGTTTGGCCCCCTGGTTCACGCCGCTGTCGACCAGTCCGTCAATGCGCGACTTGGCGGCGGCGGTGATGACCGGGCCGTAATCCACATCCGCGCCCGAGGTATAGGGGCCAACCTTGAGCTTTTCGACACGCGGGATTAGGCGTTCGATCAACCCGTCGGCGGTGTCCTTGCCCACCGGAACGGCGACAGAGATCGCCATGCAGCGTTCGCCAGCGGCCCCGTAGCCGGCCCCGACCAGCGCATCGGCGGCCTTGTCCAGATCGGCGTCGGGCATGATGATCATGTGGTTCTTGGCACCGCCAAAGCACTGGGCGCGCTTGCCGTTGCTGGCGGCACGGCCATAGATGTACTGCGCGATCGGGGTCGAGCCGACAAAACCCACGGCGGCGATATCTTCGTTGTCGAGGATCGCATCGACCACGGATTTGTCACCGTTGACGACTTGCAGCACGCCATCGGGCAGACCGGCCTCTTGCAGCAGTTCCGCAAGGCGCAGCGCGGTCGAGGGCACACGCTCGGACGGTTTGAGGATCATGGCGTTGCCGGAGGCCAGCGCCGGGGCCATTTTCCACAGCGGGATCATGGCGGGAAAGTTGAAGGGCGTGATGCCCGCAACGACACCCAGCGGCTGGCGCATGGAATACAGGTCGATGCCGGGGCCGCCGTTGTCGGTGAACTCGCCTTTCAACATGCTGGGCGCGCCCATGCAGACCTCGACCACCTCAAGGCCACGCTGCACGTCGCCCTTGGCGTCGGGCAGGGTCTTGCCGTGCTCGCGGCTGACCAGTTCGGCCAGTTCGTCCATGTGCTCGTTGATGAGGGCGCCGAACTTCATCATCACGCGGGCGCGGCGCTGCGGGTTTGTGGCCCCCCATGCGACCTGAGCCTCGGCGGCCTTGGCCACGGCGTCGTTGAGTTCCTCGACGGAGGACAGCGGCGTCTTGGCCTGCACTTCGCCGGTGGCGGGGTTGAAGACGTCCGAAAAACGGCCCGAGCCGCTTTTGACGTGCTGGCCGTTGATCCAGTTGGTGAGTTCGGTCATGGAATCCTCCTGCTTGTCTTGCGGGTGATCCTACTCTTGCAAAAATGCTGTGAACAGGCAGAATGCGGCAAAGGTATTTTGCGTTTTTGCAAAGGGTACGCCTTGGACAATTGGGACGACCTGCGGATTTTCCTTGCTGTTGCACGGGATGAAAGCCTGTCGGCGGCGGGGCGGCGGCTGCGGATGGATGCGGCGACCGTGGGGCGAAGGGTTGCCCGGCTGGAGGAATCGCTGGGCGCGCCGCTGTTTGCCAAGTCGCCGCAGGGCTATGCGCTGACCGAGGCGGGCTCACGTCTGGTGCGCTTTGCCGAAGAGGCGGAGCAGGCCACCAGTCAGGCCTCCGAGGCGCTGGTGGGCCGGGCCGAGGGACTGTCGGGGCAGTTCCGGATCGGTGCGCCGGATGGCTGTGCGAATTTCCTGCTGCCGCAGGTCTGTGCCCGCATCGTCGACCGCAACCCCGATCTGGATGTGCAGATTCTGGCGCAGCCACGGGTGGTCAACCTGAGCCGGCGGGAGGCGGATATGGCGATTTCGGTCTCACCGCCCTCCGGCGGGCGGCTGGTCGTGCAGAAAGTGACCGATTACCGGCTGCACCTTGCCGCAAGTGACGACTATCTTGCACAAAACGCCCCCGTGACGGCCCCCGAAGACCTGAAGGGGCATCGCGTCATTGGCTATATCCCGGACATGATTTTCGACAAGGAACTGGATTACCTGAGCGATCTGGGGCTGGAGCGGGTGCCGTTGGCCTCCAATTCGGTCGCCGTGCAATTCCACTGGCTGCGGCAGGGTGCGGGGCTGGGCATTGTGCATGACTTTGCCCTGCCGACCGCGCCGGGCCTGCGGTTTGTCCTGCGCGATGCGATCTCGCTCACCCGCAGTTTCTATCTGGTGCGCCACGCCGATGACCGGCGTCTGGAACGCCAGACCCGGTTCGCTGAGGCGCTGGTGGCCGGAATGCGCGAGGAATTGACCCGGTTGGAGATGATGGCCGGGCAGGGCGGGGCGACAGCCTGACCGCCCCCGGATCGGGCAGCGGCGGGCCGTCTGCGCAGGTTGAGGGGGGCTTAAGACTTTCAACCACTTGACAGGTTGTATCCCGCCAAGCCACGCTGCTGTTATGGCCATTTTGCAGGGAGGTCACGCGATGCAGGTACACCAGATCCTCAAGAGCAAGGGCACCGACGGGGTTTATACCGTCACGCCCGGAACCAAAGTTTCGGAGGCCGCTCGGATTCTCACGGAGAAACGCATCGGGACCGTGGTCGTCTCAGAGGACGGCGAAACCGCCTTGGGCATCCTGTCGGAACGCGACATCGTGCGTGAACTGGCCTCCAAGGGGGCGGCCTGTCTTGACGCCTCGGTGGACACCTACATGACCTCCGATCCCTATACCTGCGCCCGCGAGGATTCCGCCGACGCCATCCTGACCCGGATGACCGAAGGCCGGTTCCGGCACATGCCGGTGGTCGAGGACGGCAAGATGGTCGGTCTGGTCACGCTTGGCGACGTCGTCAAGGCGCGGCTGACAGAGCTTTCGGCCGAAAAGGACGCGCTTGAGGACATGATTTCCAACCCCTGGTAAGATGAATTGCCGCGACGCGGCGGATCATGGTTGCAATCCGTGGCGCAATATTGTTGCGTGCGATTGGGAAAACCAGAAGGGAAGCTGCGATGCGCGTCGGTCTCTACCCCGGAACCTTCGACCCGATCACACTGGGGCATATTGATATCATCCGGCGCGGAGCGTCGCTGGTGGACCGGCTGGTCATCGGCGTGGCCATCAACCGGGACAAGGGACCGCTTTTCTCGCTGGAAGAGCGTGTGGCGATGATCGAGTCCGAATGCCGGCAGTTGTCCGAACAGACCGGCACGGAAATTGTCGCCCATCCGTTCGAGAACCTGCTGATCAACTGCGCCCATGACGTCGGTGCCCAGATCATCATCCGCGGCCTGCGCGCGGTGGCGGATTTCGAATACGAATTCCAGATGGTCGGAATGAACCGGGTGCTGGATGACAGCGTCGAGACCGTGTTTCTGATGGCCGATGCCCGCCATCAGGCGATTGCCTCCAAGCTGGTCAAGGAAATCGCCCGGCTGGATGGGGATGTGTCGAGTTTCGTCACCCCCGCCGTGAAACGGGCGCTGGACGGCCGGTTCCGGTGAGGGCGGCCCGCGCCCTTGCGCTGGTCGGGGTGCTGGGGATCGCGGTCTACGCGCTGTACGCGGCGGCGATGGTGGCGCTGCATCCGCGCTATATCTATCCCTTCGGGCAAGACCGCTTTGACAACCCGCGCTTTGTGCAGCGCGCGGTTGACGATGTGCCGGTCTATGTCTTTGACGGCGGGGCGGACGCGCCGGTGATCGTCTATTTCATGGGAAATCTGGGGGCGTTGGGCGGCTTTGCCCCGATGCTGGATCACCATGCGGACAAGGGGCGCAGCGTCGTGGCCATGGGCTATCGTGGCGGTGGCGGTCTGCCGGGGCAAAGCTCGGAGACCAGTCTCAAGGCGGATGCGCGCCGGGTGATTGCCGGATTGGGCGACGTTCTGCCGAACCGTCGCGGACCGGTGATCGTTCAGGGCTATTCGCTGGGCACCGGGCTGGCGCTGCATGTGGCGGCGCACTCCAACCGGGTGGACGGCGTGATCCTTGCCGCCCCGTATGCGCAACTGTGTGACTTGATGACCACCGCCGGACACGTGCCCGCCTGCTATCTGCCGGGCGTTCAAAAGTGGCAAACGCTGAAAGACGTGCCGCAGGTTCGGTCCCCGGTGTTGATCCTGCATGGGGACCGGGACGACCTTGTGCCCCATGCGCAGGGTCTGGAACTGGCCGAGGCGTTGCAGGCGGCGGGCAAGTCGGTGGATTTTGTCACCGTGGCGGGGGCGGGGCATGTCGATTTGTTCGGACGGCCCGACTATATGCAGCCGCTGGATGCCTTTATCGAGGCCGCGCGCGAATAATCCGCCGTGCGGGTTCCTGCCTGTGGATGTCCGGCGCGGGGCAGATGCGGGGGTCTTGCTTGTCGTCCTGCGGGTGCGCGATCCGCCTTGACGATCGGACAGGCATGGAGCCGGTGCCGAAGTTCGCTTTTGGGGCCTGCGGTGCAGAGAACGCGGTATGGCCGGTCTGATGCCCGGTGTTGTCAACCGGGTGCCGAAAGGTGCTGTGCCGCTGCCAAAAAAGGCCCAACAAAAAAGAGGCGCCGCACCGGTGGTCCGGGTACGGCGCCTTGTCGCGCACAGTGCGGCGGTCTTAGCCGTAGACGGCCTGACGCGCGATGCGTTGGATGTCCGAGGGGGCGATGTCCAGATCGCGGGCGACGGCGGAGTCGAGCGATGCCAGTTCGCGGACGGTGGCGCGGAATTGCGCGTGTTTGTTCATACGGTCGCGGATATCGGAAAAGAGGGACATGTGAGTGCTCCAGTGCGTGTTTCTGTGTTTCTGTTGATCCCAACATAGTCATGCTGCGGTGCAGCACAATTGCTGGAACTGGATAGTCGCCTTGCGTTTCTTGCAGGTCTTCCCTTGCGGAAAGTCAAAGGGGGGCTGTGAGGTATCCACGCCCCGGAAACGCAAAAGGCCGCCCGAAGGCGGCCTTTCCCGGTCACTCAGGTCCGGTGTCAGATGAGCTTGCCGATGGCGACGGCGGTGTCGCTCATGCGGTTGGAAAAGCCCCATTCGTTGTCGTACCAGGTCAGGATGCGGCACATGGTGCCTTCCATGACCTTGGTCTGGTCGGTGTGAAAGATCGACGAATGCGGATCATGGTTGAAGTCGACGGAGACCAGCTTTTTGTCGGTATAGCCCAGCACGCCCTTGAGCGGGCCATCGGCGGCGGCGCGGATCACGGCGTTGATTTCTTCGACGGTGGTGTCGCGCGCGGCCTCAAACGTCAGATCGACGACAGAGACGTTGGGCGTGGGCACGCGGATCGCAACGCCGTCCAGCTTGCCGTTGAGTTCCGGCAACACCAGACCCACGGCCTTGGCCGCGCCGGTCGAGGTGGGGATCATCGACAGCGCCGCCGCGCGGGCGCGGTACAGATCCTTGTGCATGGTGTCCAGCGTCGGCTGGTCGCCGGTATAGCTGTGGATCGTGGTCATGAAGCCTTTGACGATGCCGATTTCGTCGTTGAGCACCTTGACCACCGGCGCAAGGCAGTTGGTGGTGCAGGAGGCGTTGGAGACCACCAGATCCTCGGAGGTCAGAACGTTGTCGTTGACGCCGAAAACGATGGTCTTGTCCGCGTCCTGGCCGGGGGCCGAGATCAGCACGCGGCTGGCGCCGTTGTCCAGATGCGCCTGACAGGCCTCTTTTGAGGTGAAGATGCCGGTACATTCCAGCACCACATCCACGTCCGACCACGGCAGGTCGGCGGGGTTGCGGATGGCGGTCACGCGGATCGGACCACGGCCCACGTCAATGCTGTCGTCGCCATGCGTCACCTCGACCGGGAACCGGCCATGCACGCTGTCGTATTGCAGTAGATGCGCGTTGGTTTCGACCGGGCCGAGATCGTTGATGGCGATCACTTCGATGTCGGTGCGGCCGGATTCGATGATGGCGCGCAGGACATTGCGTCCGATGCGGCCGAAGCCATTGATGGCGACTTTGACGGTCATGGGGAAGATCCCTTTTGTGTCGTGGGGCGGAAACGGATGAAATAAGCCTTGTTACCGCTAACAATCACCTGAGCGTTGCAAAGTCAACCCAAGCGACCCCTGCAAGCTTAGCGCCAGAAGGCCAACCAGTCGATCAGGACAAAGAACTTTCGCCCGAGAAACAGCAGGTTGCTGCCATCCTTCAGATACAGGTCCGCGACAATCGCGCCGACAAGTAGTAGCCCGATGATGATGGCAAGCCGGTTGGTCATGACGGGTGGGCCTTTGCTGGGGGTCTTTGCGTCCCGTCATGCCAGAGCGCGCGGGCCATGTCACGCCGGGCGCCTTAGCGCGATTTTGCCGCCAGCACGAAGAGGCCCGCAATCGCCGCCGAGGCAAAGACGTTGTAATTGGCCATCGACAGACCGAACAGCTCCCACGGGATCTGATCGCAGGGCACCATGGGGGCGTTCATGATCGCCTCCAGCGCCTCGGCAGGTGTCAGCCCCTCGATCGAGGGCGCGGTGCAGCTTTTCAACCCGTCCCACCATTTGCGTTCCACCCCGCTGTGAAAGATGCCGACCAGCGCGCTGGACAGCGCCGCCAGCGCGCCCAGACCCAGCAGGATGCGCGAGGGGATCAGCAGGGCAATGGCCCCGAACCCCAGCGCGCCGAAATGCCCGTAACGTTGCCAGTAACACAACTGGCAGGGCGGCAAGCCGCGGAAATACTGAAAGTAGAGCGCGCCCAGCAACAGCCCGGCGGAACCGGCAAGCGCAAGCAAGGTGTAGGTGCGGCGGGTCATGGGAATCTCCGGTGTCAGATGTACTTGAGCAGGACAAAGCCGCCGATCAGCACGATCACAAAAGCGGTGAAGACCAGTCCAAGGTATTTCTCGATGAATGCGCGGACCGGGGTGCCGAAGGCGCGCAACAGGCCGGCGACCACAAAGAACCGCAGGCTGCGCGCCACAATAGAGGTGACGATAAAGGTGCCCAGCGGCATTGCCGTCCAGCCCGACATGATGGTGATGACCTTGTAGGGAAACGGCGTGATCCCGGCGATCAGCACCGCCCAGAAGCCGACATCGTTGAACTTGGCGTTGAAGGCGGCCATCTTGTCGGCCTTGCCAAGGCTTTCGAGGATCGGCTGGCCAAGGCTTTCGTAGAAGAAATAGCCGATGCCGTAACCCAGTATCCCGCCCAGAACCGAGGACACGGTGGCCACCAGCGCGATCAGCCAGGCCCGGCGCGGGGCGGCCAGCACCATCGGAATCATCAGCACGTCGGGCGGAATCGGAAACACCGAACTTTCGATGAAGGCGACCCCGGCCAGAACCCAAAGGGCATAGGGGCTTTCGGCCTGGGCCATGGTCCAGTCGTAAAGGCGGCGCAGCATGTGGCACTCCGAATTGGCGGTCGCGGACGTCAGACCATGGGCCGGTCGGGGCGTCAAGCGCGTGATATCCCCCCTTTACGAGGCGCGGCGACGGCGATAAACACCGGGCTCGGGCCCAAGTGGCGGAACGGTAGACGCAGGGGATTCAAAATCCCCCGCCGCAAGGCGTGTGGGTTCGATTCCCACCTTGGGCACCAATATCCGCAATAAATCGTTGAAAATGCGCGTCGTCTCGGCCTTGCCGGTTGGCGATACCGCCTGTGTGATACCGCCTGTGTCCCGTCTGCGGCGTCTTGATGGGTAACGCCCAATTGATCGAGGCGCGGTCGGCGCCGGAGCAGGATTCGCCGAGGTTCGTTGCCGGTCGCCATTCCGGCGCGGGGCGGTGCGCTGGTCGCTTTGGCGACAGGGATGGGCCGTGCGGAGCTGCGCCGGTGATGTGGTATCGGTGTCCCGTGGGCCGGATTGTGTGCGCCGCTTTCGACGTGCCTGCCCGGATCTTGGCAATGACCGGCGGGGGCTGGCCGATCTGCCGATTGCGCCCGGAGAGCGGGGGCCGTTCAGGCGGGCGTATTCCCCTGCGTCGGACCCGATGGTCGCGGGGTGACAAACGCCGGACGGCAAGCGGAGCAATCAAGCGCGCGCAGGTGACGCCTTGGTGCTTGTCGGGGCATCGACCTTGGCCAAAGCGGGTCAGGTGATCCGCGACAGCAGTCGGAGCAGGGTGTCCTGTTCGCTGCTTGACAAGGGCGACAGCGTTTCCGCCGTCACGCGGGCGGCGGCCTTTACCGCTTCGGTTATCAGCGCTTCGCCCTGCGGGGTCAGCGACAACAGATGTCGCCGCCTGTCCTCGGGGTCGCGTCGGGCCGTCAGCAAGTCCCGCGCGATCAGCCGGTCGACCACCCCTTTGGTCGTTGCCCCGTCCATGGCGACAGAGCGCCCCAGCCTGTTCTGCGAAATCGGTCCGCCCACCGCGATCTGCCGCATGATCGAGAACTGCATGGTGGTCAAATTCCCCGGCACAAGGGTCAGAAAGATATTGGAATTGCGCTGATACGCCTTGCGCAGAAGAAACCCGATCTGCTCTTCAAGGACATAGGATTGAACCTCGGCATCAGGTGTTTTTGTCACCGGCAGGTTCCCTCGTCAGACCGACAGATAGGCGTCGCGGATTTCGGGTTGGGCTTCGAGTTCTTCGAAACTGGCGTCGAATTTCTTCTCGCCGCCCTCGATGATGATGGCGCGGTCGGCCACGGCGCGGGCAAAGTGAAGGTTCTGTTCCGAGATCATCACCGTCAGCCCTTCGGACTTCAGCTTGAGGATCGTTTCGGCCATCTCTTCGACAATCACCGGGGCGATCCCTTCGGATGGCTCATCCAGCAGCAAGAGCATCGGGTTGCCCATCAGGGTGCGCGCGATCGTCAGCATCTGCTGTTCGCCGCCCGACATATGCTTGCCCCGGTTGGTGCGCCGCTCCGCGAGGTTCGGGAAGATGTCAAAGAGTTGCTCGACGGTCCATTCCGGTGCGCCCTCGCGCCTTGGCTGGCGGCCAACTTCGAGGTTTTCCATTACCGTCAGGTCGGTGAAGATGCGCCGGTCCTCGGGGACATAGCCGATGCCGGACTTGGCGACGCGAAAGGCGGGGGCCCCGGTCAGGTCGCGGTCCTGAAAGACGACGCGCCCGCTGCGGGGACGGACCAGTTGCATGACCGATTTCATGGTGGTGGACTTGCCCGCACCGTTGCGCCCCAGCAGCGCGACGACCTCACCCCGGTTGATCCCGAAAGACAGGCCGCGCAGGATTTCGGCCTTGCCATAGTAGCTGTGAATGCCTTCGACACTAAGCATCGGCTGCCTCCTTGAAGAGGGTTCCGCCACCCAGATAGACTTCCTGCACCTGCGGATTGTTGCGCACCTCGTTGGCCGATCCGTCAGCGATCAGCTCACCCCGGTTCAGCACCATGATGTGATGGGCATGGGCAAAAACCACGTCCATGTCATGTTCGGTGAACAGGACTGAAACCCCCTGCGCCGCCACGATATCGGCGACCAGTTGCATCAGCGCGACCCGCGCGGTCGGGGACATGCCAGCGGTCGGTTCGTCCATCAGCAACAGGCGCGGCCGGTGGGTCAGGGCAATCGCCAGTTCCAGCCGCTTGAGGTCGCCATACGCGAGGATAGAGCAGGGGCGGTCGGCCTGATCTTCCATCGACACCGTCTTAAGAAATTCGAACGCTTCGTCGCGGTACAGCTTCCACGCGCGCGGGGCGATGGAAAACAGCCGCCGATGATGGCTGATCAGCGCCATCTGGACGTTCTCGATCACCGTCATGGACTGGTAGGTCCCGGTGATCTGAAAGGTCCGGCCGACGCCTTTGCGCCAGATCTCGCGCGGCTTTTTGCCGGTGATGCGTTCCCCGTCAAGAAAGACATCCCCGGCGGTCGGCTTCAACTGGCCCATGAGCATGTTGAAACAGGTGGACTTCCCGGCACCGTTCGGTCCGATCAGGGCCTTCAGCTCTCCCTGCTGGACGGAAAAGGAGACGCCGTTGACCGCGAGAAAGCCGTCATAGGACTTTTTCAGGTTCTCGACCCGCAGGATCTCGGTCATTGCACCGCCTCCTCATCCTTGCCGCGTATCTTCTGCCACAGGGTGCGCAGCGATCCGACGATGCCCTCTGGGGCGATGATGACGACGGCGATGATGACAAGGCCCAGCACCAGCCGCCAGTATTCCAGCCGGGTCAGCCAGTCTTCGGCGACGGTCATAAAGCCCGCGCCGACAACACCCCCGGCCAACGTCTTTACGCCGCCAAGGAAGACCACGATCAGCGCGTCAAAGCTGGCGGCGATCTCAAGTTCGGTCGGAAAGACAGAGCCTTTGGAGAAGACGAAAATGCCGCCCGCCAGCCCGGCCATGACACCGGCCAGAGCAAAGGCAAGGTACTGGATGCGCTTGACGTCGATCCCCATCGCCTCGGCCTGACGGGGGCTGTCGCGACCGGCGCGCAGGGCGTAGCCAAAGGGCGAATGGATCACATGGCGCAGAAAGAGGATGCCGCCGACGGCAAAGATAAGGGTGAAGTAGTAGTAGGGCAGGGTGCCGGACAGCCACGGCGACGGCCAGATGTTCACAAGGCCATCATCGCCGCGTGTCACGCCGCGCCACTGAAAGGCCAGCGACCAGACAAGTTGCGAAAAGGCGAGGGTGAGCATGGCGAAATAGACGCCGGTCAACCGGATGCAGAACCACCCGATGCCAAGCGCCAGCAGACCGGCGGCGAGGGGGGCAAACAGGAAGGCCAGTTCCATCGGTGTGTCGGTGTGAAAGACCAGCAGGGCCGCCGCATAAGCGCCGCCGCCGAAAAAGGCGGCATGGCCGAAACTCACCAGTCCGCCAGAGCCAAGGATGAAATGCAATGAGGCGGCAAAGAGCGCGAAGACCAGCATGTCGATCATCAGGATCAGCAAAAAGCGGTCTGCGAACAGCGGCAGGGCGGCCAACAGGGCCAGCAGGGCCACGATCAGCAGTTGCCCGGTGGTCCCATAGGGCCGGATCGGCGTTTCGGGTGCGCCGACCTGACCGTGTTCTCCGGCGACCTCCTCCCGGCCCAGCAGGCCGTAGGGCCGGATGATAAGCACCACCGCCATGACCACGAACATCAGGACAAGGGTCGACTGCGGCAGGTAGGTCACGCCAAGCACGTTGAGCACAGAGATCAGCACCGCCGCGATAAAGGCGCCGGGCAAAGAGCCCATGCCGCCGATCACCACGACGACAAAGACCGCGCCGATGATGTTGAAATCCATCAGCAGATCCGCCCCGCCTTTGGGCAATTGCAGCGCGCCGCCCCAACCCGCCAGTGCCGAGCCAAGCGCGAACACCCCGGTAAAGAGCCACGCCTGATTGACGCCAAGCGCCCCGACCATCTCTCGGTCCTGCGTCGCGGCGCGGACAAGGATGCCGACACGGGTCCGGGTGATCAGATACCACAGGGCAAAAAGGATAAAGGGCGTGATCGCAATGATGACGATGTCGTATTTCGGCACCGGCTCTCCGAACACGCGCCAGACGCCGCGCAATCCGGGTGCCCGTGGTCCCAGCCGGTCCTCTGCGCCCCAGATCATCAGCGCAAGGTCCTGGATTACGAGGATTACGCCGAAGGTTGCAACCAGTTGAAACAGTTCCGGCGCGCGGTAGATCGGTCGCAGGACGACCACTTCGACAAAGGCCCCCACGGCCCCGATGGCAAGCCCGGTCAGCAGGATTGCTCCCCAGAAACCAACGGAACCGGGCAACACCTCCATCAGCGTGACGCCGACAAAGGCCCCCAGCATGTAGAAAGATCCATGGGCAAAGTTCACGATCCGGGTGACGCCAAAGATCAGCGACAGGCCAGAGGCCACAAGGAAGAGCGAAGACGCATTGGCGAGGCCAGTCAGGAACTGGGCGAAAAGAAAGGCCATTCAGTCAAGTCCTCAGGAATATCCGGCGGCCCTGCGGCCCCGGTCTTCTACGTGCCGGTAACAGTCTTGGGGGGGAGGCACCGGAGGTATCGGGAGGCACACAGCCTCCCGATACCGGTTGGTCAGGTGCGCCGGTTACTCCGCGGGGCGCATCGCCTTGATTTCTTCGTCCGACGGCATGTAGCCATCCGGACCCTTGTAGGACCAGTCGACCATGACGCCTTTGCCGTCTTGCAGCGCGATGGTCCCGACATAGGCCCCCATCGTCGACTGGTTGTCGACGGCGCGGTACATCAGCGGCCCGATTGGCGTATCCGGGATCTCCAGCCCTTCGAACGCGGCGATCAGGCTGGCGGTGTCCGTGGCCCCGGCCTTTTCGATGGCGGCGGCGATAGAGAGCACGTCAAGGTAGCCGACAAGCGAGCCGATCTTCGGCGTCTCGCCGGTTTCTGCGGTATAGGCGTCGGCAAAGGCCTTTTCCGGGGTGCCATCCTCGAATGCGTACCAGGGATATCCGGTGACGATCCAGCCCTCGGGCGCCTCATCGGCGAGGGGCTCAAGGTATTCCGGCTCTCCTGTCAGCAGGCCGTACACCTGACGGCCCTCGAACAGGCCGCGGTCGCCGCCTTCGCGGACAAACTTGGCAAGGTCGGTGCCGAAGGTCACGTTGTAGATCGCGTCGGGCTTGGCGCGTTCGATGGCCTGCACCTCGGCACCGGCGTCAATCTTGAACAGCGCGGGCCACTGTTCGGCGACAAATTCAACCTCGGGCTTCAGGCGCAGGAGGTTTTCCTTGAAGGCCGCGACCGCGTCCTGCCCATAGGCATAGTTCGGCGCGATTGTGGCGTATTTCACCGCGTCGGTCTTGGCGGCCTCTTCGGCCAGCATGGCGGCCTGAATCCATGTCGAGGCGCGCAGGCGGAAGGTGTTGGGGTTGCCCGAGGTCCAGACAAGGCTGTCGGCAAGCGGTTCCGCCGCAAGGTACAGATAGCCTTTTTCAGCGGCAAAGGACGACAGCGCAAGGCCCACGTGCGACAGGATAGAGCCGGTCAGCATCACCGCGCCATCGCGGGTCATCAGTTCCTCGGCGATCTTCACCGCTTCGGCCGGGTCGCCCTGATCATCGCGGTAGATGAACTCCAGCGGCTTGCCCAGCACGCCGCCCTTGGCGTTGATCTCTTTCAGCCCCAGCTCGATCCCCTTCTTGTAGGGATCGGCGAAGGCGGCCATGCGTTTGTAGTGATTGATCTCGCCGATCTTGATGGTGTCCTGCGCCGTCGCGGCGGCAGGGGCCAGCGCCAGGGCGGTGGCGGCGGCGAGCATCATACGTCTCGTCAGGGTCATGCGGTGTGTCCTCTGTTGGCTGGCCGTTTTGGCCGGGTTATCCGGTCTGACGCCGGTCAATCGTGGTAGACATACGCCGGGGAAGGATGAGACGCGAGGTCCTCTGTCCGTTCCAGTTCCAGCAACTCGTTGATCCGTTTGCGGTAAACCAGCGGCCCCTTGTCGATGGCGATGCGGATGGGACGGCGCTTGGCGGGCCGGTTTTCTTCTTCCTGAATGGCTTCCAGCACCTCCTTGTCCTCGGCAAAGGCGACGCGGAACATCTTGTCCATTGTCGCCTCCGCGTTGGGATCATCGAGGGCGGAATTGCGGATGTGCATCCAGCGGTCGATTGTATAATCCTCCGTCACTGGGGTGACGAAATGCAACGCAAAGATGCGGACGCCCCTGTCGCGCTCGTCCTCGCCGATCTTGTCCTCGACGGGGGCAGAGCCAAAGTCGATGACGGCGGTGCTAGGGGTATAAAGATAGTAGTAGTGCCAGCGGTCCACGTTGCCGGTGAACCCGCCAAAGCCCTTGAAGAAGCCCACCGGTTCCGCGTCCCGAATCCAGCGCCACGCCAGAATGGCATCGCCGTCGGTCTGGACATGCACGGGCACGTTTTCCGACGCGGATGAGCCAAGGGTGGTGGGATGCACAAAGCTGATATGGGCCGGGTCGACAAGGTTTTCGGCCACGTTGAGGTAGTTGGCCTTCAGGTGCAGCGCGTCGCCGTGATGGACCTTCCAGCCGGGGGCGTCGAATTGCGGCAAGTCGAAGATCTTGGAGCGGTCCGCCTTGTCCGGGTCGCCCATCCAGATCCAGACGATGCCGTGGCGTTCCTCGATCGGGAAGCTCTCGACATAGGCGGATTTCGGCAGATTTGTCTGTCCGGGGACGCGGGTACACATGCCTGTCGTGCCGTCGAAGGTCAGGCCGTGATAGCCGCATTGCACGGTATCGCCGATCCGCTTGCCCATGGACAGCGGCAGTTGACGGTGCGGGCACCTGTCTTCGAGCGCGGCGATGGACCCGTCTGATTTGCGAAACATGACCACATGTTCATTCAGCAGCGTATAGCGTCGCAGCTGATCGTCGACCTCCGTGGACCAGGCGACCACATACCAGGCGTTGCGGACGAATTGGGTCATCGTGTCGGCTCCTTGTGGTCTGTACGAAGCGGCGCGCGGGATGCGGCGTGGGCGCGGCGGTCCGTATGTGGTCTGCGTTTTGTCTCAGGCAGGTGATGGTCTAGCTGACCGGCCAATGCCCGGACCAATGCGTCCTTGCGGGCAGCGGGGAGAGGGCGGTCCACGTGATCTCTACCTGTGGGAACAGGCGACATATGGCGCAAGCCGTGCATCATCTCAGCCCGTCCTCGCCAACCATATCGTCATGCGTCAGCCCGCCGACGCGCGGCAGAGGCCGCCCGGTCAGGTGCAGGGCCACGGCGACGACAATCTCTGCCGGGCGCGGGGCATCCGGGATCGAAACCCGCATCCCGTCGAAATGGCTGCGGACATAGGCGGCGTCCTTGTGGCCCAGCGGCACGTCCAGCACGACACCGGGACCGCCCATTGATTTCGACGAGGGCACCAGCGCCTTGCCGCCCCCCAGCACAGCGCGCAGCGGCGCGCCCAGTTGCGGGTGCAGCAGTGCCGCGGCATGTTCCAGCTCGCCGGACTCGCCGACAAGTGCGGCCTTGCCGTAGCCCTGAACATCCGATGTGGCGCAGCCCAGGGCGGCCAGTGCCTCACGGCCCAGCAGGTCACCCAGCTTTGCGCCGGTTTCCATCAGGTCGTTCAGGTCATCGGCATAGACCCCGGCAAAGGGGTTTTCGATCACCGCCGCCGCCAGCGCCCGGCGCGACGGCGAGGCCAGCGTCTGCCCCATCTCGGTCCGGACCTCTTCGGCCAAAGTGATGATCTTGCGTATCTTCACCGAAGCCCGTCCTCGCCCTTGACGTCCTCGGCCCTGAGGCCCCCGGCGCGGTTGTGGACGCGCGCGCCGGTGGTCATCACCAGCACCAGCAGCATCTCATCGGCCTTTGGCGCATCCGCAAGCCCCACTTCGATCGAGTCGAAATGCGACCGCACGTATGAGGCATTGGCATGGGTGATCGGCACGTCCAGCTTTGTTCCCGGCCCGCCGACCTTTTTGGTCGAGGGCACGATGGCCATGGATTTCTCGATCTTGGCGCGCATCGCATAGCCGCCGGGCGCGTGCCAGAGCGCGCCATGCTCCAGCTCTCCGTTTGTGCCGATGATTGCGCCCTTGCCATACCCCTCGATCACCGAGGCGTCACCGCCAAGCGCGTCGATCAGGTCCTGCGCCATCTGCTCGCCCAGCGGTTCGAGGTCTTTCATGAAGGGCTGGATGTCCTCCACGTAGCGTCCGGCAAACGGGTTGGCGATCACCGCCATGATGGCGGCCCGGCGCAGCGGCTTTTCGGCGACGGGGCCGCCTTCGTGCCAGATGGTTTCGGTCAGGATCGCGGTTTTGCGGATCTTGGGTTCAGGCATGGGCAAGGGTCTTTCCATATTCGGCGACGTTGGACCCAACGGTGCGCCGCATGCCCTGGCAAGCCAGACATGCGGCGACGATCAGGCCGCGGTCGCGGTACGCTTTGGCTACGATCAGACCGGCCGCAAGGGCGCGGGTCAGGGCGCGGTCCGACAGCGGGGCGACATCGGTGGTCACCAGACGGTCGCCAAGATCGCTGTCGGGGGCAAGGCTGCGCGCGGGCGTGCGGCGGATGCCGGGATGGTCCGGCAGGTTGACCGCATTGGCGATCAGCGTGGCGGCGGCATCGGCGGTTGCGGCATCCCGGCCAAGGACCGTCACAGCGTCGGCGATGCCCAGCGAATGTGAGCGGCCACGCCAGCCAGAGGTGGCGATGCCGCCGATCCCGTCACCGGCGGCGACAGAGGCACGCGCCCCTGCGGCCCCGGTCACCGGGTCTTCGCAGATGGCAAGGCTCAGGGGCGTTGTCCCGGTCCAGAGGGCGATATCGCCGCCGTTGTTCACATGCGCCCGGTCAAGGCTGTGGTCCGGGATCAGCATGGCGGCAAGGATGTGGTCGGCGACCGACCCGGCGACGGCGGCCATCGGGGTGACAAAGGTCGGGGCAAAGCGGTCGGTGGCCAATTGCATCCGGCGGGCGACGGGACCGGTCAGGTCCGGACCCTGCGGCGCGCGCAGGCGGGGCAGTTCAGAGGCAAGGGTGGTCAGAACCGGGGCAAAGGCATCGCGGGCGCGGGCATAGGCGGCGCGGATGGCCTTAACCGGGCCTTCGGCGGTGACGATGAGGTCAATCGGCCCGTGGATCAGGCGCAACCGCCCATTCGGGGACAGGCCCGCCGTCGGAGATTCGAGCCAGCTCATGACGCATCTTCCTTGGGGCCGTGCGACACTGGCCACGGGGCCCCCGGCTTGCGCCCCTCGGACCGGCGGCCGGACAGGCGGTGATCGTTCTGGCGTCCTTTCATCCCGCGTAGGGCGTCCTCGATCGGCATGACATAGTCCATGTGCCCGCCAAGTGCGGCATAGTCGGCGGCGGACATGGTGAACTCTATCGGGGCGACAAGGGCCGGTGTGGGGACATAGCCAAAGGCGTTCTTTGGCATCTGGGTCACATCGGCCATGTAGGTGATGCCGCCGCCCGGCCACATAAAGACCGGCGCGCCGCCACAGGTCACGCGGGTCAGGCGCGACTGCACAGACCGGGTGAGCGAGACCGGATTTTCTGTCACACCGGACCGCAGCGATCCCCCGGCACCCGCCATGAAGAGGACAGAGGTCAGCGATGGCTCACAGTTTTCCTCGATCCGCGCGACGGAAGGGAAAAGCCGCTCGGGCATCTCCTTCTGGACCGGTTCGAGGGCGTCGTTCAGTTCGTAATAGGCAGAATGCTCCCCGGTGGTAGAGACCATCAGCAGCGACAGGCCGGGGCGCGCGCCCTTGGCCTCTTGCCACGCGTCGAGGATCGTCAGCGGGTCGGTCAGGTCGGTGCCGCCCCAGCCGGTGCCCGGCTCGGCCACCTGAAAATATCGGCCGGGGGTCGAGCGGCGGCCCTTGATGCGAATGCCAGAGGGCTCCCAGCCGATGACCTTGCCCGCCTGATGTTCGGACATGATGCCGGTGATGTGGTCATCGACCACCACAACCTCGTCCACCAGCCCTTTCCACTGGGCGGCGAACATGCCGACCGTGGCAGAGCCGCAGCCGACGCGCATCCGCTGTTCCTGCTGGCCGTTGACCACGGGGGCCTTGCCGGCCGTGATCTCAAGATCGGCACCGTCGTCGATGGTCAGCGCCACCGTTTCACCATTGCACAGCGCAAGCAGAGAGGCGCAGGTGACGCGGCCCTCTTTCTTTGATCCGCCGGTCAGGTGATGCACACCGCCCAGCGACAGCATCTGAGAGCCGTATTCAGAGGTCGTGACATGGCCGATGATCTCGCCGTCCGCGCGGACGGCGGCGCATTCGTTGCCAAGGTGGCGGTCGGTGTCGATCTTCACCTTGGCACCGCAGTAGGAAAAGATCCCCTCTGTCACCACGGTGATCATATCCGCGCCCGCTGTCCTTGACGCGACGATGAACGGCGCGGGCTTGTAATCGGGGTAGGTCGTGCCGGACCCGACGGCGGTGATAAACGTGTCCTCGCCACTGACAAGCTCGCCGTCCCATTCCCGGTCCAGAAAGGGGACCAGTTCTACGTCGGCGCGGTTTTCAAGGATGGTCAGCGGATCGAGGCGGACAAGTTCACCGCCCTCGTTGGCGTATCGGTCACAGGCCCCGGCGCGACCGTCGGCGATGTAGCACATGACCGGACAGGCATCGCAGCGGATCTTTTCCGGTCTATCGGGGCGTTGTGTCGCTGCGTCGGTCACGAGGCTTGCTCCGGGATATTCGTTTGTACACGAACGCACGGGCGTCCGGGGTGAGTCAACAGGTTTGAATCGATCAGGATCATGGTTCAGGTCACGAAAGCCTTTTCGACCACGAATTCAGCAGGCCTGTTGTTCGCCCCTTCCTCCAGCCCGCGGGTCAGGCAAATCGCCTTGCAGTCCCCCAGCATCGCGATAGAGCCGCAGATCATCACCCGGTCGTCCTGCGCCGAAATCGGTGGCACATCCAGCATACTGTAAATGTCGCCGGATGTGATCAGATCGGTGACCCTTTTGCGCACCGGATAATCCTCACGCGTGGCGGAACTGAGCAGACGCAGGCGGTCGTGGGCCAACTCTCCGACCAGCGGATCGTGGCGGGTGGCATGGGTGATCTCTGCGCCATAGGCCAGTTCAGCGACCTCCCGGCAACCGTGCATCAGAATGACCTGCTCGAACCGGTCATAGGTGTCTGGGTCGCGGATCAGCGAGGCAAAGGGCGCGATGCCGGTGCCGGTCGACAGCATCCAGAGCCGCTTGCCCGGCTTCAGCGCGTCAAGCACCAGTGTGCCGGTGGCTTTCTGGCGCATCAGGACGGTGTCGCCTGCGCGGATTTGCTGAAGGTGCTGGGTCAGCGGCCCGTCGGGCACCTTGATCGAATAGAACTCCAGCGTGTCATCCCAAGCGGGGGAGGCGATGGAATAGGCGCGCATCACCGGGCGTTCGGCATTGGGCAGGCCGATCATCACAAACTCGCCGGACCGAAAGCGAAAGCTGGCCGGGCGGGTCACGCGAAAGCGGAAAAGGCGGTCCGTATAGTGGTGAACCTCGGTCACCGTCAGGGCGTGACATCCGGCGGGGGCGGCGTATCCGGCAGGCGCGCCGCGTAGAATCAGGTCTGGGTGATGGTCATCCATGGGCCGCTCCTGCTGCAACATTTCAGGGCAAATGCTGCGACAAAATTCATTCGTACACAAACAATATTTTATTTTTCTGCTGAAACGCGTCACGGCGATTGACAACTTTTCAGGCAAGTTCCTACCGTGCGTGTATTGTTTGCATACAAATGATGTTCCGGTCCGCTCCGGAACGGGAAAGAGGCCCGGATGACGCTGCATCGCCCCGAATCGCTTGATGCCGCCCTTGCGCTGCTCGCACAGGGGGGCGTGCTTTTGGCCGGGGGGACGGATGTCTACCCGGCGCTGCGGGACGGTGCACCGCCTGCGCAGATGATAGATGTCACGCGGGTGGACGGCCTGCGGGGGATCACCCGCAAGGACGGCCTGTGGCGCATCGGTGGTGCAACAACATGGACGGACATCCTGCGGGCGGATCTGCCCGACTGTTTCAACGGGCTCAAGTTGGCCGCGCGAGAGGTCGGGTCGGTCCAGATCCAGAACGCTGGCACCGTGGCAGGCAACATCTGCAATGCCTCACCCGCTGCGGACGGCGTGCCGCCGCTGCTGACGCTGAACGCCGAGGTTGAGATAGCCGGGGCACGCGGTGTCCGGCACGTGCCTTTGGCCGGTTTCATCACAGGGCCGCGTCAGACGGACCTGCGCGCGGGCGAGATCGTGACCGCCCTGCGGATCCCGGATGCACCGGGGCAGGCGGCGTTCCAAAAGCTGGGCGCGCGCAAGTATCTGGTCATCTCGATTGCGATGGTTGCCGTTGTGGTCGACGCCCCAGACGGCCGGATCGACCGGGCCGCCGTCGCGGTTGGCGCCTGCTCCCCGGTGGCCCGCAGGCTGCCTGCGCTGGAGGCGGCGCTGGTCGGGGCCTCGGCCAATGACCTTTCGTCGATCTGCGCCACTGCCCCGATTGACCTGTCGCCGATCGATGATGTCCGCGCCTCCGCCGCCTATCGGCACGAGGCGGTCCGGACCTTGATTTCCCGCACGCTGCTTCAGGCTATGGAGGCCTCTCATGTCGCTTGACGAACCGCAGGGCCACATCGGCTTTACCCTCAACGGTGATCAGGTGTCCGTCCCCGCGCCATCAACCGCCCGCCTGTCAGAGGTGCTGCGCGAGGCCGCCGGGGCGACAGACGTCAAGGTCGGCTGCAACGCGGGCGACTGCGGGGCCTGCACCGTGCTGGTTGACGGCGCGCCGGTCTGTGCCTGTGTGACCGCAGCGGGGCAGGTGCAGGGACGCACTGTGGAAACCCAGTCAGGGCTGGTCGCCGGGGACGAGATCGCCAAACGGCTCGCCCGGTCGTTCCAGCGCCATCAGGCCGCGCAATGCGGCATTTGTACGCCGGGGATGATGGTTGCGGCGGTGGCGCTGCTGCGCTCTGGCGCGGCACTGGATGAGGCGCGGGTGGCGGATGCGCTGGGCGGCGTGCTGTGCCGCTGCACCGGGTATCGCAAGATCATCGCGGCGGTGCTGGATGCCTCAGAGGCTGAACCGGTGACCGAAGGCGGCGTCGGCGCGCGGATCGAGCGGCTGGACGGCTGGCCCAAGGTCTCTGGCACAGAGCGGTTCGGCGATGACGTTGCGCCGTCCGATGCGCTGACCGTTGCGGTGATCCGGTCGCCCTTTCACCGCGCCGGGTTCGTGTTCGGAGACTTGGACGCCTATCGCAAGGACACCGGGCTGGACCTGATCCTGACGGCGCGGGACGTGCCGGGCGACAACCTCTTTGGCGTGATCCCCGGCTTCATCGACCAGCCGGTCTTTGCCGTGGACGAGGCCAGACACAAGGGAGAGGCGGTCGCAGCCGTGGTCGGCCCCGCCGCGCTGCTGGCAGAACTGCCGCCGTTCCCCGTGACGTGGGAGGAACGCCCCGCCACCCTGACCCCGGAGGGCGCGGGGCAGGCCGACCTTCTTCATACCACGCGGGCCGGGAACGTCATGTGCCGGGGCTATGTCGCGCGCGGCGATGCCGCGGGGGCGATGGCAAAGGCTGCGCACCGGGTATCGGGCGATTTTTCGACCGGGTTCATCGAACACGGCTATATCGAGCCCGAAGCCGCCAGTGCCCGCCGCGTCGGCGACCGGATCGAAGTCAGTTGCTGCACGCAGGCCCCCTTCATGAACCGCGACGGGCTGGCGGGCATCCTCGGGCTGAAACCCGAGGACGTGCGGATCATCCCGACCGCGACCGGCGGCGGCTTTGGGTCCAAGCTGGACCTGTCGGCCCAGCCCTTTGTCGCGCTGGCGGCTTGGAGTCTCAACCGCCCGGTCCGCATGGCCTATACCCGCACTGAAAGCATCGCGACCACCACCAAGCGGCACCCCTCGGCGGTCCATATGGAAATCGGCGCGGATGCGACCGGCCGTATCGTCGCCGCGCAGTTCGACGGGGTGTTCAACACCGGCGCTTATTCCAGTTGGGGACCGACGGTCGCCAACCGCGTGCCGATCCATGCGTCGGGGCCGTATCTCACGCCGAACTATGAGGCCAAAAGCGTCGGGATTCACACCAACACCGTCTCCTGCGGCGCGTTCCGTGGTTTTGGCGTGCCGCAATCGGCGGTGGCGCAGGAACAGCTTTACGACATGCTTGCCGACAGGCTGGGCATCGACAGGCTGGAACTGCGCCGGATCAACGCGCTGAAGAATGGCGCGCCGACCGTGACGGGGCAGGTTTTTGAGACCGGCATGGGGATCGACGCCTGTTTCGACGCGCTGAAACCGGCGTGGGACCGGGCGCTGGCAGAGGCGGCGGCGCACAATGCCACGGTGTCGACGACACGGCGCGGGGTCGGCGTGGCGGGTGGCTGGTACGGCTGCGGCAATACCTCGATGTCGAACCCCTCGACCATCCGGGCGGGGGTTACTCCGGCGGGTGAAATCGTGTTGCATCAGGGCGCAGTGGATATCGGTCAGGGGTCGAACACGGTGATTTCGCAGATCTTCGCGACCGCCCTTGGCGTGCCGGTCGGGCAGATCACCCTCGTCGGTGCCGATACGGATGTGACGCCGGATGCGGGCAAGACCTCGGCCTCACGCCAGACCTTTATCACCGGCAATGCGGCGCGGTTGGCGGGAGAGGCGCTGCGGGCGCAGATCCTGCGGCTGGGAAACGTCGGAGACGGGGCCAGTATCCTCCTTGGCGCAGGCGGGATCGACCTTGTCGAAGACGGCATGACCCGGCGCATCGCCTTGCCCGAAAGCGACGGTTACGCGCTTGAGGTGCTTGAAACCTATGACCCGCCGACCCTGCCGCTGGATGCAAACGGACAGGGCGCGCCCTATGCCGTTTTTGGCACAACCGCGCAGATGGTCGAACTGGAGGTCGACATGGAACTGGGAACGGTGCGGTTGCTGAAGTTCACCGCCGCCCATGATGTCGGTCGCGCGATCAACCCGCTGCTGGTCGAGGGCCAGATCGAGGGCGGGATTGCGCAGGGCATCGGGCTTGCACTGATGGAAGAGTTTATTCCCGGTCGGACCGAGAACCTGCACGATTACCTGATCCCGACCATTGGCGACGTCCCCGAGATCGCCTCGATCATTCTCGAAAGCGGCGACCAGCATGGCCCCTATGGTGCCAAGGGGCTGGGAGAGCACTGCCTGATCCCGACCGCGCCCGCGGTGCTGAACGCCATCGCCCATGCCTCGGGTGTCCGTATCCACCATCTGCCCGCGACGCCTGACAAGCTGCGCGCGGCGATCCTTGCGAAAGGCCTTGAATGACGCGCTCTGACCTGACCGGCAGTTTCGCCGGGATCGACGTTGGCGGGACGTTTACCGACCTCGTCCATTACGACAGCCGCGCGGGGCGGGTGCGTCTGGCCAAAGTGCCGACAACGCTGGACAATCAGGCGCATGGCGTGCTCGCCGCGCTGGACGCGGCTGAGGTCGATGCGGCCACGCTTGACCTTATCGTGCACGGGACAACGACGACAACCAACGCGGTTTTGGAACGGCGGCTCTGCAAGACCGGGCTAATCACCACGCAGGGGTTTCGCGACGTGCTGGAACTGGGGCGGCGGACCCGCCCGCAGGCCTATGGCATGTCCGGCCAGTTCCGCCCGCTGATCCCGCGCGACCTGCGGCTGGAGGTGCCGGAACGCATGCTGGCGGACGGGACCGAATACCTGCCCTTGGATGAGGACGCCCTGCGCGCGGCCCTGCGCCAGTTGGTGGCCGAGGACTGCGAGGCGCTGGTGATCCATTTCCTGCACGCCTACGCCAACCCGGCGCATGAGCGCCGCGCCGGGGAGATCGCGCATGAGGAATGGCCGAACGGCAACATCACCCTTGGCCATGCCCTGCTGTCGGAAAGCCGGGAATACGAACGCGGCGTGACGGCGGCGGTCAATGCGTCGGTCCAGCCCCTGCTGCGCCGGTATGTCGAACGGCTGGCCGACCGCCTGTCCGAGCGCGGCTATCAGCGCGACCTGCTGGTGATGAACGGCAATGGCGGCATGGTCTCGGCCCGGATCGTGGCCGAAGAGGCGGCAAAGACGGTGATGTCTGGCCCCGCGTCGGGCGTGATGGCGGCGGCCTATACCGGGCGGCGGGCGGGCATACCGGATCTGTTGACCTATGACATGGGCGGCACCTCGACCGACGTGGCGATGATCCGGGGCGCGGACCCGGCGGTGTCGCATGAGATCGAGATCGAATACGCCATGCCGATCCACGTGCCGATGGTCGACGTGCGGACCGTGGGCGCGGGCGGCGGATCAATCGCGCGGGTGAACGCGGCTGGACTGTTGCAGGTCGGGCCAGAAAGCGCCGGCTCCTCCCCCGGTCCGATCTGCTATGGCAAAGGCGGGACAGAGCCGACCATCTCGGATGCCAACATGCTGCTGGGCCGGATGAACCCGGACCGGCTGAACACCGGGGCAGGGGGCGTTTCGCTCGACACGATCCGCGCGGCGTTTGCGGCCAGGATCGGGACACCCCTCGGGCTGGACCCGACAGAGGCCGCCGCCGCCGTGTTGCGGATTGCAACCGCAAAGATGGCCGATGCGGTGCGTATGGTGTCGATCTCGCTGGGCGAGGACCCGCGCGATTTCGCGCTCTTCGCCTTTGGCGGTGCCGGGCCGTTGCATGCCTGCGCCATCGCGCGGGAACTGGGCGTGCCTCGGGTTCTGGTGCCCGCGCGACCGGGGATCACCAATGCGCTTGGCTGTATCGTCGCGGACCTGCGGCACGATTTCGTACAAACGATCAACCGGCCGCTCGACCTGTGCGACATGGATGAGGTCCACGCCGCCTTTGCGGCACAGATCGAGGCCGGGACAGCGGCGGTCAACCGCGAACGGGTCGAGATCGCCGAACAGTTGGTTGTGCATTCGGTGGACATGCAGTTCATCGGCCAGACACATCTGTTGCGGGTGCCTCTGTCGGACGCGGTGCCGTCCCGCGAGGCGCTTCAGGCGCTGTTCGAAGAGGCCTATTTCCGGCGCTTTCAGGTCAAACTGCCAGAGATCCGGCCCGCCCTTGTCAACGTGAACACCTCGGTGATCGGACGGCGGCCAGAAGTTGACCTGTCGTTGCTGATCAATGCCTCCGACCGGCGGGAAACACTGGCCGAGGCGCAGACCGGCACGCGAGAGGTCTTTTTCGACGGCTGGGTGGCGGCTCCGGTGTTCTGGCGGGATTTTCTGCCCGCCGACGCGACGGTGACCGGACCCGCGATCATCGAACAGATGGACTGTACTCTGGTGATGGAACCCGGTGACAGCGCCACGCAGGATGCCGACGGCAACCTGATCGTCACCGTGGGGCGGCGGACATGACCGCCGTGCGCCGCCACGGGTGTTCCCGGCAACCGTTGCGGGACCATGACGGACCCCGGCCCCATCTTTCCGCAAAACACCGCCGCCAGAGACAGGCCGGTTTGCCAGACGGCCCCAAGGCCGGGACAGGAGCGCGCCCATGACCATCGACCCGATCACTCTGACCGTCATCCAGTCCGGTCTTCAGCAGGTCTGCGACGAGATGGACCTGAGCTTTTCGCGCGCGGCCTTCTCGCCGGTGATCGCCGAGGCGAACGACCGTTCCGACGGGATTTATTCGGCAGAGGACGGCAGCCTGATCGCGCAGGGCTCTATGGGGCTGCCGGTCTTTGTGGGCACGATGCAGTTTTCCACCCGGACGCTGATCGCGATGATTGCCTCGGGCAAGGCTGCCGCGCCAAAGCCCGGCGACATCTATATCGTCAACGATCCCTATCTGGGCGGGACGCATCTGATGGATGTGCGCTTTGCCATGCCGGTCTATCGCGACGGGCAGATTTTCTGCTGGCTGTCCAACACCGGACACTGGCCCGATACCGGCGGCGCGGTGCCGGGCGGGTTTTCGGCCTCGGCCACGGAGGTCGAACAAGAGGGGCTGCGGCTGCCGCCAGTGCGGCTGTTCAAGGAGGGGGAGCTTGATCCAGAGATCTACGGCATCATCTGTTCCAACATCCGCGTCGCGGACCAGCGGATCGGCGACGTCAAGGCACAGGCGGCGGCGCTCTACGTGGGAGAAACGCGGCTGAAGCGGCTGCTTGACCGCTATGGCGACGACACCGTGCGGGAGGCAATCGGAGAGTTGCGGACCCGCGCCGCGCACCAGATGCGGGCCAACATCGCGCGCATCCCACCGGGAACCTATACCTCGGTCGCCTATGTGGACAGCGACGGCGTTGTGAACGAGCCCTTGGAAATCCGGCTGGCGATCACCGCCGATGGCGAGGCGCTGACCTTTGATTTCACCGGCTCATCGGCCCCCTGCACCGGCCCGATGAACTCTGTTCTGGCGACCACTCAATCCTCTGTCTACCTCGCCATGCGCCACATTTTTCCGGATGTGCCGATCAGCGCCGGAGCGTTTGAGCCGCTAAAGATACGGCGGCCAGAGGGCACCTTTCTGGACGCGCAATATCCGCGCCCGGTGTCGGGCTGTGCGGCAGAGGTCAGCCAGCGGCTCGCCGAGGCGGTTTTTGCGGCGCTGGTCGGCCCCTTGCCCGATATCGTCACCGCGGCACCCGCCGGGACATCGGGGAACTTTGCCCTTGGCGGCGACGTGCCCGAAGAGGGCCGAAGCTATGTGATGTACCAGATTTCAGGCGGCGGCTACGGCGGTTATGCGGGGGGAGACGGGATATCGAACGGCTGTTCGACCATCGGGATTTCCAAGTCTCCGCCGGTCGAGATCATGGAACAGCAGTTTCCCGTCCTGTACCACCGCTACGCGCTGCACGAGGGATCGGGCGGGGCCGGCAAGCATCGCGGCGGGCTTGGCCTCGACTATGAGGTCGAGATCCTGCGCGGCACGGCGCGGGCCAGTTTCGTGATGGATCACGGCAGATTCGGCCCGCAAGGCGTGCTTGGCGGCGATGACGGGGGGGTGAACCGTGTTGTCGTCACCCAGTCCGGGCACAGCTTCGTGCCAGAACATCTCTCGAAAGCGCAGGGCATCGCCTTGGCTGTGGGCGACCGGGTGCGGGTCCGGACGCCGGGCGGTGGCGGGTATGGCGACCCGTCCCAGCGCGATCCGGCCCTTGTCGCCGAAGACGTGCGGCTGGGACGGTATAGCGCGGACGAGGCATTGAGGCTTTTTGGCCCTGACGGCGGCAGCCAGTCCGGCGGCGGCGGGGACCACGGCGCTGATGTTCCACCGCTGTCATCCGGCGGTTGAGGCGTCGTCTTCCTTGGCCCGGAACGCGCGTCTGTTCGCAGGCGTGCCTTGCGACGCGCGGGGCCGGGGCGGGACAGCCGCGGCTCAGCGGACGGAGTTGATGGAGCTATCCAGCAGGTGCCGGGTGTAGGGGTCCTTGGCCTCTAGCCGTCGCATGTCATCGACGGCCAGCACCTCGACAAAGCGGCCTTCTTTCATCACCCCGATCCGTTCGCAAAGGTGCCCGACCACACCCAGATCATGCGAGACCATCACATAGGTCAGGTTGTGCTCGCCGCGCAGGTCCGTCAGCAGGTTCAGGATTTCGGCCTGCACCGAAACATCCAGCGCGGAGGTCGGCTCATCCAGCAGCAGGATCGACGGATCACAGGCCAGCGCGCGGGCAATGGCGACGCGCTGCCGTTGCCCCCCCGACAATTGGTGCGGATAGCGAAAGCGAAAGCCAGCCCCAAGGCCCACATCGTCCAGCAATCGCCCGATCCGTTTGTCAATGTCCTGCACGCCGTGCAGACCCATCGCCTCAGACAGGACGCGGTCAACCGTTTGCCGCGGATGCAGAGAGGCATAGGGGTCCTGAAAGACCATCTGAACCTTGCGGTAAAACGCCTTGCTGCGGCGCGCGCCAAGGGCCTCTCCGGCGACGGTCATGTCGCCGGACCATGTTGGCACCAACCCGGCGATGGCCCGCAGGATCGTCGATTTGCCAGAGCCGCTTTCGCCCACAAGGCCAAAGCTTTCGCCGTCGGCCACCTGAAAACTGACGTCCTTGACCGCCATCGCCCGCTCGGTGCCAGAGCCGAACCAGACGTCGAGATTGCGGATTTCGATGGCGCTCATTGGCGGGCACTCACAGACGGGGCCTCACGCCAGGCGGGGTCGCGTTGCAGCACCTCCAGCCTGTCGCGGGGGTGTTCCAGATCGGGAACCGAATTCAGCAGGCCCAGCGTATAGGGGTGTTTCGCTTGGCCCAACTCGCTGGCCTTGCAGGTTTCGACGATGCGACCTGCGTACATGATGGCGATGCGGTCGCAGAACTTGGCGACAAGGTTCAGGTCATGGCTGATGAACATCAACCCCATGCCACGATTGCGCACCAGCTTGTCCATGATGTCCAGAACTTGCAGTTGCACAGACACATCCAGCGCCGAGGTCGGCTCATCCGCGATGAGGATTTCGGGGTTGGGCAGCAGCATCATGGCAATCATGATGCGCTGGCCCATGCCGCCGGACACCTCGTGCGGGTATAGGTCAAAGACCCGCTCGGGTTCGCGGATCGCGACCTCATCCAGCACTTCGATGGCGCGTTTGCGGGCCTCGCTGCGCGAGATGGGCTCATGCGCGCGCAGGGCCTCGACCAGTTGCTGGCCGACGCTCATCACCGGGTTGAGCGAGAACTTGGGGTCCTGCATGACCATCGACACCCGGCCGCCACGCAGTTTCCGCATCCGCTTTTCCGAGATCGACAGGATATCCTCGCCGTGAATCTCAAGCTTGTCGGCCTTGATGGAACCGGGGGGGCGGATCAGGCGCAGCACGGCGCGGCCCGTCATCGACTTGCCCGATCCGCTTTCGCCGACAATGCCCAGACGCTCACGTCCAAGGGTGAAGGAAATGCCGCGCACAGCATCAAAGACACCGGATCGGGTGCGGAACCGCACCCAGAGGTTCTCGACATCCAGAAGAGGGGTTTCGTCGGTCATGCGTCGCCTTCCTTGGGGTCCAGAACGTCGCGCAACCCGTCACCCAGCAGGTTGAAGGCAAGGCTGATGGCAAAGATCGCGATGCCGGGGATCGTGGCGACCCACCAGTAATCGAGGATATACTTGCGCCCCTCAGAGATCATTGCGCCCCATTCCGGGCTGGGCGGTTGCGCACCAAGGCCAAGAAAGCCCAGACCCGCTGCCGTCAGGATTATCCCCGCCATGTCCAGCGTCACCCGGATCACCAGCGACGAGATACACAGCGGCCAGATGTGACGCGTGACGATGCGCAGCGGCCCCGCGCCTTGCAGGCGGATTGCGTGGATATAGTCGGAATTGCGGATGGTCAGCGTTTCCGCCCGCGCGATCCGCGCATAGGGCGGCCATGCGGTCAATGAGATGGCCAGCACCGCGTTTTCGATCCCGGCCCCCAGCGCCGCCACAAAGGCCAGCGCCAGAATGAGCCGCGGAAAGGCCAGAAAGATATCGGTGACCCGCATCAGCAACACGTCCACCCAGCCCCCGGCATAGCCGGAGACGGTGCCGACGATCAGCCCGACAAGCGGGGCGACCATGACCACCAGCAGCACGATATAGATCGAGATGCGCGCGCCGTATAACAGCCGCGAATACAGGTCCCGCCCCAGACTGTCGGTGCCCAGAAGATGCCCGTTGTCGCCGGGCGCAAGCAGGCGCTGTCCCAGATCCTGTGCAAAGGGATCGTGGCTGGCCAGCAGCGGCGCAAAGATCGCCGCCAGGATCAGGAACGCCAGAACGGCAAGACCGAACATCGCCAGCGTGTTCGACCGGAACGTCAGCCAGCCCTTGTACCACGAGGCAAACCGGGCCTGTCGGCGCGAACTGGGTTCTTCTGACAGCAGCCAGCTGCGCAGTCCTTGTGTGCCGGGTGTGCTGGTCATTTGGACCTCGGATCAAAGAAGCGGTAAAGCAGGTCGGAAAAGATGTTGATCCCCACGAAAATGGTGCCGATCACGATGGTGCCGCCAAGGACAGAGTTCATGTCGTTGGCCAGCAGCGAGGTCGTGATGTATTGCCCCAGACCGGGCCAGGCAAAGATGATCTCTGTCAGCACCGACCCTTCCAGCAGGTTGGCATAGGCCAGCGCAATCACGGTTATCAGCTGGATACGGATGTTGCGAAAGGCATGGCCCCAGACCACTTGCCATTCACTCAGCCCCTTGACCCGTGCTGTGGTGACATATTCCGTGCCCAGCTGTTCCAGCATGAACGACCGCGTCATCCGGCTGATATAGGCGAGGCTGTAGTAGCCCAGCAAAGAGGCGGGCAGGATGATGTGCGAAAAGGCATTCTTGAAGACGGTCCATTCGCCGCGCAATGCGCTGTCCACCAGCAACATGCCGGTGATCGGCTCGACGATCCCCTGATAGAAGATCCCCAATCGTCCGGGGCCGGCGACCCAGCCAAGAATGCCGTAAAACACCAGCAACCCCACAAGGCCCAGCCAGAAGATGGGCATGGAGTAGCCGATCAACCCGACAAAGCGCGCCAGTTGGTCAATCCAGCTGCCGCGCCGGACGGCGGCCAACACCCCCAGAGGCACGCCCAGCACCACGCCAAAGAGCGTGCCCAGCGTCGCCAGTTCCAGCGTCGCGGGAAAGACGCGGGCGATGTCGGTTGTGACCTCCTGACCGGTGCGGATCGATTTGCCGAAGTCGCCATGCAGGATGTCGTTCACATAGATCCCGAATTGCACCAGCAGCGGCTGATCAAGCCCGAGATCGATATAGGTCTGGTCGTATTGTTCCTGTGTCGCCCGTTCGCCGATCACGGCCAGAACCGGGTCGATCGGCATCACCCGGCCGATCATGAACGTCACGAAAAGAAGACCGAGGATTGTCGCCGCCACGGTCGCAACCGTGGCAAGCGTCTTTCTCAGCCACGGAGGGAAGGACGGCATCTGCCGTCCTTCGCCACGAGCTTGGGTATCGGTCATTTACTTTGTGATGACCCAGTAAGAGACCGCCGTCGTCGCGCCGCCGGCGACAAAGTTCTCGACGCTGGCACCCATGCCGTTCTGTTCGATCTGCTGGAACATCACGCCAAAGGGGCTGACCTTTTGATGTTCGGCCTGCAAGGCCAGATACATCTCGCGCCGTTTGTCGGTGTCGTTCTCGACCACGGCGGCAAGGGTCTGCTCGCTCATTTCCGGGATACCCCATGCGTTGCGCCATGCCAGAAGGCCGGTCGCGCCTGCCGCGTCAGAGTTGTCGGGGTTGAACGCGAAGGTGCCTGCGTTGGTGTTCGGGTCCGGATAATCCGGGCCCCATGCGCCAAGGTAGATGTCATGCTCGCGCGCACGGTAACGATCCAGCGTTTGCGCGCCGGTGCCGACGATCAGTTCGATATCGCAGCCCAGCATCCCCCATGTGTTTTGCAGCGACTGCGCGATGTCCAGACGTTCCTGCGCGTCGCGAACAGAGATCTTGATCGGTCCGCACTCCGGAAATCCGGAGTCCGCCAGCGCGGCCTTGGCGGCCTCGATGTCATAGGTATACGGCTTGTTCTCCAGAGCGCCGAGGAAGGTCAGCGGCAGGAAGGCCTGATGCACCGTGTACTGCCCCTTGAGGAACGACCCGGACATGCCCTCATAGTCGGTGGCCAGTTTCAGCGCCTCCAGCACCTTGGGATCGGACAGCATCGCGTTTTTCTGGTTGGCCGAGAAATACATCAGGCGCCCGCGCAGTTCGTCGACGATCTTGACGCCGTCGACCTTTTCCAGACCGGCCACATCCTCGGGTGACAGGTTGCGCGCCACGTCGATGTCGCCGCGTTCCAGTTGCAGGCGCTGTGTCGCGCTTTCCTGAATGTGCTGGACGATCACCCGTTCCATCGCGGGCTTTTCGCCGCTGTAGTTCGGGTTCAGGTCCATCAGGACGCTTTCATTCGGCTTCCATGAGACAACCTTGTAGGGGCCGGAACCGGCGGTATTGGTGCGCAGCCAGCCGTTGCCCATGTCGCCGTCGACCTCATTGGCCATCGCGGTCTTCATGTCGACGATCCCGCCGATGGTGGCGGTCAGGCAGTTCAGGACAAAGGACACGGCGTAGGGCTTGTCCAGCGTCAGCACCAGCGTCTTGTCATCGGTTGCGACGATGGTCTGTTCCACGTTCTCGGCGGTAAAGCCGAACTGCGTCAGGATAAACGCCGGAGTCTTGTTCAGCAGCACCGCACGACGCAGCGAGAATTCCGCATCCTTGGCCGTCACCGGATTGCCCGAGGCAAACACATTCCCGTCCGCCATGGTAAAGGTGATGGTCTTGCCGTCGTCGGAGATCGTCCAGCTTTCGGCCAGATCGGGCTGATACCCGGCATCAAGGTCCAGCGGATCGAAGTTCACCAGCTTGTTGTAGACATTGCGGCTGACGTCCGCGCCCGCGAACTCAAAGCTTTCAGCCGGGTCAAAGGTCTTGATGTCGTCGATCCGGTTGGCGATCACCAGCATGTTCGGCGGCGTTTCCGCCATGACCGGCGCGACTACGCCTGCCGACAGCATTGCGGTCACCACCGCTGCTACAAATGACTTTTTCATTGTTTAACTCCCTGTTTGTTATCAAACGCCCCAAGTTTTTCTCAGGACGCGCAGCCAGTTCCCATGCGTGACCTTGGCCAACAGGCCATCATCGACACCATGGGATCGCAGTGCCTCGATAAGGTTGGGCAGGCCCGCGCAGTCTTTGATCGGGGCGGGAACCAGCGCCCCGTCAAAATCCGATCCCAAGCCTACGCGATCCTCACCCAATCTTTGGACCAGATGGTCAAAATGTTGGAGCATGATGTCAAGCTCAAACTCGGCATCCATGCGCCCGTCGGGCCGCAGGAAGGCGCTGGCAAAATTGATGCCCACCATTCCATCGCTGTCGCGGATCATGTCCAGCTGTCGGTCGGTCAGGTTGCGCGAATGCGGACAAACGGCCCATGCGTTTGAATGTGTCGCCACAAGCGGCGCATCACTGATGCGGGCGACGTCCTCGACACCCTTGGCGTTCAGATGCGACAGATCCACCAGTATCTTCAGTTGGTTACATTCCCGGACCAGCGCCTTGCCCGCCTCCGTCAGTCCCGGCCCGATGTCCGGGTCAGAGGGATAGCGGAAGGGCACGCCATGGCCCCAGACGGTGTCCCGGCTCCAGACCGGACCAAGAGAGCGCAACCCGCGTGCGTGCCAAGCGTGCAACCGCTGGAAGTCGCGGTCCACGGCCTCTGCGCCCTCGATATGCATCACGGCGGCCATTTCCGGGGCGGGCAGGGCGGTCTCTACCTCGGCGGCCGTCCGGCAGAGGCGCACGGCACCCGCCGCCTCCAGATCCTCCAGCGCCGTGAACCCGCGTTCCGTCCAGTCGCGTGCCTCGTCCTCAGGCACGATCTCTGGCAGGGGAATGTCATAGGCGGGTTTTGTCATCTCTTCGTGACGCACGGCTTTGTTGCCGGGGCTGGGCACAAAAATCGCGAACATCCCGCCACCAAAGCCGCCGCTTTGCGCGCGCGGCTTGTCGATATGGCCATCGGGCAGGCCCTCGGCCACTTGCTTTGCGGTCACATCGCCCCGCAGCAGGCGCAGAACCAGATCGTTGTGTCCGTCAAAGACCGGGAATTTGGTCATGGTGTCTCCAGTGACAGTTTGAATCCGAAATGCGTCGGCTCGAACCCGGCGCGTTCGTAGAAACGATGGGCCTCTGCGCGGCGGCGGTCCGAGGTCAGTTGCACCAATGAACATCCTCGACGTCGCGCCTCGTTGATGGACCAGTCGAGCAGGGCCTGACCCAGCCCCTGACCGCGCAGCGCCCGCGCCACACGCATCGCCTCGATCTGCGCGCGCCATGCGCCGTGCCGGGACAGGCCGGGGATAAACGACAACAGCAATGTGGCCGCGATGGTGCCCTCTGCCTCACCGACAAGCAGCAGGTGGTTGGGGTCAGCGTCTATGACGTCAAACGCGCTCTGATAGGCATGATCGGGAGTGGCAAAGTCTCGGGTCTGGCCGATGTCGTCGTCTGCATAGAGCGCGATCAGCGCGGACAAGTCACCCTGCCGGGCGAGTCGGATAGAGAGTCGGCTGTGGATCATGCGCCAACCCTTGGCGAAGACGCGGTAATTAGCAACACATGCGCCGCCTTGGCATGACGGTCCGGAACCGCCCGGCGTGCATGTGCGATTGCGGGTTCGTCTCAATATAACAGGGTATTACCGGTGTGGCCCAAGACTACCGAGGTGCAAGGTGTTGACCTTGCCAATCGATAATAAAGTACGCAGACCCTGTGTTGCCGGGCAGAGGATACGCCGTTAGCACCTGCGGGACCTGCCGTTGCATGGCGCGGATCATGGCACGGAACCTCGCCCGTCTGGTGGCGGCGCGCCACAAACGGATCGCCGTCCGGATCAATTGCGTAGGGCGCGGCATGATCCCCCCTGAAGCCGTGGGATGACGCTGGCAGGGGACAGAGGTCTTTCCCCCTTCAGCCGGTTTGCACAACATGGCCGGGCCAAGGCTTATACGGTTTTGTCAGCGCGCCCAAGCGGCTGTCCGGTTGGCTGGATTAACTGAGCTACCTCCCGAAATTCGGACACTGACATAAGCTATGATTTGCAGTCTGCTGATCTTCGACGAGAAGGAGATC
>NZ_JBLXFB010000009.1:0-192478 GCF_048262615.1 Antarctobacter sp.
ACCAACCCGATCAGCAGGTGCAACGAGTAGCTTAAATTACGCCAGATCCTGTCCAGCAGATGGGGAGTAGCTCAGCCTGCTTTCTTCAGCTATTCCGACAATTACCTGATCGACACCGATCACGGAGTGATCGTCGACGTCCAAGCGATCCGATCAATCCGACAGGCAGAGGTTGGGTCGACCAAGATCATGCTGGATCGCGTGAAGGTCCGGTTCGATCTGCATCCCGAGCGGCTGATCGCCGACACCGCCTACGGCACAGGGCCGATGCTGGGCTGGCTGGTCGACCGCAAGATCGCCCCGCACATCCCGTCTTCGACAAGTCCGGACGCACCGACGGCACCTGGAGCCGGTCCGACTTCGAGTGGGACGCCGAAAACGATCAATACATCTGCCCTGAAGGCCAGGCACTGAGGCCGTTCCGCCGGAACTATTCCGACCCGAACAGAGGACCGACAGGAAAGGGCACGGCAAAGTACCGTGCCTTAAAGCCTGCCAGACCTGCCCCTCAAAGCCACGCTGCTGCCCCAACATGGACTTCCGGTCCATCACCCGCGAGGAACACGAAGATGCCCGCCAGGTTGCGCGCGACATCGCCGAAACCAAGCAATACGACATCTCGATGAAGCTCCGAAAGAAAGTCGAGATGCTCTTCGCGCACCTCAAACGCATCCTTGGCTTGGGGCGGCTCCGATTGCGAGGTCCATGCGGCGCAAATGACGAATTCCTCCTCACCGCAACCGCCCAAAACCTTCGGAAACTGGCGAAGATCTTTCCTGCGCCGCAGCAAACGCGCAAAGTCTGATCGGAAAGGCGCGCGCGCCGGATTTGGAACAGCTATTTCTGCGCTCGCAAACGTTAGTTTTTCCACGGAATCGGCGGACTCCGGACTTTCGCTGCATGGGTTGCGAAGGGTAGTAGTGCGGAAAAAACGGGGGCCCGCCCCCCCCACTCGCCTTGGCTGGACCGCTTTTTCTAAAGCCGGTGCCGCGTCCGGTCAACGAGGAGTGAGGCTAGGGTTCGGGCATCGAAGCGATAAGCCGAGGCGGCCTGCGGGCCCAGCCTGCTCAGTCTGACACAAGCAGCATTTCGAACGTGACCAGAACCGGCCCCTTTTGTCGGACAAGATCACCCTCGTAGATAAGGCCGGTCGGATCGACGCAGACCAGCGGCAATTCAAGGCAACGGCCGTCGCGAACCCGGCAGCCCGCGAGCAGCAGCACTTCGGACAACGGCGACGACATGGGCGGCGAGCCTGCGAAGCCTGCACCGATCAGGCTGCCCAAGCCATGGACTTGCGCGTCGCGGATCCCTGCATCGGTGCAGGCGGATTCAAGCGCGGTGTGCAGGTCCTCATGCGGGCGGACCGTCAGCAGGGCAGCGTTCGGCTGCGCCTGCTCCGCACAAATGCGCGGTTGAAACAGCGGAAAGTTGGTTTCCGGGTCCTGTTCCACTTCCAGCCGGGCCCCGGTCAGCAGCCAGACATCGACAGTGCAATCCCGGGCGAGGACGCATCGATCATTCAAAAGGTGCCCCATCGCCGGGGTGTCGCCGCCCCAGATGGCGTGGGTGTGCAGGAACCAGGCCCCATCGCGCACCCCGACCGAGGCGGTCGCCCGATCCAGCGTGACGTCCTGCATGACGTGGGTTTCACTGTACCAAGCGGCGTGGGCGTCGTCGGCGGGACCATCGGGCATGACATAGTGCATGTCCGAGAAGGCCACTCCGTCGAGAATTGCGCAGGCGCCATCGGCACCTGCGGCGCCGACTTCGGTACCGATAGCACTAAGCAGGGTCATCCCGGCTTTCAGGTGCAGCGACGCACGGCGGGCGTGGCACGGGATCAGCGCATAGCGCTCGGGCTGTTCGGGGCCCGGATGGGTCACCCAATCGCGGCTGTCGCCGTCGGGCATCGGCGTGGCGTCGGGGGTGCGCGGGGCGGGAATGGGGCGCATGGTTCAGGCCCCCTCGGTGCTGGGCTGCGGGATCAGACCGCGCGCGGTCAGTTCTTCGCGCACCAGCTTCTTGGTGATCTTGCCATAGGCTGTCTTGGGCATCTCATCGAGGAAAACGTAGAAACGCGGCATCTTGTATTTCGCGACACGCCCGTCGAGCCACGTTCGCAGCGCGCCTTCCTCTACTTGCGCCCCGCTTTCCCGCACGCAGACGCATAGTCCGACTTCGCCCCAGCGGGGATCGGGTACGCCGAGGATCGCCACCTCGCTTACGCCGTCGATGGCCAAGAGGATTTCCTCGATCTCGCGCGGATAGACGTTGGACCCGCCCGAGATATACATGTCCGAGGACCGCCCGGTGATGAAAAGGTAGCCTTGTTCGTCCAGGTGGCCCAGATCGCCAGTGCGGAACCAGCCATTGCGGAAAGCCTTGGCATTCGCCCCCTCGTCGTCGAAGTAACCTGGGAAGACGGCGGGGCCGATGACGCAGATCTCGCCGGTCTCGCCGGGAAGGCACTGGGCGCCACTGTCATCCTGGATGGTGACCTGAAGCCCGGTGCGTTCAACGCCGCAGGTGCCGGGGCGCGCCTCAGGCGTGTCCTCGAGGTGGTGATCCTCGGGGCGCATGACCGTAATGGCACCGGTGACTTCGCCAAGGCCGTAATACTGAACCAGCACCGGGCCAAGCGCCTGAAGCGCGCGTTTTTGATCCGCGCGATACATCGGCGCACCGGCATAGATCACATGGCGCAGCGAAGAATGGTCGAACTGGTCTACAGAGGGGTCCTCGACCAGAATCTTCACGATGGTCGGCACGGTGAACATGTTGCTCACCTTCCACTCCTGCACCATCCGCCAAGCCTGTGCCGGGTCGAACCGCCCCTGCGGCAGGATCACGCTTTTGGCGCCGGCGGCGATCTGGACCATCGCATGCGCCGCCGCCCCGTGGCTCAGCGGCGCAACCACCAGCGACGCATCACGCGGGGACAGGCCCGGCATCAGATCGTTCATGTGGTTGAGGATGGTAAAGGTCATCTGGCCGTGGGTCAGCACCACCGCCTTGGGCCGCCCGGTCGACCCTGATGTGAAGAACAGCCAGCATGGATCGTCGCGGGTCACGTCCTCGTTGAGGAAATCTGTTCCAAGGTGGCGGCTCACCAGCGATTCGTAGCAGTGGGCGTCGGGCAGCTGGCCAAGGGCGATGACGTGATCGACCAGACCGGCGCAGGCATTGGCATGATCGGCAAAGGTCTCTTCGACGAAGATCGCCCGTGCGCGGGATTTCTGGCACTGGAAGGCGACCTCGTCGGTGCCTTGCCGGAAATTCGCGGGTGCCCAGATGAGCCCCGCCCGGAACACTGCCATCATGATTTCAAGCATCTGGTTGTTGTTGGCCGATTGCACCAGAACGGTGTCGCCCTTCGCCAACCCCAGATCGTGCCTCAAGGCATGGGCCAAGGCGCTGACACGGGCGTCGAACTGCCCCCAGGTCCACGTCTGGTCGTTGTAAACCGTCGCTACCGCGTCGGGCTGTCGCCTTGCCTGTTTCGTCAGGAAATACGCAATGTTCGGGACGCGGGTGCTGCTTGGCCAGATTGCACCGTTCATTTTACGCGCTCCAGGATCGAGGTGTAGTTGGCCACCGCCGCGCCGCCCATGTTGAAAACACCCGCCAAAGCCGCGCCGTCCTTTTGCATCTCGCCCGCCTCACCGGTCAGCTGCATCGCCGCCATGACGTGCATCGAAACGCCGGTCGCCCCCAAGGGGTGCCCGCGCGCCTTCAGCCCGCCGGACAGGTTGACGGGCAGCCTGCCATCGGCCTGCGTAACGCCCTCGCGGATGACGCGGTGACCCTGACCCGGCTCGGCCAGCCCCATCGCCTCGTATTCCAGCATCTCGGCGATGGTGAAACAGTCATGGGTTTCGACCAGATCCAGATCGTCGAGCGTGATCGACGCCTCGTCCAATGCGCCTTTCCAGGCGCGCGCCGCCCCGCCGAATGAATAGGGCGCAGGCCGGCGGGACAGTGCCATGAAGTCATTGGCGTGATGATGCGCGCGGAATTGCACGGCCTTCCCCATGCCTTCGGCGGTCTCGGCATCACAGATCACCATCACTGCCGCTCCGTCGGAAATCAGCGAACAGTCGGACCGGCGCAAAGGCCCGGCCACCACCGGGTTCTTGTCGCTGACAGTGTTGCAAAAGGCGTATCCGAGGTCCTTGTGCATATGGGCGACCGGATTCTTCATCGCGTTGTGATGGTTCTTGGCCGAGATCATCGCCAGAGCGTCAGATTGGTCGCCAAAAGCCTGGAAATAGCTCTGCGCGATATGGCCGAAGACCCCGGCAAATCCGGGGGTGAAATGCCCTTCTTCGGCGTAGTAACTGCCGCGCAGCATCAGGGCGGCGGCCTCGGCAGGCGGGATGGTCGTCATCTTCTCGACGCCGACGACCAGGGCGATCTTGCCGCGTCCGGACTGGACGAAATCAAGCGCCGAATACAGCGCCGCCGATCCGGTGGCACAGGCGTTTTCCAGCCGGGACGCCGGTACATGCGCCAGTTCGGGCACCGCCATGCCGACCAGCCCGGCCTCGAAGCTTTGGGTGACGAAGCCGCCGTTGAAGGTGCCAAGGAAGATGCCATCGACATCCGCCGCCGTGATCCCGGCATCGTCCAGCGCGGCAGGGACGGTGGCCTTGATCAGGCTTTCAGTATCGGGCGAGTCGGTGAGATTGCCGAACTTGGAATGCGCCCAGCCGATCACACAGGGTTGGTTGCTCATGGTCGTCTCCTTCAGGTGGGGCGATTGGGTCGCTGCCGCGCCTCTATGCGGGCGGCTTCGGATTTCAGCATCTCGGCCAGTTGCGGCTGGCGGTCCGGGGTCATGCGGCTGTCGATTGCGGCGATGGACAGCGCGCCAAGCGCTGTGCCAGACGGCCCGCGCACCGGTACGCCGATGGCCCAGGAATTGGCGACATACATGCCGGGGTTCAGGCTCCAGCCGCGGTCGCGGGCGATGGCCAGCTCGTTCAGCAAAAAGGCATCGTCAAATCCGGGGAATTGTGCGGCGCGTTCGTCGCGGGTGGCGTCGATCACGTCCTGCGCCTCCTCCTCTGACAGGGCGGACAGAATCGCCATCGCCCCCGCGCCAACCCCCAAGGGGTGGCGCGCGCCCGGTTGCAGGACATGGGTGCGGATCGGAAAGCCACCTTCTTCGCGGTGCAGGCAGACGGAATGCGCGCCCCGTCGGA
The DNA here is from genome assembly GCF_048262615.1 of Antarctobacter sp. GTDB lineage: Bacteria > Pseudomonadota > Alphaproteobacteria > Rhodobacterales > Rhodobacteraceae > Antarctobacter. The sequence goes on from NZ_JBLXFB010000009.1 coordinate 5,208, forward strand.
TCGAGACGAAACTGCTGTCGCCGCTGGCATCCGCCAGCCGCAACAGACTTTCCATCGAAACATCGAGCAGGGTGTGCCGCCGCGCTGCGCTGGTGCCCGCGATCAGGCATTCGGGACCCGGGTAATAGGCGCCCTCGGGGCTTTGCTCGACATAGCCGGACCGGATCAGCGCCAGCAGGATGCGGCGCACGGTGGGGCGGCTGAGGCCAGTTTCACGGGTCAGGACGGGCATCGGCACCTCTTTCCCGCCATGGGTCGAGATCAGTGACAGCAGCATCAATGCGCGGTCGATGCTTTGGCTTCCGGCGACTGATTTACCATTAGTATCCATATAGTGGACGACCTCCCGGACTCATTTATGCCAGCGAGAATGCCCGAACTCAAGAAAAAATGCTTATTTCGCTGTGGTAAAAATAGAGGGTTTACAGCTGGGTCTTTCGAAATCTATTCTGCCGTCGAACACCATGTCCACATTGTGGATAATAAATCGTCCACAAGCGGGGGAGGCTGTCTGGACATGACACATGGCACGGCCATTGTGACTGGCGGGTCGGGGATTTTGGGCTTGGCCATCGGGCGGGCGCTGCGGGCAGACGGCTGGCCGGTGCTGTTGGTCGACCTGTCCGAGGGTGTGACAAAGGCCGCCGCCGGCATTGGCGCACAAGGCGTGCAGGCCGACCTGACCGAGCCAGCCGCCCGCGCTGACCTGGTCGCCAAAGCGGGTTCCGTCGGCGCGCTGGTCAACTGTGCAGGGATCGGACGGGTCGTGCCTTTCTTCGACACGGACGAGGCGCTGTGGGATGCCATGCTGCATGTCAACCTGACCGTGCCGATGCGCCTGTCGCAGGCCGTCGCGCGCGTCATGGCCGACCAAAGTGGTGGTGTGATCGTCAACATCGCCTCGGTGTCGGGCCAGCAGGCCAGCCGTGGGCGCGTGGCCTATGGCACGTCCAAGGCCGGGCTGATCCATCTGACCAAACAAATGGCGGTCGAACTGGCAGAGCACGGCATCCGCTGCAATGCCGTCGCGCCGGGCCCGGTCGAAGGGCCGCTTGCCAAACATCACCCGCCGGAACAGCGTCAGCGTTATCTCGAAACGATCCCTCAAGCCCGCTATGCCGAGGCACCCGAGATCGCCGAGGCCGTGCGCTTTCTGGTGTCGGATGGCGCATCGAACATAACAGGCCATTGCCTGAACGTGGATGGAGGATGGCAGGTCGCGGGGGTCTGAACCCGTCTGCCGAAGAATTGCCGGACCCCCGGCGCACCGTGGAGGAGAAACCATGAAACGTACCCTGATGGCAGCCACCGCTGCCGCAACGCTCGCGCTGCCCGCTCTTGCGCGCGACATCGAGATGCAGTCGATCTATCCCGGCTCGCTGCCTCTGCTCGGCTCGTCCGGCGCGGAACTGGGCGGGCGCGTGTCCGCAATTACCGGGGGCGAGCTGAACTTCGTCTTCCGCAACCCCGGCGAAATCGTCGCGGGCAATGAAATCTGGGACGCCCTGTCCACCGGCGCCATCGAAGCGGCATGGTATAGCCCCGGTTTCGCCGAAGGCGTGGTGCCGTCAGCCTCGCTGTTCACGGCCTTTCCCTTTGGCCCGGACGTGCGCGAATACACCGCGTGGTGGTACAATGGCGGTGGCTACGAACTGTGGAACGAGATTTCCGCCCCCTACAACATCCATTCCGAACTGTGCTCGATCCTCGCCCCCGAGGCGTCCGGCTGGTTCAAGGAGCCGATCAACTCGCCCGAGGACCTGAAGGGCAAGAAGATGCGGATCTTCGGCCTCGGTGCCGCCGTAATGGAGAAGCTGGGCGTTGCCGCGCAATCCATGCCCCCGGCGGATACCATGAGCGCGCTGAACCTTGGCACGATCGATGCGGCGGAAATGTCGTTCCCGGCGATCGACTATGCGCTGGGCATGTATGAACATGCCAAGCACCTGTACTTCCCCGGCTGGCACCAGCAGACATCGCTGATCGTGTTCATGATGAACACCGACAGCTGGAACGCGCTGTCCGACCGTGACCGCGCCGCAATCAAGGAAGTCTGCGCCGCCAACGTCGCCCGCACCACCGCGCAGGGTGAGGCCATCGAACTGGAGCCGTTGGCCAAGATGCAGAATGACCATGGCGTGACCGTGCATCGCTGGTCGGACGAGATGCTGCAAACCTTCAGCGACACCTGGGATGAAGTTGTGGCGGAAAAGACCGCCGAGAACGCAGAGTTCAAGCGCGTCTGGGACCACATCCAGGCTTTCCGCACCGACTATGCCCAGTGGAAAGAGCTCGGCTACGTCGACTGACCTTACCCGCGCGGGCCACCGTGGCCCGCGCAAACCCGGAGGCCAAGATGCAAACCTGCCTGACCCTGTCCCGCTGGCTGGCGACGCCATGCCGGTGGTTTGCCGCCCTGTGCGGCGCGCTGCTGCTCATCCTCGCAGCGGTGATCCTGTATGACGTGATCGGTCGGCGCTTTTATGCGACGGGCTCGTTCAAACTCCAGGAACTGGAATGGCATCTGCATGGCGCGATTGCGGTGCTGGGCTTTGGCTATGCCTACCTGAAGGACGCGCATGTGCGCATCGACATCTTTGTGGACAAGATCGGCGAGCGCCGCCGTGTCTGGTGGGAGCTGGCCGCGATTGTCCTGTTTCTGCTGCCCTTCATGGCGCTGCTCTTGTGGTACGGTTATGACTTTGCAGCGCGATCGTTCCAGCGCGGAGAAACCTCCAACGGCGGCGTCGGCCTGTCACATCGCTGGATCATCAAGTCGACAATCCCGATGGCAGCCCTGCTGACAATCCTTGGCGGGATGTCGGTGGCCCTGCGCTGCATCGTGACTCTGGCGAGGCCCGACCTGCGCCCAACCCCGTTCGAGGCCGACTGATGGAAACCCTGATCGATTTCCTGCCGGGATTCATGTTCCTTGCGCTGATCCTCGGCCTGTTCTCCAGCCTGCCGGTAGGCATCATGCTGATGGGCGTGACGCTGATCTTCGGTGTGATAGCACTGAACGTAGGAGAGATGCGCGCCGCCCAGGTCACCCTTCTGCCCAACCGCATCTTTGGCGGGATCATCGAAAACCCGGTGCTGGTTGCGGCTCCCATGTTCGTCTTCATGGGGCTGGTGCTGGAGAAGACCCGCGTCGCCGACGATCTGCTGATTGCCCTGCAAAAGCTGCTGCGCGTGGTGCCGGGTGGGCTGGCGCTGGCCGTGACCTTGGTCGGCACCATCCTGGCAGCCGCGACGGGCATCATCGGCGCGTCGGTCGTGATGCTGACCGCGCTGGCGCTGCCGACGATGATCGCGCGGGGGTATTCACCCTCGCTGGCCGCCGGGACGATTGCCAGCGCCGGGACGTTGGGCATCCTGATCCCGCCTTCGGTCATGCTGGTCTTCATGGGGGACTTGCTGACGCTGAACCTGGCCAAGCTTTTTGTCGCCGCCCTGCTGCCTGGACTGGTGCTGGCTGGTCTGTACCTTGTCTACATCGTTGCGATCGCCGTGCTGCGCCCCGAACTGGCCCCCAAGGCCCCCCGTGACGGCACCGAGAAGTTCGACGGCTGGTCGGAAATGATCCTGTCGCTCGGCCTGCCCTTCCTGTTGATCGTCGCGGTGCTGGGATCCATCCTTGGCGGCATCGCCACGCCGACCGAGGCCTCGGGCGTCGGCGCCGTGGCGGCGCTGATCCTTGGCCTCGTGCGTGGGCGGTTGAACTGGACCGCGCTGTCCACCGCGCTGGACGGGTCCGTACGGACCATTTCCATGCTGTTCTTCATCTTCGTTGGCGCGACGGCGTTCAGCTATGTCTTCCGTCTGATCGGGGGCGAACATTTCATCGTCGAAACCGCACGCAGCCTGTCTTTCGGAGATTGGGGGCTGCTCTTCATGATGATGGTCATGATCTTCGTCATGGGGTTCTTCTTCGACTGGATCGAGATCACGCTGATCATGTTGCCGATCTTTGCGCCCATCGTCAAAACCATGCAATTCGGCGACCACGTCGCCGGGACAGACATGATCTATTGGTTCGCGATCCTCGTGGCGGTGAACCTGCAAACGTCCTTCCTGACGCCCCCGTTCGGTTTTGCGCTGTTCTATCTAAAGGGCGCGGGCGGCGCGCACGTGACCATGGCGCAGATATACCGCGGGATCATTCCGTTTGTGTTGGTGCAGCTGGGTGCGCTGATGCTGTTCATCTGGAAACCCGGGATCGTGACCTGGTTGCCAGGCGTCCTTCTTGGCAATTGAGGATACGATGATGTTCGACCTGACGGATCAAGTGGCTCTGGTCTTTGGCGCAGGGTCTTCCGGACCCGGTTGGGGCAACGGAAAGGCTGCGGCTGTGGCCTATGCCCGCGCCGGGGCCAAGGTGGCCTGTGTCGACTTGAACTCGACAGCCGCCGAGGAAACCGCCCATATCATTGAAAGCGAGGGCAGCCGGGCGATTGCCCTGCAAGGCAATGCTGCCATTGAGGAAGACGTCGCCCGAGTGGTGACCGAGACGCTGCAAGCGTTCGGAAAGATCGAGATCCTGCACAACAATATCGGCATTACACCTTTCGGCGGACCGGTCACTATGGACTTGGCGGACTGGGACCGCGCGATGGACGTCAACGTCAAAAGCGTCCTTCTGTCGACGCGCCATGTCCTGCCCCTCATGGAAGCGCACGGCTATGGCGTGGTGACGAACATCTCGTCCGTCGCGGGCATCCGCATCTCGGGCTACGACATGGCGGCCTATTCCACCAGCAAGGCAGCGGTAAACCAGCTGACCCGCGCCATCGCCCTGCAATACGCGCCCAAGGGCATCCGCGCGAACGCCATTCTACCGGGGCTGATCGACACGCCGCTGGTGCGCCATGCCGAAGGGTTCAAAGGCCACCACGGCGATGCCGACAAACAGATGGCCGAACGCGACGCGATGAGCCCCACCGGGAAGATGGGCGACGCCTGGGATGTGGCCCATGCGGCCGTCTTCCTGGCCTCGCGCGAAGCGAAATACATCAACGGGGTACTGCTACCCGTAGATGGCGGATTGTCCTGCCGCGCCCGCTAAGAACCGATCGGGTCGCGGAAAAGTACAGGCGTCGCGAGGCTATTTTGCCCCCGAACGGCCCTTCAGTATGGGAGAAATGGCTAAGAACGGACATTTGGTTAATGCGGCACGAAGGTCGGCTTAGGGCCGTGAACGTCGCTCAGCAGAATTGAGCACGCTGCTCCTGCCACACAAGGGGAAACGGCTCCAGCATCCGCGCCAGCGTCACCTTCGGCTCCTGCGTTCCTTCGAGGATCATTTCCACGATGTCCGGAGCGAGCAGGGTCAAGCGCAAAACCCGTGTCATGTAGGACGGCGCGATCCCCTCGCGCTCCGCCAGCTCGGCGATGGTCGTGAACTCGCCCGATTCCAGCATCCGGCTCCAGCGAAAGGCGCGTGCCAGCGCCTTGACCAACGTATTGTCCATATTGCTCTGGCTGGATGCTTCGTCCGGCAACTGCATCTCCTTACGCCCGCCGCGCTTCACGAGGCGGAACGGGATGTGCACTGTCACAGTCTCGGGGATCGGACCTCCGTGGGTCATGCTACGGCCCCGATTCCGCCGTTCAGCATCTCGCGTGCCAAACCGTTGATCTTCGGCAGCGGCTGGATCGTGCGCTCGTAGGTCAGTTCGGTCGCCCCGGACCGGATCACCTTGCGCACCGTGTTCCGCGAAACCCGTAGTTCGCGGCAGATCTGCTTGATCGACGCCTTGTCCTGAAAATACGCCCGTCGGATCTTCGCTATCGTCTCCACAACCAACATCCCACACTCTGCTCCCCGTTGACCTCGGGGGCATCATCCACATCAGTGTAAGGGGGGCATTTCTGGACGCCGATCACTCCGCTACGGGGTCAAAATTGCATGCCTGTTCCCATCATCGACGATCTTCTTCAGGGCGACGTGGCCAAAGCGCGCCGCCTCAACGGAATTGAAGCCGCCTTCGCGATGCAGGGTCTTGCCGTACCACCCGCCGGAAAATTCCCGAATGATGCGGGTGGTTTCCCGGCAAATTGGTCCAGTTGCTCTGGAACGCCTGTCTTGCAGCCACATCGTCAAAACGACGTCCATTGCCGATCTCAAGGTCAAGCGTGCGATCCAGCCAGTAAGACAAAGTCCCTGATGCCAGACAGCCGAAGAAGCTCCTCGTATATTCGGCGACGCTCTTGTTCCAGGACAGGGCGCGGGCGGCCGCCTGAACATCCTCGGGTGTCGCGGCGAACAGCCCCGGCAGAGCATCCCCAATGGCGGTGGTCAGCGTGGCCGAAAGGGCTCTTGAAGCAAGTTCGCCAAGATCGGTGTGGCCGCCCTTCGATGCCCTTACCTGATCCAGACGTCAACTGGCTGCCGTGACAATGTCGAGCAATTCGGGTTCGTGTGGGACCGCCATGTCCTGCGCTCGCAGGGCATCACCAAAATCCCGTGCCCGCGCGGCGGCCGGGATGGCCAGTAGCAGCCGAACAGCTTCGACAAACACCGGATCATTCGTTGCGCGGAGCAGATCCTTTTCTGCCGCCCGCGCGCTGGCTGCGAATATGACATGGCTCGCGGCAGGCCCTGCAAGCAGTTCAGCGACATCCTTCCAGTACCGCGTCCGAGGCAAAACGCCGAGCGTCGTGTGACCCATGTGCCCGCCGCCTCCCAAACCGTGGGAGTTCAGTCCACTCGACGAATGATCACCATGTCAAACAGTCCCGCCACAGGGCATCTGCGCCGCATCGCCGCCCGCGTTGCAACAGATGTTACAGAAGAAAACGTAGTGCTCCTCACGCGCGCGCGTGAGAGACTTAATGAATCCATGTGTAACATCTGTTGCATCTGTTGCATCCAAGGGGATCTGACAAACGGGGCCGGACCAAAATCACGTGCTGATTTCTGCCGTGGGTCACGGCCGCGAAGTCAAAGAGTGCCGCTCCCGGCGGCAGTTGCGTCCTTCGACAGGCGGGGATCCTTCGCACGTTTCCTGCGGTATCCCGCCGTTTTGGCGCAGCAAGGGGAAGCGTCAGCCTTGAGCCGTGTACAGTCTGCGTTGTCACCTCCTGTCGGTTAATGGCGAATATTGTCATTATTACAAGGGCATAAGACCTGTGATACACTCCCCGAGAAGTGGCTGGAAACGGCCGGTCAATCGAGTGGTGGGGGTCATGGCAAAGCGGGCAGCAGACAAATTCGACGATACGGCGGCTCCGTGCGGTGCGCGGGTCATCGCACAAAGGTCGGTTGCCGATCTGGTGCCCTACGCCAACAACGCTCGTACGCACAGCGATGCGCAGGTGGCGCAGATCGCGGGGTCTATCCGGGAGTTCGGCTTCAACAACCCGGTGCTGGTGGATGGCGCGAACGGCATCATCGCCGGGCATGGCCGGGTGCTGGCGGCGCGCAAACTGGGGCTGGACAACGTACCGGTCATTGAACTGGCGCATCTGAGCGACGCGCAGAAGCGGGCCTACATCCTTGCCGACAACCGGCTGGCGGACTTGTCGGGGCTGGGCATCGATCTGCGGGACCTCGGCTTTGACGGAGCAGAGCTGGACGCGCTGTTCGAACACCGGGCGGCGGATGGCCGCGAGGAGGAGACGCCGGAACTGCCTGCCAAACCGGTCTCGGGCCCCGGCGATCTCTGGCACCTCAGAGCCCAGCGTCTTCTCTGCGGGGATGCCACCGATCCTGATGCCGTCAAACAGCTGCTGAACGGCGTCACACCGCACCTGATGGTCACCGAGCCCCGAGAGCCAGAAACCCGAACCGGTCACCTTCGTCTGGCGCACAATTGTCAATTCCGGTGAAGATCCGCCGGATGCGCCGATCGAACACGTCAAGAGCCTGTCTCTGCCGACGAAAGACGCCTGACCGGCGCCTCTGCCGACTACACTAACGCGCTGATCCGATGTACAAACCTGCCAAACGAAGGGTGCGCAGGTCTGTACATCGGCCTCAGCAGGATCATCGCCTACGAGCCGGTCTCGACGGCCCGGCAGGGTCGCTCGGGCCTCGGACTAGAGGCGCAGAGAAACGCCTTCGCGACGTCACGCTCGGCGAAGGTGCTGGCTCGCTTCACCGAGGTGGAGAGCGGCCGGAAAGACGACCGACCCGAACTCGACAATGCCCTCAATCTCGCCCACCTGACCGGCGCCACGCTGGTGATCGCCAAGCTGGACCGGCTTTCGCGCAACGCCGCCTTCCTGCTGCCCCTGCAAGGCAGCGGGGTCTCCTTCCTCGCCTGCGACCTGCCCGAGGCCAACGACCTGACCATCGGCATCATGGCGCTGGTGGCGCAACAGGAACGCGAAGCGATCTCCAGACGCACCAAAGAGGCGCTGGCGGCGGCAAAGGCCCGAGGCGTCAAGTTGGGCAATCCCAACGGCGCGGCCGCGCTCAGGCGGGCTGGCAAAGGTGGAACGGCGCTGCAACAGGCCGTCAGCCGCAACGCAGACGCCTTCGCCGAGGACCTGCGAGACGCGGTCGACGCAATCCGTTCGGAAGGTCACACAACCCTGCGCGCCTTGGCAGAACAATTGAACATCCGTGGGATCAGGACCCGTCGTGGCGGGCACTGGCATGTCTCGACCGTACAGAACCTGCTGGTCAGGACTGAGCTGCTCGAACGGGCGACCTGACCCGGCGGGAAGGAAACCTGGAACTCGGCGTCCGCAGGCCGCTGCTCCTGCGGATGTGCCGTGAGAGGCACCTTCGGGATGCCGCCACTTCTCAGAGCACAAAATCATCCGCCGTCAGGCCGGTGACGCCGCCGACACGGATCTCTGCGTCGGTCACGCCATCGCCATTGTTGTCGATCTGCACGATGGTCGAGCCGTTTGCCGTTTCGACCAGCCGCAGCTCGGGGTTGCCGGAGGGGGCAAAGGCAGCCATGCCACGGAACTCGAACACGCCCGGGCTGAGGCCAGCCACGCTGATCACATCCAGACCCTTCTCGAAGTCCAGTATCTGGTCACGCGTGGCGCCGATCCCGGCCTCCGCGAGGCTGCGGAAGACAAAGCTGTCCGCGTCTGGCCCGCCGGTCAGGAAGTCGAGGCCGAGTCCCCCGGTCAGGTCATCCTCGCCCGCGCGGCCACGCAGCACGTCGGTGTCTCCGCCGCCTTCGAGAATGTCATTGCCTTGGCCGCCGTCGATGGTGTCATTGCCCGGACCGCCCTGCATCTGGTCGTCGCCGGACTGGCCGACAAGGACGTCGTTGCCAAAGCCCCCCTGCAGGGTGTCGTCGCCGTCGTTGCCGATCAGGGTGTCGTGGTTGTTGCCTCCGTCCATCGAGTCATTGCCGTCGCCGCCGACCAGCGTGTCAAAGCCCGCTCCACCCAGCAGGGTGTCGTCACCGCCCCGGCCCACCAACTTGTCCTGATCCGCGCGCCCGTCAATCAGATCAGCAACATCGCCACCGGCCAGCGTATCGTTGCCGCCATCGCCAGAGATGCCTTCGGTCACAACCCCAGCGCCGATCCCTTCGTAGCGATCCGCCTCAGGTCCGAGGTCGAGTGTTGCCACCATTGTTCCGGAATTGATCACGAAGTCCTGGCTGTCGCTCATGAAAATTCTGCTCCGCGCGAACGGACCGGAGATGACACCGTGATTGATCAGAGTTGGAAAGAAATCACTGTTCATGTAGATGCGATCGACATGCATTGTCCCGGTATTGATCAGCCGGGCCCAACTCGTGGCGCTCATATCGAGGTAACCGCCCTTCAGATATCCCGAGTTGTTGAGATCGAAGACGGTCAGATTGAGCGAAGTGGCAGAGAGAATATTGCGGTCAGTTTCAGCCACGCCATGATTGGTGAAAGTGATGATCTGCGGCCCGGTTGACTCATAGGTGACGATCAGATCACCCTGCGCGGTGATCGTTCCAAAATTCGTGATGGTGTGCAGGCCGCCGGCCCCGCCAAGGTTTATGGCCTCGCCGGTGTTGCCGGCGGAGATGATGGCAGAGGCGGTGCCATAGTTAACGACGCGGGAGCTGTTCGTGTTCACGTTGAACGTCAGGTAGGCGTAAATGTCACCATGGTTGAGAACGCTTGTCAGGCCCGCGCCAGCGGACAGGGTCACTCCAGTCCCCGCGGTGAAGATATCGACAAAGTCGCGAATGACCAGGGCGTCGCCGTTGCTGACGCTGACGCCGCTGTTCTGGCTACTGGACTGGAAAACGAGTGTCATGACGGCCGTCCTTGTTTAAGCCGGGGCGCATCAAGGCACGCGCTCGCGGCGTGATCACTGAAATTGTCCAAATTTGCCATTGCGAACCAGCGGGCTGCATTGGCGGTACTCGTGAAAGAGGTCAGTGTACACTGAACGGGCTGGTGTCCCTAGGCCGCAGGAGAAATGAAGACGTACCTCTCCCCAGCCTGCGGGCATTGTCCTGCGGTCCCCAGTCGGTGACGCTCAAAACGAAATCGTCCGCCGTCAACCCGGCGACGATTGCCTTCCGGAACTCGGCGTCGATCACGCCGTCGCCGTTGTTGTCTATCTGCACGATGGTCGAGCCGGTCGCGATCTTAGCGCTGGGGAAACGCCCCCAAGGATCCTCCGTCTGAATGGACAAGTCGAGGCCCTGTGAAGCCCAGGCGTCCCAACTGGCCCGTCCCGCAAGCTTGTCCGCATATGTCGTACGTTTTAGGAAAATGGCATTATTGCAAGGACTTGCCGCTCGGGGCAATCTGAAGAGGACCCCGAGGGTAGGTCTATCTCTGGAGGTTTCCGGCCGGGACCGGCGTGGGGGGCCAAAACGTCCACATTGCCAGAATTCGAAGTGGAGGGAGCGATGCGCGGACGCAAACCGAAACCCAGCGGGCTGAAGCTGGTCACTGGCACTGACCGGTCCGACCGCCAAAACCCTTCCGAGCCGAAACCACAACCTGCCTGCCCGGAACCGCCGGATCATCTGAAGGGTGAGGCCCGCGCGGAATGGGACCGGGTGTGTGGGCAGCTCTGCGCTTTGGGCATCCTGTCCCAAATCGATCGCGCGGCACTCGCCGCCTACTGCCAGGCCTACGGCCGTTGGGTGCAGGCCGAAACCGCCCTCGACGTTATGGCACACCGCGATACCGTGACCCACGGCCTGATGTTCCGCATTCAGGGCGGCAACCCTTAGCCGCGCCCCATTCCCATTCATCAGCCCAACCGCACCCGCCCTCGAGGCGGGTTATTTCGTTTCTGGAGGACGCCATGACCCCGACCTTTTACGACCATTGGCATGACGTGCCGGAAAGCGCCTGGCGCTGGCCGAATTTCTCGCCCGCAGAAATCGCATGCCGGGGCACCGGCAAGGTGCTCATCTTCGAACCCGCGCTCGACAAGCGACAGGCGCTGCGCGACCGGCTGGGCAAGCCGCTGATCGTTCGCTCCGCCTATCGCAGCCCCGAGCACAACCGCGCCGTGGGCGGCGCGACCCGGTCGAAGCACCTCGACGGTGCCGCCTTCGACATCGCCATGGCGAACCACGACCCGGTGGCCTTCGAGGCGGCGGCGCGGGAGGTCGGGTTCCTCGGCTTCGGCTTCTACCCGCGCTCGGGATTCATCCACGTCGACCTCGGCCCCGCGCGTCAGTGGGGCGAGCGGTTCCCGGTCCGGGCGACTGCCTTCGCAGCCGAGACGCCGCCCGCACGCGAAGTGCTGGCCGACAGCCGCACCTTGAAAGGCGGTGGCGCGGCTGGTGTGGCGACGCTGGGCGCAGCAGGGGTGGAGGTCGCGCAAAGCGTCTTGGACGAGACCCAGACCGCCATCCTGCCGCTGGTCCCGTATCTCGATAGGCTCCGCTGGGCGTTTATTGCCGTGCCGCTCGGCGGTATCGCAGTCACCATCTATGCGCGGGTTCCAGATCAGGGATCCCGCGGCGAAGACCCAGACCGCGCCTTGATTGTCGAGCCGATCAAGGATCTCAACCGCAGTCCGGTGGAAAAACTCCGGCGGGCGATCCTCTACCACAATGGGCCCGCGTTCATCGACGCGCGGCGGCAGCCGGTCGACAAGGGTGCGCGTGAGGCGCAGGGGCGGCACGATGGGCGGATGCTTCAGGCCGGACATCAGTTCAGGCACCTGTCAAGACAGGCGAGCCAGTTCTCGCGTGCAAGTTTCGCGATCAGCGGAGCGTCGTAGCCATGCGCGGCCATCGCCTCGAACAGGTGCTGTACGCCGGTGACGTCGCCGATCAGGTCGGGCAGGACGCAACCGTCGAAATCCGACCCCAGCCCGACATGATCCTCGCCCGCCTGCGCGATCAGATGGTCGAGGTGGCGCAGCATCACGTCCCAGCTGGTGCTCGTGTCCGCCGTGCCATTGGCGTTCAAGTAAAAGGTGGCAAAGTTGAACCCAACCATGCCACCGCGCTCGCGGATCATGTGCAATTGCCGATCGGTCAGGTTACGCGGGCTGTCACACAGCGCATGAGAGTTGGAATGCGTGGCCACCAGTGGGGCTGACGAGACGCGGGCCACATCGTGGAAACCCTTCTCGTTCAGATGCGACAGATCGATCATGATGCCCAATTCATCGCACAGGCGCACCAGATCAAGGCCTGCCTCAGTGAGGCCCGGCCCGGTGTCGGGGCTGCCCGGAAAGGCCATCGGCACGCCGTGGCCAAAGATCGTCGGCCGGCTCCAGACCGGGCCAAGTGAGCGCAGGCCCATGTCGTGAAACAGGTAGATCGCGTCAAGGTCGGGGCCGATCGCCTCGGCCCCTTCCATATGCATCACGCCCGAGATGACACCGGCCTTCATGGCTGTGCGGATGTCGGCCACTGATCGGCAAACGCGGAAGTTATTGGGAGCCGAGCGTTCCATCCAGTGCAACAGCCCCGCCATGGCAAGCGCCTTGGGCTGGGCCTGCGGATGTTTCATTTCGGGCGGCATCGGCAGGGCGTAGGGCGGATCGGCCATCAGCGCCTTGAAGTCGGGCGGTGGGCCGCTGGACGCGGGCGGCACGAAGATTGCAAACAGCCCTCCCGCAAAGCCCGCGTCCTTCATCCGCGCGAGGTCCAGATGGCCGCGGCCAGCCGTGCCCAGCCAGGTCTCTTCGCGCGGGGCGGGGGTTTTCATGAGCCGTAGCAGGAAATCGTTGTGGCCGTCGAAAAAGGGAGTGGGCGCGGTCATTGAGCAGATTCCTTGCTTGTGAGCGCGGCGAGGTGGGCATCCACCGCGCATAACAAGTCGCTGCAATGCGCATCGGTGATGCCAAGTTGCGTGAAATGCCCGACGATATTGGCCAGATAGTCTCGGCTGGTGCCAAGATCGCCCGCCCCATGGGCGATATAGCGGACCTGTTCCGCGTGGGTCACAGGTCGGGGCGCACGTCCGGCACGTCGTGGTCCGCAATAAAGGCCAACACGCGTATGTCCGCATCGCCGATCCGGGCCGGGACAAACCGGGCGAGGTAGCCGGGCGCGATCATCTCGCGCCGGAACAGGATCTCGGTCTCTGCCTCGACATCCGCCGCCGCGATCCGAAAGGCCAGCCCCTCGCACCCGTCGCACCCTTTGACGGCATCCAGCGTCGCGAACAGGCCCGGTGCCTCTTTGGTGCCGCGGCCGCCCCTGGTGTCTACCAGGATCAGGCGGCGGGCATGACCCGCGACATGGGCACGCCGCACCTCGGCAAAGCGCAAGGCCGGATCCCACATCAGCGACCCATAGCCGAAGACCCACAGATCGCCCGAATGGTCGGCCAGCGCCTCGGCCCGGATCGCCTCGCGCTGTGCGTCGGTATGGACCCAGTCGCGAAACGCCTCTTGTTTGGGGTCTGCTGCGATGATCGCCTCAACGTTGAACGTTCGAAAGTAGGACGTCTCGGTGTCCGCGATCCGGTCGCGCAATTCAGGGTGATGGGCAAAAGGGTCGGTCAGTTCAGGCAAGGCGGCTCTCCTCTTTGGTCTCGCGGACCGGAATCATTTCCATGCAGATGTCGACGCCTTCGACGATGCCCAGAAAATCCGGTGAGCCTGGCACGTCGCGAAATCCGGCGCGCCGGTAAAGCGACTGGGCGGCGTGCAGTGCGTGGTGGGTGGACAGACGGTAGCGGACGTATCCGGCAGCCTCGGCCTCGGCCAGCAGCACTTTCAGCATTTGCGCGCCGATCCCGTGACCCCATGCATCGGGTCTCACGAACATGCGCTTGATCTCCATCGTCGTCGCGTCCTGCCCATAGAAGGCGACACAGCCCACCGGCGCGCCGTCAAGCCGCGCCAACAGCAGACAGCCCGAGGGCGGGTCGAAGCGTCCCGGCAGACCGGCGAGTTCGGCTTCGAGGTTGGCGAAGACCGACGGGTTCGGGTTTTCGCCCGTGGCCACATGTTCCATGGCCCATGCGAAGAAGGCGCGGATCAACGCCCGCGCTGCGTCGAGGTCTTTGGGCGTCTCGGCTCTGGCGATATCGACTCCCATCTCAGCGTGCCTTCAGCGGGTAACGGTCGGCCTCGGCAAAGACGTCGAAGGCGATGGTGCCCGCCTTTACTGCGACGGCATGTTCGACACCTGCGGGAATATCGTAGCGCGTCCCCGGACCATGGCGGCGAGTCTGCCCGTCGATGGTCATCGCCACCTCGCCCGCGACCAGAGTGCCCCATTGCGGACCGTGCGCATGTGGCGGCAGGCTGAAGTCCTGATGGAAGTGGAAAAACACCACCAACCCCGACTCCAAGCGAACAGCATGGGAGGTGGCGACGGTTTCGGGAAAGGGAACGTCGAGCGCGTGCATCGCGTCGAAGAAGTCGGGTAGCTGCATTGGTGTATCCTTTCGTATCCGGTCAATCCACCAGGCCAAGCTGGCGGGCGATACTGGCGCTGTCGTAATAGTCGCGGCCCTCGACCACCTTGCCGTCCTGCACCCGCATGACGCTACAGTAGCGCACTTCCATCCGGCGACCCGAGGGCGGGAATTCCCCAAGGCTGGAGTGAAGAGGTCCGGTCTGCGTGCCGCGATTGAGGAACTCGACGACAGCCCAGCCATCGGGTCCGTCGCCTCCGGTGATGACATTGACGACCTTGACCTCGCCGTCGGGGAAAGCCGCGCGCCAGCGGTGGTAATCGGAAAGGTAGCCTTCAGGGCCGATTTGCGCCTCGCCGCGCGCCACATCCTCGAACTGGCAATCCGGGGCGATGGCGGCAGCGCCGCGTTCCGGGTCGCGCAGATCCCAGGATTCGTGGAATTGTCGGACAGTTTTTTCGATGCTGTTCATTTGGCTTCCTCCCCTGTCAGGTCGCCCGGCTGTGGCAGCAGTTGCACAATCGCGAGGCGCACATCGTCATCTCCATCACCACGCGGTTGGCTGTGCCAAAGTGATCGACCGTCAGTTCGGCCGCGCGGGCCAGCGGCTTGAGCTTGCCCGCAAGCCATGCGTTGGTCACCGACCCGGCCACGAAGGCCTGGGCGCAGGCCCCCAGCGGATCGCCGGGCCCGAGTCCCAGCGAAGCCTAGGAAAAATCGGCGTCGCAGACGACAAGTGTGCCGCCCGGTCGCAGGATCCGCGCGGCCTCGGCGACCAGCGGGGCTGGGTCGGCGACATGGGATAGCACCGTGTGCAGGATGGCGATGTCGGTGCTTGCGTCCGCGAGGCCGAGCGCCTCACCGTCGCCCAACCGGAATTCGAGGTTCGCCCGGTCGCCCACCAACGCCCGTGCCTTGTCCGTCAATGCATGGGACCGCTCTATTCCAAGGACCGGGGCCTGACCGAAACGGTCGGCGATGCGCCGGGTCACGCCGCCGGTGCCGCAACCGATATCGACGATCAGACCACCATCGGGCGGGTCGAGCCTGTCGAGATAGGCGTCGATCACCGTCAGCATGGTCGGATCCGCCGCCCTGGTTTCAAGTCCTGCGACGATGATGTCGATGATGACTGGCGACGCAGCGTCTACATCGGCGAAGGGGTCGCTCATCCCGCCACCTGCCGAGCGTAATCCTCCGCGTCGAACCATCCCCGCGGGGCCGCGACCTTGCCGCCTTCGTCCAGATCCCATTCCTCCCAACCCGTGATCCGTAACGGCTTGCGGGTCTCTGAATGGTGGCCGGTGAAGGTTCAGAGATACAGGACATGATTGCCGGCGACGCGCAGCCCGTCGCAGACAAGGTTCAGGTCCGGCACATCGGCGAAGAACCCCGCCGCCATCGCGGCGACGCCCTCGCGCCCCTCCCAGGGCGTGCCACGGTTGATAACGATGTCGCCGTCTTCGGCGTAGTAAGACGCGACCGCCTCGGCCGAGCCACTGTTCCAGGCGGCGGTGTAGGCCGTGGCGACGGCGTGGATGTCAGTCGTCATGTCAGGCTTCTTACCGTTCGGCATCCTCCGGCTCGCCGCCGAACATCGCCCAGAATTCGTCGCGGGCATTGCTGCGCGGGAACGCGGTGGCTGGTGTCGGCACATCGAGGAAACGGCAGAGCGGTTCCCACCCATCTGTCGGCGTGAACACCAGCAGCCGGTCCGCTGCCACAGTGGCGCGGACCTTTTCGTTATTGCGACGATAGGCAGCGATCGAACGTTCGCGATCAAGGCCGCCGAGCACCCCGTCGACCAGCAGGATTTCCATCGTTCCGAACAATTCGAGGATGGGCGGTGGCACTGGAAGCGATTTGTAATGCGCAAAGAACTTGCCGATGGTCTTGGAATAGCTGGCCCACCAGTCGTCTTCCGGGCGCTCCGTGTGGATCACCTTCGCATCGGGAAAGGCCACCAGCATATCCTGCCAGTAGGCGGCACCGGGAAAATCCACCTGCGACGTGTAACCCGCGAAAACCTGCGCCCAGTCGACATCATGCCCCGCGGCAAGGGCATGCCAGTGTGCGGGCTGGTCTGGGTTGGCCATGACCTCGACCATGTGGTGGCATGGGCCAAAGCCCAGTTCTTCCAGCGCCATCTTGGTTGACATGGTTCCAGTCCGGCCAAAGCCGGAGCCGATGATCTGAAGAGTCATTGCGTCGATTCCTTGCTTGTTGTCGCTTGTTGTCGAAGAGGTCGAGGCAAACGGGTCACCGTACCAGTCGCTGTGGCTGCGCTGGATGCGCAGCAGGGGAAGGACGAGAAACCCATCAGCATGCCCTGGCTGTAATTGTCGACGCACTCCCCGTGCGGGCCGCGTTTGCACGCATCTGCGCGCTCCTCCTGCTCTCCCCCGAGCGCCGGGGTGTCGGCGTGCGCGCCCGTGCCCGTGGCGTCAGGTCCAGCCGAGGGCGCGCATCGACTGGGCGTCGTTCCAGATCTTGGTCATGTGCTTGATCTTCGGGCCATCAAACTCCATCGCATAGACGTAGTCGGCTGCCACGCTGCACCCGGTCGGCGGCACCGGTCCGCCCTCGTCCGTGTGGGTCCCGTGAAACACCGCAAAACCCAGCACCGTGGCGCGCGCCTCGTCGGCGGCGAAGGCTTTCATGTCATAATGGCCGTCCGGCGCCAGCTTCAGCAGACCCTCCATCCAGCCGGCATAGGCCTCGATCGTGCCAATCTCCGCCAGGGCGTCGGACTGGCAGGAGAAGGTGGCCCCCGGCGTGCAGAAAGGCGCGCAGGCGGCCCAGCCCTTGCCCGTCTCGATGGTGTCGAAGAACGCGGCGGCGGTGTCGGTCATTGTCATGGACTTGTTCATGGTGTCTCTCCCTGTCAGGTTGCCGCGATCCGGCGCGGCTTTTTCCAATGGGGCCGGTTTGCGCGTCGCTCGCTACACCACCGGCCAAAGAATTCTAAAGTGGATCTGCGCGGACGGGCTCAGCACAGCGAGATGGTGTCATTTGGCGTCGTATGGCCCGCAGCGTCGCGGTGGCCGAAAAAGACCGTACGACCGATACCGTTCCGGCACCCCGGAGCCACTCACCCGTGCGGCGGTTGGTATGCACCGGTGACCTCGCCCGCCTTCGTCATCGCCGCCATTGCGTCGGCCGAAGTCATCAGTTTCGTCGTCGCGCAGCCCGAAACGGTTCCAGCGGATGCGACGGCGGCGGCACCCGCCATCATGAAGGTGTCATCGGGGCCTTCGATCAGGCAGACGACGTCGTATTGGCCAAAGGCAAAGAACAGGTGATGCAACTTGCCGCCAAGCGCCTCCACCAGTTTGCGCGCTGCGGCTTCGCGATCGCTCGGATTGGCGACCATGCTCTTGATGGCGTCGGCGGAGTAGCTCAGTTGATAAAGATAAAATGGCATGGCGCGGTCCTCCCTCAGACGGGGCCGCGGCACCATTGAACCGCCCCGGGTTTGCCGGAGGCTGATTTTCGTTAGTTACACGGCTATGTCTTCAGTTTCCAGAGCTGCGTAGAAGTTGGCCTCTGCCTCGGCTGGCGGGATATTCCCGATGGGCTCGAGGAGGCGACGGTTGTTGAACCAGTCGACCCATTCCAGCGTCGCGTATTCGACGCTCTCGAAGCTGCGCCAAGGGCCACGGCGATGGATGACCTCGGCCTTGTAGAGGCCGTTGATGGTCTCGGCCAAGGCATTGTCCACTGCCCGGCAGGGCATTCCGCAGGAATGTCCCGAGAGGGATAGCTGTCGCCAACACTGCCGACAGACGGCTCGATGCCAGCTTCGCCCAGCCTTTCGGTGTAGCGAATGGACAGGTATTGCGACCCGCGATCGCTGTGATGGACAAGGCCCATGGCCTTCGTGGGGCGCCGGTCATGGACGGCCTGCTCGAGGGCATCCAGAACGAAACCGGTCTGCGCGGAGGTGCTGGCGCGCCAGCCGACGATCTTGCGCGCATAGGCGTCGATGACAAAAGCGACATAGACGAAGCCCTTCCAAGTGGCGACATAAGTGAAATCGTCGTCCATTGGGCTCGGACCAATGGCGCCTGCATGGACGACCCCAGAGCATGTTGGGCGCCGGAACCCGGAACTCGCGGTTCACTTTGTCCAGCGGACATGGGGCCTGCTTGTCCGGGATCGTTGTCCGGTGCGGCTTGCCACGGATGATGCCTTGGATGCCCATGTCTTTCATGAGCCGTGCCACAGTGCAGCGCGCGACAGATAAGCCTTCCCGGACGAGTTGTCTCCAGACCTTGCGGACACCGTAAACCCGCCAGTTCTCTTCGAAAACACGCCGGATCTCGGGTCGCAGTGCAGCATCACAGCGAGCACGGTCCGACAATCGTGCTGGGTCCGCCCGCTTCGCCAGGTGAGAATAGTAGGTGGAGGGGCGATCGGCAGGACACTGCAGATCGGCTCGACCCCGTGCGCATCCCTGTGCGCCTCAACGAAATCCACCATCACTTCGACCGGCGGTCGAGCTCCGCCATCGCAAAATATGCGCTCGCCTTGCGAAGGATCTCGTTGGCCTGGCGCAGTTCTCGGTTCTCCCGCTCCAGCGCCTTCATTCTCTCTGCCATCTCGCTGGGGACGCCGGCGCGTTTGCCGCTGTCGACCTCGGCCTTCTTGACCCAGTCATTAAGCGTGCTCGCCGAGCAGCCGATCTTCGCTGCGATCGACGTGATCGCCTGCCAGCGAGATCCGTGCTGACCCTCGCCGTCGAGAACCATCCGCACGGCGCGCTCGCGCACTTCAGGGGAAAACTTGTTCGTGGTCTTGCTCATGATGCTCCATCCTACTCAGGAGTTGGAGCCTCCGGCAAACCCGGGGCGGTTCACATGGCTGGAACCACATGCTCCATAGAGACAATGTGACAAGTCCTTTCGGCGAAAGGGGACGAGTGGACTCTATCGCTTTTGTGCAACTGAGCCAACGCGATCTACAACTTGCGCTGTTCCTCAAGTTATTGATTTACAAAGCCTGCAACTTGAAAGCGGGCCTGGCCATTCCATCACAGAACGAAATCGCTCACGGTCAATCCGGTCACGCCAGCAACTCGGATCTCGGCATCTATCGCTCCGTTGCCGTCCACGTCCAGTTGAACAATCGTCGATCCGCTTGGAGTTTCGAATAGCCGTAGCTCAGCATTTCCCGAAGGCGCAAAGGCTGCCGTCCCGAGAAAGTCGAAAGCACCCGCCGCCATCGCGGACACGTCGATCACGTCCACACCGGACTCGAAGTCCAAAATCTGATCGCGCAGGGCCCCGATCCCTGCATCGTCGACACTGTTGAAGACAAAGACATCCGCATCCGCCTCACCTGAGAGGTAATCCAGGTCGTGCCCGCCGGAAATTGTGTCATTGCCGGTTCCGCCGCGAATGACGTCCGTTCCGTCGCCGCCTTCAAGGAGATCTGCACCACCGTAGCCATAGATAGTGTCGTCCCCGTCGTTGCCGGTCAATACGTTGCCAAGATTGGTGCCCGCGACCAGGTCATTGCCTGAGCCGGTTTCGGAATTCTCAAAATTCAGGATGGTATCGCCATCCGCGATCGGGTCGCCGGAGACCGTGTTGTTCCAGAGCCTAAGAGTCAGCCCCCCCGTTGCATTGGAATAATCCAGTGTATCGCTGTCGCCCGGAGAGCCGTCCAGAACCTCCGCCCCGATGCCCCCGATCAGCCGGTCATCACCCAGACCGCCGATCATGCTGTCGGCACCTGCGCCACCATCCAATGTATCGTTTCCGGCAGCGCCGATCAGCGTATCTGCATCCGCTCCTCCAAAGAGACTATCATCGCCCAGACCGCCATCGAGGAAATCGTCCCCGATTCCGCCCTCAAGGACATCCGCACCGTCATAGCCATATATCGAGTCGTCGCCGTCGTTGCCTGTCAGGTGGTTGCTCAGGTGGTTCCCGGCGATCACGTCGTTGCCCGCGCCGGTGATAACGTTCTCAAAGTTCAGGATCGTGTCTCCGCTGGCTATCGGATCGCCCGAGACCGAGTTGTTCCACAGGCCCAATATCACCTGTGCCGCCGCGCCCGAATAATCCAGTGTATCGCTGCCGCCCGGAGAACCGTCCAGAACCTCGGCCCCGACGCCGCCGATCAGCCGGTCATCACCCAGACCGCCGATCATGCTGTCAGCACCTTCGCCGCCATTCAGCGTGTCATCGTCGGCATTGCCATTCAACGTATCCGCGTCGTTCCCGCCCAGGATTGAATCGTTGCCGCCGCGCCCGAACAGGGTGTTGGCCGCGTCATTGCCGGTCAGCGTGTCATTGCCATCGCCGCCGATGGCGATTTCGATCACCACGCCATTGGCAATCGTGAACCCGCCATGAAACGCTGGCAGGTAGGACATGAAGCCGCCGCCGCCCACTTCGAACCCCAGCGTTGCAGCGCGCAGGTCGATCACCGCATCACTGGTGCCGTCATGGCGGATTTCGTCCGTGCCGGAGTTGTCCCAGATCGTGCGATAACTGCGGTCCTGACTTTGCATGACATAGACGCTATCGCCGGTGCCCGTCGTCGTATTGACGCCGTATTTGCGCTGCACGGCGATGATGTCGATGGCCGAGGGGTTTTCCGGAGAGCCATAAGGAATGATCGACTCGGGCAGGTAGCCCAGCGGTCCGGTCGACCAGCCGCGATTATAACTCATCACCGAATAGACCTCTTGATTGAGGTCGTTGTCGCCGAGGTCAAAAAAGGCCGCCGTGACGCCGGGCATGACGATCGCCCCTGCGTCACTATCATGGGTGTGGGTCAACCCGATCAGATGCCCGATTTCGTGGATCAGGATCAGAAAGCCGAAGCCGCCCGCGTCCAGCGCACCGGCGTCGGTCCATTGCGGCACCCTGTTCGACATGAACATCACCTGAAGACCGCCGTTCGGAAAATAGGCCGAGCCATAGGGCGGGGTATCGCCAACAAACACTTCGATATCGGCCTGTGCGCGGTCCAAGGTCTGCACGAACTGGATGTTCGCAACGTCGGACCATGTGGCAAAGGCCGCCATGATCCGGGCCTGTTCATAGGCGCTGGTCGCATCCGCGACCAAACTCCCTGTAGTTTCTCCTACCGCCAAGATGTAGACGCGGATCGCGTCGGCATTGTCGATGTTCAGCGTGGTTCCCACGGTATCGCCCAGATCGGGACTTGGGGCTGCCGCTTTGGCAAAGCTCCTCACAGACACCGGTTCCACATCGGCAAGGCTGCCCGCGGTGTCAAAAAAGCCAGCGGTTGCCACCGTTCTGGCCAGTGGGGCCTCGATGTCGTCATCTCCGCGCATAATCAAATCACCTCCACTATCCCAATCTGTCGAAATGGGTTGGTCAAACTACTGCTGAAACACCGGGATCAAACAAACTATGTAACTTTTGGCTGCGCCTATCTGGAAAAGACGTGGATGCCCGGACGGCTGTTTGCGTCCTAAAGTGGCCCCATCCGCCCCCACGGATCGCTCTTGACGGATATTTCAATGCGCGCGCGGCGCGAAGTCAACGAAAACCGCAGTCATCGGGGCACTCTGCATCTCTTCCGGAAAACCTGCCCGCCTCGATGTCAGGTCGTTTTCGACTGATGAAAACACCCGCCGCGCGCTCGCTGCGCAAGTGGATATCTCGTGGTTTGATGCCGCGCCATTGGTCGCGTTTCTTGAATAGAAATGGCAGTCGGCGGGAATGAAACGGACGGAAGAGTAACGCACGGATGCGGTGCGGATGGCAGTGGCTTGAGGCCTTGCGCGCCCGCAGGCTGCTGATGAATTGGGCGGTTCCACGTCTTTGCTGACCAAGTGCGTCCCGCATCAGACTGTTTGGGACACAAGGCCGGGAATTCGAGCAGGCATTGCACATTGGTTTGCTGGTCGGCGCGGCTCTGGCGGTGGTATCCGCTCCATCGTCGCCACGAGGCCCAGCCAAGGTATTTGGAAGCCCGCAGGATTTCGTTTCGCGCGGCGGCACCGGCGGTGACGGTCTGCCACGGCCTGGCCTTCTTCCGTTGCGGGATGACAGCGTGTGCGCCGCGATCCGCGATGGCATCGCAGCACTTGCGGGTATCATAGGCGCCATCTGCCGTGACGCTGGCGATCTCTTCATCTGCGGGGATCTGGCGGAGCAGATCGGGCAAGACCGGTGCATCGCCGATGTCGCTCCCGGTGATCTCCCCTTTCGGCTGATTTGCGTCGCAAATCGCCTGCCGGGCAAGGGCCGGGGCGGACCTCCAGTGTTTCTCCGTCAATCCCCAGATGGATCTTGCGCCAGACCCGCCGTTTGGGACCGCCGTGCTTGCGCGCGTGCCACTCGCTTTCGCCCCCGGCCGTGATGCCAGTGCTGTCGACAAGCAGGTGCAGCGGGCCTTGCGAGCCGCGATATGATGCCGCAACAAGCCGAGCCTTGAGCAGATCGATATTCGTGACCATTCATCTGGCGTTTCAGCGTCCTCAGGCGATTGAGGGCGATTGATCTGGCCCTGGGTCTGGCCGTTCGACCAGGGGTCCCGCAACCCGGCAAGAAAAACACTCGCGTTGAGGACCGGGCCAACGAAACCCGCGATTATCTGTCAACCGACCTCAAGATAACGGATAACGATCGGGGTCAATGTGATGAGGAAAAGCGCTGGCAGCATCAGGATAGACATTACGGCAGACATCTGTACTGGCAGCTTGTTCGCTTTTTCCTGTGCGGCCAGTTCCCGCATCTGTCGCATTTCGGCAGAGTACATTTTCAGCGCGGCTGTCAGGCTGGTGCCGAACTGCATCGACTGCACGACAACCAAAGCAAATGACTTGGCTTGCTCGATGCCCATCCTTTCGGCCATGTCAAATAATGCCGCTTCCCGGTCGCGCCCGGCTTGTGTTTCCATCTGAAGCAAAAGTAACTCGTAGGCCAGCTCAGGGGATACGCGGCCCAGCTCCAGACCGACCCGGGCCAATGCGGCGTCAAAACCCATGCCCGCTTCAACGGAAATCTGGATCAGGTCCATGGCGTTGGGAAAGGCCTGCGTTAACTTTTGTTTCCGCTCCTTGATACGTTTGTTCAGCCAGTATCCCGGCGCGTAAAAACCAATCGCAGCTCCGATCGCCGCAATCTGCATAAGCAGCAGCCGAGAGGTGCTTTCCAGCGTGTCGGAAATGGCATTGGGGAGCAGGCCCGTTTGCGAAAGGAACGTCAGGGACAGGACGATGATGAGCGGCGCAAGAGCAAGGGCAAGCCTGATAACAAAGAATAATTCAACTGAATCCCTGCGGTCGAACCCGACCTTCGCCAATTGAAAGCGGATTTGTGCACGCTTCGATGGGTCATCGGGGATCAACGCTTTTTTCCAGCCTCGCGGAGCGTTTGCCTCCGGTCCCTTGGACAGCGAAGGGCTGGACTCATTCATGGAAATCGCCAACTTTCGCAGGCGGATCGCGCTGCGATCACGGGAGGAAAAGACCCCCACAGCGCCTGTGGCCAGCATGAACAATGCGAAACCGGCAAGGGCGAGGAATAGCCCGTTTTGCTTCATCGCGGTCGCCGAAAAAAATTCTAGATCCCAGGGCATTGTCGATCCCTAAATTGCAAAGTTTACGAGTTTGCGCAGCGCGAGGGCATTGCCGACGACAAGAAGAACGATCGTCACGGCGATCGGAATGAAGGCAGGGGCATCACTTACGTCCGAATAATAGCCGGGCGAACTGATCGATGTGCTGAGAAAGATTGCGACAGGCAGCGCCGAAAGCAGGTAGGCCGAAAGCCGACCCTCGGAAGAGATCGCCTGAATCCGACGTCGCAAGATGATCCGCTCGCGCACGACCTTTGACAACGTACCCAGCACGTCCGCCAGATTGCCGCCGGTTCGGTGTTGAATGCGTATCGAGACTGAAAGGTATTCGACATCTTCATGGCCGACCCTGTCAGCCATGTCGGCAAAGGCGTCCGTCAGATAGTCACCAAAGCTGATCTGCTCGGCCAGAATCCGAAACTCGCGTCCGACCGGATCCGGCATCGTGCGCCCGACATTGGCGATGGTCGCACTCACCGGGTGCCCTACACGAAGGCCCCGCATCATCAGGTCCAGCGCGTCTGGCAATTGATTTGTCAGAGCGGTTACTCTCTTGGCGTGCTGGATCTTGAGATAAGAGATGGTCCCGAACACGCCGGTCAATGCTCCCAAGGGGATGGCAAGATACCATTTCAGAAAGAACATTGACGTCATCGCCGCGAAAACAGCAGACGCGGCAAAACCAAGCACAATGCCCCTTTCGCATCCTTCCATGTCTGCATGACGCACCAACAACCGCAAGTTTCCGACAACCGGCCAGTCACGACCGACGCTGGACTGGCGTTGTTTGAGGATGACCGCTTCGACAGCGTGCTGGTGCTCTCTGGTCTTTCCGTCTTTCATGCGGTCTGCTGCGGCACGTTCCTGTCGGGCTTCCGGGGAAAAGATCATCCGAAGCGCCACCGCAAGAAGCAATGCGCACCCCAGAACCGCCATGGTCAACATTGTGGTAACGCCGTCACCAAGCATTATCCGACCTCCGCCATGTGACTGAACGCATCAGCGGCCAACGGCATACCGGCGGCCATGATCGCCTCGAAACAGCGCGGTCGAATACCGTTGGCCATCATTCTTCCCAACACGTTGCCCTCGGCGTCCAGCCCCATCTTCTTGAAAGCAAAGATTTCCTGCATCATGATCGTGTCGCCTTCCAGCCCGACGATCTCGGATATGCTTGTCACCCGTCGGCGGCCATCGGCCATCCGGTTGAGTTGAAGAACCAATTGGACGCCCGATGCGATCTGTGCGCGGATTGCCTGTATTGGAAAGTCGCCACCGATCATCATCACCATCTGTTCCAGACGGCTGACAGCGTCGCGGGCGGTATTGGCGTGGATCGTGGTCATCGACCCGTCGTGCCCGGTATTCATCGCCTGCAACATGTCGAAGGCTTCGTTCCCGCGCACCTCACCGACCATGATGCGGTCGGGCCGCATCCGCAGCGCATTGATCACCAGATCGCGTTGCGAAATCCTTCCTTGCCCTTCGACGTTCGCAGGTCGGGTTTCCAGACGTACAACATGTTCCTGTTGCAGCTGCAATTCCGCGGCGTCCTCGATTGTCACCAGCCGGTGGCGGGAGTCGATGAACGATGACAAAGCGTTCAGCATGGTGGTCTTGCCAGAGCCGGTGCCGCCGGAAATCAACACGTTCATGCGCGCCATGACTGCCGCTTGCAGGAATTGCGCAGCGGGTTTGCTTAGCGCGCCATGTTCGACAAGCTTGTCCATGTGCAGCGGCGTCCGAGAGAATTTTCGGATTGAAAGGCTGGCCCCGTCTATGGCGCAGGGACGGATAATGGCGTTTACCCGACTGCCATCCTCCAGACGGGCATCAACCCAAGGCTGACTTTCGTCGATCCGGCGACCGACACTCGAAACGATCTTGTCGATGATGCGCAACAGGTGTCGTTCATCGTGAAACCTTACATTTGTGCGTTCCAGCAGGCCAGCGCGCTCGACAAAGACGTTGTCCGGGCCGTTTACCAGAATGTCTGCCACCGAAGGGTCAGCCAACAGTGGCTCCAATGGGCCCAAGCCCAACACTTCGTCGAGCAATTCGCCGACCAGTTCCTGAAAGACTGGCGCGGACATTATCCTTTCGATGTCCTGCAAGTGCTGAGCGACCAATGCGGCGATTTCGCGTCGCAGATCGGATTTCGATACTTTTTCGACCGCCCCGAGATTCAACTGGCCGAGCAGAATATTATGCAACTCACTCTTCAGCGTTGTGTCGGGCGCGGCATTGGCGGGGCTTTTGCCAGGCGCAGGTGGCTGCGGTTCGGGTTGCCGTACGGGTCTCGACGAAGGCTTGTCGATGGCCGCAGGTTCGGGGACGGAAGCGCGGGAGGGGTGGGAGGAGGCATCGGCAACCCCAGCATGGAAAGATCTGAACACCGGGTTACCCCTTCTTCGATTTAACGAAAACTGACTGAGTGAGGGCTGAAATAGCCTTGCTCGCACGCGATCTCTTGGCGCCCAACCGCATTGGTACGCCCATATCTATCGCCCGGCGGGCCGCACGCGGATCATCGGGAATCCAGTGGTCGAGCGTCCGCCCGATCAGATGTGCGGCTTCCTTGTGTGCCTGCGATGGCACCAAAGGGCGCTTTTCAAAGTTGATGACGGTGCGGATCGGCAATGTCATGTGATCTTCGCCGATCAAGTCCATCAGACGACGTGTACGCCGAACCGATGGCACCGTCATGTCCGTGACAATCAACGCCCGCGCTGCTTCGTCCAGAACAGCATCGGTCCAATCCAGGACCGCCTGAGGCAAGTCCAGAATGACGTGGTCATAGCGCGCCTTCAGGGCCTGGATCAGCGTGCTCACCATTTCCGAACTCATCGCGCTGAGCGGTGCCAGGATATCCGGCGCGGTCAAGACATCGACACCGCTTTTGTGGCGCTGCATGGCGCGCGTGACGTAGTCCGGCTCGGCAGGCTTCCCGGCACGGATGAACGCGGTTGCCTCGGAACTGTCTGGCAGATCCAGAGCGAGCCCGATACTGCCGTTCTGCAAATCCAGATCGACAAGCGCGACCTTGCCCGGTTGGCCTCTGGCCGCCAGATCAATTGCCAGATTTACGGCCACAGTTGTGGCGCCAGCGCCGCCGCGGGCGCGCAAAACCACCGTCACGTCGCCGTCGCCGTCCCTTGCGCTATTGGGCAATGACGCACCCTCCTCACTCGGGGTTGGTGTCGGATCTGAGGTGGTCGTCATGTCGGGCGTGGGCGCTGCGGCTTTTAGTTCCAGCACCTCGGCCACGCCGGCGTCAACGTACCGATTTTTCGCGTCGTCGCAGACTGGCGAGGTGCTGACGGCGACAAACCTCAAGCGTTCAGGATTGGCGCATTTCAACTTGCGCAGGGCATTCAATTCGGCCTCCGGATCGTTGCCGATTTCGAAAACAACAAAATCCAGCAGATCCCAATTCTGGCCACCGGAGGTTACCACATCCACGAAATCCGCACAGACTGTATGACCCTGAACGTTTGAATCCGACGCCATCTTGGAACTCAAATCGGTCAGCAGTGCCGTGGATCTTGCAATGATCAGTATTTGTGCCTGTCCGACCTCCGGCACAGCAGCCTGCGCCACCTGATGTTCGATCTCGATTTGTGCAATGCTCATGATCTGGATCCTTATCTGAGGTCTTCTGAGGGCAAGGATGCGCTCATCGAGGAAAAGGTGAAGCTTTGCCCCAAGGTGGAACCGGACGCACCGGAAGCGAGGTCTGCCAGCGCTCCCAAAGGGGAGATGAAGTCGAAGGTAAGATCGACGATATCGACGGTCACAACGGGCACATACGCCGTGCCCACGCGGTTAAGAGCGGCGTCGAAACTGTAGGAGTACCTCAGGTTCTCCGGCCCGGCGCCGGTGGGCATCAACGGGCTGATCTGATTCCAGATCGCGGCCGCCGTCGGGTTCGAAAGAGTGCCGGTGCAACTGACAGTGGTGCTGGACTGGCACAATCCGGTACGTGCGGAACAGGCGGTTCCGTTGCGCAGACCGAGCGACTGCAAGTCTGCCAGTCCTCGGTTGACCAGTTGCGGCACATTCGGGCAGGCAGCCGGGCGCACGACGGCCATGCGCACGGCCATGGTCGTCGCCTTGTTTGTCATCACTTGCGCCAATCCCAACCGCGCGAAATCGATCAATCCGAAAAGCAAAAAAACCATGATCGGCGCAACCAGCGCGAATTCGACAAGAACAGCCCCGTCATCCCGTCGCGAAACCGCGCGAAGATATCTGCGCAGGCACCGGGTCATCGGCTCAATACCCGTGCGCTGTCCGTCACGCTGGTGGAGATTGTCGGAAATGCTCCGCCGACAAGTTCAATAAGTCCCGATAGCGGGTAGGTCATTTGCAATGTCGCGGTCACATTCGCCACACCGACCTGCCCGCCCCGGTAAGTGCCCGTCGTGCAGGTGAGCGAGGACTGGACAGTTGTGATCGACACGGATTTGGGGAAAGGCGTCGCGCCAGTGTAACTTGCGCGGACGATCTCACCCAATTTTTCGTCCCACGCGTCGGTGCTGCGTCCGGCGCTGCACGAATCCGACGGCATGGCCCGCGACAGATAGCGCGTTGCGTCCTGAACACCGGCAACTGTTGTCTGGAAGGCCCAGAACATCCGCGCCCCTTCGATTGAAAGGCCGAGAAACATCAGCATCATCGGCAGAATGATTGCAAATTCGACAATCGCTGCGCCGCTGTCATTTTGCCGGAAGAAACGAAGTGTGCGTTTCATTCGACCAACCTGACGACTTCGACGACCTCTGTACCAAGGTTGCCCTTGCCGCAGTCGCCGCCCAGGCACGCGGTGATCTCAACTTGCAGTTCGCCATTGGCGCCGGGTCCAAGACTGAACACTTCGAAGAACTGCTGAACCGGGGCGGTCGAAACGCGCGCATCGACACTGGCCGACAGGCAGTCGATCCCAGCCACGACCAGCAGACGACGAGTGGGATCGGGATCTTGCTGTTGAGTACAATAATTCGGGGTCGGTTCAGAGCCGCCGCCCAGAATGCCGCCACCCAAACCGCCCAACAGCCCGCCAATGGCTCCGTCCAGACTGGACAACAGCGACGACGGCACCTCGACGCTGCCCGATGCCGCAAGCTCGGCCAGATAGAACTCATACCGCGTCTGCGCCTCGGGATGTGGGTCTTGCCCGCCGTAATGGGCGTCTACATAGGCAAGCCGTCCAGCCTGCCAGTTTCCATCACCCTGAATGCTGCACCCCCCGCCAACCATGCAGTCATCGCCCGGCAGGCTGAAATCACCTGCTGCCGTACCAAGCGGCAGGCAAAGTCCGCCGGAATCGGTCAAGCCGGTCAACACACTGGGCGCACCTGCAAAGTCCGGGTTGCCAAGCAGATCTCCGGCAAGGCCGCCAAACTGCCCGAACCGCGTGTTCACGGCGTTCAGCAGTTCGGTGCCCTCCAGATCAACAGAGATTTTCAGGCCACCTTGGCCGAAGCAGGCCGTTTCTGGCTCGCGAGCGGCGAGCAGGCAGGCATCCAGTGAGTTGCCCAGCAGACCCGCACAAATGCTCAACCCGTCAAGCGCATCCGTGAGGGTGTCGACCAGTCCGATTTGACCGGGGCCAAGTCCGTTGATGGTTATTTCAGTGTCAAGGGTCAGCGTTTGCCCGATGCTGGTGCTGGCATCAAAGTCAAGTGACGGCAGGCACATTGCCACCGGGGTCACGTTGCACGCTTCCAAATAGAATCCAGCGGCTGCAAAGGCCCCTACGGTGCCATCATCACTGGTGTTGCCGTTGATGCGGCGATAGACACCTGACAAACCGGCGATGACCGACCGCTCGACCAGGCGGACCGCGACGAAACGCGCGCTATGAGGGGATTCGGTTTCAAAGACAGGATCGCGGGAAAAGCCGCCTGTTTCATCTGCGCGATAAAACGTCGTCTCCGCGATATCGACCGCGCCGAGCGCACGCGCGCCTTGGGCGAATGACTGACGATCCTGGATCAGAGTAGCGGCTGCATGGCGGGCTCGGAGGATTGCATCGGCGCGCCCGTCCAGTTCGGCGGCGGCGGCCAGACTGATCGAGTCCGCGAAGTTCTGCAATTCGGTCTGCGTGCTGGCCCTGCGGCCGAAATCAAGGATGAAGCCGACCATTCCAAGCATCAGAACCAACGCAACGGCGCTTGGCAAAAGGATGCTGCCTCGTTCGTCATTGCGAAATCTGGAGATGGCAAGCCGGGGCGACACGGGGGCTATCCTTGGGCAAGGGCAAAGGAACGCCTAACGGGGCGGGACCCCGTTAGGCGGTTTTTCGTACGGGAGGGACCCAGATCTGCTTTTTTAACTTGGGGGTTGCGAGAGGACGCAACCGTCAAGCTTCAGTTGGTGGGCGCGTCGTCGAATGCAGCGTTCGCCGCAGCCACGTTGGTCGCGACGTTCCCGCCAAGGGTCGTGAAAGCGCCGACACCAACCGCAGCGGCCACTGCCAAAGCAATGCCATATTCGACGAGGGTCGCACCTTGTTCACAGCTTTGCAGGCGCTTGAAGAGTTTCTGGAACCGAGTTTTCATTTTACTAATCCTATACTTGCGGTTTGTTGACCTAGTGGGTTGATCGTGGGTAACCCAGAAGGGGGGCTGCCCGACACTGAAACAACATTAGCTAAATTTGTCTTCTCCTGCCTCATCCAGAAAGATGAGTGAGCAAGGACATTTCAGGACATTTCCAAGATGCGGTGGTCACTCTTGGGACCGTCACGCCACAATGAAGCCTTTTTTTTGGCATGCAGCCTTCGACGTGCCCAAAAAAGTTGACTTTGAGACTCATATTTGGATCGTCAGCGGGAAAGGGGAGACAAACCCTTCACCGATCGAAAGACCCCGACACATTGCCAAGCCAAGCCCCAAAGCTCAAGGATCGCAGTCAGTTGGTACCCTTTGCGGGCGCAAGCGAGCTCCATTTTCGTCTCGCCCGTGGTCTTGACCTGATCAATAACTGGAACGCCGGTCTTTATGGGCGCTACCCGCTGAGCGATGTCTTGTCGGTCATGCTCCGGCAGGTAGAGGCACGGAATGCCGTGCTGTACAGGTTTGGCAGCAACCGACTGGAAACCGTTGCGGCTGCACGTCATTCATTGGATCAGGCCAAGCCCAAGGTCAGTTCCGGCAACATGCTGAAGTATGTGCAGAAGTATCACGCGGCCAAGATCGAACCCGGCAGGATTTTTCGTTTGAGCGAGTTACAAACGGAACCGGATTTCTACCAGACGGCTACTCAGCGTGAATGGGCCGCTCAACACGATCTTGTTGAAAACCACCTGATCATCCTGAGTGCCTCTGAAGGTCAGTACGATGTCATCGAGATCGCTTATGCGCTCTTGCCCGAAGATTGTCCCGAGTTCCCGTTCTCATTGCTCTCGACTGCGTTGGCCAATGGTTGGGAAAATCGGGTCAGTGGTCTGGTCTCGCGACAGGTACGAAATTTTGGACGCGGCCGCAGTACGGGTCCTTTGCAAGAGACCGACATTCTGGGTCCCTACAACCCGGCCGGTCTCACCCGCGCAGAGCGGCGGATTTGTCAATTGCTGGTTGGCGGGGATACCGCCAAGGATATTGCCGATACGCTTAATCTTTCGGTGGCCACGATACGGACGCATCTGCACAACACCTACGCCAAGACGGGAGCGGACGGGCAAGTCCAACTGGTTGCCTTGATCGCCGCAGGCATGGGAAGGTCCGAGTGACCCTCTTGTTCGAGGTCTCGGTCGGATGGTTGGTCGTCCCTCTGCTACTGGCCGTGATTGCCTATGACATGCGTTTCATGCGCATTCCAAATTGGCTTGTAACCTTGTTTGTGATCGTCGCTGTCGTCAGCTTGGCGTTTTCCGTGACATGGGTCGAGTTGCTGCACCGGCTCTTTGCGGCGACGGCTGTGTTTCTTGTCAGCTTGCTGTTATTCGCCGCTCGACTGATGGGCGGTGGCGACGTCAAGCTGTTGACGGTTCTGACTCTGATGATCCCAGTCAGCGCGCTGTCGCTGTTCGGTGTGATTTTTTCGCTCAGCATTTTTGCCTCGGTGGCGACGCTCTACGTCATGCGAACCGTGAATTCAGGAGCACGGACGCGCTGGAAAGCAATCTCCGACAGGCGTGGATTTCCACTTGGCCTGGCTATCGGGATTGCCGGAATCGTGTTCGCGCTGTTCGGGCCGACGCTGGACCATTTCCTGAGCGGTCGATAGGCGACTGCAAGGAAATGTGCAGACTTTAAGGTTTTGACCATCACGGCGAGAAGAAGTGCGTGATGATCGACGCCACTTATCTGAAGGCCCGCCGAACGGCGTCCAGTCTGGGCGCCAAAAAGGGGGGGCGCGGACGTCCGCTCAACCTGTTCGACACGGCAGGACAAGTGAGCGATGACATCGATGCGCGCGCGCTGTGCAACAGCCTTCCGGATGTCGATTGGCTGCCTGGGGATCGCGGCTACCATGCCGACTGGTTCCGGTAAGTTCTGAAAAACAAGGGGATACGTGCGTGTATCCCAAGACGGAAGCAGCGGAAGGCGCCGGTGATGTATGACACGCGCCGATACAAACGCCGAAACCGGATCGAGATCATGTTCGGCAGGCTCAAGGACTGGCGGCGCGTTGACACACGCTACGACCGATGCCCAAAGGTCTTCCTCTCAGCCATCGTTCTCGCTTCTATCGTCATCTACTGGCTATGAGTCCTAGACCTAGAAACCGTCCCTTTGCCGGATTGTCCTTAGACCTGATGAATACGGGGATTGGGTGAGTTCTTTTTAGCGAATTGAAAGGGAAGTGTTTTCGGCGCGTACGACCTGAACGCTTCGATCGGAGACGCGTTCGGACAATGGAACCGGCACCGAACCTTCGCTGGTCGCCCGATGGAATGCCTGCACATCATCGACCGGCGACCCGTTGAAGGCGTGCGTCACTGTACAAGCGACAAGGGGCGCGCCCTCCTCCACCCCATACCACGGCACGGCCCGCGCAGGTTCGAGGCAGCCGGGGCGCGGCATGGCTCTGCCGGTCATGCGAAACTGACCCCAATGCCACCCAGCGGACCGTAATCAGCGTGGATCACGTCGCCAGACCGAATATCCACCGGTCGTGTGAACGACCCGCCCAGCACGATGTCCCCGGCCTTCAGCCCATCATCCAGCGCAGCGAGCTTGTCAACCAACCAGGCCAGTCCCGCCGCCGGGTGCCCCATGACCCCCGCCGACAGCCCGGTTTCTTCGATGCAACCGTTCCGGGACAGGGTCGCGCCGATCCGGCGCAGATCGACGTCAAAGGGACGAACCGGCCTTCCACCCAGCACGATCGCCCCATAGGCCGCATTGTCTGCGATGGTGTCGACAATCTGCCGTGGCACCATCGTGCGATAGTCGATGATTTCCAGCGCGGGCGTCACATACTCGGTTGCGCGCAGCACATCGTGCACCTGACAACCCGCCCCCTTCAGATCCTGCCCCATGACAAAGGCCAGTTCGGCTTCCAGCCGCGGTTTGATGAATGTGCCCGAAGCGATGCGCGCCCCGTCGCGAAACAGCGCGTCGTCCAGAATGACACCATAGTCCGGTTCGGTCATCTTTGACGCCTGCTGCATCGCGCGCGACGTCAGACCGATCTTGCGCCCGACGATCTTGGCCCCCGCCGCAATGCGCGCCTCGGCCCAGCGGCGCTGTACGTCATAGGCATCCTCCAGCGTCATGCCCGGCCATGTGGTCGAGGGCTGCACGCAGACCTCGCGGGTCTGTTCGGCCTTCAGGATGGCGTCGGCGGCGGCTTGTCTGTCTGTGTCACTCAGCATGGTCGGCTCACTTGATCGGAGGGATGGGAAGGCGGCTTTCGCCCGGTTCCAGAACGAGCCTATGGTCCAGCGTGAACCACTGCCCCACGTCGCCGTCCTCTGGATGCGGGCCGTCGTGAGCGACCAGATCGGCGACCAGTGCGCGGGTGACGCCGAACTGCACGTCGCTGTGCAGGGTGTCGGTGTCGTCGACATATATCTGGGAAATCAATGTCTTCAGCCCCGGTTTATGCGCCAGAACATGTACATGCGCCGGTCGGTAGGGATGGCGCTCCTGCGCCGTCAGCAGCTGGCCGACCGTCGTTGTCGTCGGGATCGGGTAGCCGATGGGGCGCACGGATTTGAACCGGACGATGCCATCCTCACCAGTCAGAAACTTGCCACGCAGATTGAATTCCGCCTGATCCTCGTCCTGATTTTCATACAGCCCCACCGGAGAGGCGTGCCAGATATCGACCTCCAGCCCGGCGATGGGGGCGCCAGCCTTGTCGACAAACCGAAAAGTCCCGTACAGCCGTGGCCCCGGCGTCTCAGACCGCAGGATGGAGCCGCCGTTTTCCGTCATCGGGTGGTTCAACCGCCAGAACGGACCAAGCAGCGACTGCGTCGTCTCCGTCGTGCCGCCCTCGCCATTGTTCATCAGACAGACCAGAGACGACACCCCGAGCGACCCGGCCATCAGCACGAATTCATTGTGTTTGTCGTTGGACTGCTGCCCCATGGTGTTCAACAGACGGGTGGCCTGCTGGAACTCTGCCTCGGTCAGGCCGACATCGCGGACAAACCCGTGCAGATGGCTGATGAGGCTGGTCATGATCTCGCGCAGGCGCGGATCGGTGGTCTGAGCCATCACTTGCTGAACGGCGGGCGTGACCTCTTCCAGATTGGCGATGATGGGCATGGGTTCCTCCCCTTAGCGGCGTCAGGCGGTCAACTGACAGATGCGGCGGACGGCTGCGGCGTAGCCTTCGAGGCCAAGCCCCGCGATCACCCCGTCGGCGCGGAGCGACACATAGGAATGGTGCCGAAAGGCTTCGCGCTTGTGGACCTGGCTGATGTGGACCTCGATCACCGGCGGCTCGAACGTATTGAGCGCATCGAGGATGGCAACGGATGTATGGGTCAGGGCACCGGGATTGATCACGATGCCGCACACCGTCTTGCGGGCCTCATGGATCAGGTCGATCAGTGCGCCTTCGTGGTTGGATTGCTCCATCCGCGTGGTGAACCCTTCGGCGCAGGCGGCCCGGCACAGGCGGGCCACGTCGTCCAGCGTTTCGTGCCCGTAGATATGCGGTTGGCGTTTGCCCAGCAGGTTCAGGTTGGGGCCGTTCAGGATCAGGATCGTCTTCATCTACAGGTTTTCCAGCAGCGTTTTGGTTGCGGCATATATGGCGCGGGCGCGTGTCAGATCGTCCCGGCGGTCCTGCGCATTGGGCAGTTCGACCGAGATCACGGTGCCGTCCGGCACCGCGCGCAGGGTCTCGCGCAGGGGCAGACCTCCGTCACCGGGCAACAGCCGCCCGCCGCGTGCCTCGGCGATCAGGCCCTCGGTGGTTTCGGGTGTTGCCGCCGGGGCGTCACAGACCTGTGCAGAGCGTACGACTCCGGCGGACATCGCGACGATTTCCTCGGGCGTGCCGCCGCAACGGTGGTGATGCAGGGTGTCGACAAGATAACCGGCATTGGGCGCACCCGAGGCGGCGATCAGCGACAGGCAGGCGGCGGGCGTGTTCACCCCGCGCCAGCGCATCGGTTCGATATCGACCCCAAGCCCGCGTTCGGCGGCCAGCGCGCAGAGATGGGCAAACCGTTCGGTCAGCCCCGGAAACAGGTCAGCGCAGCAGTTCACCCGCTGCCCGCCCAACGCCGCCGCCGCATCCAGCGCCGGACCCAGCATGTCGGGATCAAGACCCGCGTCGATCACCACGGTTTCGATATCATACAGCGCGATGCCCTCGCCCGCCATGACGCGGGCCAGATCCGCCTGCCCCGCCGGCGAGGGCAGCCAATGCGGCAGTCCGGGCGCCACCGGATGAAACCGCATCCCGACAAAGCCGAACCCCGCCTGCCGCGCCAACCTGACAAGGTCGGCGGGTGGCAGGTGCAGGCAGGTGAAATGGCCAAGCCCGATCTGCATCAGTCGACCTCCGGCAGGGTTGCGACGATCAGGCTGCGCAGGTTGCTGGTCGACCGGGTGATGTGATCCGTCAGCAGCGCGGCCGCCTCGTCACTGCGGCGGTCGATCGCGGCATTGGCGATGGCCGTGTGTTCGTCGATCACGTCGCGCTGGATCGCCGTCGCCTTTAGGTAGATATGGCGGTAACGGTCGTTCAGCGCCACCAACTGGTGATGCATCTTCATCAACAGCGGCATGTCACACCGCGAGATCAGCGTTTCGTGAAACGTATTGTTGGCCGCCTCCCACTGGGCCAGGCTGTCGGGATCGCCCGGCACCCGCAACGTGCGGTTCAGCCGATGCAGAGCGCCCATGACCGCCGCTTCCCACTCCAACCCGCCATTGGCGATGGCACGCCGCAGGGCGTAGGGTTCAAGTTCGACCCGCAAGGCCGCAACCTCGTCAAGATTGGCCACCGAGATCGGCGTAATAAAGTAGCCCCTCATCGACTCGGAGTCGACCAGCCCCGTGGCCACCAGCCGGTTCATGGCCTCACGCAGCGGCGTCAGGCCGACATTCATGCTGTCGCGTAGACGGTCGAGGTTCACCTTGTCCCCCGGTGCCAGCCTGCCGTGCAGGATGTCATGGCGCAGACGCGCCTCGATATCCTCGGCGCGGGTGCGTTTTGCGGGGCCGATGGGTTTGGGCAGGGCCATTGCACATCCTTTTT
Organism: Antarctobacter sp.; assembly: GCF_048262615.1. Classification (GTDB taxonomy): domain Bacteria; phylum Pseudomonadota; class Alphaproteobacteria; order Rhodobacterales; family Rhodobacteraceae; genus Antarctobacter. Next base: position 42,198 of record NZ_JBLXFB010000009.1, read on the forward strand.
GCGGGGCCATCGTAGGGCAGCATCTGAACCCATGTAAATGAACAAAATGTGTGATGCTATAAATAATCGATTATTACGGCCAGCCATGATAGTCCATGTTCCTCGGCGATCATCGAGATGGACCGACCAAGAGACGCGGCGAGACTGCATCGGCGGCCCCCAACACCTTGAATTGCATGACCGCAACCCTTCGGTCTGCCGCTCAAGGTCGCTGGACAGAAAGCAGTTTTCCAGCAGGTCGCGGTTCTTCATGGTGGGATGCCAACGCTCGATCTTGCCCTGAGTCTGCGGCTGGTGCGGCGCCCCTTGCCCGTGTTTCACCCCCATGTCGTCCAGAAACTCCGCCAGATCTCCGGCGATGCAGGACGTTGTCGCTGAGAAGGCGAGGCAGGAGAGCTATTGCTGGCGCGTGATGGCGTTGCGGCAACGGCCTGTGTCATGGTGCCATCCTTGGCCCGGCAGACAATTGCAAAACAATCTGCCGGAAAGGGCGGTGACGGTGCCGTTGAACGGGTCCGGCAGCCCTATGGCCCGGCTCGGAATGCCGTTCAGCGCATGACGACTGTTGCCGCGATCCCGGTGGCCAATATTACCGGGCCGACAGCGGAGAACGTCGTGCTGCGAAGGGTTTGGTTTCTTGACCCGCGCACATAGTCACTCGGCGATGCCCTTGGTTCCTGCTCCGAAGGATGCAGTCGCCAACTTGTCCGGGGAAATATCCTCACCGGGGGTCGAAACGATCCTGAAGGCGCGGGAATCCGGCAGGTTGCGCCAGAAAGTCAGGCTCTCGTATTTCCGGAACAGGTCGGGGGGAAGGATCGTCTGGCGCGGCCGGGAGGCGATCGCAGGATGAACGCGATGCAGCCCTTCCAGGCCGAGCCCCACATCGAATTCGGCGACGTCGTATTTGACGTTCGTGAAATCATGCTCAAAGGGCGCTTCGCCAATGAAATCATAGATCAGCTTGAAGACTTCCGCAGGTCGAATGACCAGAAGGTCATAGTCGACGATCACCAGACGGTCTGCAAACTCCGAGTAACAGGCTTCCTTGAGAGCATACCAGGGATAGCCGACCAGTCGATTTGCCCCGGCAAGGGACTCCACGCGCGTATAGACCGTCGCGCGCTCGGCCGGCGAATTGAAAAGCCGTGTGTGTTCGAAGGCATTCTTGCGGAATTGCCGTTCCAGTGAGTCCATGATCCAGGAAACGTCGCGCACAAGGCAGATGACCCTGGCATCCGGAAAAACCTGCATCAGAGCGGGCAGCGAAGCCGTCCAGGATCGGTTGGTATCGAAGACCACCTCTTCTTGCCGGTCCGCGTAATAGCTGTCGAACAATCCACGCAGAAGGCGCGCGCGTTGTGCCTCGGTCACGGTGGAACTGAGTTCGCTCCCGGCGGAGACCTGCGAGATCATGCCATCGAAGAGGCCCGCGATGCGACTTGACATGCCGGCGTGAAAGCTCGGGTTCTGCCGGAGCAGAGCGGCGGTGAGCGTCGATCCGGACCGTGGCAACCCGGAAATGAAATCTGCGCGGGCTCATGTGGCGGCCTTTCTTGGTAGGGACAGGCGTGTAACGCAATCATGCGCAAGAGGAGGGAAAACGCCACACCCGCGACGCTCAAGGCCGCGCTTCTCCGTATCGCGACGGCTTCGCGCAAAGCCATGGCCCGGCACTTGTTCCGCAGATGGGCCGATGAGGCGATTCACGTGATCGTCGCGCGCCAAAAAGTTGCGTTAACTTTATCTTTGTCATTCCGCGCTTTTGGCAAATACAGACGACACTCAGCCTGTGTGTCAGTCGAGACGTGAGTTCCCAGTTTTTTAGCACTTTGAATTCCTCCGGGGGCGTTGGCATGGCTGTCTTTACGGTCACCAATCTGAACGACAGCGGTTCTGGGAGCCTCAGGGACGCCGTCGCGCAGGCCGAAGCGCTGGCGGGACCGGACCGGATCGTGTTCCAGAGCGGGTTGTCAGGCACGCTGCGCTTGACCAGCGGACGCCTGACGATCACGTCGGAACTGGCCATTGACGGCGATTGGCGATGTGACTCTCGTGCAATCACTGGTGACCGGCAACGCCGTCTCGGGGCGCTCGTCCGGCGATTCGGTCGGCGGCGGCCTGTTGGTGGGGTCGAAACCAGCCGAAACGGCTGCCTCCGAGCAAGCATCAACCGCTGAAGCCGGCGAACCCGTCCCGCTATCGCCAATGGCCGAGTCTTCACACTCTGTCACGACGGTGACCTCTACTACGGCCCTAAACATCGGCGCGGGTATCTTGAACAACGCCCGCGCCCTGCTTTCCGTCGCCTTACCTGCCATCGACGGCTCACTGACCCTTCTCCAGTCGACAGTGTCGGACAATACCGTGCGCGGTATCAATGCCTTCGGCGGCGGAATCGCATTGGCCGATGCGTCGGCGCGCATCGTCTGCTCGACCATCTCCGGCAACCTTGTGGACGCGGTCGAGGTTGGCGGCGGGGGTGGGGTCTTTGGCTCGGCGGATTTCATCAACGCCACGCTGCATGGCAACAGCGCGACCGGCAATGACTTCGCGTTTGCGGGGGCCGCCTTGTTGACCGGCACATCGCGCATACTGCACAGCACGATCACCGGAAACGCAGCACCGGACAGCGAAGCCATCTACGTCCAGTCCGGCGCGAACACGCACATCGGCAATACGATCCTGCTGGGCAACGGCGGCGCCGGTGACATTGCGGCAACCGGGCCAGCGGACATCTTCAACCTGGGTGGCAACGTCCTGTCCACGGGGGCGGCGGCGCGGATCGGCATGACGAACAACGTCATCGGAGCCACACCGGAGAGCGTTTTCAACCGCCTCGCCCTGATGAACGTGGCGGGCGAACAGGTGCTGACCGGGGAACTGGCGGACAACGGCGGCGCGGTCCGGACGATTGCCTTGCACACCATGGGCCTCGCACGGGATGCCGGCCTGAGCCTGTCGATCGCGGATATTCTCGACCTCGATGGCGACAACGACCGGACAGAGAACCTGCCCTTCGACGCTCGGGGCGAAGAGCGCGCGCTCTCGATTTTCACCGGGCTGGCGGGGCTGGCCGATGCAGGGGCCTTCGAGGCGCAGCACCCGCTCGTACGGTTCGAGGGTGCGCTGCTTGATGGGACCGAGACAATTGTCCTGCCTGCGACTGCAACCAGTGGAACCTCGGTCTTCGACGTTGCCGCCACCGACGTCGCCGAGGCGGCGAAGATGCAAACATCGTTTACAGCATCACGGGCGGCAATCCGAATGTCGATGGTGACGGCACCCCGGCCTTCTCGATTGATCCCGCCAGCGGCGTGATCCGGCTGGCAGATTCTGATGACCTGCAACCCGATGTTCTGGCCGGAACGGTCGACCTGGAGATCACCGCCCAAGGGGGCGGAACCATCCGCACAGCGACGGTTTCCATCCTTCTGGACGGCCCGCTGTGGCTGTCGGTGCTGGGCACGCCGCCGTTCATTTCGTTCCTTGGACGTTTCAACAACCTCCAGGCCGCCTTCGACGCCGCGCCCGGCGGCGGTTTGATACCCGGCGGAGGTACGGTCAGGGTAGACCAGTCTCTCTCCAGCCCCGCGACCGCCTTGGCCACGGTCACTTCGGACAATCTGCTGTTCAACGTGGCGGCCACGACGGACAGCAGTTTCAATCTTGCGCTCTCTGCCGGCGTTCAGAACCTCACGCACATCGGCAGCGGCCGGGTGACGATCAACGGCAATGCCGAGGATAACACTCTGGTCGGCGGTTCTCTGGCCTCGATCCTCTACGGCCGGGGTGGCAACGATACACTGGTTGGCCGGGAGGGTGACGATGTCCTGATCGGCGGGACCGGAGCCGACGACATGCGCGGTGGTCCGGACGACGATTTCTATGGCGTGGATGACCTTGGCGATATCGTGACCGAACGCGCCGACGAAGGGGTCGACACGGTTTCGACCGCGCTCGACGACTTCCACCTGCCGGACCATGTCGAGGTCCTGGTCCTTGCGACCGGTGTCCAGCGCGCCTTTGGCAACGCTCTGAACAACCAGATCTATATGCACTTCGGTGGCACCGAGGGCCAGATCCTTGACGGTGGCGCGGGGCAAGACACCATGCAGGGCGGTTTCGGGGACGATGTCTACATCGTGGACAACGCGCTCGACACGGTTATCGAAGGCGTCGGAGGGGGCGACGACGAGGTCCGGGCTTCGGTGACCTTCGATCTTCAGGCAGAGGCAGCGGGCGTCGAACGCCTGACCCTGACGGGCACCGCGCGCATCGACGGCCAAGGCACCGGCGAAGCAAATGTCATGCAAGGCAACGGCGGGGCAAACCGGCTCGAAGGGCGCGATGGCAGCGATAGTCTCTTCGGCGGCGGAGGTGACGACACTCTCGACGGTGGTACGGGCAACGACCGGCTGCGCGGCGATGGCGGCGATGGCGGCGACGACACCCTGATCGGTGGGACGGGCAATGACAGGCTTATAGGTCAAGGCGGCAACGACGTGCTTTCCGGAGGTGAAGGGGATGACACCCTCGACGGTGGTTCTGGCGGGGACGATCTGGCAGGAGGCGACGGCAGTGACGTCTTGCGCGGCGGAGATGGCGAAGATGATCTGTCGGGCGGCACCGGGCTGGACTTTCTGACCGGGGGCGTCGACGCAGACTGCTTTAAGTTCGCTTCGATTGGGGACGCGGGACTCGGCGCAGATCGTGACCAGATCCTCGACTTCGAAAAAGGTCTCGACCTTATTGATCTGTCTGAAGTGGCAGCAGGGACTTTGGACTTCCGGGGCACGGGTGCGTTCGCTCCCTCGGGCAATGCCGAACTTCGGCTATTGGAGACCCCGACTGGTTCAACGATTGTGCAGATCGATGTGGACGGGAACGGCACTGTGGATGCCGAAATCCGAGTTGCGAACGTTGCGGGGCTGACTGCGGGCGACTTCATTTTATGACAGTCCGTGCCCGCAAGGTAAAACTCGACTTATTTATTGGAAGCAATGACTTCCGGACTTTAAAAGGTGAGGCAGCAGGCCCATCCCCTTTCAGGAGCGGCATCAAAACGCGACACGTCCAGTTTGCGCCGGAACTGGTGATAGAGGCTCGACCATTTGCCGAACCCCTCGGGTAAATCGCGCCACCGGGCCCCGGTTCGGGCGATCCAGAAAACGCCACCACGGACAAGGCGGCGGTTTGAACGGTTTGCGCCCGTTCATGGCCCGGACCGCCAAGATGATCCGCTCAAAGAGCGCCCATTCCCAGTCCGACATCAGGTCTCGGGCCAAGCTGGTCCTCATTGCAGATACCAGCTTGGCTCACGCCGAACGACGGCTGCGAATTTATTGCAACTGTTCCGGCAAGAAATGAAACCGAAGGTTAATTTGCCCGCGGGGCGTCAGAACCCAAATTCAAGGCAGTTTCTTTTCGCCACTCTATGCAGGTTTCAAGATAGCCTCGGCTTTCAGCCGTCAAGCGAGTGATGCCCGCCAAGCGCGCCAGATCACGCGCCGGATCGTCGCTAATATCGAGCATCTTTGCATTGGCGTCGAATAGCCAGGCTATTTCAGCTCTGGAGATGTCACGGATACTGCGCCTCAGTTCAGGCTGGAACGGGACACGGTCTGTATCGCTGCCCTTGCTCCGTGCGAAATCGACGCCTTCTTCCTGATGGATATCGATGCGGGCCAAGGCCGCACACACCTGTTCGACGATACGGCGACCAGTGCGTTGCCACCCGTGTTGTTGGGCAACGCGCCGCGAAAGGAGCGTCACCGGAAGTGGCCCTTCGGTTCTGACGATCTCCTCAATCAAGCGCTCAAGACGCGGGATGTAGGAAGGCTCGTAGAATTGCTCCGGGTCGGGGATAAGGTCGTCCGATTGTGTGATGGCGACTACGTCTGTTTCATCGTGTTCCGGTGCCATCACTCCCGCAACAAGAGGCTCCTTGCGATGTTCGGGCTCAGGCATGCCTGGGTTGGGCAGCGGCGCCATTTCCGCCGTCTCCGTAGTCTTAACGGCTGCAAGACCCTGTTCGTCGGGTTGGGATTCAGTGGCAGGCAAAGCCTGTTCTGACGATGTGGTTCGCGCGGCGTCCTCTTCCGCACGCCTGTCCCTATCTGTTTGCAGTTGCGTCGTCAGCGCCTCGTGGATGCGCTCCACGACGGATTTGGGGTTCTTGAACCAATCGGTCGACCAGATACGCAAAATCGTCCAGCCGAGGTTTTCCAGAACGGCTTGCCGGACCTTGTCCCGGTCTCGTGCCGTGGCAGAGCCGTGATACGTCGCCCCGTCGCATTCGATCCCTGCGAGGTAGACGCCCGCATGATCCGGATGCACAACCCCCAAGTCGATACGGAAGCCGGAGACGCCGATTTGGGGTCGTAGCTCCCAACCTTTTGCCTCTATGGCCGCCTTGATCGCGGCCTCAAATTCATTTTCCACAGGGCCAAGCGAGCCATCGTCTTGCGAGGGCAGTGCAATCGGCCCGCGCGCCGCGAAATCGAGAAAGCCTTTTAGGTGTTTGACACCAACCGCCTTCGTGCGGGTTAGATCAATCTGATCCGCGCGGATCGAGGCGAAGATGTGCAGCTCTTGCCGGGCACGTGTGATCGCTACGTTCAGGCGCTTTTCCCCACCATCGCTGTTGAGCGCGCCGAAGGCCATGGACAGCTTGCCCGCGTGATCCGGACCGAATGTGATCGAGAACAGCATGACATCGCGCTCGTCGCCCTGAATATTCTCAAGGTTTTTGACGATGACGGGCTCTTCGCGGTCATCCTCGAAAAACCATTCCAGTTCGGGGTTCTGACGGCGTTCTTCGTCCAGCAGGTCGAGAATAAGCCCCTGTTGCTCACCATTAAAAGTGATGACACCGAGGGTCAGACGCTCCTCTTCGGGCAAGGTCAGCCATTCCGTCAGGCGCCGCACGACCATGCGGGCGATTGCGCGGGCCTCGTCCTCGTTGGTACGGCCCATGCCGCGTGCGTATGTTCCGTTGACCTGGTGCAATTGCACGGCCTGCGACTCCGTGGTCGGCGACGGGAAGGTCACCAGCCTGCCGCCATAGTAGTGCCAGTTGGAGAACGCGATGAGGGTTTCGTCTCGGCTACGGTAGTGCCAGTCGAGTTGCTGGGTCGGAATGCCCGCAGCGGCGGCCTCGTCCAGGATCGAGGCAAGGTCCTTTTCGCTTTCCGGCAGGTCCTCTTCGGTGTCCTCGGTGCGGCCAAAGAAGTTGGTCGGCGGCAGCTGCTTGGGGTCGCCGACGATGATGGCCTGCCGTCCACGCGCAATCGCCCCGATCGCGTCCCAGGTCGTGATCTGAGACGCCTCGTCAAAGATAACCACGTCAAAGGCGGCTTGCCCGGCAGGCAGGTACTGCGCGACGGAGAGAGGCGACATCAATACGCATGGCGCTAGTTTGGTGAAGGTATCCGGCATCTCTGAGATCAGCGTTCGGATCGGCATGCTGGGGCGTTGCAGGCCGAGCTGGTGGCGCAGGGTCCCCAGCCCGGACTTGCGGGCCACGCCATCGCGAGCGGGCAGCCCGTGCCGAATACGGTGCAGAACTTGCTCTGCTGCCATCTCGGTGGCGCGATCGTCCAGCGCGCGGAACTTCCTGATCGCATCATCGTGTGACCAATGGGAAAACCCCCGCAGCACGGGTTCTGCGTCCATGGCCTGTGGCAACCACCACTGCGCGTAGGCTGTGGTGAACGCCTTGTCAGCCGGGCCAGACAAAGTGTGGGCTTCAATTGCTTCGACCAGAGAAGTCAATCCAGCTCCGCAAGCTTGATTGCGCACGCTGATCCAACGCGTCCAGTCCTCCAGACTCTCGCGGTTCTGCAACGTCTGGTCAAGAAGAAGGATGAGATCAGCAAGCGCGTGCCGTGTCGGGTCAGTGCCTGCGGTGTCCCGGAAGGCATCCGCCTGCTCTGCCCAGCTTTGATGAAGCGCCCGGAAATGATCAAGTGCAGACCGCAGGTGGCCCGTGTCGCGGCGGGCCAGTGCGATCTTGGCCTGTGTCCATCGAGTGTGATCCGAGACCCGTGATGCAATCGGGTCGATCATCGCGCGGAACTGCTGCGCCTCGGTGATGAACTCTGTCAATCGGGTAGCGTCGGTTGCAGCCTTGTCAAATGCGGGGCAGCCGGACAGGGCGATGGCGTCGATTTCCTCGTTTGTCCGCCGCAAGGCATCAAGGCCAGCAATGTCCGTTGCCGGATCAGCCTTGCCCTCTGTGGCATAGGTCTGAAGCAGCTTGCGCACGGCGGACTTGGCAAAGAATGAAAAGGGCCAGAACTTTGACTGGGCGCGCCGCCAGTCCGCATCCATCTGGTCAAGTGGCATCGCACCCAACCGATCCAAAGGATAACGTGCCGACAGCGCCCCGGCCGTGTTCCGATGCGCGTCCAGCATCGGGCCAAGCCGCTCGTTCTCCTGCACAGCCTTCGACAGGTCCACCTCCAGGCCCCAACTCATATCGGGCCCGTCGGCTGGCCATCCGGCAAGCGCCACCAGTTCTGCAAGCCGGTGCCGGGTCAGCGCATCTTCGGTCAAGCCGCAATGCGCGGCCAGAGCGGCGGCGCCCTCTGCGAGGTCGCGGGTGACTGCGCGCAAATCCTCAGCCCGCTGCAACAATTTCTCCTGCCAGCCAAAGGACCATTCGTCGGCCCCGACCAACGGCAGAGCGGGACGATCCCGGACGATTTCGTGACACCGCCCGACCGCCTCGGCGAGGCTGCGCAAATGCGCATAGCTCTCAGCGTCGTGGGTATCCTTGTTGTCGAAGAACAGGCGAAAGGGCACATCGGCGCGAGCCGCATAGCCCACGGCGTCGTACACGCTGAACCCTTGCCTTCCCCTGCGGTGCAGCGCGGCCACGTATTCGTTGAGCTGGGTACGCGTGATCGACAGGTCGTCGGTTACGCGTATCCAATCGGCTTCGGACACCTCGCCCTGCCGGTCCCAACTGCGCCCGAGCTGGTCGAGCACGGACTTTCTGTCCGCCTTGTTGGAATGCAGTTCCAGAACTGCGTCGCTTAGTCCGTGGGCCGATAGGCGGCGATGCACAACGTCCAGCGCAGCGGATTTCTCGGCCACGAAAAGCACAGTTTTGCCCACCGCAAGGCACTGGGAAATGATATTGGCGATTGTCTGGCTCTTGCCCGTACCCGGCGGGCCGATCAGCACAAAGTCATGCCCGTCCTGCGCGGCAAGCACTGCCGACAACTGCGACGAATCCGCGGGCAATGGCGTGAATAGATCCCGTGGCGCCACCCGTCGATCCACATCCGTGGCAGTGGGCAGCGCAGCCGCCCCTTCGGCAAGGAACGGCTCGGTCGGATTGTCGACGAGGTGCTTGACCAATGCGCTGTTGCGCAGGCTGTCCGTCCGGTCGACCAGATCCTTCCACATCAGGAACTTGGCAAAAGAGAACGTGGACATGGCCAGTTCTTCCACCACCTCGAAACCGGCCACATCGCGCACCTTGCGCCGCATGATCTCGAAAATCAAAGGCAGGTCGTAGCCACTATCGTCGCGCGGCAATTCGCCTTCGAGTTCGGGGATGTTCAGGTCGAAGTCACGCTTGAGGAATTCGAGCAGGGTCGCGTTCATGCGGACATCATCCTCGTGATGCTCAAGGATGAATTCGGATTGGGCCGAGCGGCGCGCAATCTTGATCGGAATCAGCAGCAAAGGTGCGCGGTAGCTGCGCGTATCGGTCTCGGTCTTTTTCCAGCGGAGGAAACCTGCCGCGAGGAACAGCGTGTTGGTGCCGCCTTCCTGCATATCACTCTTGGCTTTGCGATACAGCGCGAGGAGGCGGTTGTTCATGTCTTTGCCGGTCAGCGGAACCGCCACTTGCCCCTTGGCAAAGGCATCGCGCGCGACCTCTTCGAGCAGCTTCGGCTCTTCCTGATTGAGCAGGTCACGCTGTCCGACCGGGTCTTCGTCCTTGAGTGCAAGGGTCTTGAATCTCTTGCCGTCGGCCAATTGGTCTTCGAGGTCCGATACATCGGGACAAAAGAACGGCAGCGTTTGCTTGGAGTCGCGGAAGTTGAGGAGACGGTTGCGCAGAGAGAGGTCGAGCAACTTGCGTTGCCAGCGGGCAATCCGGTCCTGCGGCGTCGCCGGTTCTTCATCCACCAGATCGCCCGGCAGGAAATCGAAGGCCAGCGGCTTTGGCAGGGCCGGCGGCGCAGCCTCGATCTGCTCCGCGTCTTGGGTTGTTTCGGTATTGTGGGAGGCCAGAGGCCGAACGCGCGCGACACGGGCCCGGCGAATATCAACCGCCATCTGGAACAGGTGTTCATTGCGCTCAGCGGTCAGGTCCCGCCCCGCGCTGACTGCCTGTTCAAAGCCGATGGTCGGCCGCTTTGTCATAAGCGTGGTTTCCATGCTGACGAATTCACGGGCGTCGATGGCCTTGCGCACCGTCATTACGTCAGGCTCTGTGACCTGACCAAAATCGCGTTCCGTGAGCCAGACCCCCGTCCAGGCGTGACCTTCTGAAAACAAGACCACGGGGTTCATCCCCGCAGCCTCGAAACAGGCTGCCAGCAGCAGAGCACTGTCCAAACAGGTCGCCAACCCTTCGGACTTGATCCGCGCAGGGTTGCGCACCTTTTGGCCGCGGGTCTCAAAAGAGGCTGGCGGATAAGCATAGGTCAACCCCAGCGCTGTTGTCGCGGACCAGATCGCTCCCGCCAGCATCCACGCACGTCCGGGGTCTTTCGATTGGTAGCCGTCGAGCGCGCCACTGTGCCCGCCACGCTCCAGCAACCGACCGGCGTCTTTGAGGATCGCTGCGACCACGGCATCGTTGGGCGAGACATAAGCGGCCAACAGATGAGCCATATCTCCGATCCCGCCCCACTCATCGCGGGCCAGCATTTCGATCCGGCGGTCTTCGCGAAACCGCTCAGTGCCATCAGTGGACACCGTCAAGGTCAACAGGCCGAATTCCGCCTCGTTCAACCCGGCCAGAAGCGTGTCGTTCAATGGTGTTTCGAGGTCAGTCAGGCTCCGTTCATCGCCGGGGCCGAGCCGATCCATCGTCCAGGTTTTCGGCCTGATGACGGAGGGGTTGCTCTCGATGGCAATGGAAAGATTTTCCAGCGGCGTTTCCGTTGGATTTCGCAGAGTAATCTTGCGAAGAATCGAAACGCCGTTCTGGGCAGAGGAGAAATTGACCTTATCCGCCGTCGAAAAGCTGACTTCAAGATTTTGACTTTCAATAACTGGTTCTTGCGGATCAATGAATTCGGTCATTTTCTGCCTACTGATAACATAGGTCGATGCTGCACACGCGCACCAGTGTGTCAATCCGTACTGAACAAATGCGTCACAAAGCTCGGATTTGGGCCAATGGAATAACGCCCTGCACGTCGTCCACCGACACGTTTATTATATCCCGAAATAAGGCGGGTCCGCGACAACCGGGAACGGCTTTGTGGCGCACACGTTGAGCGTTCCAAGCGCCTTACGCACCCCTTTGAGCTGCCGGGCGTGGGCGTATCAGTCAAACGTGGCGGCCCGTCTGGTAGGCTTCAGCGCATAGGACTGCTGGCTTCGCAGCGCGGCTCCCTCGCCAGTCGACCAGCCCCAAACGCCCCTTCTCGTAGAGCCGCGCGACCGTGGGACCGGCGACTTTCTTCCCGATCGCCGTCATGACCACGGCCTCACGCTTGAGCCGGACCAGATACCGCTTCAGTGGATCGATTTCCCGGTGAGATACGACATGATGCTGCGCGCGACGAGAAGGCCCATGGCAAGACGGCCGCGCTGAAACCACCGCCCGACTTTCAAGGCGAAGGCTGCCGTGGCTGCGATCAAGGGTGAAAACACGGGCCACGCTGGCGCAGGAATTTGACCCGTACCCGAACCAGATCCTGCGGTGGCGGGCCCGGTTTCTCGGAGGTGAAAGGGGTGTGTTCGGCGAAACCCCGAAGGGCGCGTCCGAAAGATCAGGATCAGCATGGACGGCGAGGACGCGTGGCGCGACACCACCTTTGTTGACCGCTTGCGGCGAAAACTGCGCGTCTACACCCGCTCTGGGATCGGTCGATACATCAGGATTCAACAACAATCGGCGCGCCCATTCATCGCTTGACGGCAGAGCGCCGGATCACGCAGACGTCGCCCCGTTGCTGGCAAACATGGCGGCAGCCTAACCGAGGCGGAAAACCACTCAGGAAAAGCCCGCAAACTGGTCCGACGAATCGGGCCACACCTCCCGTAACACGCTGAAATCCTTTGGATACAGTCAAGAAATATCGGGTTGACCGATGCCGGCAACGAATATCCAGGTGAGCAGCGTATTTGCTGAGCGTCGCTTTGAACTGCCCCGAAAACGTCCCCGAAAACTGCCTCATGCGGGGCGCTGCCTTGATGCCTTTCTCGGGGTACCACCCCTGCCCGTTCAGGCTGCGGCAGGACTTGAGCTGCGTGATCCCTGTGAACCGGGTTTGACAATGTGATCGCACCTCGACGCTTTGATTTTTTGAAAAATTGGATATCGTGCCCGTGCGGGAAATATTACCTGTGTGGCAAAAATTGTTTTTTGGGGGATGTAATTTGGAGAATCCTGAACTGGATCAAACGGGTGTCAATCTGGAAATTTCCCGATTGGCGGCCATGCTCTCGCGCAATCAACGCAGTCAGTATGCCTCTTGTGAATCGTTAGAATTCAAGCATTTCGCCACCGGGATACTGATGATCCTTGCTTCAAGCGTGGCGACGGTCTTTTTCGGGCTCAAATGGCCGAGTTTTGAAACCGTCTCACCACTTGCGTCACTTGTCGCGCTGGCGGCGGGATCATTGCAGACCTTTTCGAAGTTCGAACATCGTGCGCGGGATCACAAACAGGCGGCGGTCGAATTTGGGATTTTACACCGCGCTGCACGGGCCCGTCTCACGGGTGCATATTCCGAAGCCGAAAACCGGGAATTTCTGGAATCCCTTCTGTCGGACTATGCAGATGTGTCAAATTCTGCACCGTTGACTTGGTACAGCAAGCGGAGAGCACAGGAACGGTTACGTTCCGAGCAGGCCCCCGACTCCTGAAATCCGTTGTCATAATTGAATTAATTTCGCGGGGTGTATCATGTGGACCCATCTTCAGCCGCATCTGAAATCACAATTGACAAAGTCGTCAATCTCAAAACGGGCGCGTGTGGAAGTTTTCCGGAGCATGAATTTAAGACGCCTGATTGCCTTCACCGGGTCTGGCGCAACCAGTGCCTTCGGCCTGCCGGATTGGGACGATCTTGCGCGAATTTTCGTCGAGGAAACCCTTGCGGAGCTCGACGTGGTGGGCGGCCGCGGATCGAGGTCCAATGACACCTTGCCGCCCGGCGGGCTGGTGCAAGAACCGTGGCCGGACGAGATATTTGAGACGGCCCCCATTCTTGCGCAACTGGCACGATTGCTTGGGAAAGCAGACTTCAAACTGTCAACCGCGGATTGCTGCCTGGATCTTGCGACCGAGGCGAACTACCCCGACGACAAGACTGTCGTCATGGATCTTTGCGAAGAAATCCTGCGGCTTCTGCCGGATGATCCCGAAACTGGCCAATCGCGATTGTTCAAGGTCCGCGCCGAATTCGCCCAGCACTTTCGCAAATCGACCTTTGGGTTGCTGGAGCGCAAGTGGACCGGGACATTTGGGGCCGGGGCAGATGGTCGGAAGGATAAGACGACAGATGGAGACAGCACTTCCGAGATAGAGCCGCTTTTGGAGGACATTGTACGCGAATTGGCGCGCGGTGACGACGGACCGAAACTCTCATTGTCACCCGATTTGCTGCTGGTCGGACTTGTGCACTGTCTCAAAAAAAAGTGTGCAGAGGCGCAATCTGCCGCTTCGACGGCAATCCAGCGCTTGTTGAAGGAAGGGAGCCAACAAGCCAACGGCAAGAAACCCTTCGGCGCACTGTCCGAAATGGATATGGGGCCGCTTCTGGCACCTTGCGATGTCGCAGGTTCGTACAACATCTCTGACGTGTTGACGCGCGAATTGAAGGTCGGACGGATCGCGACGCTGAATTACGATGTTCAAATTGAACGTGCCGTCCTGCGACGGACGGGCAACTTGCCGGGGGTGGATACCGACGGCTTTGCCGATTTGTGCAAAGACTGGAAAACCGACCGCCCCCACACCAAGAGACTGGTCATGGAGAATTTGCTGGAGCGGGGGGCGGTATCGATAACCCTCGGGCAGGGCAATGTCGGCGACATCGTCAATTTCTCGGCCTATTCGCGGCAATTCGGGCATCAGGTGCTTCATCTGCACGGACGCTTTGACGATGCGGAAAACATCGTCCTGACAAAACGAGACTACGACCGGCTGTACATGATGAAAGCTGTGCCAAGGATGATCTTTCGCGAAGCGCAGGAGATGCTCTTTGGTGGCAACGACATACTGATCCTTGGGATCGGGATGAGCGAAGATGACGTGGTTCGCCCGTTCCGACGCTTGATGGCCCGGCGCGACAACGAACGCGCAAACACGCGACGGATATTTCTTCTTAAAGCGCGCGCCTATTGTGAAAAATGTCCTGACGATGGCAATTGCGAACACTGCAACCGAAAGGACGAGACCGAAACGCTCAACAATATGATGCGCTATCAGATCCACACCCTGTTGTTCGGCGGGCCAGTGTGGCGGGCGACGATGTCACGGTTCAAACAAGCCGAGACAGCTTGGAAAGGGGCCAAGACATGTGCGGATGGTATCAAGGCGATCACGTCTCTTGCGGAATTCATGGAAAGCGACGCGGCATGCCTTCACGTTGATGGCCGTGACCTGAAGCTGTTGCTACCTTGGGAGATTTCTTGTCTCAAGGTGCTAAAGAACAAAGATGCCACCCTGATCGGCTTGTTCGCCAAAGACGCCGTGAACCTGATGCTCAAGGAACTGAAGGGGCGGGCGATGTCCCGAGCACTGGTTCTGGAGCTCAAGTCACTTAACAAAGACAAGGGTGAGTGGTGGGATGCGTGGCGACGGTCACCATTTGAGCGACGGGCGATCTATAACCAATACGTCCCGGAAGATCAGGTGAATTCGGGCAAGAATTACCTTTGGGTGCGCCATTGTCCAGCCACCGTTCCCATGTTGAAAAGCGCCGAAGGGTGGACTCAACTCAAAGCAGCGCAGGAAATCGCCAGAATTGCGCACTCCGAACAACGGCTCCAACATGTAGCGGGGAAACTACGGCGATCTCGGGTGCTGCGTCTCACCGCGCCGCGCGGAAGCGGAAAAGGATCGTTGATCCGGTTATTGATGCACCAAGAAGCGCAGAATAGCCTGTTCCCGCCCTACTGCAAAAACCACGCGCGTTATGAGGCTGCCTTCATGGCGCATCAGAGTTTCTCGATGGAGTTTTCGTCGGTTGCCAAGGCGCTCACCCGGTTCCTTGCCCGACAGGCGGCTGAGATCATGCTCCGGGAAGTAGATGAGAATGGGAATTCTCCGGAAGCGAAAGAAACACAAGCGGCGCTGAACGCAATTGTTGAAACCGAGTTGTCGGAGATTCCGGGCCAAGGTCAGAAACCCCTGAGCGGTCGGGAAATTATTCGTGAGTTGCCGCCTGCTGATTTGCGAGTTCTTGTAAATGAAGCTGGCGGCGGATTTCTGAAGAGACTGAGGGAAAGCGATTGCATCACGGAATCCGATAAGCAGATTTTGGTGGCACGAAGGCTATACGTGGCGCGGCGCGAAGATGAACCCCGACTCGTTGCAGATCGGCGCGCAATCTCTGCCCGAGATCTGCAAACTGAGGTGGTGCGACAGCATCGACTGGAAGTCTTGCGGTCTGTGATGAAAACGCTTGAAACCCTCTGCCAGAACCGGGCAGAGCGGCTTTTTGTCTGTCTGAGCGGATTGGATCGGATTTGCGACTCCAAGGGCGATGCCCGCAACCCCATGCATCGGGCCTTGTTTCGTTTGCTCTGCGGCACCACCGACCGAGACAAGCCCGATCCCGATCCACCTATAGACTATTTGTTCATCGCCGGACAGCCGCAAACACCGATCGCATTCTTGAGCGAAGAATACAATCCCGGCGGGTCAAAGAGGACACTCGCCACCGAACACCAAAAGGCGTACTCGAATGAGACACGTACCAAACGGTACTTAAGAAAATGGTCGGAATTGCCCGCTCCGACATGGAAGGAGCGATTGCTCTTATCCAAATTTGATTCCGCAAGCCATATCGAGATGAATGACGAAGACTTCTCAATTCCTGCGCAGGCCTTTTTGAAATGGGCAAGGCAAAAGACACCGGATCGCACCAACAACATCTTTGACGAATTGCACAGCACGCGAGAGATTTACCGTGGTCTATGGAACAGCGTTGCCCTGACCTTGATTGTCTTGTCGGGCTGGAAACGGCTGGCAGAGGCACGCATGGCTGAGGTCCCAAACGTTGCCCAGGATATCGCAACTCACCGCGCCTGGTTCCGCGCGTATATCGAACCCCTCGATCGGGCCTATGCGCGCGATGGGGCACAAGGTGTGCTCGCAGTCGTGTTGGCAGAGCATGAACGTCTTGACCGGGCAGATCCGGCCAAATCGCAAACCCCGCCTGCCCCCGTGACGCAACCACACGGTTCCGCGACGCTCGATCCCGCTCTCATTCGTCTGGTTCTTCGGCATCTGGTGTTGTTTCGCCTGCCGGTCGAGATTTGGGTACTGATGGGATGCCCCTTGATTTATCGCCATTTGCGGGAAGCTTTCAAAGAAAAGTACCCCGGTAACACTCAAAAGCCGTCCGAAATGTATCGGGAGCGGGCCTTCATTCTGGAGATGCTGTCCTTCAATCTGAAGGAGTTGTGCGGCCGCTGTCTGGTGATCGAGATCGAGCCATCGCAGAATTCGGAGTTGGGTGAGGCAAAGCGCGAAGACGAGGAACGCAGACTGCACATGCGCTACGCGCTGCACGCTGGCCTGCGGGAACATTTCGCCTATCACATGCAGTTGCAGATATCGGACGAGGGCGACCTGAATCATCATCAGATGTCGGTTTTCTGCGACCAGCCACGCGACTTGCCGACGCCGCGGTCAGCACATTTCGAGATGATCCAGGAGATCGTCAGCCACATGATCGAGCGGTGCCGGATCATGCTGGACGCGACCTATCGGACGACGTGGTCCGGCAAGCAGTACAAGCGCACAAGGTGGGATCCACACCTGTCGGAAATGGGCGGTGAAACAAATGCCGACGAACAAACGACCCGCGCGTACAGACGTGCGGCCGAGCATGTATTCTTTCCTTTCACGAGTGAAGCCAGCGACGAGGGCCCACGACTCGACCCGGAAGGTATCGCCGGGTCGATGGGGCAGATCCATGCGGTTCCGCAACGGTTGCGGGCCTGCTTCAGTATGCTTCAGACGGCCTTGACCGTTGGGTCTCTTTCGCGGCTCGACACGGTTCACCTCAAACCCGGCGACGAGCCGCCGTTCGAGACATATCGCGGCTGGCTGCGCGGTCTGTTGAATGCGGCTGTGGGGCTAGAGCGCAATCGGGACGAGCTTGGGCTATTGCTCGACGGATCGGTGTTCAAGACGGCTTCGCTCCCCAGCGGCAGCGACACGATCGGTGCCTTGGGATTGACACGGCTGAAAAACCGGATCGCCGATGCCAAAGTCAGTTTGAGTGCTCAGCGACAAAATGAACTCGACTTACTGCTCAACGAAGTAAAATCCGGAATGCTGGCGGTCTGCAAACAGGCCTGTATGCGAGGTTTGTTTGAACGCCAGACCACAAAATACAAGGTCCTTCGCCATCCCTTTTACCGTGATGAGATCGCATGGCTGTACAATGAACGCGGATTGACCAGTTTCATGCAGGGACGGCTGTTCGATGCAATCCCGCTGTTCAAACAGGCGAGATTCATTATGGCGCATGCGCAGACGCCCCCGTTTGATTCAAAGGCATACAATGCGGCCGAGCGGCGGATAAATTTGAATCTCGCGCTCGCCTTTATAGAGCGTGGCAAGATCGGCATTGCGCGGCAAATGCTCAATGAGCTGGAGGTTTCATTGCGCCATGTCAAGCGCTCGACCCCAAGCAAGGTGCATGGTTTTGCGCGCGGATATTTGGCATTCTGCGATCACCTTAGCGGCAGTTTCGAAGGCGCATTGAGCGAATACGAAGCCTGTCTGAGAGGATTTGTCGAGCGGCGCGACCTGCGGGCGGTTTCTATATTCCATCGCCTGATGGGCGATTTGTACTTTCGCACCGGGCAATACGAAAAGGCAAAACCCAGTCTTGAAATGGCGGTGAATTCGGCCTCTCAGGCAGAACAGAGGGACGTAGAAAACCACGCTCTCTTGAGCCTTGCGCTTTTTGAGATCGAAACCAACAAACAGGATCTCGCTCAGGGGCGGATCCGGCGTGTTCTGCATTATGCCACGCAGATGGGTCTCTATCGTTTGGAAGCAGAAGCGCAACTTGCCGAGGGCAAGCTGAACATGAAACGGGGGGAACTGGCCCTTGCGGCAGAGGCGATTGCCCGGTCGATTGCCATGAGTTCCCGGCATGGATTGCGCCTGATCAAACTGAGTGGATTGGTAGCCTATGGGCAGATCCAGTTCACCCGTTCAGAGTACGCGTTGTCACAAAGTGTTCTGGAAGAAGCCAAGCGCGAGGCAGAAACACTGGGCTTCCAACTCGAAGCCTCCGAAGCGGCCGATATCCTTGCGGGAATATCGCCATTGTTGACGGAAACCGACCGCGCTTCGACAGGATGACATCACCGCCGCGGTGAGGGAGGCGGCTGATATTTGACTTTAGGAATAATAAGCCGTCTGACTTTCCGCACATTTCCGCGGGGCGACTCGTGGGTCTTTTGGATAGCGAACTGACGTCCTTGTCCCTTGAGACGATGACGAATTTCCGTGGTCTTTGAAGCCTTGACTGTCTCTATGGCCGCAAAGGTCGGAGTCGCTCCGGCCGTCGCGGTTCGACCCTTCTACAAAATAGTGCAACATGTGTTTGCCGGGCAGGTCACATGTGCCCCTCCGGTGCAGGCGCTGTAGGGGCAGGACCGGTCGAATTTCGGTGGATTATGTCACGCATCATGCTGAAAACAGGCGTTGAACATGTCTGACCTTTTCTGGCTGAGCGACACGCAGATGGCGCGACTTAAGCCCTTTTTTCCCGCGTCCCACGGCAAGCTAGGCGTATGCCAACGTGTTCAAAGTGCTGTTATATTTACCAATCGCAATGGGTTGCGGTGGCGCGATGCGCCGACGGACGGCGCGCCCGCATCCCCGGTCGAATGCAACGCAAAATTCCGGCCAACAACCACAAGCGCCGATACAAGCTGTGAAAGCGCCCCCCTCTTGACCGGGCAGCGCAAGGCATCGCCGGGCAGTGATCGAGAACGGGGCACCTCCCTTTGGCCGGATTGTCCTCCGCACCTTTTACGGCGACTTGCGCAAGAAATGCCGATAAACCCGCCTCAGCGGTCGGCCAATGCCCAGAGCCATCAGGCCACGGATCACCCTGCGCCGCAGACGCAACAGCGCAAACTGAAACCTCAGCGACACCAATCGGCCCTCTGCTGTATCCGACGGCGAAGCCAACAGGGGTTTGATGCGCAACAGGTCTTCGCGATCCTGCCCCGCCAGCCGCCGGGATTTCAGCGCCGCCACTTCGGCCAGACTAAGCCATGTGATCCCGTCGTATCGGAAATGCAGGGCCGGATCCTGAATCAGATCGCCGAATGCCGCATCATGGCCATTGGTGTCGTGATGTTCGATCGGCCCCGATGGCAATACGCCATCGGCAATTACATCGACATCGGACGGCGGGCGCAGACCATACAGGCCCAGCACCATTCCCGTATCGACCGCCAGACTGGCCGGCCCAAGGGCGTTGCCCTTCATATAGGCCTGTAGCGATGCGATATTGTGGCGGGTCTCGGCAAAAGCCATCGGATCGCCATGGGACAGAAAATGCCGCGCGGCGGGGTTCAGAAGCAAATGCGCGATTTCGACGGCTTCTGCCTGTGTATCGGTGATGTGGATCGAGCTTTTGTCGATCCCGTACAGCCTGCGCACCTCGGCCTTGAGCGCGACCCTGTCCCGGCGTGTCGGGGCGTCGAAAATCAGGACCCGCAGAGGGTCAGGACCGTTGAAACAGGCCATCAGTTTGCGCCGGATTCCGGGAAAGTTCTCTTCTGCCGGACCCAGCCAGGGTTCGTCCCGATACACGCGGGAAAGCAACAGATGCCCTGCCTTCAGCGACAGCTGGAGGGAGCGACGATAGACCAAAGGCCCCATCAGCCGCGCGGCCTCGCGTTCCCGGCCCCGTGCGGCTGGCCAGAGCAGGGCCACCGCGACATCGGGCATGGCCTCGACCATGCGGACCGCTGCGGCGTCCAGATCGGATTGCGCCATGCCGCGCCGCGCGAAAAAATCATAGTCGAAATGCACCGGATCCAGCCCGGTTTCGACGGCTGTGACCGGCTTGCCCAGCGCCAGTGCTACGGCCGAGCGATGGCCCGCGTTCAGCAGGCTGCCGTCCCCGGCCAAAGGCACCAGACTCTTCGAGGCATCGAATCCATGCGCGCGCATGTCCTGCAACAGCCCCGCGAAATCGGATCGGAAACGCGCAATGCCCTGTTTGTCGGGGTTGCCGGGTTCGGCCATATCCGCCAGCGAAAAGGCGGCGATGTGGTCTTGGTAAATCCGTTCGGCAAACTGCGAACGGGCCCCCATACGGGCATCCAGCCACAGCAGTTTGAACCCAAGATCGAAACGGTTCCATGTCGGGACGGGATCCAGCGTGCGCAGCGCGAAACCCGCGTCCTGTTTTGACATGCGGCGCAGCAGGAACGGGTCGACCCTGCCCTCAAGCTCGGCGAAACTGGCGTGGCCGGTCATAGCGGGTCGCTGCCTTGCGCCGCCGCGATGGTCACCAACCGGTCGATCAGATGGTTGAAACCGCGTCTGCCATCAAACGCCTCCTCCGCGCGACGGCGCGCCGCAGTGCCCATCCTCCGGCGCAACGGCGCATCCTCGATCAGGCGGCGCAGCGCTTGAACAAACCCGCTATCGTCGTCGGGCTGGACCAGCAGCCCGGTTGCTCCATCCGACACCAGATCGGAAATACCAGCCAGCCGACTGGCCACCGATGGAAGCCCGGCCGCCGCCGCCTCCACCAGTACGAAGGGCGACATGTCGAGCCGGGTCGGCAGGCAAAAGATATCCATGCTGGGCATCACCTCAGAGATCAGCCTGTCATGCGGGATTGGTCCGTGAAAGGTGACATGCGGCCCGTTCGGCGGCCTTGACTTGCGATCTGTCGAAACGATGTGCAGATGACAACGTCCGTCCAATGGGCCTTCGACCCATCGCGCCAGCCGGTGCGCGCCTTTGCGCTGAAGGTCATTGCCGACGAACAGGATCTGCGGACGATCCCGCGCGGGCTCTCGGCTGCATTGATCGGGCCAACGCTCGGGCCAGTTCTCAGGCCAGTTCTCGGGCCAGTGCTCGGGCAGCAGCGTCGGCGGTTGCACGGTGATCCGCGACTTCGGGATGTCATAGTCGTCCTGCAAGGAGTCCGCGGCCCATTGGCTCATCGGGAAGACATGCGCCGCCGCGCGGCACAGCCGGGCCTCACGCTGGCATTCCACCTGTCCCCAACCGGGCAACGGCAGATCGCGGCTCAAACCGGCCCGTGTAGCGTCAAGGGCGATCGTGAACGGAACCCGCGCGGCCAACAGCGCTCCGGCGGGCCAGTGCGCCGCCAAATGCACAACGTCGGGCCGCAGGCGCGCCACCGCTTGCCTGATATCGTGTCCCGACCGTCCGGCGAACAGCTGGATCGGATCGAACGGACGCAATCGCCGCCCCAGCGGACCGTCGGCATGACGCCGCGCCAGTTGCATGGCCCAACGACCGGGCGTGCGGTACAGCACCGTGCCGTCGACATCTTGGCGCGCCGCCAACACGGTTTCAAGTTGCCGTGCATAGGTGCGCCAACCCAACACCGCATTGGCGACAAAAAGAATTTTCGGTTTCGTCATGGGCTCTCTGGCGCGTTTGCCGACACGCGAATTGCCGGAGCAAAAAAGCTTCTACCGTCTCGCGCGGCCCGTCAAGTTCATCTATTGAGGGTTGGGTATCGACCCGGCACCGGACCGGGACCGGACACAGGCGAAAGCGCGGACCGACGGACATGACCGACAATATGAGGCATGCGCTGATCGTGGGGGACTTCGCCGATGTGACCGGGGGGCAGGCCAAGGTCGCGATCGATACGGCGCGCTTGCTGGCCGATGCGGGCATCGGGGTCCGTTTTCTGGCCGCCACCGGCCCGGTCAGCCCATTGCTGGACCATCCCAATATATCGGTGACCTGTCTGGGGCAGCACAGCTTGCTGGACAATCCCAGCCGCCTGCGCGCCATGCTATCGGGCCTTTGGAATCGCGCCGCGGCGCAGGCGTTGGAAACCGAAATCAAACGGCACGACCCGCGCAACACGGTGCTGCTGTGCCATGGCTGGGCCAAGGCGCTGTCGCCCTCCGTCGGCCCGGTGCTGGCCGCAAGCCGAATTCCCGTGCTTTACACGATGCACGAATATTTCCTTGCTTGCCCAAATGGCGGCTTCTTTGATTATCGCGCCGGAGAAATCTGCACCCGAAGGCCTTTGTCCTCGGCCTGTTGCCTGCGTAATTGCGATGCCCGCCACGCGACGCACAAGGTCTGGCGACTGGCACGGGCCGCGATTGCACGCGGGCCCGGTCACCTGCCACGGGGGCTTCGCGATATTGCCTTTATCTCGCGCACCCAGCGCGATGTCATGGCGCCGCATTTGCCATCCGGCACATCCCTGCACGATCTGCCCAACCCGGTCGCCGCACATGGGCCGCCGGTCGATGCCGCACAAAACCGCGATTTCGTCTTTGTCGGTCGGTTGGCGCCGGAAAAGGGCGCCGCGATCTTTGCCAAGGCCGCGCAGCTGGCGGGGGTTCGGGCGGTCTTTGTCGGGTCCGGGCCCGAAGAGGCAGCCGTGCGGGCCGCCAATCCCGACGCGGAGATCACGGGCTGGCTGGCCCCCGAAGACGTCCAGACCCACCTGTCGCGGGCGCGGGCTTTGGTCTTTCCGTCGCTTTGGTACGAATGTCAGCCTTTGGTCCCGATCGAGGCGCTGTTGCGCGGCATCCCCGTCGTTTGTGGCAGTTGGAGCGCGGCGCGGGAAGTTGTGCAGGACGGCGTAAACGGCGTGATCTACGACCGTCCGGATCCTGAAACACTGGCGGCGGCCATCGGCACGGTCGATGCGTTGGACCGGTTCGACAGCAAGACGCTTGCGGACGCGGTCTCTCCAGAACGGCACTTGGCCCGGTTGACAAAAATCTGCAACGGGTTGCTGCAACGCCATGCGCAACAAGTCGGCTAAAATTCCCAGGCCGACAGATCAAGCGCGTATTCCGTGGCAAGCCGGGCATTGGCGGTCGCAAAGTGACGCCGCAGATCGGCCTGCACCCCGGAGTCGTCGGCCCGGTCCGGCGCACGGGTGTTCGCCCGACGATAGAACCGCCTCGCCCAATCATAGAGCCGTCCCTTGGGAAGATGGCCGCGCAGGGCGATATTGAGCCTCTGCAAGACGCGGTTTTTCGGGACGTAGCTTTCGTTTTCGACCGGGAATGTGTGGCTGCGAAAAAACTCTGGCGACAGGTCGCACCATTCGGCGATTTCGTGCACCAGCCCCATTGGATCGTCGCGCAGGCGGTCAAAGGAGCAGACCATCATCCGGCCTTGCCCCAGCTTGGCGCGCCATGGATCAAGCCAGCGGTTGTAATCTGCATAGTCGAGCGCACGAGAGGCAAGTTCGTTGCCGCCAAAATCATGCCCGCCCCGGCGCACAGTGTCGACGAACTCAGAAAAGCCCATCGCCTCGGGAATGTAATCCCAGGTGTTGCGATAATAATCATAGATCGACCGGATCTGTGTGGCGGGGTCGCGCACCACGAACAGGCACTTTGCGTCAGGCAAGGCCGGAATATGCGTCAGCGCCGTGCGGCTGTAGATATGCGTGGGGGTGCCCTCTACCCTGAGCCGCGTTTCACCCGTCGGGGCGGGAAAGGCGTGATGAAACCTTTCGATCCCGGTTTCGGCGTTGAACTCGGGCCTGTATACATGGCTTTCAGGGTCGGCAAAAAAGCAGGTTTCCTTATCGGTCGAGCCCTGAATTTGCGGGTGGTGAGCCAGCCAATTGAACAGCGACGACGTCCCTGCCTTGGGCACACCCGCCAGAAAAAGAACAGGCGTACCGCTCATCGCGACACCAGGTTCTCAAGATGTCCTGCCATCTGGTTGGCAAAGCGATCAATTGTGAAACGGTGCTCATAGCTGGCACGGGCCGCCCCGCGCATCGCGCGCAGATCCGGATGGGTCAGGCGGGCCAGACAGTCGGTCAGCGCGTCTGCATCATGCTGAAAGACTGCGCCGGTCTCACCCGGTGTCACCAGTCCGGCCATTCCGCTACGATCCGCCACAAGAACAGGCGTGCCGTTGCGCAGCGCCTCGGGCACGATCAGGGGCAGCCCCTCCCAACGGGATGGCACGACCAATGCATCGGCGGCGCGGTAATAGCCGTCAATCTGGTCCGGTGCAGCCCACCCATGCCAGGTCACGCCATCGGGAAGGTCGGGCACGCGGTCGCTGCGCACCGGCCCCCCCACAAGGTGCAAGTGCAGATGACGGTTGCGGACACGGGCGCGGGCAAAAGCCGGCAACAGCAGATCCAGCCCCTTTTGCCGGTCAAACCGGCCGACAAACAGCAAATGGACCGCGCCGGGCGCCTGGGCCGGAAACGCCGCGACTTCGGTCATGGCGGCACTGTCCGGCACGGCATTTTCCACCACCACATGGCGGCCTTTGTACCCCAGTTGGCGCGCCAGGTCCGCGTCGCCTGAAGAGACGTTCACAACCAGATCGGCAAGCCCGCAAAGCCGCCCTTCGACCGTCCGAACAATGCGCCCTTTGACAGAACCGGGCCGGTAGTTGCTCACCGCCCAACAATGCGCGCAGTAAACAGCTGGCGACCGGTCGCCAATCATCCGCATCACCAACAGCGGCAACAGCGCAAAGGTGCTGTTGAAGAAATAGACATCAGGCTTGATCGACGCCCTTACCCGTCGGAATTCGGAAATCATTGCGCATAAGGCCCGGACCCCGCGCCTTTGCCGTCGAAAGGTCCAGATGCGGTCGCGATAGGTCAGCACATCGCTGTCTTGTTCGGGCAGCAATACGGCAAGGTCAAATCCGGCCCCCTCGATCGCGCGCAGACTGTCCTGAAACCGCCCGACTCCGCCCTTCGCGGTTTCGCAGACGCTCAAAACCAAAAACGATTCTCGCCCGTCCTGCAATTCTCGGGTGCGGCATCCAAATAGTCGCAACTTAAAGTTGCCGGTGGCGCGCGTGGTTGCCCCGTGATCGCGCATCACTGTTCCGGATTGCGCAACAATTTCAGCGGACTTGTTCGTATGTTTCTGAATTTGTTGAATTCGTAAACCTTCCAGTGGGCTGATGCTTTCAATTTGGGGCGAATATGACAGAATAATGACATGAGTCACCTTGCAAGAGATGCGGGTGATCGAAGAACAAAAATGGGGCGGCATTTTGGGACAGCGGGGTCAAGTCGATGCCATAAGCCTTCGATTCCAAGAAGACCGCACCAACGTGCGCGACGGAATCTATGTAGGACTTGGAAAACGACTGTTTGATATTCTGTGCGCGTCGACCATTCTGGTTGTGGCGTCGCCCGTCATTTTTCTTCTTACCTTGCTTCTGATGTGTTCTGGCGGGTCTCCCATTTTCGGTCATGTCCGAATCGGTCGAAATCATACGCCGTTCCGCTGCTACAAGTTTCGCACAATGCACTGCAACTCTTCGCGGTTGTTGCGCTTTGCATTGCGCACCGATCCGGTGGCTGCGCAGGAATGGAGGACGTCGCAAAAGCTTGACCTCGACCCGCGCGTAACGGCCTTGGGCCACTTCCTCCGGCGAACCAGCCTTGACGAATTGCCGCAGTTATTCAACGTGTTACGCGGAGACATGAGCATGGTCGGCCCGCGGCCCGTGACAGAGGGCGAATTGCGCCGTTACGGAAACCGGTTGCCATTGTACCTGTCCGTGCGTCCCGGTCTGACCGGGCCGTGGCAGATCGGTGGTCGCGGCGTGACGACCTATGAAGAGCGGGTGGACATGGACTGCGCCTATGTGCGCCGCATCAGCTTTCTGCGCGACCTCGGCTTGGTCATTCAAACGGTCACCGTGGTTTTGCGTGGATCGGGCCGGTGAAACAGGTCGCCTCGCTGACCGCCGAGCCTTGGCGCGCAACGGACGATGACGGTCAATTGGGCGACAGCCTGCGCGAGGCGCTGGCGCTGTTGCGCCGCAACTTGTTCCGGATGTTCGCGGTCGGTCTGATCTTTGCCCTGACGGGACTGATCTTGGCTCAGCGCATGGACCGGCTGTTCAAGAGCAACGTGCAACTGATGGTCGAACGTCCGGTGGTCAGCCCGATCGAGGTGGAACAGGCGGTTGGTCGGGTCGACCTTGGGTATGTCGATGGACAGATCCTGTTGCTGACCTCGGATGACATGTTGCGCCGCGTGATCGACGAGGCCGAATTGCTGGCCGAGCCGTGGTTCCAGCCCACTGAACCGGGTCCGGTCCGTCTGATCATCAACGCCATAAAGGCACTGATCCCCACAGCCCGCGGCACGCCCGGCACCGCCGATCCGCAGGACCGCGCGACGTTGGGAGCGTTGCGGCAACTGGCGGATGCTGTCTCGGTCAGGCGAGAAGGCGAAACCAATGTGATCCGCATCGATGCCAGCGCCACATCACCGGAACTTGCCCAGCGGATCGCCGCCACGATGGCACAGGTCTATCAGGATATGCGGCTTGAATTCCGCTCGGCCGAAGCCCGCCTGCTGACGGACTGGGTTGATGCGCGCGCCAACGAATTGCGCGGCAAACTCGCCGAAGCGGAACGCGCCGCCACGACCTACCGGATCGAGAACAACCTGATCGGGATCAAGGACGGCTCGGGGCTCAGCGACCAGCAACTTACTGAACTCAATGCGGAATTGATCCGGTCACGCGCCGATCTGGCGCAAAAGCGCGCCTCTTTTGAACAGGCTCAGGCCGTACTTCTGGGCGGCGATCCGGGCAGTCTCCCCGAGGTACAGGCCTCGGACATCGTGGCCGACCTGCGCGGTGAGCAACTGGAACTCCAGCGACGGCTGGCAGACGCCAGCCAGCTTGGCCAAGCCAATTCGCCGCGTCTCGCACAGATCAACAACCAGCTTGATCTGGTTGAAAGCCAGATAACGGACGAGATCCGCCGCATTGCGCAAATGCTGAACAACGAGATGGCGGCGCTTTCCAGTCGCACCGTGCTGCTGGAAGAAGCCTTGCAGCGGGCCGGCGGTCAGTCGGGGACGGATTCGCTGACCGCTGTCCGGCTGAGGGAACTGGAACGCCAGGTCGAGGCGTATCGCCTGCAATATGAACGATACCTGAACAACGCGGGCATGGCCGCCGACCTCAGCACCTTCGCCACCAGCGGCGCCCTTGTGGTCAGCGCCGCGTCCTTCCCGCTGGAACCGTTCTATCCGCCGACCAAGGTCTTTGTTATTCTCGGCTTCCTTTTGGGGGTCGGGCTGGTGCTGGTGTATGCCTTGCTGCGGGACGCCCTGAAACGCGAGTTCGCGTCCATTGCCGGCGTCGAGGCCGATCTTGGACTCCCGGTCCTGTCCGTTCTGCCCCGCCTTCCGAGCGGGCAGGAAGGATACAAGATTGTGCGCAGTGATCCCTTTACCGCCTACAGCGAGGCGGTGTCCCTGCTGCGCCAGAGCCTGACCGGGCCGGGACAGGGAAAGACGCCAATCGTTCTGATTACCTCGGCAGAGGAAACCGTGGGCAAGACCACCCTTGCCGCATCGCTTGGTGAATCGGCCAACGCCAGCGGCAAACGCGTTCTGATGGTCGATGCGGATCTGAGGTTCGCGGGTCTGTCCGCGCTTTACGACATGGAGAACGCGGTCGGTCTGTGTGACATTCTGCGGGGCGGCGACTGCCTTCCCGAAGATGAGGTCGGGCGCGATGTGCTGGATGTTATTCCGGCCGGAGACCTGCGCGGGCGTTCCCCTTCGGTCTATCTCGACACACCGCATTTCGAACAGTTCCTGCGCGTAGCGTCGCGGTTCTACGACCTGGTGATTATCGACGGCCCGCCGGTCGGAAATTTGGCCGATTGCCGTATCATGGCAGAGCACTGCAACGAGATCGTCATGGTCATGCGCGCCGAGCGCACCCCGCGCGAGGCGCTGCGCTCGGCCATTCGCCATCTGCCGCAGCGCAAGTTGTCCGGGGTCGTCGTGACCGAGGCGGATCCGGCCAGCAAAACAGGACAATGGACCCTGAGCGGCACCGCGGTCTCAAGCTATATGCGCCAACCCGCCAAGCGCAAATCCCCGCCCACTGTCAGCCCGCGTGCGGCCAGGACCGAAACCACGCTTCTGCGCCCCGAGGACGCATGACCCGGTCTGCCGCTGACGTATCGGGTCACGGGATTGTCGCCTGGGGCCTGGTGATGGCGCTTGGGGGGATGACCCTGACCTGGATTCATCTGGCGGGGCTGGGCGGCTTTGATCTGTCGCTGGCCTATGCGGCCTGTATCGGGCTTGGGCTGTTGATGTTGCTGCGCCCGGCGCAAAGCCTTCAGGCTGCGACCCGGCTGGGACAAAGCGTGCTACCGTGGCTGTGCTTTTATCTGCTGTATTTGCTGATCCTTGCGCTGCATCTGGCCGGGTTCCCGGACAAGGGCCTGATCTTGCGTCAGGCCTTTTTCCTTGTTTGCGGTCTGACCGTTGCCACAGCATTGGTACAGGCGGATGGCGAAGCACCTGTTCTAAGACGTGCGGGCATGATCGCGGTCCTTGGGTTTCTTGCGATCTCTGAGTTCCTGGCGCAGCAAAGCGGCGAAAGCTGGATGACCGCCGTTCAACGGTTCTTTGTTCAGGGAGACCTGAACTATGTTCTTTACGGCTTTCTGCGGGCCTTGTTCCAGGCTGCCGGTGACGGAGTGGCGGCGGCCTCGGCCAAGAACATCGTCGCGTCGGGTCTTTTTGTGGCACTGGTCCTGTACCGCGCCGGTCACATGTCGGTGCTGCCGGACCGAAAAGGGCAGGCAATGACGCTGCTTGTGCTGACGTTGCTTTTGATTTTCAGCACCCGATCCGTGCTGCTGATTGCCTTGCTGGCCATGCTGATGGCGACAATTCTGGCGGAAAATCGCGCCCGCAAGTCCAGAGGCGCGGGGCTTGTACTCAGGGTGTTTGCGCTTGTCAGTCTTGCGGTACTGCTGGCGTTTGTTCTGTCCACCGATCAGGCAGCCACGGCGCGGATCGGTGACAGGTTCAGTTTTGCGGATGCCTCGACGGTCGGACGGTTGCACCAGCTGGAATTCGCCCTTGCCGGCATTGAACACAGCGTGCTGCTGGGATCGGGGCTTTCCGAAATCAATGGCCAGTTGGTGCACAACCTGTTCCTGGGGGCCTGGCTGCATGGCGGGTTGCTGGCCTTTCTGGCGGTCCTTTGCGCCTATGTTGCCATCGTGGTCGGGTGGTTGAATTTCGTGATCCGGATTGCCCAACGGCGGTCGAACTGGGTTCTGCCCGCCCGACCCGAGTGGGTGGCGACATTGCCCTTGCTCCCTCTGCTGCGGGTCTGGATTGCCGGGGACGCGGGCCATCCGGGATACCCGGAATGGCTGGCCCTGATGATCTTTTTCGCCTTGCTCACAGCCAACAAACACGCCAGTCGGTCCATGCCGCAGATACGCGTTTCTGCGGTGCGCAGGGGCGTACTCATATGACGCTGGACCCTTCGCAGAATGAAACCTGGCGCCGGGACAGCGGTGGCATGGTTTCGCGGGCGCGTGGCCTGCGCGCCCGGCTGCTGGACATCGCAGTGCCACAGCGGTTCGTTTTTCACCATGTGCCGAAATGCGGCGGCACCTCGGTCGCGCGCGCGTTGCGCAAACGCTGTATCCTCAGTCAGGCGACGGTCCATCCCGAAGCCAGTTTTCGCGCCTTCGAGGCCTTTACCGGGCGCCATGATCGCGACGCCATGCTGGTCGACGTGCTGGATCTGCGCGAACAAATGCTGCTTTACCTGATGTATACCGACACCCGTTGTATTGCGGCCCATGTCGGGTTTTCCGAAACCGCATTTGCGCGCTTTGCCGGACATTACAAATTTGTCACCGTCCTGCGCGAGCCGGTGGCAAGGTTCCTGTCCCATTTCGCGTGGAGCCATGGCCGCCACGGCGCCCATGCCATGATCGCCGAACCGTTCGACGCCTTTCTGGAAACCCCGCGTGCCGCACGTATGGGGGCAAGCTATGTCGAGTATTTTTCCGGATTGCCTGACCGCCACGACCTGCGCAGCGCCGCCGCAATTGACAGGGCGGTCAAGGGGTTGCACCGGTTCGATGTTGTCGGTCGTCTGGACGATCTGGCAAGGTTCCGCACCGACCTGAAACGCGAAATCGGGCTGCGCCCGCGCATCGGACATGAAAACCGCGCCCGTGGGCCGCGTGCCGGGTTGCGGCCAGCCGATCTGACACCAGAGCAATTGGACCGGGTACGTGCGCTCTGCACGCCCGATCTTGCCGTGTGGGATGCCGCGCCATGACCGGGGCAACTGTCGGCGGCTCCCGTGGCCCGCTGTCGCTGAAACGCAATATCGGTTTTGCCATGATCGGGCGCGGCTGGTACGCGGCGACGCAATTTCTGATCATCGCTCTGACCGCGCGGCTGGGAACGCCCGCTGATGTCGGGGCGTTCACTCTGGCCTCTTCGATCGTGACCCCGCTGTTTTTCCTGGCGACCATGGGCACCCGAGACGTGCTGACCGTGGATGATCTGGACCGGTTCAACCGCGCCGATTATCTGGGCCTGCGGATCACCGGCAGCGTCGCGGCGGTGGCGGTCTCCATGGCTGTCGCTTTTTCGGCTTACGGGGGGCGCGGATGGCTGGTGCTGGGCGCTGTGGCCGGAATGGCCATGGTGCGATTTTTCGGCGCGCAGGCCAGCCTGAACCACGCCATGTTCCAGCGCGCCGAGCGGCTGGACTATGTCGCCGGTTCGATCCTGTTGCGCAGCAGCGCCGGACTGGCCGGATTTGCCGTGGTCTTTTGGTATACTCGGGACTTGCCGCTGGCCCTCTTGGCCGAAGCGGCGCTGTGGGGGCTGAGCTACTGGGGCGTGGACAGCCGCCTGTTGCGGCGGTTGGGTCTGGCAACTCCGGTTGCGGCGTTGAAAGGGACCAACCTGCGCCGCATCGGCACCCTTGCACTGTGGGTGTTGCCCGTCGGACTGGCGCTGTGGCTGATGCGGGCGGCCCACAGCATCCCCCCACTTGTTCTTGAGCGTCATGCCGGTCTGGCCGCTGTGGGCCTGTTTGGTGCACTTGCCTATGTTCATACGGTGCTGTCGATGCTGGCCAATGCCATGAGCAGCGCCGCAGCAGCCCGCCTGCGCCGCTACGCGCGCAGCGGACGGATCGGCGATTTTCGGCGGCTGACCCGGCGCATGGTCATCGCCTCACTCGGGCTTGGGGCATTGGCCGTCGCGCTCGCGTGGCTGTTCGGCAATCCCTTTGTGCGGTTTGTGTTTGGCGCAGACTACGTTGACCGAAGATTGCTGACGCTGATTGTTCTCGCATCGGCGCTGTATCTGGTGGCGGGGCCGCTTGTTACCGGCGTGACCGCATTGCAGGCTTTTCGCTGGCGGGTGGCGATTTCGGGCAGTTGTTTCCTTGCCGGTTCCATAGCTGCGCTGACCTTGGTGCCACAGCATGGCGCACTGGGGGCCGGTGGCGGTTTCCTTGCCTCCGGAGCCGCATATCTGACCATAAGCGCGCTGGCACACGCCTGGCTGACCCGCCGCCGTCAAACGGACAGAGCCGTTGGTTGATCGGTTAAAGCAATCCGCGAAATCGGCGATGGCGACGGCGCGCGCGACCCGATTGCGGTGGAAAAAACGGCGCGAGGTCCGGGCGGCGCTGTCGGTACTGGCCGCAGCAGGACGCAGGCCGACGCCTGACCATATTCGTCGGGCCAGAGATGAGGCCATGGCCCGGTTCGGTGTGGCGCGTCACGCCGAATGGTTGACGCTCTACGCTGCGGTGCAGGGCTGTTACCGCGACGGCTGGATGCCGGACAGTTATTATCTGGAACAGGTCATGCCACGGGTGAATGGCGTCAGTCACCATTTGGCCCGTGTCAGGGCGACAACCCCTGCGTTCTTTGACCATCCGGCCATCTGCGATCTGCTTTATGCGCTGAACGGGCGATTCTTGCGACCCGACTTCAGCCCCCTGCCCCCGACCGAAGCCTGTGATTTGCTGGCAGGCCACGGGCCTGATTTGGTGTTCAAGGCGGATCAGTCCGGATTTGGCCGTGGTGTTCAGATCCTGTCTGCTGCGGATCTCAGCCCTGAACGGTTGCTGCACTTGGGCAATGGAGTCTTTCAGCCGAAACTGTCAGCACATCCCGAACTGGATGGGTTCGGAAGCCGGGCTTTGACAACGCTGCGCATCGGAACCGCCTTGACGCCGGACGGCAGGCCAGAGGTCCGGTGCTGTTACCTGAAGATCGGCCGACCGGGCCATGCCCATGTGATCGCACGTGACCAGTTACGTGTGGCCGTGGACTGGCACAGCGGCGCACTGGATGAGATCGGATACCTGTCAGATTGGCATCCGGTGACGTGCCCGCCCGGTGTCGCCACCCCGTTTCACGGGTCAGCCGTTCCCGCCATTGCCGACGCCACCCATGCGGCGGTATCTCTGCACCTTCAGTTGCCATTGGCGGGCTATATCTGCTGGGATTTTGCCATTGACGCCGAAGCCCGCGTTCGGCTGTTGGAATGGGAAGGCGGCGTCGTTGGTTTTGCAGAGGCGGTCCAAGGTCCGTGTTTCGAGCACCTTGATTGGGTGACGGCCATTTGATCGTGACTAACGGCCCTTTCGACCTGTGCGGCGTGTGAGTCCGCCCATCGCACACGTTTGGAATCAGACTCTGGACGTTTGGAAGACAGTGGGGAGAATTGCGGCACCGGGCGAAAGATGCCCTACAGTTCTTTTACTCCAATGGGCTCCTTAAAAATACAATCGTGCGCCAAATGTGTTTTCCCTATGCGACTATAATTCTGCCATCGGCTGACTATACGTGTCGAAAACACTTTTGCCAATTCAGCCCCGTGAAACTCCCCGGAAACGCGCCAATTTGGCGGATGCGCCTTGCACCATTGGGTTATGGCGAGTCCGATGTTGCAATATGAAGGCTCTTTCAGGCCAATGACGAAAGTTCTCTAAACGAAAAGGTCGCCGGTGCTCTCAACATATCCTTCCGGCAATTCTCCAGCCGTCAGACCCTCATATTCCGGAATCAAGGTATTATCCTTGATATTCACTTTGCGTTCGACGTACAGTTCGACCCCGGATTCCGGAACGCCGTAATCTGTGTGGAACGCGAAATAGTCATCTTCCGAACCTTCCTGTTCGATCTCGACCATCAAAAAGCGGTTGTTGTTCGGGTCCACGACCCAATAGTAAGCTTCGCCAAATATCTGACCGCCGTTGCCAACCTCGACACCGTCCAGACGGGTTACAGCGGCGACCTGTCCCGTCTCGTCATCCGCATATTCACTGACGAGATTATCACCCGACAAAAAAGCGTCATCATCCTCGACGCTGATGACCAGAGTGGGGTCGCTGGGCAGCATGATCGTATCGCCGACAAACAGGTTTTCTTTGCCAGCCATGGTGAGATCAAATTCGTTAAAGGCTGTGAATACGAACTGTGGTTCGGGATCGGGTTCCGGTTCTGGTTCCGGTTCCGGTGCGGGCGGTGCCCCTGCCAAATTTTGATATTCGGGGATCAAGGTTGAATTCTTTATATTCACCTTGCTTTCTACGTGTAGTTCGGTCCCGGCCTCCGGAATACCATAATCCGAAACGAATGCAAAAAAATCCCCTCCCCCGTCTTCCTGCTCGATCTCGACCAAGGCATATTGATTTCCGGACGCATCGCTGACCCAGTAGAACGCTTCTCCGTATACTTGCCCGCCACTGCCGATCTCGTCGCCATCGGCGTTCAGGATCGCGGCCGTCTGACCGCTTGTATCATCGGCATTTTCATTCGAAATGTTGTCTCCGGACAAAAACCCATCGTCATCATTAATGGTGATCGAAACGGTCGTCGTACCCGGTATGATGATCGTATCGCCAACAAAGAAATTGGATCGTCCGTTTAGTGTAAGATCGCTCTCTCGATATGCGGAAAACTCATAATTCAGAAAAGGCATTGGCAGTCCCTCATCTTGGCGACGAAACCGGCATTCCCAAGGCGGATTTCCGTTTGCTGAACATCCATCCCGCACTGGAATCACAACCGATCCCATTCACGGAAATTCTCGCTGAGGATTGTCACATCGTTTCGACTTGCAATCAAGCATGTTGGGGCAATCGCATCGTGGAACCAACTTGCGCCCTGCGTCGTGGTAGGTCTTGCGAACCTGTGCCAGCGCAGGCTCAGGCCCTCGGCAATGAGCCAAATCGAATGCGACCCGCGCCGCTTCGACGCCGTGTGGTACACTGGCCGGTTGCCGGTCGTGCGCTTTGTGGCAGGCCAACAGCTCGGGGCATCCGGGTATCATGCTGAAAACACGTCACGAATCCATCATTCGTGTTACGGGACAAGCCCGGCGGGACGACCGGCGATCTTGAAGACTGTCACAGCAGTTTCGCAATATCGGGCGATAATGACGCGTTTCGCGGCGAACTATAATTTGACCATTTGGTCCGACGCGCGCACTCTGCCCGGAATTACAGAACACAACAGAGAGGACATCCCATGACCAGAACCATTTTGCTGGCAAGCACCCTGCTGACGGGGCTCGCTTCGATGGCGCAGGCCGACACGCTGCGCCTTTTGACTTGGGGCGGCTACGCGCCCGACGACGTTGTCGAGATGTTCGAAAAGCAGACCGGCCACACCGTCGAAGTGACCAAATCCAACAACGAGGAAATGATCGCCAAGCTGCGCGCCACCGGCGGCGGCGGCTTTGACCTCGTGCAGCCCAGCCAGGACCGCGTGATGGGTCCGCAGATGGAATTCGGCATTTACAAGCCGATGGACGTCTCGAAGCTGAATCAGGACCTGTTCATCCCCTCGATGCTGATGGCCACAATGGCCAACACCACCGTGAACGGGGATGTCTACGGCGTGCCGCATGTCTGGGGCACCTCGGGCCTTGTGATGAACACCGCCGCCGCAGGCGACGTTGTCAAGGATTACACCGACCTCTGCGCGCCCGAAGTCGCGGGCAAGGTGTCCTACCGCCTGAAGCGCCCGACCCTGATCGGCTTTGCCTTCGCCATGGGCGAAGACCCCTTTGCCGCCTACGGTGATGAGGCCAAATACAAAGAGATCATGGGCAAGGTCGAGGCCAAGCTGATCGACTGCAAGGCCAACGTGAAAACCTACTGGGGCGGCGGCGACGAACTGATGAACCTCGTCCGCTCTGGCGAAGTCACCGCGTCGATGGCCTGGGATACTGGCGGCTGGAAGCTGAACGACGACAACGCCGATATCACCTTTGTCGCGCCCGCATCCGGTGCACTGGGATGGATCGACACCTTTGTTCTGCCCGCCAAGGGTCAGGCCGATGACGTGGCCTATGAGTGGATCAACTTCGTGATGCAGCCCGAAGTGGCGGCCATGATCACCGCAGCGGCCGGCAACTTCACCGCCTCCGCCGGAGCGGACGAGTTTGCCGAGGACGCGCTGAAGGCCAAGTATCAGGCCAGCTTCTCGCAGGAGGCCATCGACAACATCAAGTGGTATCCGCCGGTTCCTGCCGGGCTGGAAACCATCGAAGGCGAAGTCTTGGACCGCGTTCAGGCTGCCAATTGACCATCCGGGCGGCACCCCTTGCCGGGTGCCGCCCCCTTTTACGGAATTCACATGACCCCTGATCTGGACTGCGTCGACCTCGTAAAGCGGTTCGGCGATACCACGGCTGTTGACAACGTCACCTTTTCGGTGCCACCGGGCAGCTTCTTTTCCATCCTCGGGCCGTCGGGCTGCGGCAAGACCACGATCATGCGCATGATCGCGGGCTTTCTCGATCCGACCTCGGGCGACATCCGGATCAAAGGCGGATCGGTGCTGGACACGCCGCCGAACAAGCGCCCGGTGAACATGGTCTTCCAGCACCTCGCCCTGTTCCCGATGATGACCATTGCCGAAAACATCGGCTACGGGCTGCGCCGTCGCGGCATGGCCAAGGGCGAGATCGCCCGCAAGGTCGACGAGGCACTGGACCGCATCGGCCTGCCGGGGATCGGCACCCGCAAGGTCGATGAACTCTCCGGCGGGCAGAAACAGCGCGTGGCCATCGCCCGCTGCATGGTGCTGGAGCCGGACGTGTTGTTGCTGGACGAACCGCTGGGCGCGTTGGACTTGAAGCTGCGCGAACACATGAAGGTCGAGCTGAAGGCGCTTCAGGCGGCGTTTGACACCACCTTCGTCTACATCACCCACGACCAGTCAGAGGCGCTGGTCATGTCCGACCAGATCGCCGTGATGAATGCCGGACGGTTCGAACAAGTCGGCACCGGGCAGGATCTGTACTACCGCCCCGACACGCCTTTCGTCGCCGGGTTCATCGGCGAGGCAAACCGTTGGAAAGGCCGCATCGAGCGTGCCGAGGGGGACACGCTGCAATTGCGCACCGAGAGCGGCCTTGCCATGCGGGCCACGGGCACCGCCCTGGCTGAGGGCGCCAGGGCCGAGATATTCGTCCGCCCTGAATCGATCCGGCTTGCGAGCAATGCCGAGGCCTTGTCGGCCTTCGACAATCAGTTGAAAGGCACCGTCACCAGCATCCTGTTCAACGGCGCGGCCAGCCGCGTGCTGGTGCAGGACGACGTGGGCGAGACGCTGGAGGTCACGCTGCCGCAGTCGGGCGAATTCGATGCGTTGAAACGCGGCGACACGGTGCATATCGGCTGGTCCGCAGGTCAGGCCACCTGTTTCGGGGTCGCGTGATGCGTCATCAATCCCGCATCACGTTCTTTCTGCTGCTGACGCCGCTGGTGTTGTGGCTCGGCCTGCTGATCATCATTCCGCATATCGACATGTTCCTCATCTCGATCCGCGAACGCATCAGCTTTGGCGTCTATGAGACCAGCCTAACGCAATACGAAAAAGCCCTGACAGAGCCGCTGTACCTGCGCACCTTCTGGCGCACGGCGGTGATGTCGGTGCTGGCCACGGCGATCACGTTGCTGATCGCCTTTCCGGTCGCCTATTACATCGCCAAGATGGCCAAGGGACGGTTGCAACAGGTGCTCTTCATGCTCTGCCTGATCCCTTTCTACGTCTCGGAACTGGTGCGCACCTTCGGCTGGATGATCCTGTTGCGCGAAACCGGGATCGTGTCGAACCTGCTGCAATGGGTGGGGCTGGCCGATCAGCCGGTCGAGATGCTGTATACCGATGCCACCATGATGGTCGGCCTTGTCTACACCTCGATGCTGTTCATGGTGGTGCCGCTGGTGACCACGATGGAAAGCCTCGACGACAGCGTCATCGAGGCAGGCTATGACCTTGGCGGCAACGGCCTGTCGGTGCTGCGCGAGATCATCATTCCCCACGCCATGCCCGGCATCGTCTCGGGCTGCATCGTGGTCTTCATGCTGTCCCTGGGCAATTACCTGACGCCGACCATGCTGGGCGGCAAGGACAGCCTGTGGTTCACCGAGATGATCTACAACCAGTTCATCGTGCGCTCGAACTGGGAGCTGGGGGCGGCCTTCGGCTTCATGCTGCTGGTGCTGTCGTCGGTGATTGTCTGGGGGATGCTGCGGCTGACGGGCCGAACCTTGAAGGAGACGATGGGATGATCCCGACGATACCTTCCTCACGCGCCTTCCGGGTGATCTACGGCAGTTACGTGGCGCTGTTCTTCCTCTACCTCGCCCTGCCCCTGACCGTGGTCGCCGTCTTTGCCTTCAACGACAGTTTGTTCCCCTCGCTGCCGTGGGAGGGGTTCACCTGGAACTGGTTCTTCGGCGAGGAGCGCCCGCAGATCGGCGTCTTCCACGAACGCGGCATCCTGCGCGCGGTCGGCACCTCTGCCTTTGTCGCGCTGTGCGTGGCGGTGCTGTCGGTCTGCGTCGGCACCACAAACGCCTTCCTGTTCAACCGCTACGAGTTTCGCGGCAAGGGCCTGCTTTACGTATTAATGCTTTTGCCACTGGTCATCCCGGGCATCGTGCTGGGCATCTCGATCCTCGTGTTCTCTTCGACATTGGCTAATGGCATCTGGGACGTGGCGAAAATGGACATTCAGGCGCTGCGCCCCGGCCTGCTGCTGGTCATTCTCGGGCAGTTCAGCTTTATCACCACCATCGCGACATTGGTGATTTCTGCCCGCTTGCAGAAATTCGACCGCACGCTGGAAGAGGCGGCGCTGAACCTTGGCGCGGACCGGTTGACGGCGGTGCGCACGATCACCCTGCCCTTCCTTGCGCCGGCGATGATCGGCGCGGTGGTGGTGGCCTTTCTCATGAGCTTTGAGAACTTCAACACCACGCTGATGCTGGTGGGCTCGGACGCGCCGCTGACCATCGCCATGTTCGACCGGCTGAAAGAGGGCTCAACCCCGCTGCTGAACGCGGTCTCGCTGCTGTTGATGCTGGGATCGTCGCTGCTTGCCTTGCTGGTGATCCTGTTCCAGCGACGCTGACCACCCCAGCGAAATCTGTGTGCAAAACACTGTTTGAGCGCTCCGCCCCCGAAAGATTTAACTTTCGGGGGCGGGTGAGCCAAGAACAGGGCACAGGTGCGGCGCGATATTTCGCGCTTTATGACTGTCGCCGGGTCCGCTGGGACTTTCGCTTCACGATCGGCATCACGACCGGCAACAGGATGCTCAGCGCCGCAGCGGCGAGCAAAAGGCCAGAGATCGGCCGGGTGAAGAACGGCAACACTCCCTCGTCCGTGTATGTCAATCCCCGGCGCAGGTTCAGCTCCAGCATCGGCGCCAGAATGAACGCCAGAATGAAGGGACCGATGGGCAGCCGCAACTTGTCCATCGACAGGCCCAACGCCGCGAAACCCAAAAGCAGGATGTAGTTGAACGCGGTCGAAGACCCGACGTAGACCCCCATGAACCCCAGCACGATGATGGCCGGGTACAGGTAGTGATACGGAATTTTCAGGATCGCCGGGAACAGCCGCATCCCCCAGAACTGCATCACCAGCACCAGCACCGCGGCAATCAGCGCGGTCAGGAACAGGGCATAGACGATTTCGGGGTTGTTGGTGAACAGCAAGGGGCCAGCCTGTACGCCGTGGATCATCAACCCGCCCAACAGGATCGCCGTCACCCCGTCGCCGGGAATGCCCAGCGCCACCATCGGGATCAACGCACCGCCAACCGAGGCGTTGTTCGAGGTTTCAGAGGCAAACACGCCGTCGATGCAGCCCTTTCCGAACTTCTCGGGGTGTTTCGAGGCGGACTTGGCCTGCGCATAGGCAATCATGTTTGACAGCGCCGCCCCCATACCGGGCAGAAACCCGATCCAGAGGCCGATCATGAAAGAACGGACCATGTTCCATGCATTGTCGCGGTACTCCTTCAGCGTGACGCCAAAGCCCTTGATGTCCTTGACGTCAACTTCTGGCACCTGTTGCTGGCCACGGGCGAAATCCTGCACAATCTGCTTCAGCGCGAAAAAGCCCAACATCAGAGGGATCAGGTCGAATCCGCCGTTGAGATAGACCATGCCGAAGGTAAAACGCGGATAGCCGTCAATGGGTGCAAAGCCGACCGACGCCAGGATCAACCCGATCGCCGCCGCCGCCAGACCGTGAAACACGCCGTCGCGCGACAGGGCGGCGACCAGCGAGATGGCGCAAAAGCCCAGCGCAAAATACTCCCACGGCCCCATTTTCAGGGCCAGCCGCGCCATAACCGGGCTGGCCGCCATCGCGATCAGGATCGACAGGAAGGTGCCGATGAACGACGCGGTGATCGCCGCGCCCAGCGCCTTGACCGCCTGCCCGTTGCGCGTCATCGGATAGCCGTCAAAGGTGGTTGCAATGGCGGAGGGCGAGCCGGGGATGCCCAGAAGGATCGAGCCGATCATCGCGCCCGACACGCCGCCGACCCAGATCGACACCAGCATCGCCAGCCCGACCTCGGCCTGCATCCCGAAGGTCAGTGGCAACAGCAAGGCCACGCCAAGACCGCCCGACAGACCCGGAATGGCACCCAGCACAATGCCAAGCGCTGTGGACAGCACAATCACCGCAAAGGTCAGCGGAGTGAGCAGAGTAGTGAAACTGGCAAGGATGTCCTGCATGGGTCTACCTCAAAAAACAATGCCGCGAGGCAGCAGCGTGCCCAGGAAAGTTGCAAACAGTAGATGCACGCCGCCGGTCACGGCCAGCGCATAGACAGCGCCGCGCCACGGCACGCGCCGTTCGCGTCCGGCGATCACATGGAAAAAACCGTAAACCGACAGGGGTGTCGCGACGTAGAAACCGACCAGCCACAACGCCAGAGAATAGACCACCAGAAGCCCGAACATCACCACCCCGCGCGACAGGCTGGCCGCGTCCGGGCTGGCCTCGATAGGGGCGTCGGGACTGGCGTCGGGGGCTGTGCGAAAGGCGTTCAGCAATATGCCAAGGCCGCACACGATCATGATCGCGAAACCGAAAATCGGGAACAGTTGCGGCCCCGGATCGTCGTTGAATGTGCGCACGCTAATCTGCATCGTTGCCGCGATTCCGGCAATCCCAAAGGCGATCAATCCTGCGCCAAGCGGCTTGTCTGTATTCATAGTCCCCATCCTGTCAACTGCGCGGGCACGGGCCTTCCGCCCCCGCGCCAAGGTGTGTCAGCGGTCGGAAAGACCCAGCTTTTCCGCCAGCGCGCCGATCTTTTCGTCCTCGGAGTGCATCAGGGCGTTGGCGGCGTCCACATCGTAGTAGGTGAACACGCTGTCGGCCTTGGCCAACGCCTCTGACGCGGCGGTGTCGGTCGCCAGATTGGCGGTTGCCGCGTTGATGGCTTTGACCAGGTCGGGATCCATCCCCTTTGGCCCCCACAGCACCAGCGGCGCCAGCCAGCTGACATTCACACCTTGCTGGATGCACGTTTCGTATTGCGGGTAGGCCGGGTGCGGTTCGGGGTCCAGCAGGCACAATACCTTCATGTCGCCCGACTGTTCATACTGCATGGCAGACCCCGCGCCGAGGTTGCCCATCTCGATGTGCCCGCCCTGAATGGCCGCGACCTTGTCGACTTCTGCCGAAGCTTCCAGCAGCTTCAGGTCGACGTCTTCGTTCATCATGATCAGACCGGCGATGAAATGTGTGGTTCGACCCAGCGACACCGCGACGGTGCGCTTGCCCGGATTGGCGCGGGCGTCGTCGACGAATTGCTTCATCGTGTCCCAAGGCGCATCGGCAGCCACCGCATAGACCTGCGGCGCATAGCTTTGCGCGATGCCGATGGTGGTGAAGTCTTCCAGCCCGATGGCGCTGTGCCCGGTGTGATACCCGGCAAGCAGGCCGGTGTGGTTGAACAGGATCGTGTGCCCGTCCGGTGCGGCGGTCATCACCTGATTGTAGGCGATCGAACCGCCGCCACCGTCGACATTCACCACCACCACGTCGCCTCCGGTCTCGCGGCCCAGGTAATCGGCGAAGATGCGGGCCATGACGTCGGTTCCGCCGCCGGGCTTGGACGGTACGATCAGTTGGACCGGTTTTGTCGGCCAGTCAGCGGCGACGGCGGCCACGGCACTAAATGTCACGGCCATCGCAGCGCCAAACAGGGTCTTTAGGGTCAACAGGTTCCTCCTAGTCGTTCTTGCGGGTGAAAAGCGCGTCGAGCCAGCCGAAAATCAGCGCCCGTGCCTCGCGGTAACCGGGCCGCGCGGTGACGACCCAACCGTGGTCGCAATCGGCGAACTGGCGCACGTCCACGTCCACCCCGGCGGCAATCAACTGACCGGCGTAGCGCTGTGCCTCAAAGCGCAGCGGGTCGAGACCGGCAATCAGGATAAGCGCGGGCGGCAACCCTTCCAGCGCTTCGGGCAGGGCCATGACCGGCGACAACAACGGGTTCGTCAGGTTCTCGGGTGTGCTGGCGTACAGCACGTTGAACGCTTCCATCCGCCATGCGGGCATCACGCTGCGCGGATCCAGCTTTTGCGCGGCCGGTGTCACACCATCCAGAAACGGATAGTCCAGCATCTGGCCGCAGACGCGGAAGGCACCGCTTTCCTGCGCCATGAGGCAGATCGCGGTCGCAAAATTGCCGCCAGCGCTGTGTCCGCCGATGGCGATGCGGTCCGGGTCGATGTCCAAAGCCGCCGCCTGATCAAAGGCCCAGGCCACGACATCGTGGCATTCGGTCAGGCCCGTGGGGAACGGGTGCTCCGGCGCCAGCCGGTAATCCACGTCCAGCACAAGCGCGCCAGTGGCCAGCGCAACCTGAGCGCAAAAGATCGTGTCGCGCGGGTGATAGCCGCGTACAAACCCGCCCCCGTGAAAATTTACGAAGACCGGGCGCGGGCCTGCGTGCCCGCCTGGCGGTGTGACCTTGATCACCCGCGACGGGCCGACCCGTGTGGGAACCGCAATCTCCGCGACCGTGCAGGCCGCAAGGTCGGCCTCCATCTCTTCGGTGATGATGGGCGGCATCAGCGTACCGCCGCGCAATTCCTCGGCGACGGTCAGCCGGGCCTCGGCACTCATGGAAAAATCATATGTCATGCCGCTTCTCCCATCAGCGCGCGCACCTGCGCGATGCGCCCGTCGATCAGGCGCGGCCAGACCGCAGGGTCGAGAAAGGGATTGTGGCCGGGCCGGATCTGACCGACCTTGTCCATCATCCCGACCTGCGCGGGATGTGAGCCCAGCGTGATCTCCACCGGGATCTCGCGGGCTTTCAGCATCGCCGCCAGATAGTCGTCGCGCGCCGTGACCGGCAGCCCCGCCTTGGCAAGGAATGCGTCGCCCAGCGTATTCAGCCCTACGCCGCCATGCAGTCCACACAGGTGGCCGCCAGCCTCAAAAAAGAACGAGGTGGTGCCGGGGGTGTGCCCCGGTGTCAGCATGGTGCGAACCGAACGGTCGCCCAACACCACCGGGGCGTCGTCGTTGTAAAAGGCATCTGGTTCGAACGCGCCCAGAGGATAGCCCGAGGCAAAGATCATGTCGGGGCGCGCGGTCATGAAGGCCCAGTCTTCGCGGCTGATCATCACCTTGGCCCCGGACGCCTCCTGCAAGGGGCGCACGCCGCCAAGGTGGTCGTAATGCATGTGCGAAATCAGGATCAGCCGGATGTCGGCGGGATCGAAGCCCAGCTTCCGTATCGCCTCGAACACCAGGTAGACCTGCGGCTGCATCGTCGTGTCGATCAGGATCAGACCATCGCCGGTGTCCAGCAGATATGCGCCAACCCAATTGTTTCCCACGTACCAGGTGCGATCAGCCACCTGGAAAGGGTCGACATCAACCTCCCAGGGCCGCTCGCAGCCCTGTTGCAGGCAATCGAAGGGATCGGTCGGAAGCGGAGGCAAGACTTTTCTGGACATGCACAAAGAGGCCTGTTGCTGAGGTTAACATTTGGGAAGGGGGTGTCCGGCGGGCGCGGCCTTGCGCACCCGCCGAGAACGTCAGTGCGACAGGCCGAGCATCTCGGCCGTATCCTTCACCCGCTTGTCGGAAGAGACCAGCCGCGTGCGGCTTTCCCCGACGCCAAGGTGCGAGATCGGCAGCCGCATGGTGGTCAGCTGTTCCGAAATGTCCGGGTCCGTCAAAACCGCTTCGAACGCGGCGTTGATTTCGGCGACGATGCCTTCGTCCATGCCGGTCGGTCCCATCACCAGAAAATCGAGTCCATAGACCGTGTTCTCATAGCCCAGTTCCGCAAGAGACGGGAAACCGTCGGCGTTCGGGTCGCGACCGGGAGAGCCGGAGATGGTCCCCAGAACCCGGAGTTTTCCGGCCTGAACATATTGCAGCGCACCGGGGGTATTGACCAAAGCGGCGTCGATCTGGTGGCCTTGAAGCTGCACCAGCTTGTCAGCGTCGCTGCCCGCCTCGACGATGCGGAAACTGGCATCGCTGTCCATCGTCAAAAGCCCGGCCATAAAGTGGGTGGAGCCGCGAAGCTGTACGCCCAAGGTGATTTTGTTGGGCTTTTCTTTTGTCGCCGCGATCAGCTCTTCGACTGACTGGTAGGGGGCGTCCGCCGCCACCGCCAGCGAAAAACTTCCGGCGACCGGCATGGCCGCGATCAGGGTGAAGGCCTCCATCGGAGAATGCTGGTAGCCGCCGGTGTGATAGGTCGCAAGAAAGCTGGTGTGGTAGAACAGCAGCTTCAGCCCGTCGGGATCGGCCCCGCGCACCTGTTCGACGGCGATGGCACCGCCACCGCCGTCGACATTGACCACCGCGAAATCACCACCGGTTTTTTCGGACAGGGCCGCCGAGATCAGCCGTGCCGCGGCGTCGGTGCCGCCGCCCGGTTTGGCCGGAACGATCAGTTGCACAGTGCCGGACGGCCAGTCCTGCGCTTGCGCCGGACCGGATACCAGGCCAAGCGACAGCGTGCCAACGGTGGCAACTGCGGCAAGCTTCAGAAAGTTGCGCAGCGTGGTCGCTGGGCGAACAAGTCGTGTCATGGGGTTCCTCCGAATCTCCTCCATCTTCAAATTATTGGCAATTGCCATAGGGAAACAATTCTTTATGGTGGGATGACATAAGGGATGCTTATGTCTTGACGTTATCGGCC
Organism: Antarctobacter sp.; assembly: GCF_048262615.1. Taxonomy (GTDB): domain Bacteria; phylum Pseudomonadota; class Alphaproteobacteria; order Rhodobacterales; family Rhodobacteraceae; genus Antarctobacter. Next base: position 87,126 of record NZ_JBLXFB010000009.1, read on the forward strand.
TCTGTCCTGCTTTCGCGTTTTCAAACGCGCCTGAAGCTTCGTCACCTGATGGCGCTGACCGCCCTGTGCGAGTTGCGCAGCATGGGCCGCGCCGCAGAGGCCATGGGCATGTCGCAACCAGCGATGTCGCAACTTGTGGCGGAACTGGAACGTCTGCTGGAAACGCCTCTGTTCCGCCGCCATGCCAAAGGCGTGGACCCGATGCCCTCTGCGCTGGACCTGCTCCCTGTGGCACGGCGGATCGCGCTGGCCGCCGAAGAAGGTGCCGAGCGCATCGCCTCACGCGGGCGTCAGGAGGGCGGGATGGTGCGGGTCGCGTCGACCGCTTCGGCGACGGGGGCCCTGCTGGACCGGGTCTTGCCAGCCTTCGGCGCCAGCCAACCCAACGTCCTGGTCTCGGTGAATACCGTGATTGCCCAGTCGCTCGACGCGTCGTTTTCGGGGGACGAATACGACGTGATCTGTTGCCGCGAACGGGACGTTGTGCCCGAAGGCTGGCAATTCCAGTCCCTGCTTCCCGACGATCTGGTTGTCATGGCCGGACCGACCCATCCGCTGGCCAGCAAACGCACCGTCAGCATGGACGACCTTGCCCGCGCAACCTGGGTACATCATCAGACGGCATCTCTGGCGCGCGATCAGTTCGACAGGCTGCGCGACCGCCTCGACTGGACCGATCTCAAGATGGCGCATGTCACGTCCCGCATCCCGCTGCTGAGTTGGACGATGCTGCGGGACGGCACCCTGCTTTCATTGCTGCCGCGCAGTGTGGTCATGCCCTGGATCACCACCGGGCAATTGATTGAGCTGGATGTCGGGCTTGATCTGGCGCTGGCCCCGATCGGGTATCATTGGCGCGCGGACCGGTCAGGCCCCGCGGCCCGCGCATTCTTTCAGGCACTGTCCGGTGCCTGCGCACCTCCAAAAGGAAACGACGAGACATGAATTTGTTTGACCGGATTGCCCCGACCGAAATTCGCCATCGGCTGCTTTGGGAAGCGCTCGTCGATGTGGACGAGACGCGTGTGCTGGGGACCGGTCCTCTCGGCGAACGCCGCATCGTGCCGATCCTCGGCGGCACGTTCCGGGGCGGCGCTGAAATGGAGGCGTTCCACGGCACGGTTCTGCCGGGCGGGGCCGACCGTCAACTGATCCGCCGCGACGGGGCCAAGGAGCTGGACGCACTGTACGAGATGGAAGTTGCGGACGGGACCGTTCTGACAATCCGAAACCGTGTCATCATCGACGAAACCTCCGCTGGTCCGCGCTATGCCATGTCCCGCATCGAGGTTATCGCCCCCGACGGTCCCTGGGCATGGCTCAGCAGACGCCTGATCGTAGGCACCTTGCAAAGCGCCCGCCCGGACCGCGCCGCCGTGATCATTCGAGGATGGGAGATGCGGGACACCTGATTTTGCGCCAAAGGTGGCGGGCCGGTTTTCTTGCAAAAAGCTCCGATGTTCCAACCCGATGAGGGTGTCCCCTTGCGAAACGCGCCGGGCCGCCAGAGGGCCATGGCAGACCGCCACACCATCCGACCAACGGGACCGGACTCCGGCCGGTGCACAGGGAAACGGTCACGCGCCGTGGCACGCTGACGATCTCGACCGTTCTGCAAACGGGTCGGGACGTCGCCTCGCAAAGTCGGGACGTCGCCTCGCAAAAATGCCCTGCGTGGCAAGGTCGCCACCGCTGGGGTCAGGGTGCGCCGCGATGCCCAGCAGGCTGGAATATACCTTGGCCGCGCTCTCTGGCATGTAACTCGGGCGGTTTGGTCGCGCAGGACGGCCGGAATGGCGTCTTGAACGGCTATACGAAAGCCGTGGCACGCCCCCGCTCGGGCCAGTGAAATGCCTGGCCATTCCCAGATGTGTGCAACAGATCGGATCGTCCGCATGGCGGTCTCAATGGGCGCTTTGCGGCAATCCGCCCCCGGTCCTCGCGGGCGACTTTCAGGCATTCGCAACGGTGCGCAAACGCGGGGCACATAGTTCGCGAGGCCGGCACTTGGTCCGGGTCGCGTCCGAAACGCCGATGGCGACCTGAGCGCCGCCGACCCACAGGCGTGACCTCAGTGGAGACCCGCGCTAGAGCATCCGGTTCTGCCGGAAAACCGGACGCATGATGATCGGAGTGAGATACATCGGGAATTGGTAACACCCCAGAAACATCAGGAACTCTTCGGACTGGGTGGCACTCGACGCGACAAGGAACAGCGCAACGTTTCTGTTTCCCGCAACTAAGGCGTTGGGGGCAGCGTTTTCGCCCATTCCAAAGAACCGCAGGGCCACATAGGCCAGCAGTTGCATCCCGAAATTCGCGCCCGTCGCCACAACCATCCAGCCTGCAAGATGCCATGGCGCGGCAGACAGCGCGGGCGCAACGGCGCTCATCAGCCCGATAACAATCACGACCAAGGCGAGCGATGTCACGCCGTCAACGGCTTGCAGCTCGGGCGTGCTCATTTTCGGCCTGAGAACCGCGCGAAACGCAAAGGCCAATGCGACCACAGCGGTGATCGACAGTCCAAGCCGCAAGCCTGCCTCGATTGCGCTGTGCAGGCTGCCCAGCACCGGCGAAACCCAGAAGATCGGAATGAGGGTGAGCGGCAGGATCAAAGTGCCAAGTATCAGCAGCCGGAATGCTGGTTCCGGTTTATGGCCAAGCATGACCGACATGTTCGGGCTGCCTGTGACGGACGGAGCCGCGAGCATGAGCGTCAGCGCGATGGCCACGGCGCTTTGTGCCATTCCGAACAGCGCAAAAAGCCCGACACAGACCAAAGGCAGCGCCACCTGATAGGCCAGCACGACGCCGAGCGTCTCCGCTGCATGACCCAGCCCTTGCCGGGCAGCGGGCAGCCCGACGCGAAACGCCGTGAGGAACAGCAGGACCAGGACCAGTTCGCCAAGCCATGGGCGCATGGCCAGCGCCGCTTGCGGCAGAAGCAATCCGGCAGCAAGCCCGGCCACCAGAACAAAGCGCCCGTGACGCGCAAAAAAACCCAGTAATGTGAGCAGCGGTTTAGCCTCCGGGGCCTTTTCGGATGTTGTCCGGCAACCATGTCGCCAGTTCTGGCCAGACCACCAGAATGACCACCATCAAAAGCATGAGACCCACCATTGGGATGGCTGTTTTGGCGATATAGCCAATCTCATGGCGGGTCATCCCTTGCAACACAAACAGGTTGAACCCGATGGGCGGCGTGACTTGCGCGGTTTCGATCACCACAACAAGGAAGATACCGAACCAGATCACATCAATTCCGGCGCTTCGGATCATCGGTTCGACAATCGCCATTGTCAGGACAACAGAGGACAGCCCGTCCATGAACATGCCGAGGATCAGGTAGAACACAGTCAACACGGCAATCAGCGCCACCGGTGACAGGTTGTAGCTGTCGATCAATCCAGCAAGGGCACGCGGCAGTCCGGTAAAGCCCATCGAAAGCGACAAAAAGGCGGCGCCCATCAGAATGAAGGCGATCATGGCAGAGGTTTTCGTGGCCCCCATGAGGGCCTCTTTGAACGTCGTCCAATCCAGCGAGCCTTGCATCGCTGACAGGGCAAGCGCCCCGACCACCCCGACGGCAGCGGCCTCTGTTGCGGTGGCAAAGCCCAGATACATCGACCCGATGACAACGATCACCAGCCCGAATAGCGGCAGCAGAAAGCGGCTTTCCGCCAGACGTTTGCCCAGCGGCATGGCGGGCTCCGGCTCGGGGCGCTGGTCTTTGTAGATGACGTGCCAGAACACGATATAGAGCATGAACAGCCCCGCCAGCACGAGGCCCGGAAAGACACCCGCCATAAACAGCTTGGTGATGCTTTCATTGATCGTGACGCCATAAACGATCAGTGTGAGCGATGGTGGGATCATCAGGCCCAGTGTCGCGGCCCCCGCCAGCGTTCCGATGATCATGAATTCCGGGTAGCCGCGCTTGCGCAACTCGGGGATCGACATTTTGCCAACCATGTTCAGCGTCGCCGCGGACGATCCCGAGACTGCGGCAAAGATCGTGCATCCTGCGATGTTGGTGTGCAGCAATCCACCCGGCAAGAACCGCATCCAGGGGGCCAATCCGCGGAACATGTCCTGCGATAATCGGGTGCGATACAGAATCTCTCCCATCCAGATAAACAACGGCAATGCCGTCAGGGTCCAACTGGCGGACCCCGTCCATATGGTTGTGATCATCGCATCGCCCGCAGGGCGCGATGTGAAAAGCTCCATGCCGATCCACGCGACGCCCATCAACGCAAGGCCGATCCAGACCGATCCCCCCAATAGCGCAAAGAGAACAAACAAAAAGATCGCTGTTGCGTAAATCTCGCTCATTCCAGAACCTCCCCGTGAATTTGACTTTCCCGCAAGGCAAGGAGGCGGGTGAGGTAATCCCATATCGCGATGGCCAGCAGAACGGTGCCGATCGACATAGGCAACTGTGGCAGCCATACAGGTGTGTAGACCCATTCGGGGCCAGTTTTGTCCCACAACTCCGCCCATTTGGCAGGCGAAGTCGCGAACATAGCAAAGATAGTCAGCACCCATTCAGGGACCAGATCCTGCCCCTGTGTGCGATCGTTGAGCATCTCGGACATGATGTTGGTCTTGATTGCGTAGCGGGCGAAATAGGTCGCGGTGACAGCCGCAATCAGCATGGCCACCGCGTCGAGCCAGAATTTGGTGTGCTCATTGAGGTTGAGCAAGACCGAGACACGGATATGCCCGCCCTGGGTGAGGGTATAGGCCAGCGCAAAAAATGAGGTCGCGGCCATTGCATAGCCCGCGTATTCGGTCGATCCGGGAAAGGTAAGGTTGGACCACCGCGCAATCATCTGTCCGATGATCAACAGCAGGATCAACACCATAAAGCATGCGGCAAGGATACCTGCGGCCTTGTAGACCCTGTCGAGCAACCGCCAGACCGGCGACAAAAGCACAGCGGCTTTGGGGCCCCGCCACAGGCAATAAAGGGCCAGCAGCGTTGGAAAAACGAACAGCCATACCCATAAGGGCAGCCCCAGAAACGGTTGCCAATCTCTCATAAAGCTTCCCCGGAATGATTTAGGGCGGCCCTCCGTCACAAAGGGCCGCCGTCATGGCCTTTAGTTGGCCTCGTAAGCGTCGAGGATGGCCTTTGCATCGTCGCCTGCGGCCGCGATCCAGTCGTCCTTCATCTTGGCGCCGATGCGCTCAAGCTCTGCAAGGAAATCGGGGCTGGCCTCTTCGACCGTCATGCCGTTGGCTTCAAGCTGTTCGAAGTACCAGTTGGCAAGCTCGGCGGATTTCGCCGCGCAGGCCGCGCCGGTTTCGTCAGCGGCTTTCTGGACGGCGGCCTGAGTTTCTGCGGACAAGCCGTCCCAGATCCCCTTGTTGACCATCACATAGTTGCGCGGGTGCCATGCGTTGACCTTGTAGTAATGGCTCAGGTGCTCCCACACCTTGCGGTCATAGCCGGTGGACCCGGACGAAATGAAGGCTTCCGCCACACCGGTCGCCAAGGCCTGGCTCAGTTCTGCGGCTTCGACCTGTACGGGGATCATGCCCAGTTCTTCGGCAAAGGTCGCGGTGGCCGTGTTGTACGACCGGAACTTTACGCCTTGCGTATCGTCAATCGAATTCACGGCCTTGTTGAAATAGAAACCTTGGCCCGGCCACGGGCAGGTGTAGAGCGTGACAAGGTTCTGATCGGCCAGTTGGGCGTTCACCTTGTCTTTGGCCGCTTGCCAAAGCTTTTCATTGGTCTCGTAGCTGGCCGCGACAAACGGCACATTGTCCCAGCCCAGTAGCGGCGTTTCATTGGCATGTGCGGACATGAACCGTTCGCCGATCGGGGCCTGACCGGTTTGCACGGCGCGCTTGATCTCCCCCCCTTTGAAAAGCGAGCCGCCCGGATGGATGGTGATGTCGATCTCGCCCCCGGTGTATTCGCGCACCTTGTCCGCGAACACGACGCCCATTTCCGAATGAAAATTGGTTGCCGCGTAGGCCATGGGCATGTCCCATTTTTCGGCCAAGGCTGCGGTGCCCGCGATGGCAAGCGCTACCGCCATCGCGGTTGTGCTGAGTGTTGTGGTGACGGCATCCATTTTGTCTCTCCCTGAGTTTGTGCACGTTTCTTGGTTAACGGCCCGCCGTAAAGCGCATCGGCGCAAACGGGCGCATATCGTGGTTGGAATGGGCCTGCGCGATCATGTTGGCCACAAGGCGGCCGGTCTTCGGACCGCCCGTCATTCCGATGTGGTGGTGCCCAAAGGCCGTAAAGACACCGGTTTCGCCAAGCTGACCGATCAGCGGCAGGCTGTCAGCGGGTGCCGGGCGAAAGCCCAGCCACTCTTCGTCGCTGTCATAAGTGAGGTTTGGAAACGTCTGCTGCACCTTGCGGCGCAACAGGTTCAGCGGGGCCTTGGAAGGTTTTTCGTTGAGACCGCCAAACTCCACCACACCGGCGCAGCGCAGACCTTGCTCCATCGGCGTTGCCACAAATTTGCCTGCGGTCAACATCATCGGATTGTTGGGTTTCGTGCTCGGCCCTTTGAAGAGGATGTGATAGCCGCGCTCTGCCTCCAGCGGTACGTTGAGGCCCAGTTTCTGCATCAATGGCTTTGACCAGACGCCCGACGAGATGACCGCCTTGTCGCAGGGTATGCGCCCGACATTGGTGTCCACGGCGCTCACCTGCCCGCCCGAAAGCTCAAAATCCTTGACCTCGGCCTGCATAAACTTGCCCCCCGAGCCTTCGAACAGCTTCACGAGGTCTTTGACATATGCGCCGGGGTTCAGGATGAACCCGTGGTTCTTGAGAACCGCCAAAAACCGGGTTGTGCGGCCCAGGATCGGTTCCGCCTCCTGCACGGCGTCCCCTTCGAGGAACGAAGGCGCAAAGCCTGCTTCGCGGCGCAAAGCCCAGGCAAACCCATCGGCCTCAAACGCCTTTCGATCCGGGTAGGCAAAGCTGTACTCGCTTTCCTGCACCCACTTTGCGGCATCGGTTCCGGCCGTCAAAGCCTGATGTTGCTCCAGACTGTCCGCAACGATCGTTGTGAGCCCTTGGCTGATACGTCGCGTGTCAGCCTCATTGGCGTGCGACATGTATTTGATCAGCCACGGGACCAGTTTTGGGAAGTAGCCCCAGCGCATGAAAAGCGGAAAATCCGGATCGGCAAGGTATCCGGGGCTTTTCCGAAGCAGGCCCGGTCCGGTCACGGGCACGATAGAGCAACTCGCAAGTATGCCACCGTTCCCAAAGGAGGCGCCCATGCCGGGCGCGCCCTTGTCCAGAAGCGTGACCTCATACCCAGCGCGGCGCAGCCAAATCGCTGTTGACGCGCCGACGATGCCGGCACCGATGACCACAATATGCTCAGATGACATCAGGCGGCTTTCCCTCAGGGTTGGGGCCACGCTAACAATCAGTTGGTATCATTTCCAATATTAAATTATAGCATTGGCATCACTTGAAATGATGCAGGGCGCATGCGACTTCGTTTCAGACAACTTCAGGCCTTTCATGCCATCGTTGAGGCCGGCACCGTGACCGGTGCCGCCGAAGCGTTGGGAATTTCGCAGCCGGGCATTTCCAACTTGCTGTCCCAGCTTGAACGCGAGACCGGCCTGACCTTGTTCGAGCGGTTGCACAGTCGCCTTGTCCCGACGCCCGAGGCAGAGCTTTTGCACCGCGAGGTCGACACGATGGTCCGAGGGCTGGACCGCGTTACGCAAACCGTCGTGGACCTGCAAAACAAGCAGGCGGGGCAACTACAGATCGCGTCGCAACATTCGATCTCTTTCGGGTTTGTTCCCAAGATCATCGCCGAGTTTTCAAAGAACAAACCGGACATGAACATTTCGTTCCAGTCGCAGTACAGCTCAAAAATTCAGGAATGGGTTTTGTCGGGGCTTTTCGAAATCGGCATAACGGAAATGCCCATTTTATATGATACCCTGCATTATTTCCCGCTTCAGGTCGAAACGCAGATCGCACTGCACAGGGACAACCCGCTGACCCGCCATGATGTGCTGACACCAGAACGTCTGAAAGATGCGCCATTTCTTGTGATGGGGGCGGATCACATCACCCAGCGGCGATTGCGCGAGACCTTTGAACGCGCCGACATACCCATGAAGGCAAGGGTGCATTCGCATCTGTTCAAGAACCTTCTGGCCTTTGTGAAAGAGGGCATGGGGGTCGCGTTGATAGATCCTTTCGGTCTGGAGTTTGACCATGACACCCGCTTTGTCGCGCGCCGGTTTGAACCGCCGATCATGATGGACATGGCCGTGATCACTTCGGGCACCCGCCCGCTTTCACAACTGGGCAAAGAATTCCTTGCGCTGCTGCTGGCGGAACTCCAACCCTACACGGCGGAAAAAAGGCCGATCGTGCGCGCAAGATAAGGAGGCGGTATGTCACAAGCCCCCATTGGCATCCTCATGCTTGAGACAAACTTTCCCCGTCCGCCGGGGGATATCGGCCATCAGGACACTTGGACCTTTCCGGTTCTGATGCGCAAAGTTGGCCGCGCAAGCGCGCGCAAAGTCGTCTTGGAAGATCCACGCGACCTGCTCGACGATTTTGTTCAGGTTGGGCGCGAGCTGGTCGCCGAAGGCTGTATCGGGTTGGCAACCTCCTGCGGATTTCTGTCGCTCATGCAGGCAGACCTCAAAGAGGCCTTCGGTGTGCCTTTTGCCAGTTCCCCCCTCATGCAACTTCCGATGATCGAGGCGCTGCTGCCAAACGGCCAGTGCGCCGGGGTTCTGACCGTTTCGAAGGAAAGCCTCAGCGCTGCGCATTTCTGCGCCGTGGGCGCGCGGCCCGACACGGATATGGCAGGTCTGCCCCGCGACGGCGCATTCGCAAGCGCAATTTTCGAAGATCTCCCCTCAATGGACTTTGAGGCTTGCCGCCGAGAGATGATTGAGGCCGGTAAGACGCTTGTAACATCCGCCGAGAACATTGGTGCGATTGTCTTGGAATGCACCAATATGGCCCCCTATGCCGCTGACGTCTCCAAAGCAACCGGGCGTCCCGTCTATTCTGTTGTCAGCTTTCTCAATTGGTTCCACGCGGGTCTGGTCCCGCCCCGGTTTTGAAACACCGCCCGTTTGACCTGAGTCCGCCGGGCAGAACGCACGCATTCCAACTGCGACCTCCCCGATCTTTTTGTCATTGGCGGCGACCGATTGATACCGGTCGCCGCGTGACTGCGCAAATCAGTCCTTGCCGTGTGCTATCGCCTCAGCCGTCACCAGTTTTTTCTGATAAAGGAACAGCACGACAGCGATCGTCAGCCCGACCAGGTCCGTCACCAGTCCCGCGTCCAACATGCCCAGTGCAGCGGCAATCAGCAGGATGCGGGGAACCCATCCTATCCGCCCGAAGAACCACCCGATGATCCCCGACGAGAGCAGATAGATACCCAGCAGCGCGGAGACGAGCACATGAGCGGTATCCACCCAATCGCCTTGCAACAGCAGCGCGTCCGAGAAGAAGAACATATAGGGCACGACGAACGCGGCGAGGCCGATGCGAAAGCTCTCGACACTGGTCTTCATCGGGTCCGATTGCGCCAGCGCCGCGCCGGCATAGGCGGCCAGCGCCACCGGCGGTGTGATGGCCGACATCACCGCAAAGTAGAAGATAAAGAAGTGCGCGGTGAGCGGTTCGATCCCCAGATTGATCAGACCGGGCGCGATGACCGATGCTGCAACGGCGTATGCTGCGGTCGTCGGCATCCCCATGCCAAGAATTACAGCAACCACCATAGAGAACATCATGGCCAGCAACTGCGACTGGTCAGCGATCCCGAGAAGCAGTGCCGAGAACCGCGTGCCGATACCCGTCAGGGCAATGACACCGACGATAATGCCTGCCGCAGCGCAGACGGCGACCAATTGGAACACCATGCGCGCGCCGACATCGAGGGCCTGAAACAACTGCTTCGGTCCCATCCTGTGCGGGGTCAGCCAGGACACGACAGCCGCTGTGATCATCGCCAGAGTGCCGCAGCGAATGACCGAATAGCCGACAAAGAGCGCCCAGATCAGAACAAGGATCGGCGCGAACAGATAGGCCTGCCGCATCAGCGCGCCGAATTTGGGCAGCGCAGAGCGGGGCAGCCCGACCATCCTGAACTTCTGCGCCATCAGGTCGACCATAAAGAAGATCGACGCAAAGTAGAGGATCGCCGGGATCAGGGCCGCCCAAATGATGTCGGTGTAGGGGATGCCCGTGATTTCGGCCATGATGAAGGCACCGGCCCCCATGATGGGCGGCATGATCTGACCGCCGGAAGACGCCGCCGCCTCGACCGCCGCAGCGGTTTGCGAGCGGTAGCCGACTTTCTTCATCAGCGGGATGGTCAGACTGCCGGTCGCCACGACGTTGCCCGCCGAAGTGCCGTTGATCATTCCCATCAGGCCGGAGGCAAAGACCGCGACCTTGGCGGGGCCGCCGCGCTTGTGCCCGGCGGCTGCGAAGGCCACGTTCACAAAATATGCCCCGACGCGCGTTTCCTGAAGGAACGCGGCAAAAACCACGAACAGGATGATGTAGGTCGAGGAGATCGCGATGGGTGCGCTCAGGATGCCGTTATCTGTCACGATGTAGGAAAAGAACCGCTTGGGCGTGTAGCCATTATGGCTCAGGATTCCCGGCAACCAGGGCCCGGCGAAAGCGTAAAGCACAAACACGCTTGCGATGATGACAAGGGCAAGGCCCGCCATCCGGCGCACGGCCTCAAGGATCAGGATCACCACCACGATGGCCGCCCACATATCCGACGGCTGTGCCATCGGCATCCCGGCCCGCATCTGGAGCGCGCGGGCAAAGAAGATGACGTACCCAACCGACGCGACCGTTGCGATCGCAAGCAGCACATCTGCCGGACCAAAGCGGTCGATCCGGTGATCCGCGAAGATCCAGCCATGAACCACGGCCAGCACCGTGCCGACCAATAGCGGAATGCCAAAGCTTGTGAGGACCCAGGTCGGCGGCTTGGCAGAGCCGAATATCCACCAGTTGCCCCAGAGCACGGCCATGGCAAGCGCGCCATATAGCACCGCGGCGGCGGCAACGACCAAGAGGCCCAGATTGGCGGCGCTGCGGTCTGGCCTGGGCTTGCCGGCTTCGACGCCATGTGCGCCGAACAACAAGAGCCCCAGCGCAAGCCCCCCGCCGACGTGCAACAGGCGGTAGGTCCAGGTTTCGAGGGGATAGAGGTTCATCACCATCAGGTGAAACAGCGTGTAGGCGGCGCAGGCGGTTGCGAAGATGTAATTGCGCCTGCCGCAAAAAATGCGCTGATTGCTGGCGGGGGGGTCTTCGTCAACAGCGGCGGTCGCTGTGATCGGTTCGTCGAATTCGGCGGGCGATTCCGATGAAGGAATGTCACCGCGAGCGGATTGTGTCATGGCATCACCGGACTAAAGTGGGTTTGCGCGGACTCACGGACCGACCGGGTCGGCCCGTGTGTTCGAAAGATGCAGAGCAAGGTTCAGCGCAGGTCGGCCGGGATCGTGATGCCGATTTCCTCGTAGTAGCGGACCGCACCGGGATGGAAGGGCATGAAGTTGTTCTTGTCCCAGTTCTCGGCCAGCGTTTCGACCGCCGAGGCGTGGATCTGCTGCATCCGCGGATTGTTCTCAAGAACCAGCTTGGTGATCTCGTAGGCCAGGCTCTCCGGCAGCGCCTTGTTGGCGATGGCAAAGTTCCACATGGCGACCGAGGGCACATCGGCGTCCTGCCCGTTGTAGGTTCCGGCCGGGATGGTGAACCGCTGCATTGTCGGCACCGCGCCGGTGAAGGCTTTGATGTTGTCTTCGGACAGCGGCAGGAAAGTCACGTCGTTCTCGATCGCCAATTGGCTGAAGGCACCGGTGGGCAGACCGGCGGCATAGACAAAGGCATCGATCAGCCCGTCACCCAGTTGACCCGCACCGTCGGAGGCCCCGGCAAAGCTGGCCCTGACATTCATGCCCGCACTTTCAAAGTAACGCTGCCAGTAGGTTGCGGACGTCCCCGAAGCCGGCCCCATATTGACCCGTTTGCCTTCAAGGTCTTCGATGGACCCGATGCCCGAGCTTGCAAGTACCACGGCCTGAAGCGGCGTCTGGTACATCGGGAACAGGGCGCGCAGGTTCGCGGCCTCCATCCCCGGCATCAGTTCGCTTTGTCCGGCAATGGCTTCCTGAGCGGGGCCCATGGTCGAAAAGCCCAAAAGGGTCTCGCCGGTTTCGACCAGCGCGACGTTCTGCACCGGTCCGCCGGTGACTTCGACACTTGCCCCCACGCTGAGGGTTTCACCGATCAGCGACGCAAGTCCAGACCCCCAGACGAAATAGGCACCGCCCTGCGATCCCGTGGAAATGCTCAGGCTTGTCGGCCAGTCGGCGCGGTCTTGGGCGACTGCGGGCAGCGCCACAACGGCGCCGGCAAGGATGGTTGCGATAGCGGTCAGTTTCATGGTTTTTACTCCTCCCATGTGCGTCTCCGGCAGCGCACCTGAACGGTACGCGGCCAATGACGGCGACCATGATGGGGAGGGCGGCGCGGCTCAATGCGCGCAAGATTATATTCAGAATCGTTATTATCAGGCGCTGTCTTCGATGGCCTTCAGGTTCTTGTCCAGCGTGGACATCAAGGCGTCGCGCTGGGTGTCCCGTGTCCCTCTTGTCCACGCAGCGGCCAGAATAAGCTTTGACCGGGTTGTCCCCTCCCGCATGGCAAGGGGAACAAACGTGACGTTTGGCACCGAAATTCGGGCAGTCCATCGCGGCACAATGGCCAGCCCCGTCCCGGTCGCCACCAGATTGACGATGGTGTGCTTTTCTTCGGCGACCTGCGCTATGCGCGCCGTCAACCCCGCGTCAAGGAACAGCTTGATCGTCAGATCATGGGAATGCGGGCGCGACCGGCGGTCGGGGACAATCAGCGGCGCATCGGCCAGATCCTCGATCGAGATGGCCGCCCGGTCCGCCAACGGGTGATCGGTCGGAAGAGCAACAACCGCCGTCTCGAAGAACAGCGTCCGGAAATTGATCCGGGGGTCCCGAATGTCAGGCGGTCGGCAAAAGGCGATATCCAGACTGCCGCTCAGCAACCTTGGCAGGAGATGAATCGTTTTCTGTTCGAACAGTTGCACCTCGATGTCCGGATGCTCTTCGCGCAGATACTTCAGCAGTTGCGGCATCAGGCCGGCGGCGGCACTGTCAATGGTCCCGACCTTCAGGACCGGCGTCTCGGATTTTCGTATCGACCGGACTTTCTCTTCGAACAGTTCGGCCTGGGCGACCAGCGCACGGGCGTCTTCGAGAATTGCGGCTCCCGCTTCGGTCAATGCCACATTGCGCGTTGTCCGCAGAAACAACCGTGTCTCCAGACGATCTTCCAGAATCCTGATCTGCCGCCCAAGAGACGCGGGCAACATGTCGAGCGTCTGGGCAGCGCGACCGAAATGCAGAGTGTCGGCCACCGCCAGAAAGCTCTTGATCTGATTGATGTCCATGTCCCACCTCCAAGGCCGACACTATATCACGATTGTATATAATCATAGGCGCATTGAGTGACGACACCCGTCCCTCCTAGGGTCCGCAGGTGATCGCCGGTCAGGCGTTGCACGACGAGGAGCATTCGGCAGGCCCGACGGCGCTGCCCTCTTCATCGGCACGCCGGACCAGACTTTGATGTCATGAGGAACGGATAACAGCCATGAAAAACTACAAGATCGCCGCAATACCCGCCGACGGCATCGGCCCCGAGGTCATCGCGGCAGGGCTTCAGGCTCTGGACGCGCTGGCGCGTCGGGACGGCGGTTTCGCGCTTGACGTCACGCACTTCGATTGGGGGTCCGAGCGGTACAAGAAGACCGGCGCGCTGATGCCGGAGGATGGGCCGCAGCAGCTCAGGGATTTCGACGCGATTTTCTTTGGTGCCGTCGGCGCGCCCGACGTGCCGGACCATGTCACGCTCTGGGGCTTGCGGCTGCCGATTTGCCAGGGCTTCGACCAATACGCCAACGTCCGCCCGACCAAGATCCTGCCCGGTATCACCTCGCCGCTGGCCGGTGTCGGAACCGGGGATCTCGACTGGGTCATCGTGCGTGAGAACTCCGAGGGCGAATACTCGGGCCACGGGGGCCGCGCGCACAAGGGGCTGCCCGAGGAAGTCGGCACCGAGGTCGCCATCTTCACCCGCGTCGGCGTCACCCGGATCATGCGTTATGCCTTCAAACTGGCACAGTCGCGCCCGCGCAAGTTCCTGACCGTTGTCACCAAGTCGAACGCACAGCGCCACGGCATGGTGATGTGGGACGAGATCGCCGCCGAGGTCTCGAAGGAATTCCCGGACGTGACCTGGGACAAGATGCTGGTCGACGCGATGACCGTCCGGATGGTCAAGAACCCGCAAAGCCTGGACACTATTGTTGCGACCAACCTGCACGCCGACATTCTGTCCGATCTTGCCGGTGCTCTGGCGGGCAGTCTGGGCGTTGCCCCGACCGGCAACATCGACCCCGAGCGCCGCTATCCGTCGATGTTCGAACCGATCCACGGATCTGCCTTCGACATTACCGGCAAGGGCATCGCAAATCCCGTCGCCACCTTCTGGACCGCCGCGCAGATGCTGGAGCATCTGGGTGAGACGGCGGCGGCGACCCGTCTGATGCGGGCGGTGGAAAAGATCTGTGAGGACGGCATCCTGACACCTGATGTCGGCGGCACCGCCAATACGCAGCAGGTCACTGATGCGGTCTGCGAGGCCATTCGCAGCGAGAACATCTGACCATGACGAACAATGACGCCCGAACGCTCCTGCGGCGAATGCTGGACGCCGCCATCGCGGCGGCCGATCCCGCCACGGTCCTTGCGCGGCACCTGCCGGAAAAGCCCGCTGGCCGCTGCATCGTATTGGGGGCAGGAAAATCCGCCGCCTCGATGGCGCGGGCGGTCGAACTGGCCTGGCCGGATGTCGACCTCTCGGGCGTCGTTGTCACACGCTACGGCCATTCGGTTCCGACCGACCGTATCGAGGTCCGCGAGGCCTCTCACCCGGTGCCGGACAGCGCCGGGGCGGAGGCGGCGCGGGACATCCTCGCCCTTGCCCGCTCGGCCAACCCTGAGGATCTTGTCCTCGCGCTGATTTCTGGCGGCGGCTCGGCCTTGATGACCCTGCCCGCGCCTCCCTTGACGCCAGAGGACAAGGCCAAGGTCAACCAACTGCTGCTGACGTCGGGTATGGCCATCGAAGACATGAACAAGGTGCGGCGCAGGCTTTCGCTGATCAAGGGCGGCGGGCTGGCGCGGGCCGTCGGCGCGGCCCGGCTGGTGACACTGGCCATCTCGGATGTGCCGGGCGACGATCCCGCCGCCATTGCGTCCGGCCCGACCGTGCCCGACCCCACCGCCGACGAGGACCTGTCGCATCTGGTCGCGCGGCTTGGTCCGTCCCTGCCCGCCCCGGCGCGGGACATTCTGCTGGCCCCGACCCCGGCCAAGCCCGTCTTCCCGGTGGACTACCGCATGATCGCGACGCCGCAGATGTCGCTGGAGGCGGCAGCCGAGGTCGCCCGCGCGGCGGGCGTGACCCCGCTGCTTCTGGGCGATGCGCTGGAAGGCGAGGCCCGCGAACTGGGCGTCGTCATGGCAGGCATGGCCCGTGCCGTGGCGACCCACGGCACGCCCGTCGCCGCCCCCGCTGTCCTGCTTTCGGGCGGAGAAACCACCGTCACCATCGGCGACCGGAAACCCGGACGCGGCGGCAGGAATACCGAATACCTGTTGTCGCTCGCGCTGGCGCTCAATGGACACCCGCGCATTCACGCTCTGGCCGCCGACACCGACGGGATCGATGGCACCGAGGATGCCGCCGGCGCCCTGATCGGGCCCGACACGTTGGATCGCGCCCGCGCCACCGGGCCCGATGATCCGCGCAAGATGCTCTGGGCCCATGACAGCTATACGCTTTTCGACGCGATCGGAGACCTGATCCGCACCGGACCGACCCTGACAAACGTCAACGATTTTCGGGCGGTGCTGGTGCTCTGACACCCCTCTGGACTTGGAAGGAAACTCGATGATCCGCAATCGGCGGGCAAAGATAATTGCCACCGTGGGACCGGCCAGTGCCGCGCCCTCGATGCTGCGCTCTCTTTTCAACAAGGGCGTGGACACCTTTCGGCTGAATTTCAGTCACGGCGACCACACGGGCCACGCGGACGTGATCCGGGCAATTCGTGCGCTCGAATCCGAGGTCGGCGTTCCCATCGGTATCCTTCAGGACCTTCAGGGGCCGAAGATCCGTCTCGGGCGACTTGCGGGCGGGTGTCGCGTGCTCAACCGGCACGAACACGTCACCTTTGCGCGGGCCGAGACCACGGACGACATCGCGGAACTGCCGCTGCCGCACGACGAAGTGTTTTGCGCCGTTGAACCCGGCCATCGGCTGTTCATCGACGACGGTCGGGTGCGCTTGCGCGTTGTCAGCAAAACCGCGGATCGGATCGAGGCAGAGGTGCTTGAGGGCGGCACCCTCAGTGATCGGAAAGGCGTCAACCTTCCCGACACAGTGCTGAACCTGCCGGTACTGACCAAAAAGGATCGCGCCGATCTGGCGTTCGGGCTGTCACAGGGCGTTGACTGGGTGGCGTTATCCTTTGTCCAGCGTGCCACGGATCTTGACGAGATCCTGCCATTGATCCGGGATCGGGCCGGATTGATCTCAAAAATCGAAAAGCCCTCTGCTCTGGACGAGATAGAGGCCATTGTCGCAAAATCCGATGCGATCATGATTGCGCGCGGCGACCTTGGGGTCGAGATCCCGACCGAAGACGTTCCGGGCCGACAGAAAGACATCATTGCCCTGTGCCGCCGCGCATGTCGCCCGGTGATCGTGGCAACGCAGATGTTGGAATCGATGACCGCGTCGCCCACGCCGACCCGTGCCGAAGCGTCGGATGTGGCCACGGCGATCTATGACGGCACCGACGCGGTCATGTTGTCCGCCGAAAGCGCCACAGGGGCCTTTCCCGCCGAGGCTGTCGAAGTCATGGATCTGATCATCCAACGCACCGAAGCACACAACGCCTATGCCCGCAGCATTGCCGCCACACGCGAACCGGCAACGGACCCGGCGGATGCCATCGCCGACACCGGGGCCACGCTGGCCTGCGCGCTGGCGGCGCGTTGTCTGGTGGCCTATTCCATGAGCGGAGCCACCGCCCACCGTGTCGCCGCCCGTCGACCGGCCCTGCCGTTGATCGTGGTGACACGCGACGTTCGCGTCTCTCGGCGCATGGCGCTGCTCTGGGGCGCGCGGTCCGTTTTGGAGACGGCCGCACTCGACTATGACAGCATGGTGTCGATGGCGCGCGAAGAAAGCGCGAACCTGATCGAGGCCGCGGCGGGCGAGACATTCGTGATCCTTGCCGGCGTGCCCTTCGGGCAAACCGGAAGCACCAACAACATCCGCGTCGCGACATATCGCTGAACCATCGGAGGCCGGAGAATGAGCCGCATATTCAAGATCCACGCACGCGAAATCCTCGACAGCCGGGGCAATCCCACCGTCGAGGTCGATGTGATCCTCAAAGATGGCACCATTGGCCGCGCCGCGGTGCCATCCGGTGCCTCGACCGGAGCCCATGAGGCGGTCGAGATGCGCGACGGCGACACATCCCGTTTTCTTGGCAAAGGCGTGCTCAACGCCGTGTCCAATATCAATGGCGAGATCGCGCAGGCGCTGGTCGGGATGGACGCCACCGAACAGGAAAAGCTGGACACCGTGATGATCGAGCTTGACGGAACCCCCAACAAGGGCCGCCTCGGCGCGAACGCCGTTCTCGGTGTCTCGCTGGCCGCCGCCAAGGCCGCCGCCGCGTTTTCCAAACTGCCGCTGCACCGCTATGTCGGCGGTGCCGCCGCCCGCGTTCTGCCGGTGCCGATGATGAACATCATCAATGGCGGCGAGCACGCCGACAATCCTATCGACATCCAGGAATTCATGATCGTGCCGGTCAGCGCGGACACGATCCGCGACGCGATAAGCATGGGTTCCGAAGTGTTCCACACGCTGAAAAAAGACCTTTCGGCAGCGGGCTATAGCACCGGCGTCGGCGACGAAGGAGGGTTTGCGCCCAATATTTCGTCCACCCGCGACGCGCTGGATTTCATCTTCAGGGCCATCGAGAAAAGCGGCTACAAACCCGGAGAGGACATCCACCTCGCGCTCGATTGCGCCGCGACCGAATACTATAAGGGCGGCAGGTACGAGATGGCCGGTGAAGGCAAATCGCTTTCGTCAGAGGAAAACGTCGCCTACCTTGCGGCGCTCTGCGGCGATTATCCGATCCTTTCGATCGAGGACGGCATGGCCGAAGACGACTGGGACGGCTGGAAACAGCTCACCGACAGGCTTGGCACGACCGTTCAGCTTGTGGGCGATGACCTGTTCGTCACCAATCCCACCCGCCTCGCCGATGGCATTCAGCGGGGTGTCGCCAACGCGATGCTGGTGAAGGTCAACCAGATCGGTACGCTGTCGGAAACGCTCAAGGCGGTGGAAATGGCCCACCGCGCGCGATACACCAACGTCATGTCGCACCGCTCTGGCGAGACCGAGGACGCAACCATTGCCGATCTCGCGGTCGCCACCAACTGCGGCCAGATCAAGACCGGTTCTCTGTCGCGGTCTGATCGTCTGGCGAAATACAACCAGTTGATCCGGATTGAAGAGCATTTGGGCACAACCGCCGAGTACGCGGGTCGGTCGGTCCTCAAGAGGGGGTTTGTGGCATAGGTCGGTTGAATCTCCGGCAACGAACCAGACCGTTCGCCGGGCTTCATGGCAACGCCGGAACCGACCGGCTGCCGCTGGGCCATCCGCGCCGGGCGCTGCCGACAGCAATAGGTTTCGGGACACGGGTTCCTTGAAAAGCCTCCTGTCTGGGCCCCTTCGGACCTCGATCCAAGATCCGTGAGCGCACGGATGACAGGCCAATTCCCGAAAACGTCCGACGCGCTTTCTAGCTTGAGGCAAGGCGCGACATTATTGATTGAGCGTAAGCGCCCAAAGGTCCCGCGTCGGTGTCGACCGACCGTCTTGGCGTTTTGCCATGGGTCCGACCTGGGCAAGCGTGCCCGCCCCGCGCGCCAGAAGCGCCTGCACCAAAGGGTCACGCGCGCTGGTATCGGTCGCGGTGGTTTGGCTGGGCGTCCCATTCTCCGCGCCGTCCGGACCCACCGTCGCAACATAGGCGCGAAGCCCGTCGCCGGTGATGTATTGCGTGCGCCAAAAGCGGGCTTTCGGGACTGCCGAAGACGGATGGTCGCCGGACGCCTGCCGGACAAAAGCAAGATCGTTCGCTTGCCCGCGCCAGAAATGCGCCACGGTTGCAATGGTCGGATCCTTGCTTGTCCCGACTGCGGCGAAAAGCGCGTCAAGGACAAGACCGGGCGTCGGCGGGCGGGATGCCGACCAGCCCGTGGCAAGAACGGCCTTGGACAGGGCGGCATCGTCCCCCGCAAAGACGATCAGTCCAACCGGATGCATCGGAGTTCCCATCAGAGTGTCCGTTGTCAGTGGCAGGTCATCAATGGCGGCCAGGATTTCCGCGGCGGGCAGAATTTGATCGGCGGTTTGCACGGGCACAATGCGGGGATGGTCGTCGCGCAAGACATTCAGGCCAGCCACTCCGACCAACGCTATGGTCAACGCGACACCCGCGATCCGCACCGCTCCCCCGACCGGACGGATCGCGCTGGCGTCGCGCGGCAGGCGCCATTCGGCTACGGCGATGCCGACCGTGAGCCACAGCGCCCCGACCAGCCATCCATTCAAGACGTCGCTGAGGTAATGTTCGATCAGGTAGATCCGGCTGAGACCAATCGCGAACGCCACAAGGCCCGCCAGCAACAGCGCGGTTTCCGCCCGCACCCGCCCTGCCCGCCAGAACACATACAGGATCATTCCATAGACGGCGACTGACGCTGCCGCATGGCCGGAGGGGAAACTGCCAGACGTCTCTACAAATACCCCGAGAGGAGAACGCGGTCGTCCGAAGGCGACTTTCAGTGCCGCGACAGACACCGTGTTGCCGAACACAGCCACCGCCAGCCCCGCCGCCAATGCGCGGCGTCCCTGGATTCCAAGCCAGATCAGCACCGCAGCAAAGACAGGCAGAACCGATTGCCATCCGCCAAAAGCGGTGACACCTGCGGCAAACCGGATCGGACCCGGTGCCTGAAAGTGATGGATCAATTCCGCAAGACGCACGTCGATCCACAAGAACGGATCGCCGGCGAGGAACTCGAAAACGAAATCGAGCCAGACGGCACCAGTATAGACAAAAATGACCGCCAGAAGGCTGAGCGTCAGACCGGAAAAGACCGTTCGGTCGACCCTCGCCTGTAGCCATTGCGCCGCCTTGGGATGCGCCTCGATCCGGCGCCGCACCGTTGGAATGTCGGCAAGATTGCGAAACGCGGCGGAGAGGACCGCCCACGCCAGCGGCAACAGTCGCAGCACCGAGTAGAGCGTCGCCCAGAGCACGGCCAGCGCCAGCAGGACGATGCCGGTCAGAACGGCGACCCGTGTGAGAGATCCCCCCAGCCGTCCCATCACATCGCCAAGAAAAAACCCTATCGACACATGCACCAGCGCATACGGAATACTGCCCAGAACGTTCCAGATCAGGAACTGGCGCCTGTTCATCCCCGCCATACCCGCAGCGAGTGGAACAAGACCCGCGACCGGGCCGAGAAACCGGCCAATGACCAATGCCATTCCGCCATGGCGCTCGAACAGCCCCCGCGCTCGGGCAAAGGCGGCCGACGCTCCGATGCGCCGCCGACCCGGCAGCCGGTTCAAGGCGAGCTTGCCGGTCCAGTAGCTGATCTCGGAACCAAGGACAGAACCGAGCGCCACGAACCAGGCGAGATCGAAAAAGTCCAGCAGGCCGCGTTGCACGAGGATGCCACCCGCATCCACGATCAGCGTTCCCGGCACGACAATCCCTGTCAGAAAGAACGATTCCAACATCGAAGCAAGCCCGATGAGCCAGTACCCCAAGACGCCAAGCGACTGCAACGAGGGCAGAATTTGATCGAGAGAATAGGTCATCCGGTCACTTCTCGATCAATCCACGCGCGGACCCGGCGATCAGCAGGGCAACTTCCCCCATTGGACGCATGGGCGACACATTGGGAGGCAGAGCCAGATAACGGGGGTGCCAGTCCGGCTGAAACTTTTGCTTGAAGGTCCGCAGGCCCTCGAAATTGTAGAACGCGCCACCGTGGCGATAGATCAAGCGCCCGAACCGGTTCCAGGATTTCGAGACCGAACGCTCGGACAGACCTGACAAAGGTGCGGTGCCAAGGCTGAAGGTATCGGCACCGCGCGCCTTGTAGTGCTCGATCAAGCTGAGAAACATGTATTCCATAAGGCCCGAAGCGTCCTCGGGCAGATACCGCATCAGGTCGACGGCGACACGCCGCCCGCCGGATGCCGCCATGATGTTGGCGAACGCAACGACGCGGCCGGATTTGCGCACGACGGCGATGTCGAACAGCGCCAGATACGCGGGATCGAAATGCCCCACCGAAAAGCCTTTCTCGCGGCCGGTCTTGCCGCCTAGCCATGCATCCGAGATCGCGCGCAGGTCCGCGATCAGCGCGGGATCATGCGGCGGGGACTGCAGTTCGCAGTCGAAACCGCCCTTTTGCCGCTTGTTATGCGCCGAACGCATGGCCTTGAACCGTCCGCCCGCGAGGCTGAAGTCGGAAAGCTGAACAACCGCTTCTTCCCCGATCTTGTGCAAGGTCAGCCCAAGTTCGACCCAAAGGGCAAGATTGCGCCCGCTCACCTCGTAAAAGACGGGGCGTCTGTTTGCTCGGGCGGCCTGATCGGCAAAGGACCAGGCAAGAGCCTCGAACTCTTTTGGGTCTCCGACCGGATCGCCCAGTGCGATCCACGATGCGCCGCGAACCGCATACATGATAAAGGCCCCGCCGGTTTCGGAGAACAGAAAGCGCTTGTCTCCTGTCTGGCTGAGCCATGCCTGTGGATCGTCCCCCTGTCGACACAACGAAGCCGCGCGGGTCAGGGTGTCCGCGGCGGTATCGACAGGTGAATTCCATCGGATCGGGCGGGTCAGCAGATAGACCCCGAAAAAGAACAAGACCGCCGTGGCCGCCAATCCCGACCGCAAGGCGCGCGGCGTGGTCGAGTCGGGCGCGAATTCTGACCACAGGTCGGTCGAATAGGGAACGGCCTTGTGCATGAAAAAGAAGAACGCGGCGGTGGCGGCCCCGGCACCGACAACCGTCACGAACCATTGCGGCTCAAAGACCCCGGCGGTGAGCCGACCCGGCCGGTCGAACGCGTTTCGGAACGGCAGCAAGACAAGCGCCCCGATCAACAGGAACGCCGCATTTTCGAGGCCGAAATCGTTCAAGAGCGAAGCAACGGCCCCGACCATCAAAGCGCCGATTGCGAACCACCATGCGGAAGACACCCTGCGCGCCAGTCCATGCGATGTGATGATCAGCGCGACACCCGCGACCGCAGATGCGATCGTTCCCCCCTCAAGGACAAGCACACCGACGAAGTCGCCCTCGGCGATGGCGCTCGCCCGGACGGAGGGGATCATCGTCACCAGTAAAAGATAGGCCCCGAACCCGAAAGCGACGACAGCGACCAGACCGGGTGACAGGCCGTGGAGCGTCGCTATGGCCGGCTGCATCGCCGGTACACGTGCCAGCAGACGAGACCCGAACCCGCTTGCCAGTCGGGCCTCGTTCAGCGCCACCAGCAGAAACGCCAGTGCAAACGGCACAAGGTAATAGACAAGCCGGAACAGCAACAATGCAGCGGCCGCATCACCGACGGGCACCGATGCCGGCAGCGTGCCGATGACAACGGTCTCAAAAACGCCGATGCCGCCGGGAACGTGGCTGAGAACGCCAACCATGGTGGCGGCGGCATAGACCGCGACGAAGGTTGCATACTCGGGCTTGCCCGCAGGAAGAAGCACCCAGAGCGCGAAGGACGCCGCGGCTATGTCGATCAAGGTGACGCAAAGTTGTCCAGCGAGGTCGGCGGGCGGCGGCAGGCGCAGTTGATGCCCTCTGATGCCGATGCTGCGCTGGGTGGCAGACATCCAGCCGATCAGCAGAACACTGATTACGGTGACGGCCGCGGCGGCAATTCGGATGGTCCCCGGCGCATAGGGCAGCCAAGCGCCAGCGGCACCGGGATGCACAAAGAGCGCAGCCACGCCGACAAGCGTCAGGCCGGTCCCGAGGGCGACAGCGATATATCCTGATACCGCGGCGACCTCGAAGGCGTTCAATCCGAAGGCAGAGTAGATCCGGTAGCGAACTGCGCCACCCGAAACGACGCTGACGCCAATGGTGTTGCCGAAAGCGTAACCAAGAAAACCGCCAAGGGCGACAACGCCCCGGTCGAGCGAGCGACCGATAAAACGCAATCCGAACCAGTCGTAGAAAATCAAAGCCACATAGCCGATTGCCGTGGCTCCAAGGGCCGCGCCAAGAGCGAACAGAGGCGTCGACCTGATTTGCGCGGCGACATCAGCCGGGTTGACCGGCTTCAGGAGGTGATAGAGCGCGTAAAGACCCGCAGCGAAGAGCCCGGCACCCAGAGCGATGGGAGCCACACGTCGCACAGATTGAAGATTCAGACGCGCCATCCCGCACTCCGGTCGCTATAAAACGTTCGGTTGTCCGGATGTGCCTACCCTTTGGGGACAGCCTCTGAAAACCGCAATCTCTCCGGACGCAGGTTTCTGGCCGCATTACTCGTCTTGGAAAAACAATATGCGGGCACCCCCGCCGCGTGTTTGAGGCAGGCCCTGAGACCTGCCATAGACCCGCCCGCGCCAAGGCAGCCACGTTATGCGTCGCAAGACCATGATCTTGCGTCCCGCCGCCTGCGTTGGCCCGCTTTTGCGAAACGGCAGGACGCGGCCCGTCGCCGCGATCAAGTCAACCGCCCGGACTGTTCAGCCACGGATGGGGCGGTTGCGGCACCGGGAATGCACAGCCCCCGAACAGCCGCAAACCACCCCCGTGTGCGCCACCTAAATCGGATAGTGTGGCTGGCCGTCCTGCATGGTGATCCAGCGCAGTTCGGTGAATTCATGGACGCCCCAGATCCCTCCGAACCGTCCATAGCCCGAGGCTTTGACCCCTCCGAATGGCATTTGCGCCTCATCGTGTACGGTCGGGCCGTTGATGTGGCAGATGCCGCTCTCGATCCGTTTGGCAACGGCAAGGGCCGCCATCGTGTCTTGGCCGAAGACGGCAGAGGACAGGCCAAAATCGCTTTCGTTGGCGATGCGGACGGCCTCATCCACCGATCCTGCCCGGATGATTGCAACGACAGGGCCAAAGCTTTCCTCTGTGTAGATGCGCATGTCCGGCGTGACATGATCAAGCGCCGCCGCATTCAGCATTGTCCCGTGACCCCCACCGGCGATCAGGGTCGCCCCCTTGTCCACGGCGTCGGCGATCAGGGCCTCGATCCGCTCGGCTGCGGCCTTGTTGACGAGAGACCCCAGAGCGGTGTCGCCTTGGCGCGGGTCGCCTGCGCTCAGGCTTTGGACCTTGGCCGTAAAGGCCTCTACGAAACGGTCGCCAGCCTCTCCCACCGGGATAATGCGCTCTGTCGACATGCAGATCTGACCTTGGTTCATGTAGGCACCAAAGCCCGCCGCCGCGACCGCCGCGTCGATATCGGCGTCTTCGAGAATGATCATCGGGGCCTTGCCGCCCAGTTCCAGCAGGGCAGGCTTGAGGTGGCGCCCGGCCAGTTCGCTGATGACCCGCCCGACGCGGGTGGAGCCAGTGAAATTCACCCGGCGGATCGCAGGGTGTTCGATCAGGGCCTCGACGATCTGCGGCGCTTCGTCCGGATCGTTGGAGATGGCGTTGAGCACCCCGGCAGGCAGACCGGCCTCGGCCACCGCCTCGACAACCAGCGCGTGAACGCGGGGGCAAAGTTCAGAGGTCTTCATCACCACGGTGTTGCCGCAGGCCAGAGGTGTCGCGATAGCGCGCACCCCAAGGATAACCGGGGCATTCCACGGCGCCATTGCCAGCACGACGCCCGCCGGCTGGCGGATCGCCATGGCGGTAGAGCCGGGGCGGTTGGAGGGGATGACTTCGCCCTTGATCTGGGTCGTGAGCGAGGCCGCCTCGATCAGCATGTCGGCGGCCAGCATGCAGTTGAACCGGGCCCATGCCTCGGTCGCGCCGATCTCATCCTTCATTGCCTGCACGATGTCGTCCGCGCGGGCCGACAGGTTTTCGGCGGCGGCCAACAGCTTTTTGCGGCGCTCACCCGGCGAGGTGACGGACCACGCGGCAAACGCCCCCGCTGCCGCATCGACCGCCTTGGCCACGTCGGACAGCGAAGCGGCTGCGGCCTCTGTCACCACGTCGCCGGTGACCGGGTTGGCGCGGGTGAAACTGCGGCCCCCTTCGGCAGAGACATAGGCCCCGTTGATATAGAGGTTGAGCTTTTCCATGTGGGTCTCCTGTTGCCTCGTCTGCGTGGATCAGCCGCCAAGAAAGGCGCGGATCACGGCAGGGTCGGATTTGATCTGGGCGGCGGGGCCGGAGCCGGACATCCGGCCGACCTCCATGAGATAGGCAAAATCCGCGAGTTCCAGCGTGGCGCGGGCGTTCTGTTCGACAATCAGGATCGTGAGCCCGGTCGCGCGGATATGGGACAGGGCGGCAAACACCTCTTTGACGACAATCGGGGCAAGCCCGAGCGAGGGTTCGTCCAGCAGCAACAGGTCCGGGTTCGACATCAGCGCCCGACCCAGCGCGACCATCTGCTGTTCGCCCCCCGACATCGTTCCGGCAATCTGGGCGCGGCGCTGGGCGAGTTTGGGGAACAGGTCGAACACCTGCGTCATCCGGGCCTGCGCCCCGTCGCTGGCGCGGGCGGGGATCGCGCCAAGCCGAAGGTTCTCTTGCACCGTCATCGCCGGAAAGATGCCTTTGCCCTCGGGGACGACGGCGATGCCTGCCTCCACCAGCCGATGCGCTGGACGGTCCAGCAGAGATTGGCCACGAAACAGGATGTTGCCGGACGCCGGTTTCACCCGCCCGCTGATCGCCCCGAGAAGTGAGGACTTGCCAGCCCCGTTTGCGCCAAGGATCGCGACCATCCGGCCCTTTTCGACCGTCAGAGAGGCGCGATCCAGCGCGACGTGTTTGCCGTAGGTGACGGTGACGTCCCTGACTTCAAGCATCGACCTCGCCCCCCAGATAGGCAGAGATCACCTTTGGATCGGACAGCGCGCTGTCGGTCGCTTCGTCGGCGATCAATTGGCCAGAGTTCATCACCACGACGCGCGGGCAAAGCGCGCGAACCGCGTCGATGATGTGTTCCACCATGAGGATCGTCAGCCCGCTGTCGTGCAGTTTGCGGATCAAGGCGACCCCCTCGGCCAGTTCGGTCGGGTTCAGGCCGGACAGCCATTCGTCCAGCAAAAGGATCTCTGGTTCCGCCGCTAGAGCACGGGCCAGTTCCAGCCGCTTTTGGTCGATATAGGTCAGGTCGCCCGCGATTGCGTTTGCGCGGTCGGACAGGCCGACAAGGGCCAGCGCCTCGCTGGCGACCCTTTCCGCCTCCTGTCCCCAATGGGCGTTGCGGCCAAAGACGGCGGTGATCATCACGTTCTCGGTCAGGCTGAGGGAAGGCAGGGTGCGGACCAGTTGGAAGGTGCGGGCCACCCCGGTCCGCGCGATGCGGTCGACCCGCATGCCCGTCAGGGTCTGACCGTTCAGCCGGATGCACCCGGAGGTCGCCGGCAAGGCCCCGGAGATAAGGTTGATCAAGGTTGTCTTGCCCGATCCATTCGGGCCGAGAAGGCCAACGATCTCTTTGCGTTGCAGGCTGAAAGAGACACCGTCCACTGCCCGCAGGCCGCCGAACTGCTTTACGGCCTTGTCGATCTCAAGAAAACTCATGCCTTGGCCTCGCTCCGGTCGGATTTCCGTGCCGGGCCCAACTTTTCCGCAGCAGAGATCAGACCGTTCGGAACAAGGAAGACGACTCCGATAAACAGCAGGCCAAGGAAGATCGGGTAGGTGTCGGGAAAGTTGGCGGACAGAAACTCGAAGACAAGGAACAGCGGCACCGCGCCAAGGGCCGGACCCCAAAGCCGGTTCGCCCCTCCAAGCAGGGCCATGATCACGGTGAGGAAGCTGACCGTCGGGTTAAAGACGATCGAGGGTTCGACATAGACATAACGCGGCGAAGTGATCGCCCCGGCCAGCGTCAGGATCACCGCCGACAGGACAAAGGCAAGCAGTTTGACACGGGCAAGGTTGATGCCGGAATGCGCCGCGACCATCTCGTCATCGCCGATCACCCGCAGCGCCATGCCCAGTCGGCTCCGGTTGACCCATGCGGTCAAGGCGATGGTCACCGCGCCAAGCGCGAGCATCTGCCAGTAGATCTGGCGCGTGGTGATATCGAGAAAGATGTAGCGGCCCAGTGTGCCGGTCACATTGACCTCGTACCATGTGATCAGCTGGCGGACGAGTTCCGCAAGGCCAAAGCTGAAGATCACGAAATAGACGCCACGCAACCGCAGGGTGGACAGCCCGACGGCAAGCGACATGCCCGCGCCGATCAGCGCCGCGACGGCAAGAACGGCGGGGTAAGGCAGCACCTCGTTCAACACCGCGACGGTGTAGGCCCCCGTGCCGTAAAAGGCGACCGTGGCGAGCGAGATGTAATGCGTCTGGCCGGAAAACAGCGCCCATGCCGACGCCAGCGTCACATAGGTCGCCGCCCCGATCAGCAGGCCGAGACCGTAATCAGAGACCAGCATCGGCACATAGGCCAGCAGGGCAAGGCCGATCAGCGGCAGACCGATCCGGATCATGACCGTGCTCCGAACAGGCCCTGCGGACGCCACAGCAGGACAAGCAGGAAGATGGCAAAGGTCGCGGCAAGGGTCAGGCCGGGGTCGATGGCCGTCGCCACAAAGGTCTCCAGCAGCCCCAGCGCGAAGCCAGCGGCCAGCGCGCCGGGCACGTTGCCGACGCCGCCCATGATCACAATAACCAGCGCCTTCATGGTAAAGACGACACCTCCGGTGGCGGAAAAGGTCTGATACATCGAGATAGAGGCCCCTGCCGTGGCCGCGAGCGCGGAGCCAAGCGCGAACCCCTGCCGCGCGACCCGGTTCACGTCGATCCCCACCAGCGGGGCAGAGCCCGGCGTCAGGGCGACGGCACGCATCTTGAGACCCCATGTCGTTGTCCGCAGGGCAAACACCAGCGCCCCGCCTGCAAGCACACAGATACCGAAGGCGATCAGACGGTTGAGCGCGACGGAAACGCCCAACACGGTCACGCCTTGATCAAGGTAAGAGATCGAGGTGAAGTTTGCGCCAAAGGTCACCAGCAGCGCCCCCTGGATCAGGAAAAGCAGTCCGAAGGTCACAAGGATGCTGTCGACCTCCAGCCGCCCGCTGCTGCCCGACCGCGCCACCAGCGGGCGCATCATCACCTGATACAAAAGCCAGCCAAATCCGTAGCCCGCAACGGCAATGACCGGAAGCGACAGCAGCGGCGACAGACCGATCCCCTGAAACAGGGCGACGACGAAGAACGCCGAGATCAGTGTGAACTCGCCATAGGCGAGGTTCATGATCCGGGCGATCCCGTATTGCAGCGTCAGACCAAGTGCGAGCAGCGCATAGGTGCCGCCCAGCACAAGGCCGAGGATAAGGGTGGTGGTGAGCATTGGGATACCTAAGTCGTGTTGACCCGCGCGGCCTGCGCTGCGCGGGTCGGGGTGTCAGATTACCAGTCCGGCTTGGGGATGACGGGCGCGGAGGCCCCGGTTTTGTCCGCCGGGTTCACCGCGCGAAAGGATCCGCCCTGCCACTGGCCGACCCACCACAGGTCACGCAGCTGGTTGTTCTCCAGCTTTACCTCGCCGATCACGGTGTCAAAGGTGCCGTCGGACAGTTCCTTGGCAAGGGCGGCGTGATCCAGCCCGACCCGTTCAACCGCCTGCGCCAGCATTTCCAGCGACACATACGTGATGGTCGAGGCCCAGCTGTCCGGTGCCTTGCCCACGAACTCTGTGTGGCGGGCAAAATAGTCCTGCACGGCGGGGCTGTCGGCATCCACACCGCCGATGGCCATGACGCCCTCGGCCTTGCCGTCCGCGACGCCCGGATAGATCGGAAATGCGCCGCCGACAGAGATGTAAAAGACCTTGGGGTTATAGCCCATGGACTGCGCCGTCTTGGTCATCCCGAACGACCCCGGCGGATAGGAAAAGGCGACAAAGCTGTCCGCGCCAGAACCCTGCGCCTCGCTCATGATGGCGGCAAAGTCGGAGGTGCCCAGCGGATAGGACTTGTCATAGACCAATTCGAACCCGGCCTCTTCAAAGGCGGGGCGGGCCCCTTTGATCAGGTCGATGCCGAAACCGTCGGCGACGGAAACAACGGCGACCTTGTTGTTGATCGTCCCTGCGTCGCGGGCCTTGGACAGGACATCGACCAGTCCGGTGGCATAATCATGGCCACCGCCAAGCATCCAAAAGCTGCGGTCCCACCGGGCGGCGAAATCGGGCGCCTTGTCGGTGACGGCGGTCACCGCCAGTTGCGGATACCCAAACTTGGCCATCAGCGGAGCGATGGCGAGGTTGCCGCCGGTGCCCCAGGGCGGCAGGATCAGATCGACCTTGTCCTGCGAGGCAAGGCGTTCGATCGCCCGGACAAGGTCTTCGTTGGCCGACCGGTTGTCGTATTCGACCACCTCGATCATCTTTTGCGTTCCGTCGGGCATTTTCAGCCCGCCAGCCTTGTTCACGGTATCGACCCAAAGCTCGTAGTTCGGGATCGTGGTGATGCCTGCGCCGGTGGCGTTTGGGCCGGTCCGGGCCACGGCATAGCCGATCTTGACTGTGTCACCCTGAGCCACGGCGACCCCCGCGTTGAGTGCCAGTGATGAGGTCACGGCAACGGAAAGCGCGCGCAGGGCTGCGCGCCGCGAAATACCAATCATGAGTTCCTCCCTTTCGGCCGATCGGATGCCGACCTCTTTTCGCTTTGACCAACCCGACTGCATGGGCGGCAAAGCTGAAACGCAGGGTAAACGCTGAAGGCACCCGTCATAAATGCACTCTTGGGGCCATTTTTTGTACTCTTGATTGATTTCCCGCCCGTTTGACGAAACTATCGTCTGGCAATGCCGAACACCTACCGCCCTTCCCGACAAAGCCGCCCCACACCGGGCCTGTACCTGATCAAAAGCCCGCTCTCGCGCGTTGCCTACACGTTGCCAGCAGGCGCGGCACATCTGCTGTGGCTAGAGTACGGGTCTGTCCATCTGCGCAGGAACGTCGCCGAGGCGACGTCGGAACACGCTGGTCCGCGCATCGTCTGGTGCGCGGATGGCGGCGGGCGTGAACTGGTCGCCGAAGTCGGGACGCGGGGCACGCTGTTGTCTATTCCCGCCAGTGCGCTTTTTCAGGCCATGCCGACGACGCCGATAGGCGAACAGATGCAGCGCACGTTGTCGCAAGATCTGGATCTTGCGGCGGACCTGTCCGGGGCAATGGCGCGCCCGCTGCAAGGGTTTACACGGGAACGCCAGATCGGCGAACCGGGCGCGGAAATCGCGACCTCGACTTATCTGACGCTGCTGCTTTTGCACCTTTGGCGGTTGGCCAGAAAGGATATCGTCAACCTTGGCGGCGCGCCGCAGGGCCTGTCAGAGCGCTTTATCGTGCTTGCTGCCCAGCGGGCGCGGGATCATCGCCCGGTTGAGGATTACGCGCGCGATCTGAATGTCAGTCGTGATCGGCTGGGCTCGGCCGTCAAACGGGCGACCGGTCTGTCGCCACGGGGCTACCTGCATCGCTTGCTGTTGCGCGATGCGATGGAGTTGCTGACAAATACCGGGATGCCGATCTCGCAGATTGCTTTTCGTCTGGGCTTTGCGGATCCGGCCTATTTCACGCGGTTTTTCAAGCGTGAAGCCGGCCAGAACCCCGGTGCCTTTCGCAAGTCATATGGCCGCAAGGAAAACAGCGAACCGTCCTCCTTTGCGGCCTGGCCATAACAGCGGTTCACCAAAGGTGGTCGCCGTTAGCGGTGTCCCGGCCCGTCACCCACTGGCATTCTGAAGCACGAGGAACGTCATCATGCCCATCGGCGGCAGGGGCTTTTTCTCGACAACGGTCAGGTTCGGGTGTTGCAGCACCGTGCTGATCTCAAAATCCGAATGCCAGCCCAACACGTTTTCGAAAGGCGCAAAGAACCGCTCGACCCGCGCCAAGAACCCGGTTTCGCGGGCAAAGTGGTTGGTGATCACGATCTTGCCGCCGGGTTTGCAGACCCGCGCCATCTCGGCCATCACGCGTTCCGGCTCCGGCACGACAGAGACCAGATGCATCGCGGCGACCGTGTCGAAATGGTCATCCGGAAAATCCAGATACCGGGCATCCATCTGCCGCAGTTCCTTGACGTGATTCAGCCCGAGCCGCGCGACTTTTTCCTTCGCTTCTCCCAGCATTTCCTCGCTGAAATCAACGCCCGTCACGCAAAGGTCCGAACGATAATACCGGAGCGCAAGACCGGTCCCGACGCCAACCTCCAGAACGCTCGTCCCGCTCTGTCCATTGATATAATCGACCGTCGCGCGCCGTCCGACATTTGTGACAGCCCCGAAGGTATAGTCATACACTGGTGCCCACCGCGTGTACGAGGATTTGATTTCATTGGGTTCCATGGCGTTGCCCCCTGGATTTCTTGGATTTGTGTGCGGATCGAAGCGCCCAGATCAGGCTGCCGATATAGGCAAATGTCACCAGGGCAAGCGTCGCCCAAAGATAGGTGAACAATGCCGCAGCCATCAGCCCCGCGCCCAGCAGGAAGAATTTGGCGTTCCCCCGGTCGATCGAAAGCTTCTTGAACGCATAGGTCGGAATTCGGCTGATCATCAACAGTCCGACAAGACAGATATGGGCGGCAATGACCGCAGGCGGGGCCAGAGGCAGATCGGAAAAGACAAACGAGACGACCATCGGCAACATCACAAGCACCGCGCCTGCGGGCGAAGGCACGCCGACGAAAAAATCGCCCCCAAGGCCCTTGGTGTCCGACCGGCTATCGACATTGAACCGCGCCAGTCGCAGGACGCAGCAAATCGTATAGCTCAGAACCGCGATCCATCCCGCGCTGGAAAAATCCTTTAAGGCCCAACTGTACATGATCAGCACCGGGGCCACGCCGAAATTGAGAAAATCCGCCAGAGAATCGAGTTCCGCCCCAATCGGCGACGCGCTTTTCATCAGACGTGCCAGCCGCCCGTCCAGTCCGTCCAGAACGCAGGCCGCCAATACCAGACGCACGGCCAGTTCGAAATTCCCCTCGTACCCAAAGCGAATGGCCGAGAGGCCCGCACAAATGGCAGAGATGGTCAGAAGGTTGGGTAACAACTGGAAAACATTTATCTTTTTTCGTTTTTCCGGCAGCAGTTCAGACATCGTTCAATCTGTCCGCCCTGAACGCGCGGCCTCATCAGAGGTCAGATCGGCCACGACCGTCTCACCTGCGACCATGGTTTGTCCCAGACTGACCAACGGCTGCACACCCTCTGGCAAATAGACGTCCAGCCGCGACCCGAACCGTATCAGGCCAAACCGCTCACCGGTTTTCAGAACGTCACCCACTGCGGAAAAGCAGACGATCCGCCGCGCAACCAATCCGGCAATCTGGACAACGGCAATCTGACGTCCATCCGCCATGTCGATGCACAGGCTGTTGCGTTCGTTGTCTGCGCTTGCCTTGTCCAGCGAGGCATTGAAAAACTTACCCGGTCGGTAGGCAATCGCCGAAATCTTGCCCCCGGCAGGCGCGCGGTTCACATGGCAATTGAAGACGCTCATGAAAACGCTGACCCGGGTCAAAGCCTGATCCGACATGCCAAGCTCTGGCGGCGGGACGGCTTTTTCGATGAGCGACACGATCCCGTCGGCGGGGCTGACGATCAGGCCATCGCGGATCGGCGTCACCCGCTTTGGATCGCGGAAGAAGTAGTAACACCATACGGTCAGGCCGACCCCCACCCATCCAAGGATCGAAGAGACAAGGAACAACGCAGCCGCAATGGCGGCGAAGATGGCTACAAACCTGCGCCCTTCCGGGTGCATCGGCTTGAGGAATGTATCGCGCATTTTCATTGGGAGTGTCGCTATTCTTTCATGAATGGTCGCTTCGTAGCCCAAACCCGGCAGGGACCACAACACGATATGGCTGACAGAAGAGGCAGACCCGAAGAAATCAGCGCCGCCGATGCGTTCCCGTCCAGATTGTGTGGGCAAAGACTTGTGCCGCAAAGAACGTCCAGCGCACAGTGACCGACACCCCGGCATGATCCTGCCGACGCGGCGACGTTACAAAGGCAGCCTGTCCTTACTTGCAGCCCCTGGCGGCGAAATCCTTCAAGTTGCTCCGAAATGCCCCCCCAAGGGGATGAATCTGACCCGACCCTATGACCTCGTTCTGATACCGCATGCCCTGATCGCAAAGATCCCGCTTCGTCCAGTTGTGGCAGGTGCCGCAGACCTCGTTTTGCCACAGTTCTTGGGGCAACCCCTCGATGGGGGCGTACAAGGGGGATTGCAGCAAAAGCTCGTCAAGGCTCATGCCGAAGTAGACGGAATCCTTTTTCTGATCGGTCCGGACGCCGGTGGACTGGTTGCTTCCGGCGGTCAAAGTGTCGGTTTTCCGCACGGTCGGCGTCTCGGCCGGCTCGATAGTCGACAAAGCCGTGATGTCCGCACCGGGGGTCGCATCGTCCTGCACCAACAACTCGGACAGCAGCACCCCGGCGGCGGTGATATGCGCGCTGGTCGGGTGTTTGCGGATGAAGGCCACCACCTCCTGCGGGTCTTTGGACTGTTGAACCTTCAGCCACAATGCGTCGTCCGTCAGATCAGCAGAGGCCGGGGCCACCGGTGCGTCGAACAGGAACGTGCTGGACAACCCATTGGAAAACCACGGCGTTTGTTGACCCTCGGACAAGTCCAAGACCTCTGCGCGGATCGCATCGAACATCTGGTCAATCGGAACGGTCCGGTCCGCAAAACCTCTGTTCAGACTGGCCGAAAACAGACTGTCCCCGCGACCGCCCCTGAATGACAGGCTTCCCGGTTCGGCAGCATAGGACAGGAAAACCCCGGACGGTGGCTCAATTTTTGCCAGCCCCTCGTCCGCCGCCCCCGCAAGAAAAGCAAAGGGATGGGCGCGGCTTGCATCCAGAATGACGATATTGGTCGCGTTGCCGACGGTCGCAATCCGGTTCAGAACCGTGTCGACCGAAAGGGCCGCCGTACTGATGTCGTCAAGGTCCTGAAGATCCACATCCGCGGGCATCAGGTAATTCAG
Source organism: Antarctobacter sp. (assembly GCF_048262615.1). Classification (GTDB taxonomy): domain Bacteria; phylum Pseudomonadota; class Alphaproteobacteria; order Rhodobacterales; family Rhodobacteraceae; genus Antarctobacter. The sequence continues at coordinate 121,583 of NZ_JBLXFB010000009.1, forward strand.
GCCCGAATGCTGCACGCCATAGCCCGCGTAATAGAACAGCCCGGTGGCATCGCGATCCGCCTGATCCAGTCGCTGAACAAAGGCGTCGGCCGCGCGGGTCACGGCGTCGGTGTCGGCGTCGGTCAGCAGGTGTACGTCAAAGCCGACGTTCCGCAGGTTCTCGGCCAGTTCCCCGGCATCACGCGCGGCGCTGGGAAGGGTCAGCAGGTTCGCGTAGCGGCTGTTGCCGATCACAAGGGCAATGCGCTCTTCCGCATGCAGCGGTCCCGAGGACAGGACAGCCAGCAAGACTGCCAAGACGGCTCTGCCCCAGAGTGCCGGTCGGTTCCAGCGCATAGCTTACCTTTCGACCACCGCAAATTCGATCCGGCGGTTCTTGGCCTTGTTGCGCGTCGTATCGTTGGGCGCGACGGGGGACGCTTCGCCGTAACCGACGCTCCGGATGCGGCGGGCATCAACGCCAGCCGATACAAGATGTTCGGTGACGGACCGGGCGCGCGCCTCGGACAGCGTCAGGTTGGCGGCTGCGCCGCCGTCGGCATCCGTGTGGCCACCGACCTCGATTGTCATGCCGGGGCAGCGCGACACGATATCGACCACCTGATTCAGCAATGGCAGGCTGTCCGATTGCAGGCTTGCACTGCCCGAGCCGAAGTAGATGTTGCCGGTGCGCGACAGGATTTCGAACCGACCCTTGCAGGCGTCGTAGTCCAGATTGCCCTCCAGTTCGACGGCACTGTTGCGCAGGGACACTTCCTGACGGATCACGGCGGCGTCGGGCAGTCCGGCGGTCCCGTCACGCGAAAACACGAAGTCGAAAGAAACAAACGCAGAGGGCAGGATTTCAAATCCAGAGGCTTCGGTCAGCTTTTCCATGCCGTCGGTCAGTCCGAAATCCTCGACCGCGACAGAAATCGGAACGCTCGTCGACACCGCGACGGAATTTTCGCTCAGCAAAGTCACGATGGCCTGCGTTTCGAGCTGTCGGCGCACCCCGTGCAGGTCCAGAACAACCGGAATATCCATCAGCTTGCGCCGCACTTTCGGCAGATCCGCCAACATCGCCGGATCCAGTTTCGCGGTTACGGTGGCCGTCGGATACTTGAAGCTTTCGAAGAACATGAACCGCATCCGCACGTTGCGCAGATCAACCTTTGTATCAACGGACTCGAGCGGAATTTCGATTGTCACGTCACCGGTAGCGGTGATCTTGCCACGCAGCGAAGCGAAACTGCCGGTCTCGACGATCACGCGGTTCTTTACGGATTGGAAATTCAGGACGGACTGGCCGGGCTGCATGGTCCAACCGGGATCGAACACATTGGCCTGAGCGCGCGCCGGACCCGAAAGCAACAGGGCACCGAAGATCGTTGAGACTATCAATGACATCAACGAGGGTCTCGAAAGACTGGCGGTTCGTCGCATTCTTTTTCACAACCCGTTTTTCCGATGATGCCATTGCAAGCCGCACCCGACACCTAGCTTTAGAAGTTATTGACGTTGTGTAAACAGCATTCGGGCTTGGGCGCAGCCGGGCGCTTTGCGCGCCCGGACAGGTGGTGTTGGTCAAACGAACCGCCGCCCGTCGCGAGGCACGCGGGCCTTGGCCATCATCGTCGGCCCCGAAAGGCCGGCCCAGTGCGGCAGCGGCAAGGGCCTGCGCGAATGGAATGAATTGCCCCCGCCCCGCCAAGCCCCCCTGTCACGAGAACCGGATCTGGGCCTTGATCGCCGTGGTGCGGTCCGACGCCGCTGTAAAGGCCTGCACAGCCTCGGACAACGGAACGGAGTGGGTGATCAGAGGGGCCACGTCAATCCGGCCCGCTTGCATGGCCGCCACGGCGGTCGGGAATTCGGCATGGAACCGGAAAGAACCGCGCAGGTCGAGTTCCCTGCTGGTCACCAGCATCATGGCGACCGGCATGTCACCCCCGAGGCCAAGCTGAACCACGATCCCCCGTGGCCGCATGGTCGGGATCGCCGAGGCAACGGCGGCGGCGACACCCGTGCATTCAAAGAGCACGTCAAAACTGCCCTTGCCAGCGGCGAACGACGAAAGCCCATCGGGGTTGCGGCCAGTGTTTACGGTCAGGTCGGCCCCGATGTTCCGCGCCGTGGCAAGCGTGAAATCGGACAGGTCGGTGGCAACGATCTCTTCGGCCCCGGCCATGCGGGCCGCAAGAATGGACAGCAGGCCGATCGGGCCGCAGCCGGTCACAAGAACCCGCTTGCCGACAAGGTCTCCGGCCCGCCGGACAGCGTGGAGCGCGACAGACAGCGGCTCTGCCATCGCCGCCGCTTCGGCGGTCAGCCCCGTGGCGCGGACACATTGGCCGACATCGGCCACCAGATCCTCACGGAAAGCCCCCTGAATGTGCGGAAATGGCATGGCCGATCCATAAAACCGCATGTTTTCGCAGTGGTTGGGCAGCCCTTCACGGCAGTAGCGACAGGCACCACAGGGGCGCGACGGCGAAACGGCGACCAGATCGCCCGGCGCCAGTTCGGTGACTCCGGGACCGGTTTCAACAACAACCCCAGACACCTCATGGCCCAGCACCATCGGCTGGCGCAGCCGGACAGTGCCGAACCCGCCGTGATTGTAGTAATGCAGATCCGATCCGCAGACCCCGCCCACAGCCGTCCGGAGCCGAACCTGCCCTTCGCCAAGTGCATCGTCGGGCCACTCCTGAACGCGCAGATCTCGCGCGGCATGTATCACTATGGCTTTCACGATGACCTCACAAAACCGGTGTCAGCAGGGCTTCGCCTGCGAAATGCGCGTCCAAATTCTGCCGGACCAAAGCGCCCATCGCCTTTCGTGTCTCGACGGTGCCAGAGGCCTGATGCGGCTGAAGCAACAGGTTCGGCAGCGTGAGAAACCGTGGGTCAATCGCCGGTTCGCCTTCGAACACGTCCAGCGCCGCCGCGCCCAGACGTTTTGTTTGCAACGCGTCGATCAGGGCCGCTTCGTCGATATTGGAGGCGCGCGAAACATTGATCAGCACGGCATCGGACCCAAGGGCCCCCAGCACCTCGCTGTTCACGATGTGGCGGGTCTCTGCCGAGGCGGCCAGCGTCACAAACAGGAAATCAGACCTTTGGGCCAACGCGACGGGGTCCGCCACGTAGGTCCAATCGGGGGCATAGGGTTTTTCGGAGATATCAGAATACGCGATCTCCATGTCAAAGCCGCGCAGGCGTTTAGCGACTTCGAAGCCGATGCGCCCAAGGCCAAGGACTCCGGCCCGCTGGCCCCAAACCCTGTGTTGCAAAGGGTAGTTTCCGACGTTTGCCCAATCTCCGTTCCGCACCCATGCCTCTGCGCCGACCAGACCGCGAGAAACCGCCAGCATCATGGCCACCGCCAGATCCGCCACATCGCCGGTCAGGACGTCAGGTGTATTGGTCACGCGCACGCCACGCGCACGGCAGGCGGTCAAATCAACGGCGTCGTAGCCCACGCCATAGACAGAGATGAGTTCAAGGTTGGGACAGGCGTCAATAATGTCTTTGCTTGCCCCCAGTTCGCCGCGTGTGGCGATGGCGCGAATGTCCGCGCCACAGTCAGCCAGAAAGGCCGGCCTGTCGGGGGCTTCGAAATATCGGCGCACATCATAGTTTTCGTTCAAGGGGCCCTCATCCCATTCCGGATAGGCACCCATCTGCAAAATTGTCGGCTTCATTTCGGTTTCTTTCTTTTCGATCCTCTGAGGGCGCGCACAATCCGGCCGCATCCTCCAGAGTGCCTTGTTCGTGCCTTCGCATCAGCGGCAGGATCGCATGATGGTGCAGGGCAGTTTCGTCGCGGGACGACGGGTGTAGCGCCTCTCCGGCGATGGCCATGCCACAGCCGGACACAGCGATGGTGACAAGGGGGCCGGGTTCAAAGGGAGACGCTGATTGCGCCGTCGACATAGAGAACATGGCCATTCACAAAGCTGGCGGAATTCGAGGCAAGGAAGACGCAAGCGCCGACCAGTTCCTCGGTCTTGCCCCAACGGCCCGCAGGCGTGCGTTTTTCGAGCCAGGACGTGAACTCGGGATCGCCGACAAGGGCCGCATTCAGCGGCGTGTCGAAATAACCGGGCGCGATGGCGTTGCATTGCAGGCCGTGCCGCGCCCAGTCCGTGGCCATACCCTTGGTCAGGTTGCCAACCGCACCTTTGGTCGCGGTGTAGGGCGCGATGCCGGGCCGCGCGAGCGCAGTCTGGACCGAACAGATGTTGATGATCTTGCCCGCTTTCCGCCGGATCATGTGACGCGCAACGGCCTGTCCCACATGAAACACCGATGCGATATTTGTCTGCATCAGCGCATTGAAACGCTCAGGCGGAAAATCCTCCAACGGGGCGCGATGCTGCATCCCTGCATTGTTCACCAGAATATCGATAGCGCCGTTTTCCCGCTCGAAACCATTGATGGCCTCTTGCACCGCGTCATGGTCTGTCACGTCGAAAACGAGACTGTCGATATCGGAGTCCGGCAGGGTGTCGCGCAAGGTCGTGCAGGCCGCCGCGACCCGCTCTGCGTTGCGCCCGTTCAGCACCACGGCCGCCCCCGCCTGCGCAAGCCCCCGCGCCAGCGTCAATCCGATCCCCTGCGAAGATCCGGTCACAAGCGCACGCTTGCCCGCCAGCCCGAACATCTGTGCAAGCGTGCCGGTCATGACAGCGCCTTGCAGGCTTTTTCGATCCGCGCGCAGCCGTCTTCGAGGATGTCCATGGAGGTTGCCGTGGAGATGCGGAAATGCGGCTCGAGTCCGTAGGCCCCGCCATGGATTGATGCCACGCCCGCCGTTTCCAGAAGGTAGATGACAAAATCCAGATCGTTTTCGATCACTTTTCCTTCGGGCGTCGTCTTGCCGATCACCCCGGCACAGTTCGGATACAGATAAAAGGCCCCGTCCGGCCTGACGCAACTCAGGCCGTCGATCGCGTTCAGCCGCTCCCAGGTTTTCTCACAGCGGTCCCGGTAGACCTGCACCGTCGCCTCGACACTGGACTGATCGCCCGTCAGCGCCGCCGCCGCCGCAGCCTGACTGATCGAGGACGGGCAGGACGACGATTGGGATTGCAGCTTGTTGATCGCGTCGATCAGCACCTTGGGACCGGAGGCGTAACCGATCCGCCAGCCCGTCATGGCGTAGGACTTTGACACACCGTTGACCACCAGCGCCCGACCCGCCAGTTCCGGCATGACCGAGGCAATGCTCTGAACCGGGAAATCGGCGTACCAGATACGGTCGTAGATCTCATCGCACAGCACCATGACATGAGGATGCCGCAACAAGACCTCGCCCAAGGCGCGCAGCTCGGCGGCGGTATAGGCGACGCCGGTCGGGTTGGAGGGAGAGTTCAGCACGACCCAGCGCGTTGCCGGAGTGATTGCGGCCTCAAGTGCCTCGGCGGTAAGCTTGAATCGGGCGGCCTCATCGCAACGCACGATCACCGGCGTGCCGCCGTTGGCCACAACCATGTCGGGATACGACACCCAATAGGGGGCCGGAATAATGACTTCGTCCCCGCTCTCGACGGTTGCGGTCAGCGCAAGAAACAGAATCTGCTTGGCCCCTCCCCCGACGCAGATCGCATCCAGAGCGCAATCAATGCCAAGCCGGGTGGAATAGTCGTGCTGGATCGCCTTGCGCAACGCAATTGTCCCGTTCACCGGCGTGTACTTGGTTTCTCCGGCACGGATCGCGGCGATGGCGACCTCCTTGATGGCCTCTGGCGTGTCGAAGTCCGGCTCACCCACCGTCAGATCAACGATGTCACGGCCTTCGGCCTTCAGGTCGCGAGCCTTCTGGGCAGCGACCGTGCTTGGGGATACACGTATGTCGGTGACGCGACGGGCGATTTTGACACTGGTCATGACAGCCTCCGTTTCCTGCATGTCTTGGTTCTCGCAGGCAGCCTACAGCGCATCGGCTGGCGCTCGCTCCGTCCGAGTTGGTCTAGGGCCATAGTGAAATCCGATGGAGCAGGCCCGCCCAGACACCGGACATCAAAAGCGGGTCCGGACGCCAAAAATCGGGCGCGTGACCACGGGTTATCCGACATGCGCACCACGGGAGAGGGCGGCAAACCGTCGATCACGCGCGATGCGTGGTGAAATATTTTTTTGAATGGTGCTGACACTGGCGCGGGCCAGTTTCGCCACCTCAAGGCCGGTTTCTGGCGCTGGTCAGACCCCGTGAATTGCAAAGGCGGACGCGGTCCCCGGCCAAACGGCTTTGGTTCTGGCCGGGGACCGCACAAAAGAAATTTGCCCGCTGATCGCGATGCCCGCCGTGCTATTTCGCGCGTCACGGCATTGGATGGGCTAGGCCGTTGTTCCCCAGTCAAACCCGCGATGACACGCGAGACTGACCCCGTTTTCCGGCCCTTGCGCCTCGGGACGGTCACTTTGGCAAACCTCGCCGAGGCAGAGATGACAACGCGGATGAAAGGCGCAGCCGTCCGGTGGCGACAATGGCGACGGGATTTCGCCTTCGAGCACGATCTCGGTATCCGGCATCGACGGGTGGCTTGGCAGCGCTGCGGAAAACAGGGCCTTGGTGTATGGATGCTGAGGCGCGGAAAATATCTGTTCCGACGGTCCATATTCGACGATGCGGCCCAGATACATCACCGCAACCCAATCGGCGAGATAGCGCGTGGTGGCAAGATCATGCGCCACCAACAGGTAACTGACGCCGAGTTCGTCCTGCAAATCCTTGAAGAGGTTCATGATCTGCGACCGGATCGAAACATCAAGTGCCGACACCGGCTCGTCCAGCACGATGAGTTCAGGCTTTGACACCAGGGCGCTGGCAATGGCGATGCGCTGACGTTGACCGCCCGAAAACTCATGCGGGAAATTTCGGGCCTGATCGGCGCGCAGACCGACCGCATCCAGCACCTCGTGCACACGCCGGTCGATTTCCTTTCGGCTGAGCCGCTGTGTCGCTTCCAGCGGTTCGGCCACGATATCGCGTACCCGCATCCGTGGGCTGAGCGAGGCCCAGGGGTCCTGAAAAACCGCCTGCACCTTGGCGCGGTAGTTGCGCAAACGTGCGCCGCGCAGCCCGTGCACGTCCTCGCCGTCCACCAGAACCTGACCGGAGGTCGGCGCGTCGAGCCGCAGGATAAGCTTGGTTGTCGTGGTCTTGCCACAGCCCGACTCGCCCACAAGGGCAAGGGTCTGGCCTGCCGGAACCTCGAAATTCAGGCCCTCGACGGCGCGCACGTGACGATTGTTTCCCACGGGAAAGCTGCGCGACAGATCGCGGACTTGCAAGATGGGTCGGGTCATTTGGCCTCCGGTTTCCAGCAGCGGGCCCAGTGCTCGCGGCCATCTGGCTCTGTGCTGTCGATCACCGGCGGCTCCTGCGTGCGGCAGCGGTCGTCGGCAAAAGCGCAGCGCGGCGAGAATTTGCAGCCCTTGGGCCGGTCCCACAGCGGCGGCGGCGTGCCGCTGATCGAAGGCAGGCGCCCCTGCTGGCCATGCAACTTCGGTACCGAGTCAAGCAGCGCGCGGGTATAGGGATGGCCGGGTTTGTCAAAGATGCGATCGACCGGGCCGGTTTCGACAATCTGGCCGGCATACATCACCGCCAGCCGGTGACAGACCTTGGCGACGATGCCGAAATCATGGGTGATAAAGATGATCCCCATGCCGGTTTCGCGCTGCAATTGCTGCAACAGCCGGATGTATTGCGCCTGCACCGTCACGTCGAGCGAGGTGGTCGGCTCATCGGCGATGATGACATCCGGCCCGCAGGAGATCGCCACCGCACCCACCGCGCGCTGGCGCATGCCGCCGCTCATCTGGTGGGGATAGGCGTCGATCCGGTGTTCCGGCGCCGCCACCCGCACCTTGCGCAGCATGTCGATGGCTTTTTCACGCAGCGACCGGCGCGGCGTGTCGGTGTGCAGTTCCAGGGCCTCGATGATCTGGCGGCCCACCGTAAATGACGGGTTGAGCGAGGTCTGCGGATCTTGCAGGATCATAGAGATCTTGCGGCCACGGATCTTGCGCATCTCTTCTTCCGAAAGGCCCAACAGGTCGATGCCGTCCAGCACCACTTCGCCTTCGGACACCCGCGCCGCCGGTTTCGGCACCAGCCGCAGCAGCGACAACCCGGTCAGGCTCTTGCCGCTTCCGCTTTCCCCGACAAGGCCCAGTGTCTCGCCGCGTTTCAGATGCAGGCTGACCCGGTCGACGGCGACAAACTCACCACGCTTGTTCGAGATTGTCGTGGTCAGGTCGCGCACGTCCAGAACGGTGTCTGTGTCCATATCCTTCATTATCGCATCTGCCTCGTCTTGGGGTCGAGACGATTGCGCAGCCAATCGCCAAAGAGGTTCACCGAAAGCACCACCAAGAGGATGGTCAGCCCCGGAAAAAATGAAATCCACCAGGCCGAGACGATCAGTTCGCGCCCGTCGGCCACCAGGATGCCCCATGTCGGCGTCGGGCGCGGAATGCCGATGCCGAGAAAACTCAACGAGGCTTCGAGCGAGATCACAATCCCGACCTGGAGTGTGGCCAGCACGACAACGGTGTTCAGCACATTGGGAAAGATGTGTCTGCGAAGGATCTTGAAATGTGACGAACCCGCGACGCGCGCCCGTGCCACAAAATCGCGCTCGCGCAGCGACAGAACTTCGGCACGGACCTGACGCGCGAAATAGGCCCATAGCACAAAGACGACGACAGTGATCACCGACTGGAAACTGGGCCCGAACATCGCCGCCAGCGCCAGTGCCAAAAGAATCGCCGGCAGCGCCAGAGAGATGTCCACCAGCCGCATGATGATCGTGTCCGTCCACCCGCGCGCATATCCGGCGACCAGGCCAAGACTGCTGCCGATCACCACGCCCGCCACAATGCCCGTGGCCGAAATCGACATCGCATACCAGGCACCATGCATGGTTCGGCTCAGGATGTCGCGGCCCAGCCGGTCAGTGCCCAGAACGTGGGTCCAGTCTCCGCCAAAGAACACCGGGGGCTGGAGACGCGACCGCATGTCGATTTCCATCGGCCCGTAAGGCGCGAGGTACGTCGCAAAGAAGCCGGGTATGATCAGCACCAGCAGGATGATTGCCATGGGCACCAACGGCCAGCTGCGCGCCTCGGCCCAGAACCGCGATGAGGGAAATATGCGGCGCGGTTCGGGCATGGCATCAGGTCCGGACACGGGGGTCGATATAGGCATTGAGGATATCCACCAGAAAGTTCGATACGATGTAGATGACAGCGAAGACCACGACGACGGCCTGCACCACGGGAAAGTCGCGGGCGCGGATCGCCTCAATCGCGACCCAGCCGAGACCGGGCCAAGAGAACACGGTCTCGATGGTGACAGAGCCGGTGAGAACCGAACCGGCCAGCACGCCGAAATAGGTCAGCGGCACCACGGCGGCATTGCGCAGGGCATGGACCCAGACCACCCGCCGCTCACTCACGCCCTTGACGCGGGCCAGCTTGATGTATTCTTCGTCCAGCACTTCCAGCATGGCGGACCGGGTCAGACGGCTAAGCGCGGCAATCTGGAACCAGGCCATTGCGATCGCCGGAAGGATCACATGCTTCCAGCTGCCAGAGCCGGACGTCGGCAGCAATTGCAGGGCAACCGCAAAGAACCAGATCAACAGGATGGCAAACCAGAATTGCGGCACCGACTGACCGAAAAGCGAGAACAGTTGCGCGCCCTTGTCGACGGGACCGTCTTTCTTCATCGCCGCCATCACCCCAAGCGGGATGGCAACCACCACCGACAGCGCGACAGCGACGCCCCCCAGAAACAGCGTCTGCGGGAACCGGTCGAGCACCACGCCCATGGCGGAAAAGCCGCGCCATTTCAGGGACTCGCCAAAATCACCGACCAGGGCGTTTTGTAGAAAAGTGACATACTGAACCGCCAGCGGCTGATCGAGGCCCCAGGCGCGCACAAGCGCATCGATCTGCTCTTGTGTCGCATCCTGCGGCAAAAGCGCGTCGACCGGGCTGCCCGACATGTGGGTCAGGGCAAAGACCATCATGGTGATCACCAGAATGGCGGCCAGACTTTCGACGAACCTTATGCAGATATACTTCTTCATCAACCGCTCCTTCAGGACGAGGCGGCCCGCGTGAGGCCGCCTCTGGACACCGATTTACTCGGCGGTTTCGATCAGGTGGTAGTGGCTCAGCCCACTGGAAGTCGAGCCGGGGAATTGCCAACCCTTGATGGTTTCGGGGTTCACGGTCACTTCCGCAAAGATTTTAGCCAGCGGGATATGAGTGTACTCGTCATAGAGCATGGTGAAAATTTCCGAGGCCAGCGCGTCGCGCTCTTCCATGTCGGTCGAGGCGGCGAGCTTGTCAAAGAGCGCATTGACTTCCGGATCGTCGACATAGGCGGTCGGGCGGTTCACCTTCGAAAAATAGACCTGCAAGCCGATCTGCGCCGGACGGATCGGTGCGTTGCGTACCGGCATGATCCATGGCGCATTGCGGGCGCGCCGTGCAGCAAGGATCGAGGCACCGTCCATTTCGCGCATCTCGGTCTGAAGCCCGACCGATTCAAAGAAGGCCTGCGCCAATTCCGAGATCAGCGGGAACTCCGGGTTGCCGGGCAACGAGGTCAGGATGATCGGAATAACCGGATCGTCGAAAGCATCCGGATAACCGGCCTCTGCCAAAAGCGCGATGGCGCGCTCGGGATCATAGCCATAGGCCGCCGGAAAGTTCTCGGCCAACTCTGCGGTGTACCCTTCATACTGCTCATCCATGGTGAAGACCGGCAGCATTGAGGCGCGTCCGGAATAGAGCACGTCCATCATCTGTTCGCGATCCAGTGCCCGGTTCATCGCTTCGCGCACCCGGACATCTTCCCACGGCAGGCCCTTTGGCAATTCGCCGCCGTCGGGATCGGTATAGAGCGCGCCAAAGACCATCGCGGTCTGGCTGGCCCCCTGGGTAGAGCCGATGATCTCAAAGCCAGCATCCAGAGCCTGCGGTTGAAGCTCGCGCGGAAGGCTGACGATATCGGCTTCTTTGGAAAGAAGCATCGCAAGCTTTGTCGCCGCCTCACCGACGAAGCGGATCGAAAGTGTGTCGTAGTCGGCGCTTTTGCCCGACCAATGGTCATCCACTGTCGAAAAGGTCATACCCTGACCCAGTTCAGTGCCCTCGTAGACAAAGGGGGAGGAGCCAGCGGGCTTGGTCTTGTATCCGTCCAGTCCCTCGGCATCGAACTGTGCCTTCGAGTAGATCGCAAGCACGCCGCGACCGGCCAGCAGGAACAGGAAATCGGCCTGCGGCGCATCGAAGTCGAAGCGGACGGTATGGTCGTCCACCGCTGTCACGGTGGCCGCACGCAGGTTTCCGATACCGCTGAGACGGCTGTCCTCGCCGGTGTGCAGCTCAAAGCTGTGCACCACGTCGGCGGCGGTCACCTTGCCCCAGCCGCCGCTGAACTCTGCGTCAGGCTTCAGCTTGAACGTCCACGAGGTCAAATCCGCGTTTGCATCCCAGCTTTCCGCCAGGCCACTGTTGTCGAACTTTCCGGTTGCCGGATCGTTGCCCACAAGTCCCTGCAAGGAGGGCAGCATGAAAGCACCTTCTGTTTCCCAGTACAGTGTGCTTTCCGAGGCAATCGGATCCATGACCACGGTGACTTCCTGCGCCATGGCGGAAAGCGCCATGGTCGAAGTCAGCGCAGTGGCCGTGACAAGCCTGCGGAGTGTTCCGCCCAGCCGTCCCTTGGATTGGTGTGTCATGATGTTGCGCACGTCGGACTCCCTGTTTTTTTGAGTGTAACTCATCTGCCCGGAAACCCCGACAAGGCCGGAAATCGAGCTGATGACCTAGCGTAGGGGGGGGCTTGAAGAACGGCCAGAATAGCTTCGGCATGGGGCCATTGAAGAAACTTATGGGCGGTTTTTGTATTCCATTTCAACCGCTTGAACAAAACGCGACCCAAGGCCAAAACCTTGAGTCGCTGAAAATCCCCGGACCGGGTCGTCTGCCCGCGACCGCCCCTGCAATCAAGAGGCGATCAACCCCTTCATCTTTTCCAAACCGGCCTTCAGGAATGGGTCGGAATGGATGTAGAGGAACTGCGCGCCCTTGCCGGTGAAATGGGCGATGTCGACCTCGCGTACCAGCGTGCCGGTGGCCAGCCCCGCCGCGCGGGTCTTGGCAAAGACCTCTTCGATGGCTTCGACCACCTCTTTTGGACGCGGCTCACCTGCGGGCAGCGCGGGCGAATAGCCCATGTTCTGTGACAGGTCCGAAGGGCCGACAAAGAACACGTCGACACCGTCGACCTTCAGCATGTCATCCAGATTGCCGACCGCCTCGGGCGTTTCGATCATGCAGACGACCAGACGGTTTTCGTAGGAGGTCGGCAGCGCATACCGCACCGCATCGACGATTGCCGCCGTCTGCTCGGCGGTGTCGACCATCGGGACCATCAGCCCGTCGGCGCCAGCGTTCAGGTAACGGATCATCAGCGGTCGCTCATGCGAATGCGGCCGCACGATTCCGGCCCCGCCGACCGAACGGGCGATCTGGGCATGGCTGCGGATGTCGTCATGGCTCCACATCCCGTGTTCGCAATCGAGAAACAAGGCATCGGCACCCAGTTCGGTCATCCGCTGCGCCAGCCCCGAAGACACATGGTGCGTGTTCAGCATGGTCAGGGTTTCACCCGCTTTCAGGCGGGCGCGAAGTTTTGCGCCGTTCATTGGCCGCCCTCCCGGAATTTCGGCGGCAGGTCCGGCAGGTCCGAAGGCGCGCCTTGCCAGCGGGCGATTTCCAGATCCTCGGAAATGTCGCGCTGGAACGTCGGGCAGATATGCAGTTCAGGCACCGTCGCCCGAGGCGGCAGCGACACACACATCAGCACCGCGGCGGCCACGTCCTCTGCCGCCAGCATCCGCGCGCGTTCCTGCCCGCTGGGCGGTCGGGCACGGTTGTTCAGGATCGGGGTATCGGCCTCGCCCGGCAGCACGCAGATCGACCGGATACCTTGGTGGCGATAGGTATTGTGCATGAATCCCATAAAATTGCGCACCCCGGCCTTTGCCGCACCATAGGCCGCCCCGCCCAGCAGATTGGGATTCACAGCCGCCAGAGAGGACACGGTGATGATGGTTCCTTCGCCCTTTGCCAGCATCGCCGGAAGCACCGCCTGCGAGAAATTGAAAACCGCCGTGAGGTTGGTGCGGACAGTTGTCTCAAACTCGTCTTCCGGTAGCCAGCGGGCATTAAGAACCTTGCTGGCGCTGCCGGCGTTGTTGATCAGGATCTCTACCGACCGTCCGTCGTCCTCCAACCGCCTGACCAGTGCATCGATTGCATCGCGGTCGGTGATATCCAGCGTTTCGGGACGGGCTTTGCCGCCGGACTTTCCGATCTCTTTGGCCAAGTCCTCTAGCGGACCGGGGCGACGCCCGCACAGGACCACCTCGTGTCCTGCGGCCGCAAGACCCAGCGCTATTTCGCGGCCCATGCCCGAGCCCGCGCCGGTGACAAGAGCCAGTTTTCCGGTGTCAGCCTGTGCCATTATTCTTCCTCCGCTTCATATCCATAGATTTCCGCCGCCGCGCCGGGTGTGACCAACCCCAGTTTGAGGTCGCGCGCCACCAGCGCCCGGTCGCGCTCTGCCGGGTTCCCCCAGCCGCCGCCGCCGGGTGTTTCCAGCGTCAGGCGGTCGCCGCTCTGCAAGGTGATCTTGCCTTTGGGAAACTGCGGCTGGTCGTTCTTCAGAACCTTGCCGATCCGTCCGTCATGACCGCCGACAACTCCGAAACAAGGAATGCGCGTGCGTTCCGAGGCAAGGTAGACCGACATCGGCGTTTCGCCCAAATTGCGCAGCACCGCGCGCTGGCCCAGCCCGCCACGGAATTTGCCCGCCCCGCCGCTGTCGGGGATCAGTTCCTTGCATTCGGTCAGCACCGGCACCACCAGTTCGTACATCTCGACCGCGGTGACCTTGCAATTCGAAGGAAAGGACAGCGTGTCCAGCCCGTCGGAATCCGAACGCCCCCCCTGTCCGCCGTGAAAATTCTGGACCGAACCGTATTGCGTGCCATCGGCGCGCTGGCCGACGCAATTGGCGGCCCAGATCGGCGCGCCGCCGCTGTCGCCAATGACCTCGTCCGGGGCGACCTGCTCCAGCGCCTTGAAGATCATCGAAGGGATGACATGCCCAATCAGGTTGCGAGAGTTACCCGCTGTCCAGGCCTGTGGGTTCAGGATCGACCCCACCGGCGCCTCGTCGGTGAAGGGCACGATGCAGCCTTCGTTGTTGGGCGTCTCGGGATCGAGCAGGCATTTCAACGCATAGGCGGTGTGCGCATAGCGGTAATTGGTGCGGCAGTTGATCGAGTTCAGCACTTGGGCAGATGACCCGGCATAATCGACATGCACGCTGTCGTCTTTCACCTCAACCTCGGCCTTGAGCAGGATGTCGTCGCCGTATCCGTCCAGAGTGACCTCGGACCGGTAGGTGCCGTTCGGCCAGTTGCGGATCGCGGACCGGGTCTGGCGCTCGGACATGTCGTGGATCACGTCGGCCAGCGTGTCGATCTCGTCGAGCCCATATTCATCGAGAAAGCGCAGCAACTCGCGGCCCATCACCTTGTTGGCAGCGACCATGGAGTCAAGATCGCCCTTGACCTCGGTTGGCAACCGCACCGACGCGGCAATCATGTCCAGTACGTCCTGATTGGGCTCGCCCGCCTTGTGCAGTTTGACGATCGGAAAGCGGATACCTTCCTCGAAGATGTCGCTGGCTTCGGAATGCAGCGGCCGGCCACCGATGTCAGGCAGGTGCGCGATGGACCCGGCATAGGCGATGATCCGTCCATTGCGGAAAATCGGCGTGATCATCGTGACGTCGGGCAGATGGCCGGTGCCGATCTCGGGATCGTTGGTCGCCAGCACATCGCCTTCGACCAGCATGTCCGGTGTGAACTTCTTGAGGAAGTATTGCTGGGCGGCGGCGGGCAATGACGAGATGAAGACCGGGATCGACCAGGTGCATTGCGCAAGCGCCCGCCCACGGCTGTCCAGCAGCACGGTGACGTAATCGTGGTTTTCGCGGACAATCGGTGAAAAAGCGGTGCGGCCCAGCACGGTATCGGCCTGGTCGGCGATAAAGATCAGCCGGTTCCACATCACCTGAAGCGTGATCGGGTCGGTCAGGTCGGTTGTCAGTTTCAGCATGCTCATTTCTCCTCGATGTCGATGATCAGGTTGCCCTTTGCATCGACATGCGCCTTGCCTTCGGGGCCCATCACGATGCTGGACTCCCGCTGTTCGATGATTGCCGGACCGTTGAACACCTCGTTCACTGGCAGCGCGTAATGGTCGTAAACCGGGGTATCGACGGTCTCGCCCAAGGTGTCGAAATAGACCTTGCGGTGCCCCTTCAGCGGCTTGGGTCCGACAACTTCGGCCACCGGGCGCTTGGCGCTGGCCTTCTCGCCGCTGACCCGCAACCGCCAGGTCATGATCTCCATGCCCGAGTTTTCAACCTTGCGGCCAAAAAGCTCGATGTAGTGGGCATAGAATCGCGCCTCCAGTTCGGCCAGGAACTGGTCCTCAGGCAGGTCGAGATCAGGCAATACAACGCTGATTTCGTGACCCTGTCCAACGTGGCGCATATCGACACTGTAGCGATAGTCGATGGTTTCCGGCGCGACGCCGGTGGCGATGACCACGTCTTCGCCCTGTTGCGCCAGCCCGGCCAGCATCGACTTGACCGTCGCACCGTCCCATTTCGCCAGCGCCATCGGGCTGGAGGCGGAAACGTCGACCGCGACCGGGGCGATCATGAGTCCCAGGGCAGAGGTGACGCCCGCCCCGGTGGGACAGATGATGCGCGAGATCCCCAGTTTGCGGGCGATGCCATAGGCGTGCACCGGACCGGCCCCCCCAAAAGCCACCATCGGCAGTTGTCGCGGATCGACGCCAAGGTCGGTGGCATGCATGGCGGCGGCTTTTGACATGGCCTCGTTCACCAGGTCATGAATCCCCCATGCGCAACGCTCGCGGCTTACGCCAAGGTCGGCAGCCAGCTTGTCGACCGCCGCGATCGCCGCGTCCTTGGAGACCTTGAAGCTGCCCCCTACAAAGTTTTCCGTCCCCATGTAGCCCAGCACGATATCGGCATCGGTCACGGTCGCCTCGGTGCCGCCGCGCTGGTAGGCCGCCGGTCCGGGCAAGGCACCGGCAGAGCGGGGGCCGACATTGAGCAAGCCCAGCGCATTCTTGGCGGCGATGGACCCGCCGCCCGCCCCGATCTCGATCATGTGGATGGACTGGATTTTCAACGGAAAGCCCGATCCCTTGCGGAAGCGGTGGTAGTGCGCGACCTCAAGCTCGGTGCTGATGGTCGGCTCTCCGTTGGGAATGAGGCACAGCTTCGCCGTGGTGCCGCCCATGTCGAAGGACAGGACGCTGGTCTCACCGGCGATCCGCCCGAATTCGGCTGCGGCCACAGCACCCGCGGCGGGGCCGGACTCGATCAACCGCACCGGCAGTTTGGCAGCGCGCGGGCTGGGCACAAGGCCACCCGACGAGGTCATCCACAGCAGGTCACGGTCGATCCCCCGCTCGCCAAAGGCGCGGGCCAGTTCCTCAACGTGCCGCTCCATCAGGGGACGGGTATAGGCATTGGCAACCGTGGTTGAGGCGCGGTCGAACTCACGCACCTCGGGGCAGACGTCCGACGAAACCGTCACGTAGACATCCGGCGCGGTCTCGGCCAGCAGTTCGCGCACCCGCTGTTCGTGGCGCGGGTATTTGTAGGCATGCAACAGGCAGACCGCGACCGACTTGATGCCGCGTTCGGTCAGTTTCGTGCCCAGTTCCCGGATGCGGTCCTCGTCCAGATCGCGGATCGTCACCCCGGTGGCGGTCAACCGCTCGGGCGCGCCAAAGGTATCGTCGCGGCCGACCAGCGGATCGGGATACTGCAACTTGAGATCATAAAGATCATAGCGCCCTTCGTTCCGGATGCGCAGGATATCCTCGAACCCTTCGGTCGCGATCAACGCGGTTTCCGCACCGCGCCGCTCTAGCACGGCGTTTGTCACAACGGTGGTCGCGCCGAGGATCTGCAAACCGTCGCGGTCGACACTGCCCCGGAAGCGTTCCAGCAGATCGCTGACCCCCTGAATCACCGCGTCCGCCGGGTTCAGCGGGGTCGAAAGCACCTTGTGCAGGTGCAGTTCTCCGCTGTCGTCCAGCAGGGCGAAGTCGGTGAATGTACCGCCGGTATCGAATGCGAGTTTGGCCATGTCGTCTTCCTGATCTCTCTGGCAAAGCCGTCCCTGCCGCGAAAGCCGGTGCCGGTCTTTCGCAGTGTCTGTCAGGTACGGGCGTCGCGCCGTTTCGTTGGATTGACTCTAGCCCCGGCCATCTGTTCGGGGCCAACATCAACAGATTCTAGTCCGATAGCGTTTCGTTATGGCGGGCCTCGCCGCGCAGCCGACCTGTCAGGAACAGGTCGCCCAGTTCCTCGTGCGAGATGCCCGAGGGCTTGCCGTCCCAGATCACCTCTCCCAGCCGCAGGATCACCGCGCGGTCTGCAACTTCCATGGCCTTGCGGGTGTTCTGTTCCACCAGCAAAATGGTCAGCCCTTCGGCCCGCAGCCGCAGCAGTTCCCGAAAGACGACGCCAATGGCCGCCGGCGAAAGCCCGACCGAAGGCTCATCGACCAAAAGCACCTTGGGCCGTTGCAGCACAGCCATGGCAACTTCGAGCAGTTGCTGCTCGCCGCCGGACATATTGCCAGCCAATGTGGCGCGGCGCTCCCTGAGTGCCGGGAACAGGTCGTAGACGTAGTCGCGGTCGGCCTTCACCCCGGAATCGCGGATCGTGTAGGCCGCCATTTCCAGATTTTCCTGCACACTCATCAGCGGGAAGTTGCACCGCCCCTGCGGCACATAGGAAATCCCCTCTGCCAACACCCGGCGCGACGACAGTCCGGCTATCTGTTTGCCGCGCCATTCGATGCATCCGCCCTTGAAAGTGGTCATGCCGAAAATGGTCTTCAGCAGGGTCGATTTCCCGGCCCCGTTCGGCCCCATCAGGGCAACGAATTCACCCTGCGGAATGTCAAGCGTGACGCCGTTCAGGATGTCGAGCGTGGCGTAGCCCGCCCGAAGATCCCGCATGGAAAGAATGTTGTGTTCAGCCGCCAAGGTAAGCCTCCCGTACATCGTCGTTGGCAATGACCTGGGCCGGTGTGCCCTCGCAAAGCTTGCGCCCCCGATCCAGCACGATGACCCGCGAACACAGGCTGGTGACCACGTCGATGTTGTGTTCGATGATCAGAAAGGTGACGCCCATCTTCTGGTTGGCATATTCGATGGTCTCCACCACCTTCTCGATCAGCTTGGGGTTGATGCCGGCCATCGGCTCGTCCAGCATGATCAGCCGCGGATCGGGCATCAGCATCGACGCGAACTGGATCAGTTTTTGCTGGCCGCCAGACAGGTTGCCCGCAGGCATGTGCGCGACATGTTCCAGACCGACCAGTTTGATCAATTCGCGGGCATGTTCTCGCAGTCCCGCGACCTTGGACCGGGTGGCGCGGCCGACGCCGAAGGTCGGCAGCACACCGGAAAAGGTGAACATCTGCCCCGCGATGACAAGGTTTTCTTCGACGTCCAGCTTTTTGAACACCACGGTTTTCTGAAAACTGCGCAGCATCCGGCCCTCGCGGGCGATGCGGTTGAGCGACCATTTCGAAATGTCCTGCCCTTCGAGCGAGACCCTGCCCCGGTCAGGCTCGGCAAGGCCGGTGGTGCAGTCAAAGAAGGTCGACTTCCCCGACCCGTTGGGTCCGATCAGGCCAAGGATCTCACCGTGGTCGATATGCAGGTCGACATTGTCGACGGCCTTGACCGCGCCGTAACTTTTGCTGAGGCCCTTGACGTCCAGTACAGAAACCGCCGCGCTCATGCCGACCCCTCCTTGCGGGTGATACCGCCGATCCGGTCCCAGATCAGGGCGAGATAGGGGGCAAAACCGCGCGGAAAGCGAAAGACCAGCACCAACAGGCAAAAGCCATAGGCGATCATACGCATCTCTGGCGCGACCCGAAGCCCTTCGGAGAGCGCCACAAACAGCACCGACCCAAAGACCACGCCCGAGATCGACCCCGCGCCGCCACCCAGAACGATGATCAGCATCGTCGTGGTATAAAGCGTCTGGAACATCAGCGGGCTCGCGACCGAAATGTACTGTGCGTAAAGCGTGCCACCTGCCCCGGCGAACCCCGCTGCGATCACGAAAGCCGCCAGCCGGTAGCGCCACGTCGGAACCCCCAGCGATTCCGCCAATGTCTCATTCTCGCGGATGGCGACAAGGTTGCGCCCAGCGGGCGAGCGCACGATGAGCCAGAACACAAATGTCGCAAGCGCCGCCGTGGCCAACGCAAGGTAATAGGCTTCCTGCGCGCTTCCGGCCGTCCAGCTCCAGCCGAAAAACGCGACGGTCGGCTTTTCCAGCCCGGACAACCCCATGTCGCCACGGGTCACACTGATCCAGTTTTTGGCGATGGCCTGGGTGATAATGACAAAGCCAAGGGTACACATGACAAAAGAGGTCGCGCGCAGTTGCAACGCGGGGATGCCCAGCGGCACCGCCACCGCCATGGCCACAACCACCGACGCCACGAGGTTGACCGGGAAAGAGGTGCCGAAATGGGTCGACATCAGCGCGGCGCAATAGGCTCCGATCCCGAAAAAGGCGGCCTGCGCCAGCGACAGCATCCCGGTATAGCCGACCAGCAGATTCAGCCCATGTGCCGGGAGCAGAAAGATCATCGCCACCACAAGCGCATGTACCGCATAGGTGCCCAGAAACAGCGGCGCCGAAAGGGCCAGCCCCACCAGCGCCGCCGAAACGGGCCAGCGCAAATCGCGGGTGCGGGGTGTGATCGTACGGGCGAGAGAGTGAGAATTGGTCATCAGTTGGTCCTGTCGGGTTGAAGTCGGTCGCGCCGGGATCAAAATCGTGCCTTGGCAGAGAACAGTCCGTGCGGCCGCCAAAGCAGCATGAGGATCAGGGTCACAAACCCGACGGAGTCGCGGTATTGCAGACCGAAATTCCCGGCGACAAAGCTTTCGGCGATGCCGAGGATCATCGCCGCAACAAGGGTGCCGCGCACGTTGCCCAACCCGCCCATGACGATGATCGGCAGCGTCTTGAAGGTGATGATCTCACCCATGCCGCCGTAAACAGAAACGTTGACCGGCGCGGTCAGGATGCCGGAAAAGGCGGCCAGCCCGGTGCCCAGAACAAAGGTCGACAGCACGACGGTGCGCACGTCGATCCCCACCACCGCGCAGGCTTCGACATTCTGCGACACCGCGCGCATCGCCTTGCCCATGCGGCTGAACGTCACCAGCAGTTCCAGCCCGACAAAGACCAGCACACAAAGGGCGATGATCAGCAAACGTTGCTGGGCAATGCCGATTTCGCCAAAGAACACCGGCTCGATATAGCCTGCCGAAAAGAACTTGTAGCTGCCGCCGAACACCAGAATCACGGTGTTCTGAAGGATAAGCGCAATGCCCAGCGTCGCCACGACGCTGGCCTCTTCGGGCACGCCGATCATGCGCTGCATGACCAGACGACCGATAACATAGGCAATGAACATCGTCGCAACCACGCCGATCACGACAGCCAGGGGATAGGGCAGGCCAAAGGCGCTGATTGCGAACCAACCGCCGAACGTGCCGAGCATGTAGTACTCGCCATGTGCGAAGTTGATGGCGCGCAGAACGCCGAAGATCATCGTCATGCCAACCGCGACGATCGCATAGACCGCCCCTGTCGATATGCCGTTGAGGACCTGTTCCAGTATGGTGGAAATCATAGCCTGCCCTATCCCGCTGGTGCTCAGTTGCCGGTGTAAGAGACGACGCCCGCCACCGCGCCAGTGATCACCGGCGCGCCCTGCCGGATCTCAAGCATCAGCATCGGCCGGATGGCCTGGTGATGGTCGTCAAAGGTGATCGTGCCCATCGGGCTCTGGAAATTGATCGTCTCAAGGGCCGCGATCACAGCGTCGGCCTCGGTGCTGTCAGCGGCGTCGATGGCGCTGGCCAGCAGATGCACGGTTTCCCAATGGCCATAGGCGTGGTTGTTGGGCTCTTCGCCATCGTATTTCTGCATGTAGGTGGCAACGAAGGCCTTCGATCCGTCGCTGTCATGCGCCGGCAACCATGCCGCCGCCTCGATGGCGGCCTCCATCGCTTTGGGTGCGGCGGCGATTGTCGCGGCGGCCGAGAACTCGCCATTGCCCAGCAGCGGCAGCTTGCCCGCGAGGCCGGTCTCGATCATCTGGCGTGCAATGATCGGCGTTGTGTCCGCCAGTCCATAGATCATGATGCTGTCGGCACCGGACTTGCGGATCTTGGTCAAAACCGAGCGGAAATCGACCTCACCCTCCTTGTAGTAGTCCTCGGTGACGATCTCGGCCCCCAATTCGGCGAGGTATTTCTTGGTATAGGCGATCGCGCCGCGTCCATAGTCGCTGTCCACCGACAGAACCGCGTATTTGGTCAGCCCTTTTCCGACCGCGTATTCCGCAACCGCCTTGGCGCGGATCTCATCGGTGGGATAATTGCGGAAGGAATGTTTAAAGCCGCCGACACCGGCCTTGTAGGTGATCTCGGGGTTCGATGAGGCGGCATTGACCAGCACAATGCCGGCATCTTCAACCAGTGGCTGCATCGCCAGTGTGACCGACGAACAGATATCGCCGATGATGAAATCGACCTTGTCCTGACTTATCAGGCGCTGCGTGGCCGACACCCCCTCGACCGGCGTGCAGACGCTGTCGGCAGGCACGATTTTCAGCAGGCGTCCGTCGATTCCGCCGGCGGCATTGATCTCATCCACCGCAAGCCGCGCCCCGCGCTGCGCAAAAGCGCCGTACCGCGCATTGGCGCCGGAGTTGGGCGAAATCAGTCCGATCAGAATGTCCTCGGCCTGGGCCAGGCTCGGAAGGGCCAGAACGGAACAAAGCGCAAGTGTACTGGCGCGCAGAAATGCGCGTTTCTTGAAACCGGTCATATCAGTATTCCCTATCGTTGAACCTGTGACCGGCTTCCGGCACCATCTGGCGCTGCGTGTCATGGGCCTGTCACATACCCTCACACTGCCGAAAGCCGCCGCCCGTTGCCCACAACAGAGACTGTCTGGGGCTATCGCATTTTGTGATGGGGGGGGCGTGGTCAGATCGCCGTCAGGCCCTCAGGTCCGGTTTCCAGCAATTCGGCCACAACCTTCAGCAACACCGCCTTGACCGCCAGCGCAGGCTCGCTCATGGGCATTGGATCTGGCGTGCATATCGACACCCGTGCCTCGATGGTGGGGCGGACAAGACGCCGGATCGGCGCGCTTTCAAGCCCGGCCGTGCCGCGCGCCACAGACATCGGCAAAATGCTGGACCCGATGCCCGCCTCGACCGCCGCCGCAAGGGCCCCGACGGAATCGATTTCCGCCACCACGTTGGGCTCTATCCGCACGCGCCCAAAGGCCTGATCGATCAGCTTGCGCAAGAAGTGATCCCGCCCCGGCAAAACCAGTCGGACATTCGCCAGTTTCTGCAACTCGACCGGCGTGTCGGGCTCGCCGATCTGCGGATGATCTTCCGGCGTCACAAGAAACAACTCTTCGGAAAACAAAGGTGTCAGTTGCGTGCCCTTGATCGGCTGACTGGCATAGATCATCGCCATGTCCATGCGTCCGCTCATGACCAGTTCCGACAGGATCTGGCCAAAACTGTCGTTGATATAAAGCGTGATCCCCGGATGCAGACGCTGCACCTCCTGAATGATCGGCAACGACAGAACCGAGGTGGTCGAATAGGTGGCCAGCCCGACAGAGACATGCCCCGCGAGATCCGAAGAGGCCCGTCCCACGTCATAGGACACCTGCTCCAGATGCTTGAGAATGAAATGCGCGTGCCGGTACAGCACCAGCCCGGCCTGCGTCGGGGACACCCCACTGTTGGACCGGATCAGCAATTGCTCGCCAAAATACTGCTCCAGCGCCGCCAGCTGCTGACTGAGCGCCGGTTGCGCGGTGTTCAAAAGTCCCGCGGCACGCGAGATGCTGCCCGCGTCCACGATCTTGACGAAGCTTTGCAACTTACGGAAATCGACGTTCATAGCGCTCACGTGATCAGGGCTTCCGCGTTTGGCCAGTTGGCTGCGCGGTTCGGGGATACGCCAAGGTAGCGCATCACCGTCGTGCAAGGCCATAACAAGATTGCCGGAGCCGGTTGCAACCTGTTCCCGACCGTCGCGTCGGCCAACAGGCCCGCACTCCGCGGATGAAGCGGCAGCGCGCGTTTACGGATGTTTCCGGACATGCGCAGGGTCGCACATTATCCGGCCCGGCACCCCGTTCAATTGGCGCTGGGGTCATTTGAATAAACTATCGCGGCTCCACAGCGGACCCCGACCGGCAGGCGCGCCATAGCCCGGCAATGGCCGCATAGGAAAAACTTATGGGGATCAATCCTTTATTGACCACGGTGCTGCCTTCCTCTTTCTGTATGGCGGCACCACATTGAAAAGGAATATACTCATGGGCGACCGGATCGAATGGAGCCGTCAGGAAGATGTTGAGCAAATCTGGCTGAAGGAAGGTATCGAATATACCCATCGCCTGATAACAAATGCCAATCAGGGGTCCTCTTTCTCTTTCCATATCACCACTTTCAAGGCCGGTTTTGAACATACCGCGGTCGGTGACGGAATTCACGAAAGCGTTCTGTTCTGCCTGCACGGTGGCTCTGAACAGGTCACGCCCGACGGTCGCAAACACTCTTTCCGGCCCGGCGACGCGATGTATCTGCCAAAAGATTTCACCTATGAGCATAAGATTGGCAGCGGCGGTCTTGTCATGGCGGTGGCGTGCAATCCCTCCCGCTAACCGACTCTCGGCGCAATCGGTGACTGACGGGCTTTGCCAGCGCCGATTTGCGCTCCGACCTGCGCCGTTTCGCGCACCCCGGATATCCGGACGGAAGCAGCGGGCATTCAGGAACCGTGCCGAAACAGCCCGACGCTTATTCGGGAAACCGGGCAAGAAGGATAAACCGGCCTGAACCGAGGTATGGCCGATCCAATGAATGTCTCTGAATCAAATCGCCACTTTGCAGATCAGAACGTTGCCGGGGTACAACTGCTGACCACTTCGCAAACCTGCGGTCCGGGATTGTGAAACCGGTGCGGCGTTGAACTGCTGAAATAATAGCCGTCGCCACGTTCCAGCACATATGTCTGGTCACCGACGGTCACCTCCAAACGTCCGGAAATCACGATCGCACATTCCTCGCCGTCGTGTGACAGGGCACGGCGGCCCGAACCGCTCCCCGGCTGATAGAATTCGTGCAGCATCTGAAGGTGGCGGTTTGGCCGCGCGGCGGCCAACAACAGGTATTTCAATCCCGGCGCGCCGATGTCGACATGTTCCTCCTTGCGGAACACCGGCGATTCCGCCGCCATCATTTCAAAGCTGAAAAAGGTGGCAAGATCCATCGGGATACCGTCGAGGATCTTCTTCAGGACCGAAACCGAGGGCTGGGTCGCCATCGATTCAATCTGGCTGATCGTGCCGCTGCCGACACCCGTGCGCCGTGCAAGTTCCCGCTGCGACAGGCCGTGGGCCTGACGCACGACTCGGAGACGGCGGGCGACAAGAGAGTCGTGAGGAGTGGTCTGGCTCATGGGGCGATTTTCCGCTTTCGATCCAAAGCGTTTAGCGTGAAATCATCTTCTTTTCAACAGCCTGAGATGCGGCCACAAATCAGGATTGATCGAAATTCAAAGCGCGGCGACAACCTCGGCCTGAAACTTCCGCGAAGGGAAACGCCGATGAACCGCCCCGCCACGCCAAACGATTTCTCGCGCTTCTGGATGCCGTTCTCGGCAAACCGCGCATTCGCAACGGACCCGCGCATGATCACCGGCGCGGACGGCATGTACTACACCAGCGGCGACGGACGTCAGATCATGGACGCGACAGCGGGGCTGTGGTGCGTCAACGCAGGTCACAATGACCCGCTGATCGTGGAAGCGGTGCAGCGGCAGATTGCAACGCTCGACTATGCGCCGCATTTCAACTTTGGCACACCGCAGGCATTCGAACTGGCCTCCCAGGTTGCGGCACTGTTTCCCGAGGGACTGGAACATGTCTTTTTCACCAATTCCGGATCGGAGTCCGTCGATACCGCGCTGAAGATCGCGCTGCACCACCACCGGATGCGCGGCGATGGCGCGCGGACACGGCTGATCGGGCGCGAACGGGGGTATCACGGCACCGGGTTTGGTGGCATTTCCGTTGGCGGTATCGTCAACAACCGCAAACATTTCGGGACGCTGCTGACCGGGGTCGATCATCTGCGCCACACCCACGACCTTGGACGCAACGCCTTTTCGCGCGGATGCCCCGAGCATGGGGCGGAATTGGCCGATGACCTGATCCACATCGCCGAATTGCACGATCCGTCGACCATCGCGGCGGTTATCGTCGAACCCATGGCCGGTTCGACCGGCGTGCTTATGCCGCCCATCGGCTATCTCAAACGTCTGCGCGACATCTGTGATCGCTATGGAATCCTGCTGATCTTTGACGAGGTCATCACCGCCTACGGACGCCTTGGCGCGGCCAGCGCGGCCGAATACTTTGACGTCAAACCGGATATCATCACCACAGCCAAAGGGCTGACCAACGGTGTCATTCCCATGGGCGCCGTGATTGTGAGCGCGGATATCTATCAATCCGCAATGGAAACGGCGACCGCCCCGATCGAGCTGTTCCACGGCTACACCTACTCTGCGCACCCGATGGCCGTTGCCGCCGCTTTGGCGACGCTGGAAACCTATCGCCGGAATGACATGTTTGCCCGCGCGGCCAGCCTTGCGCCGCACTGGGAAGAGGCGGTTCACAGCCTCAGGGGCCTGCCCAACGTGATCGACCTGCGCAATCTCGGGCTTGTGGCCGGCATCGAACTGGCACCGCGCCCCGGAGCGCCGGGCGCCCGTGGGACCGAAGCGATGAAGATGGCCTGGGACGACGGCCTGATGATCCGCGTGACGGGGGACATTATTGCCCTGTCGCCGCCGTTCATCATCAGTAAAGACGAAATCCAGACCCTGTTCGGCAAATTGGCTGCTATCCTGCGCCGGCTGACCTGATTGTCCCGAACGGGATCGCGTGTCAGGAAACGCACCGCAAGGTGATCCCGCGCGTCCGGCCCGATCCGGGCGCGCCCGCTGTTTGACCAAATTGCCAAAACAACATCGAGGAAGACCAGATGATCGAACGAATAGACACCGGCACCCGGATGAGCCGCATCGTCAAGCACAACGGAGTCGCCTATTTGTGCGGTCAGGTCGGCGATGGCGCAACCGTGGCCGAACAGACGCGCGACTGCCTGTCCCGCGTCGAGGCTTTGCTGGACAAGGCCGGGTCTTCGCGCGACCGTATGCTTCAGGTGGTGATCTGGCTGGCGGACATGAAAGATTTCGCCGCGATGAACGAGGTCTGGGACGCTTGGGTGCCTGAGGGGCAGGCCCCGGCCCGTGCCTGTGGCGAAGCCCGCCTCGCGCGGCCAGAACTGAAGGTCGAAATCATCGTTACCGCCGCCTGCTGAAACCTGACGGAGAGTGCAGCCATGAAAGTGATCGTGATGGGGGCGGGCGTGATCGGTGTCACGACCGCCTATTATCTGGCAAAAGGCGGGGCCGAGGTCACCGTGCTGGACCGGCAGTCCGGACCGGGGCTTGAGACCAGCTATGCCAACGCGGGCGAACTTTCCTATGGCATGACCTCGCCCTGGGCGGCGCCGGGCGTTCCGGTGAAGGCGCTGAAATGGCTGTTCATGAAACGCCGCCCCCTGTTCATCTGGCCGTTGATCAGCCCGACCATGTGGGGCTGGGGGTTGCAGATGCTGCGCAACTGCAACGAGGACAGCTATCGCATCAACAAAAGCCGGATGGTGCGCATCTCCAACTATTCGCGTGATGTGATGCCCGATCTGATCGCCGAGACCGGGATCGAATACGACGGGCGCGCGCAGGGAACGCTGCAATTGTTCCGGACCGCCAAGCAGCTGAAATCCTCAAAGGCCGATCAGGACATCCTTGCGGAATACGATTCACCGTTCGAGGTGCTGGACCGTGACGGCTGTATCGCCGCAGAGCCCGCGCTGGCCTCGGTGCGCGAAAAGTTCGTGGGCGGCCTGCAACTGACCGCCGACCGGACCGGCGATTGCCGGATGTTCACCATGGCCCTCGCGGAAAAATGCGCCGAGATGGGCGTGGAATTCCAGTACGGCCAATCGATCCGGGGCATTGCCGTCGAGAACGGCCAAGTGGCCGGGGTCGAGACCGAAATGGCCGGCAGGATCACTGGCGACAGATATGTCTGCGCCTTGGGCAGCTATGGCCCGCGCCTGCTGAACCCGATTGGCGTTCGGCTGCCGGTGTATCCGGTCAAAGGGTACTCGGTCACCCTGCCGGTGACCGAAGACGCGCAGGCACCGCAATCGACGATCATGGACGAGACGCACAAGGTGGCCATCACCCGGCTAGGGGACCGGATTCGCGTGGCGGGCACGGCGGAAATCGCCGGTTATTCGAACCGGCTGGGCCCGCACGCAACAGATACCGTGCGCCATGTCATCAACGACCTGTTTCCCGACGGCGGAGACCTGAGCAAGGCCGAAGGCTGGACCGGGTTGCGTCCGATGACCCCGGACGGGACGCCGGTCCTTGGCGCGTCGCGCTATGACAACCTGTTCCTGAACACCGGACACGGAACGCTGGGCTGGACGATGGCCTGCGGGTCGGGACGGGCCGTTGCCGATGTCGTCCTTGACCGCGCTCCGGAAATCCCGCTCGACGGTCTGACCGCCCAGCGCTACGGGACCTGACAGCCGCGCCGGATCAGGCGCTTATGGACAGTGTGGACAGGTCGAAATCAAAGTCGTCGCTGTATTTTGCGCTCAGGAATTCCACGAACCGGGCGTGGAACTGGCGGGTGTGTGCATGCGCAAGGCGGTCCGCAAGGTCCACGTCTTTCACCCGGATCGCTTCGATCATTTCCAGATGTTCTGACCCCAGCAGGCTGTCGCCGCTGGACGCCCTGACATAGTCGAAATGCATGTGCAGCATACGCCGCCCCTCGTCCAGCAATTGACCGTAGGATCGCGCGAGGTATGGGTTCTTGCCCGCATGGGCGATTGCCATGTGGAAATCACGGTTGGTCGCTGACATTGCCAGATAATCATTGGCGGCGCAGGCCCGGTCGAACGCCCGCGCCTCACGTGTCATCAGCGCAATTTCCGGCTCTGTCCGGTTTTGCGCCGCAAGCCGCGTATTGATCCGTTGCAGGAAATCCAAGGCTTCGACGTAGCGGGGGAACACCGCCAGATTGATCGGCGCCACAAGGGTCGACCGGTTCGACAGCATATCGACCAACCCCTCGGCCGAGAGCCGGACAAGCGCCTCGCGCACTGGCGACCGGGACATGGCGAATCGCTCTGACAAGCTGGTTTCATCGAGCGGCGTGCCGGGTTCGAGCACAAGGGAAAGGATCTCCCGCTTCAGCGCCTCATAGACAAATCGCGACCCGCGTCCCTTGGCATGCTTCACCGTATCAGTTTGTTTTTTAACCATTTCATCACCTCCGAGGCAAAGCATGATTCCCATATGCCCCAACCTTGCTCCAAACAACACTATTGACGTGTCGTCATTATGTCGACAAGTATTCTGCACACATAGTGTCGACACAGGGAGAAGATAATGACACTCTTTTCGAAACTTGCATTGACGACAACCGCGCTTGTCGCGTCGGCGTCGCTGGCTCAGGCGCAGGTTGCCGACAACAGCCGCCTGAAGACCGTTCTGGAGCGCGGAACACTGATGTGCTCGGGCCACAACGGGTCGTTCCTCGGCTTTGCCGAAGTCGACGACACGGGCAACTGGAAGGGTGTCGACATTGACCTTTGTCGCGCGTTGTCGGCGGGGATGTTCGGCACCTCCGAGGGGCACCTGGAAATTGTTCCGATCTCCTGGGCACAGCGTTGGCCCGCCCTGCAATCCGGCGACATCGATGTCGTCATCAAGGTGTCCGGCTGGACGCAAAGCCGCGATACGGAACTGAACCTCGCCTATTCGACGCCGTATTTCATCGGCGCGTTTCAGGCCATGACACGCACCGAACTTGGCGCGACCACGCTGGCTGATCTGGACGGCGGCTCGATCTGTGTTGGCGCGGGCACCTCGACAGAGCGTGCGACCGCGACCTATCTACAGGCGCACGACATCGACGCCGAATTGCTGACCTTCGAAAACGGCGACGAGTTGCGCAATGCCTATTACGATGGCCGCTGTGACGCGATTGTCGAATGGGCCCCCAGCCTTGCCGCCGGTCGTGTCGACGCGCCCGATGGGGCCGACAACCACACCATCCTGCCCGACGTGATTGCCCTAGAGGCCGAAGGCATCATTGTCCCCGAAGGCGATGCGGACTGGCTGGACGTTCAGAACTGGATGTTGTCCTCGCTGTGGTTCGCGGAGTTGGAAGGGATCACCTCGGACAACGTCGATGACATCAAGGCCAATCCGCCGACCGAAACCGTCGCCAAGTTTCTGGGCGTCACGCCCGGATACGGCGACCGCCTCGGCCTGTCCAACGACTGGGCCTACAACATGATCAAGGAAGTCGGCAACTTCTCCGAGATCTATGAGCGGAACCTCGGCTCGAAATCGCCTTACAAGCTCGATCGCGGCATCAACGCGCTCTATAACGCTGGCGGCGTTTTCTACCCCTTCATCATCGACTGATGACCCTGTCGGCCCGGTTTCCGGACCGGGACCGGGCCGACCACCCCACAACACAAATGGCCATCCAGTTTGCCGCTCGGGAGGAGTAGACCATGACTGCGATCCTAAAGAACCGACGTGTCCGTGACGGTGCCCTTCAATCCGCCTTCGTCGGGTCCATCGTGCTGATGATTGTCGTCTTTGTCATGACCGCGCGCGCCAACCTCGAAACGCAGGGAATGACCTCGGGGTTCGGGTTCCTGGAGCGCTCGACCGGGTGGCGCATCAACTTTTCACTGATCGAGTACAGCACCTCGTCGCCCTATTGGAAGGCGATCCTCGTCGGCCTCCTGAACTCGCTGTTCCTTGGTGCCATTGCCCTGCCTCTCGCCACGGTGATCGGCATCACGGTCGGGGTCATGCGCACCTCGGGCAACGGCATGGCCGAACTCATGGGCACATCCTTTGTCGAGCTGTTTCGCAATGTGCCGCTGATCCTCCAGCTGCTCTTTTGGTACACTCTGCTGCTCGCCCTGCCGTCGCCGCGTGACGCCGAACCGCTTGTTGGCGGGATCGCCCTGACCGGGCGCGGCATTTATGTGCCCGGCCTGAACGTCTCTGGCGGGTCGGCCCTTGCCATGGTCCTGATCCTGCTGGCCGCCTGTGGCCTGTCTCTCCGGTTGAAGGCAAAGCGCTGGCCGGACCTGCCCCTCAGACAATCGCGACACGAGCGGCTGGCGCTCTGGGCGCTGGCGCTTGGTCTCTCGGTCGTTGTGCTCTGGCTCGGACGCCTCCCCGAGACCTCGCTGTTCAGCATTCCCCGGCAAAAGGGGCTGAACTACCGCGACGGCATCCGCATCTCGCCGGAACTGATGGCCTGCGTCCTTGCCATCTCGATCTATGGTGCCAGCTATATCGCCGAGATCGTGCGCGCCGGCTTCAACGCCGTGCCGACCGGACAGAGCGAGGCGGGACATGCGCTTGGCCTGACCAACTGGCAGATCTTCAGCCGCATCCGCCTGCCCCTTGCCATCCGCATCGTCATGCCGACGCTGATCAACCAGTATGTCTGGCTGTTCAAGGCCACGACCATCGGCATCGCCATCAGCTTTACCGACTTCTTCATGATCATCTCAACCTCGATCAACCAGAGCGGTCAAACGCTGGAACTCATCGCGATCCTGATGGGGGGCTTCCTGATCATCAACTACACAATGGCCTGGGTGCTGAACCGCGTGAATGACGTGATCAAGCTCCGTGGCACCCAATTGAGGATCTGAGCCATGTCGCACCCTGTGATCCCCGCCGCATTGCCCCGACAGACCATGGTCACCCGGCTCCGCGCCCGTTATTTCGCCACGCCCCGTGATACGGTTGTCACGCTTGTCTTCGCCGCATTCGCAGCCTGGGTGCTGTGGGCGCTGATCGACTGGGCCCTGCTGAAAGCCACCTTTGCCCCAAACGCCAGGGACATCTGCCGTGAGAACCCGGAGGGTGGCGCCTGCTGGTCGGTCGTCAGCACGCGGTGGCGGATCGTGCTCTTTGGTCTCTACCCGTTCGAACAACAGTGGCGCTCTGGCGTTGCCTGCATCGTGATGGTTGTCGTGGCGGTCCTGTCCTGCGTGCCGTGGTTCTGGTCGGCGCGCCGCCTGCCGCCGCTCTGGATTGCCGGCTTTGGCATCTTCTACGTGCTGATGCGCGGCGGTTATTTCGGACTGTCCGACGTCTCCGAGCAGAACTGGGGCGGGTTGTCCCTGACAATCTTCATCTTTGCCGCCGTTTGCCTGCTGGGGATGCCGCTCGCCATCATTTTTGCGCTGTTGCGCCGCTCCAACCTGCCCTGGATTGCCCGCACCATGGCGCTGGTGATCGATGCGATCCGCTCGCTGCCGCTGTTGTCGATCATGTTCACCTTCGCCATCGTGATGCCCTTTGTCCTGCCGGATTGGGCAATCGGGGATAAGCTATATCGGGTGATCGTCGGCTACGCGCTGTTCTTTGCCTGCTATCAGGCCGAGATCATCCGCGGCGGCATGCAGGCCTTGCCCGGCGGACAGGAAGAAGCCGCCAAGGCACTGGGGCTGAACTACTGGCACCGCATCGGCTACATCATCCTGCCACAGGCCTTCCGCAATGCCCTGCCGCCGACGATCAATCAGTTTGTCATCACCTTCAAGGAAACCTCTCTGGTCACGATCATCGGTTTCTTTGACGTGATGGCCTCCGGCCGGGCCGCCTCGGGCACCGCCGACTGGAACTTTGCCACCATCGAAATGTACGTCTTTGTCGGCCTGATCTTCTTCGTCTTTGTCTTCTCGTTGTCGCGCTACGGCGCCTATCTCGAACGCCGTCTTGGCGTCGGCCGCCGCTAAGGGAGCACACCCATGACCGAACCAGCCATACACATCGCGAACATGAACAAGTTCTACGGCGCGTTTCACGCGTTGAAGAACATCAACCTCGACGTCGCCACAGGTGAAAAGGTGGTGATCTGCGGGCCGTCCGGCTCTGGCAAATCCACATTGATCCGCTGCATCAATCGCCTTGAAGAGCATCATTCAGGCGACATTGAGGTGATGGGCACACGGCTGGACGACAACGTCGATCACATCGACGAAATCCGCCGCGACGCGGGGATGGTGTTCCAGAACTTCAACCTCTTTCCGCATATGACCGTGCTGGAAAACTGCACGCTCGCCCCGGTGCTGGCGCGCAAGATCGGTCGCACCGAGGCGGAAAAGACCGCCATGCGTTATCTCGAACGGGTCAAGATCCCCGAACAGGCGCACAAGTACCCCGGCGAACTTTCCGGCGGCCAGCAACAACGCGTCGCCATCGCCCGCGCCCTGTGCATGGCCCCCGAGATCATGCTTTTTGACGAGCCGACCTCGGCGCTGGACCCGGAAATGATCTCGGAGGTGCTTGACGTCATGGTGGGCCTCGCGCGCGACGGCATGACCATGGTCTGCGTCACCCATGAAATGGGGTTTGCCCGGCAGGTCGCCGACCGGGTGATCTTTATGGCCGCAGGAGAGATCATCGAACAGGGCCCGCCCGATCAGTTCTTTGACAATCCGCAGAACGAACGGACCAAAACCTTTCTCAGCCAGATCGTTGGACATTGAATGATGGAAAAGCCGAACATCCTCCTTTTCATGGTCGATCAACTGACGTCCTTCGTGCTCAGCGCCTATGGCGGCAAAGTCTGCAAGACCCCGCACATCGACGCGCTGGCTGCGCGCGGGACAGTGTTCGAAAACGCATGGTGCAACTATCCGCTCTGCGCGCCCTCACGCTTTGGGATGATGTCGGGCCGGTTGCCGTCCCGTGTCGGCGCCTATGACAACGGCGCCGAATTCACCGCAGCGACGCCGACCTTTGCGCATTACCTGCGCGCGCAGGGGTATTACACCTGCATCTCCGGCAAGATGCATTTTGTCGGCCCCGACCAGTTCCACGGCTTCGAAGAGCGCCTGACCACGGAAATCTACCCCGCCGATATGTCGTGGACCCCCGAACCCAGCTTCGGAAACCTGGCCGAAGACGATGAGCGCGCCTATGAATTCGGCGTTTCCACCATCGACACGGTGCGCGATGCCGGACCGGTCGCCCGGTCGATGCAGATCGACTACGACGAGGATGTGATTCATCATGCCATCCGGGAACTCTATTCCCGCGCACGCGGCGAGGATGCCCGGCCGTTCCTGATGACCGTGTCCCTGACCCATCCGCACGACCCTTATGTCACCACCCGCGCCTATTGGGACCGCTATTCAGATCCGGACATCGACGCGCCGCGCGTGCCGCATGTCCCGGTCGAAGACCGCGACCCGCACAGCAGGTCGCTTTATTATCACTACGGTCAGGACAAATGCACCCTGAGCGACGCAGATTACCGCAACGCCCGGCACGGCTATTACGCCATGATTTCCTATGTCGATGACCTTTTCGGGCGGCTGATGACCGCCCTTCAGGACAGCGGTTACGGTCAGAACACGGTGGTGCTTTTTGCCTCTGACCATGGTGACATGATTGGCGAACGCGGGATGTGGTTCAAGAAAACCCTCTACAACCCGGCGATACAGGTGCCGCTGATCGTGGCGCATCCCGACTGCGCCCCGGCCCGCGTTTCCGCGCCCGCAAGTCTTGTCGACATATTCCCGACACTGTGCGACATCGCGGCGATCCCCGTGGAAACCATCAAGACCCCTCTCGACGGCCGCAGCCTGTTGCCCGCATTGCGCGGCGAGGCGCTGCGCGGTCCGGTCTTTGCCGAACACATCGACGGCGGCACCGCCGCGCCGCGGGTCTGCGTGCGGGACGGCTCCAAAAAGCTGGTCATGTCGCGGGCCTACCCCCCGCAGTTGTTCGACCTTGATGCCGACCCTCTGGAACTGACCAATCTCGCGGGCACGGGTGATCCGGACGAAACCCGCCTGACGGATCTGGCCGAGCGGACATGGTCGCTCGACACCCTGCCCGGTGAGGTCGTCGCCAGCCAGACCGCGCGCAAGATCGTCGACAAGGCGCTTTCGACCGGGCGCGAGGAAATCTGGGATTTCACACCCCGACCGCTGCGACAGAACACCAACTACGTGCGCCGGGGCGATGCCTTCCCCACCGTCGAACGGCGCGGATACCTGCCCTACAAGGATGAAAGGAAAGCCAAATGAGCTTTAACGTCAAACTGTCCGGCGTGATGCCGGCGCTTGTCACGCCCTTCGATGCCGACAACAGGATCGACTTCGACGCCTTCGGCCAACTGCTGACGCACTTCCGCGAGGCGGGGGTGACCGGCTGGGTGCCGAACGGGTCCACCGGAGAGTATTTCAGCCAGACCACCGAAGAGCGCCGCGCGGTCCTGCAATTCGTCAAGGATTTTGCCAACGAGGACGAAATCCTGATCGCGGGCACCAATGCACCCGCCACCCGCGAGGTGATCGAGCAAACGGCCCTGGCCAAGGACATTGGCTATGACAACGTGCTGCTGGCACCGCCGTTCTACACCCGGCCCACACAGGACGAGTTGATCACACACTATGAGACCGTGCTGGCAGAGGTCGACGTGAACCTTGTGCTGTACAGCTACCCGGCCAAGGACGGTGCGGACATCTCCTTTGAACTGATGGACCATTTCGCGGACAACCCGCGCGTCATCGGCATCAAGGAAAGTTCGGGCGTGCTGCAACGCGCCATCGACATCGCCTCGCGGTACGAAGGCAAGATCCAGCTTGTCTCGGGCTCGGACGACATCGCGCTCGATTTCATGATCTGGGGGGCGGACTGCTGGATTTGCGGCCCTTCGAACTGCATGGCCAAGGCGTGCTGTGATCTCGACCGGCTCTACAAGGCGGGCGATTTGGCGGCGGCCAAGGAGTTGATGAAAACGCTCTATCGCGCCATGAACATCCTCGAGTCCGGCAAGTTCGTGCAGAAGATCAAGTACGGCGCAGAGCTACAGGGCATGCCGGTGGGCGCATGCCGCGCACCGCTTGGACCCTTGACCGACGCCGAAATGGCCGACTTCAAGGCCGCAATGGCCCCCATCCTTGCAATGTAACCCGTGCGGGGGGCCCAATGCCCTCCGACTGACAGGACAACGGACGTGTCAAACCCGAAACCCACTCTTGTGATCGGCGCCGGCGTGATTGGCGCGGCCATTGCCCTTGACCTGCAACGGCGCGGTCGTCAGGTCATCCTGATCGACCGCGCAGCGCCGGGCCGGGGCGCGTCCTTTGGCAACATGGCGTCCATAGCCGTGACAGAGTTCATGCCCGCCTCGCGCCCCTCGGTCTGGCGGCACATTCCCGGCTGGCTGATCGACCCCGAGGGCCCGATCTGTGTCCGTCCCGCCCATATGCCGCGACTGGTGCCGTGGTTCTGGCGCTTCCTTCTGGCGTCGCGCCCGGCAAAGCTGCGCGCGCTCGAGGCACAAGGTGCCGCGCTTTGTTCCCGCGCGCTTGCCGATACCCAGCAAATGCTGCGCGACATAGACCTGTCGGAGGATCTTTCCGACACCGGCTGCCTGTCTCTTTATGCCAATGATGCCGAGTTCAGGGCCGACGCCGAACGTATTGACGTGCTGGACCGCTTTGGCTTTGCCTATGACGTGCTGGACCGGAACCAACTGCATGATCTTGAGCCCCAGATTGACAGCACCATCACCAAGGCGCTGCGCCTGCCCGACAACCGCACGGTGCGCGATCCCCTGCGGATCGTGACGCGGCTGGTGGACCGGTTCGAGGCACTGGGCGGTCGGGTCGAAGGTGGCGAGGTCTCCGGCTTTGAACGCTCCGGCCACATCACGGCGGTGCGGCTCAGCGATGGGCGCGTCCTGCCCTGCGCCGAGGCCGTCTTGGCCGCAGGCGCATTCACCGCAAAACTGGCAAAGCAACTTGATGAGCCGATCCCGCTGGAGACCGAACGCGGGTATCACACGCAGGTCATGGACCCCGGCGTGACCCTGCGCCATTCGATCATCTGGCCCGCCAAGGCCTTCATGGTGTCGCCCACTGCGGGCGGCATCCGTATCGGCGGCACGGTAGAGATGGCGGGGCTGGAGACACCGCCGGACTGGCGGCGCGCGAAAATCACGGTCCGACGCGCGCGTGAGGCGCTGCCGAACCTGCGTTTGAACGACACCTCCGAATGGATGGGCCACCGACCGGCGATGGCCGATACCGTGCCGGTCATATCCGCCAGCGCAAAGACACCCGGCGTCTATTACGCCACGGGGCACGGCCACCTTGGCCTGACCTATGCCGCGACGACGGCGAAACTCATGGGGCAGTTGATCGCGGGCGAACGCCCCGAGCTCGACCTGCACCCTTACCGTATCGACAGGTTCTGAGGAGAGGTTCATGACTGAAAGGGTATGCCTGATCATTGGCGGCGGGCGCGGCATGGGGGCCGCCACGGCGCGCGAAATGCACAGCAGGGGATACAAGCTGGCGCTGATGTCCCCGTCGCAATCCTGTGAAACCCTTGCCGCCGCGTTGGGCGGGGTGGCCAGCCGGGGCCGCGCCGAAAACGCCGAGGACACGCAGGCCGTCTTTGACCTGGCCATGAAAACCTATGGTCGCATCGACGCCTGCCTGATCCATGTCGGCGGCCCGCCCAAAGGCGACCTGCTGGAAATCTCCGAAGACGACTGGGACCGCGCCAACGACATGGTTCTGAAGCCTGTCATCCGGACGGCAAAGGTGCTGACACCCGTCATGGAGGCGCAGGGCGGCGGTGCCATCGTCAATATCACCACCTTTTCCGCCTTCGAACCCTCGCTGACCTTTCCGACCTCATCGGTCTACCGCGTCGGCGTTTCGTCGTTCACAAAGCTGTACTCAGACCGTTACGGCCCTGCGAACATCCGCATGAACTGCCTTTTGCCGGGCTTCACCGACAGTCTCGATCTGCCGCAGAAATTCGCCGACATGAGCGCGCTGGGACGCCTTGCACGGGCCGAGGAGCAGGCCAAAGTCGCGGCGTTCCTGCTGACGGACGACTCCAGCTACATCACCGGACAATCCCTGCGCGTCGACGGCGGCGTGACACGGCACATGTAAGGAAGACCCATGAAACACCGGCTTTTCATTAACGGCGACTATGTGGACGCGGCCACCGGCGAAATGTTTGACGTGGTCGATCCATCGAACAACAACGTGGTGCACAGGGTTGCGCGGGGCGGGGCCAAGGACATAGACGCCGCCGTCAAGGCCGCGCGCGCGGCCTTTGACACCGGCCCATGGCCGCGCATGACCGGGGTGCAGCGCGCCGAGGTGCTGCGGCGGATGGGCGACGAGATAGCGGCGCGCACCGATGCGCTGGCCCGTATGGAGGTTCTGGACAACGGCAAACCCCTGCCCGAGGCCGTCTGGGACATCGAGGACACGGCAGCCGTCTTTCACTTTTACGCTGACCTCGCAGAACGGCTGGACACCGAAGCCGAGGAAACCGTCGATCTAGGGATGGACGGTTTTACCTCGAAAGCGGTCAAGGAACCCGTGGGGGTCGCCGGGGCGATCATTCCGTGGAATTTCCCGATGCTCATGGCCTCCTGGAAGGTTGCCCCCGCCTTGGCGGCGGGCTGCACGATTGTTCTGAAACCGTCCGAAGTTACCCCTCTGACAGCCTTGGAGCTTGGTGAGATCGCCAACAAGGCCGGTCTGCCCGCAGGGGCCCTGAACATCGTGACGGGCTTTGGTGCCGAAGCGGGCCAACCGCTGACCGAACACCCGCTGGTGGACAAGCTGGCCTTTACCGGGTCGGTGCCGACCGGCTCGCGGATCATGGCCACGGCGGCAAAGGATGTAAAAACCCTCTCGCTGGAACTGGGCGGCAAATCCCCTCTGGTGGTCTTTGCCGACACCCCGATCGACGAGGCCGTCGAATGGATATTGTTCGGCATCTTCTGGAATCAGGGCGAAGTCTGCTCCGCGACCTCGCGGGTTCTGATCGAAGCGCCGATCTACGACGCGGTGATGGCGCGGCTGGTAGTGGAAACGAGAAAGATCAAGATCGGCCACGGGCTGGAAGAGGGCGTGCTGCTTGGCCCGCTGGTCAACAAAGCGCAGCACGAGAAAGTGCTGGCCGCGATCCAGACAGGGCGCGACGCGGGGGCCCGCGTCGTCGTCGGCGGTGGCGTTCCGGACGGCTTGGAACATGGCTGCTATGTCGAACCCACGATCCTTGCCGATGCTCCGCTCGACAGTTGGGTCTGGACCGAGGAAATCTTTGGACCTGTTGTCTGCGTTCGTCCGTTTACCACCGAGGCAGAGGCCGTCGACTTGGCCAACCGCTCTGACTACGGTCTCGCGGCGGCGGTGATGTCAGCCGATACCGCGCGGGCCGAACGTGTTGCCCGTGCCTTCCGCGCCGGGATTGTCTGGATCAACTGCTCGCAACCGACATTCACACAAGCCCCGTGGGGCGGCTACAAGAAATCGGGGATCGGCCGTGAACTGGGCGTCTGGGGCCTCAACAACTACCTGGAAACAAAGCAAATCACGACTTGGGACCGCTCCAAACCCTGGGGCTGGTATATTAAGGGCTAGAACGATGCGGCTAAAGCGGCAAACCGTCCTTCTCACCGGGGCGACAGGAGCCATCGGGCAGGCAATAGCGCGGGAACTGGCCAGTGACGGGGCCCGCGTCGTATTGCAGTTCCGAAGCGACGCCTCAAAGGCAGGGGCGCTGGCCAAAGAGCTTGGCCATGGGGCGATGGCCCTGCCCGCCGACCTGTCCGATCCCGCCTCACCGACCGCGCTCTGGCAGGCCGCCGAGGACGCGGCGGGGCGGATCGACACGCTGATCAACAACGCCGGTATTCTGACACCGTCCTCGGTGGACCAGTCGCTGGAGGACTGGCACCGCGTCTGGCATGGCGATCTTCAGGTCAACCTGATGGCCGCAGCGGATCTCTGCCGCGCCGCTGTCCGGCATTTCCTTGGCCGGGGCGGCGGCAGAATCGTCAATATCGCGTCCCGTGCGGCGCAGGGCGGCTATCGGGCCGAGGCCATGTCCTACGGCGCAACAAAGGCCGCATTGGTGAACCTGACGCAGAGCATCGCGCGCGGCTTTGGCCCCTCTGGCGTGACGGCTGTCGCCATTGCGCCCGGCTGGGTCAAGACCGAGATGTCGGATGCCTATGTCCGAGAGCACGGCGCGGCGGCGGCGCTGTCGGGTATCCCTGTCGGGCGCATGGCCACGCCCGAGGAAATAGCCGAGCTTGTGGCCTTTGTCCTGCGGCCATCGCAAACCTCGCTCTCGGGCGCGGTGCTGGATGTCAACGGCGCAAGTCAGATGAGGTAACCCATGCAACGTTTCCAAGGAAAGACAGCCATCGTGACCGGCGGCGCCGGCGGGATCGGCGAGGCGATCTGTCGTCGCCTTGCGTCCGAGGGCGCATTGGTGCGCATTCTGGACACCGCAAAGGCGGCGGGCGACGCGCTTGCGGCCGAGATCGGCGGCACCGCGCATGATGTCGACCTGACCGATCCGCAGGCCATACATGCCTTTGTGGACCAGATCGCCGGGGATGGCATCGACATACTGTGCAACAATGCGGGCCTGATGCGGCGCGGGCCGCTGATGGAATTGACGCCCGCAGACTGGCGCCTGTCCTTTGCGGTCAATATCGACGCGCTGTTCCACATGTGTCAGGCGGTCGTTCCGGTCATGCAACGGCAGGGCGGCGGTGCCATCGTCAACACCGCCTCGCAATGGGGGCTGCACCCCGCGCCGGACCATCTGGCCTACAACACGACCAAGGCGGCGGTCGTCGCCTTTACCAAAAACCTCGCGCGCGACTACGCGCCGGACAAGATCCGCGTGAATGGTATAGCCCCCGGAGAGGTGCGCACCCCGATGCTGGAATCGAACCTTGCCCGCTCTGGCCGCAGCATCGAAGACCTGAACCGGCTTGTCCCGTACGGACGGATTGGCGAGGCGGCGGAGATTGCGGCCCTCGTGGCTTTTCTGGCCTCGGACGAGGCCGGGTATCTATGCGGTTCGGTGGTGGAAATCACCGGCGCACAGGCCGTGGCATAGGAGGCCATCATGCACTGGACCCGGACCCTTCAAACCGTTGATGTGCACTGCGCCGGTGAAATTGGCCGGGTTGTGACCGGCGGCGTTCTGGACATCCCCGGCGCAACCATGGCCGAAAAGCTCGATCACCTGAACAGGGTCGACGACAGCCTGCGCCGGTTCCTATGCTCTGAGCCGCGCTCTGGCCCGGCCGGGTCGTTTTGCCTGCTGACCCCCGCCTGCGATCCGGCGGCGGACGTCGGGCTGATCATCCTGCAACCGGATCAGGCGCATGCCATGTCAGGGTCAAACGCCATGTGCGCCACTACCGCCCTGCTGGAAACCGGCATGATCCCGATGGCCGCGCCGGAAACCGTCGTGACGTTCGACACCGCCGCCGGGCTGGTGCGCGCCACCGCGACGTGCGCGGGCGGCAAGGTCACGCGGGTGGCGCTGGACATGCCGCCGTCTTTCCTTGCGAAAACCGGCTCGGTCGAGACTGCCGACCACGGTTCTGTCGGCTATGACCTCTGCTTTGGCGGGGTGTTCTACGCGCTGGTGGATGTGGCTCAGGTCGGTCTGACCATCGCGCCGGAAAACGCGCGCGATCTGGCGACCATCGGTGTCGCCCTGCGCAATCGGATCGCGGAACAGGAGACGGCGCCGCATCCGTCGATCCCCGCCCTGAACGGACTGGCCTACGTGATGTTTCGCGACACCGATCCCGATGGCGCGCTGCGCACCTGCACAACCCTGCGACCGGGGCGCGCGGACAGGTCGCCATGCGGCACCGGATCGAATGCCAGCATGGCCGCGCGCCACGCCACCGGACACGCCACGCCCGGTGACGTGATCACCTCTCGCTCGATCATCGGGGGCGAGTTCACCACAGAGTTTCTGGGCCTGACCAAGGTCGGCCCCTATACCGCCACACGCAACCGTGTATCCGGGCAATGCTGGATCTACGGCATGTCCCAGATCGGCCTTGATCCCACCGACCCTTTCCCGCAGGGCTTTACGCTGTCCGACACATGGGGTGGCTGACGCCGCCCAGTCCGACACGCCCAGTCCGACGCGCCCCATTCGCCAGAGCACCGAACAATACAAGCTTGCCGAATATCGTGGTGGCCTTGCGGACCTCGGGCACCGGGCCTGCAATGTGGCGCGCGGTCCCTCCATGACGTGACAGGTTGCGGTCACGCGGCTTGCCTGCGCCCGTCCACGGCACGCCCGAGCCGCCGGACAGCCTCGTCGATGGTGGCACGCGGGCAGCCAAGGTTCACCCGCATGTAGCCGCGCCCCTCCGCGCCGAATTTCTGCCCCTTGTCCAACCAGAGCCGAGCCTCGGTCAACATGAACCGGTTGAGCGTATCCGCATCCAGACCCAGCGACCGGCAATCCATCCAGCCAAGGTACAGCGAGTCCGCAGGCAGAACGCGCAGCCCGGCACCCATATCCGCGACAGCCGTGGCGAAATGAAGATGGTTTGCCCGCACATAGGCAATCAACTCATCCAGCCATGCCGCGCAGTGTGTATAGGCCGCTTCGGCCGCAACCATGCCCATGACGTTCACCAGCGGGAACATGTTGCGGTCGTATTGCCGTTTGAACGCATCGCGCAGGCGTGGGTTCGGGATGAACAGGTTCGCGCTTTGCAGGCCCGGCAGGTTGAAGGTCTTGGACGGAGCCGTACAGGTGATTGAATTCTGCGCGAAATCGTGGCTCAGGCTTGCAAAGGGAATGTGCCGACGGGCGGCGTTCATGACCAGATCCTGATGAATCTCATCCGCGATGACAAGGATGCCGTGCCGGGCGCAGATCTCGCCCATCGCGCGCAGTTCATCCTCGGTCCAGACATTGCCGGTGGGGTTGTGCGGGTGCGACAGGATGAAGATCTTGGTATTCGGGCGGATCGCCGCCTCGAACACTTTCTCGTCAAAGCAATAGCCGTCCTCGGTCCGCGTGAGCGGCGCATTGACCGGGGACCGACCGTTCAACAGCACGTCATCGCGGAAATGGCCATAGACTGGCGGTTGCATCAGGATGCTGTCGCCGGGGGCCGAAAACCCCTGCACAATGGTCTTGATCGCGGTGGTGACGCCGCTGGTCTGCACAACCCAGTCCGGCGCGACCTCCCACCCGAAACGGCTTTGCTGCCAACCCGTGACCGCCGCGACATAGGATTTGCTGGCCCCGGCCGGATAACCGAAGACACCGTTTTCCGCCGCCCTGACAAGCGCGTCACGCACCGGTTTCGGGGCGCGGAAATCCATGTCCGCCACCCACATCGGCAGCGGATCGGCGGCGGCCTCTTGGGGTGCCAGCAGCATCCGCGCCCCGTCCCATTTCATAGAATTGGTGGCCCGGCGGTCGATGACTTCGTCGAACCGGGATCTCTTGGCGGCGGCGGTCATGGCGGGCTCCGTTTTCAGGGTTTGGATCGGCTGGCCCGGAAATAGCAAAGACATCCCATGAGCAGAAATGGTATGAAATCATCGACCCATGCAGGATATTCATAATGATCGACCGCCAGCACCTGACCATCATCCGCGAAGTCAACCGTACCGGCAGCGTCACCGCGGCGGCGGACCGGATGAACCTCAGCCAGTCGGCGGTCAGCCACGCCATTGCCAAGCTTGAAGACCGCCATCAAGTCAAGGTCTGGCGCAAGAAGGGGCGCAGTCTGGAACTCACGCAGGCTGGCGCGTATCTGCGCGACCTCGCCGAGCGCATGGTGCCGGAACTTGAACATGCCGAACGCGTGCTTGCCGACATTGCGCGCGGACGGCGCGGCGCCATGCGCATCGGGATGGAGTGTCATCCTTGCCAAAAATGGCTCATGCGCGTGACCGCGCCCTATCTGGCCGCATGGCCCGACGTCGATCTGGAGGTGCGCACCGCGTTCCGCTTTGACGGGATCGCGGCGTTGCAGGCCCATGAAATCGACGTGCTGGTCACACCGGACCCGGTGAAACTGCCTGACCTCCATTTCACGCCGGTTTTCGATCAGGAACTCTTGCTGGCGGTCCACACCGGCCATCGGCTAGCCGGGCGAAAGTTCATCGTGCCGGAGGATCTGATGGGCGAAGACCTGCTGACCGTTCCGGTCACGCCGGACCGGC
Source organism: Antarctobacter sp. (assembly GCF_048262615.1). Classification (GTDB taxonomy): domain Bacteria; phylum Pseudomonadota; class Alphaproteobacteria; order Rhodobacterales; family Rhodobacteraceae; genus Antarctobacter. The sequence goes on from NZ_JBLXFB010000009.1 coordinate 165,073, forward strand.
TGGATATCTATTCCCGGTTTCTGGTCCCTGCGGACTGTCGCCCCGCGCGCCAGATCGGGGTCGAAAGCACCGACCTGATGCTGCAACTGGTCGCCGCCGCGCGGGGCGTCAGCGTATTGCCAGACTGGCTGATCCGCGAAGACGCAACCGGCATGCCGATCACCACAATCCGCGTCGGGCCGCAGGGATTGCACAAGAGTATCACTCTTGGCGTGCGTCTTGACGATGCGCAGACGGATTACATCGACGGGCTGTTCCAGATCGCCAAACGGGTCCATCCGATCCCGACCCCCTCTGAACAGCGGATTGTTTCGGAGTAGCGATTGCGCCAGCCCTGTTGCGACTGCGGCTGCTCAGGTTAATGCCACCGGGTTCGGCTCTGGGTTTCCCGGCCAGAACTGCTCAATCTGGCGGCCTGCAATACGCCCCGGCCCGCAACGGTGCGCGTATAGACCAAGGTGCCACGGCCAATGTAGGCCCGCCAGTTCCGCCAGAAAACGGTGGCGCGGTCTTTGTGTGACCCAAACCGATCCGGCACCGCGAAATACTGAAAACTCTTGTGCAGCAGTCCGGAGTGGACCGAAATCACGTAGCGGGGGCCGTCAACCGGGTTGAATATCTGTTGAAAGACCTCGTGAAAGATCGCTTCGTCCAGCTTGCATGTCGCGGTGATCCCAACCTGCCACGCGGTCCCGTCCCACGTGACAATCGGGGCCAGATCGCGGGTCACGGGCGGCAGGTCGCCAAGCTCTGACAGGCTGGCGATTGTCATCCTGGCGATGCGGTCGACCACCCTGCGGGTCTGCGACACCGAAGGCGCGCGGCCAAATTCCACCGCAAGACGCCCCCAAAAGGACATCGCGGGCACCGGCAGGGACTGCAACCTGTGCCGCAAGGGCAGGATGGTGTGTGTTCTCAGGTGTGCCGCCAGACCGTTCTGCGTGACCAAGGCGGCCTGCCATTCGGCGGCCAGCGTGGCGCAGGTCCGCGCGCGGGTCTTGGCCAGTGTGTTCTGGCCCACGACGTCCTCTGCCAGATCGAAATCCGAATGGATCGCCCCCTCATCCCGGTCCAGCCGGACAAAACACGCGAACCGGCTGCGCAGACGGTCAACGTCTTCGCCTTCGGCCCGCTGGTGCGGCACCACGGCCATATGCCAGATATGCGAGGTCTTTTCAGGCTGTTCGGAAAAGCTGCGCAGCGCCCTGCCCCGCAACTGATTGACCGCCACAAAGCTTTTCAACCCGGTGCCTAGGACAAGCGCATTGAGCGCAGGCGCATCCCAGCCCTGCCCCAGAAAGGACTGGGTGCCAATGATGATCTCGACCGCGCCCGCAGAGAACGCCCGGTTTGCCCGGTCCACAGCGGTGACATGCTGCGCCCCGTCGACAAGGGCGTAGCCAGCCGCCCCCGGCACCTCTTGCCCGTCCAACCCCTCTGACACATCCTTTGGCAGGATCGCGAACTGCCCGGTGAGAACCGCCATCCGGGTAGGGCCGACCCTGTCCAACAGGTGCCGGAACACCCCCAGAGTGTTGAACTCTGGCGGCGCGTCGGGCAGGCGCAGGTTTGTCTTGCCGATCCGGTCCAGCAGGATCGCCATGCGCAGCGCGTCGCCCTTGGCCGCGCGTTCGGTGGCGTAGATCTCCGGCATCGCGTCCAGCTTGGCCTGATCGTTCTTGAGCAGACGCAGGCGGTCGGCAAAGGCGGGCGGCGGCAGGGTCAGCGTGTCATTGCGCAGCGCGCCCGCCCGCTTTAGCCGGGCCAACAGGCCGGGCGGCAAGTGCTCTTGCGGGAACGCGCGGAACAGCGTCAGCAGCCACTCCCAATCCAGCGCCGGCCAATCCGCATCGTTCACCTGCAAGACGCGCTTGGCATAGGGCGGAACCGGGCAGCCGTTGTGGCGCAGATAAACCAGCATCGCGCTGAACCGCACCGGGTTTTCCAGAATGGCATGAACATGCAACCCGGTCTCAACGATCCACGGATCGGCGCGCAGGCGGTCGATCAGCGTGGCGTCCCTTGCCAGATTGTCAAACAGCGCGCGCTCGGTCTCCAGATTGTCCTGATAGACCTGCCCGTTGGCGGCAGGTGCCAGATAGACAAGATCCTGATGCGGGCACAGATCCCCGCTGCGCACCAGTTCGGGCACCGAAATCTCTGCATCCACGGGGCCGCACAGCGCCGTGTAATTCCCCCATTCAGAGGCAGTGACGTCATAGGGCGGCGTCGCGGTCAGCGACAGCGTCATACAGGCGTTGCCTTCTGCCAGCCGCGTCAGGGTCCGCCACCACGAACGGCGCAGGTGATGCGCCTCATCCAGACAAAGCAGGTCAAACGGCGGCAATTGTTTTGTCCGGCTGGTGTGGATGTTCTGATAGGTGCTGACCCGAACCGGCGCATCCGACATGATGTCCGTGTCGATCCAGTCGGGAACCGCGCCGCCCAGATAGTCATGCACCAACCGTGCGATCCATTGGTCACGCACCAGCAGGCTGGGGGCAAGGATCAGCGTCCTGCGCCCCAGACGCCGGATGATCTCCAGCCCCAGCACGGTCTTTCCCGCACCCGGAGCGGCCACGAAATGCAGCTTCTCATCGCTCAGGTGGTCATCCATCTCGGCCAGCAGCCGGGCCTGATAGCTGCGCCACGGATGGCAAAACGACATGGTCGAGAAATCAGCCCGCCGGGTCACGACCCGTGCCTGTCCAGTTGCTGTTCCATCGTCTCCATAGAGGCTTGGAGATCGCCGTATTGCTGCGAAAGACAGCTTTGCTCTGCGGCCCGGATCAGGGCCAGATAGGACTGAAACTCTTCCAGCGCGCGGTGATCCGGCGTTTCCAACGGGTGCGACGCGGCCAGTCTGGCCCATCTGGTGCACAGCTCTGACATCTTCGGAATGAAGAAAAAGATGAGCTTTCTCAGAGGGGTGATCTGCGCGGGGTCCGCCTTGATCCGGTTGCGCAGGTCAGAGGTGGCCCCGGCCAGCCGCCAGAACAGTTGCGACTGCGGCGGGCCACAGGTCTCGGCGGCGCTGCGGAATGCCTCTGCCGCCGTGTCGATACGGTTCAGGGCCTGCGCCAGTCTGCTTTGCTTTGGCTTGGCAAAGACCGATTTAAGGAACCGAAACACACCACATCCTGTCATTGCCCCCAACGCGCGTTCGGCCCTTCGTGCCCTTGGCATCGACGTATTGTGACCAGAACGCGCCGGATCACAACCTGAGACACAAGGTGCGGTGGACATCGGTGATCCGGCGGCCGCCTCGGCAGAGCCAACACAGGAACTGCCTCATCCTGTCCGGTCGCGCCGCATCGGGAAGGCCCCGATCGGCAGCGCGGGCCCCGAGGACTGGAACTCCCGGCGATAGGCCGTCGGCGAACGTCCGGTCGTCGCGCGAAACTTTCGCGCGAAATAGGCCGCATCGTGAAAGCCGCATTTCTCGGCGATATCCGCCATCGGCAGGTCGCTACGGCTTAGCAGGGTCGAGGCGCGGCCAACCCGTAGACGGGTGACATATTCACTGACCGACAGCCCGGTGCTGCGCTTGAAGATGCGCTGTAATTGGCTTTCGGTGACATTGGCAAGCGCGCAAAGCGGGGCCAGCCTGATCGGCGCATCGAACCGGGCGTGGACATGGGCCAGCACGCGCTCCATCCGCCGCCTGTCGCGCGGCACATCCGATGGCGTGATTGCCCCCGGCGACAGGGTTGTGCGATCCTTTGCCCGCGCCAGATCCAGCAGCAAATGCACCAGACCCAGCGCGCGGTCAGGCTGCGGCTGCTCACACAGCCGCAGCATCCGCGCCTTCATCGCCGTCGAGGTGTCCGCCCCGAACAACAGGCCGTTTTGGGATTCCCGCAGCAGCGGGCCGATAGTGCCCAGTTCCGGCATCAGGTCCAGCAGCTTGCAAATCCAGTCATCCGTGAACCAGCAGACGATGGCGCGATGCTCTGCCGCCCCCTCTGCCAGACGATGCGACTGCCATGCATGTGGGACATTTGGCCCGATCAGCGCCAGATCGCCATCGGCATAGGGCGCCACGTCGCTGGCGACGAACCGCGTGCCGTGGCTGCCCAGCGTCAGGGTCAGTTCATATTCCGGGTGGTAGTGCCAGTTGAAGGCGAACTCCGGCAGCCTGCGGTCGTAGATCAGGCAGGATTGCCCGTCCGGTATAGTCACCGCCTCGAACCACGGTCGCATGACAGCCCCTTTGCGATGAATGCGGTGATCGTACAAGAATTCACCGGACTCGGGAATGGCGCAAGGCCTAGGGCAGCGATAACTTGGCTGTCGAAAAGAGGTGAGGATATGCACAAAACCTTCGAAAATCCGGATGTGGTGGTGATCGGCAGCGGCGTAGGCGGCGCGTCCGTGGCGCTGAAACTGGCGGACGCCGGACTGCGCGTGCTGATCCTTGAACGTGGCGAACAGCTCCCCAATGAGCCCGAGCTGACAGATGCCGAAGCGGTGTTTGTGCAAAACCGCTATCGCACCCATGAGCAGTGGCAGGACGAGACCGGGCGCCGCTATCGCCCCGGTCAATACTATTTCCTCGGTGGTCACACCAAGTTTTACGGCACCGCCATGTTCCGGTTCCGCGAAAGCGATTTTGCCGAAACGGCGCATGAGGATGCCATCTCGCCCGCGTGGCCGATCCGCTATGCCGATCTGGAGCCGCATTACGCAGAGGCCGAACGCCTGTTCGGCGTGCGCGGGCTGGCGGGGCAAGACCCGACAGAGCCGCCCCGCAGCGGCGGCTACAGCCACGCCCCGGTGCCGCATGAACCGCTGATCGGACGCATGGCAGAGCGGCTGTCAAAGGCCGGGCTGAGACCGTTCCACATGCCCGCAGCGATTGATTACGGTCCCGGCGGCAAATGCCAGCGCTGCGGCACCTGCGATGCATTCGGCTGCCGGTTCGGGGCCAAGGGCGATGCCGAAACGCGGGTGCTGAGCCGTCTTCAGGGACTACCGAATGTTGAGATACGCACCGGCGCAAAGGTGATGCGCCTGATCCACGATGCGGACGGCCAAAAGATCGTCGCCGCCGAGGTTGACAGCAACGGTAAGGTCAGCCGGATCGCCGCCCCGCTGTTTGTCCTCAGCGCCGGGGCGATCAATTCGGCGCTGATCCTGCTGCGGTCCGCCTCCGAGCGGTGTCCCGACGGGCTTGCCAACCGCTCCGGCGTGGTCGGTCGCTACCTGATGAACCACCACCTGACCGGGCTGATGGGTGTCCTGCCGGGCACCGTCAATGACACCAACTTTCCCAAGACCCTGTCGGTGAACGATTTCTATCACGGTATCGACGGCGATCCGCTGGCGCGCGGCAATATCCAGATGCTGGGCAACATCAAGGGGCCGATGATCCGCGCCACCTATCCCCGCACACCGCGCCCCGCCGCCAACTGGCTGGGGCGGCACAGTGTAGACTGGCTGATCATGTCCGAGGATCCGCCGCTGGCCGAAAACCGCGTGCGGCTGTTGCCGGATGGCACGCCAGAGGTGACATGGCACCCGGCGGACCTGAACGCCCATGACCGGTTTGTGCGCCACGCGCGCAGAGTGCTGCGCCGGATCGGCTTTCCGCTTGTCCTGCGCCATGCCTTCGGCATCACGGCCCCCTCGCATCAATGCGGCACGGTCCGCATGGGCGACGATCCGGCAACCTCTGCGCTCGACCCGCTCTGCCGGGCGCATGACCATCCAAACCTTTTCGTCGTGGATGCCGGGTGCTTCCCGTCCTCCGCCGCCGTGAACCCCGCGCTGACCGTCGCTGCACAGGCGCTGCGGGTCGGCACCTATCTCAGCCGCACCCTCGCCGCACACAAGGCCGCCTGACACAGGAGTAAACCCCAATGACCCACGATTTCCTGCACCCGCTGACCGGCTCTTTTGCCATGCCCGCAGGCGAAAACCCCACGGTGGCGATGATCGAAGCGGCCTACCGCCACCACGGGCTGAACTGGCGCTACATCAACTGCGAAGTCGCGCCAGAGGACCTTGGCGATGCGGTCAAGGGCGCGCGGGCGATGCGCTGGCGCGGGTTCAACTGCTCGATCCCGCACAAGGTGGCGGTGATCGACCATCTCGACGGGCTGGGCCAGTCGGCAGAGATCATCGGCGCGGTCAATACCGTCGTGCGGCAAGACGACGGTCGCCTGATCGGCGAGAACACCGACGGCAAGGGCTTTGTCCGGGCGTTGTCCGACGTCACCGATCCTGCGGGCCAGCGCGCGGTGCTGCTGGGCGCTGGCGGCGCGGCACGGGCCGTCGCGGTCGAACTGGCGCTGGCGGGCGTCGCCCATATCACCATCGTCAACCGCAGCCGCGACCGGGGCGAGGCGGTGGCCCGCCTGATCACCGACAAGACCCCGGCCAGCGCCGAGTATCAGCCATGGGACCGCACCTACTCTGTCCCGGCTGGCACCGGCATTGTGGTCAACGCCACCTCCATCGGGCTGTACCCGCATGTCGACGCCACCCCGGACATCGACCACAATAGCCTGACAGCGGACATGGTCGTGGCCGACGGCATCCATAACCCGCCGCTGACCACCTTTCTCAAGGCGGCGCAGGCGCGCGGCTGCAAGACCGCCGATGGCTTGGGCATGCTGGTTGGTCAGGGCGTGATCGGCCTCAAATACTGGTCCGGCATCGACGCCGACGCCGAGGTCATGCGCAGCGCGCTGCTGGATCTCGGCCTGTAGGGCAGGCCTGTTATCCGGGATGACCCGCAGCAGGGGGTGTGGTCAGGGCAAGCGCCTCACCACACCCCGTCGCAGCACGAGCGCGGGTGTCCCGCAGCCAGCAACGGTCAGATCGCGACCGGCGTTATCCAGATCGGCGTTTCGCTTTCGGCGCAGTCCACCACCGCCTCGACAAAGGCCACGCCTTTCAGACCGTCATGAGCCATCGGAAGGTTTTGACCCAGAACACCCGGCGCGCGGTTTTCGCGCCGCGCCCGGATCGCTTCTGCGAACCCGGCATAAAGATTGGCAAAGGCTTCGAGGTATCCTTCGGGGTGGCCCGGCGGCGTCCGCGAACGCTGGCGCGCATCCTCCGAGACATCCCCCGCGCCGCGCTTGATGATCTGCACCCGGCCGTCAAGCGGCGCGTAGACCAATTCATTCGGCTGTTCCTGAAACCACTGGAACGACCCGGTTTCACCAAAGACCCGCAGGCGCACACCGTTGGAATTGCCCAGCGCGACCTGACTGGACCACAAAAGGCCCCGCGCGCCGCCTTGGTAGCGCATCATCACATGCGCATTGTCATCCAGCGCCCGCCCGTCGACAAACGTCGCCAGATCTGCGGTCAGACAGTCAAGTTTCAGCCCGGTGACAAACCCGGCCAGATGATAGGCGTGGGTGCCGATATCCCCGATGGACCCGCCGCGCCCGTTCTTTGTGGGATCGGTGCGCCAGGCCGCCTGCGCGTTGCCCTGGCTCTCGATGGCCGTGGCCATCCATTCCAGCGGGTATTCGACCTGAACGGTGCGGATCTTGCCAATCTCCCCGTTGGCCACCCGCACGCGGGCCTCATGCACCATCGGGTAGCCGGAATATGTGTAGGTGACGCCCACAAACCGCCCCGACACGCGTGTCAGCTCTTCCAGCGCGATGGCGTCCTCCAGCGTGGCGGTCAGCGGCTTTTCGCAGATCACGTCGAACCCGGCCTCCATCAGCGCCTTGGCAATCGGGTAGTGGGTGAAATTCGGGGTACAGATGGCAACGGCATCGACCCGGTCCTGCCGCAGCGTTTCCCCTGCGATCAGCGCCGTGTAGTCGCCATAGGCGCGGTCTTCGGCAATGCCCTGCGACAGCGCAAAGGCGCGCCCCTTTTGCGGATCGACATCAAAGGCCCCCGCGACCAGATCCCATGCATTGTCCAGCCGCGCGGCGATCCGGTGAATGTTGCCGATATAGGCCCCCTCGCCGCCGCCGACCATGCCGAGACGCAGTTTTCGTTGAGCGGTCATTTACGCCTCCAGACCGAGCATCGCCCGGTTCGCCTGACGGTTCGCCCCCGATTTGACGAAATCGTCAAACGCGCGGTCCGATACCTTGATGATGTGATCCTTGATGAATTGCGCCCCTTCGCGGGCGCCGTCCTCGGGGTTCTTGATAAAACATTCCCATTCCAGCGTGGCCCAACCGTCAAAGCCATAGGTCGAAAGCTTGGTAAAGATACCGCCGAAATCGACCTGCCCATCGCCGGGTGAGCGGAACCGCCCGGCGCGCTTGGACCACGGCATAAAGCCGCCGTAGGCCCCCGATTTCCCGTCGGGACGGAACTCGGCATCCTTGACGTGAAACGCCTTGATGCGGTCGTGGTAGTGGTCGATGAACGCAAGATAGTCGAGCGCCTGCAACACGAAATGGCTGGGATCGTACATGATGTTCGCGCGCGGATGACCGGACACCTTTTCAAGGAAATACTCCCATGAATGGCCGTCGTGCAGATCCTCGCAGGGGTGGATCTCAAAGCAGGCATCGACCCCGTGGGCATCGAAATCGTTCAGGATGGGCGTCCAGCGCGCCGCCAGTTCCGTAAACGCCTCGTCCACCAGCCCTTCGGGCCATTGCGGGTAGGGATACAGGTAGGGCCACAGCAACGATCCCGAAAAGGTCGTGTGGGTGGTGATCCCGAAACGGCTGGAGGCGCGCACGGCACAGCGCAATTGCGCCTCGGCCCAGTCACGCCGCGCCGCCGGGTTCCCGCGCACCTGCGCGGGCGCAAAGCTGTCCATGATCTGATCATGCGCAGGATGCACCGCGACAAGCTGGCCGGTGATATGCGAGGCGAACTCGGTCAGGATCAGGCCATGGTCGGCCAGCAGGCCCTTGATCTCATCGGCGTAGGTTTCGCTTTCGGCGGCCTTTTCGATGTCGATCAGGCGGGTGTCCCACGTCGGGATCTGCACCCCCTCAAAGCCTTTGTCCGCCGCCCATTTGGCAAGGCTCGGAAGGCTGTTGTACGGCGCGTCATCCGCCGCGAACTGCGCCAGATAGACGGCTGGCCCCTTGATTGTCTGCATGGTCATGGCTGCAACGCCTCGCCGGGCACCGGCGCATCGTCATAGGCGCCCCAGATGGATTGGTCGAAATTGACAATGGCCCCGGTCATCATGCCGCTGTCGGCGGATGCCATCCACAGGACCGCCCGCGCGACCTCTGTGGGGTCAAGTATCCGGCCAAAAGGTTTCTCCGCCGCGACACGGTCGATAAAGCCGGGGTCGCCGGTCTCTGATTCAATCAGTTTGCGCTCATGGTCCGAATTCATCCATCCGATGGACAGTTGATTGACGTGGATGCGATTGCGCATCAGCGCGTAGCCCGCGTTCCGGGTCAGGGTAGCAAGCGCCCCTTTGGACGCCGCATAAGGACACAGGAAGGGCTGGCCGGCATGTTCCGACATAGAGCCGATATTCACGATGCGGCCCTCGATGCCTTCGCGGATCATTATTTTGGCAGCATCCTGCATCAGCAAGAACGGTGCCCGCGCGTTGATCGCGAACATCCGGTCAAAAAGGTCCGGGCTGGTGTTCAGGATCGTGCCGCGATCCGTCAGGCCCGCCGCGTTCACCAGAATATCGACCCGGCCAAAGGCCTTGTCGGCCTCGGCCATCACGCGGCGCGTCTCGTCCACGTTGCCAAGGTCCGCCGACACCATGCGCACATCGGTGCCGTGCCCTGCGGTGATTTCGGCGGCGATCTTTTCGCCTTTTTCGCGGCCGCGCCCCACAAGGACGATCCCGGCGGCCCCGGCCTCGGCAAAGAGCCGCGCAATCGCCGCGCCCAGCCCCTGTGTGCCGCCTGTGATGACGGCGATCTTTCCTTCGATCCGGTTCATGTCACACCCCCTGCCGCTGTTTCTTGCGAAGCGCTTCCTGCCCTTTCCGGGCGTCTCGGATGCTTTCGCGTTGGTTGATTTCGGGCACGCCGACGTACCAGTCAGCGCCACCTGGGGTCCAAGTCCAGGCGTCCGAGTCGATTGTCAGGACGGTTGTCCGGTCGGTGCCTTGCGCCCACTCCATGGCAGCCTCCAGATCGCCCAGGCTTTGGCAATGCCGGGCCTCGGCCCCCATTGCGCGGGCATGGGCGGCGAAATCCACATGCAGCGGGTTGTCCGGGTTCCGCACCCGGCTGTCCTTGAGCAGGTTGTTGAAACCGGGCACGCCCATGCCCGTCTGAAGCCGGTTGATCACCCCGAACCCGCCGTTGTCGCAGACCACGACAATCATCTTGTGCCCCGACAGGACCGTCGAATAGATGTCCGAGTTCATCATCATGTAAGAGCCGTCGCCCACCATGACGATCGGCACCCCGGTCTGCGTGCCGTCCGCGGAGGTCTTGGCCATCGCATGCCCCCAACCGCCGGCGATTTCGTAGCCCATGCAGGAAAAGCCGAACTCCAGATCATAGGTGTTGGGCGCTTTGACCCGCCAGTTCTTGGCCGTCTCACCCGGCAGGCCGCCGGCGGCGGTGACCATGGTGTCCTCGGGCCTCGCCATCCTGTTCACGACGCCAATCACCTGAGCATAGGACGGCACGGCGGCATTGGTGGCTGCCTGCCCCGCATCCAGCGCCTTGTTCCATGTTGCGTACAGCTTTTGCGCGCGGTTCATCTGGGCCGCGTCGCAGCGCCAGTCGCCCAGCGCCGCGTCGATCTCTGTCAGGCATTCCAGCGCATCGCCGACCACCGGCACAGCCCGATGCTTGGAGGCGTCAAAACGCGCCGCGTTGATGTTGAGGAATTGCGCGTCGCTGGCGAAGGTTGTCCATGACCCGGTGGTAAAGTCCTGCATCCGCGTGCCCACGGCAATGACCACATCGGCGGTTTCCGCCAGATCCTTTGCCGCGTCCGTCCCTTCGATTCCCATGGCCCCGACATAGGCCGGATGGTCATGCACAACCGCGCCCTTGCCCGCGATGGTCTCTGTCATCGGGATGCCCCGGCGGGTCGCGAAATCCGCCAGAAACGCGTTTGCCCCCGAGTAACGCACGCCGCCCCCCGATATGATCAGCGGAGTCTTGGCCGTCCTGAGCAGCTCAACCGCTGCGGCGACCTCGCTGCGCGACGGGCGCGGGCGCGGGATAACCCACGTCTTTTCGGCAAAAAAGCGTTCGGGATAGTCGTAGGCGATTTCCTGAATGTCCTGCGGCAGGCCGATAAACGCGGGACCGCAGTCTGCCGGGTCCAGCATCGTGGTGATCGCCTGCGGCAGCGACGAGAGGATCTGCGCCGGATGGGTGATCCGGTCCCAGAACCGGGACACACAGCGAAACCCGTCGTTCACCGTGGTCGACGGGCTGCCAAAATGCTCGACCTGTTGCAGCACCGGATCCGGCAGCCGGTTCACAAAGGTATCGCCCGAAATCAGCAGCACCGGCAGACGGTTGGCATGGGCCACACCGGCGGCGGTGATCATGTTGGTGGCCCCCGGTCCGACAGAGGACGCGGCGATCATGATTTGCCGGCGCAGCTTGGCCTTGGCAAAGCCCACCGCCGCCAGAGCCATCGACTGCTCGTTCTGGCCGCGCCACGTGGGCAATTGGTCCTGAACCTGCTCCAGCGCCTCGGAAAGGCAGGTGACATTGCCATGCCCAAAGATTCCGAAGACCCCGGCAAAGAGCGGCACCCGCTCACCGTCGATCTCTGTGTACTGGTTGCACAGATAGCGCACCAGCGCCTGCGCCATCGTCAGACGGACTGTTTTCTCGGACATCCTGGCTTCCTCCCACAGATGGATTCTCCTCTATTCCGGAATGTATATTGACATTACTACCGTCTTGCAATGATCATTGCGAGAAATCTTAGGGAGGAACCCATGCTGAGAATTGCAGTCCTCGGCTGTGGCCGGATCGGTCGCATGCATGCCGAAAACATCCACGCGCATCCGCGGGCAAAGCTGGCGGGCGTCTTCGATGTCGTCCACGCGGCCGCCAGCGATGTCGCGGACAAACTGGGGGTGCCCCGCTTTGCCAGTGCCGAAGAAATCTTTGCGTCTTCAGCGGTCGATGCGGTTCTGATCGCAACCTCGACACCGACACATGCCGACTTCATCGAAGCGGCGGTGGCGGCGGCCAAGCCGTGCCTTTGCGAAAAGCCGATCGATCTGTCTGTCGACCGTGTCAAAGCCTGCGCCAAGGCGATTGCCGGGACGACCGTGCCGATCATGCTGGGCTTTGTGCGCCGATTCGATACCGGCCACGCGGGTGTCCGGCAGGCGATCGAAGCCGGGCAGATCGGCGAAGTCCATCAGGTGACAATCACCTCACGCGATCCCGACATCGCGCCGGACGCCTATATCGAAGTGTCCGGCGGTATCTTTCGCGACATGACGATCCATGACTTCGACATGGCGCGCTTTGTCATGGGTGAAGAATTCGAGACCGTCTCGGCCGTCGGTGCGCGGCTTGTCGCCCCGGCGCTCATGCGGCGCTGCGATGACTACGACACGGTGACAGTCACCCTGACAACCGCGTCGGGCAAGCAATGCGTGATCTCGAACGCGCGCCGCGCGGTCTATGGGTACGATCAGCGGGTCGAGGCGTTTGGCAGTCAGGGCATGGTGATCTCGGAGAACCATCCGGCCAACAACACCCGCCTGTACGGTGCGTCTTTCACGGACCGCAAAGCGCCCCTGATGAACTTTTTCATCGAACGCTATGCGCAGGCATTTGCCTCGGAAATCGACGCGTTTGTCGATGCGGCCGAAAAGAAGCTGCCGCCCGCCGTCGGCTTTGACGATGGCCTCAGGGCGCTGTTGCTCGCCGAGGCGGCCATTCTGTCGGTCCGTGAGGGCCGCCCCGTCAACCTCAGCGAAGTGGAATGATCATGTATCGTCAATTCGGATGCTTTATCGACGGGGCCTGGTGTGACGGCGCCGCCCAATTGGACGTCATGTCCCCCGTCACGGAAAAACCGCTGGGCACGGTGGCCGCGGCCAGCGCGGACACCACGCGCACGGCACTGGACGCCGCGGCAAGGGCCGCGGCCCCGCTGCGCCTGATGGGCGGCTTTGGCCGGGCCGACGCGCTGCACAGAATCGCCGATGACATGCTGTCGCGCGCCGCCGAGGCCACGCGGATGATTTCGACCGAAACCGGCAAACCGCTGGCGCAGGCGGGCCGCGAATGGAGTCTCGCCTGTGACCAGTTCCGCTGGTACGCGGAGGAAGCGCGCCGCATCTACGGCCGCATCGTCGACAGCCGCGTTCCCGGCGGGCGGTTCGAAATCACCCACGAGCCGGTGGGCATTGTCGGCGCGTTCACCGCATGGAATTTCCCTGCCGCCCTTCCGGCCCGCAAACTGGCACCCGCGCTGGCGGCGGGGTGCCCGGTGGTCCTGCGCCCATCGTCGCAAACGCCCGGTGTCGCAATGATCATGGTCGATTGCATCCGGGCCGGCGGGCTGCCGGACGGGGCGGTGAACCTTGTGGCGGGATCGACCTCGGCCACCTACGATCCGATCATGGCAGACGCGCGGGTGCGCAAGGTTTCCTTGACCGGCTCGACACGCATCGGCCAGCAGATGATCCGCGATGCCGCCGACACGGTCAAAAAGGTGTCGATGGAACTGGGGGGCAACGCCCCCTACATCCTTTACGACGATGCCGATCTGGACGCGGCGCTGGACGCGACCGTGGCGACCAAATTCGCCAATTGCGGGCAGGTCTGCGTCACCCCGGATCGGTTTTTCGTTCATGCATCGCTGCACGATGCCTTTGTCGACGGGTTCGTCAAACGCGCGCAGGCCATCAAACTTGGCGACGGTCTGGACGATAGCGTGACCATGGGGCCGCTCATCAACGCGCGCCGCCTGTCGGAAATCGACGCGGTCGTGCAGGCCGCCGTCACGGCCGGGGCGACGCTCGCCACGGGCGGTCGCCGCGCTGCCGGATTCAACGCGGGCCATTTCTATGAACCGACCGTCCTGACCGGCGTTGCGGACGACATGACGGTCTTTGCCGAAGAAAATTTCGGCCCCGTCGCCGCCATCACCTCCTTTACCGACGAGGATGAGGTTCTGGCGCGGGCAAATGCCTCTGCCATGGGGCTGTCCGCCTATGCCTTCACGGCATCGCCCGAACGGGCAAGACGCACGGTCGCGGCCCTCAAGGCGGGCATGGTCGGCATCAACTCCTTTGCGCTCGCCGCCAGCGAAGCGCCGTTTGGCGGCACGAATTTTTCCGGCATGGGCCGCGAAGGCGGGCCGGAAGGCATTGAAGACTATCTCGACACCAAACTTGCACAGATCGTTTTCTGAGCGCCGGAGGGAAAGAACCATGATCAAGAACAAGGTCAAACAACTCTGGGCAGAGGGCAAGCCCGCCCTGCACGGCTGGTTGTCCATCGGCAATCCGTTCACCGCGGAAATCATGGCCGCTCAGGGCTATGATGCGATTTCGATAGACTGGCAGCATGGGGCTCTGGACTACTCCGACGTCTTGCCGATGTTTCAGGCCATGCGCGCCAGCGGCACAACCATCGGCGCGCGTGTCCCGTGGCTCGACCCGGCAGCCATCATGAAGGCGCTCGACGCGGGTGCTATGCAGATCATCTGCCCGATGATCAATACGCCGGAACAGGCCGCCGAGTTTGTAAGCTACCTGCGGTATCCGCCTTTCGGCCAGCGCAGCTTTGGCCCCACGCGCGCCGCTTTTGCGCAAGGGGCCAATATTCACGCCGAGGCAAATGACCAGATCGTCGGCTGGGCGATGGTCGAAACCAAGGAAGCGATGGCCAATCTCGACGCCATCGCCGCCACGCCGGGGCTGGACGGCATCTATGTCGGCCCGGCGGACCTGACTTTCTCGCTGTGCGACGCAAGGTATCCGCCCGGCTTCGATCGCGAAGAACCGGAGATGATCGAGGCGCTACAGACGATTGTCCGGACCTGCCACAGACACGGCATCAAGGCGGCGCTGCATTGCGGCACGGCAGAATACGCCGCCCGCGCGGTCGGATGGGGCTACGACATGACCACCGCCTCGGGCGATGCCCGACTGCTGGCCGCAGCGGCGGCGGCATCGGTCGCGACCTTCCGCAATGCCGTCTCCGGACCGGCAACGGCGCCCGCCGACACCAGAGGAGGATACTGATGCCCCATGTACTGGTTGCCGGGAACCTGCATCCATCCGGTCGCGCGCTGCTGGACTCCGCGCCGGGGCTGACGGTTCGCTACATCGACGAGATCAGTGAACCCAGCTACGCCCCCCACATCCACGACGCGGATGCCCTGTTGATCCGCACCCAGCCGTTGACGCGGGACACCATCGCCAAGGCGGACAGGCTGCGGATCGTCTCGCGCCATGGGGTCGGTTACGACGCGGTGGACGTCGGAGCCCTGAACCGGCGGGGCATCGCGCTTGCGGTGTGCGGCGATGTCAATTCCTACTCGGTCGCCGAACATGCCTGCATGATGATCCTCGCCGCGTCCAAGCGCGCCCTGCGCGGGGATCGCGCGGTGCGGACCGGGCCATGGGGCTGGCGGAACAGCCTCGAAAGTCAGGATCTTCGCGGGCGCAATCTGCTTATCCTCGGCTTTGGCCGGATCGGGCGGCACACGGCAGAGATGATGTCCGGCTTTGGCATGACGATCCGGGCGTTCGATCCCTATCTGCAAGGTCTTGGCTGGCCCGACGGGGCGGTGGCGGAGGCCGGGGATCTGGACGCGGCCCTGGGCTGGGCCGATGTCATCTCTGTCAGCGCCCCGAAGGCCGACAAACCGCTGATCGGGGCGGCCCAGTTCGCCATGATGAGGGACGGCGTGGTCATCGTGAACACGGCCCGTGGCGGCATCGTGGAGGAATCCGCCCTGATCGCCGCACTGGAGTCCGGCAAGGTCGGCGCCGCCGGACTGGACGTTTTCGAAAGCGAACCACCGGCAGACGACTCCCCCCTGACGCATTTCGATCAGGTGATCCTCAGCCCTCACATCGCGGGTGTGACCGAAGGCGCATCCGAACGCATGGCCCTTGGGTCGGCGCAGAACATCATCGACTTCTTCAAGGACCGGATCGACCCGGCGCTGGTGGTGAACCGCCGCGAAATCGGCGGCGGCGTCACCGCCTGACACCGGCCCGCCCCAACCGCCCCCTTGCTCAGCCGCGCCGCCTGCAACGATCGTTGCTGGCGGCGCGGTTTCGACCTACTGTTGGCGCTCGATGCAGGCAGCCGATCAGCCGGATTGCAGACTTTGGAGAACAGCATGGGATCACAGGACGTTTCACCGCCAGCGAACTACGAAGACCTCATCCGATTGATCCACGACCGTTTTGACCAGATGAGCAAGACCTACCAGCGGATCGCGGAGTACCTGACGCAAAACCCGAACGAGGTCGCCGTCCAGTCCGTCAATTCCATTGCGTCGCATTGCGGCATCCATGCATCCAGCTTTGTGCGGTTTGCGCAATCTCTGGGCTACAGCGGGTTCAAGGACCTTCAGGTGCTCTTTCAATTGCGCCTGTCGACCGCCGCCCCCGGATTCGAGGCCCGCAAAAAAGCCCTCGAAGGCGAGTTGTCGCTGCGCGAGGACCAGTCCGAGCTTGGCTTTCTGCGCGATCTGGTGGTGCGCGACATCGCCTCCTTGCAGGACCTTCTGGACAAGGTCGACGCAGAAGACCTGAGTCGCGCCGCCGAAATGATCGCCGGCGCCGACACGGTGTATCTGGTCGGGCAACTGCGCTCGGAACCGGTTGTCGTTCTCCTGCGCTACATCCTGACCATGCTGGGGCGTCCCTGCGTGCTGCTGGATGCCAGCGGCGGCCTGGCAACCCACATGGCGCGCACCATGCCGCCAAACAGCGTCCTGCTTGCGGTGTCCTTCCGGTTTTATGCCAACGAGGTCGTCAACATCGTCGAGGAATGCGCCAAGGCCGAGGTGCCGATCATCGCAATCTCGGACAGTTTTCTGTCGCCGCTGACCAAACCATCGGCCATCCTGTTCGCCGTTCCGGAACACGACTACACGTTCTCGCGGTCTCTGGCCGCCCCGATGTGTCTGGCGCAGGCCCTCATGGTCGCCGTGGCCGCACGCGTCCAGCAAAACGACCGCGACCCGCGCATCCCGACCGTCACGGCGCAGTAACCGACGACCGCCCCGCCCGCCGGGCAAACGGAAAAAGGCCCCGGACCGCATCGGTCGGGGCCTTGTCCTGTCGTTGCCCAGCGAACCGGCTCAGAACGCCTGCTGGCCGGTGGCCTTTTCGATGATCTTGTCGATCGACACCGCCAGCACCAGCAGAAAGCCGGTCACGATCAGACGGATCTCATTCTCGACTCCCATCAGGTTCAGACCGTTCTGAACCGTCCCGATCACCAGACAGCCCAGCAGGGCGGAATAGATCGCACCGCGCCCGCCGAACAGGCTGACGCCGCCAATGACCGCCGCCGCGATCGATTCCAGCAACAGCGTTCCGCCGCCGACCCCGCCGCCGGAAAACACGCCGACGCCCAGCGTCCGCGACGCGGCGATTGTCCCGGCAAGCGCCGCGATCCCGCCGGCGATCCCGAAGGCCGCCATCTTTACCGCCGCGACCCGGATACCGGCCCGCCGCGCCGCCTCGTCGTTGTTGCCCACGGCGTAAAGCGACAGGCCAAAGGTGGTTTCCTTCAGGACATAGCCGCCGATCATCAACAGGACGGCAAAGACAAGCGTCGGCAGCGGAATGCCCTGATGGCTGTTCATGACCGCGACAATGACCGCGCCGAACACCGCCGATCCGGCCAGCGGCAGCACCACGGAGCTCAGCACCGGCACATGCAGACCGTGTTGCCGCCGCCGCGCCGCGCCCGAAACGATCAGCGCCGCCGTCAGGGCCAGAAACACCGCAAAGACCACCCAGGCAGAGCCGCCCGCAATCTTGGTCTGGGCGATCTTTTCGACCCCGGTGTTCATCAGCCCGTAACGCGCGGTGTCGGGCAACAGCAGCAACTGAACCCCGTTCAACGCCAGCCCCAGACCCAAAGTCACCACAAAGGACGGCACCCCGACAAAGGTGACCCAACGCGCGGACGCCATTCCGATCAGCACCCCAAAGACAACGGAGAGCGGGATGGCGACCCACGGCGCGAACCCGAATTCGACGATCAGCTTGGCCATCAGAACGGCGGTGATTCCGTTGATCGCCGCGATGGAAAGGTCGATCTCCCGCACCAGCAGCACAAACATGATCCCCAGCGCCATGATGCCGACAACCGTGGACTGCAACAGCAGGTTCGAGATGTTGCGCGCACTCAGGAACACATCGCTCTGAAAGGTGAAAAAGATCCACAGCACCACAAGGCCGACCACAACGGGCAAGGCCCGGAAATCGCTGGTCAGCAATTCGCCCACGGTCCGGCGCTGTGGCGCAACGGGCGCTCCGGCGGCGGTTGGAACTGTTGTATCGCTCATTGTCATTCTCCCTTCAGCCCGCCAGATTCACGGCTTCGTTGCCGCCGACCATGGCGTTCACAACCTGCTCACCGGTCACATCGCTTGATTTGAAACTCGCGGCGTTCGCCCCCAGCCGCATGACCTCGATCCTGTCGGTTGCGTTGACAACGAAGTGATGGATGTCGTGACTGACAACCACGACCCCAAGCCCCTCGTCGGCCAGCGTTCGTATCAGGATCGACACCTGTTCCGCCGCCGAATGGCTGAGCGCAGCGGTCGGCTCGTCAAGGATGACGACATTCGGCTTCCACAGGATTGACCGCGCGATGGCGATGTTCTGACGCTGACCGCCGGACATCGCCCCGACCGGCCGCGACAACGACAGATTGCCAAGCCGCATTCTTGTCATCACCTCGCGGGCCCGCACTTCCTGTTCGGCGCGTTTCATCCGGCGACCGCCCCACCACGACCCGGCCAGTTCGCGCCCAAGAAACAGGTTCTGCACGGCGTCAAGATTGTTGCAGAGCGCCAGATCCTGATACACCGTCTGGATGCCCAGCGCGGTCGCATCCGAAGGCGATGCGATCTTTGCGGGCTGCCCTTCAAAGTCGTATTCACCGGAATCCCAGCCGTGCACGCCGGCCATGACCTTCACCAGTGTCGACTTGCCAGCGCCGTTGTCCCCCACCAGCGCCACGATCTCGCCGGGATACACGTCGATGGACGCCCCGCGCAGCGCGTGGACCGATCCGAAAGATTTCTTGATATTCCTCATGGAAATGAGTGGCGTATCACCGGTACGCATCATTGCCCCCTCCCTGTTAGCGGTTCAGAAAAAGGGAGCCGGATGTTCGGCTCCCTCCAAGATGCCCGGACTCGGGGGCGTTACATGTTCTCTTGGCAGACCGGGGCGTCCTCGATGCCCTGACAGATCTCTGCCCAGGTCCAGACCCCGGCGTCGACCACGTCCTGCAAGTTGCCCAAGGCGATATTCGACACCGGCAGGAAGACGGCGGGCACGTCCATGAACTGGTTGTCGACCTTGCCGTTGACCAGATCCGCCGGGACGCCGTCGCCCTTCAGCAGCGATGCAACGACCTGCGCGGCATAGTCGGCCTCAACCGCAAGATCCTTGAGAACCGAATTGTCCTGCCAGCCGGTCGCCACGTACCGCAATGCCTCGACAGTGGCATCCTGCCCGCCGGTCACCAGCTTGTCGCCGGCGCTGTAGCCCTGGCTGATCAGCGCGGCCACGGCACCGCCGGTGGTTCCGTCGTTCATGCCAAGGAACACGTCGACATCGCCGCCGGTCTTGGTCAGGCAGTCTTCGGCAAAGGACTGCGCAAGCACCGGATCCCAGTTCTGGGTGTACTGCTCGCAGACCACCACGACCTTGCCGCTGTCGATCAGCGGCTGAAGGAACTCGTTCTGGCCCGCTTCGTACTGGCCGGTGCCGTATTCGCCCTGATTGCCCTTGATGCGGCCCACCTTGACCACGTCCTTGTCCATGGCCTTGATCAGGTCGGCAGCGCGCGCCCCCTGTGCCCGGCCCACCGACAGAGAGTCGAACACCACATGGGCTTCGGCTTTGCCGCCCACCGCATCGTGGTCGTACAAAACAACCGGCACACCCGCCTCCGCGGCGGCGGCAAGCGCTCCGGCGGCAAGATTGGCATCCGACGAGGTGTAAAGGATCACATCCGCGCCCTGCGCAATCGCATCCTCGACCAGCCGCTGCTGGCGCGCCGGGTCGCCTTCGCCGTTCTGAACGATGACCTCGGCAGCGGGCGCATAGGTCTTCAGCGCATCGACAAAGAACGGGGCATCCCGGCTTTCAAAACGGATCGTGGTCGAGTTGGGCAGCAGGAAAAAGACCTTCTGCACGTCGTCGGCCAGTGCGGCACTTGCCGCCATTGCCAGACAAGTCGAGGCCGCCAGCCGTGTCACGAGTTTGTTCATGTGTTCCTCCCTGGGATATGAACCAGTCTTCAAGCGGATCACCGGACATCACCCACCTTAGCAACAAAAATTGCAATGTGATCCATTTCGCAACGATAGTGTTGCGAACCCGCGCTGTCAACGACTGCTTCATTTTTGCAATTCTTTGCAATTTTTATTGCCAAACTGCCGAAGACAACACGACAACCATCTGTCAAAACACGACAAATGCGGCCACCCGGCACCCGCGCAGCCATACACGCACCCGGCCCCCCACGCGCCGGGGCCGCCTCCATCCCTCGGAATGTCCGGTGCAACGGCCCCCGGCGCGCCCCGGTCAACCGCCGATTCCCCGGTCCTCCGGGGTCAGATCGCCGTCACATCCGCAGACCGGTCTGGGCACAAACCCGCGCCGCGCGCCCGCGGCGTCGCGCCCCGGCGGAAAATGCAAACTGGCTGACAAATAAGACCTCTGGCCGACCGGCCCGCCCCCCGTCCGGCGGATCAAAACCGCCACCGGCGCTGCCGGACCGGCCGGAACAGGTCACACGCCCCGCAAGGCCCGGCTCAGGCAGGCCGGGGGCTTCCGACCTGCACCAGAACCTGGGCGATCATCCGTTCGATCCCGTCGATGGGAACCGCGGAAATCCGCTTTTCCAGACCCAGCAGCACGATCCCGTGCACCGAGGAAAACAGCGCCCGCACCATCAGATCCAATTCGCGCGGGTCCATGCGCGGGAACAGGTCCGACACCGGGTCCGAGATGTATGAAAACAGCTTGCCCAACGCGTCCTGATACCATTTCGGCACCGGCCCGTCCGAGGTGATGTCGGTGCTGAACAACGCCCGCCACAGCCTGGGCTGGTCGGCGGCGAAATGCAGATAGGCCAGCGCCATGGCGATCAGACGCTCGTGCGGGCTGCCGTCGTGGCCGTCAATCGACGCTGAAACCGCCGCGCCCAGCCGCGCAAACGTGCGCCCGTTGACCTCCAGCGCAAGCGCATTCAGATCTTCGAAATGGGTATAGATCGCGCCGACGGCACAGCCCGCCTCCTCCGCCAGAGTGCGCGCCTTCAGCGCCCGCAGCCCGCCCGAGGCAATATGCGCTTCAGCCAGCGACACCAGCTTTTCGCGCAGCGCCGCCTTTCGCGCGGCCACTTTGCCTGCCATGACGCGCTCCTCCCTGAACACAGTTCAAACGCTAACTGTCACAATCCGCTTACACAAGGCCGCGCTTGGGTTAGTCTGCCGGTCATCCGCCCCCAACGCAAAGGCCCGTCCATGTTGATCCACCGCGCAGGCTCTCGCCCCAGCATCACGCCGAACCCCGATTATTTCACCGGCACCGTCCGCTTTGACCCGGTGATCGCCGCCCCGGAACCGGCCCGCGTCAACGCCCTGATCGTCACGTTTGAGCCGGGCGCGCGCACCGCGTGGCACACCCATCCGCTGGGCCAGACGCTGCACATCCTCACCGGCCTCTGCCTTGCCCAGAAAGACGGCGACCCCGTGCAGGAACTGCGCCCCGGCGATACGGTCTGGTTTGCCCCCGGTGAAAAACACTGGCACGGCGCGGCCCCGGACGTGGCCATGTCCCACCTCGCCATTCAGGAAGCGCAGGACGGCAGCGCCGCCGACTGGCTGGAAAAAGTGTCGGATGCGGACTATTCCGGCCCGCGCACGGGCTGAGCGCGCCCCCCGGTTTCTTCTGTCCTGAAATATTCCCGGGGGAGTCGACCGAAGGGAGACGGGGGCAGCGCCCCCTTGCCGCCCTCTCCCCCCTTGCCCCCCTCACCATCCGCGCGCCACGCGAAAGGTCAGGCAAACCTGACTGGCCCTCGCGGCCCGCCACCGTATCAAGATCCTCATGACCACAACACGCCGCATCGAACGTGCGCTGGGGGATTTCACCCGCGCGCATCTCCCCAAAGGTCTCGCCGACCTGCTGATGTTCATCCTCAAACAGGGATGGGCCTGCCTGTTCGGGTTCCTGATGCTGGGCGGCCTGCTGGTGACGGACCGCTTTTGGCCCGACGACGCCCCTCTGCACCGCTATGACCTGCTGTTCCTCTATGCGCTTTGCCTGCAAATCGGCTTTCTCGTTTTCAAGCTGGAAACCCTGCAAGAGGCCAAGGTCATCCTGCTCTTTCACCTCACAGGCACCGCGATGGAACTGTTCAAGGTCAACGCCGGCAGCTGGGCCTATCCCGAACCCGCGTTGCTGAAATTCTACGGCGTGCCGCTGTTCTCGGGCTTCATGTATGCCGCCGTCGGCAGCTACATGGCCCGCGTCATCCGCATCTTCGACATGACATTCGCGCCCTACCCGCCGTTCTGGACCACCGTGGCGCTGGCGGTGGCGATCTACGTGAACTTTTTCGCCCACCACTACCTGCCCGACGCGCGCTATGTGCTGATGGCCGCCAGCGTGCTGCTGTTCGCGCGCACCCGCGTCTGGTTCACGCTCAACCGCACGCGCCGCTGGATGCCGCTGCCCGTCGCCGCCTTCCTGACCTCGATCTTTCTGTGGATCGCCGAGAATGTCGGCACCAACACCGGCACATGGCTCTACAAGGGGCAGGACACCCTCGACCTTGTGCATCTGTCCAAGATGGGATCGTGGTATCTGCTGCTCTATGTCAGTTTCGCCACCGTGACGCTGGTGCTGCGCGACGCACTTTGCCGCGCGCCGCTGCATGTGGTCACAGGACCAGAACCAGCACCACAATCGACACCGTAAGCACGGCAATCCCGGCCAGTTCCCGCGCCGACACCTTTTCGCGGAAAAACAGCACAGAGGCCGCCAGCGACAGGATCAATTCGACCTGTCCCAGCGCATAGACATAGGCCGCCGTCTGCAAGGTGAACGCGGTGAACCATCCCATCGTGCCCGCCATAGAGGTCAGCCCCAGCCAGACCGCGCGGCCCCGCGCCGCCCAGACCGCAGTCAACTGCCCCGGCTCGCGCCAGCGCAGCCAGACCGCCATGCCCAGCGCCTGCAACAAGGTCACACAGACCAAGGACACCGCCGCCCGCAACACCGGATCATCGCTGGGCACCGCCAGCGTTGTGGCGCGATAGCCGATCCCCGCAATGGCAAAGAACACCCCCGACCCGACGCCAAGGATCACCGCCCGGCTGGTCAGCCCGCGCCACAGCCCCGCCGCATCCGGGGTCCGCGACAGCATCAGCACCCCCACCAGCCCGATGCCGATCGCCAGCCACCCGGCGGCAGAGATCACCTCTCCCAGCACCACCAACCCCATGAGCGCGGTCAGTATCACCTCGGTTTTCTTGAATGTGATGCCCACCGCAAAGTTCCGCTCGCGGAAACACAGCACGACAAGGACCGTGGCAAGGATCTGCCCCAGCCCGCCGATCACCGCCCAGCCCAGAAAATTCGCCCCTGGCCGGGGCAGTCCCGCCCCCGTGGCCCACAGATAGCCCGCTAGAACCACCGCCGCCGCCGGCATCGCATAGGCAAACCGCGCAAAGGTGCTACCCGTGGCGCTCAGCGCGCCGCCTGCCAGCACCTTGTGCAGCATGAATCGCGCCGTCTGAAACGTGGCGGCGCAGAGCGTGGCAATTATCCAGAGATCCATGCCGCCATTAGGGTCAGGCGCGTCCCGGATGCAAGCCACCGTTGCTTGTCAGGCACTTGCCAGACCCGCAAAGCCCCCAAGAACCCCGCCCCGGATCAGGTCCGGGGCGCAGGGCATGCCCCTGTCAGCCCTTGGGATACAGCGGATGCGGCACCGGGTCCTTGGCGCGCCAGAAATACCGCCGGAACACCTCGCCGTATGAGGCATAGCGATAGCCCCCGTTCCGGCTCAGATAGCGATCCCGGTTGTCACGGTACAACGCGGGCAGCCGATACCACGGCACCATGGCGTGCATATGATGCACGATGTGAAAGTTGTTGTTCAGAAACAGCAGCGCCAGCAGCCCGCGATCCTCGATGATCACCGTGCGCGCCTGCGCCGTCTCATGGGCGCGATGCTCCAGAAAGGTGCGGATCTTCAGCACCGACAGCGCCGCATAGCTGCTGACCAGAAACGCCCAGACCGGCATCTGCCCGACCGCGACCAGCCACCAGACCACCACACCCACCGCCGGCACATGCAGCAGCCACCCCAGCGCCACACGCCGATCCCCGCGCCGCACATCCGACAGCACAAAGCCCAGGGTCCCGATCAGCGGCCCCAACAGCATCCGCCCCGCCAGCGTATTGTTCACCCGCAGCAGCGCCCGCCCCCAGCGCGGCAACCGCCCCCAGACCTTGGGGTCCATAAAGTTGCTCTCCGGATCGTCATAAGGGTCCGTCAGGATCGCATCGCGGTGATGCGCCATATGCGTGTCCTTGAACCGCAGGTACGGCACCACCAGCGACAGCGCCGGGAACACCAGCACCGCGTTCCAGACAGGCGACGTAAACGGATGGCCGTGCAGCATCTCATGGGTCAGCGACGAATGCAGCGCCGCCCCGATCACCACCATGACCATCCCCAACGGCAGCCACATCGCTGCACCCACCGTCGTCCCCAGCGCCCACAACGCGTAACACAGCGCCAACAAAACCAGCGTCGGCCACTCCAGCCCACGCAGCCGCTCAGACATGGCGGCCCCAGCGGATGCCAGCCCAGACGCGCTCATACACAAGGTAGGTGACAAACCCCAATGCGGCGTTGATCACCGCCATGCCACCGCCCACCATCAACGATCCGGTAAAGGCGAACCCCACCCCGATCATGACCACCAGCCCCAGCAACGTCCAAAGGACGGATTTCACCAATGTGCGCGCCCGCGTCTCCATACAACCTCCTGATTTTTCTGATCTCGCCACACGGTAACGCCGACCCACGCGGCTGGGCACTCTGTGTATGGTTCACATTTCTCCGCAAACGTGACAATAATCACCACATGAGCGATATTCTCGACAAACGCGCCCGCGCCGCCCTGCTCCGCACCCGCCTGTCAGAGGCGATGGCCAAGGCAGGCTCAAATCAAACCGCTTTGGCACGCGCTGTCGGCGTCGACCGCTCCACCATTTCGCAACTGCTCAAGGACAGTGGCGCGCGGCTGCCCAACGCGCATCTCATCGGGGCCTGCGCGCAGGCGCTTGGCGTCTCGGCGGATTGGCTGCTGGGCCTGTCGGAACGCCCCGAAAGCGCGGCGGACCTGCTCGCCAATTCCATGACCCTGACAGAGGCCCCCCGCGCGCTGGTCGATGAGCAGATCTTTGACTGGCACCGTGAGGCCGAGGGCTACAAGATCCGCTATGTGCCGCCCGCCCTGCCCGACATGCTCAAAACGCGAGACCTGCTGGACTGGGAATACGCCCCCCATCTGGGCAAGACCACGCAGCAGGCGATCAACGCGTCAGAGGACCGGCTGAACTGGATGCGCCGCTCGCAGTCCGACTATGAGATCGCCCTGCCGCTGTTCGAGGTCGAGTCCTTCGCCGCCGGAACCGGCTATTACGCGGGCCTGTCCGCGGACATCCGGCGCGAACAACTCACCCGCCTCGCCGGCCATTGTGAGTCGCTCTACCCCCGGCTGCGGTTCTACCTGTTCGACGCGCGGCGGCTGTACTCAGCGCCGCTGACGGTGTTTGGCCCGCTGCTGGCGGTCATCTACCTTGGCCGCAACTACCTCGCCTTCCGCGACACCAACCGGGTCGAGGCCATCACCCAGCACTTCGACCACCTCGTCAAAGAAGCCAGCATCACCGCCCGCGCCCTGCCTGACCATTTGCGGGCGTTAGAGGCGCGGATTGGGGGGTAGGAGGGTGACATCACGGGGCCGATGCGAAGGAATCTGTAAGTTAGGCTGGGAAGCAGCCGTTTTCTGCACGTGCGAAGCAATCCTTGCATCAACACGGAATCGGACATTCGCAACCAGAACTTTAAGCCTCGAAGCGCCCTTCCTTCTTCCACAGAAACGCAGTTGAACGTGGAACACGTAAGCGTTCGGCAGCTTCGGTGAGGGATAAGCCCTCGCTCATGAGCGCTACAAACTTACCGATCAGTGCCTCATCCCGCGAGCGGCTAAAAGCGCCTATTTGAAGGTCGTCGCTTAGGGCGCTTGCATGCAGTCTAGCCGCCAAAGCACTGCGCGTGGGGTCGATGAGATAGGGATCGTCCCAAAGCGCCCAACGTCTGATGTTGGCTCCCAGCTTCTTGAAAGTGGCTACTCTGTAGTCAGTTTTCCCGAAACGAGCAGCAACCGCCCGGCCAAACAACTCCATGTCTTCCGGCTCGTCGTATTGTATCCACAGTTCCCGCCCAACCTGAATGGCTGGCTGGCGCTTGACCCGGTGGCGAAGCTGATGTTCCACCTCCTCCAAGTCGGTAAGGCCCGTTGACGCCTTGCCGTTGGTGACTTTCACAAGTTCAAGCGCTCTTAGATCACCATTTGTCTTTGAACCAAACAGCTTGGCAATTTCATTCGCGTCGACACTGCCATGTTCAACTAAATATTCGAGCGCCCGCTTCGCCTTGGGAGGCGCACTATCCCCGAAAAACAGTCTCGCCTCGGTCTTTGGCGTACCTTCTTGTTCGCTGGCACCAGCTATATCCGCACGGCTTACCCCCTCATCTAGAAGCATGGCAACGCGTTGTCTTGTCGGTGTAGCAAGGAACGTTTCCACTCTTGAAGCGTCGATTGGCACCGCCAAGGCTGGGGCTTCAGTGGTGAGAGCCAGTGGCTTCTCTTGCACCGCGTCTTCCGTTGCCTCCTCAAGCTCGAACACAAGACCAGAGTATGCCACAGTTGCTTCATTTGGGGTCAGTGTCGATGAAAGCCCTTTGGAAGCGAGTTTCGCGAGTAGAAGCTGAAAGAGCTTGAAGTGAAACCTATCTTTCGAGGAAGCCAATAACTCCAGCGCTTGTACCGACTTTCGTCCCCATCCGCCTAAGGCTGAAATCTTGTCGAACTCAACCCAGTCCGCTCGAGTGGCCAATCTTGCGGCAACTGCATACGGCGCATCTGAGCTCGTTCTGTGAGCTACCTCCCGAAATTCGGACACTGACATAAGCTATGATTTGCAGTCTGCTGATCTTCGACGAGAAGGAGATCA